>CAWGZO010000001.1:0-1730934 GCA_963827145.1 uncultured Actinomycetota bacterium | reverse complement strand
CCCACTCGATGGTGCCGGGCGGCTTGCTCGTGATGTCGAGCACCACCCGGTTGACCTCGCGCACCTCGTTGGTGATGCGCGTCGAGATCCTCGCGAGCACGTCGTACGGCAGGCGCGACCAGTCGGCCGTCATCGCGTCCTCGCTCGACACCGGGCGCAGCACGATCGGGTGGCCGTAGGTGCGGCCGTCGCCCTGCACGCCGACCGAGCGCACGTCGGCGAGCAGCACGACCGGGCAGCTGCCAGATGTCGCGGTCGAGGCCGGCCGCCGCGGTCTCCTCGCGCACGATCGCGTCGGCCTCGCGCAGCACGGCGAGCCGGTCGCGCGTCGACGGCGCCGACGATGCGGATCGCGAGGCCCGGGCCCGGGGAACGGGTGGCGCCACACCATCTCGGGCGGCAGGCCGAGCTCGGCGCCGACGGCGCGCACCTCGTCCTTGAACAGCGTGCGCAGCGGCTCGACGAGCGAGAACTGCAGGTCGTCGGGCAGGCCGCCGACGTTGTGGTGGCTCTTGATGTTGGCCGTGCCCGTGCCGCCGCCGGACTCGACGACGTCCGGGTAGAGCGTGCCCTGCACCAGGAACTCGACCTCCTGGCCGTGCGCGCCGGCCTCCTCGACCACCTCGCGCGCCGCGTCCTCGAACACGCGGATGAACAGGCGGCCGATGATCTTGCGCTTCTCCTCGGGGTCGGTGACCCCGTCGAGCTCGTCGAGGAAGCGGTCGGCGGCGTCGACGACCTTGAGCCGGATGCCGGTGGCGGCGACGTAGTCGGTCTCGACCTGCTCGCGCTCGCCCTTGCGCAGCAGGCCGTGGTCGACGAACACGCAGGTGAGGTTGTCGCCGACGGCGCGGTGCACGAGCGCCGCGGCGACCGCGG
This sequence comes from uncultured Actinomycetota bacterium, assembly GCA_963827145.1. Taxonomy (GTDB): domain Bacteria; phylum Actinomycetota; class Actinomycetes; order S36-B12; family CAIYMF01; genus Longivirga. The sequence continues at coordinate 1,730,055 of CAWGZO010000001.1, read as the reverse complement.
AGTCGACGCCGCCGGAGAGCCCGCAGATGACGAGCTTGTCGCCGACCTGCGCGCGGATCGACTCGACCTGCTCGTCGATCACGTTGGACGACGTCCAGGTGGGCGCGATGCCGGCGACGTCGTGCAGGAAGTGCTCGAGCACCTTCTGGCCGTGCTCGCTGTGCAGCACCTCGGGGTGGAACTGCACGCCGGCGAGGCCGCGGTCGCGGTCCTCGAACGCGGCGACGGGCGCGCCGTCGGTGACGGCGACGACGCGGAAGCCCTCGGGCGCGCGTGTGCACCGCGTCGCCGTGCGACATCCAGACGAGCTGCTCGTGCGGGGTGCCGTGGAACAGCGCGGAGAGCGGGTCGGTGACGCGCAGCTCGGTGCGGCCGAACTCCGACAGGCCGGTCCGCGCGACCTCGCCGCCGAGGGCGCGCGCCATCGCCTGGAAGCCGTAGCAGATGCCGAACGTGGGAACGCCGGTCTCGAACAGCGCGGCGTCGACCTGGGGGCGCCCTCGGCGTACACCGACGACGGGCCGCCGGACAGGATCACCGCGACCGGGTCCTTGGCCAGCATCTCGGCCACCGGCATCGTCGAGGGCACGATCTCGCTGTAGACCTGCGCCTCGCGCACGCGGCGGGCGATGAGCTGCGCGTACTGCGCACCGAAGTCGACGACGAGGACGGGGCGGTGCGACGGGGTGGTCACCGGTTCAGCGGCCTTCCGAGCGGGTCCCCGCCGGTGGAACGGCGAGGCGGGCGGTGTCCGACGATCGTAGTCGTCGGGCACCGCCCGCCCGCGAGCCGGTCCGGGTCAGAAACCCGTCGTGGTCGAGCCGCTGACCGCGCCGGTGGCGACCAGGATCACGCCGACGATCGCAGCGGCCACCGCGATGCCGAAGGTGATGAAGGAGAACAGGCGCGCCTTGCGCGCCGACTCGTTGGCGCCCGCGAGGTCGCCGAGGGCGGCCTTGTTGTTGACCTGGCTGGCGAACACCACGGCGAGGATGCCGGTGATCAGGCCGAAGATGCCGCTGCAGCAGAGCCCGAGGACGAGCGCGGCGATCGCCAGGCCCATGTTGTTGGGCACCGTGGCGACCGGCGCGCCCGAGTAGGCCGGAGCGCCGTACGCCGGCGCAGCCGTACGCGGGCGGCGGCGGCGGAGGCGGCGGGGTGCCGTAGCTCGGCGGCGGAGGCGGCGGGGTGCCGTAGCTCGGCGGCGGAGGCGGCGGGGGCGGCGGGACGGCGGCGCCGCCGGGCACGTCGCCGCTCGGCGGCTCGTACGGGTTGCCCTCGGGGGGCGGCGGCTGGGTGGGGTCGGTCACGGTCGTCACCTCGACGGGGTCGCGCCGGCGTTCGGGGAGTACGCCGGTCCCTGCCGACGCTAGCGAGAACCGGCCCGCCAGGGCCACGAAACCGTGGCGACCGGCGCGGCGCACGGGGCCTAGAGTCACTAGGCCATGTCGCTTGCCACCCTCCCCCTCCCGGACCCGGGGACCCCCGTCCTCACCTCCGCGTGGGGCTACCTGCGCTGGGTGGCGCGCAAGCAGTGGAAGACCCTGGCCGTCGGCACGTTCTGGGGCACCGTCTGGATGGTCGCGATGGCGGCGGTCCCGGCCGCGCTCGGCGCCGGCGTGCAGGCCGCCGCCGACGGCGACGAGGCCACCGTGCTGCGCGCGGTCGGCGTGCTCCTGGTCCTCGGCGTCGTGCAGGCCGCGGCCGGCGTCATCCGGCACCGCATGGCCGTCACCAACTGGATCACCGCGGCCAGCCGCACCCAGCAGCTCGTCGTACGCCATGCCGCGCACCTCGGCTCGCGACCTCCGCCGCAGCGTCGCGACCGGCGAGGTCGTGGCCGTGACGAGCAGCGACGTGGAGAAGATCGGCAGCGCGTTCGACGTTCTCGCGCGCTTCATCGGCGGGGTGGTCGCGTTCTTCGCGGTGGCCGGGGTGCTGCTCAACTCGTCGGTGCTGCTCGGCTCCATCGTGCTCGTGTGCGTGCCGCTCCTGGGCCTGGCCGTCGGCCCGCTGCTCAAGCCGCTCGAGCGGCGCGAGTCGGCGCAGCGCCACCTGGTCGGTCGCGCGACCGAGCTCGCGTCGGACACCGTGGCCGGGCTGCGCGTGCTGCGCGGCATCGGCGGCGAGGACCTGTTCCTCAAGCGCTTCCGCGACGCGTCGCAGGAGGTGCGCACGGCCGCGGTGAGCGTGGCGAAGGTGCGCTCGCTGCTCGACGCGCAGCAGGTGGCCCTCCCCGGTCTGTTCCTCGTCATCGTCACGTGGGTCGGCGCGCGCCTGGTGCTCGCCGGCACGCTCGACGTCGGCCAGCTCGTCGCGTTCTACGGCTACTCCGCGTTCCTGCTCACGCCGCTGCGCACCTTCACCGAGGCGGCACAGCGCTGGACCCGGGCGTACGTCGCCGCCGGGCGCGTCGTGACCGTCCTCAGCCTCGAGCGCGGCGACGTCGCGGCCCGCCCCGACGCGGCGAACGTCGTGGCGACGAGCGCGACCCTGCACGACCCGGTCTCCGGCCTGACCGTGGAGCCGGGCCGCCTCACCGCGGTCGTGTGCGCCGAGCAGGTCACCGCCGACGAGATCGCGCTGCGCCTCGCAGGTCTCGGCGAGGACGGCGCCCGGGTCACGCTGGACGGCGTACCGCTCGGGCAGATCCCGCGCGACGTGCTGCGCGCCGCGGTGCTCACGCAGGACAAGGACCCGGTGCTGCTCTCCGGCACGCTCGCCGAGCTCATGAACGTGCCGCGCTCGGGGCGCGTGAGCATCGCCGAGGCGGTCGAGGCCGCGTCGGCGTACGACGTGCTCGACGCGCTGGTCGACTCCTCCCCCGACGTCTCGGACCCGCTGCGTGCACGCATCACCGAGCGCGGACGGTCGCTGTCCGGAGGCCAGCGCCAGCGGCTCGCACTCGCGCGCTCGCTCGTGGCCGACCCGCCGATCCTCGTGCTCGACGAGCCCACCAGCGCGGTCGACTCGCACACCGAGGCGCGCATCGCCGCCGCGCTGCACGAGGCGCGCGAGGGGCGTACGACGGTGATCCTCACCAACTCGCCGCTCGTGCTCGACCGCGCCGACACCGTGTCGCTCGTGCTCGACGGACGGGTCGTCGCGACCGGTCGGCACCGCCAGCTGCTGCACGACGAGCCGCGCTACCGCGCCGTCGTCACGCGCGAGGAGGTGACGTCGCCATGAGGCCGCCCGAGGACGCCGTCGCCGCCTCGACGATGACCGGGCAGTCGCTGCCCGTCGCCGGCGAGGAGACGCTGCGCCGCTACGTGCGCGAGATGCTGCGCCGGCACCGCCGCGCGTTCGGCATCGTCATCGCGACCAACTCGGTCGCGTCCGTCGCGGGCCTCGCCGGCCCGATCGTGCTCGGCGCGCTCGTGGAGAGCCTGACCGAGGGGTCCACCACGACCTCGGTGATCGACACCGCCGCGCTGTGGTTCCTCGGCGCGCTCGTGGTGCAGACGATCTTCACGCGCATCACCCGCCTGCGCGCGGGCGTGCTCGGCGAGGAGGTGCTGGCCGACCTGCGCGAGGACTTCCTGACCCGCGCCGTACGCCTGCCCACGGGCGTGATCGAGCGCGCGGGCACCGGCGACCTCGTGTCGCGCACCACCACCGACATCGACCGGCTCAACTACGCCGTGCGCGAGGCGGTCCCGCAGATCACCATCTCGCTGCGTCACCGCGCTGCTCGTCGCGGGCGCGCTGGTCATCACCGCGCCGCAGCTCGCGCTCGCGTGGCTGCTCGCCGTGCCGCCGATCCTCATCTCGTCGCGGTGGTACTTCAAGCGCGCGCCGCAGGCCTACCGCGCCGAGTCGGCGACGTACGCCGCCGTCAGCGCGTCGGTCGCCGAGACCGTCGACGCCGGCCAGACCGTCGAGCTCTACCGCCTCGAGCAGCAGCGCCGCGACGTGACCGACGGCCGCATCCGGCGCTGGGTGTCGTGGGAGCGCTACACGCTCTGGCTGCGCTGCACGCTGGTTCCCGGCGATCGAGGCGGGCTACGTGCTGCCGCTCGTGGGCGTGCTCGCCTGGGGCGGCTACCTGGTCACGCAGGACACGATCTCGCTGGGCCAGCTCACCACCGGCCTGCTCTACACGCAGATGCTCGTCGAGCCCGTCGACCTCATCCTCATGTGGTACGACGAGCTGCAGGTGGGCCAGGCCTCGCTCGCGCGCCTGGTCGGCGTGCAGGAGGTGCCCGACCCCGAGACCGACGACGACCTCATGCCGGCCGACGACCGTCTCGTCGTCGACGACGTGCGCTTCGGCTACCGCGCCGGGCGCGACGTGCTGCACGGCATCGATCTCGACGTCGCGCCCGGCGAACGGCTGGCCCTCGTGGGGCCGTCGGGTGCGGGCAAGTCGACGCTGGGCCGCCTCATGGCGGGCATCTACGCGCCGCGCACCGGCACGGTCGAGATGGGCGGCGCCGAGCTCGCGCGCATGCCGGCGGAGAACGTGCGCACGCAGGTGGCGCTGGTCAACCAGGAGCACCACGTCTTCGTCGGCACGCTGCGCGACAACCTGCTGCTCGCCAAGCCCGACGCCGACGACGCCGAGCTCGACGCTGCGCTCGCCTCGGTCGACGCGACGCCGTGGGTCGAGACCCTCGAGCAGGGCCTGGGCACCGAGGTCGGCGCGGGCGGTCACGCCCTCGCGCCGGGCCAGGCGCAGCAGGTGGCGCTCGCGCGCCTGATCCTCGCCGACCCGCACACGCTGGTGCTCGACGAGGCGACCTCGCTCCTCGACCCTCGTGCGGCGCGGCACCTCGAGCGCTCGCTCAACGTGGTGCTCGAGGGCCGCACGGTGATCGCCATCGCGCACCGGCTGCACACCGCGCACGACGCCGACCGCATCGCGGTCGTCGAGGACGGTCGCATCAGCGAGCTCGGCAGCCACGACGAGCTCGTCGCCGCCGACGGCGCCTACGCCGTCGCTGTGGCGGGCCTGGCGCGACGCCGACTGATCGGCCAGGCTCCTGGCATGGGTCGACTGATCACGCTCGGCATCACCTCGCTCGACGGCTACGTCGCCGACGCCGACGGCTCGTTCGCCTGGGCCGAGCCCGACGAGGAGCTGCACCGCTACTGCAACGCCCTCGAGGCGGCGATCGGGACCAACATCTACGGCCGGCTGACCTACGAGCTCATGACCTACTGGGCCGATCCGCCCGCGGACGCCGGCGAGGTCGAGCTCGAGTACGCCGCGGCGTGGCAGGACTCCGACAAGATCGTGGTCTCGACGACGCTCGAGGCCGTCACGACCCCGCGCACGACGCTGTGGCGGTCGTTCGACGCCGACGCCGTCGCCGCGCTGAAGGCGACCACCGACCAGGACATCAGCATCAGCGGGCCGACTCTCGCCGCAGCGGCGTTCGCGGCCGGCCTCGTCGACGAGGTGGGCGTCATCCTGCTGCCGGTGACGGTCGGCGGAGGTACGCCGTACCTGCCGTCCGGCGTACGCCTCGACCTCGAGCTCCTCGGCGAGCATCGCTTCACCAGCGGCGCAGTCCACCTGCGCTACGCCGTCCGCCGCTGACCGACCGCCCCCCCCCCCCCCGCGAAACCCTCGGAAACACAGCCCGTTTCCATGCCTTTCGCGGCGGAGCCACGGGGCGGCGTCGACAAGGTCGTGCACTCCGGCGCAGCTCACCGAGGTGACGGCCCCACTTGGACGGCGGCTCGAGAGCACCTTCGACGCCGATGCGGTGCGCACGCTCGTCGAGCGGCTGCCCGTGCAGGACACCTCGACGTGACCCAGATCGTGTCGCCCTCGCGGTCCGGGACGTCCGCGGACCAGGTGCCGCTGTAGGCGCCCGTGCTGGACATACCGGGTCCCACCATCGTCGAGACGCCGGCCACAAGCCCTTGGTACTGAAGCGATCGGGGCGGCGGTGCCGCTGTCGCCGGTGCCGTGCTCGCGGCGAGCGCGGACACGCTCAGGAGAGCTGCGGCCAGCAGGCCGAGCCGCCGGGTGAACCTCATGGGAGCCTCCTCTGTCAGCGAGGGCGGCGCGACACTCAGGCGTCGTGGACAGGCGACGCGGTCGGTGATCTGCTTGGCGGCGTCCTTGGGCTCGGGGTAGAACCAGACGGCGTCCGCGTTGGTCTGGCCGTCGATCTCGAGCGAGTAGTACGACGCGTGCCCTTCCACGGGCAGACGCTCGTGGTGCTGCTCGGGCGCACGTACTCGTCGTTGAGCGAGGCGCGCGGGAAGTAGTGGTTGTTCTCGACGACCACGGTGTCGTCGCTCTCGGCGATGACGGTCCCGTTCCAGATCGCGCGCATGAGGTCTCCCGGGGAGCGAGGGGGCGTGCCGTTGTCAGTCGGTGACAACCTCATCGTGCGCACGGGTGTTCCCCTGGCGCACCTCGACGATCGGCAGGCGCAGCGCGGCGGGCGCGGAGTCGGGCACCACCGGGCTGCGCGGCGCGACGACCGGCACCTCGACGTACGCCGAGCCCAGCGGCGGGCGCGGGTCGGCCTCGCCCTTGTTGGGCCAGTGCGCCATGGCGCGCTCGGCCTGGGCGGTGATGGTGAGCGACGGGTTCACGCCGAGGTTGGCCGAGACCGCCGAGCCGTCGACGACGTGCAGACCCTCGTGGCCGAAGACGCGCTGGTAGCCGTCGATGACGCCGTGCTCCGGGTCGGCGCCGATGCACGCACCGCCCACGAAGTGCGCGGTCATCGGTGCGTCGAGCAGGTCGCCGAGCTGGCCCATGGGGAAGCCGTCGATCTTCTCGGCGATGCGCCGCGAGGCGTCGTTCGCCGCCGGGATCCACGTGGGGTTGGGCTCGCCCTCGCCCTGGCGCGAGGTCATCTTCCAGCGCCCGAGCTTCGACTTCACCGTGTGCACGGTGATCGAGTTGTCGACCGACTGCATGACGAGCGCGATCGCGCCCTTCTCCGACCAGTGCCGCACCGAGAACGACCGCACGGCGTCGCCCGGGTTCTTGGCCATGTCGCGCACCCACACCTTCCAGCGCGGGGTGCCCTCCTCGCCGTCGGTGAGGATCGTGCCGAGCATGCCCATGAGGTTGCTGCCCTTGCCGTAGCGCACCGGCTCGACGTGCGTGCGCTCGTCGGGGTGGAACGACGAGGTGATCGCGACGCCCTGCGTGAAGTCGACGTCCTTGCGGCGCGAGATCGCACCGACGATCGACTCGGAGTTGGTGCGCGACATCAGGCCCAGACGCGAGGAGATGCGCGGCAGGAAGCCCTCGTCCTTCATGCGGTGCAGCAGCTTCTGCGTGTTGTAGGTGCCCGCGGCGATCACCACCTGGTCGGCGGTGAAGGTACGGCGGCGTCCGACCGGTCCCGGTGCTCACCGTCTCGACGGCGTACCCGCCCTGGGGACGCGGCCGCACGACCTTCACGGTCGTCATCGGGTGCACGGTGGCGCCGGCGTCCTCGGCGAGGCCGAGGTAGTTCTTGGGCATCGTGTTCTTGGCGTTGTGCCGGCAGCCGGTCATGCAGCTGCCGCACTCCTGGCAGCCGGTGCGCGCCGGGCCCTTGCCGCCGAAGAACGGGTCCGGGACGGTCTCGCCGGGGCCGTCGCCGAAGAACACGCCCACCGGTGTCATGCGGAACGTGTGGCCGACACCCATGTCCTCGGCGACCGCCTTGAACGTGTGGTCGAGCGGGGTCGGCCGCGGCACCTCGGTGACGCCGAGCATCCGCGAGGCCTGGTCGTAGAACGGCGCGAGCTCGCGCTGCCAGTCGGTGATCCCGGCCCACTGCGGGTCCTGGAAGAACTCCTTCGGCGGCACGTAGAGGGTGTTGGCGTACACCAGCGACCCGCCGCCGACGCCCGCGCCGCAGAGCACCAGCACGTCCGGCAGCAGGTGGATGCGCTGGATGCCGTAGAGGCCGAGCTTCGGCGCCCAGAGGAACTTGCGCACCCGCCACGAGGTCTTCGCGAACTCGTCGTCGCTGAACCGGCGGCCGGCCTCGAGCACGCCGACCTTGTAGCCCTTCTCGGTCAGGCGCAGCGCGGTGACCGAGCCGCCGAAGCCGGAGCCGACGACGAGCACGTCGTAGTGCACGTCAGGAGCGCTGCTCATCGGATGCCCATCGTCTTCATCGCCTTGACCGCGGTGGTGAGCAGACCCGCCCACTGCTCGTCGGTGCGGCCGAACGCGGCGCCGAACCCGACGAGGTGCTGCACCGAGACGGTCTGCGACTCGGTGTACTTGAGCAGGCCCTCGACGCCGTGACGCCGCCCGAGACCCGAGGCCTTCATGCCGCCCATCGGTGCGCCGGTGGAGCCCCAGGTGGCGCCGTACGCCTCGTTGACGTTGACGGTGCCGGCCTCGATGCGCAGCGCCATCGCCTTGCCCGCCTTGGTGTCGCGGGTGAGGACAGCGGCGTTGAGCCCGTACTCGGTGTCGTTCGCCATGGCGATCGCCTGCTCGTCGGTGCTGAACGTGTAGACCGACACCACGGGGCCGAAGGTCTCGTCCTTGCAGGCGAGCATGTCGGGCGTGACGCCGCGCAGCACCGTCGGCTCGAAGTAGAACGGGCCGACGTCGGGCCGAGCCTTGCCGCCGGCGAGAACCTCGGCGCCCTTGGCCACCGCGTCCTCGACGTGGGCGGTCACCGTGTCGAGCTGGCGCTGGGAGACCAGCGACCCCATGTCGGCGCCCCACCCGACGCCCGCCTTGAGGCGCAGCGCGTTCACGCGCGCGAGGAACGCGGTGAGGAACTCGTCGACGATCGACTCGTGCACGAGCACCCGCTCGGTGCCGATGCACAGCTGCCCCGAGTTGGCGTAGCAGGCACGCTCGGCGATCTCGGCCGAGCGCTCGATGTCGGCGTCCGCGCGCACGACGAGCGCGTTCTTGCCGCCGAGCTCGAGCGAGCAGCCGACGAGCCGCTCGCCGCAGCGCCTCGCGACCTCGCGGCCGACCCGGGTCGAGCCGGTGAACATGACGTAGTCGGCGCGCTCGATGACGGCCTGGCCCGCGTGCTGACCGTCGCCGATGACCACGCTGAGCACGCCCTCGGGCACCCCGGCCTCGCGCAGCAGGTCGACGGCCCACAGCGCGGTCACGGTCGTCTGGATGTCGGGGCGCAGCACCACCGCGTTGCCGGCGAGCAGCGCGGGCAGCGCGTCGCCCACCGCGAGCGCGATCGGGTAGTTCCACGGCGAGACGATGCCGACGACGCCCTTGGGGTGGTGGTGCTCGACGGTGTCGGTGAGGGCGAGGAACACGCCGAGCCGCTTCTGCGGCGCGAGCATCCCCGGGCCGACGCGCGCGTAGTGGCGCGAGGTGAGCGCGCAGTCGAGCAGCTCCTCGAACGCGTCGCGGCGCGCCTTGCCGGTCTCGGTCTGGGCGATGTCGAGGCCCTGGGCCTGCCGCTCGAGCACGAGGTCGTGGAAGCGCAGCAGCACCCGCGCGCGCTCGCGCGGCGACCGGGCCGCCCAGCCGCGCTGCGCCCGGCGGGCCATCGCGAACGCCGAGTCGATGTCGGACTCGGTCGAGAGCGGCAGCGAGGTGGCCGGGCCGCCGGTGATGGGGCTGACCGTCTCGCGGCGCTCGGCCCGCGGACCGACGACCGCGTGGCGCAGCAGGCGCGTCACCAGGGCCTCGGGCAGGGCGTACGCCGGCGGCTCGGGCGTGGCGTCGGTGGCGGGGTCGAGCACGGTGTCAGCGGTCACAGTCGCAGCGTAACCCCCGAGGTTACCGACGGGTAGCCAGCATCGCCCGCGCTGCGCCCCGGGAGGGCCGCCCGGATCGGCCGCGCGAAGGCCGGCGATGCGGCGCGCAGCGCCCGAGAACGCCATGATCGGCCTCGCCGGATGCACCAGGCCGGCACAGCCCCGGGAGCCGCCGTGCACGAGCCCACCCTCGCGAGCGTCGACGAGCTGAGCACGGCGTACGCCGAGCGCTCGGCCTCCCCGGTCGAGGTGGCGCAGGCGCACCTGGACGCGATCGGCGCGCTCGACCCGGCGCTGAACGCGTTCGTGCTCGTCGACCCGGATCGCGCGCTCGACGCCGCCCGCGCAGAGCGAGCGCCGGTGGTCGGCGGGCGAGCAGCGGGGCCCGCTCGACGGTGTCCCGACGTCGATCAAGGACCTCTCGCTGGTCACCGGCTGGCCCACGCGCAAGGGGTCGCTCGCCACGAGCGACGAGCCCGACACGGAGGACTCCGCCGTCGTCGCGCGGCTGCTCGAGGCCGGCGCGACGCTGCTGGGCAAGACCACGACGCCGGAGCTGGGCTGGAAGGGCCTGTGCGACAGCCCGCTCACCGGCGACACCCGCAACCCGTGGGACCCGACGCGCACGCCCGGAGGCTCGTCCGGCGGCGCCGCGGTCGCGGCGATCTCCGGGATGGCGACGCTCAACATCGGCAGCGACGGCGGCGGCTCGATCCGGATGCCGTCGGCCTTCTGCGGCACGTTCGGCCTCAAGGCCACGCACGCGTTCGTGCCGCTCTACCCGCCGGGCGGCTCCGGGCTGCTCAGCCACGTCGGGCCGATCACCCGCACCGTCCGCGACTGCGCGCACCTGATGGCGACCATCGCCGTGCCGGACGCGCGCGAGATCTACCCGACGCAGCACGACGCTCGGTCGTGGCTCGGCTCGATCGAGGACGGCGTCGCCGGTCTGCGCATCGCCTACAGCCCGGCGTACGGCGGCGCGGTCGTCGACCCGCAGATCGCGGCCGCCGTCGAGCGCACCGTCGCGCTGCTCGCCGACCTCGGCGCGCAGGTGGAGCTCGCCGACCCCGGGCACCCGGACTGCCGCGACGCCTTCCTCGTCCTGTGGGACGCGGCGATGGGGCGCATCGTCGACGGGCTCACCGACGAGCAGCGTGCGGCGCTCGACCCCGGCCTGCTCGCCACGTGGGAGCGCGGTCGTGCGCTCTCGGCGTACGACGTGATGGCGGCCGACGCGGTGCGCGCGCAGGCGACGCTCGCGTTCAACCGCCTGCTCGGCTCCTACGACCTGCTGGTCTCGCCGACGGTTCCGCTGCTCGCGTTCCCGCTCGGGTCGGACGTCGCCGACCCGGCGACGCAGGAGCACTGGGTCGACTGGACCCCGTTCACCTACCCGGTGAACATGACGCGGCACCCGGCCGCCGCGGTGCCGATCGGGCTCTCGCAGGAGGGGCTGCCGATGTCGATGCAGATCGTCGGCCGCCACTTCGACGACCGCCTCGTGCTCCAGGCCGCCCGAGCGATCGAGAAGGCGCAGCCCTTCCCGGTGCTGCCTCGCACCGTCGTGCGTGACGCGACGGCCAGAAGTCGTGCGTGCATCGGCGCGGATCGCATCGCCGCCGATCCCGGGTGCGCCCGACGTAGGAGGGCCGCCCGGGATCGGCCGCGCGAAGCGCCGGCGCCCAGCACCCGACGCCGCGATGCCGCCGCGCAGCGGCTAGGAAATCGGGCTGACGACGATCTCGACGCGCTGGAACTCCTTGAGGTCGGAGTAGCCGGTCGTCGCCATCGCGCGGCGCAGGCCGCCGACGAGGTTCATCGTGCCGTCGGGCACGTACGACGGGCCGTGCAGGATCTCGGCGAGCGTGCCGACCGGCCGAGCTCGCACGCGGTCGCCGCGCGGCAGCTCGGGGTGCGCGGCCTCGATGCCCCAGTGGAAGCCCTGGCCCGGCGCCTCGGCGGCGCGCGCGAGCGGCGAGCCGACCATGACCGCGTCGGCGCCGCAGGCGATCGCCTTCGGCAGGTCGCCGCGAGCGCCCGACGCCGCCGTCGGCGATGACGTGCACGTAGCGGCCGCCGGACTCGTCCATGTAGTCGCGTCGCGCGGCGGCGACGTCGGCGATGGCCGAGGCCATCGGCACGCGTACGCCGAGCACGTCGCGCGTCGTGTGCGCGGCACCGCCGCCGAAGCCGACGAGCACGCCTGCGGCGCCGGTGCGCATCAGGTGCAGCGCCGCCTGGTACGTCGCGCAGCCGCCGACGATCACCGGCACGTCGAGCTCGTAGATGAACTGCTTGAGGTTGAGCGGCTCGCGCGTCGAGTTCGGGCCGGGCACGTGCTCGGCGCTCACGGTGGTGCCGCGGATCACGAAGATGTCGACACCGGCGTCGACGACGGCCTTGGCGAACTGCGCGGTGCGCATCGGCGAGAGCGCCGCCGCGACCGTGACGCCGCCGGCGCGGATCTCCGCGATGCGCGAGGCGATGAGGTCCTCGCGGATCGGCTCGGCGTAGATCTCCTGCAGGCGGCGGGTGACGTCGCCCGCGGGCAGCGCGACGATCTCGTCGAGCAGCGGCTGCGGGTCGTCGTACCGCGTCCACAGTCCGTCGAGGTCGAGCACGCCCGAGACCGCCGAGCCGCCCGATCTCGATCGCGGTCGTCGGCGAGACCACCGAGTCCATCGGTGCGGCGAGCACCGGGGTGTCGAACTGGTAGGCGTCGACGCGCCAGGCCACCGACACCGCCTCGGGGTCGCGCGTGCGCCGGCTCGGCACGATCGCGATGTCGTCGAGCGCGTACGCCGGACGCGCGCGCTTGGCGCGGCCGATCTCGATCTCGGTCACGGGTGCCTCACTCCGGTGGACGGGCTGCGAGTCTCGCGCAGGTGTCAGGACGAGGGGTAGTTGGGCGCCTCGGTCGTCATCTGGATGTCGTGCGGGTGGCTCTCCTTGAGGCTCGCCGCGGTGATCCGGATGAAGCGGCCCTTGTCCTGCAGCTCGGGCACGGTGCGCGCGCCGACGTAGAACATCGACTGGCGCAGGCCGCCGACGAGCTGGTGCGCGACGGCCGACAGCGGGCCGCGGTAGGCGACGCGACCCTCGACGCCCTCGGGCACGATCTTGTCGTCGCTGTCGACCTCGGCCTGGAAGTAGCGGTCCTTCGAGTACGACTTCTTGCCGCGCGAGGACATCGCGCCGAGCGATCCCATGCCGCGGTAGGACTTGTACTGCTTGCCGTTGACGAAGATGACCTCGCCGGGGCTCTCGTCGCAGCCGGCGAGCATCGAGCCGATCATCACCGACTCGGCACCGGCCACGATCGCCTTCGCGATGTCGCCGGAGTACTGCAGGCCGCCGTCGGCGATCACGGGGACGCCGACCGGCTCTGCAGGCCAGCGAGGCCTCGTAGACCGCGGTGATCTGCGGGGCGCCGACGCCGGTGACGATGCGCGTGGTGCAGATCGAGCCCGGACCGACGCCGACCTTCACCGCGTCGGCACCGGCGTCGACGAACGCCTGCGCACCGGCGCGCGTGGCGACGTTGCCGCCGATCACCTGCACGTGGCGGGTCGTCGGGTCGGTCTTGAGGCGGCGCACCATGTCGAGCAGCAGCTGCACGTGGCCGTGCGCGGTGTCGGCGACGAGCACGTCGACCCCGGCCTCGACGAGCGTCGTCGCGCGGTCCCACGCGTCGCCGAAGTAGCCGATGGCGGCGCCGACCATGAGGCGGCCGTCGGCGTCCTTGCTCGCGTTCGGGAACTGCTCGGACTTCACGAAGTCCTTCACCGTGATGAGCCCGGTGAGCCGCCCGTGGGTGTCGACGATCGGCAGGCGCTCGCGCTTGTGCTGGCGCAGCAGCAGCACGGCCTCGTCGCGCTCGATGCCGTCGTGGCCGGTGATGAGCGGCATCGGCGTCATGACGTCGCTGACCAGCGTGCTGCCCCACTCGGCGACGGGCGTGAAGCGCAGGTCGCGGTTGGTCACGATGCCGAGCAGCACCTGGTCCTCGTCGACGACCGGCAGGCCCGAGACGCGGTACTGGCCGCAGCGCTCGTCGAGCTCCTCGAGCGTGGCCTTCGGGTGGATCGTGATCGGGTTCGAGATCATCCCGGTCTGCGTCCGCTTCACCAGGTCGACCTGGTAGGCCTGGTCCTCGATCGAGAGGTTGCGGTGCAGCACGCCGAGCCCGCCCTGGCGCGCCATCGCGATCGCCATCCGGGCCTCGGTCACGGTGTCCATCGCCGCCGACACCAGCGGCACGCGCAGCGAGATCTCGCGGGTCAGCCGCGAGGTCGTGTCGACCTCGCGCGGGCACGACGTCGGTCTCGCCCGGGAGCAGCAGGACGTCGTCGTAGGTCAGGCCGAGCGCGGCGAACTTGTCGGGGATGCCGTGGGTGTCCGACACGGGAGGCCTTCCAGCAGGCGGGCGGTGAAGGACAGATTACCCGCCCCGGCGCGCCCTCCCGAACCGCACGAGGGCCTCCGGGCCCGGCGTACGCCTACCCTCGCCCTGTGCACCGCCGCCAGCTCGCCGACTACACGGCGATGGCGGTCATCTGGGGGCTGTCGTTCGTCCTGGTGCTGCGGGTCGTCGAGGCGTTCGGCTGGGTGGGCGCGGTCACCTTCCGCGCGCTGATCGCCAGCGCCTTGCTGCTCCTCATCGCCCGGCTGACCCGGCGCCGGCTGCGCTTCGGTGCCGCCTGGCCCCTGGTGGTGATCGGGGCCACGACGGTCGCGGGGCAGCTCATCGGCCTGTCGTTCGCGACGCCGCGGATCGGCACCGCCATGGCCGCCATCTTCGTGGGGACCATCCCGCTGTTCTCGATGCTCATCGGGCAGGTCTGGGGCCTCGAGCACATCACCCCCGGCGGTCGGGTCGGCCTGCTGCTCGGCTTCGCGGGCATCGTGCTGCTCGTCGGCTTCCCGGCCGTCCCGGTGACGGCGTCCTTCGTGCTCGGGTGCGCCGCGTCGATCTTCGGCGCCGTGTCGGCGGCGGTGGGCAGCAACTACGCGCACGCGCGCCTGCGCGACATCGGCTCGTGGGAGCAGACGATCGGCGCGTTCCTCTACGGCGGTCTCATGACCCTGCCGCTGCTGCTCCTGGTGCCGGTGCCGGCTACGCCGACGCTGCGCGACCTCGGGCTGCTCGTGCTGCTCGCCGGGATGTGCAGCGCGCTGGCCTACGTCCTGTACTTCCGCCTCGTCGCCGAGGTCGGCGCGACCATCGCGATCAGCGTGGAGTTCGTCGTCACCGCGATCGCGGTCGGTGTGGGGGCGCTGCTGCTGCACGAGCCGCTCTCATGGGTGCAGCTGCTCGGGGCAGCCGTGATCATCACGGGCTGCTCGATGGTGCTCGGCCTCCTCCCCCGGCGTACGCCGACGGCGGTGCCGGAGGGCTAGCGCAGGAAGCCCCAGCGGAAGCCGAGGGCGACGGCCTGCGCACGGTCGGCGGCCGACAGCTTGCGGAACAGCCGGCGGGCGTGGGTCTTGACGGTGTCCTCGGACAGGTAGAGCTCGCGACCGATCTCGGCGTTGGACTTGCCGCGCGACATGCCGTCGAGCACCTGCTGCTCGCGCTCGGTGAGCGAGGGCGGGCTGCCGGCCGGACGAACGCGGGGCGAGCGCGACGCCGGACCCTCACGCCGGCGGCGAGGGCGAGCGCCACGGTGGCGGCGACCTCCTCGCGGCTGGCGTCCTTGGCGACGTACCCGCGGGCACCGCCGGACACGGCACGGGCGACGCCGTCGGGGTCCTCACCCATGGTGAGCATGACGACGGTGGCCTCGGGGTGGGCCGCGACGAGCCGGCGCGAGGCCTCGACGCCGCCGATGCCGGGCATGCGGACGTCCATGAGGACGAGATCGGGGCGCTCGATGGGGAAGCGTGCGAGGACCTCCTCGCCGCTGCCTGCGGCGGTGACGCGCTCGACGCCCGGGACCGCGCCGACAGCACGACGGATGGCCTCGCGGGCCAGCGGTGCGTCGTCGCAGACGAGAACGGTGGTCATGGCGGTCGCGCACGTCCTCACGCTCGGTGGTGCCGCGACCTGCCGCGGCTCCGATCTAGAGGGTTGTTCGGCATCTCCGGCCGCAGACTTCGTCCACGAGCAGCACGAAGAGTGGCGACCCGATCACCCGTCGGTGTGACGGCTCCTACGCCGTAGTGCGCACGGTGCGCCGACGAGCCCGGAACGCTGACGGAGCGTGGTCGAGGCGGCCCCGGGACGAGGGTCCCCGACGCGGGGCTCGCCGGCAGCCGCGCGTAGCCCGGCAGATGCCGGCGCGCAGCGCCTCGAGGAGCAGTCGGCGATGTCCGGGCGAGCGAGCCAGTCGGCGGCCAGCGCGGGCGGAAGGTCGTCGGCGATCTGGCGCACGATCGAGCGCGCGGAGGTCAAGCGCGGCCGAGCTCTCGGCCGGGTGGGTCTCCTCGACGAGCGCACCGAGGACGGCGCGCGCCGGCCACACCAGGGGCACGGCCCCGAGGCTCTCGGCGAGCGTGGCGGCGCGGCGGAGCATGGCCGCCGCCTCGTCGAGCTCGCCGGCCTGGACGTGGGCGACGCCGCCGAACAGCAGCCCCTTGGCCACGTGGCGCGGCGCCCCCGAGGTCTCGGCGAGGGTGACGGCGGCGGCGGCGCGCGCCACGGCGTCGGCGGGCCGGCCGCGCAGCAGCGCGATCTCCGCACGCACCCAGTCGAGGCGCACGCGCTGGCGCCACCAGTCGCCGCGGACGCTGGCCAGCGCGGTCGCCTCGGCGAGCGCGTGCTCGGCCGTCTCGGCCTCCCCGAGCCCGACCGCGTCGGCAGCGAGACCCGAGCAGCGCGTCGAACCGCGCCTCCGGGGCGTCCTCGGCCAGCTCGAGCGCGCGGGTGTCGATGGCGCGCCCGTCGGCGTGGCGCCCGATCTGGCGGTAGACGCTGGCGAGCGTGGCGGCCGCCAGCGAGGAGAAGAGCCGGCGCTCGGGCTCCTCGGGTTCGGCGTTGGCCAGCGGCTCGAGCACGGCGGTGGCGGCGCCGTAGCGGCCGGCGGCGCCCAGGCACACGCCGAGCAGCCAGGCCGCGGCCGTGGCCTCGGCGTCGCGACCGCTCGCGTGGGCCATCTCGACCGCGCGCTGGAGCGGGGCGACCCCGGCCGCCGGGCGCCCGTGGAACGCCGCCCGCTCACCGGTGGCGAGCAGCTCGGTCAGTTCCTCGTCCACCGGGGCTCCGTCATCGACTCGGGGCGTGCGCGGCCGCGCGGCGTGGCGCCCCGCGTCACGGAGGGTATCGGCCGCTCGACGACCGGGGTGGAGCATCGGGCGCGCACGTCGCCCGGGCGGCGCTCAGGCGTCGACGGCGTGGCCGATGCGCGCGACCGCGTCGACGAGGTCGGTGACCGCGGTGACGCCGCTCGGCAGCGGGTGCGACCAGCCGGGCCCGGCCGCGAGCACCACCGGTGCCGGGCGCAGCGCGGGCAGGGCGGCGAGCTGCTGCGGGTCGCCGGTGCTGCCGGCGTACGACCACACGAGCACCGCCGCCGGCCCGGTACGCCGGATGGCGGTCACGAGCGCCTCGTTGGGCACGCGGGCGCCGAGCACGCGGGCGCCGATGCGGCGCTCGGAGAGCGCCGCCGCGACCGCGAACAGCGGCAGCGAGTGCATCTCCTCGTCGGAGCACGAGAGCAGCACGGGCCGCGGGTTCACCGGCGTACGCAGACGGGCCACCACGCCGGAGAGCGCGGCCATGATCGACTCGGAGAGCAGGTGCTCGACCTCCACGCCGCGACCGGTGTTCTCCCAGCGGCGGCCGACGCCGACGAGCACCGGCGCGATGAGGTTGTCCCAGGTCCAGACGACGCCGCGACGGTCGAGCGTGTCGCGCACGATGTCGAGGCAGGCGGCCGAGTCGAGGCTCATCGCGGCGCGGGCGAGGCCGCGCACGGCCGGCGTGCGCGGTGGGCAGCGCGATGACCGAGCCGCCGCCGGCGTTGGTGTCGAGGCCGTCGAGCTCCTCGAGCAGCGGGTCGAGGTCGAGGTCGGCGACGCCGCCCGAGGGTGCGGCGCCGATGCTGATCACGGACGCGGGTGCCAGGTCGAGCAGCGGCTCGGCGGCGACCGTGGCCGACAGCGCGGCGCGGGCCGCGTCGCCCGGCGGTACGCCGGTGTTGACCAGGCGCCGCATGAGGTCGAGCCGGGCCACGTCGTGCGCGGTGTAGCGCCGGTGCGAGCCGGCCGTGTGCGCGGTGGGGCCGAGGCCGTACCGGCGGTCCCAGGTGCGCAGGGTCGCCGGGGCGACCCCGAGCCGGCGGGCCACGGCGGCGACGGTGAGTCCCGGCCCGAGGGGGCGGTGCTCGCGTCGGACGCGGCGGCGGATTCGCTGAGGACCATGACGACTCGATTGTGAGGGCCGAAACCGCGTCACGCCACTCGAGACGCGCCACAACCGAGTCAGGATCCGGTCAGGGCTCGTCTCGCACGGACTCCGGACGCTCGGCGAAACTCGGGAACAGTTCGCAGCATCCGTCGCTCGTTCTTCTGGGAGAAGACCATCATGAGCGCGCCTGCGGGACGCCCGACGGACGGCCCACCGCAGACCTGTTCATAAATTGTTCATCCCGGCTACTTGACCAACTTATGGCGCGGTACTACGGTCAAGGCATCACCTGGTGAGAGGAACGAGCGATGGCAGACGTCTCCCGGCTTCCCGGTCCGAATGCGGACGTGTGGGACTGGCAGCTCCACGGCGCGTGCCGCGGCGAGGACAGCGACCTGTTCTTCCACCCCGAGGGCGAGCGCGGCCCGTCGCGCCTGTCCCGCGAGCTGGCGGCCAAGTCGGTCTGCTCCCGCTGCCCGGTGATCGCCCAGTGCGCGGCCCACGCCCTCACCGTCCGCGAGCCCTACGGCGTCTGGGGCGGCATGAGCGAGGACGACCGCGAGTCGATCTACCTCACGCAGCGCCTGCGTCAGCCGGCCACCCGGACCGCCTGACCCTCGAACCGCCGGGGACCACGCGGATCCCTCCCCGCCCCCGGCACGCTCCACCGGCCGCACCCCCCTCCCGGACGCCCGGTCCATCCCCCCAGGACCGGAACCCGGAGCGGCCACCGGAGCAGGCACGACGAGACCCCGCCAGCCCCCCGCCGGCGGGGTCTCGCACGTCCGGGGCACTCCCCGACCACGGCCGGGCACCCCTCGGACGCGACGGACCCCGCAGGCGCTGCCTGCGGGGTCCGTCGTACGTGCGGGTGGAGCAGCGGGTCAGTGCGAGTGCCCGCCGGGGCCGTGGGAGTGGCCGTGGCCGGCGTGACCGTCCTCGTCCGACTCCTCCTTCTTCTCCACGACCAGCGCCTCGGTCGTGAGCAGCAGCGCGGCGATGGAGGCCGCGTTGGCCAGCGCGGAGCGCGTCACCTTGACCGGGTCGATGACGCCGGCCGCGATGAGGTCCTCGTACTCGTCGGTCGCGGCGTTGTAGCCGGAGCCGACGGGCATGTCGCGGACCTTGGCGACCACGACGTAGCCCTGCTCGCCACCGTTCTCGGCGATCCAGCGCAGCGGCTCGGCCGTGGCGCGGCGGACGATCCCGACGCCGGTGGCCTCGTCGCCCTCGAGCCCGAGGTTGCCCTCGAGCACCGAGGCGGCGTGGACGAGGGCGGAGCCGCCACCGGCGACGATGCCCTCCTCGATCGCGGCACGCGTCGCGGAGACGGCGTCCTCGATGCGGTGCTTCTTCTCCTTGAGCTCGACCTCGGTGTGCGCACCGACCTTGATCACGCACACGCCGCCGGCGAGCTTGGCGAGACGCTCGTTGAGCTTCTCCTTGTCCCAGTCGCTGTCGGAGTTCTCGATCTCGGCGCGGATCTGCGCGACGCGGTCGGTGACGGCCTGGTGGTCGCCACCGCCCTCGACGATGGTCGAGTCGTCCTTGGTCACCACGACGCGGCGCGCGGTGCCGAGCACCTCGAGGCCGACCTGGTCGAGCTTGAGCCCGACCTCGGGGGTGACGACCTGCGCGCCCGTGAGGATCGCGAGGTCCTGCAGGATCGCCTTGCGGCGGTCGCCGAAGGCCGGAGCCTTGACCGCGACCGAGGAGAACGTGCCGCGGATGCGGTTCACGACCAGGGTCGAGAGCGCCTCGCCGTCGACGTCCTCGGCCACGATGAACAGCGGCTTGCCGGCCTGCACGACCTTCTCGAGCAGCGGCAGCAGGTCGGAGACCGACGAGACCTTGTTCTGCACGATGAGGATGTAGGCGTCCTCGAGGACGGCCTCCATGCGCTCGGTGTCGGTGACGAAGTAGGGCGAGAGGTAGCCCTTGTCGAACTGCATGCCCTCGGTGAAGTCGAGCTCGAGCGCGGTGCTGTTCGACTCCTCGACCGAGATGACGCCGTCCTTGCCGACCTTGTCGAACGCCTCGGCGATGAGCTCGCCGATCGCGCGGTCCTGCGAGGAGATGGTGGCGACGTTCGCGATCTCGTCCTTGCCCTCGACCGGGCGGGCGACCTCGAGCAGGCGCTCGCTGATCGCGACGACGGCCTTGTCGATGCCGCGCTTGAGGTCCATCGGCGCGCCGCCGGCGGTGACGACCTTGAGGCCCTCGCGGACCATCGCCTGCGCCAGCACGGTCGCGGTGGTGGTTCCGTCACCGGCGACGTCGTTGGTCTTGGTGGCGACCTCCTTGGCGAGCTGGGCGCCGAGGTTCTCGTACGAGTCCTCGAGCTCCACCTCGCGGGCGATGGTCACACCGTCGTTGGTGATCGTGGGGGCGCCCCACTTCTTGTCGATGACGACGTTGCGGCCCTTCGGGCCGAGCGTCACCTTGACGGCGTCGGCGAGCGCGTTGACGCCACGCTCGAGGCTGCGACGCGCGTCCTCGTCGAACTCCAGGATCTTGGCCATGAGATGTGTGCCGTTCCTTCGTTGTCAGTCAGGGACGAGTCCGCCCCGGGGCCCGGGGGCCGCCGGGGCGGATGTCGTTGTTCTTCGGGGCCGTCGACTACTTGACGACGACGGCGAGCACGTCGCGGGCCGACAGCAGGAGGTACTCCTGGCCGTCGTACTTGACCTCGGTGCCGCCGTACTTCGAGTAGATGACCTTGTCGCCGACCTGGATGTCCAGCGGCAGACGCTGGCCGTCCTCGAAGCGACCCGGGCCCACCGCGAGGACCTCGCCCTCCTGGGGCTTCTCCTTCGCGGTGTCGGGGATCACGAGGCCGGACGCGGTGGTCTGCTCGGCCTCGACGGTCTTGACGAGGATGCGGTCCTCGAGCGGCTTGATGGTGACCGACACGGTCTGTCCTCCACCTAGAGATGGTCGTGGTGCACGGAAAGGGACATCGGGGCGTCGTCGCGGGTGCCGCACCGGGTCCAGGGGCGTGGCACTCTCACCTGGAGAGTGCCAACGACCCCACACTAGGACAGGGCTGGCACTCGATCAACCCGAGTGCCAGCGTGCCTGCCCCTCCAAGCTCCCTCGCTGGCGCTCGGTCGCGTCGGGGCCCCCTCCGCTTCGCCGCCTGGGCCGGCGCTGTTCCAGCCTCGGATGACCCCTCCGCCCGTCGGCGCCGGCCACTCGGCCCGGGAGGACCCTCCTTCGTCGGGCCCGTCCCGGGCCTCGGGCGGCTCCGCTTCGGGGTACTGCCCCGTCGCGAGCTCGGGCACTCGTTCACGCGCCCGTGGCTCGCAACACCGCATCGGGCGGCTCCACGGAGGCAGGACGAATCGGGCACCGGATCGCTGGCGGGAGGGCTGATGGAGCGGGCGGGGGTGACGCTCGGCGCCTGGCGGGGGTGGCAGGCTCGGCGGGTGGACCTGGAGCCGTGGCGTGGCTGGCCTCGGACGAGGGGCGTGAGGTGCTCGCGGCGCTGGCGGCGTACGACGACGACGCGCATGCGCGGGCGGCGGCGGGGCGGGCCGATGCGGTCGACCCGCTGCGGGCTGCGGCGGCGGCTCGGCGCGGCGCACCCGGACGTCGAGCCGGCGCTGATCTCGGCGGCGCTCACTCAGGTGCGGTTGCGTCGGCGCGCCCGGCCGCGGCTCGGGGCGCTGGCCGACCACGTGCTGCTCACCGAGGACGGGCTCGAGCAGGCGACCCGCACCGCCGTCGCCGATCTGCGGGCCCAGCGCTACGCCGACTCCGGAGCCACGCACGTCGCCGACCTCGGCTGCGGGCTCGGGCTCGACTCCGCTCGCGTTCGCGCGGGTCGGGCCTGCACGTCACCGCCGTCGAGCGCGACCCGGTCGTGGCGGCGCTGGCGGCCGCGAACCTCGCGGCGCTCGGCCTCGCCGACCGCACCGAGGTGCTCACCGGCGACGTCACCGACTCGGCGACGCTCGCGCAGGCGCTCGGCCGTGCGGATGCGGCGTACGTCGACCCCGCGCGCCGCGACACCGCCGACCGGCGCGACGGCCGCAGCGCCCGGCGCACCGACCCGCGCTCGTGGTCGCCGCCGTGGGACTGGGTCGAGCACGTGGCGGCCCAGGTGCCGCGCACGGCCGCGAAGGTCGCACCCGGCGTCCCGCACGAGCTCACGCCGGCCGGCGGCTGCGCCACGTGGACGTCGGTCGACGGCCAGCTCGTCGAGGCCGAGCTCGCGTGGCCGGCGCTGGCTCCGCCGCGCGTCCGCCGCCGTGCCGTGGTGCTGCGCGACGACCGGATCACCACCATGAGTGCCATCGACGACCTCGACGCGACGGCCGCCCCGCCGGTCGGCGAGATCGGGCGGCGCCTCATCGAGCCCGACGACGCCGTGATCCGCGCCGGCCTCGTCGCCGACCTCGCCGAGCAGCTCGGCGGGCGGCTGCTCGACCCGCGCGTCGCCTACGTCACCACCGACACCGACCTCGACCCCGGCGACCTCGGGGCCGCGTTCACCGTGCGCCGCGCCCTGCCGTTCACCGTCGAGGCCTTGCGCGCCGCCCTGGTCGACGAGCAGGTCGGCCATGTCGTGGTGAAGAAGCGCGCCATCGCCGCCGAGCCGGACGAGGTACGCCGGGCCCTCGAGCTCCCGCGCGCACCCGGACGCGCCGTCGTCGTCCTCACGCGCGTCGGCGACGACCCCTGGGCCTACCTCTGCGACCCCGCCTGAGGGCTCCGTCCCGGGCGCGAGCCGGATCCAGGGGGTAGCGTTCGGAGCGCGGTGTTACCCGCGAGTAGCCCCGTTGCCGACGTACGCCGAACCCGGAAGGCACCGCCGTGAAGCGCCGCATCTACACCGAGGACCACGAGGCGTTCCGCGCCTCCGCACGCGAGTTCGTCGACCGCGAGGTGCGGCCGCGGATGGAGGAGTTCGTCGAGGCGCGGGCCATCGCGCGCGACATCTGGATCGAGGCGGGCAAGCAGGGCCTGCTCGGCCTGGAGATCCCCGAGGAGTACGGCGGCTCCGAGGCCGGCGACTACCGGTTCAACGCCGTGCTCGGCGAGGAGTTCGCGCGCGTCTCGGCCTCGGTGTCGTCGTGCCTGGGCATCCACGCCGACGTCGTCGCGCCCTACCTGCGCGACCTGTGCACCGAGGAGCAGAAGCAGCGCTGGCTCCCCCGCTTCTGCACCGGCGAGCTCGTCACCGCGATCGCGCATGACCGAGCCCAGCGGCGGCTCCGACCTCGCCGCGCTCAAGACCACGGCGGTCCGCGACGGCGACACGTGGGTGCTCAACGGGTCCAAGACGTTCATCACCAACGGCTACTCCGCCGACCTCGTCGTCGTCGCTGCACGCACGACGCCGGGCAAGGGGCGCCAAGGGCATCACGCTGTTCGGCGTCGAGACCGGCGTCGAGGGCTTCTCCCGCGGACGCAAGCTCGACAAGGTCGGGCAGACCGAGTCCGACACCGCCGAGCTGTTCTTCGACGACGTACGCCTCTCCGACGAGTCACCGCATCGGCGAGGTCGACCGCGGCTTCATCCTCATGATGGAGCGGCTGCCGCAGGAGCGTCTCGGCGCGGCCGTGTCGAACATCGCGCACGCCGCCGCGATCCTCGAGGAGACCCTCGAGTACGTGAAGCAGCGCAAGGCGTTCGGCCAGGCCGTCGGGTCGTTCCAGCACAACAAGTTCCTGCTCGCCGAGCTCGTCACGCAGATCGAGGTCTCGCAGGCGTTCGTCGACCAGTGCGTCATGGCCTTCGTCGACGGCGAGCTCATCGGCCGTCGACGCCGCCAAGGCCAAGTGGTGGTCGGCCCAGGTGCAGAACGACGTGCTCGACGCCTGCGTGCAGCTCTACGGCGGCTACGGCTACATGAACGAGTACCGCGTCGCGCGCGCCTGGCGCGACGCGCGCGTGACGAAGATCTGGGCCGGCTCCAACGAGATCATGAAGGAGCTCATCGGCCGCGACCTCGGCCTCTGAGCCTGGTCGTCCGGGTCAGTCGGGGCAGTAGAAGCGGGCCTTCGCGCCCGGCGTCCGCTCGAGGTCGTGGTCGGCCATCGGCTTGCCGCAGATGGGGCACGGCGACGACGACAGCGGCTGCACCGCGTTGGCGCGCGCACCCTCGTCGACCTGCGCCGGCCCGAGGTAGACGCGGGTGATCCTGTTCAGCCGCCCGGAGATGCGGAACGACAGCGCGCGCATCCGGTCCATGCCGCCGGCACGAGACGCCTCGCCGCCGGGCTCGTCGGGCATCGGCGTACGCCGTCAGCCGGTGACGACGAGGCGCTGCGAGCGCAGCGCGAGGACGAGCGCCCAGATCCAGCCGATGATCGTCCAGCCGAGCAGCAGGTTGAGCCAGAACACGCCCCAGTGCCGCACGTCGCGCACGGCGGCGACCGCCCACGGCGCCATGTAGCCGGCGGTCAGGACGGCGACGACGATCGCCACGATCTTGGTCAGGGTCCACGACCGGTCGACGTTCTCGACGCGCACGTTGCTCATGCGACGAGCCTAACCCGCGGTGCTCCGCACGGCTCAGGGCCGGTCGGCGAGGACCTCGGCGAGGGTGGCGCGCGCGTTGGCCGCGATGCTCGGGCTCGTGCCGCGGTAGTACGGCAGCGCGATCGCCGCCGTCGAGAGCGCCCAGCCGCGACCGCGTGCCCAGGTCGCGTCGTCGAACCCGGCGGCGGCGCGGAAGTCCTCGCGCGTCGACGCGTCGAAGAACGCCCACCCCGTCGCGGCGTCAGGTGCCGGGTCGCCCACGGCGAGCGCCCCCCAGTCGATCACCGCGACGAGCGTCGTCGCGCCGTCGACCTCGTCGACGAGCAGGTTCCCGGCGAGCAGGTCGGCATGCATCCAGCTCGGGGTGCCGTCGTACGCCGGTGCCGCGAGCGCCGACTCCCACACCGCCGTCAGCGCGGCCGCGTCCAGCTCGTCGGCGACAGCCGAGATCGCCTCGCGCGTGGCCTCGTCGCGGTCGGCGAGCGGCAGCCCTCGACCTCCGGGCGACGGAGCAGGCCCGGCCCCCGGGTCGATGTCGCGGAGCGCGGCGCAGAACCGGCCCAACGGCTCGGCGAGGGCACGGCGGTCCGGCGCCGACCACCGGTCGGGCGTGCGACCGGGGATCCAGCGGCACACCGACCACGACCACGGGTAGCCGTGCGCGGGCGAGACCGACCGCGAGCCGCTCCGGGACGGCGACCGGCAGGTGCGGCGCGAGCACCGGCAGCCAGCGCGCCTCGAGCTCGGACTGCCCGGTCGCCCAGTCGATCCGCGGCATGCGGACGACGAGCTCGTCGCCGAGCCGGAAGAGCCGGTGGTCGGTGCCGGTCGCCGGGAGCTCGCGCAGCGCGAGGCGCCGACCACTGCGGGAGCTGCTCGTCGACGAGGCGCCGTACGAGCGCGAGGTCGACGGCCGGCTCGCCCTCGTGCAGCGCGGCCACGGTCAGGCCGAGGCCAGCGCGGCGACCGACGCCACCGCCGTGGGGCCGAGCCCGCAGCAGCCCCCGACGAGCGAGACCCCCGAGCCGAACCAGTCGCGCACCGCAGGCTCGGGCAGCACGTCGGTGCCGTCGCCGAGCCACACCGACGCGACGCCGTCCCACACGCGTCCGGCGTTCGGGTAGACCACCACCGGCAGCTCCGGCTCCGCCGCGCGGATCCGCGCGACGAGGCCGCCGACGTGCTCGGGCTTCGTGCAGTTGACGCCGATCGCCGCGAGCGACGGCGCCGCCGCGACGAGCGACGCGGCCTCCTCGATCGGCTGCCCGGCGCAGGTCGTCGCGTCGTCGGCGCACGAGAACGAGAGCCACGCGGGCACGTCGTACGCCGCGAGCGCCTCGACCACCGCGCGCGCCTCGTCGAGGTCGGGCACGGTCTCGATCGCGAGCAGGTCCGGCTGCGCCGCCACGAGCACGTCGAGCCGCTCGCGGTGGAAGTCGACGAGGAACCCGTGATCGCACGCCGTAGCGCCCGCGGTACTCCGACCCGTCGTGCAGCGTCGCGCCGTACGGGCCGACCGACGCGGCGACGAGCATCGGTGCGCTCGACGCCCTCGGCCGCCACCGCCTCGCGCGCCTCGCGCACCAGCGAGACCGACAGCGCCAGCAGCCGGTCGGCCTCGTCGGCATCGAGCCCGTGCGCGAGGAAGCCCGAGCGCGAGGCCTGGTACGACGCCGAGATCCCGACCGTGGCGCCGGCCCGGAAGTAGGCCGCGTGCACGTCGCGGATGGCGGCGGGGTCGTCGCGCAGCAGCCGCGCCGACCACAGCGTGCCGGTCAGGTCGTGCCCGCGCGCCTCGAGCTCGGAGGCCAGTCCGCCGTCGATCGCAGCGGGTCCGGCGGCGAGCAGCGTGCGCAACGGGTCCACGGCACGACCGTACGACGTCCGCCCGCGCACCGGCCACGAAGGGCCGCCGCGCCACGGATCCTCGAGTCACTGACGCAACTGACCGCGAGCATCCTCCTTCGCGGTCACGTACGTCAGTGACTCGCGTCCGGGGGGCGGCGCGCGCCGACGCTCGGGCTCGGCCATGATGCGGTCATGACGCACGGGCTCATGGCTGTCCCCACCCTGTCTCCGGTACGCCGCATCACCGAGGGTCTCGTCGCCCTCGGCTCGGGGCGGCGGGCGCTGGTGTCGGTGATCGTCTTCTTCGTGTTCTCCGCGACCGTCCTGCCGTGGCAGGCGGGGATCGCGAAGGCGTACAGCGAGGGCGTCGGCTCGCCGGACTCGTCGTTCTTCTACACGCGCGACCAGCTCTACGCGTTCGCCGAGGCCTTCGGCGCCGACGGGCGCAGCTCCTACGTGCTCGCCCGCGTGACCTTCGACGTCGTGTGGCCGCTGGTCTACGGCGCGATGCTCGTGCTGGTGATCGGCTGGCTGCTGCAGCGCTCGACCGACTTCGGTGCGCCGCCTCGTTTCCTCGTGCTGCTGCCGGTGATCGCCGTGCTCGCCGACTACGCCGAGAACACGTGCACCGCGATCGTGATGGCGCGCTGGCCGGAGACCACCGACGTGCTCGCCTCGCTGGCCGGGGTCTTCACCGCGACCAAGTGGACGACGCTCGGCCTGGCGTTCCTCGTCGTGCCCGTGCTGGCGGTCGCCGCGCTCGTGCGGGCGCGACGCCACCGCGCCGAGAAGCGCGACCAGGTCTACTACCGCTGACGGCGTACGCCGGCGGGCACGACCGGCTCAGACGCCGATCGTGAGCGACGCGGTGTACCCGCTGGAGGCGTCGCCGCTCATCGAGGCGAGCTGATGGATGGCGCCGTCGTCGCGGAACACCATGTCGCGGCTCAGGCTCGTGCGCGCCAGGTTCGACACGCTCGACTCGTAGCCGCTGGTCGCGTAGACCGCGTCGCACGCCTCCTTCGGCAGGGCGATCTGCGACGTCTTCACGATGGGGCCGGACGGTCGTGGCGTCGGCCAGCGAGGAGTAGACCTCGAAGTGGATGTGCGGCCAGCGGCCGTCGTAGCAGCCGGGGAACACCGACGTGAACTCCACCGTGCCGCTCGAGTCGGTCTCCTGCACGCCGCGCAGGTAGTTCTCCTCCGGGAGCGTGTAGAGCGAGTACCCGCCGTCGCGGTCGCAGTGCCACAGGTAGACCGCGGCGCCGGCGAGCGCGTCGCCGGTCGCCGCGTCGCGCGTCGTGAGCCGGATCGTCAGCGGCACGCCCTCCGCGACGTTGGTCGAGATGTCGTAGCTCGACCGGATGTCGCTGCGCACGATGCCCGAGTCGTCGAGGGAGTTCGGGCCGTTCGACCCGTCGCCCGGGTAGGGGCCGGCCGTCTCGTCCGGCACCTCGTCGACCGAGCCGCCGGTCGACGCGGAGGTCGAGGTCGAGGCGCTCGCCGACGGGCTCGAGCCGCTCGAGGTGCTGGAGCTCTGACCGCATGCGGCGAGTGCGCCGGCCACCGTGATGCCGCCGAGGAGACCCAGGAGCTTGCGGCGCCCGACGAGGACGTCGACGTCGTGCCGCAGCCCGAGATCGTGGTCGTGCGGGCCGTCGTGGTCGTGGGAGCGGTCGTGCTCGGCGGTCGCGCCGGCGGGGACGGTCATGGTCGGGCCTCCTCGTCGTGGGAGCACCCACCCTGGTCAGGCGGCGTGAGGCCGACCCGAGACCTGGCTGTACGGCGGATGAGAATCCACGCGGTGCGCCGGCGAGCGCAGGCGGCCGGTCAGGTGAAGTCGGGGCGCAGGGTCTGCAGGTGCTGCGCGCGGGCACGGCTGAACAGCTCGCTGTCCGGCACGCCCTCCTCGAACACCGGCGCGACGTCCCAGCGCGTCAGCAGGACGACGGACTCCGGGGTGCCCTCGTGCACGAGGATCTCCGCGGCGAGGCAGCCGTCGGACAGCAGCGCGCGCGGCACCAGGTCGCGGCGTACCCACTCGACCGCGTCGTCGAAGCGGCCGGGGAGCGACGACGGCCTCCCACATGCGGACGATCATGAGACTCCTTCGCGCGCACTGACCTCGGTGACGGGCATCGACGAGTCTGCCGGGAGCCCCAACGAGCCCGGCACCCGCCCCCTGCTCACCATCTCGGCCCCGAGCGCCGCCACCATCGCGCCGTTGTCGGTGCACAGCGCGGGACGCGGCACCCGCAGCGTGACGCCGGCCGCCTCGCACCGCTGCTCGGCGAGCGCGCGCAGCCGCGAGTTGGCCGCGACGCCGCCCCCGAGGACGAGGTGCTCGACGCCGTTCTCCGCGCACGCCAGCATCGCCTTGCGGGTGAGCACGTCGACGACGGCCTCCTGGAACGACGCGGCCACGTCGGCGACCGGCACCGGCTCGCCGGCCGCCTCGCGCGCCTCGACCCAGCGCGCGACCGCGGTCTTCAGCCCGCTGAACGAGAAGTCGAAGCGGTGCCGCTCGAGGTCGCGGCTGCTGGTGAGGCCGCGCGGGAAGTCGATGGTGATCGCGCCGTCCTGCGCCGCCCGGTCGATGTGCGGGCCGCCCGGGAACGGCAGGCCGAGCACCCGCGCCACCTTGTCGAACGCCTCGCCCGCGGCGTCGTCGATCGTCGCGCCGAGCGGTCGCACGTCCGCGGTCACGTCGGGCACGAGCAGCAGCGACGAGTGCCCGCCGGAGACCAGCAGCGCCATCGTCGGCTCGGGCAGCGGACCGTGCTGCAGCTGGTCGACGGCGACGTGCGCCGCGAGGTGGTTGACGCCGTAGATCGGCACGCCGAGCGAGAGCGCGAGCGCCTTGGCCGCGGCGACGCCGACGAGCAGCGCGCCGGCGAGCCCGGGGCCGGCGGTCACCGCGATCGCGTCGACGTCGCGCAGCGACACCCCCGCGTCGTCGCACGCGCGCCGCAGCATCGGCACCATCGCGTCGAGGTGCGCCCGGCTCGCGACCTCGGGCACGACGCCGCCGAACCGCGCGTGCTCGTCGACGCTGCTGGCGAGCGCGTCCGCGAGCAGCGTCGTGCCGCGCACGAGCCCGACGCCGGTCTCGTCGCACGAGGTCTCGATGCCGAGCACGAGCGGCTGGTCGGCGCTCATGCCGGCTCCTCCGCGCGCGCGAGCCGCTTGCGCAGCACGAGGGCGTCGGACCCCGGCCCGTAGTAGTCGCGACGCCGGCCCTGGCGCTCGAAGCCGGCCGACTCGTAGAGCGCGATCGCGGGCGCGTTGTCGACGCGCACCTCGAGGAAGAGCTGGCGTGCAGCCGCGGCGCACCGCCTCGGCGGTCAGCGCCTCGAGCAGGCGGCGTCCGAGGCCTCGGCCCTGCGAGCGCGGCGCGACGCCGATCGTGGCGACGTCGCCCTCGGGCGGCACCGCGAACAGGCCGACGTAGCCGTCGATGCCGGCCTCGTCCTCGTGGACGGCGTACCACCGGGTGCTCGGGCACGTGCGCGAGCTCGCCCCACATCTGCTCGGCGCTCCACGGGTCGTGCGCGAAGAGCTCGCGCTCGAGCTCGATGACCGGCTCGACGTCCCACCAGCGCATCGGTCGCAGGCTCATGGCTGCGTCACCCGCTTGCGCCCGGCGTTCTCGACCGCGTCCGGGCGCCGCAGGTAGAGCGGCGTCGGGTCGAGCACCTCGTACGCCGCCGAGCCGAGCGCGACCGCGGTCGCGACGCCGGCCAGCGCGACCGGCGTCGAGCGGCCCGGTGTCGCGCACGTCGGCGAACTGGTCGGGGTAGAGCCCCGCACCGGCGCCGACGACCGGCCCGCGACGGATGCTCTCGTCGAGGTCGGCCGGCGTCGCGCCACGACCGGCTCGGAGATGCGCCGGCGGTCGGCGTCGTACTGCGCGACGTAGACCTCCTTGCGCCGGGCGTCGGTCGACGACGGCGAAGCCCGTGTCGAGACCGTCGCGGCGCGACCGGACGGCGACGCACGTCGAGCGAGCACACGCCGAGCACCGGGATCCCCAGCGCCTCGCCGAGCACCAGTGCCGTCACGATCACCGACGCGCAGCCCGGTGAACGGGCCGGGGCCGACGCCGACGCACGACGTGCGTGAGGTCGCCGGGCGTGCGACCGCTGTCGGCGCAGCACCGCGTCGATGCCGGGCGCGAGCAGCTCGCCGTGCGCCTGCGCGCCCGGCTCGAGTGCTCGTGCCGAGCACGCCCGTGCCGTCGCTGAGCGAGGCCACGACCACGGCCGACGAGGTGTCGATCCCGAGCACCAGCATCAGGCGCCTGCCGTCCCGGTCACGGCCCCGAGGTCGACGTCGGCCCACCGCGGTCCGATCCCGGTGAGCGTCACGGTCCGCGGCTCGTCGGCGTCGACGTCGGCCTGCGGATCCACGTCGACGTCGGCACCGGTACGCCGCACGACGTCGCACCACGAGACGGTCGTCGGCGAGCCCCTCGACCTTGCCCTCGCCCCACTCGACGACGGTGACGGAGTCCTCGAGCGAGGCGTCGAGGTCGAGGTCGTCGACCTCGAGCGCGGAGCCGAGCCGGTAGGCGTCGACGTGCACGAGCGCCGGGCCGGCCACCGTCGAGGGGTGCACGCGGGCGATGACGAACGTGGGCGAGGTGACGTCGCCGCGCACGCGCAGGCCGCGACCGATGCCCTGCGTCAGCGTCGTCTTGCCGGCACCGAGGCTGCCCGCGAGCACCACCAGGTCGCCCGCGCGCAGCACCGCCGCGAGCCGCTCCCCCAGCGCGTGCATGGCCGTGCGGTCCGCGACGACCACCGACGTCACGCGGTCTCCTGCGACTGCGCGGCGATCCCCTTGCGCACGCGGCCGACGAGCTCGCGGAGGTGCTGGTTGACCTCGGGGTACTTCTCGAGCATCACCATGTGGCCGCTGTCGGGGATGATCACGAGCTCGGCACCGGGCACGTGGCGCACGATCTCGTCGCTGTGCCCGGACGGCGTGAGCATGTCGGCGTCGCCGACGAGCACGAGGGTGTCGACCTTGCCGACGGCGTCGAGCGCAGCCTTCTTGTCGTGCGACTCGAGCGTCGGGCAGGAACTCGGCGACGACGTCGATCGGCGTCGCCGACAGCATGCGGTGCACGAACCCGGTGAGCGACGGCGGCACGTTCGACCCGAACGAGTAGACCTTCGTGAGCAGGTAGGCGATGTCGCTGCCCGCCTTGCGGCCGCGCTCGACGAGGTCCTTGCGGCGCGCGAGCACGCCGGCCACCTGCGGGGCCGCGTTGTGGAACCACCGCGCCATGGGCGCGGGCATCCCCAGCGGCACCTCGGCCAGGCCGCCCGAGGTCGTGGCGATGAGCGCGACGCCGCGCACCCGCTCGCCGAACTCGTCCTCGTGGTGGGCGGCGTACGACATCACGGTCATGCCGCCCATCGAGTGCCCGACGAGCACGAGCGGGCCGGTCGGGCGCCGTGGCGGCGATCACCGCCGCGAGGTCGCGACCGAGCTGGTCGATGGTGGCGTTCTCCGCCGGCCCGCGACCGCTGCGACCGTGGCTGCGCTGGTCCCAGAACACGAGCCGGCCCAGCGCACGCAGGTCGCGGCGCTGGTAGTGCCAGGAGTCCTCCTCGAGGGCGTAGCCGTGGCTGAAGACGATGGTGAGCCCGTCGCCGGCGCGGTCGGCGACCGACCCCTCGGGCGGGTCCTCGACCTCGACGTGCAGCGGGGTGCCGTCGTCGGCGATCACCGGCACGATGCGGCCGCGCAGGCCGCCGAACGGCTCGTCGCGCTCGGGGTCGGGGCGCAGCGCACGGCGGACGAGCACGCGCTCGGCGGCGACGCCGATCGCGGCGCCGACGGCGGCAGCGGCACCGAGCGCGCCGACGACGCCGGCGACGCGCCCAGGGCTCGACGTGTCGAACGACAGCGGACCCTCGCTCATGCACGTCACCCCCAGGTGCTCGCGCGGCACACGCGGTCCGATCCGCGTGACGATCTCGTACCCGATCGTGCCGCACACGGCGCGCCCAGTCGTCGGCCGAGGGGCCCTCCGCGCCGAAGAGCACCACCTCGTCGCCCGGCTGCGGCCGCGTCGTCGCCGAGGTCGACCACGACCTGGTCCATGCACACGCGCCCGCGATCGTGCGCTCGGCGCCCGGCGGCGAGCAGCGGCCCGAGCGTTCGGACGCGGCGCGCGGGATGCCGTCGGCGTACCCGAGCGGGCACGAGCGCCGAGCGTGGTGTCGTGCGCCGTCGTGTACGTAGGTGCGCCGTACGAGACGCCGGACCCGGCTCGGCACCCGCTTCACCGACGCGAGCCGGGCGCGCAGCGACATCACGGGTCGCAGGCCGAGCTCGTCGCCGCTGCCGACCTCGGCGCCCGGCGAGAGGCCGTACATCGCGATGCCGATGCGCACGAGGTCGAAGCGCGCCTCGGGCACGGCGAGCGCCGCGGCCGAGTTGGCGGCGTGCCGCACCTCGGGCCGCAGGCCGGCGACGTCGGCGATGCTCGAGCGCCTCGTCGAACTGCGTCGAGCTGCGCGCGCGACGCTCGGGTGGCCCGGCTCGTCGGCGCAGGCGAGGTGGGTCCAGACGCCGGTGACCGACACGAGCCCGTCGAGCTCCGCCGCGCGTGCTGCGGCGACCAGCGCGGGCCAGTCGTCGATGCGTGCAGCCGTTGCGCGACAGGCCGCTGTCGAGCTTGAGCTGGATGCGCGCGACGGCGCCCGCGCGCCGCGCGGCCTCGCGCACGGCCGTCGAGCGACCAGAGCGCGGAGACGGTGATGTCGACGTCGTGCGGCGATGCACGCGTCGAGCGGCGACTCCGGGCACGAGCGAGCCAGGTGAGGATGCGCGCCGTCGACCCCCGCCTCGCGCAGGGCGAGCGCCTCCTCGGGCAGCGCCACGCCGAGCCACGTGGCGCCGGCCTCGCGGGCGGCGACCGCGCAGGGCACGAGCCCGTGCCCGTAGGCGTCGGCCTTGACCACGGCCATGACGTCCGTGCCGACCCGCTCCGCGCACGACGCGCACGTTGTGGCGCAGCGCGTCGAGGTCGACGGTGGCGACCGCGCCGCGGGCCAGCGCGCGCGAGGTCCAGCCACGGCTCTGCGCCGTCGCTGCAGCCTCCTGCACCGCACCCACGCGTCCAGTCTCCTCCACCGCCCCGCGCGAGGCCCGCAGAGGTCGGGTCACGTGTCGAGCGCCACGCGCACGCGGCGTACGGCCTCGGGCAGCGCGTGCACGAGGTCGACGGCCGTGATCGTCTCCCCGCCCGCCACGGCGACGGCTCCGGCGACGCCGTGCACGTGCGCCGCCACGGCGGCCAGCCGCGCGACGTCGTCGAGGTCGAGCGTCCGCACGGCCGCGTGGTGCGCGAGGAGCGACCCGACGAACCCCGCGAGCACGTCGCCCGAGCCTGCGGTCGCCAGCTCGGCCGGTGCGGCGAGCGCGACGTACGCCGCGCCCTCCGGCCCCGCGACCACGGTGGACGACCCCTTGAGCAGGACGACGACGCCGAGGTCGGCGGCGAGGGCGCGCGCAGCGGCGACGCGGTCGGGCCCGACCTCCGTGCCCGTCACCCGCGCGAGCTCGCCGGCGTGCGGGGTGAGCAGCGTGACCGCCGTGCGCGCGCGCACCGCGTCACGGACGGTCTCGTCGGACGCGAGGATCGTGAGCGCGTCGGCGTCGAGCACCAGCGGGGCGTCGAGCGCGACCGCCTCGAGCACGGCGTCGCGGGCGTCGTCGTCCGTGCCGCGCCCCGAGCCCACGACCCAGCACTGCGCGCGCCCGGCCTCGGCGATGCCCCCGGACGGTGGCGACGACGTCGGGGAAGGTCGCGACCACGGCCGCTGCGCCCGGCCCCGCGTGTCGCACCAGTCCTGCGATGCCGGCGCGCGCGCCGCCCGCAGACAGCAGCCCCGCGCCCGGGTAGCGCGCCGACCCCGTCGCGAGCCCGACCACGCCGCGCGTGTACTTGTCGTCGTCCTCGTGCGGGCGCGGCAGCGCCTCGGCGGCGAGCCGGTCGTCGACGAGCACGAGGCACTCCGACGGGTCGAGGTCGTGCAGGTCGAGCCCGATGTCGACCACCGCGAGGTCGCCGGCGTACGCCGATCCCGCACCGACCAGCAGCCCGGGCTTCAGCACCCCGAACACCGCGGTGCGGTCGGCGTGCACGACCGCGTCGTGGTCGGCCACGGCACCGGTGTCGGCGTCGACGCCCGAGGGCAGGTCGACGGCCAGCACCGACGCGTCGACCTCCCGTGCGACGCCGGCGAGAGCCGCCGCCGCACCGCGCAGCGCCACCGCGACCACCGATGCCGAGGATGCCGTCGATCACGAGGTCGGCCTGCGCGACGAGCTCTGCGGCAGCGACGAGGTCGTCGACGTGCACCACCCGACCGCCGGCCCGGAGCAGCGCGGCGGCGCCCGCCTCGTGGTGCCGGTCGGCGACCAGCAGCGCGTCGACGCGCGCACCGCGCGAGGCGAGGCGCGCGCCGGCGTACAGAGCGTCGCCGCCGTTGTCGCCCGCGCCGACGAGCAGCACCACCCGCGAGCCGGTCACGCGGCCCACGACGTCGCGCAGCATCGAGCCGGCCTCGACCGCCAGCGCCGTCGCGGCGCGCGCCATCAGCGTGCCCTCGGGCAGCTGCGCCATGGCTGCCGCCTCGATCCGGCGTACCGCCTCGACCGGCACCGCGACCGACGCCGGCCGGTGCCTCACGACGCCACCTGCGCCGGCCGGTCAGACTCGTCGATGGATCGGGCGACAGCAGGTCGCCGGGGGCACCGTTCCCCGCAGGGATCAAGCCTGACCGCCCGAAGGGGGACGGTGCCCCCGGCGGCCGGCGTCACGTCGCCTCCGCGATGACGTAGGCGATGGCCACGTCGCCGTCGTGCGTGAGCGAGATGTGCCAGCGCTCGACGCCGAGCTCGCGTGCCGAGGCGCTGACCGTGCGCGAGGTCCGGATCCACGGACGGCCGGTGCGGTCGGTGAGCACCTCGCAGTCGTGCCACGCGAGACCCTGCGGAGCACCGAGCGCCTTCGCGACGGCCTCCTTCGCCGCGAAGCGCGCGGCGAGCGAGGTCTCGGTGCGCGGGTTGCCCTCGTCGCTGGTGCGCTCGGACACCGTGAAGAGCCGGTCGCGCAGGCTCGGGGTGCGCTTGAGCGACGCCGAGAAGCGGGGGACGTTCACGACGTCGATACCGATGCCCACGATCACGGTAGGCAGCCTGCCACCCGGCGGGGCACGATGCAGGGATGGACGCCACGCTGTCCCGCCCTGGCCGCTCCCCCGGTGCTCGTCTCGTCGCGGCTGCGGCTGCGCCCGGTGCACGCCGACGACACCACCACGCTGCGCTCGATCCTCGCCGCGCCCGCGGTGGCCGCCTGGTGGCACGCGCCCGACGACGACTTCCCGTTCGACCACGAGGACGGCACGGTCCGCTGGACCGTCGAGATCGCGCACGCCCCGGAGCTCGGCGCCGCCGGCTCGGTGATCGGCTTCGCGCAGGCGTACGAGGGCACCGACCCGGACTACGACGAGAGCGGCATCGACCTCTTCCTCGCGCCGTCCGTGCACCGCCGCGGCCTCGGCACCGAGGTCGTCACGCTGCTGCGCGACTGGCTCGTCGACGTTCGCGGCCACCACCTCGTCACCATCGACCCGGCGAGCAGCAACGAGGGAGCGATCGCGTGCTACCGCGCGTGCGGGTTCCGACCCGTCGGCGTGCTGCACGGCCGCGAGCGCAACACCGACGGCAGCGGCTGGCACGACACCCTGCTCATGGAGTACGTCGCCCGCACCGAGGCGTGGTGACGGCCGGCGTACGACGCCTGACAGGATCGACGCGCACGGCACTCGCGCCGGCGACGGACAGGAGCCCCCGATGAGCACCACCATGACGGTCTCGCGGCTGTCCACCACGCCCGTGAAGGGCCTCGCGCTGCACCACCCCGAGCACCTCGACATCGAGGCCGGCCGCGTCGCGGGTGACCGTGAGTTCTTCCTCGTCGACGCCAAGGACGAGCTCATCAGCTGCACCGAGATCGGCGAGCTCATGCGCGTCAGCGCGTCGTACGACGTCGGCACGGGGCGGCTCACGATGCACGGCCCGGACGGCGTGCTGCGGTCGGAGTTCGTCGTGCACGGCCACCCCTTCGTCACCGACTTCTACGGCCTGCGCGACGTCGAGGGCCACCTCGTCGACGGGTGGGACGACCTGCTCTCCGAGATCGGCGGTCAGCCCGTGCGGCTCGTGCACGGCGTCAGCGGCGGGTACGACGTCGCCGCGGTCACGCTGCTCGGCACGGCGTCGACCGACGACCTCGCGGCGCGCAACGCAGCACCGGAGGTCGACGGCCGCCGCTTCCGGATGAACGTCGAGATCGCCGGTGCCGCGCCGCACGACGAGGACACCTGGGCGGGTCGCGACCTGCGCATCGGCGACGTCGTGCTGCGCGGCGGCGGCCCGGTCAAGCGCTGTGCCGCGACGACGCGCGACCCCGACACCGGCGTCATCGACCTGCAGACGCTGCGCATGATCGGCACCGCGCGCGGGCGGCAGACCACGCCGGAGTTCGGCGACGGCTTCTACTTCGGCGTCTACGCCGACGTCGTGACACCCGGCCGCATCCACATCGGCGACGAGGTCACCGTCGTCTGATCACGCCGCCGGGTCCGCCTTGCTGCCCGAACCGACGCCGAACGAGCCGCTCCGCGTCGGTTGAGCCAGCATCGCGGGCGCTCGCGGCCGGCGAGGGCGCTACTCGACGGTGACGGACTTGGCGAGGTTGCGGGGCTGGTCGACGTCGTGGCCCTTGGCCTCGGCCATCGCGGCGGCGAAGACCTGCAGCGGCACGGTCGCGACGAGCGGCTGGAGCAGCGTGGGCGTGACGCGGGATGCGCACGAGGTGGTCGGCGTACGGCACGACGGCCTCGTCGCCCTCGTCGGCGATCACGATGGTGCGGGCACCGCGGGCGCGCACCTCCTGGATGTTCGACACGATCTTCTCGTGCAGCACGCTGCGCCCGGTCGGCGACGGCACGACCACGACGACCGGCACGCCCTCCTCGAGCAGCGCGATCGGGCCGTGCTTGAGCTCGCCGGCGGCGAAGCCCTCGGCGTGCATGTAGGCGAGCTCCTTGAGCTTGAGCGCGCCCTCGAGCGCGACCGGGTAGCCCACGTGGCGGCCGATGAACAGCACCGAGCGCGCGTCCTTGAGCTCGTAGGCGAGCGCCTTCATCTCCTCGGTGGTGTCGAGGACGAGGTCGACCTTCTGCGGCATGTCCTGCAGCTCGCGCACGACGGCGAGGATCTCGTCGCCGTACTTGTTGCCGCGCACCTGCGCGACGAAGAGCGCGACGAGGTAGCACGCGACGATCTGCGTGAGGAACGCCTTGGTCGAGGCGACCGCGACCTCGGGACCGGCGTAGGTGTAGAGCACCGCGTCGGACTCGCGCGGGATCGTCGAGCCCTGCGTGTTGCAGATCGCGAGCACCTTCGCGCCCTGCTCGCGGGCGTAGCGCAGCGCCATGAGGGTGTCCATGGTCTCGCCGGACTGCGAGATCGCGATGACCAGCGTGCGCGGGCCGACGACCGGGTCGCGGTAGCGGAACTCGCTGGCGAGCTCGACCTCGCACGGCACGCGCGTCCAGTGCTCGATCGCGTACTTCGCGACCATGCCCGCGTGGTACGCCGTGCCGCACGCGATCACGACGACCTTGTCGACCTCGCGCAGGTCGGCCTCGGTCAGGCGCATCTCGTCGAGCTTGAGCCGCCCGTCCGTGCCGATGCGGCCGAGCAGGGTGTCGGCGACCGCCTTGGGCTGCTCGGCGATCTCCTTGGCCATGAACGTGTCGTAGCCGCCCTTCTCGGCGGCGGAGGCGTCCCACGTGACCTCGTACTCGACGACGTCGGCCGGGCGCGCCGTCGAAGGTGGTGACCTCGATGCGGTCGCGGCGCAGCTCGACGACCTGGTCCTGGCCGAGCTCGATCGCGTTGCGGGTGTGCGCGATGAACGCGGCGACGTCGGAGGCGAGGAAGTTCTCGCCCTCGCCGCGGCCGACGACGAGCGGGCTGTTGCGCCGCGCGCCGACGACGACGTCGGGGACGTCGGAGTGCACGGCGACGAGCGTGAAGGCGCCGGAGAGCCGGCGGCAGACCACGCGCATGCCCTCGGCGAGGTCCATGCCCACGGTCGGCAGCACCTCGGCGAGCAGGTGGGCGACGACCTCGGTGTCGGTCTCGGAGTTGAGCGTGACGCCGCGCTCGGTGAGCTCGGCGCGCAGCTCGGCGAAGTTCTCGATGATCCCGTTGTGGATGACGGCGACCTTGCCGTCCTCGCTGACGTGCGGGTGCGCGTTGGCGTCGGTGGGGCCGCCGTGGGTGGCCCAGCGCGTGTGGCCGATGCCGATGGTCGACTGCGGCAGCGGGTCGGTGCCGAGCAGCGTCTCGAGGTTGGCGAGCTTGCCCGCCTTCTTGCGCGAGTCGAGGCGCCCCTCGGACACCACGGCGACGCCCGCGGAGTCGTAGCCGCGGTACTCGAGGCGCCGCAGCCCGTCGACCACGACCGCCAGCGCCTGCTTCTCGCCGACGTACCCCACGATTCCGCACATGCGCCACGAGGATATCCCGGCAGCGCCGCGACCCCGCGGTGCCCGCGCGCTCGCGTGCGACGCCCGATCAGCCGAGCGTGGCCGCGCACGACCTCGGCGAGGCGCTCGGCGACCGTCGGTGGCCTGCTCGTGCGTCTCGGCCTCGACCATGACGCGCACGACGGGCTCGGTGCCCGAGGGCGCAGCAGCACGCGCCCGGTCTCGCCGAGCTCGGCCTCGACCTCGGCCACCGCGGCGGCCAGCGTCGGGCTCGGAGTCGACCCGGGTGCGGTCGACGCCGCGCACGTTGAGCAGCACCTGCGGGCAGCTTGCTGCACCACGCCGGCGAGGTCGGCGAGCGTGCGGCCGGTCTGCGGCGACGCGCGCCAGCAGGTGCAGCGCGGTGAGCACGCCGTCGCCCGTGGTGGCGTGGTCGGCCAGGATCACGTGCCCGCTCTGCTCGCCGCCGAGGACGTAGCCGCCCTCGCGCATCGCCTCGAGCACGTAGCGGTCGCCCACGCCGGTCTCGACCACGGTGAGGCCGGCGCGCGCGCAGCGCGAGCGTGAACCCGAGGTTGGCCATGACGGTGGCGACGACGGTGTCGTGCGACGAGCGCGCCGCGCTCGCGCATCGCGATGCGCGAGGATCGGCGAGCATGTGGTCGCCGTCGACGACGGCGCCGGTCGCGTCGACGGCCAGGCAGCGGTCGGCGTCGCCGTCGAAGGCGACGCCGGCGTCGGCGCCGTGCTCGAGCACCGCCGCGCGCAGGTCGTCCGAGGTGCGTGGAGCCGCAGTTGTCGTTGATGTTCAGGCCGTCGGGCGCGGTGTGGATCTCGATGACCTCGGCGCCGGCGCGGCGCAGCGCCTCGGGGCCGACGTCCGACGCGGCACCGTTGGCGCCGTCGACGACGACGCGCAGACCGTCGAGCCGGTTCGGCAGCGTGGCGAGCAGGTGCTCGACGTACATCTCGGCGCCCTCGGAGTGGTCGGTGACGCGACCGACGCCCGCGCCGGTCGGGCGGGTCCACTCCTCGCGCAGGCGCGACTCGATCGCGTCCTCGACGTCGTCGGGCAGCTTGTGACCGCCGCGGGCGAGGAACTTGATGCCGTTGTCGGGCATCGGGTTGTGCGACGCCGACAGCATGACGCCGAGGTCGGCGTCGAGCGCGGCGGTCAGGAACGCGACCGCCGGCGTCGGCAGCACGCCGACGCGCCACACGTCGACGCCGGCCGACAGCAGCCCGGCCACGACGGCGGCCTCGAGGAACTCGCCGCTCGCGCGGCTGTCGCTGGCCGACCACGGCGACCGGTCGCCGCTCGTCGTGCCCGGCGAAGGCGCCGACGTCGCCGAGCACGTGCGCGGCGGCCACGGCGAGGTCGAGCGCGAGCTCGGCGGTCAGGTCGGCGTTGGCGAGGCCGCGTACGCCGTCGGTGCCGAACAGTCGACCCACAGTGCTGCTCCCGTCCGCCCGCGCGCGGTGCGCGGAGTCCTCACATGCCGATGCCCCGGAGCGTAGCCCCGGGGCATCGTGCGGTGTCTCGACAGCGGGCTCGCGCCCGCGGTCCGCTTAGCGCTTGCGAGTACTGGGGCGCCTTGCGGGCCTTCTTGAGGCCGTACTTCTTGCGCTCCTTGACCCGCGCGTCGCGGGTCAGGAAGCCGGCCTTCTTCAGCGCCGGGCGGTAGGCCTCGACGTCGATCTCGTTGAGCGCACGGGCGATGCCGAGGCGCAGGGCGCCGGCCTGGCCGGAGGTGCCGCCGCCGGAGATGCGGGCGATGACGTCGAAGCGGTCGTCGAGCTCGAGCGTCGCGAACGGCTCGTTGACCAGCTGCTGGTGCACCTTGTTCGGGAAGTAGTCCTCGAGGGTGCGGCCGTTGACGGTCCAGCGACCGGTGCCGGGGACGATGCGCACGCGGGCGATCGCCTCCTTGCGACGGCCGGTGGCGTTCGCCGGGGCGACGGTGGCCTCGCGGTGGGTGACGGCGACCGGAGAGGTCGGCGTCTCGGAGGTGTAGCTGCCACCCTCGACGGTCTCGTCGATGTCGGTGGAGTCGATCTCGGTGTTCTCGGCGACGGTCTCGCTCACGCCAGGAGTTCCTTTCAAGTAGAGAGAGTGGCTCGTGGCGCTTACTGCGCGACCTGCGTGATCTCGAACGGCTGCGGCTGCTGGGCGGCGTGCGGGTGCTCGGAGCCCGCGTACACCTTCAGCTTCTTGATGACCTGACGGCCGAGCTTGTTGTGCGGGAGCATGCCCTTCACGGCCTTCTCCACGGCGCGACGCGGGTTGCTCTCGAGGAGCTCGACGTACGAGGTGGCCTTGAGGCCGCCCGGGTAGCCGGAGTGGCGGTAGGCCATCTTCTGCTCGCGCTTGTTGCCGGTCAGGGCGACCTTCTCGGCGTTGATGATGATGACGAAGTCACCGCCGTCGACGTGCGGGGCGAAGGTGGGCTTGTGCTTGCCACGGAGCAGCGTCGCTGCCTGCGTGGCGAGGCGGCCGAGGACGACATCGGTCGCGTCGATGACGAACCACTCGCGGGTGATGTCGCCGGGCTTGGGGCTGTACGTGCGCATGAAGCGGCACCTGGTCTCTCGCTCGTCGGGACGTGGACTCTGCGCGCCCCGCACCCGCGGCCGGTGGGCCGTGGTGGGCGGGACGCCGTACTGGATGCCATCCCTGACACCCAGGCTGCGCTGGAGCCGCACGGTCACAAGGACGACGACGGCGCGCACAGCAAGCGCTCCAGAGTACCCGGACCCGGCCGGAGACCCCCAAATCCGAGCATCGAGGCGCCTCCGCAGGGCAGTACCCCGAAGCGGAGCCGCCCGAGGCCGGGGACGGGCCCGACGAAGGAGGGTCCTCCCCGGCCG
The DNA here is from genome assembly GCA_963827145.1 of uncultured Actinomycetota bacterium. GTDB lineage: Bacteria > Actinomycetota > Actinomycetes > S36-B12 > CAIYMF01 > Longivirga. The sequence goes on along the minus strand of CAWGZO010000001.1, from coordinate 1,688,249 downwards.
AGAGGCCGCGCCACCCAGCGCGAAGCGCCACACGCGGGACCACCGGCGCGGCCCAGGCGGCGCAGCGGAGGGGTCGCCGACGCGACCGAGCGCCAGCGAGGGAGCTTGGAGGCGCAGAAGCACAGCGGGGTCGCCGAGGCCGAGCGTCGCGGGTCTGCTCTGACCGCCCGAACCGGCCGGGACTCGTCCCACTCCGGCTCGGGCGTCTCGGCCACGGTGCCGTCGGCGCGGAAGACGACGAAGCGGTCGAAGCCGCGGGCGAACCAGCGGTCGTGGGTGACGGCCAGGACGGTGCCCTCGAAGGCCGCCAGGCCCTCCTCCAGGGCCTCGGCGCTGGCCAGGTCCAGGTTGTCCGTGGGCTCGTCCAGGAGCAGCAGGGTGGCCCCGGAGAGCTCGAGCAGCAGGATCTGGAACCGCGCCTGCTGGCCGCCGGAGAGGCTCTCGAAGGTCTGCTCCGAGGCGTGCGCCAGCTCGTAGCGGTCGAGCTTGCGGGCCGCGAGCTCGCGGCCCATGCCGTCGCGGTGGTCGTCGCCGCGGTGCAGCACCTCGAGCAGCGTGCGGCCGATCAGCTCCGGGTGCTCGTGGGTCTGGGCGAACCAGCCGGGCCGCACGCGCGCGCCGAGCCGCGCGACGCCGGTGTGCGAGACCGGCGCGATCGGCACCTCGCCCACCGGGCGGTGCTCGACGTCGGGGTCGCTGCCGCCGGCGGCGAGCAGCCGCAGGAAGTGCGACTTGCCCGAGCCGTTGGCGCCGAGCACGGCGACGCGCTCGCCGAACCACACCTCGAGGTCGAACGGCTTCATCAGCCCGGTGAGCTCGAGCTGCTCGCAGATCACCGCGCGCTTGCCCGTGCGGCCGCCGACGAGGCGCATCGTCACGGTCTGCTCGCGGGCGATCTCCTGCGGCGGCCCGATCTCCTCGAACTTCGCCAGGCGCGTCTTCGCCGCCTGGTAGCGGCTGGCGAGGCCGTCGTTGTACTTCGCCTTGATCTTGTACATCTGCACGAGGTCCTTGAGCTTCTGGTGGTCCTCGTCCCAGCGGCGGCGCAGCTCCTCGAGGCGCGCGAAGCGGTCGGCGCGCGCCTGGTGGTACGTCGCGAAGCCGCCGCCGTGCGTCCACGTGGTGTTGCCGGCGCCGCCGAGCTCGACGGTGACGATCTGGGTCGCCGTGCGCGCGAGCAGCTCGCGGTCGTGGGAGACGAACAGCACCGTCTTGGGCGACTCCGCGAGCCGCTGCTCGAGCCACTCCTTGCCGGGCACGTCGAGGTAGTTGTCGGGCTCGTCGAGCAGCAGCACCTCGTCGGGCCCGCGCAGCAGCGCCTCGAGCACCAGCCGCTTCTGCTCGCCGCCCGACAGCGTGCGCGTCTCGCGGTACTGCGCCTTCTCGAACGGGATGCCGAGCGCCGCGACCGTGCAGACGTCCCAGAGCACCTCGGCGTCGTAGCCGCCGACGTCGGCCCAGTCGGCGATGGCCTGGGCGTAGGCCATCTGCGTGGCGCTCGTCGTCGTCGTCCATCATGCGCGAGCTCGGCGGCGTCGAGCTCCGCGGCCGCGGCGCGCACGCGGGGCGGCGACACCGACACGAGCAGGTCGCGCACGGTCGACTCGTCGCGCACCTGGCCGATGAACTGGCGCATGACGCCGAGGCCGCCGGAGCGCACGATCGCGCCCTCCTGCGGGTCGAGGTCGCCGGACACCAGCCGCATCAGCGTGGTCTTGCCGGCGCCGTTGGCGCCGACGAGCGCGACCTTGGCGCCGTCGGCGACGCGGAAGCGACACCTCGTCGAGCAGCACGCGACCGTCCGGCAGCGTGTGCGTGACCTTGGCGACCTCGACGTGACCCACGAGGAGCGATTCTCCCCCGCGCGGCCGTCCGGGCGCAACGCGGTTGCGATCCGGGCGGCCAGAGCTCAGTGGAAGGTGACCTCGGCGACGTCGGTGCTGATGCGGGTGCCCTTGGTGCCGGCGAGGATCCCGCGGATGTCGGCGAGCGCCCCGATCGACGGCGACCCGGCCCGGGCGCCGTCCGCGCGAACTCCGCCGCCGCCTCGACCTTCGGCCCCATCGAGCCCTGCCGGGAAGTCGTAGGCCGCGATCGCGTCCGGCGAGGCCGCCGTGATCGCCCGCTGCTGCGGGCGTCCCCCAGTCGAGGTAGACCGCGTCGGCGTCGGTGGCGATCACGAGCAGGTCGGCGTCGAGGTCCTGCGCGAGCACCGCGGAGCGACCGGTCCTTGTCGATGACCGCCTCGACGCCGACGAGCGTGCGCGGGTTGTGGTCGTCGGTCGAAGTCGAGCTGCTCCTCCGGCAGGTACATCGTCGGGATGCCGCCGCCGCCGGTGCAGATCACGACGGTGCCGCTTCGAGCAGCTGCTTGATCGGCCGGATCTCGAAGATGCGCTTGCGGCACCGGCGACGGCACGACGCGGCGCCAGTGCTCGCCGTCCTGCTTGACCGTCCAGCCCTTCTCGGCCGCGAGGCGCGTGCGCGTCGTCCTCGGTGTAGACCGGCCCGACGAACTTCGTGGGGTCCTTCATCGCCGGGTCGTCGGCGTCGACCTCGGTCATCGTGAGGATCGTGGCGATCGGCTTCTCGAACGGCAGCAGGTTGCCGAGCTCCTGCTCGATGAAGTAGCCGATCATCCCCTCGGTCTGCGCGCCGAGGACGTCGAAGGGGTACGTCGACTCCTCGTCGTACGACGACGCCTGCAGCGACGAGCAGGCCCGACCTGCGGGCCGTTGCCGTGCGAGATCACCAGCTCGTGCTCCATCGCCGACCGGCGTCAGCGCCCGGCAGGCCGACCGCACGTTCGCCCGCTGGTTCTCCACCGTCATCGGCTCGCCGCGCTTCTGCAGTGCGTTGCCTCCCAGAGCCACCACGACGCGCATGGCGCACACCTCCCGTGATCGCTCGACGAGCCTGCGTCACTGTCCGAGCGTGTCACCGCGGCGACGGCGGACAGCGCAGGCGTTGCGCCGGAATCCGGCCCGCGGCTCACTCGGCGACGATGCGTCGCCGCGGAACCGCCGGGCGCGCATCGGCCTGCGCGGCCAGATCGGTCGTCCGTCGGGTAGGCCACCCGCTCCAGGGTCAGGCCGGCCGGCGGCGCCACGTCGGCGTCGGGGTCGCGGCGCACCCGCGCCAGGATCTGGCCGGGCCACCCGACCGGGCGACGGCCGTCGCCGACCGGCAGCAGGGCGCCGACGAGCGAGCGCACCATCGAGTGGCAGAAGGCGTCGGCCGCGATCCACGTGCATCACGACGAGACCGGTGCTCGGCTCGCGCTGCCCAGCGCGAGGTCGAGCAGCGTGCGCACGCGTGCTGGCGCCCTCGCGCCGCCGGCAGAACGAGGCGAAGTCGTGCTCGCCCGAGCAGCGCCGCCGCGGCGGCGTTCATCGCGTCGACGTCGAGCGTCGCCAGTCGCGCGTGGCGCGGTGTGCTGCAGCACGTGCGCGCGCAGCAGCGGGTCGGCGCCGCCGGGCGCGTCGCAGACGCGGTAGGCGTAGGTGCGCGAGCGGGCCGACCAGCGGGCGTCGAACCCCTCCGGGGCGATCGCGTACGCCGCGCACCCGGACGTCGGGCGGCAGCACGCCGGCGAGCCGGCGGACGAGGCGAGCGGGGCCGCGCGGCAGCGCCTCAGCACGGCCGCGGGCGACGTCGGCGTGGGCCACCTGGCCGCGGGCGTGCACCCCGGCGTCGGTGCGCCCGGCGCACGTGGCGCGCACCGGCCGGGCAGCGCGCAGCACGGTGCCGAGCGCGGCCTCGAGCGTCGCCCTGCACGGTGCGCAGGCCGGGCTGCCGGGCCCAGCCGGAGAAGTCGGTGCCGTCGTAGGCGAGGTCGAGGCGCAGCCGGACCTGCTCGGAACGCACGAGCCCGCCGTCCCGCGAGGACGGCGGGCTCGTGTGATGTCGTGCGTGGCGCTCAGGCCTTGTCCTCGGCCGCGTCCTCGTCGGTCGCCTCGGCGGCAGCCTCGTCGGCGGCCTCCTCCGCGGCGTCCTCGTGGGCCTCGACCTCGGTCTCGACGGCCTCGACGGCGTCGTCGACCTCGGCCTCGACGGCCTCGACGGCGTCGTCGGCGCGTCGACGGTCTCCTCGGCGACCTCGGCGGCAGCCGCGGCGGCGGCCAGCGGGGCCGCCGGTCCGGCCTTCGCGACGCTCCTTGGCCGCACGCTTGGTCGCACCGGTCGCCTCGGCCACGACGGCCTCGGACAGCGGCTCGACGAGCTCGATCACGGCCATGGGGGCGTTGTCGCCCTTGCGGGGGCCGATCTTGGTGATGCGGGTGTAGCCGCCGGGACGGGTCGCGTAGCGCGGACCGATCTCGGCGAACAGCTCGTGCACGACACCCTTGTCACGGATGACGGTGAGCACGCGACGACGCGCGTGCAGGTCGCCGCGCTTGGCGTAGGTGATGAGGCGCTCGGCGAGCGGGCGCAGGCGCTTGGCCTTGGCCTCGGTGGTCGTGATCCGGCCGTGCTCGAACAGCGACGTGGCCAGGTTCGCCAGCATCAGCCGCTCGTGCGCCGGGGCTGCCGCCGAGACGCGGCGCCCTTGGTGGGGGTGGGCATGTCGGTGTCTCCTGGTGTGTGGGGTCGTCGGGGGTCGGTCAGCTCGGTCAGAGCTGCTCGTCCTCGGCGTACCCCTGGTCGTCGTCGTCGTAGAAGCTGACGGCCGTGGTCGGGTCGAACCCGGGCGGGCTGTCCTTGAGCGCCAGGCCCAGCGTCGCGAGCTTGGCCTTGACCTCGTCGATCGACTTCGAGCCGAAGTTGCGGATGTCGAGCAGGTCGGCCTCGGAGCGGCCGATGAGCTCGCCCACGGTGTGGATGCCCTCGCGCTTGAGGCAGTTGTACGAGCGCACCGTGAGGTCGAGCTCCTCGATCGGCGTCGAGAGCTGCTCGGCGACGAAGGCGTCGGCGGGCGACGGGCCGATGTCGATGCCCTCGGCGTCGACGTTGAGCTCGCGGGCCAGGCCGAACAGCTCGACCAGGGTCTTGCCGGCGGAGGCGACGGCGTCGCGCGGGGCCATCGACTGCTTGGTCTCGACGTCGACCACCAGGCGGTCGAAGTCGGTGCGCTGCTCGACACGGGTCGCCTCGACCTTGTAGGTCACCTTGAGGACCGGCGAGTAGATCGAGTCGACCGGGATGCGGCCGATCTCCTGGCCGGGCTGCTTGTTCTGCGCGGCGGAGACGTAGCCGCGGCCACGCTCGACGATGAGCTCCATCTCGAGCTTGCCCTTGCCGTTCAGGGTGGCGATGTGCAGGTCGGGGTTGTGCACCTCGACGCCGGCCGGCGGCGCGATGTCGGCGGCGGTGACCGCGCCGGGGCCCTGCTTGCGCAGGTACATCACGACCGGCTCGTCGTGCTCGGAGGAGACGACGAGCTGCTTGATGTTGAGGATCAGCTCGGTGACGTCCTCCTTGACGCCCGGCACGGTGGTGAACTCGTGCAGGACGCCGTCGATGCGGATGCTGGTGACAGCAGCGCCGGGGATCGACGACAGCAGGGTGCGGCGCAGCGAGTTGCCGAGGGTGTAGCCGAAACCGGGCTCGAGCGGCTCGATGACGAACCGCGAGCGGTACTCGGTGACCGTCTCCTCGGCGAGGGTCGGCCGCTGGGCGATCAGCACGTGATTGTCCTTCCGTGGCGACCGCTATTTGACGCCTGTGATGGGAGTGGCGGTGCGTGCGGTGCCGGCGCCGGCGCCCTGCCCGGGCGGCCGGCGCCGACGCGCACGTCACTTCGAGTAGAGCTCGACGATCAGCTGCTCCTGGACCTGCGTGTCGATGACCGCACGCTCGGGCAGGGAGTGGACGAGGACGCGCATCTGCGACGGGATGACCTCGAGCCACGCCGGGCACGGGGCGCTCGCCGAGCTGCGGCGTGGGCGACCACGAACGGCGTCAGCTCGCGCGACTTGCGGCGCGGACCTCGACGATGTCGTTCGGCCGAGACGCGGTACGACGGGATGTCGACCTTCTTGCCGTTCACCGTGATGTGGCCGTGGCGCACCAGCTGGCGGGCCATGTCGCGGACTGGCGGCGAAGCCGGCGCGGTAGACGACGTTGTCGAGACGGGTCTCGAGGATGCGGCAGCAGGTTCTCACCGGTCTTGCCCTGCTTGCGGCTGGGCCTCCTCGTAGTAGCCGCGGAACTGCTTCTCGAGCACGCCGTAGATGCGCGCGCACTTCTGCTTCTCGCGCATCTGCAGCAGGTACTCGCTGTCCTTGGTGCGACCGCGGCCGTGCTGGCCGGGCGGGTAGGGACGCGACTCGATCGGGCACTTCGGCGACTCGCACTTCGCAGCCCTTGAGGAACAGCTTCGTCTTCTCGCGGCGGCAGCGCTTGCAGTCCGCGCCGGTGTAACGAGCCATGGTGGGTCAGTCCTCTCTCGCGGCGTCAGACGCGGCGGCGCTTGGGCGGGCGGCAGCCGTTGTGCGGGCTGCGGGGTGACGTCCTGGATCGTGCCGACCTCGAGGCCGGTGGCCTGCAGCGAGCGGATCGCGGTCTCGCGGCCGGAGCCCGGGCCCTTCACGAAGACGTCGACCTTGCGCATGCCGTGCTCCATGGCACGACGGGCGGCCGCCTCGGCGGCCATCTGCGCGGCGAACGGGCGTCGACTTGCGCGAGCCCTTGAAGCCGACCTGGCCGGAGGAGGCCCAGGAGATCACCGCACCCGGTCGGGTCGGTGATCGAGACGATCGTGTTGTTGAACGTGCTCTTGATGTGCGCGTGCCCGTGGGCGACGTTCTTCTTCTCCTTGCGGCGCACCTTCTTGGCGCCGGCAGCCGTGCGGCTCTTGGGAGGCATGGACTATCCGTTCTGTCGAGGTCATCGGTCCAACGGTGCGGGCGGGTGCCCTGCAGGACCGTCGGACTACTACTTCTTGCCGGCCTTCTTCTTGCCGGCCACGGTCTTCTTCGGGCCCTTGCGGGTGCGCGCGTTGGTCTGCGTGCGCTGACCGCGGACCGGCAGGCCGCGGCGGTGACGCAGGCCCTGGTAGCAGCCGATCTCGACCTTGCGGCGGATGTCGGCGGCGACCTCGCGGCGCAGGTCACCCTCGATCTTGTAGTTGGCCTCGATGTAGTCGCGCAGCTTGACCAGGTCCTCGTCGCCGAGGTCCTTGACCCGGAGGTCGGGGCTGATGCCGGTGGCGTCGAGGGTCTCCTGGGCGCGGGTGCGGCCGATGCCGAAGATGTAGGTGAGCGCGACCTCGAGCCGCTTGTCGCGGGGGAGGTCGACGCCGACGAGACGTGCCATCTGGGCGGTCTCTCTTCCAGTTCGTCCGGAGGTCTGGGAGCGGCACCGGTCCCACCGCCCTCGGTGGGTCCCCGGCCTCCGGGCCGGGGGTGGCGTCCCGCGCGCGGCACGAGTGCGTTGCGGGGGTCGGGTACGCTGCTGTGATCGGCTGGTCGGCGGCGCGCGGTGCTCGGATCTGGTGCGTGCCGGCGGGCCGGGCGATCAGCCCTGGCGCTGCTTGTGGCGCGGGTTCTCGCAGATGACCATGACCCGGCCGTGACGGCGGATCACCTTGCACTTGTCGCAGATCTTCTTGACGCTCGGCTTGACCTTCATCGGTCTCTCCACGGGTGCTCGTGCCAGGCGCGGTGCGCCCGTGCGACTAGGGCGGACAGGGTGGTCGGTGCTCGGCGCCGGGCCTGCAGCGTCGCGTGGACCGTCACTTGTAGCGGTAGACGATGCGACCGCGGGTCAGGTCGTAGGGCGAGAGCTCCACGACGACCCGGTCCTCGGGAAGGATCCGGATGTAGTGCTGCCGCATCTTGCCGCTGATGTGCGCGAGCACCTTGTGCCCGTTGTCGAGCTCGACCCGGAACATGGCGTTCGGGAGAGACTCGACGATCGTGCCCTCGATCTCGATGGCACCGTCCTTCTTGGGCATGTCCTCGCACTTCATCCGTATCGACTGCGTAACCTGGCGTGTCGACCCTCGAGGGCGCCGCACGATCCGACCTGGACCTGCATGCAGGACCGGGGCGAAGGCGTGCCGAGGCGCGACTCGAAGAGCCGAGGGGCGAGTCTACGTCAGAACGGGCCTCGGGCGTTAATCCGGTGATCATGGTCCGCCGACCCCCGGATCGCCGGGCATCGCCGCAGGTCAGAGCCCTGCTGGTCAGGCGCGGGAGGCGGCCGGGCTGGGCACGCCGAGGGCGGCGAACCGGGCGGCCCGCCGTCCAGCGCGGTGAGCACCCACGGGCCCGTCGGCGGTGAGCGCCACGGTGTGCTCCCAGTGGCGGCCCGCGGGCCGTCCTGGGTGACGACGGTCCAGTCGTCGGCCAGCGTCGCGCGGTCGCCGGCGTCGCCGGCGTGACCATCGGCTCGATCGGCCAGCGCCATGCCCGGCACGCAGCTCGGGGCCGCGGCCCGGCCGTGCCGTAGTTGGGCACGTGCGGGCTCCATGTGCATCGAGGTGCCGATGCCGTGGCCGACGTAGTCCTCGACGATCCCGTACGCCGCTCCCCCGGGCTGCGAGCGCACCGAGGCCTCGACGGCCGTCGCCGATGTCGGTGAGCGGGCCGCCGACCCGGGCGGCCGCGAGGCCGGCCCACAGGGCCTCCTCGGTCACGCGGGAGAGCTCGGTCGACGCCGCGTCGACCAGCCCGACGCGGCACGGTGATCGCGGCGTCGCCGTGCCAGCCGGACAGGATCGCGCCGCAGTCGATGCGAGATCTGGTCGCCCTCGCGCAGCACGCGGTCGCCGGGGATGCCGTGCACGACCTCGTCGTTGACCGAGGCGCAGATGCTGCGCCGGGAAGCCGTGGTAGCCGAGGAACGACGGGATCGGCGCCGTGCGTCGCGGATCGACGTCCTCGGCGATGCGCGTCGAGGTCGCCGGTGCGTGACGCCGGGCGCGACGGCCTCGCGCAGCAGCTCGAGGGTGCGGCCGACGACCAGGCCGGCGCCGCGCATGAGCGCGATCTGCTCGGCGGTCTTGATCTCGATCCGGGACTTGCGGCGGAACACGGCGCGACCGGGTGTCAGGCGCCGAGGGCGGCGAGCACCCGGGCGGTGACGTCCTCGACCGAGCCCATGCCGTCGACCTGCACCAGCAGGCCCTGCTCGGCGTAGACGGCGGTCAGCGGGGCGGTCTGCTCGGCGTAGACCTCCAGGCGGCGGCGGATGACGTCCTCGGTGTCGTCGGCTGCGGCCCTGCTCGGCCGCGCGCTTCAGCAGGCGGCCGACGACCTCGTCGGTGTCGACGGTGAGCTCGACGACCTTGTCGAGCGGCTGCGCCGTGCTCGGCGAGCATGCCGGTCGAGCTCGTCGACCTGGGCGAGCGTGCGCGGGTAGCCGTCGAGCAGGAAGCCGTCGGCCGCGTCGGGCTGCGGCGAGCCGGTCGCGGACCATCGTCGTTGGTGACCGAGTCCGGGCACGTAGCTCGCCGGCGTCCATGTACCGCTTGGCCTCGAGCCCGAGCGGCGTGCCGCCCGCGACGTTCGCGCGGAAGATGTCGCCGGTCGAGATGTGCGGGATGCCGAGGCGCTCGGCGACGACGACGGCCTGCGTGCCCTTGCCGGCCCCGGGCGGGCCCATCAGCACGACGCGCATCAGCGAAGGAACCCTTCGTAGTTGCGCTGCTGCAGCTGGCGTCTCGATCTGCTTCACCGTGTCGAGGCCGACGCCCACCATGATCAGCAGGCGGTGCCGCCGAACAGGAAGCTCTGCCCGACGCCCGAGGAAGCCGAAGGCCACGAACGGGATGATCGCGATCGATCGCCAGGTAGAGCGAGCCCGGCAGCGTGATGCGGGTCAGCACGTAGTCGAGGTACTCCGCGGTCGGCTTGCCCGGCCGGATGCCGGGGACGAAGCCGCCGTACTTCTTCATGTTGTCGGCGACCTCGACCGGGTTGAACGTGATCGCGACGTAGAAGTACGTGAAGAAGATGATCAGGACGAAGTAGACGAGGATGTAGAGCGGCTTCGTGCCGTCCTGGAAGTTCTGCTGCAGCCACTGCGCGAGCTCGAGCCCGGTGCTGCCGGAGAGCTGGACGATCAGCGTGCGGCAGGTAGAGCAGCGACGAGGCGAAGATGACCGGGATGACGCCGGCCATGTTGACCTTGAGCGGGATGTAGGTCGAGGTGCCGCCGTACATGCGCCGGCCGACCATCCGCTTGGCGTACTGCACCGGGATGCGGCGCTGGGCCTGCTCGACGAAGACGACGCCGGCGATGATGCGCGATGCCGACGACCAGCGACGAGCAGCGAAGGTGAACGGCGCCGTGATGGTGACCGAGATCTGCCAGAGCTGGCCGGGGAAGGCCGCGATGATCGAGGTGAAGATCAGCAGCGACATGCCGTTGCCGACGCCGCGGTCGGTGATCAGCTCGCCGAGCCACATGATGACGCGCGGTGCCGGCGGTCATCGCGAGATCATCGGATGATCAGCAGGATCGACTGGTCGGGGACGATCTGCGCGTCGCAGCCCGGGAACAGCTGCCCGGGCACGCGCGCCAGCGCGACGATGCCGGTCGACTGCAGGATCGCCAGACCGACCGTGAGGTAGCGGGTGTACTGCGTGAGCTTGGCCTGGCCGGACTGGCCCTCCTTGCGCAGCGCCTCGAGCCGCGGGATCACCACGGTGAGCAGCTGGATGATGATGCTCGCCGTGATGTACGGCATGATCCCGAGCGCGAAGACCGACAGCTGCAGCAGCGCGCCGCCGCTGAACAGGTTGATCAGGCCGTAGATCGAGTTGTCCTGCACCAGCTCGATGCACCGCTGGATCGCCGTGTAGTCCACACCGGGGGTCGGGACGACCGAGCCGAGGCGGAACAGCGCGATGATCCCGAGGGTGAACAGCAGCTTCTTGCGCAGGTCCGGCGTCCGGAACGCCGACGCGAACGCGGAGAGCACGGCCCCTCCTGGTGGGCACCCGGCGGTGCCCGGTGTGACTGGCGGACGCCTGCGGCACGGGGCCGCAGACAGGTCATCGCCACGCGATCCGGGTCTCCCCCTGTGGACCGCCTGAGCCTAACAGCCGACGCAGCAGGGGCGTCCTCCGGCGTCGGGTGATGACGCGGGGGACGCCCCTGGTGCTGCGTACGGGTCGGACGCGATCAGGCGATCTCGGTGACCGAGCCGCCGGCCGCGGCGATCTTCTCTTGGCGGTCGCGGAGAACGCGTGCGCGCTCACCTGCAGCGCCACGGCGAGCTCGCCGTTGCCGAGGACCTTGACCGGCTGGTTCTTGCGGACCGCGCCGGCGGCGACGAGCTCGTCGACGCCGACCGTGCCGCCCTCGGGGAACAGCGCGGCGAGCTGGTCCAGGTTGACGACCTGGAACTCGACCTTGAACGGGTTCTTGAAGCCCTTGAGCTTGGGCAGCCGCATGTGCAGCGGCATCTGCCCGCCCTCGAAGCGACGCCGGGACCTGGTAGCGGGCCTTGGTGCCCTTGGTGCCGCGACCGGCGGTCTTGCCCTTGCGAGCCTCACCACGACCCACGCGGGTCTTGGCGGTCTTGGCGCCGGGCGCCGGGCGCAGGTGGTGGACCTTGAGCGTCATGTCAGTCGACCTCCTCGACCGTGACGAGGTGGGTGACCGTCGTTGACCATCCCGCGGATCTCGGGACGGTCCTCCTTCACGACGACGTCGCCGATGCGCTTGAGCCCGAGCGAAGCGCAGCGTGTCGCGCTGGTTCTGCTTGCCGCCGATGCCCGACCGGAGCTGGGTGACCTTGAGCCGTGCCATCACGCCCCCGTCCCTGCGGCGCGCGCACGCAGCAGCGCGGCCGGGGCGACGTCCTCGAGCGGCAGACCGCGGCGGGCGGCGACCTCCTCGGGACGCTCGAGGCCCTTCAGCGCCGCGACCGTCGCGTGCACGACGTTGATCGGCGTTGTCCGAGCCGAGCGACTTGCTCAGCACGTCGTGGATGCCGGCGCACTCGAGCACGGCGCGCACCGGGCCACCGGCGATGACACCGGTACCGGGCGCGGCCGGGCGGAGCAGGACGACGCCCGCAGCGGCCTCACCCGTGATCGGGTGCGGGATGGTGCCCTGGATGCGCGGGACCTTGAAGAAGTTCTTCTTGGCCTCCTCGACGCCCTTGGCGATCGCCGCGGGCACCTCCTTGGCCTTGCCGTAGCCGACGCCGACCGTGCCGTCGCCGTCGCCGACGACCACCAGGGCGGTGAAGCTGAAGCGACGACCACCCTTGACGACCTTGGCGACGCGGTTGATCGCGACGACGCGCTCGACGAAGGCGGACTTCTCCGCCACGGGACCCTTGCCGTCGCGACGATCGCGACCGCCCCGCTCGTTGCCGCCGGCGCCGCCGCCGCGGCGCTGGGCTGCAGCCATGACTAACCTCTTCCTTCGAATCCGTCGTTCGCGTCAGAACGCGAGGCCGCCCTCGCGGGCGCCATCGGCGAGGGCCGCGACGCGGCCGTGGTACTTGTTGCCACCACGGTCGAACACGACCGTCGTCGACGCCGGCGGCCTTGGCTCGCTCGGCGAGCAGCTCGCCGACCTTCTTGGCCTTCGCGCTCTTGTCGCCGTCGAACGCACGCAGGTCGGCCTCCATGGTGGACGCCGACGCGAGCGTGGTGCCCGTCGGCGTCGTCGACGACCTGGACGAACAGGTGGCGGGACGAGCGCGATGACGACCAGGCGGGGACGGGCGGCGGTGCCGGTGACCTTCTTGCGGACCCGGGTGTGGCGGCGCTTGCGGGCGACCGCCTTCTTGTTGCCCGAGCCGAGCTTGGTGACGATGGACATGGCTTACTTACCCGCCTTTCCGGCCTTGCGGCGGATGACCTCGCCGGCGTACCGCACACCCTTGCCCTTGTACGGGTCGGGCTTGCGGAGCTTGCGGATGTTGGCGGCGACCTCGCCGACCTGCTGCTTGTCGATGCCGGAGACCGAGAACTTGGTCGGGCTCTCGACCGCGAACGTGATGCCCGTCGGGCGCCTCGACCAGGACCGGGTGGCTGAAGCCGAGCGCGAACTCGAGGTCCGAGCCCTTGGCCACGACGCGGTAACCGGTGCCGAAGATCTCCAGCGTCTTGGTGTAGCCGTCGGTCACGCCGACGACCATGTTCGAGATCAGCGTGCGGGTCAGGCCGTGCAGCGAGCGCGACATGCGCTCGTCGTTCGGGCGCGTCACCTCGATGCTGCCGTCCTCGGCCTTCGCGACCGTGATGGGCGCGGCGACCTCGTGGGTCAGCGTGCCCTTGGGGCCCTTCACCGTGACCGTGGCGCCGTCGATGTCGACGTCGACGCCGGACGGGACGGAGATGGGCAGACGTCCGATGCGAGACATTGCTCGTTCTCTCCTTCCCGTTACCAGACGTAGGCGAGGACTTCCCCGCCCACGCCCTTCTTGGCGGCCTGCCGGTCGGTCAGCAGACCGGACGACGTCGAGATGATCGCGACACCGAGGCCACCGAGGACGCGGGGCAGCGCGGTGCCTTGGCGTACACCCGCAGACCGGGCTTGCGACACGCGGCGCACGCCGGCGATCGAGCGCTCGCGGCTCGGGCCGTACTTGAGGTCGAGGGTCAGCGTCTTGCCGACCTCGGCGTCCTCGACGCGCCAGTCGGCGATGTAGCCCTCCTGCTTGAGGATCTCGGCGATTCCCGCCTTGATCTTCGAGTGGGGCATCGCCACTGCGTCGTGGTACGCCGTGTTGGCGTTGCGCAGACGCGTGAGCATGTCTGCGATCGGGTCGGTCATCGTCATGGCCAGATGGCCTCTCTCGCCGTGGTTTCCGACGCGTACCTCGTGTCGGACCTGCGGCGTCGTCGGGTCGTTACCAGGAGCTCTTGGTGATGCCGGGCAGCTCGCCGCCGTGTGCCATCTCGCGGAAGCAGATCCGGCACAGGCCGAACTTGCGGTAGACCGAGTGCGGACGTCCGCACCGGTGTGCACCGGGTGTAGCCGCGGACGGCGAACTTCGGCTTGCTGTTCGCCTTGTTGATCAGAGCCGTCTTCGCCACGGTCAGTTCTCCTTGAAGGGGAAGCCGAGGTGCTTCAGCAGCGCACGGCCCTCGTCGTCGGTGGTCGCGGTGGTGACCACCGTGATGTCCATGCCGCGGACGCGGTCGATGCGGTCCTGGTCGATCTCGTGGAACATCGACTGCTCGTTGAGACCGAACGTGTAGTTGCCGTGGCCGTCGAACTGGGTCGCGCGACAGGCCGCGGAAGTCGCGGATGCGCGGCAGCGCGACCGACAGCAGCCGGTCGAGGAACTCCCACATGCGGTCGCCGCGCAGCGTCACGTGGCGCCGATCGGCATGCCCTCGCGCAGCTTGAACTGGGCGATCGACTTGCGGGCCTTGGTCGACCTGCGGCTTCTGGCCGGTGATCGCGGTGAGGTCCCTGACGGCGCCCTCGATCAGCTTGGAGTCGCGAGCAGCCTCGCCGACACCCATGTTCACGACGATCTTGGTCAGGCCGGGGACCTGCATGACGTTGGCGAAGCCGAACTCCTCGCGCAGCGCGGGGATGATCTCCTCGCGGTAGCGCGCCTTGAGGCGCGGCGTCACCGTCTCGGTGGTCTCGGTGCGTCATCAGATGTCCTTACCGGTGCGCTTGGAGATGCGCACGGAACGCGTGCTCTCGTACGAGGTGCCGTCGGGGCGGTTCTTCGTCACGACCTCGCGCGGAAGCCGACCCGGGTCGGGCGGCTTGTCTCGGGGGTCGACGAGCATCACGTTGGAGACGTGGATCGGCGCCTCCTGCGTGACGATGCCGCCGGTCTTCGCGCCGCGCGTCGGTCTGGCCGACCTTCGTGTGCTTCTTGATCCGGTTGACGCCCTCGACGAGGACCTTGTCCGACTCGGGTCAGGACGGCGATGACCTTGCCCTGCACGCCCTTGTCCTTGCCGGTGATGACCTGGACGAGGTCACCCTTCTTGATGTTCAGGCCCGCCATGTCAGAGCACCTCCGGAGCCAGCGAGATGATCTTCATGAACCGCTTGTCGCGCAGCTCGCGGCCCGACCGGGCCGAAGATGCGCGTGCCGCGCGGCTCGCCGTCGGCCTTGAGGATGACGGCGGCGTTCTCGTCGAAGCGGATGTACGACCCGTCGAGGCGCCGGCGCTCCTTCTTGGTGCGCACGATGACCGCCTTGACGACGTCACCCTTCTTCACGTTGCCACCGGGGATCGCGTCCTTGACGGTGGCGACGATGACGTCGCCGATGCCCGCGTAGCGCCGACCGGAGCCGCCGAGAACGCGGATGCAGAGGATCTCCTTGGCACCCGTGTTGTCGGCGACGCGCAGTCGCGACTCCTGCTGGATCACTTGTCTGTCTCCTGTTGTCGCGCCGGTTCTCGACCTGGCGAGCCTGGCGGAACTGATGTGTGAGCGGTCCGGCGCGTGGGCCGGACCTGGTGAGTCTAGGCGCCGGGACGACGACCAAAACTCGCGGATTCGGGCGGACCTGCACGACGTGCGGATCCGCCCTGGATCACTTGGCCTTCTCGAGGATCTCGACGACGCGCCAGCGCTTGGTCGCCGACAGCGGTCGGGTCTCCATGAGGAGGACCTGGTCGCCGACGCCGGCCGCGTTGTCCTCGTCGTGCGCCTTCAGCTTGCTCGTGCGACGCACGACCTTGCCGTACAGCGGGTGCTTGAAGCGGTCCTCGACGGCGACGACGACGGTCTTGTCCATCTTGTCGCTGACGACGAGCCCCTCGCGGGTCTTGCGGAAGCCGCGGGTGCTCTCGGTGGTCTCGGTCATCGCCTTCTCGTTGCTCTCGGTCATGCGGCACCCACAGGGGTGATGCCGAGCTCGCGCTCGCGCATGATCGTGTAGATGCGCGCGATGTCCGTGCGGACGGCGCGCAGTCGACCGTGGCTCTCCAGCTGGCCGGTGGCCGCCTGGAAGCGCAGGTTGAACAGCTCGTCCTTGGCCTCGCGCAGCTTCGCGACGAGCTCGTCGTCGGTCAGCGTCGCGCAGCTCGGCGGGCGTTGGTTCCGGTGGCCATCAGTTGTCACCTACCTCGCGCCGCACGATGCGGCACTTCATCGGGAGCTTGTGCGACGGCGCGGGTGCAGCGCCTCGCGGGCCACCGTCTCGTTGGGGTAGGACAGCTCGAACATGACGCGGCCGGGCTTGACGTTGGCCACCCACCACTCGGGCGAGCCCTTGCCGGAACCCATGCGGGTCTCGGCCGGCTTCTTGGTGAGCGGACGGTCCGGGTAGATCGTGATCCAGACCTTGCCGCCACGCTTGATGTGGCGGGTCATCGCGATACGGGCGGCCTCGATCTGGCGGTTGGTCACGTACGCCGGCTCGAGAGCCTGGAGGCCGCACTCGCCGAAGGTCACGTCGGTGCCGCCCTTGGCGGCGCCCGTGCGGTCGGGGTGGTGCTGCTTGCGGTGCTTGACCCTGCGAGGGATCAGCATCGGCTCAGGCCTCCGTTCCGGTGGTCTCGACCGCGGCAGCGGCCTCGACGGTCTCGACAGCCGGAGCCTCGACCGCAGCGGTGTCCGCAGCGGGCGAGTCGGCGCCGTCACGGGTCGGGCGACGCGTGGCCGCCGGGCGCGAGCCCGGGCGCTCACGACGCGGCGCGCCGAGGCGCTCCGCGGCGATCGCGGCCTCGCGCTCGGTGCGCGACTGGCTGACCTCGCCCTTGTAGATCCAGACCTTCACGCCGATGCGGCCGAAGGTCGTGCGGGCCTCGTAGAAGCCGTAGTCGATGTTCGCGCGCAGCGTGTGCAGCGGCACACGACCCTCGCGGTAGAACTCGGTGCGGCTCATCTCGGCGCCGCCGAGACGGCCGGACACCTGGACCCGGATGCCCTTGGCGCCGCCCTTCATGGCGGACTGCATCGACTTGCGCATCGCGCGGCGGAACGAGACGCGGCTCGAGAGCTGCTCGGCCACGCCCTGCGCGACGAGCTGCGCGTCGATCTCGGGGTTCTTGACCTCGAGGATGTTGAGCTGCACCTGCTTGCCGGTGAGCTTCTCGAGGTCGCCGCGGATGCGGTCGGCCTCGGCGCCACGGCGGCCGATGACGATGCCGGGACGAGCAGTGTGGATGTCGACGCGGACGCGCTCACGCGTGCGCTCGATCTCCACCTTGCTGATGCCGGCGCGCTCCATGCCCTTGGTCATGAGGCGACGGATCTTCGACGTCCTCCTCGACGTAGTCGCGGTAGCGCTGACCCTCCTTGGAGGAGTCGGCGAACCAGCGCGACTTGTAGTCGGTGGTGATGCCCAGACGGAAGCCGTGCGGGTTGATCTTCTGGCCCACGGCCGGGTCACCCCTTCTTCCGCGCCGAGTCGGCGGTGACCGACTCGACGACGACGGTGATGTGGCTGGTGCGCTTGCGGATGCGGTACGCACGACCCTGCGCACGCGGGCGGAACCGCTTCAGCGTCGGGCCCTCGTCCACGTAGGCCTCACGGACGACGAGGGTGTCGGGGTCGAGCTTGAAGTTGTTCGTCGCGTTGGCGATGGCGCTGTCAAGCACCTTGCCCACCGGCTCGCTCGCCGCCTGCGGGGCGAAGTGCAGGATCGCCTGCGCCTCCGCGGCCGGCAGGCCACGGATCAGGTCGACGACCCGGCGTGCCTTCATGGGCGTGACGCGCACGTAGCGCGCCTGGGCCCTGGCTTCCATCGCTGTCCCCTTGCTGGTCGTCGTACTCACGTCAGGTCTGTCTTTCTCGGTGGCGGCAGCCGCGACTAGCGGCGCTGGCCTTGCGGTCGTCCTTGACGTGGCCACGGAAGGTGCGGGTCGGCGCGAACTCGCCGAGCTTGTGGCCGATCATGTTCTCGGTCACGAAGACCGGGATGTGCTTGCGGCCGTCGTGCACGGCGATGGTGTGACCGAGCATGTCCGGCACGATCATCGATCGGCGCGACCACGTCTTGATCACGTTGCTTGGTGCCCTTGGTCGTTCTGGTCGTCCACCTTCTTGATCAGGTGGTCGTCGACGAAGGGGCCCTTCTTCAGGCTGCGAGGCATGAGTGGTTTCCCTTAGCGCTTCTTGCCGGTCTTGCGGCGGCGGACGATGAACTTGTCGCTGGCCTTGTTGGCCTTGCGAGTGCGACCCTCGGGCTTTCCGTTCGGGTTGACCGGGTGGCGACCACCGGAGGTCTTGCCCTCACCACCACCGTGCGGGTGGTCGACCGGGTTCATGGCGACACCGCGGACGGTCGGGCGCTTGCCCTTCCAGCGCATGCGGCCGGCCTTGCCCCAGTTGATGTTGGTCTGCTCGGCGTTGCCCACCTCGCCGATCGTGGCGCGGCAGCGGACGTCGACGTTGCGGATCTCGCCCGAGGGCAGACGCAGCTGGGCGTACGGGCCGTCCTTCGCCACGAGCTGGATGCTCGTGCCGGCGGAACGGGCGATCTTGGCGCCGCCACCGGGGCGCAGCTCGACGGCGTGGATCACGGTGCCGACGGGGATGTTGCGCAGCGGCAGGTTGTTGCCCGGCTTGATGTCGGCCGAGGGACCCGTCTCGACGGTGTCGCCCTGCGACAGCTTGTTCGGCGCCACGATGTAGCGCTTCTCGCCGTCGGCGTAGTGCAGCAGCGCGATGCGCGCGGTGCGGTTCGGGTCGTACTCGATGTGCGCGACCTTGGCCGGCACGCCGTCCTTGTCGGCACGACGGAAGTCGATGACGCGGTAGGCGCGCTTGTGGCCACCACCCTGGTGACGGGTGGTGATGCGGCCCTGGTTGTTGCGGCCGCCCTTCTTGGGAAGCGGGCGAACGAGCGACTTCTCCGGCTCGACCGCGTGATCTCGACGAAGTCGGCCACGCTCGAGCCACGGCGGCCCGGCGTCGTCGGCTTGTACTTGCGGATACCCATCGGGTTTCTCTTCCTCGTCGGTTGCGTCGTTTGCCCGGTCAGGAGACCGGACCACCGAAGATGTCGATGCGGTCGCCGTCGGCGAGGCTGACGATGGCGCGCTTGGTGTTCGCGCGCTTGCCGAACCCGTAGCGGGTGCGGGTCCGCTTGCCCTGGCGGTTGATCGTGTTCACGCTGGTCACCTTGACGCCGAAGACCTGCTCGACCGCGATCTTGATCTGGGTCTTGTTGGCGTCGGGCGACACGATGAACGTGTACTTGTTCTCGTCGAGCAGCGCGTAGCTCTTCTCCGAGATGACGGGCGCGAGCAGGATGTCGCGCGGGTCGGCGATCCTCACAGCGAGGCCTCCTCGGTCGTTGCGGCCTCGGACTCGGTGGCGACGGCCTTCGCACCCTTGCCGGTGCGGGGACCGGCGAGGAACGCGTCGAGCGCGCCCTGGGTGAAGATGACGTCGTCGCTGACGAGCACGTCGTAGGTGTTGAGCTGGTCGGGCACGAGCAGGTGCACCGAGCGGGACGTTGCGCAGCGACAGCCAGGTCACGTCGTCCTCGCGCTCGACCACGACGAGCAGGTTGCGGCGGTCCGACAGCGCGGCGAGCGCCTGGGTCGCAGCCTTGGTCGAGGGGGTCTCCCCCGCGACGATGCTGGACACCACGTGGACGCGGCCGTTGCGGGCCCGGTCGGAGAGGGCACCGCGCAGGGCGGCGGCCTTCATCTTCTTGGGGGTGCGCTGGGCGTAGTCGCGCGGCGTCGGGCCGTGCACGACGCCACCACCGGTGAACTGCGGTGCGCGGGTCGAGCCCTGACGGGCGCGACCGGTGCCCTTCTGCTTGTACGGCTTGCGGCCACCACCGCGGACCTCGGCGCGGGTCTTGGTGGTGTGCGTGCCCTGACGGGCCGCAGCGAGCTGCGCCACGACGACCTGGTGGATCAGCGGGACGTTGACCTGCACGTCGAAGACCTCGGCGGGCAGCTCGAGCGACCCGGTGACCTTGCCGGCCGCGTCCTTGATGTCGACCGAGGTGACCTCGGGAGTATCGACCTGGGTGCTCATGGCGTCAGGCCTCCTTCGCCGAGGTGCGGACGAGAACGAGGCCGCCCTTGGGGCCGGGGATGGCGCCCTTGATCAGCAGCAGGCCGTTCTCGGCGTCGACCGCGTGGATGGTGAGGTTCTGGGTGGTCTGCCGGGCGACGCCCATGCGGCCGGCCATGCGCATGCCCTTGAAGACACGGCCGGGGGTCGCGCAGCCGCCGATCGACCCGGGCTTGCGGTGGTTGCGGTGCGCACCGTGGCGAGGCGCCCACGCCGTGGAAGCCGTGACGCTTCATGACACCGGCGTAGCCCTTGCCCTTGGTGGTGCCGACGACGTCGACCGTCTGACCGGCCTCGAAGATGTCGGCCGCGAGCTCCTGGCCGAGGGTGTACTCGGAGGCGTCCGTCGGTGCGCAGCTCGACCAGGTGGCGACGCGGCGTCACGCCCGCCTTGGCGAAGTGGCCCGCAGCGGGCTTGTTCACCTTGCGCGGGTCGATCGCGCCGAACGCGATCTGGACGGCAGCTGTAGCCGTCCTGCTCGGGGGTCGGACCTGGGTGACGACGCACGGGCCCGGCCTTGACCACGGTCACCGGGACGACGCGGTTGTTCTCGTCCCAGACCTGGGTCATGCCGAGCTTCTCGCCCAGCAACCCCTTCATGTGCTTGCTCATGGTGGCTGCGTTCCTCAGAGCTTGATCTCGATGTCGACACCGGCCGGGAGGTCGAGTCGCATCAGCGAGTCGACGGTCTTCGGCGTGGGGTCGAGGATGTCGATGAGGCGCTTGTGCGTGCGCATCTCGAAGTGCTCGCGGCTGTCCTTGTACTTGTGCGGCGAGCGGATGACGCAGTACACGTTCTTCTCCGTCGGCAGCGGCACCGGGCCCGCGACCTGCGCACCAGTACGCGTCACCGTCTCGACGATCTTGCGCGCCGAGCTGTCGATGACCTCGTGGTCGTAGGCCTTGAGCCGGATGCGGATCTTCTGTCCCGCCATGGTGGCTTCGGTGTCCTTCTCGTTCGTGTGCCGCTGTGAGGAGCCGCCCCGGTGGGGGCCGCCCCGGTGGGATCGCGGTCGGGTCCGGACTAGCCGGACCCGACCGCGGTCACCAGGTGATGACGCAGGTCTTACTTGTGGATCTTGGTGACCCGACCGGCGCCGACGGTGCGGCCACCCTCGCGGATCGCGAAGCGGAGGCCTTCCTCCATGGCGATCGGCTGGATGAGGTCGACCTTCATCTCGGTGTTGTCGCCGGGCATGACCATCTCGGTGCCCTCGGGCAGCGTGACGACGCCGGTGACGTCGGTCGTCCGGAAGTAGAACTGCGGACGGTAGTTGTTGAAGAACGGCGTGTGGCGGCCACCCTCGTCCTTGGTGAGGATGTAGACGTTGGCCTCGAACTCCGTGTGCGGGGTGACCGAGCCCGGCTTGCACAGGACCTGGCCGCGCTCGACGTCGTCGCGCTTGGTGCCACGGAGGAGCAGGCCGACGTTCTCGCCGGCCTGGCCCTCGTCGAGCAGCTTGCGGAACATCTCGACGCCGGTGACGGTCGTCTTCGTGGTGACTCGGGCGGATGCCGACGATCTCGATCTCCTCGTTGACCTTGACGATGCCGCGCTCGATACGACCGGTGACGACGGTGCCGCGACCGGTGATCGTGAAGACGTCCTCGACGGGCATGAGGAACGGCTTGTCGATCTCGCGCTCGGGGGTCGGGATGTACTCGTCGACCGCGTTCATGAGCTCGAGGATCGACTCGCCCCACTTCGCGTCGCCCTCCAGCGCCGGGAAGGCCGCGACGCGCACGACGGGGATGTCGTCGCCGGGGAACTCGTAGGACGAGAGCAGCTCGCGGACCTCGAGCTCGACGAGCTCCAGGATCTCCTCGTCGTCGACCATGTCGCACTTGTTGAGCGCGACCACGATCGACGGCACGCCGACCTGGCGGGCGAGGAGCACGTGCTCCTTGGTCTGCGGCATCGGGCCGTCGGTGGCGGCGACCACGAGGATCGCGCCGTCCATCTGGGCCGCGCCGGTGATCATGTTCTTGATGTAGTCGGCGTGACCAGGGCAGTCGACGTGCGCGTAGTGGCGCGCCTCGGTCTGGTACTCGACGTGCGCGATCGAGATCGTGATACCGCGCTGACGCTCCTCGGGAGCCTTGTCGATCTGGTCGAACGGCGTGAACGGGTTCAGGTCCGGGTACTTGTCGTGCAGCACCTTGGTGATCGCCGCGGTCAGCGTCGTCTTTCCGTGGTCGATGTGACCGATGGTGCCGATGTTGACGTGCGGCTTGGTCCGCTCGAACTTCGCCTTCGCCACGGGGTCCTCCTGTGGACTGTGGATGGATACGCCGTACGACGTAGGTCCGTGATGGATCGGGATCGGGGTCTTGCGGGTCGTTCTGCCTCGCTTCGGGCTCTCTCACGCTGTGCGATCGATCACCCCTGGGTGCGCAGGTCGGTGGCTACTCGCCCCGCGCCTTCGCGATGATCTCCTTCGCCACGTTTGTCGGAACCTGGGCGTACGAGTCGAACTGCATGGAGTAGCTCGCCCGACCCTGGGTCTTGCTGCGCAGGTCTCCGACGTAGCCGAACATCTCCGACAGCGGGACGAGAGCCTTGACGACGCGGGCGCCGGACCGCTCCTCCATGGCCTGGATCTGGCCGCGGCGGGAGTTGAGGTCGCCGATGACGTCGCCCATGAAGTCCTCGGGCGTGGTGACCTCGACGGCCATCATCGGCTCGAGGAGCACGGGTCCGGCCTTGCGCGCCGCCTCCTTGAACGCCATCGAACCGGCGATCTTGAAGGCGAGCTCGGAGGAGTCGACGTCGTGGTACGCGCCGTCCTGCAGCGTCACCTTGATGTCGACCATCGGGTAGCCGGCGAGCACGCCGTTCTCCATGGCCTCCTGGCAGCCGGCGTCGACCGACGGGATGTACTCGCGCGGGATGCGGCCACCGGTGACCGTGTTGACGAACTCGTAGCCGCCCTCGCCCTCGGTGGTGCCCGACGACGGCTCGATGCCGATCTGCACCTTCGCGAACTGGCCGGAGCCACCGGTCTGCTTCTTGTGCGTGTAGTCGACGCGCTCGATCGGCCTTGGTGATCGTCTCGCGGTAGGCCACCTGCGGCTTGCCGACGTTGGCCTCGACCTTGAACTCGCGGCGCATGCGGTCGACGAGCACCTCGAGGTGCAGCTCGCCCATGCCGGCGATGATCGTCTGGCCGGTCTCCTCGTCGGTCCGGACCTGGAAGGTCGGGTCCTCCTCGGCGAGGCGCTGGATCGCGGTGCCCAGCTTCTCCTGGTCGCTCTTGGTCTTCGGCTCGATCGCCACGTGGATGACCGGGGCCGGGAAGGTCATCGACTCGAGCACGACCGGGTTGCTTGTCGTCGCACAGCGTCTCGCCGGTCGTGGTGTCCTTGAGACCCATGACGGCGACGATGTCGCCCGCGCCCACGCTCGCGATCTCCTCGCGCTTGTTGGCGTGCATCCGGTAGATCTTGCCGATGCGCTCCTTGCGGTCCTTGACCGAGTTGAGCACCTGCGGTGCCGGCCTCGAGCACGCCGGAGTAGACGCGGATGTAGGTCAGCTTGCCCAGGTGCGGGTCGGTCATGATCTTGAACGCGAGCGCGGCGAACGGCTCGTCGTTGCTCGGGCTGGCGCGGCGATCGAGGGTCTCCTCGTCGCCGACCTTGTGGCCCTCGACCGCCGGCGACGTCGAGCGGGCGAGGGCAGGTAGGCGACGACCGCGTCGAGCATGGGCTGGACGCCCTTGTTCTTGAACGCCGAGCCGGTGAGCACCGGGGTGAGCTTGCCGGCGATGGTCGCGCGGCGGATCGCGGCGTGGAGCTCGTCCTCGCTGGGCTCCTCGCCCTCGAGGTACTTCTCCATCATCGCGTCGTCGGCCTCGGCGATCGTCTCGAGGAGACGGTCGCGCCACTCGCGGGCGGCCTCGGTGTGCGACGCCGGGATCTCCTCGACGTCGTAGTCCTCGCCCTTCTGGGTCTCCTCGGGCCACATGAGGGCCTTCATGCGGACCAGGTCGACGACGCCGAGGAAGTCGGCCTCGGCGCCGATCGGGATCTGCAGCA
Organism: uncultured Actinomycetota bacterium; assembly: GCA_963827145.1. Lineage (GTDB taxonomy): Bacteria > Actinomycetota > Actinomycetes > S36-B12 > CAIYMF01 > Longivirga. The sequence continues at coordinate 1,664,339 of CAWGZO010000001.1, read as the reverse complement.
CGAGCGGGGTCGCGTTGAGCCGCGAGACGATCATGTCGACGCAGCGGTGGAACTCCGCGCCGACGCGGTCGAGCTTGTTGACGAAGCAGATGCGCGGGACGTCGTAGCGTGTCGGCCTGGCGCCACACCGTCTCGGACTGCGGCTCGACGCCGGCGACACCGTCGAACACGGCGACGGCGCCGTCGAGCACGCGCAGCGAGCGCTCGACCTCGACCGTGAAGTCGACGTGGCCCGGGCGTGTCGATGATGTTGATCGTGGTGCCGTCCCACTCGCAGGTCGTCGCGGCCGACGTGATCGTGATGCCGCGCTCCTGCTCCTGCTCCATCCAGTCCATCGTGGCTGCGCCGTCGTGGACCTCACCGATCTTGTAGTTGATACCGGTGTAGAACAGGATCCGCTCGGTCGTCGTGGTCTTGCCCGCGTCGATGTGCGCCATGATCCCGATGTTGCGGACCTTGGCGAGGTCGAGGGCGGTGTCGGTCGACACGGTGAGCTCCGAATCCGAAAAGTGACGAGTGGTGCGGGGTGTGGTGCGCGATTACCAGCGGTAGTGCGCGAAGGCCTTGTTGGACTCGGCCATCTTGTGCATGTCCTCGCGGCGCTTGACGCTGGCGCCGAGGCCGTTGCTGGCGTCGAGCAGCTCGTTCATGAGGCGCTCGGTCATGGTCTTCTCGCGACGCTGGCGCGAGATAGGTGATGAGCCAGCGCAGCGCGAGCGTGGTGCTGCGGCCCGGACGGACCTCGACCGGCACCTGGTAGGTCGCGCCACCGACGCGGCGGCTGCGGACCTCGAGGGTCGGCTTGACGTTGTCCAGCGCGCGCTTGAGCGTGACGACGGGGTCGGTGCCGGTCTTCTCGCGGCAGCCCTCGAGCGCGCCGTAGACGATCGTCTCGGCGGTCGACTTCTTGCCGTCGAGCAGCACCTTGTTGACCAGCTGCGTGACCAGCGGCGACCCGTAGACCGGGTCGACGACGATCGGACGCTTGGGAGCGGGGCCCTTGCGAGGCATCAGCTCTTCTCCTTCTTCGCGCCGTAACGGCTGCGAGCCTGCTTGCGGTTCTTCACGCCCTGGGTGTCGAGCGAGCCGCGGATGATCTTGTAGCGGACACCGGGGAGGTCCTTCACACGACCGCCGCGCACGAGCACGATCGAGTGCTCCTGCAGGTTGTGGCCGACACCCGGGATGTAGGCGGTGACCTCGATGCCGCTGGTGAGGCGGACACGAGCGACCTTGCGCAGCGCCGAGTTCGGCTTCTTGGGCGTGGTCGTGTAGACGCGCGTGCAGACGCCGCGGCGCTGGGGGCTTCCCTTCAGCGCGGGCGTCTTGTTCTTCGAGACCTTGTCCTGCCGGCCCTTGCGGACCAGCTGCTGGATCGTGGGCACTCAAGTCTCCGTGTTCATAGGGCTGCGACGTGCTCGTGTCGTGGTGCACCCGACCGCACGGTGACGCGCTGTCGGGGTGCCCCGATCGCTCGGGGGTGCTCCGACCCCCGCGCTCGGGCGTGTCGAGCCCTGCCCGACCGGGCAGGGAGACAGTTCCCCGATATGGAGGTCGTTGCGCGTGGGGGGCGATCCGTCGGACGAACCGGGTGCACGCGCGCACACCTGGGCGGGCCCAGGCACAGGGAGAGACTTTACCCAGGCCGCAGGGCTGGGGTCAAAACGCGGGCGACGCCGCAGGGACGGCCCGCCGTCTCCGCACCGCGGCCGACGTCCGACTATCGGCGTACGAGCTGGCCGACGGGGCCATCGTGGCACCGGATCCGCGGTCCGACGGCCCCGACACGCCGCGACACGCCGTCCGCGGGGGTCGGCGGGTGGTCGCAGCGGCCCGGTGGTGCCGCCGGCAGGGCTCCGGACCGGCGTGAGCAGCGTCACGCCGGCCCGGGCCGCGGTCACCAGTTCTGCAGGGCCTTGCCCGACTTGTCCCGGAACGACCCCAGCAGGATGACGATGAGGTCGATGAGGGCCCAGATGCCGAAGGCGCCCAGGGTCACGAGCATGAGGATGCCGGTGCCGACCTTGCCCACGTAGAAGCGGTGGACGCCGAAGATCCCGACGAACCAGCAGAGCAGCGCCGCGGCCAGGCGGGACTTGTCGGACACCGGGTTGCCGGCGGCGTCGAGCATCGGCTTCCCGTTCGGGAAGACGGGGACGGCGGTCGCACCCACGAGGGGGGCCGGCGGCGGGGGGATCGCCGCGGCAGGCGCCTCGGGTGCGGCGGCGGGCGCGGCGGCGGCCGGCGGCTCCGGAGCGGCCGGGGCCTCGGGGGCGGCGGGCTCGGGCGCCTCGGTGACGGCCTCGACGGCCTCGGCGACCGGCTCGGGCACGCTGGGCTCGGGGGTGGCCGCGGGGGTCTGGTCGGACAACGGGTGCTCCTGGGTTCGGGACGGTGCGGCCGGGTGCGGCCGCCACCCAGCCTGGCAGAACCGGGGAGCCGGGGCGGCGCGACCCGCCCCAGGTGGCTCAGCCGGCGCTGGACCCGCTCACGCTCGCCGCGATGAGGACCACGGCGAAGCCGAGCACCACGAGGACCCCCACCGCGATGTTGATCCAGGCGATGATCCGGGCCGCCGTCACGAGCCCGGAGCCGGTGACCCAGCCCCCGCCGGCGTCGATCTCGCGCTGGGCCGAGGGAGCGACGAGCAGGGCGGCCACCGCCGGCACGATCGGGCAGACGGCCCAGGCGGCGATGGCGAGCACCAGGGCGACGACGGCGTTCGACGAGGTCCGCGGCACCGGCGCCGGGGCTCCGCCGCCGTAGGGGGGCGGAGGGGGCGGCGGGGGCGGCACGGACGGCGGGGGCGGCGGGCTCGAGCACGGGACGAGCCTGCCAGGTCGGCCGCTCCCCCGCGAGGACCCGGCCGCAGACGAGAGGAGGGGCACCCCGACGGGGTGCCCCTCCTCGCGTACGTCGAGCGTCAGCTCGTCGGTCAGTTCGTATACCCGCCGAAGTCGTACTCCTCGAGCGGGATGGCCTGGCCGGAGCCGGTGCCGAACGAGCCGTAGTCGAGGTCGTCGTACGCCGAGAGCGACGCGTACATCGCCGACTTGGCCTCCTCGGTGGGCTCGACCCGGATGTTGCGGTAGCGCGGGAGACCCGTGCCGGCCGGGATGAGCTTGCCGAGGATGACGTTCTCCTTGAGGCCGAGCAGCGGGTCGGACTTGGCGTGGATCGCCGCGTCCGTGAGCACCCGGGTGGTCTCCTGGAAGGAGGCCGCCGACAGCCACGACTCGGTCGCGAGCGAGGCCTTGGTGATGCCCATGAGCTCGGGACGACCTGCCGCGGGCTGGCTGCCCTCGGAGACGACGCGACGGTTCTCCGCCTCGAACAGGCCGCGCTCGACCAGCTCGCCGGGGAGGAACTCGGTGTCGCCGCCCTCGATGATCGTCACGCGCTTGAGCATCTGACGGACGATGACCTCGATGTGCTTGTCGTGGATCGACACGCCCTGCGAGCGGTAGACCTCCTGGACCTCCGCCACGAGGTGCAGCTGCACCGCGCGCTGGCCGAGGATGCGCAGGACCTGCTTCGGGTCGACGGCGCCCTGGACGAGCTGCTGCCCGACCTCGACGTGGTCGCCGTCGCCGACGAGCAGGCGCGAGCGCTTGGAGACCGGGTAGGCGACCTCCTCCGACCCGTCGTCGGGGACGACGACGAGCTTGCGGGTCTTGTCGGTGTCGTCGATCCGCACGCGACCGGCGGCCTCGCTGATCGGGGCGACACCCTTGGGGGTGCGCGCCTCGAAGAGCTCGACCACACGCGGCAGACCGTGGGTGATGTCCTCACCCGCGACGCCGCCGGTGTGGAACGTGCGCATGGTCAGCTGCGTGCCGGGCTCGCCGATCGACTGCGCGGCGACGATGCCGACGGCCTCGCCGACGTCGACCAGCTTGCCGGTGGCCAGCGAACGGCCGTAGCAGGTGGCACAGGTGCCGACCTTGCTCTCGCAGGTGAGCACCGAGCGGGCCTTGACCTCGCTGACGCCTGCCGCGACGAGCTCGTCGATGATGAGCAGGCCGAGCTCCTGGCCGGCGCTGGCGAGCGTCTTGCCGCCCACCACGACGTCCTCGGACAGCACGCGCGAGGCGGCGGTCGACTCGACCTCGTCGTCGCGACGCACCGTGCCGTCGGAGCCGACGACGCCGATGGCCGTGGCCAGGCCACGGTCGGTGCCGCAGTCGGTCTCGCGGATGATGACGTCCTGCGAGACGTCGACGAGACGACGGGTCAGGTAGCCCGAGTCCGCCGTACGCAGCGCGGTGTCGGCCAGACCCTTGCGGGCGCCGTGCGTCGAGATGAAGTACTCGAGCACGGACAGACCCTCGCGGAAGTTCGACTTGATCGGCCGCGGGATGATCTCGCCCTTGGGGTTGGCCACCAGGCCGCGCATACCGGCGATCTGACGCACCTGCATCCAGTTACCACGGGCGCCGGAGTTCACCATCATGAACACCGGGTTGTGGCGCGGGAAGTGCTCGCGCATCGCGTCGGCGACGTCGTCGGTCGCACGGGTCCAGATCTCGATGAGCTCCTGACGACGCTCCGAGTCGGTGATCAGGCCGCGCTCGAACTGCACCTGCACCTTGTCGGCCCGCGTCTCGGCCTCGTCGACGATCTGCGCCTTCTTCGGCGGCGTGACGACGTCCTCGATCGAGATCGTGACGCCCGAGCGGGTGGCCCAGCGGAAGCCGGCCTCCTTGAGGGCGTCCAGCGTCGCGGCGACCTGCACCTTGGGGTAGCGCTCGGCGAGGTCGTTCACGATGCCGCCGAGGACCTTCTTGTCGACCTCGGTGTTCACGAACGGGTAGTCGACCGGCAGCGCCTCGTTGAACAGGGCGCGGCCCAGCGTGGTCTCGAGCACGAACGACTGCCCGGGCTCCCAGCCCTCCGGCGCGTCCCAGCCCAGCGGCGGCACGACGTCGGTGAAGCGGATCTTGACCTTGCTCGCCTGCTTGATCTCGCGGGCGTCGAAGGCCATGAACGCCTCGGACACCGAGGTGAAGGCACGACCCTCGCCCTCGAGGCCGGCGCGCTCCGAGGTCAGGAAGTTGATGCCGAGCACCATGTCCTGCGACGGCGACGTGATCGGACGACCGTGCGCCGGCGAGAGGATGTTGTTGCTCGACAGCATGAGGATGCGGGCCTCGGCCTGCGCCTCCGCCGACAGCGGGAGGTGCACGGCCATCTGGTCGCCGTCGAAGTCCGCGTTGAACGCGGCGCAGACGAGCGGGTGGATCTGGATGGCCTTGCCCTCGATGAGCTGCGGCTCGAACGCCTGGATGCCGAGACGGTGCAGCGTGGGCGCACGGTTCAGCAGCACCGGGTGCTCCGCGATGACCTCCTCGAGCACGTCCCACACGACCGCGCGCGACCGCTCGACCATGCGCTTGGCGGACTTGATGTTCTGCGCGTGGTTGAGGTCGACGAGCCGCTTCATGACGAACGGCTTGAACAGCTCGAGCGCCATCTGCTTGGGCAGACCGCACTGGTGCAGCTTGAGCTGCGGGCCGACGACGATGACCGAACGGCCGGAGTAGTCGACGCGCTTGCCGAGCAGGTTCTGGCGGAACCGGCCCTGCTTGCCCTTGAGCATGTCGGACAGCGACTTGAGCGGGCGGTTGCCCGGGCCGGTGACCGGACGACCACGACGACCGTTGTCGAACAGCGCGTCGACGGCCTCCTGGAGCATGCGCTTCTCGTTGTTCACGATGATCTCGGGCGCACCGAGGTCGAGCAGGCGCTTGAGGCGGTTGTTGCGGTTGATCACGCGGCGGTACAGGTCGTTGAGGTCGGACGTCGCGAAGCGGCCACCGTCGAGCTGCACCATCGGGCGCAGGTCCGGCGGGATGACCGGGACGCAGTCGAGCACCATGCCCATGGGCGAGTTGCGGGTCTGCAGGAACGCGGTGACGACCTTCAGGCGCTTGAGGGCACGGGTCTTGCGCTGGCCCTTGCCGGTCTGGACGATCTCGCGCAGCTTCTCGGACTCGGCCTCGAGGTCGAAGGTCTCGAGACGCTTCTGGATCGCCGCGGCACCCATGCCACCGGAGAAGTAGCGGCCGTAGCGGTCGCGCATCTCGCGGTAGAGCACCTCGTCGCCCTCGAGGTCCTGGACCTTGAGGCCCTTGAACCGGTCGAAGACGCGGTCGAGGCGGTCGATCTCGGCGTCGGCGCGACGACGGATCTGCGCCATCTCGCGCTCGGCCGACTCCTTGACCTTGCGGCGCTGGTCGCTCTTGGCACCCTCGGCCTCGAGCTCGGCGAGGTCGGCCTCGAGCTTCGTGGCGCGCTTGTTGACCTCGTCGTCGCGGCGGTTCGCGACCTGCTTCTTCTCGACGTCGATCTTGCTCTCGAGCGAGGGCAGGTCCTGTGGCGCGCTGGTCCTCGTCGACCGAGGTGATCATGTACGCCGCGAAGTAGATGACCTTCTCGAGGTCCTTCGGGGCGAGGTCGAGCAGGTAGCCGAGCCGGCTCGGGACACCCTTGAAGTACCAGATGTGCGTGACCGGGGCGGCGAGCTCGATGTGGCCCATCCGCTCACGACGCACCTTGGCGCGCGTGACCTCGACGCCGCAGCGCTCGCAGATGATGCCCTTGAAGCGCACCCGCTTGTACTTGCCGCAGTAGCACTCCCAGTCCCGGGTGGGGCCGAAGATCTTCTCGCAGAAGAGTCCGTCCTTCTCGGGCTTGAGCGTGCGGTAGTTGATGGTCTCGGGCTTCTTGACCTCGCCGTGCGACCAGGTGCGGATGTCGTCCGCGGTCGCGAGGCCGATGCGAAGCTCGTCGAAGAAGTTGACGTCGAGCACGTCTGCGGTTCCTAACTGTCGGTGTTGCTCGTCGGTGTCGTCAGGGTGCGGCGACGGTCAGTCGGTGTGTGCCGGCTGACCGCCGCCCTCGCCGTCAGACTTCTTCGACGCTGGACGGCTCGCGCCGGGACAGGTCGATTCCGAGTTCCTCGGCCGCGCGGTAGACGTCGTCCTCGGTGTCGCGCATCTCGATGGTCATGCCGTCGCCGGAGAGCACCTCGACGTTGAGGCACAGCGACTGCATCTCCTTGACGAGCACCTTGAAGGACTCGGGGATACCGGGCTCCGGGATGTTCTCGCCCTTGACGATGGCCTCGTAGACCTTCACGCGGCCGAGCACGTCGTCGGACTTGATCGTGAGCAGCTCCTGCAGGGCGTAGGCCGCGCCGTACGCCTCGAGCGCCCAGACCTCCATCTCGCCGAACCGCTGGCCGCCGAACTGGGCCTTACCGCCCAGCGGCTGCTGCGTGATCATCGAGTAGGGGCCGGTCGAACGAGCGTGGATCTTGTCGTCGACCAGGTGGAGCAGCTTGAGGATGTAGACGTAGCCGACCGAGACCGGCTCGGGGAACGGCTCGCCGGAGCGGCCGTCGATGAGCCGGGCCTTGCCGTCGCCGCCCACGAGCCGGACGCCGTCCGGCGTCGGGATCGTCGACTCGAGCAGGCCGGTGATCTCCTCCTCGCGAGCACCGTCGAAGACCGGGGTCGCGACGTTGGTGCCCGGAGCTGCCGGCACGCGCCGCGATCGGCAGGTGCTCGCCCCATGCGGGCGACCCCTCGACCTCCCAGCCGGTCTTGGCGACCCAGCCGAGGTGGGTCTCGAGGACCTGGCCGACGTTCATCCGGCCGGGCACGCCCAGCGGGTTGAGCACGATGTCGACCGGGGTGCCGTCCTCGAGGAACGGCATGTCCTCGACGGGCAGGATCTTCGAGATGACGCCCTTGTTGCCGTGACGGCCGGCGAGCTTGTCGCCGTTGGTGATCTTGCGCTTCTGGGCGATGTAGACGCGCACCAGCTGGTTGACGCCCGGCGGGCAGCTCGTCGCCCTCCTCGCGGTCGAAGACGCGGACGCCGATGACCTTGCCGGACTCGCCGTGGGGCACCTTGAGCGAGGTGTCGCGCACCTCGCGCGCCTTCTCGCCGAAGATCGCGCGGAGCAGGCGCTCCTCCGGGGTGAGCTCGGTCTCGCCCTTGGGCGTGACCTTGCCGACCAGGATGTCGCCGGTGACGACCTCGGCGCCGATGCGGATGATGCCGCGCTCGTCGAGGTCGGCGAGCACGTCCTCGGAGACGTTCGGGATGTCCCGGGTGATCTCCTCCGGCCCGAGCTTGGTGTCGCGGGCGTCGACCTCGTGCTCCTCGATGTGGATCGAGGACAGGACGTCGTCCTGCACGAGGCGCTGCGACAGGATGATCGCGTCCTCGTAGTTGTGGCCCTCCCACGGCATGAACGCCACGAGCAGGTTGCGGCCGAGCGCCATCTCACCGTTGTCGGTGCAGGGACCGTCGGCGAGGACCTGGCCGGCCTCGACACGGGCGCCCTCCTCGACGATCGGACGCTGGTTGAAGCTCGTGCCCTGGTTGGAGCGACGGAACTTCTGCACCCGGTAGGTGCGGTAGTCGCCGTCGTCCTGCGCCACGGTGATCGCGTCGGCCGACACCTCGGTGACGACACCGCCGGCCTCGGCCACGATCACGTCGCCGGCGTCGGTGGCGGCGCGGTACTCCATGCCGGTGCCGACGAGCGGCGCCTCGCTGCGCAGCAGCGGGACCGCCTGACGCTGCATGTTCGAGCCCATGAGGGCGCGGTTGGCGTCGTCGTGCTCGAGGAACGGGATCATCGCGGTCGCGACCGACACCATCTGGCGCGGCGAGACGTCCATGTAGTCGACCGCCGTGCCGGGCACGTAGTCGACCTCGCCGCCCTTGGTGCGGACGAGCACGCGCGGGTCGCGGAAGGTCCCGTCGTCGTGCAGCAGCGAGTTCGCCTGCGCGATGACGTGGAGGTCCTCCTCGTCCGCGGTGAGGTAGTCGATCTGGTCGGTGACGACGCCCTTGGTCGACCTTGCGGTACGGCGTCTCGACGAAGCCGAACGCGTTCACCCGGGCGAACGAGGACAGCGAGCCGATGAGACCGATGTTCGGGACCTTCGGGGGTCTCGATCGGGCACATGCGGCCGTAGTGCGACGGGTGGACGTCGCGGACCTCGAAGCCGGCGCGCTCACGGGACAGACCGCCCGGGCCCGAGCGCCGACAGGCGGCGCTTGTGGGTCAGACCCGCGAGCGGGTTGGTCTGGTCCATGAACTGCGACAGCTGGCTGGTGCCGAAGAACTCCTTGATGGAGGCGACGACCGGCCGGATGTTGATGAGCGTCTGCGGCGTGATCGCCTCGACGTCCTGGGTGGTCATGCGCTCGCGCACGACGCGCTCCATCCGGGACAGACCCGTGCGGATCTGGTTCTGGATGAGCTCGCCGACGGTGCGGAGACGACGGTTGCCGAAGTGGTCGATGTCGTCGGTCTCGACGCGGACGGTGGCGCCCTCGGGAGCGGTGTAGTCGGTCTCGCCGGCGTGCAGGCGGACGAGGTACTCGATCGTGGCGACGATGTCCTCGATCGTGATCGTCGACTGGGTCAGCGGGAGGTCGCTGCCCAGCTTCTTGTTGATCTTGTACCGGCCGACCTTGGCGAGGTCGTAGCGCTTGGGGTTGAAGTAGAAGTTGTCCAGCAGCGCCTGGCCGGCCTCGATCGTCGGCGGCTCGCCCGGACGCAGCTTGCGGTAGATGTCCTTGAGCGCCTCGTCCTGCTCGGTGATGCCGTCCTTCTCGAGGGTGGCCACCATGGACTCGTACTGCCCGAAGCGCTCGCGGATCTGCTCGTTGCTCAGGCCGAGGGCCTTGAGCAGCACGGTCACCGGCTGCTTGCGCTTGCGGTCGACGCGGACGCCGACGATGTCCTTCTTGTCGACCTCGAACTCGAGCCACGCGCCGCGCGACGGGATGATCTTGGCGACGTAGACGTCCTTGTCGGAGGTCTTGTCCGGCGTGCGCTCGAAGTAGACGCCCGGCGAGCGGACGAGCTGCGAGACGACGACACGCTCGGTGCCGTTGATGATGAAGGTGCCCTTGTCGGTCATGAGCGGGAAGTCGCCCATGAAGACCGTCTGGGACTTGATCTCGCCGGTCTCGTTGTTCATGAACTCGGCGGTCACGAACAGCGGCGCGGCGTAGGTGAAGTCCTTGTCGCGGCACTGCTCGACGGTGTACTTCGGGGGCTCGAACCGGTGGTCGCGGAACGACAGCGACATCGAGCCGCTGAAGTCCTCGATCGGGGAGATCTCCTCGAAGATGTCCTCGAGACCCGAGGTCTCGGGGACGTCGGCGCCGGGACGCGACCGCCTCCGCGACGCGGTCCTTCCACTTCTGGTTGCCGAGCAACCAGTCGAAGGACTCGGTCTGGAGCGCGAGGAGGTCCGGGACCTCGAGCGGCTCGCGGATCTTGGCGAACGAGACGCGGTGGGGGCCAGGAACGGGAGTGGGAACAGCAGACTTGCGGGCGGCGGCCAAGAGGCGTCCTTCCGAGGGCTCGCGGACCTTCGCGCGCGCACGCCGATCACGCCCTGTCCAACGGACACGGCAGAGAATAGGCAGCGCAAAGCGGCAGCATACCCACGAAGGGCAGCCGCTGTCGAGTCCCGGTCGCCTGGAGCACCGTGGGACCGTCGTCGCACCTGGGGCCGACCACCGCTCGACAGCGGGCGGGGCGGCGTGCTCGCAGGTGGACCTCGTCCCACGGGCCGTGCGGCCCGGGGGTCTAGCGCGGTCCGATGGTGACCGCACCGAGGGGGCGGAGTCAAGCACCACGGCGCCAACCGGTGGATAGGTGACCGCACCGTGACCCGTCCCGTACGCCGGATTCCGGACACCGACGGGTCCGCGCCGGGAACGCGCGACGGGCGGCACCCCGGTGGGGGTGCCGCCCGTCGACGAGCGTGCGGTCGTGCTGGTGGGGCCAGGAACTACTTGACGGTGACCTTGGCGCCGGCGGCCTCGAGGGCCTCCTTCGCCTTGTCGGCGTCCTCCTTCTTGACCTTCTCCAGGACCGGCTTCGGCGCGGCCTCGACGAGGTCCTTGGCCTCCTTGAGGCCCAGGTTCGTGAGGGTGCGCACCTCCTTGATGACCTGGATCTTCTTGTCGCCGGCGTCCTCGAGGATGACGTCGAACTCGTCCTGAGCCTCGGCCTCCTCGGCGGCGCCAGCGCCGCCACCGGCGGCCAGGCGCGGCGGCCACGGCGACGGGAGCGGCGGCGGTGACCTCGAAGGTCTCCTCGAACTGCTTCACGAACTCGGAGAGCTCGATGAGGGTCATCTCCTTGAAAGCGTCAAGGAGCTCGTCGGTGCTGAGCTTCGCCATGATCGGCGGTCCTTTCTGTTCTTGCGTCCCGGCCGAGGCCGCAACGTCCATCTCGGATGTGGTGAACGGGCGTCTAGGCCTCGGTGGTCTCGCTGTCCTCGGCGGCTGCCTCGGCGGCGGCCTCCTCGGTGACCTCGGCGTCGGCGGCGGGCGCCTCGGCCGGAGCGTCGGTGTCGGCAGCGGCAGCCTCGACGACCTCGGCGGCGGCCGGCTCGGCGGCCTCCTCGGTCGCAGCGGCGGCCTCGGCGGCCGGGGCCGCAGCCGGGGTGCCCGCGCCGCCGATGACCGACGGGTCGGCCTCGGCCTTCACGCGCAGCGCCTCGATCGTGCGGGCGGCCTGCGACAGCGGCGCCTGGAACAGCGCGGCTGCCTGCGACAGCGACGCCTTCATCGCGCCGGCGAGCTTCGCGAGCAGGACCTCGCGCGACTCGAGGTCGGCCAGCTTGGAGATCTCGGCGGCGGACAGCGTCTTGCCGTCCATGTAGCCGCCCTTGATCACCAGCAGCGGGTTCGCCTTGGCGAAGTCACGCAGGCCCTTGGCGGCCTCGACCGGGTCGCCCTTGACGAAGGCGAGTGCGCTGGGGCCGGCGAGCAGGTCGTCGAGACCCTCGACGCCCGCCTCCTTCGCAGCGATCTTGGTCAGCGTGTTCTTCACCACGGCGTAGTTCGCGGTCTCACCGAGCGTGCGGCGCAGCGTCTTGAGCTGCGCCACGGTGAGGCCGCGGTACTCGGTGAGCACGGTCGCGTTGGAGGTGCGGAAGTGCTCCGCGATCTCCGCGACTGCGGCAGCCTTGTCGGCCCGCGCCATGGGTCTCCTTCCAGATGTACCGCCGAGAAGCCCCTGGACAACGAAAAAGCCCCGCGCAGGCGCGGGGCAGCGTCGCTCACGGCGGAGCTCGTGTCCTCACCTGCGCTGGCCGTCCGTTGTCGCGGACGCTTCGGTCAGAGCCCGGGGGCTGCTGACGACCGGCGGTCTTCGGCTTGTTCAGAGTACGTGCGCCGGGGCGGGCGGGTCAAAACGCGCCACCCCGGCGCACGGACGTTCGGGGTTCGTGCGGGGTCGTGCGGTCCGGCGTACGCCGGGAGACGTGCGGGAGCAGGCCTGGATCAGGCCTGGCCCTCGTCGTCGGTCATGAGGTTGCGCGTGCGGTTCGGGTCGACCGGGATGCCGGGGCCCATCGTCGTGGTGACGGTGACCTTCTTGAGGTAGCGGCCCTTGGCGGCCGACGGCTTGAGACGCAGGACCTCGTCGAGCGCGGCGGCGTAGTTCTCGACCAGCTGCTCGTCGGTGAACGACGCCTTGCCGATGACGAAGTGCAGGTTCGCGTGCTTGTCGACGCGGAACTCGATCTTGCCGCCCTTGATCTCGGTCGACGGCCTTGGCGACGTCCATCGTGACCGTGCCGGTCTTGGGGTTGGGCATGAGGCCGCGCGGGCCGAGCACCTTGCCCAGACGGCCGACCTTGCCCATGAGGTCGGGGGTCGCGACGGCGGCGTCGAAGTCGGTCCAGCCGCGCGGCGACCTTGTCGATGAGGTCGTCGCCGCCGACGTCGTCGGCGCCGGCGGCGCGCGCCTCCTCGGCCTTCTCACCGTTGGCGAAGACCAGGACCCGGGCGGTCTTGCCGGTGCCGTGCGGCAGGTTGACGGTGCCGCGGACCATCTGGTCGGCCTTGCGGGGGTCGACACCCAGGCGGATCGCGACCTCGACGGTCGCGTCGAACTTCGCCGGGTTGCGTCGCCTTGGCGAGGCGGACCGCCTCGAGGGGGGCGTAGAGGGCGTCGCGCGTCGATCTGCTCGGCGCCCTTGCGGTAGGCCTTGCTGCGCTTCATTGCTGTCTCCTCAGGAGCTGGTGGAGGTCGTGGTCGGCGGGCCGCGCTGCGGCCCTGCCACGTCGTGCTGGGGGTGGTGCGGTGGAGCTGGTGGTGCGGGTGCGGTCGGCGTACGCCGGTCGCGGACGTCAGTCGCTGACGGTGACGCCCATCGAGCGGGCGGTGCCCTCGATGATGTTCATCGCGGCGTCGATGTCGTTGGCGTTGAGGTCGGCCATCTTGGTCTCGGCGATCTCGCGGACCTGCGCCTTGGTGATCGAGGCGACCTTGGTCGTGTGCGGGTTCGCCGCGCCCTTCTCGCACACCGGCGGCCTTGAGGATCAGGCGGGCGGCCGGCGGGGTCTTGGTGCATGAAGTCGAACGAGCGGTCCTCGTAGACCGTGATCTCGACCGGGATGATCTGGCCGCGCTGCGACTCGGTCGCGGCGTTGTAGGCCTTGCAGAACTCCATGATGTTGACGCCGTGCTGACCCAGCGCGGGGCCGACGGGCGGCGCGGGGTTGGCCGCGCCGGCCTGGATCTGGAGCTTGATCAGGCCGGAGACCTTCTTCTTCGGAGGCATGTCTTCGGGTCCTTGCGTCGTCGGGTGCGGGCTCGGTCCGCCTGCGGAGCAGGCGGTCGGGACCGCCTAGTTCTTCTGGATCTGGCTGAAGCCGAGCTCGACCGGGGTCTCCCGGCCGAAGATCTCGACCAGGCCGGTGAGCTTCTGGGCGTCGGCGTTGATCTCGGAGATCGTGGCGTGCAGCGTCGCGAACGGGCCGTCGATGACGGTGACCGAGTCGCCGACCGAGAAGTCGACGACGGTGACCTCGCCCGCCGCAGCGGCCGCGGGGGAGCCGGGCTTCTTCTCCGGGACCGGGGCGAGGATCGTGACGACCTCGTCGAGGCTCAGCGGCGCGGGCTGGTGCGCGTGCCCGACGAAGCCGGTGACGCCCGGCGTGTGCCGGACGGCGCCCCAGGAGTCGTCGGTGAGGTCCATGCGGACCAGGACGTAGCCGGGGAACTTGTTGCGCTGCACCAGCTTGCGCTGGCCGTTCTTGATCTCGGTGACCTCTTCCATGGGCACCTCGACCTGGAAGATCTAGGTCCTCCATGTTGAGCGAGGTGATGCGGCTCTCGAGGTTGGTCTTCACCCTGTTCTCGTAGCCGGCGTAGGAGTGGATCGACGTACCAGTCGCCGAGCTCGGTGCGCATGCGCTCGCGGAAGGCCTCGACCGGGTCGAGGTCCTCGTCGGCCTCGTCGGCCGCCTCGAAGGTCTCGACCGCGTCCTCGAGGGCGACCTCGGCGACGGTCTCGTCGGCGATCTCCTGCGCGGCCTCGGCGAGGGCCTCGACGGCGTCCTCGTCGTCGGCGTCAACACCGGTCGCGTCGATCTCGACGACGACGTCGACCTCGTCGGCGCTGGCCTCCACGACCTCGGTGATCTCGATCGAGGCGTCGGCGGCGGGCTCGGTCAGGTCGGCGTCCGCGTCAGCGGTCTCGACGGCGTCCACCTCGGCGGCGGACTCGTCGAGCGGCTGGTCGGCGTGCGTCTCGGACACGGTGCTCCTCGGGCTGGTGCTGCGGGCTGGTGCTGCGGGGTCGTGCGGGCGGGTGCGGCCGGCTAGCTGCCGAAGACCGCGAGCACGCCCTTGGCGAAGACCAGGTCGAGCACGGCGACGATCGTGGCCATGACCGCCACGAAGACGATGACCACCGTGGTGTAGGTGATCAGCTCGCGTGCGCGTCGGCCAGATGACCTTGCGGAGCTCGGCGATCACCTGGCGGAAGAACAGCGCGAGCCGGGCGCCGAGGCCCGGCTTCTCGCCCGTTGCTCCCGCCCTGGGGGCGGTCGCGGTCGGGGACGTCGGTGCCGACGGTGTCGCTCACGCGTCCTCGCTCACGTCCGGGCACCTCGTGAGGTGCCGTGCTTCGTGCGACCCGACCGGATGGTCGGACCGCGCTGCCGTCCCCGGCGGTGAGGCCGGGATCGCAGGGCCGGAGGGACTTGAACCCCCAACCGCCGGTTTTGGAGACCGGTGCTCTACCAGTTGAGCTACGACCCTTCGCCGGTGGTGCCGTCCCGCACGGCGCAGACCGTGTGAAGGCATGCTTGCGCAGGGGTGGACGTCCACCAGGAGGTCTCGACCCTACGGGACACCCCGCCGTGCGCCCAAACCGCGGCGGCGCCCGGGCCGCTCAACCCGGGCGGACGCCGCACGCCGGTCGGATGCGGAAGGATGGGCCCATGACCTGCCAGCACCCCCGGATCTCCGCCCGGATCGGCTCCATCGCCGAGTCGGCCACCCTCGCCGTCGACGCCAAGGCCAAGGCCCTCAAGGCCGCCGGGCGCCCGTCATCGGCTTCGGCGCCGGCGAGCCCGACTTCCCGACCCCGGACTACATCGTCGAGGCGGCCATCGCCGCCGCCGCGAGCCGAAGTGGCACCGCTACACCCCGGCCGGCGGCCTGCCCGAGCTCAAGGAGGCGATCGCCGCCAAGACGCTGCGCGACTCCGGGCTACGCCGTCACCGCCGAGCCAGGTGCTGGTCACCAACGGCGGCAAGCAGGCGCTCTACAACGCCTTCGCCGCGCTGCTCGACCCCGGCGACGAGGTGCTGCTGCCGGCGCCGTACTGGACCACCTACCCCGAGTCGATCCGGCTCGCCGGCGGCGTGCCCGGTCGAGATCCTGACCGACGAGACCACCGGCTACCGCGTCTCGATCGAGCAGCTCGAGGCGGCCCGTCACCGCCGCGCACCAAGCTGCTGGTCTTCGTCTCGCCGTCCAACCCGACCGGCGCGGTCTACTCCCCCGCCGAGGTCGAGGCGATCGGCCGCTGGGCCGTCGAGAAGGGCATCTGGGTCGTCACCGACGAGATCTACGAGCACCTCGTCTACGGCGACGCGCAGTTCGCCTCGATGCCCGCGCTGGTGCCCGAGCTCGCCGACCGCTGCGTCGTCGTCAACGGCGTGGCCAAGACCTACGCCATGACCGGCTGGCGGGTGGGCTGGATGATCGGCCCGGCGGACGTCGTCAAGGCCGCCACCAACCTGCAGTCGCACGCCACCTCGAACGTCGCCAACGTCTCGCAGGTCGCCGCGCTGGCCGCCGTCTCCGGCGACCTCGCCGCGGTGGCCGAGATGCGCGTCGGCCTTCGACCGCCGACGCGTCAGCGATCGTCGGCGATGCTCAACGCGATCCCCGGCGTCGACCTGCCCCGCTGCCCGAGGGCGCCTTCTACGTCTACCCGTCGGTCAAGGGCGTGCTCGGCCGCAGCATCCGCGGGCGCGTGGCGCAGCCACGTCGGCCGAGCTCGTCGGCGATCATCCTCGACGAGGTCGAGGTGGCGGTCGTGCCGGGTGAGGCGTTCGGCACGCCCGGGCTACCTGCGCCTGTCGTACGCCCTCGGCGACGACGACCTGGTCGAGGGCGTGACCCGGATCGCGACGCTGCTCGGCGAGTAGCCGACCCCGCTCGCGCGACGGCCCCCGACCTGCTGGTCGGGGGCCGTCGTGCTGCGTCAGGAGCGCCGGAGACCGCCCAGCCCGGCGGCGCGGCGACGGCGGGCGTAGTGGATGCCGATGCCGACGTGCGCCGCCAGCGCGAGGTACATGAGCATCGTCAGCACGTGGTGGGCCAGCGGCCAGGCGAACGAGGTCTGCGAGGCGAGCACGAGCACGGCGTACGCGTAGCCGAACCAGACGTGGAACACCCGCAGGGTGCGCCTCGGCGGCACCCAGCCGAAGACGTAGAAGCTCAGGCCCGCGTGCACGGCCACGAGCGGCACGAAGACGAACTGCAGCACGAGCACGATCTCGTTGCGGCTGCCCTCGTCGAAGCCGAGCCCGTAGTGCAGCACGCTGGCGGCGACGACGATCGGCAGGATCACCCAGCCCAGCCGGCGGTTGACCGCACCCCAGCGCTGACGGCTCGCCATCCGGCGCAGGGCCGGGTCGAGGTCGCGCGCCGCGGTCAGGCGGCCGGGGTCACGGAGCGACACGGGGGTTGTCCCGGACCGACTCGGACAGCGTCGACCACATCTCGCCCAGCGCCCCCGTGACGCCGACGAGATCGGTGCTGCCCGCTGCGCGCACGACTTCCGCGTGCAGGAGGCGGCGACGATCCATGAGCTCGTACGACGCCAGCAGACGCCCGAGCCGCTGCAGGCGCGGACGCACGGTGTCGAGCGTGCGCACGAGCTCGGTGCTCCACGAGGAGTCGAGCAGCACGGTGTCGAAGCGCTCCGCGTCGAGGACGGCGCCCGCGAGGTCGCCGGAGCGCAGGCCGAGGCCGAAGTCGACGTCGACGCGGCGCAGCTGGTCGACGGTGCCGGGCTCGAGGGTCGGCACGATCCAGCGGATCGCGGCGTCCCAGAGCAGGCTCCCGATGCGGATCACGTCGGTCGCGCCGCTGCGCGTCAGCGGTGCGACCACCACGCCGCGGTTGGGCGTGACCTCGACGAGGCCCTCGGCCTCGAGCTGGACGAACGCCTCGCGCAGCGGGGAGTTGCTCACGCCGAGGCGCTCGGTGAACGTCTCGGTCCGCAGCGTGACGCCGGGGGCGAGGACGCCGTCGAGGATCTCGTCGCGCAGCACGGCGGCGACGCGCTCGCGGGTGCCGCCGCGGCCCTCGGGCAGCGTGCCGGACTCCCGGGCCATGCCGCCTCCCCTCGCCGCGCGCGTGCGCCGGCCTCGTGGACCGGCGTTCCGCTGGGCAGGTTACGGCAGGCCCGCCCGCGTGGCCAGGCTTTGGCGCCGTATCCATTTCGTTATCTGCCAGGTCTTCTTGTGCGAAAGGTTGTGCGACAGAGTCCTCCCCAATCGCCGGTACGGAGGGTGGACCGGCGTTCCACTTCAGTCAGGAGCACACCGATGAGGACACCTGTCCGCCGCAAGGTCGCGCTGATCGCGACCGGTGCGGCCGTCACGGGGCTGGCGCTGTCCGGCTGCCGCGCCGCGGTCCCGCCGACCGACCCCGGTACGCCGGCCGACTTCACCGTCACCTCGATCGCGGCGATCCCGGGTGCGGCCTTCACCGTCGCCGGCGAGCTGGCCGGGGGGCCGGCGAGCCAGGAGATCGTGACGAGCTCGTTCGCCTTCGGCCCGCCCGCGCCGGCCGGGACCGGTCCGACCCCGCTGCCCGGCGGCGTGACGCTGATCAAGAAGGTCGACGGCGCCTGGACGACCTCGAGCATCGTGACCGCCGCCGACGGCATCATCGGCCCGAACAAGCCGACGATCACCGACGTCAACGGCGACGGCCGCAACGACGTCGTCGTGCCGGCCGGCTACTTCTTCAGCGCGATCTCCGGCCCGCCCGGGGTGGGCCTGCCCAGCGGCTCGATCACCTGGTGGGAGAACACCACCAGCGGCTTCGTCCGCCACGACGTCGTCACCGGCAAGGTGGGCTCGCTACCACAGCGCCGTGCACACCGACGTCGACGGCGACGGCAAGAAGGACCTGCTCACGACCTTCGAGGACGGCGGCTTCCCGGCCTGGCCGTTCGCCGGCCCGCCGGTCGCCCCGACCGTCCGCGTCGAGTACTTCAAGGGCCTCGGCGGCGGCGCGTTCGGTGCCCCCGTGAAGCTCGCGGACGGCGGCGGCTCGCTGCCCGTGGTCGCGGACATCAACCTCGACGGCAAGCCCGACATCGCCACGGCGCAGTACTTCAAGGTGAAGAGCGCGCCGTTCCCGCCGAACCCGGCAGTCACCACCGAGTCGTTCGTGTGGTTCGAGCGCACGGGCTCGGCGGCCGACGGCCTCGACGCGACCGACTTCACCAAGCACGTGATCGCGACCGGTCTCGGCGAGTCCTTCCAGCTGCTCGCGGTGGACAACATCGACGGCGACGGCAAGTACGCCGCCATCGGCGTCAACCACACCAACCCGACCGCCACCGGCCCGGCGGCGGCTCCGCAGGTCGTCCGGCTCGACCCGGGCAGCGACCCGACGCTGCCCTGGACCGTCTCGCCGGTCGCGTCGGGCTTCACCCCTGACGACATCCGCACCGGCCAGGCCGCCCCGGGTTCGACGTCCGACGGCGACCTCGACGGTGACGGCGACGTCGACCTCGCGGTGGCCGGAGACTCGGACTTCAGCGTCTACTGGATCGAGCGCGCCGGCGACGGCAGCTGGGTCAAGCACGACATCGCCGCGGAGTACGGCACCCCCGGCGCCAACTGGGGCCAGGCGTCGACCACCATCGCCGACGTCGACCGCAACCTGCGCAACGACCTGGTGTTCTCCTCGTACAACGCGGGGCAGGTCTTCCTGGTCGAGCGCGTGGGCGGCACCGGCGGCAAGTTCCCCGCCACGCCGCGGGTGCCCGACCCGGTCGTCCGCTACTAGTCCGACGGTCGGCTGCGGCGTCGAGGGGTCGTCGCAGCCGACCGATCCCCTCCAGGGATGCATGAAGGGCCCCGGCTTCGGCCGGGGCCCTTCGTGCGTGCTCGCGCTGGAGGTCGTGCGGGATCAGATCCCGAGGACCTTCGCCTTCATCGCGGAGAACTCGGCGTCGTCGATGAGGCCCTGCTCCTTGAGCGCGGCGAGCTTCTGCAGCTCGGCGGTGACGTCGACCGGAGCAGCCGCGGCGGGCGCCGGGGCTGCCGCCGCCTGCTGCGCGGCCTGCGCGGCCAGCGCCGCCTGAACCTGCGCGTCGATCTGCGCCTGCTGGGCCGCGGCGGCCTGCTGGGCCTGGTACGCGTCTGCCTGCGCCGCGTTCTGCGCGGCCTCCGCAGCCGCCTGCTGCTGGCCGGCCTGCTTCTTCTGCTGGTGCCCGCTGACGGCACCGGCGGTGCCGGCGACGACCGCGGTGGTCGCCGCGACCCTCATCAGGCTGGGTCCTCTACGTCGCATGACTTGCCTTCTCTCGTGATCGTGGTGGGGTGAGCGGGTCTGGGTGGGACGAGGTCACTCGTCCGAGGCGTCGAGGGCCGCCTGGACGTCCTCGGCCGGGATGCGCTCGAAGGCGATCAGGGTTCCGCCGTTGTTGCGGATCGCCTGACCGGCCCGGATCAGCCAGGTGTTCTCCCAGGCGAGCAGGGCGATGGCGGAGCTGTTGGGCATCTCCTCGACAGCGAGGCCGGCGTCGGTCTCGGACAGCAGGCCGGGGATGTCGCCCTGCAGCGCGACCAGGTCCGGGATGCCGTCGCCGTCGACGTCGGTGACCTCGATGAGGGTCACCTCGCCGTTCTCGTCCTTGTTGACCAGCACGATGTCGAGGATGCGGACCATGCCGTTGGCGACGAGGTCGGAGATCGCCGAGGCGACGGAGCCGTCGAACTTGGGCTCGTCGAACGCGATCACCGCGATGTCGACGGGGCCCACGGGGCGGACGATGTCGGCCATGGTTGTTCTCTCCTGGTGACGAGTGGGTCGTTCTCGGGATGTCGGTGCTCGGACGACGCTAGTCGTGCCCGGGGCCGCTCGCCTACCGAATGCGCTCACCCTGCGCCGAGCGTGCACCCCACCAGGACGGGTTCCGGCTCGAGGACGACCCCGGTGGCCGCCCGGACCCCGTCGCGGACCTCGCGGGCGAGCGCGACGAGGTCGGCCGCGGTCGCCGACCCGCGGTTGGTGAGCGCGAGCGGGTGCTTGGACGAGAGGCGGGCCGGGCCGTCGCCGTACCCGCGACCGAACCCCGCGTGCTCGATGAGCCATGCGGCGCTGGTCTTCACGCGCCCGTCGCCGGCGTCCCAGCGCGGTGCGTCCGGCGGCAGCGCTCCTGCGGCCTCGGCGTCGAGCACCGGGTTGGTGAAGAACGACCCCGCGCTCCACGTGTCGTGGTCGTGCGCGTCGAGCACCATCCCCTTGCCGCGCCGCAGGCCGAGCACCGCCTCGCGCACCGTCGGCCGACGGCACGCGGTCGCCGACCTCGACGCCGAGGGTCCGGGCGAGCTCGGCGTACCGGATCGGCGGCGAGGTGGGCGCGAGCACCATCTGGAAGGTCACCTCGAGGACGACGTAGCGCCCGGGCTCCTCCTTGAACCGGCTGGTGCGGTAGCCGAAGCCGCAGTCGGCCGCCGCGAACGTGCGCTGGGTGCGCTCGACGCGGTCCCAGGTGCGGACGCGGGCGACGACGTCGGCGACCTCCTGGCCGTAGGCGCCCACGTTCTGGATCGGGGTGGCGCCCACCGAGCCGGGGATCCCGGACAGCGCCTCGACGCCGCTCCAGCCCTCGGCGACGGCCCGCACGACGAGGTCGTCCCACGGCTCACCCGCGGCGACCGTCACCCAGGCGCCGCCGCACGTGTCGGCCTCCGCCACGATGCCCCGGGTGCGCACCAGCACGACCGGCACGTCGAGCGGGTCGTCGCCGACGAGCAGGTTGCTGCCACCGGCGACCAGCAGAGCGGGGGTGCCGGCTGCGTCCGCGTCACGGACCGCGGCCACGAGGTCGACCTCGGTCGCAGCCTCCACGACCTCGCGCGCGGGTCCGCCGACGCGCAGCGTCGTCAGGTCGGCGAGCCTCGTCGTCACGCCCCGAGCCTATGCACTGGCCGTGCTCGGCAGGCGCACGCGCAGCGCCTACCGTTGCCGGCGTGAGCGACGACGCGCAGGCGAGGGCCCTCAACCGCGAGCTGTGGGGCGAGGTGAACGCCCAGTTCACCGACGGTGCCGCCGACGCGGCGTGGGCCTCGGACGAGATCCGCTGGGGGCTGTTCGGTACGCCGGAGTCCGAGCTCGGGGTGCTCGGCGACCTCGACGGCCTCGACGTGCTCGACCTCGCCTGCGGCACCGGCTACTTCTCGGCGTGGATGGCGCGGCGCGGTGCACGGGTGGTGGCGGTGGACCTCTCCGACGAGCAGCTCGCCACCGCGCGTCGCTGCCAGGCGGCGTACGGCCCGGTCTTCCCGCTGCTGCTCGCCGACGCCGCGCAGGTGCCGCTGCCGGACGGCTGCATCGACCTCGTGGTGAGCGAGCACGGCGCCGCCGCCTGGTGCGACCCGGAGCAGTGGGTGGCCGAGGCCGCGCGGGTGCTGCGGCCGGGCGGGCGGCTGGTCTTCCTCACCAACAGCCTGCTCTCGGCGCTGTGCGTGCCGGCCGAGGCGGGCCCCGCGGGCGAGCAGCTGCTGCGCGGCCAGCGCGACGTGGCCACCGTGCAGTGGCCGGGCGGCGGGGTGGAGCACCATCCCTCGCACGGCGACTGGATCGCGGTGCTGCGCCGTCACGGCTTCGTGGTCGAGCAGCTGCGCGAGCTGTACGCCCCGGAGACCACCGGCGACCACGCCTACTACGACATCGCCACCGCGGCCTGGGCAGCGCACTGGCCAGCCGAGGAGCTGTGGGCGGCCCGGCTGGCCAGTGCGGAGGTCGTGCTCTAGCCGTTGAGGATCTTGGCCTTCTCGGCCGCGAACTCCTCCTCGGTGAGGATGCCCTGGTCGCGCAGCGCGCCGAGCTTCGTGAGCTGCTCGATCGGGTCGACGGCCGGGGCCGCGGGCGGCGGCGGAGCGGCGTAGACCGGGGCGGGCTCGGCGTACTGCGGCGGGGGGGCGTACTGGGGCGGCGGCGCGGCGTACTGCGGCGGCGGAGCGGCGTACTGCGGCTCCTGCGGCGTACTGCGCCTGGTCCTGCGACGCCCACTTCTGCTGCTGGCGGTGGTTGACGCGACCGGCGACCGCCGAGGCGGTGCCGGCGACGACGGCGGTGCGGGCGACGCCGCGGATGAGTCCTGGCATGAGCTGGTTCCTTCCGGATTTCGGGGCGAGGTCGGCAGGGCTCGATCAGCCCTACGCCTCGCTGGCCTCGATGGCGGCGATCAGGTCGGTGACGGGGATGCGACCGCTGGCGACGAGCTGGCCGCCCGAGCGGATCATCGCGCCGGCGAAGGGCGCGGCCCACGTGTTCTCGTAGACCAGGATGCCCGCCGAGCTGTTGGGCGAGAGGACCGCGCCGACCTCGTCGAGGTCGCCCTGGTCGAGCAGGCCGGGCTTGCCGTCCTGGTGGAAGACGGCGAGCTGGCCGATCCCGGCCGCGTCGAAGTCGCGGATGTCGATGGCGTCGACCGATCCGTCCTCGCCGCGCGTGATGAACGCGAGGTCGAGGATGCGGATGATGCCGCGCTGGACGAGGTCGACGAGGATCGGGAAACCCTCGCCGGTCATCTGGTTGCCGGGGAACTCGATGACGAGGTAGTCGACGGGGCCGAGCTCCAGGTCGTCAGACATCTGGTCGAGCCTTCCTCTTGTGGGCGATCGCGGGTCGAGGTACGACGCGGTCCGAGGACCTCCGGGACGTCCCGTGCAGCGGGCGTCGCGGTCGTCACCGACATCGGTTCGAACGTAACGGATGCGCCACCCTCGGGCAGGCGCTCGGACACGTTGCCTGCTGTCGGGTGGCCGCGACGCCACGCTAGGAGGTCGGGTGCCGGCCACCGGATCATCCTGATCGGATGAGCGCTGATGACCGGGGGCTCGGCTCCCTCGACGGAGCGTCGGGGATCCGCTGTCCGCGCTCAGGCCAGGCGTACGACGGCCTGCGCCTTGCCCAGGACGGTGACGTCCTGGCTCTTCGCGGTGATGTCGACGCGCACCGTGCCGTCGTCGCGCTTCTCGGCGACGACGGCGGTGATCTCGACCCGCGCGCCGCGGTCGTCGTCGGGCACGACCACGGGCCGCGTGAAGCGGACGCCGTACTCGATCACGGCGCCCGGGTCGCCGACCCAGTCGGTGACGATGCGCCCGGCCGAGGCCATGGTGAGCATCCCGTGCGCGATGACGTCCGGCAGGCCGACGGCCTTGGCGAAGCGCTCGTTCCAGTGGATCGGGTTGAAGTCGCCCGAGGCGCCGGCGTACATGACGAGGTTGACCCGCTGGATCGGCACGCGCAGCGGCGGCAGCTCGGTGCCGACCTCGACGTCGGCGAAGCTCACGGTGGCGGTCATGCGGACTCCTCGGCGGTGCCGCGGGCCACGGTGACGGCCCAGGTGGTGACGACGTGCTCGCCGTCCTCGGTGCTGACCTCGGAGCGGCTGGTCAGGATGTCGTTGCCGGCGGCCACGCGGATGTTCTCGATCGTGGTCTCCACGACGAGCGCGGTCGCCGGCGGTGACCGGGCGCGAGTAGGCGAAGCGCTGCTCGCCGTGCACCACGCGGCTGTAGTCGAGGCCGAGGTCCGGGTCGAACATCACGACGGCCATCGCGCGCATGGTGATGGTGAACGGGAAGGTCGGCGGTGCGATCACGTCGCGGTGGCCGAGCGACTGCGCGTGCTCGACGTCGTGGTACGCCGGGTTCATGTCGCCGATCGCGACGGCGAACTCGCGCACCTTCTCGCGGCCGACCTCGTACGCCGGACCCGCGGGGTAGACCTTGCCGATGAAGTCCTGGTTGAGCGCCACGGTCACATGCCTCCGAGCTGACCGCCGGTGACCGGGATGGTCACGCCGGAGATGAAGTCGGCGTCGCTCGAGACGAGGAACGCGTGCACGTTCGCGATGTCCTCGGGCACGCCGAGCCGGCCGAGCGCGATGAGCATGAGCGACATCTGGCGCATCTGCTCCGGGATGCCGTAGGTGTCGCCGTCGGTCTTGGCCTGGGTGAGCCGCGTCTCGATGAAGCCGGGGGCCACCGCGTTGACGTTGATGCCGAACGGCCCGAGCTCGCGGGCGAGGGTCTTGGTGGTCGCGATGATCGCGCCCTTGGCGGCGGTGTAGTTGTACTGGCCCGGGTTGCCCATGAGCGCGGCCACCGACGAGGTGAAGGTGATCTTGCGGTTGTACGCCGGCTTGCCGTTCGCCGCGATCTCGGCCTTGGCCACCTCGCGCAGGTAGGGCATCGCCGCCTGCGTGGTGTGGAACGCCGTGCGCAGGTTGGTGTCGACGACGAAGTCGAACAGCTCGTCGGTCATGCCGTGGAACATCTTGTCGCGCGTGGTGCCGGCGTTGTTGACGACGATGTCGAGCTTGCCGAACTCGTCGACGGCGGCCTTGGTGAGGCGGTGCGCCTCCTCGAGCTGGATGGTGTCGGCCACGACCCCGATGGCGCGGCCGCCCTCGGCCTCGATGAGCGCGACCGTCTCGGCGGCGGGCTCCGGATCGATGTCGTTGACCACCACGGCGGCGCCGTCGCGGGCCAGCCGCAGCGCGGTGGCGCGGCCGATGCCCCGCCCCGAACCGGTCACGAGCGCCACCCGGTCGTCGAGTCGTCCCACGGCACAGCCACCTTCGCGCAGCGGGCGACCCCCGTGGCCGCCCTCCTGCTCGCGACGCTAGTGGACGCCGGACCCGCGTGCACCGGGGCCTGGCGCTTCCCGGGGTCGGCGTACCGGGGCGGGAACGCCGAACGGCCGCCCCCGAGAGGGCGGCCGTTCGATGAGGATCAGGCGGGCTCGGGAGCCCTCCGCGTCAGCGGGTCTCCTTGTGCACCGTCGAGGCGTTGCACGTCGCGCAGTACTTCTTCATCTCCAGGCGGTCCGGGTCGTTGCGCCGGTTCTTCTTGGTGATGTAGTTGCGGTTCTTGCACTCCTGGCAGGCCAGGGTGATCTTCGGGCGGACGTCGCTCTTGGCCACGGGAGTGCCTTTCCTTGCTTGTCTGGGGTCGTGCTGTCGGGTGGTAGCGGAGGCCGGACTTGAACCGGCGACACAGCGATTATGAGCCGCTTGCTCTACCAGGCTGAGCTACTCCGCCGAGACTGCCCGGCACCTGCCCGGGTGGGCAGGACCGTCGTATCGAGCCCCCTTACGGAATCGAACCGTAGACCTTCTCCTTACCATGGAGACGCTCTGCCGACTGAGCTAAGGGGGCGTAGAGCCAGAGCAGGATACCCGGCGCGCCGTCGTTCCTCCAAAACGGGGGCGCGGGCCCTCCCCGGACGGGCGCCGGCGCCCCTGCCGGGTCAGGATGGACGGGTGACCTGGACCTCGAACGACATCCCCGACCTGACCGGCCGCCACGCCCTGGTGACCGGCGCCAACTCCGGCCTCGGCTTCCACACCACGCTCCAGCTCGCCCGCCACGGCGCCCGCGTGACCATGGCCGTGCGCGACCCCGGCCGCGGTGCCACGGCCCTCGCCGAGGTGCAGCAGGCGCTGGCCGGCACCCCGACCGCGGGCGAGGTGGCCCTCGCGCCCCTCGACCTCGCCGACCTGTCCTCCGTGCGCTGCCCTGGCCGACGGCGTGCTCGAGTCCGGCGACCGGCTCGACCTCCTGGTCAACAACGCCGGCGTGATGGCGATCCCGCGGCGTACGACGGTCGACGGGTTCGAGATGCAGCTCGGCACCAACCACCTCGGCCACATGGCGCTCACCCTGCGCCTGCTCCCTGTGCTGGTGCGCACGGCGCGGGAGTCGCGCACGACCCGCGTGGTGACGGTCTCGTCGGGCGCGCACCGCTTCGGCCGGATCGACCTCGACGACCTCATGGGCGAGAAGCGCTACCAGCCGTGGCGCGCCTACGGCCAGAGCAAGCTGGCCAACCTGCTGTTCACCGCCGAGCTGCAGCGTCGCCTGACGGCCGCCGACCTGCCGGTCGCGTCGTACGCCGCCCACCCGGGCTACGCCTCGACCAACCTGCAGCACGTCGCGCCGGAGATGACCGGCTCCTCGCTGGGCAAGCGGTTCGCCGACTTCGGCAACTCGGTGCTGGCGCAGTCCGCCGAGATGGGCGCGCTGCCCACGCTCTACGCCGCCACCGAGCCCGGGCTCGCGCCGGGGTCGTACGTCGGGCCGGACGGGTTCATGGAGCAGCGCGGCTACCCGCGCGTCGTGGTGCCCAACGGCGCCGGGCGCGACATGGCGATGGCCGCGCGCCTGTGGGACCGCAGCGAGGCGCTCATCGGCGTCCAGTGGTCCGACGCCGTCCATGCGTGACCACGACGGTCTCCAGGTCGTCGTCATCACGCGTCGACGGGCCTAGGCGGGCGGCGGCTCGATGGCGGTGAACGAGCCGCTGTACATGCCCATGACGCAGCTGAAGTCCCAGCGGCCCGGCTCCATCGCCGGGCGCTCGAGGGTGTTGACCCCGGTCTGCAGGTCGGCCTTCCAGCCGGAGCCGTCGCGCAGGTACGCCGCGCAGCTGAAGCCGGACTCGCTCGTGATCACCCAGCGGATCGGGAGTCCGGCGTACACGACGGACTCGGCCGGGGTGTAGCCCCGCGAGCCCTGCTCCATGGTCACGGTCTGCACGCCGCCGGCGACGGTGACGTTGGAGGAGATCGCCGTGGGCGTGCTGGTGCCCCACGACGGCGTCCAGCCGGCCAGGGTGAGCGCGGCCGAGGCGTTGACGAACGCGAACGCGACCAGCAGGACGCCCACGACGGCGAGCACGCGCGGGCGCCGCGGGCCGGTGGCCAGGCCGGGCAGGCCCGCGAGCGCGAGCAGCCCAGGGGCCGTGCCGATCGCGAAGACGGCCATCACGACGCCGGCGGTGAGCGGGTTCGCGGTGGCGAGCGCGTAGATCTGCACCGCCTGCGTGAAGCCGCAGGGCAGGAAGAAGGTCAGCGCGCCGAGCCCGGCCGCGCGGACGTCGGAGTAGGGGCGCTGCGCGCGCTCGGCGAGGCCGAGGCGGCGGGCCAGCCCGGTGGGCAGCGTGGGCGACCAGCCGGCGGCGCGCGGCGAGAGCCCGGTGAGGCGCAGGCCGAGCACCAGCATCACGACCGCGACGGCGATCATCAGCGCGGCCTGCACCGCGGTGGGCACGGCGAGACGTGCCCCGAGCGCACCCAGCGCCGAGCCGAGGACGAAGAAGCCGACGATGCGACCGACCTGGAAGGCCAGGTGCGGCCGCATGACCTGCAGGCGGCTCGCGTCGTCGGCGACCTCGCGGCTCGACGCCAGCGCCAGCACGACGCCGCCGACGAGGGCCATGCAGGTCGAGACGCCGGCGGTCAGCCCGACGAGGAGCACCACGAGCAGGCTGCCGTCGCCCGGCCCGCCCACGCTGCCGGCGAGGTCGGTCAGGCCCAGGGACGCCGCGAGCACGACGACGAGGGCGACCGCCGCGGCGGCGGCGAGCGCGGTGAGCCAGACGGTGCGGTCGTGGGAGAGCAGGGGCGGCGTACCGACCTCGTAGCCGGCGGCTTCGACCGCGGCGGCGACGGCCTCCGGCGGAGGCGGCTCGGTGACGGTCAGGGTCGCGACGCCGGACATCGACGAGGCGCGGGCGTCGACCACGCCCGGGAGGCGGGTCAGGGCCTTGCTCACGCGGGTCTCGCAGGCGCGGCACGTCATGCCGGTCACGTGGACCGTCAGCGTGGTCGTGCCTGCTGCCTGGTCGGCCATGGCTCCCGCGGCTCCTCGCGTCCGGCGGGGTACGCCGGACCCTCGTCCCAGTATCGACCCGGATACCCCCGAGGGGTAGTCGGCGCGGGGGTGGCCTGCGCCACGGCGGGCGGACGGGCCCGGGATGCGCCGAGGGGCGCGACCGGTGCGGTCGCGCCCCTCGACGGAGTGTGGCGGGTGATGGATTCGAACCATCGAAGGCAAAGCCGACGGATTTACAGTCCGCTCCCATTGGCCGCTCGGGCAACCCGCCTTTGCCGTCCGGGGACGGCGCAGGGAAGGATACAAGGGACGCGCGCCCGTGGCGAAATCGCCCACGGGAACCACCGACGAGAGGGGCCTGATCGATCATGGCCGACAGCAGCTTCGACATCGTGAGCAAGATCGACCGCCAGGAGGTCGACAACGCCCTCAACCAGGCCGCGAAGGAGCTCTCGCAGCGCTTCGACTTCAAGAACACCTCCACCACCATCGAGTGGAAGGGCGAGCTCGCCGTCGAGATCACGTCCAGCACCGAGGAGCGCGCGTCCGCGGCGCTCGACGTGTTCAAGGACAAGCTGGTGAAGCGGCAGATCTCGCTCAAGGCGCTCGAGGCCGACGAGCCCCGCTCCTCCGGCAAGGAGTACAAGATCGCCTGCACGCTCAAGGCGGGCATCAGCCAGGAGCAGGCCAAGAAGCTCGGCAAGCTCATCCGCGACGAGGGCCCCAAGTCGGTCAAGGCGCAGGTCATGGGCGAGGAGCTGCGGGTCAGCTCCAAGAGCCGCGACGACCTCCAGGCCGTGCAGGCGCTCGTGAAGGGCGCCGACCTCGACTTCGCGGTCCAGTTCGACAACTACCGCTGACCACCGGCGTCCGCGCCAGCCGTGCTGGACGATCTCGTGCTGAGATCATCCGGCACCGCGCGCCGGCGCGAACGGTCGGAGAACCTGCTGCACGATCTCTGCAGAGATCATGCGCCGACGGCTAGCGGTCGGGGCGGGACTCGTCGAGGTCGGCGCGCTCGTGGGTGAGGTCGGTGATCGTGGGGGCGGCGTAGGAGTACGCCGGCGACCAGTGCAGGGCGTCGAACGGGCAGACCTCGACGCAGATGCCGCAGTACAGGCACAGCGAGAAGTCGATCGCGAACCGGTCGAGCACCGCGACGCTGCGCGGGCGCCGGTGCTCCTCGTCGGCGGGCAGCGTCTCGGTGTGCGACTCGATGTAGAGGCACCAGTCCGGGCACTCGCGGGCGCACAGCATGCAGACCGTGCAGTTCTCCTCGACCAGCGTGATGACGCCGCGGGTGCGCGGCGGCAGCGCCGGCGCACGGTCGTCCGGGTAGTCGACGCGGTCGGTCACGGCTGCTCCCCCACGACGCCGGTGGGCCAGTCGGCCGGCACTCCGGGCGGCAGGGTGCGGCGGCGCGCCTGCCGGTCGAGTCGGCCGGGTCCTTGTCGCCCGGCCACGGCACCGAGACGCGCGAGGCGAGCACGAAGTCCTTGCGCAGCGGGGTGCCGACGAAGCCGGGCGGCAGCAGCAGCGGCTCGAGGTCGTCGTTGCCCGCGAAGCCGATGCCGAACATCTCGTGCGTCTCGCGCTCGTGCCACGCGGCTCCGGCGTACACCGGGGTGGCGCTGGCGAGCGCAGCGTCGTCGCGCGGCACGCGGGTGCGCACCAGCACGTGGTCGCGCGCGTCGAGGGTCGAGACGTGCGCGACCACGGCGAAGCCGAGCGTCGAGCTCGTCGTAGGCGGTGAGGAAGTCGAGGTACGTCGCCCCCGCAGCGGCCGCGGCCGCGAGCGCGGGCACCCAGCCCTCGCGCGGCACGTCGACGGTGACGAGCCCGAACGACTCGACCGGCCGTGCCGCCGCGCGCCGCGTCAGCGCCTCGACCACCGCGCTCACGGCGCGACCTCGACCAGCGAGAGCACGCGCGTCGAGCAGCGCCTCGGGCCGCGGCGGGCAGCCCGGGCACGTAGACGTCGACGGGCACGAGCTGGTCGATGCCCTTGGTGACGCTGTAGGAGTCCCAGTACGGGCCGCCGGAGTTCGCGCACGCGCCGAAGGACAGACCCGGGTGCCGTCCGGCAGCGCGTCGTACGCCGACCGCAGAGCGCGGCGCCATCGCGTCGGTGCAGGTGCCGGCCACGACGAGCACGTCCGGGGGCCGCGGCCGGCGTCGACCGGCACGGCACCGGCGTCGCGCGCGCCACGGCGGTCGGCGACCGCGGCGATGAGCTCGACCGAGCAGCAGGCGAGGCCCACGTCGAGCACCCAGACGGTCGCGGTCCGGCCGCCGTGCTCGAGGTCGAGCCGCATCGGCGCGGTGCTGCGCGCGGCGGGAGCGCCGAGGGTCGGCGTCGGCAGGTCGGTCACGCGCCCCTCCTCGGTGTGCCCGGTGTCGTCGGACGGCGGTGGCCGCCCGTCCCGCATGCTGCCGCATCCGAGCGGTCGCCGCCGCATCCAGGGCCGCCCTCGACCGGTGCCGACGCTCTGCGCCCTGCGAGAAACGTGCCCGCCACGCGGGACCCGTGCGCGCGTGCGGGACCCGGGCGCGCAAGGATGGTTCCTACGTGCACCCGCTTGGCCCTGGCACCGGGTGTTCGCTAGTGTGGAACAGCGTTCCAGAATCGTCGGACCGTTACGGCGTCGACAGCGAGGCAGGAATCCCGTGAGCAAGCAGGTGGTCCAGCTCAACCGCGTCATCATCCGTTTCGCGGGTGACTCCGGCGACGGCATGCAGCTGACCGGCGACCAGTTCACGTCGCGCACAGCGTCGTTCGGCAACGACCTCGCGACGCTGCCCGACTTCCCCGCCGAGATCCGCGCACCAGCCGGCACCATCCCCGGCGTCTCGGCCTTCCAGCTGCACTTCGCCGACCACGACATCACGACGGCGGGCGACACCCCCAACGTGCTCGTGGCGATGAACCCGGCGGCGCTCAAGGCCAACATCAAGGACGTCCCGCGCGGCGCGGACATCATCGTCAACACCGACGAGTTCACGACGCGCAACCTCACCAAGGTCGGCTACGACGCCAACCCGCTCGAGGACGGCTCGCTCGAGTCGTACGCCGTGCACCCGATCCCGCTGACCTCGATGACCGTCGAGCGCGCTCAAGGGCATCGACATCAGCAAGAAGGAGGCCGAGCGCGCGAAGAACATGTTCGCCCTCGGCCTGCTCTCGTGGCTCTACCACCGCCCCACCGAGGGCACGATCACGTTCCTGCGACCAGAAGTTCGCGAAGAAGCCCGAGATCCTCGCCGCCAACATCGCGGCGTTCGAGGCCGGCTGGTCGTACGGCGAGACCACCGAGGACTTCTCGGTGCAGTACGAGATCAAGCCCGCGGTGATGGCGCCCGGCCGCTACCGCAACATGTCGGGCAACCTCGCGCTGTCCTACGGCCTGATCGCCGCGTCGCAGCGCGCGGAGCTGCCGCTGTTCCTCGGCTCCTACCCGATCACCCCGGCCTCGGACATCCTGCACGAGCTGAGCAAGCACAAGCGGTTCGGCGTGATGACCTTCCAGGCCGAGGACGAGATCGCCGGCATCGGCGCGGCGCTCGGGCGCGTCGTACGGCGGCATGCTCGGCGTCACCACGACGTCCGGGCCCGGGTGTCGCGCTGAAGTCCGAGACGATCGGTCTCGCGGTCTCGCTCGAGCTGCCGCTGGTCATCGTCGACGTGCAGCGCGGCGGGCCCGTCGACCGGCCTGCCGACCAAGACCGAGCAGGCCGACCTGCTGCAGGCGATGTTCGGCCGCAACGGCGAGGCGCCGGTGCCGATCGTGGCGCCGCGCTCCCCCGGCGACTGCTTCGACGCCGCCGTCGAGGCCGTGCGCATCGCGACGACCTACCGCACGCCGGTGTTCCTGCTCTCCGACGGCTACGTCGCCAACGGCTCCGAGCCGTGGCGCATCCCGGACGTCGACTCGCTGCCCGACCTGCGCGTCGAGTTCGCCAGCGAGCACAACCACACCAACGCCGACGGCTCCACGGAGTTCTGGCCGTACCTGCGCGACCCCGAGACCCTCGCGCGGCCGTGGGCCGTGCCGGGCACCGAGGGCCTCGAGCACCGCATCGGCGGCATCGAGAAGGCCGACGGCATCGGCAACATCTCCTACGACGCCGACAACCACGACCGCATGGTGCGCCTGCGCCAGGCCAAGGTCGACGGCATCACGGTCCCCGACCTCGAGGTCGAGGACCCGACCGGCGACGCCCGCGTGCTCGTGCTCGGCTGGGGCTCGACGTACGGCCCGATCAACGCCGCCTGCCAGATCCGCGGCGCGCGGGCAGCCCGGTGGCCCAGGCCCACCTGCGCCACCTCAACCCGTTCCCGGCCAACACCGCCGAGGTGCTGCGCCGCTACGACAAGGTCGTCATCCCGGAGATGAACCTCGGTCAGCTCGCGCTGCTGATCCGCGGCCGCTTCCTCGTCGACGCCATCCCGCTACAACCAGGTGCGAGGCCTGCCGTTCCAGGCCGAGGAGCTCGCCGGAGTCATCAAGGACGTGGTCGCCAGTGTCTGAGGCCGTCGAGCTCGGGCTTCCCGTCGCTGCAGCTGGTGCCGAAGACCGACGTGAAGCAGTCGGCGAAGGACTTCAAGACCGACCAGGAGGTGCGCTGGTGCCCCGGGTGCGGCGACTACGCGATCCTCGCCGGCGTCCAGAGCTTCATGCCCGAGCTCGGTCTGGCCAAGGAGAACATCGTCTGGATCTCGGGCATCGGCTGCTCGAGCCGCTTCCCGTACTACATGAACACGTTCGGGATGCACTCGATCCACGGCCGCGCCCCGGCGATCGCCTCGGGCCTGTCCATGACCCGCCCGGACCTCTCGGTGTGGGTCGTCACCGGTGACGGCGACGCGCTCTCCATCGGCGGCAACCACCTCATCCACGCGCTGCGCCGCAACGTGAACCTGAAGATCCTGCTGTTCAACAACCGGATCTACGGCCTCACCAAGGGGCAGTACTCGCCCACCTCCGAGGTCGGCAAGGTCACGAAGTCGACGCCGATGGGCTCGCTCGACCACCCGTTCAACCCGGTGTCGCTCGCGATCGGCGCCGAGGCCAGCTTCGTCGCCCGCACCATCGACTCCGACCGCAAGCACCTCACCGAGACGCTGCGCCAGGCGGCGCTGCACGAGGGCACCGCGCTGGTCGAGATCTACCAGAACTGCAACATCTTCAACGACGGTGCGTGGGACCCGCTGAAGGACTCCGACCACCGCGACAACCTCACGCTGCGTCTCGAGCACGGTCAGCCGATCACGCTCGTCGACGGCAGCCGCGGGGTCGTCCGCGAGGCCAACGGCTCGCTCGCGCTGGCCGACGTCGCCGAGGTCGGGATCGACGCCGTGCTCGTGCACGACGCGCACAACCCCGACCCGTCCGTGGCGTTCGCGCTCTCGCGGCTGTCCGACCCGATGACGCTCGCCAACACCCCGATCGGCGTGTTCCGCGACGTGCCGCGGCCGTCGTACGACTCGGCGTTCCAGGCGCAGCTCGCGGCGGCGAAGGAGAGCGGCAAGGCCGACCTCGGCGCGCTGCTCGCGGGCAGCGACACCTGGGAGATCGCCTAGCACCCACGCTCCACCGACGAGGCCCCGGCAGCACGACCGCCGGGGCCTCGTCGCATCCTCCGCGAGCAACACCTCGAACCGACCGGTCGGGGCGCTGAACCGGTCGGTTCAGGGTGTAACTCGCGGACGATCGGGGAGCGGAACGGCGGCGCCTGGGGCTGCCGTGGTCGGGTAGCGTCGCGCCTGAAATGAGCGACTCCCCCACCCCCACCGACGCGCGCAGCGACGCGGAGCGGGCGCACGCCTCGGCGCGGCTCGGCCTGCTGTTCGGCATCGGGGCGTACGCGATCTGGGGCTTCTTCCCGCTCTACTTCCCGCTGCTCACGCCCGCGACGCCGGTCGAGATCCTCTCCGAGCGGTTCGTGTTCTCCCTGGTGTTCATGGCGATCCTGCTCACCGCGACGCACGGCTGGGCGCAAGCTGCGTCCGGTGCTGGCGCGGCCGCGCGTGGTCGCGATGATCTTCTTCGCCGGCCTGCTCATCGCGGTCAACTGGGGCGTCTACATCTACGGCGTCAACTCCGACCAGGTGGTGGAGTCGTCGCTCGGCTACTTCATCAACCCGCTCGTCACGGTGCTCATGGGCGTGCTCGTCCTCGGCGAGCGGCTGCGCCGGCTGCAGTGGATCGCCGTCGGCATCGCGGCGCTCGCCGTCGTGGTGCTCACCGTCGGCTACGGCAAGCTGCCGTGGATCGGGCTCGTGCTGGCGTTCTCGTTCGCCGGGTACGGCCTGATCAAGAAGGTCGCCGGTGTCGACCCGCAGGCGAGCCTCACGCTCGAGACCGCGTTCATGACACCGTTCGCGCTGGCCTACCTGGTCTACCTGCAGACCCAGGGCCAGCTCGTGCTCTTCCACTACTCGACGCAGGTGACCGTCCTGCTCATGGGGCTCGGTGTGATCACGGCGATCCCGCTGCTGCTCTTCGGCGGCGCGGCCAACCGCGTGCCGCTGAGCACCATGGGCGTGCTGCAGTACCTCACGCCGATCATCCAGTTCGCGATCGGCGTGTGGGTCTTCGACGAGGTGATGCCGCCGGTGCGCTGGGCGGGCTTCGCGATCGTGTGGCTCGCGCTCATCATCTTCAGCTACGACGGCCTGCGTCAGGGCCGCGCCAACCGCGCCGAGCGCCGAGGCGCCGGCACCGACGACGACGCCGCGCTCCGAGCCGGAGTCACCGAGCTCACCCTGGACGCGCACGCTGCGGGCGCGACCTGCACGGGTCGCTGCATCGCCGCGGTCCGTCGTCACCCAGCCCGTTCGAGACCGCAGACAGCGACGAGACACGCGGTCGCCGACCGAGTCACGCCGACCGGTCGACGACGACGTCGCACATCTGGCTGAGGGCGTCGGTCTGGGGGCTCGGCGGGCAGCGCGGGCCAGCTCGGCCGGGCCGACTCGGCCCAGCGCACAGCTCGTCGTGCGCCTCGGCCATGGCCGGCGAGCGGCGCAGCAGCTCGAGCGCCTCGGCGTGCAGGTCGTCGTCGACGAGCGGTCCGGCGAGCAGCTCGCGCAGGCGGGCCTCGGCGGGGTCGGTACGCCGCAGCGCGAGCAGCACGGGCAGCGTGCGGATGCCCTCGCGCAGGTCGGTGCCGGGCGTCTTGCCCGACGTCGTCGGACTCGCTGGCGATGTCGAGCAGGTCGTCGGAGAGCTGGAAGGCGACGCCGATCCTCTCGCCGTACGCCGAGATCGCGCACGGCCACCGACTCCGGCGCGCCGGAGATCATCGCGCCGATGCGGCCGGCGGTGGCGATCAGCGAGCCGGTCTTGTCGGCGAGCACGTCGAGGTGGTGCGCGACCGGGTCCTCGCCCTCGGCCGGGCCGACGGTCTCGCGGATCTGCCCGGTGCACAGCCGCTCGAAGGTGCGCGCCTGCAGCCGCACGATGTCGGGGCCGAGGTCGGCCAGCGATGTCGGAGGCGCGGGCGAACAGGAAGTCGCCGGTGAGGATCGCGACCGTGTTGTCCCAGCGCGCGTTGGCCGACGGGGCGCCGCGGCGCAGCGGCGCCTCGTCCATCACGTCGTCGTGGTACAGCGTCGCGAGGTGGGTGAGCTCGACGACGACGGCGCCGGGCACGTTGCCGGGCGCGTCCGGGTCGCCGTACTGCGCGGCCACGAGCGCCAGCAGCGGGCGGAACCGCTTGCCGCCGGCGTTGACCAGGTGGCTCGAGGCCTCGGTGACGAACGGGTAGTCGCTCGTCACCGCCTTGCGCAGGCGCGATCTCGACGTCGTCGAGACCCGACCCGCAGGCGAGTCGGCCAGGGCCTCGTCGACGTGCGACAGCCCGAAGGGCAGGCCGTCGCTCACGTCGCTCCCTCTCCTCGTGCTCGGTCGTCAGCGGACGAAGATCGCCGGCCTGCTGGACCAGGTCGAGGACCAGCTGCGGGAGCACGCCGATGACGAGGGTCAGCGCCACGGCCACGGTGATCGCGAACGTGGTGAAGCTGCTCGGTACGACCACGCTAGGCGCCACCCTCGGCTGCGGGCTCGTTGAAGAACATGAGCACGATGACGCGGATGTAGAAGAACGCCGCGATGGCGCGAGGCCAGCACGCCGACGACGACCACCGGGGTGGCGCCGCCGGCGATGCCCGCGGTGAAGACCGCGAACTTGCCGGTGAAGCCGCTGGTGAGCGGGATGCCGGCGAAGGCCAGCAGGAACAGCGCGAAGGCGCTCGGCGACCAGCGGTGAGCGCTTGCCGAGGCCGGCCCACTGCGACAGGTGGGTGGCCTCGCCGGTCGAGTCGCGCACCAGCGTCACGATCGCGAAGGCGCCGATGCGTGGCGAAGCCGTAGGCCAGCAGGTAGAACATCGTGCCCGCGAGGCCCGCCGCGTTGGTCGCGATGACGCCGACGAGCATGAAGCCGGCGCTGCGCGATCGAGGAGTAGGCGAGCATGCGCTTGATGTCGGTCTGGGTCAGCGCGAACAGCGTGCCCGACGATCATCGTGAGCGCGGCGATCACGTACATCATCGGCCGCCAGTCCCAGCGGATGCCGCCGAGCGCGACGTACATGACGCGCAGCAGCGCGCCGAACGCGGCGACCTTGGTGCACGCGGCCATGAACGCCGGTGACCGAGGTCGGGCGAGCCCTGGTAGACGTCCGGCGTCCACTGGTGGAACGGCGCGGCGCCGATCTTGAACAGCAGGCCGACGCACGAGCAGCGCGGTGCCGGCGATCAGCAGACCGGTGTCGGACGCCGAGGCCGTGAGCGCCTCGGCGATGCCGCCGAGCGAGACGGTGCCGGCGAAGCCGTAGAGCAGCGCGGCGCCGTAGAGGAAGAACGCCGAGGAGAACGCGCCGAGCAGGAAGTACTTGAGCGCCGCCTCCTGCGAGAGCAGGCGCCGACGGCGGGCCAGCCCGGCCAGCAGGTAGAGCGGCAGCGAGAGCACCTCGAGCGCGACGAACATCGTCAGCAGGTCGTTGGACGCCGGGAAGAGCAGCATGCCGCCGACGCTGAACAGGAACAGCGGCCAGACCTCGGTCTGCAGCCAGCCGAGCCGGGTGAACTCCTGCTCCTCGGTCGATGCCGGGCAGCGCCGAGGCGCGCGGGGCGAACGAGTCGCCGGCCGGGTCGACCTGGCGCTCGGCGATCAGCAGCGCCGCGATCGACGGCGAGCAGCAGGATCGAGCCCTGCATGAACAGCGTCGGGCCGTCGATCGCGACCGAGCCCTGCGGCGACGACCTGCTCGGTGCCGCGCGACGCAGCACGACGGCGACGAACGCCGCGACGAGCGCCGACGAACGACCAGCACGAGCTGCACGCCGCGACGGCGCGGCTCGCGGCAGGAACGCCTCGAGCAGGACGCGAGACGACGGCGGCGCCGAGCACGATGAGCAGCGGCGCGAGCGCCGAGTACTCGATCGTCGGGGACGTCGAACGGCGGCGCCGTGACGGCGGCGATGAGGCCGTTCACTTCGTGGTCCCTTCAGCGACCGGACCCACCGCGGGGGCCGGGATCCTGCGCGTCGACGGCCTGCATCACCCGGTCGACCGCCGGGTTGATGACGTCGAGCGACGGGCTTCGGGTAGAAGCCGAGCGCGATGATGACGACGAGCAGCGGCGCGATCGCGAGCACCTCGCGGCCGCGCAGGTCGTGCACCTTCTCGCGGACCTCGTCGGGCACCGGGCCGGTCATCGTGCGCTGGTACATCAGCAGGATGTAGAGCGCGGCCAGGACGATGCCGAGGGTCGCGATGACGCCGGCCCACGGGTAGCGCTCGAACGTGCCGACCAGCACGAGGAACTCGCTGACGAAGCTCGACAGGCCCGGCAGCGCCAGCGAGGAGAGGCCGGCGACGAGGAACGTGCCGGCGAGCACCGGTGCCACCTTCTGGACGCCGCCGAAGTCCTCGATCATGCGCGAGCCGCGGCGGCTGATGAGGAAGCCGCCGATGAGGAACAGCGCCGCGGTCGAGAAGCCGTGGTTGACCATGTAGAGCGTCGAGCCGCTCTGGCCCTGCGTCGTCATCACGAAGATGCCGAGCGCGATGAAGCCGAAGTGCGACACCGAGGTGTAGGCGATGAGCCGCTTGATGTCGGTCTGGCCGATCGCGAGCAGCGCGCCGTAGATGATGCCGATCGACCGCGAGCACGATGACGAGCGGCGTGGCCCAGCTGCGAGGCGTCCGGGAACAGCTCGCAGGCAGTAGCGCAGCATGCCGAAGGTGCCGACCTTGTCGAGCACGCCGACCAGCAGCACGGCGGTGCCCGGCGTCGCCTCGGCGGCGGCGTCGGGCAGCCAGGTGTGGAACGGCCACGAGCGGCGCCTTGATCGCGAAGGCGAAGAAGAAGCCGAGGAACAGCCACTTCTGCGTGCTCGACCGGTCGATGTCGAGGCCGGCCAGCGTGGTGAAGTCGAAGGTGCCCGTGCCGAGCTGAGGTCTGCGCTGACACGACGTACAGGCCGATCAGCGACGGCCAGCATGAGCAGGCCGCCGAACAGGCGGTAGAGCAGGAACTTCACCGCCGCGTAGGTGCGGCGCGGGCCGCCGTAGCGCCCGATCAGGAAGTAGACCGGGATGAGCATCGCCTCGAAGAAGACGTAGAACAGGAAGACGTCGGTCGCGGCGAAGACGCCGATCATCGCCGCCTCGAGCACGAGCATCAGCGCGAAGTAGCCCTTGACCGAGCCGCGGGCGCCGTCGGCGTCGTCCCAGCCGGCGAGCAGCACGACCGGCACGAGCGAGCGTCGAGAGCGCGACGAGCACCAGCGCGATGCCGTCGACGCCCATCGCGAAGCTGACGCCGAACGCCGGGATCCAGTCGTAGGCGAACCCGGCCTGGAAGCTCGGCGGCGTCGGCGACGTCGAACTGGAAGCGCGATGACGAGGGTGATCGCGAAGACGAGCAGCGAGATCGCGACGCCGGCCTGCTTGGCGAGGGTCGGCTTGTCCTTGGGCAGGAGCATGACCGCGGCCGCGCCCACGAGGGGCACCGCGAACAGGATCAGGAGCCAGTTCATGGTCACAGCCTCACCAGGACGAGGGCGGCGACCACGAGGGCGGCTCCGCCGAGCATGGACAGCGCGTACGAGCGGGCGAAGCCGGTCTGCAGGCGACGAGCGCGGCCGGACAGGCCGCCGATCGTCGCCGCGGTGCCGTTGACGACGCCGTCGACGACCCGGTTGTCGAACCAGACCAGCCAGCGGGTGAGGTACTGGCCGGGGCGCATGAACACGGCCTCGTTGAACGCGTCGCCGTAGAGGTCGGCGCGCGCGGCCTTGGTGAGCAGGTTGCCGGCGGGCGCCGTCTCCGGCACGGCGCGGCGGTCGTACATCACCCAGGCGATGCGCGGCGCCGATGGCGACCAGCACGAGAGCGCTCGCGGAGTCGACCCAGGTCGGCGAGCGGCGAGCTCCGGCTCCTCGAACCCGGTGACCGGCTCGAGCCAGTGCTCGACGAGCCGTTGCCGAGCAGGAGAAGCCGGCGACGACCGAGCAGCACGGCGAGCACGACATCGGGACCGTCATCGATCCACGGCGACTCGTGCGGATGGACGTCCTCGGTCCAGCGCTTGCCTTGCCGAGGAAGGTCATCGCGAACAGGCGGGTCATGTAGAACGCCGTGATGCCGGCGCCGAGCAGCGCGACCCAGCCGGCGAACGGGTTCACCGAGAACGCGGCCTCGATGATCTTGTCCTTGGAGTAGAAGCCGGCGAACGGCGGGACGCCCATGATGGCGAGGCAGCCGGCCGCGAAGGTGATCCAGGTGACCATCATGACCGTGCGCAGCGCGCCGAACCGGCGCATGTTCACCTGGTCGTTCATGCCGTGCATGACCGAGCCGGCGCCGAGGAACATGTCGGCCTTGAAGAAGCCGTGCATCAGCAGGTGGAAGATCGCGAACGACGTAGCCGACCGGGCCGAGACCGGCGGCCAGGATCATGTAGCCGATCTGGCTCATCGTCGAGCCGGCGAGCGCCTTCTTGATGTCGTCCTTGGCCGAACCGATGATCGCACCGATGACCAGCGTGATCGCGCCGACGATGACCACCGCGGTGCGCGCGGTCTCGGTGAGGTCGAAGATCGCGCTCGAGCGCACGATCAGGTAGACGCCGGCGGTCACCATCGTGGCCGCGTGGATGAGCGCCGAGACCGGGGTCGGGCCCTCCATCGCGTCGAGCAGCCACGACTGCAGCGGGAACTGCGCCGACTTGCCGCACGCCGCGAGCAGCAGCGCGAGACCGATCCAGGTGAGCGTGGTGCTGTCGGCCTCGCCCGCCTTCGCGAAGACGCCCTCGAAGGTGACCGAGCCGAAGGTGACGAACATGAGCATGATCGCGAGCGACAGGCCGACGTCGCCGACGCGGTTGACGACGAACGCCTTCTTCGACGCGACCGCCGCCGACTCCTTGTAGTACCAGAAGCCGATGAGCAGGTACGACGCCAGACCGACGCCCTCCCAGCCGACGTAGAGCAGCAGGTAGTTGTCGGCCAGCACCAGCAGCAGCATCGAGGCCACGAACAGGTTGAGGTAGCCGAAGAAGCGGCGCCGGTCGTGGTCGTGGCTCATGTAGCCGACGGAGTAGATGTGGATCAGCGTGCCGACGCCGGTGATCAGCAGCACGAAGGTCATCGAGAGCTGGTCGATGCGCAGGTCGGCCGGCACCTCGAAGCGCCCGACGCGCGATCCAGTCGAAGAGGTGCTGGCGGAACGACGCGCTCGTCGGAGGCCTGCCCGAGCATGCCGACGAACAGCACGACGCCGACGACGAAGGACCCCGCCGACATCAGGACGCCGAGCCAGTGGCCCCACTTGTCGGTGCGGCGACCGCCGAGCAGCAGCACCGCGGCGCCGAGCAGCGGCAGGGCGATGAGCAGCCAGGTCAGCGTGAAGACCCCGCTGGCGGCCTGGACCGCCTGCGTGGGTTCCGCTGCGGCGAGAGTGGCCACGCCCGAGAACGGTGACACGACGTCTGACCCCTCAGTACTTCAGCAGGTTGGCTTCGTCGACCGAGGCCGACCGGCGGGTCCGGAAGATGGTCATGATGATCGCGAGACCGACCACGACCTCGGCGGCGGCGACGACCATGACGAAGAAGGCGATGACCTGCCCGTCGAGGTTGCCGTGCACCCGGGAGAACGTGACGAACGCGAGGTTGCAGGCGTTGAGCATCAGCTCGACGCACATGAACACCACGATCGCGTTGCGCCGCATCAGCACGCCGACGGCGCCGAGGCTGAACAGGATCGCCGAGAGGTAGATGTAGTTGGACGGGTTCACGACTCGCCCTCCTCGTCCGTCGTCGGTCCGACCGCGTCGCCCGCGGCCAGCGCGATCACGCGCTGCGTGTCCTCGTGGTCGACCCCGACCCGTGCGCTGACGCCGCGCAGCGGCTCCGGCACGGAGCGGTCCGTCGGGGTGCCGTCGGGCAGCAGCGCCGGGGTGTCGACCGCGTTGTGGCGGGCGTACACACCGGGGCCGGGGAGGTTCTGCGGGTGGCCGGAGCGCACCTTCTCCTCGGACAGCTGCGCGCTGCGTCTTGCGCGGGGTGACGCGCTCGCGGTGGGCGAGCACCATCGCGCCGAGCGCGGCGGTGATGAGCAGCGCGGAGGTGACCTCGAAGGCGAGGACGTAGCGGCCGAAGATCAGCCGCGCGATGCCCTGCACGTTGCCGCCGTCCGCGGCGTTGGCGACGTCGAGGCCGATGACGGGCTCGAGCAGCGCCTGACCGATCCCGAGGATCAGCAGCGCGGCGAAGCCGATGCCGAAGACGATCGCGGCGAGGCGCTGGCCCTTGAGCGTCTCGACCAGCGAGTCGGAGGCGTCGACGCCGACGATCATGAGCACGAACAGGAACAGCATCATGACCGCGCCGGTGTAGACGACGATCTGCATCATGCCGAGGAACGGCGCCTGCTGGGCGACGTAGAGGATCGCGAGCGCGATCATCGTCGTGGCGAGGAACAGCGCGCTGTGCACGGCCTGGCGCGACATCAGCATGCCGAGCGCACCGCCGACGGCGAAGAACGCGCACATCCAGAACACGGCCTGCTCGCCGGTGTTGCCCGACGTCTCGACCGCGGCGAGGAGGGCGGTCATGCCGTCACCTCCTCGTCGGCCGCCGGCCCGGTCCACGTGCCGAGCTTGCGGGCCTCGGCCTCGCCGCGCTGCGACGGCGACGGCGTCGGTGACCTTGCCCTGGTAGTAGTCGGTGTCGGTCGTGCCGGGCACCATCTGGTGCGGCGGCGCGGCCATGCCCGGCAGCAGCGGCGCGAGCAGGTCCTTCTTCTCGAAGATCAGGTCGGCGCGGTTGTCGTCGGCGAGCTCGTACTCGTTGGTCATCGTGAGCGCGCGCGTCGGGCACGCCTCGATGCACAGCCCGCAGAAGATGCAGCGCAGGTAGTTGATCTGGTAGACGCGGCCGTAGCGCTCACCGGGGCTGAAGCGCTCCTCCTCGGTGTTGTCGCGCGCCCTCGACGAAGATCGCGTCGGCCGGGCAGGCCCACGCGCACAGCTCGCAGCCGATGCACTTCTCGAGGCCGTCGGGGTAGCGGTTGAGCTGGTGCCGGCCGTGGTAGCGCGGCTGCGTGGGCACCTTCTCCTCGGGGTACTGCTCGGTGACCGTGCGCTGGAACATCTGGGACAGCGACACACCGAACCCGCGGAAGAACCGCCGCTCGTCGCTCACGACGGCTCCCCCTCTCCCTCGTCGGTCGTATCCGCGTCGTCGGTGCGCGAGGACACGACCGTCGCGGTGACGGTCGCCTTGGCGCGGCGGCGTCACGGTGAACTCCTGACCGGGCAGCGGGGGCACCGGGTAGCCGCCGGCGAACGGCGTCGAACTCCGGCGCCTCCTCGGCCTTCTCGTCGTCGTCGGACCCGCGGCGTACGTCGAGGATGAACGCGAAGACCGCGAAGACGAACAGCGCGAGGCCGAGCCAGATCAGCGTGGTGCGCAGGTCGCTGCCGTACTCGTTGCGCACGCCGCGCCAGGTGGCGACCAGCAGGATCCACACGATCGAGACGGGGATCAGCACGCGCCAGCCGAACTTCATGAACTGGTCGTAGCGCAGGCGGGGCAGCGTGCCGCGCAGCCAGACGAAGACGAAGAGGATCACGAAGATCTTGCGCGAAGAACCAGAGGATCGGCCACCAGCCCTCGTTGGCGCCGGGCCAGATCTGCGCGATCGGCTGCGGCATCGCGCCAGCCGCCGAGGAACAGCGTGGTGGCGATGGCCGACACGTTGATCATGTTGATGTACTCGGCGAGGAAGAACATCGCCCAGCGCAGGCCGGAGTACTCGGTGTGGAAGCCGGCGACCAGCTCGCCCTCGGCCTCGGGGAGGTCGAACGGCGCGCGGTTGGTCTCACCGACCATCGAGATCAGGTAGATGATGAACGACGGCGCGAGCAGCAGGCCGAACCACATCTCGATGTTGATGCCCGCGAGCGTGACCGACTCGGTCTGCGCGTTGACGATCTCCGAGGTCGACATCGACCCGGCGTAGAGGAACACCGCGACGAACGACAGGCCCATCGCGATCTCGTACGAGATCATCTGCGCGCTCGAGCGCAGGCCGCCGAGCAGCGAGTACGTCGAGCCCGACGACCAGCCGGCGAACACGATGCCGTAGATGCCGATCGAGGCGATCGCGAAGACGTAGAGCACCGACACCGAGAAGTCGGTGAGCTGCAGCGGCGTCTCGGTGCCGAAGATGCTCACCATCGGGCCGAGCGGGATGACGGCGAAGACGAGCATCGCCGAGGTCGCCGCCAGGATCGGCGCGAGCAGGTAGACGAACAGGTCGGCGTTCTTCGGCGTGATGCCCTGCTTGAGCGCGAGCTTGATGCCGTCGGCGATGGGC
Source organism: uncultured Actinomycetota bacterium (assembly GCA_963827145.1). Taxonomy (GTDB): domain Bacteria; phylum Actinomycetota; class Actinomycetes; order S36-B12; family CAIYMF01; genus Longivirga. The sequence continues at coordinate 1,620,206 of CAWGZO010000001.1, read as the reverse complement.
TGCAGCAGGCCGAACGGGCCGGCGCGGTTGGGGCCGGGACGGTTCTGCATCCGGGCGACGATGCGGCGCTCGTACCAGGTCGTGAACAGCGTGAGCAGCAGCAGCGCGACGAAGATGACGACGACCTTGAGCAGGATCAGCCAGAACGGATCCTTGCCGAAGTCGGCCAGGGTGACCTGGTCGGTGGTCGTGGCGAGAAGGTTCACGCGGCACCTCCGCTGATGCGCACGACGTCGCCGTGACCCGCGCCGAGCGTGGCGCGCGGGGTCGACCCGTCGGAGTTGGCGGGCAGCCACACGACGCCGTCCGGCATCGCGGTGACCACCAGCGGCAGGGTGAGCGACCCGGCGTCGGTCGAGACGGTCAGGTCGGCGCCGTCGGCGACGCCGAGCGCGTCGGCCGTGGCCGGCGAGAGCCGGGCGACCGACGGTGCGCGCGGTGGCGGCGAGGTAGGGGTCGCCCTCCTGCAGCAGGCCGCGGTCGAGCAGCTGGCGCCAGGTGGCGAGCACGGCCTCGCCGGCCGCGGGCTGCGCCACGGGCTCGGCCGGCGCGCTCGGGAGCCTCGGCGCGTACGCCGTCCCACGTGCCGAACTCGGCGAGCTCGGCGCGCAGCGCGGCGATGTCGCCGCGACCGAAGCCGACCGCGTCGAGCTCGTCGGCGATCATCGCCAGCACGCGCGAGTCGGACAGCGCCAGCGAGGCGCGGAAGACCTGCGCGAACTCGCGCGGGCGGCCCTCCCAGTCGACGAACGTGCCGACCTTCTCGGCGACGGCCGCGACCGGGCAGCACGACGTCGGCGGCGACGGTCACCTCGGAGTGGCGCTGCTCGAGCGACACGACGAACGGCGCGGCCTCGAGCGCGGCGCGGAAGCCGGCCGGGTCGGCGAGGTCGTCGACCTCGACGCCGGCGACGAGCAGCGCGCCGACGGAGCGCTCGACCTTGCTCGGGTCGGTCGCGGCGGCGATCGCCTCGGCGTCGGCGTGCAGCGCGGCGACGACCTCGGCGAGGTCGCGCCCGGCCGCGGACGGCAGCGCGGCGGCGTCGACGCCCCACACGCGCGGCGACCTCGGCGCGGGCCGCGTCGTCCTCGAGCGGGCGGCCGCCGGGCAGCAGACCGGCGAGCGCACCGGCGTCGAGCGCACCGCGCTCACCGGCACGACGCGGCACCCAGCCCAGCGCGCGCACCGGTGGCGGCGGCGAGACGGGCGGCGGCGGACAGCGCACCGGGCGACTGCGCGAGGCGCTCGCCGACCAGCAGCACCGCGCCGGGCTCGCGCAGCAGGCGCGCGGCCTCGGCGGACTCCGGGCCGTCGGACTCGTCGGCCAGCGCGTCGAGCGTCGCGGCCTCGGCGCCCGGCACGGTGGCCAGCACCGAGCCGTGCAGCTTGGTGATGCCGGCCGAGGCGAACGGCGCGACCGAGAACACCTTCACCGTCCCCTTGCGCGCGGCCTTGCGCAGGCGCAGGAACACGATCGGCGACTCGTCCTCGGCGTCGAGGCCGGCGAGCACCACGACCGGGGCCGACTCGAGGTCGGCGTACGTCGGGCCCGACGGGCCGGCCGGCCACGAGCGCCGCGAGGAACGCGGCCTCCTCGGCCGAGGCCGGGCGGGCGCGGAAGTCGACGTCGTCGGTGCCGAGCACCGTGCGCGCGAACTTCGCGTAGGCGTAGGCGTCCTCGAGCGTGAGGCGGCCGCCGGTGAGCACCGCGGCGGTCGACGCCGGCGGCGCGCGAGGCCCGCGGCCGCGATCGAGATCGCCTCCGGCCACGACGCCGGCACGAGGTTGCCGTCCTCGTCGCGCACCAGCGGGTGCTCGAGGCGGCCCTCGTTCTGGTAGCCGAACGCGAAGCGGCCCTTGTCGCAGTTCCACTCCTCGTTGACCTCGGGCTCGTCGCCGGCCTGGCGGCGCAGCACCGTGGAGCGGCGTACGTCGGTGCGCAGCCCGCAGCCCGAGGCGCAGTGCTCGCAGACGGTCGGCGTGGAGACGAGGTCGAACGGGCGCGAGCGGAAGCGGTACTTCGCGCTGGTGAGCGCGCCGACCGGGCAGATCTGCACGGTGTTGCCGGAGAAGTACGAGTCGAAGGGCTGGTCGCTCGCTGATGCCGACCTGCTGCTTGCGCGCCGCGCTCGAGCAGCTCGATGAACGGGTCGCCGGCGATCTGGTCGGCGAAGCGGGTGCAGCGCGCGCACGACACGCAGCGCTCGCGGTCGAGCAGGATCTGCGCCGAGACGTTGATCGGCTTGGGGAACGTGCGCTTGCACCGCGTCGAAGCGCGACTCGCCGCGGCCGTGGCTCATCGCCTGGTTCTGCAGCGGGCACTCGCCGCCCTTGTCGCAGATCGGGCAGTCGAGCGGGTGGTTGATGAGCAGGAACTCCATCACGCCCTGCTGCGCGTGCAGTCGGCGACCTCGGAGGTGACCTGCGTCTTGACCTTCATGCCCTCGCCGACCGGTGATGGCGCACGCGGGCTGCGGCTTGGGCTGGCCCTCGATCTCGACCAGGCACATGCGGCAGGCGGCCACCGGCTCGAGCAGCGGGTGGTCGCAGAAGCGCGGCACGGCGATGCCGAGCTGCTCGGCGGCGCGGATGACCAGCGTGCCCTTGGGCACGGTGATGTCGACGCCGTCGACGTGACAGCGTGACGTGCCGTCGGCTGGTGGCGGGGCTCGCGGCGCCCGAGTGCGGTGACGGTCATCGCGCTGCAGCTCCGGCGAAGACGGTGGCGGCGACCGGGTCGAAGAGCTCGTCGGCCGGCGTGTGCGTTCCCGCGAGGAACTCCTCGCGGAAGTACTTCAGGGCCGGCGGCGTACGGCGTGGCCGCGGCGTCGCCGAGCGCGCAGAACGAGCGGCCCGGGATCTGCTTGCAGATCTCGTCGACGGTCTCGATGTCGGTCTCGGCCGCGGTGCCCTGCTCGAAGCGCTCGAGCAGCTGGTCGAGCCAGAACGTGCCCTCGCGGCACGGCGTGCACTTGCCGCACGACTCGTGCTTGTAGAAGTGGATCCAGCGGCTGATGGCGCGCACCACGCTCGTGGTCTCGTCGAAGACCATCGGCGTGCCGGTGCCGAGCATCGTGCCGAGGCCCGCCATGTCCTCGTAGGTGAGCGGGGTGTCGAGGTGCTCGGGCAGCAGCATCGGCACCGACGAGCCGCCGGGGATCCAGAACTTCAGCTCGTGGCCCTCGCGGATGCCGCCGGCGTACTCGAGCAGCTCGCGCATCGTGGTGCCCAGCGGCGCCTCGTAGATGCCGGGGCGCTGCACGTGGCCGGAGACCGCGAACAGCTTGAAGCCCGGCGACTTCTCGGTGCCGAACTGCTTGAACCACTCGGCGCCGTTGCGCACGATCGTCGGGATGTTGGCGATCGTCTCGACGTTGTTGATGACCGTCGGGCAGGCGTACAGGCCGGCGACGGCGGGGAACGGCGGCTTGAGGCGCGGCTGGCCGCGACGGCCCTCGAGCGAGTCGAGCAGCGCCGTCTCCTCGCCGCAGATGTAGGCGCCGGCGCCGGAGTGCACCACGATGTCGAGGTCGAAGCCCGAGCCGAGGATGTCCTTGCCGAGGAAGCCGGCGTCGTAGGCCTCGCGCACGGCGGCGGTGACGCGACGGATCGACGTGCGGGCACCTCGCCGCGGATGTAGATGAACGCGTGGTTGGCGCGGATCGCGTACGACGCGTGGATGCAGCCCTCGATGAGCGCGTGCGGGTTGGCCAGCATGAGCGGGATGTCCTTGCAGGCACCCGGCTCGGACTCGTCGGCGTTGACCACGAGGTAGTGCGGCTTGCCGTCGTTCTGCGGGACGAAGCCCCACTTCATGCCGGTCGGGAAGCCTGCGCCGCCGCGGCCGCGCAGGCCGGAGTCCTTGACCAGCGCGATGACCTCGTCGGGGTGCACGCCGAAGGTCACCGGCACCATGTCGTAGCCGCCGTGGCGGCGGTAGCCCTCGAGCGTGTACGAGTCGGGCTCGTCCCAGTGGGCGGTGAGGATCGGGGTCAGCGGCACGGATCAGCCCTCCGACTTCTCGGCGGCGGCCTTCACCAGCGGCGACTGCGCGGGTGCCTCGGGCGCGGACATGCCGTGCTCGCGGGCGTAGGCGAGGCCGGCGAGCATCTTGTCGTCGGTGCGGCCGGCCGCGACGAGGCCGTCCTCGAAGCCGGCGAGCTGTGCGCTCGATCTCCTCGAACGTGCCGATGCGCGGGCCGCGGGTGGAGAAGACCTCCTCGCCGGCCTGCAGCTTCTCGACGACCTCGAGCGCGCGCGGGCACGTCCATGTCGTCGAGGAACTCCCAGTTGGCGGTCATCACCGGCGCGTGGGTGCAGGCGGCCTGGCACTCGATGCGCTCGAGCGAGATCGAGCCGTCGGCGGTGACCTCGTCGTGGCCGACGCCGAGGCCGCGCGGACAGCGCGTCCCAGATCGCGTCGCCGCCGAGCACCGCGCACAGCGTGTTGGTGCAGACGCCGACGTGGTAGCGGCCGACGCGGTGGCGCTTGTACATCGTGTAGAAGGTCGCCACCGCGGCGACCTCGGCGGTGGTGAGGCCGAGCGACCTCGGCGCACAGCGCGATGCCGTCCGGCGTCACCGTGCCCTCCGCCGACTGGACGAGGTGCAGCATCGGCAGCAGCGCCGAGCGGCTCTGCGGGTAGCGCCCCGCGAGCTCCACCGCGTCGGCGCGGGTCTGCTCCGTCAGTGCCATGTCGTCTCTCTCACTCGTGCGTCGGTCGGCCCGTGGTCGCGGCGTACGCGAGTCACCGGTCGACCCCGCCCATCACCGGGTCGATGCTGGCCACGGCGCCGATGACGTCGGCGACCTGGCCGCCCTCGCACATCGCCGCCACGGCCTGCAGGTTGTTGAAGACTGGGTCGCGGACGTGGACGCGGTAGGGACGCGTGCCGCCGTCGCTGACGATGTGCACACCGAGCTCGCCGCGCGGCGCCTCGATGGACGAGTAGACCTGGCCGGCCGGGACGGCGAAGCCCTCGGTGACCAGCTTGAAGTGGTGGATCAGCGCCTCCATCGACTCGCCCATGATGTGGCGGATGTGGTCGAGGCGAGTTGCCCTGACCGTCGCTGCCGATGGACAGCTGCGCCGGCCAGCGCGATCTTCTTGTCGGCGACCATCACCGGACCGGGCTCGAGCTTGTCGAGCGCCTGGTGGATGATCCGCATCGACTGGTTGATCTCCTCGAGGCGGATGAGGAAGCGGCCGTAGACGTCGCCCGAGGTCTGGGTGGGCACGTCGAAGTCGAACTGCTCGTAGCCGAAGTACGGCTCGGACTTGCGCACGTCGTAGGGCAGGCCGGTCGCGCGCAGCACCGGGCCGGTGACGCCGAGCGCCATGCAGCCGGCGAGGTCGAGGTAGCCGATGCCGCTGGTGCGGTCCTTCCAGATGCCGTTGTCGACGAGCAGCTGCGGGACGCCGTCGAGCTGCTTGGGCAGCGCGTCGAGCACCTCGCGGATCTGCTCGGCACCGCCCTCGGGCAGGTCGTTGGCGACGCCGCCGGGGCGCACGAACGCGTGGTTCATGCGCAGGCCGGTCATCATCTCCAGCAGCCGCAGGATCTCCTCGCGGTCGCGGAAGCCGTTGGTCATCGCGGTGAGCGCGCCCATCTCGAAGCCGCCGGTCGCGAGCGCGACGAGGTGCGAGGAGATGCGCTGAGCTCGAGCGCGATGACGCGGATGAGCTGGGCGCGCGGCGGGCACGTCGTCGACGATGCCGAGCAGCTTCTCGACGGCGAGGCACGTAGCCGGCCTCGTTGGCGATGCACGCGAGGTAGTCCATGCGCGTCACGAACGCGACGGCCTGGGTCCAGGTGCGGTACTCGAGGTTCTTCTCGATGCCGGTGTGCAGGTAGCCGATGCCGCAGCGGGCCTCGGTGATGGTCTCGCCCTGCAGCTCGAGGATGAGGCGCAGCACGCCGTGCGTCGACGGGTGCTGGGGACCCATGTTGACGACGATGCGCTCCTGCGTCGCCCTCGGCGGGCGCGAGCACGGTGTCCCAGTCGCCGCCGGTGACGGTGAAGACGCGTCCCTCGGTGGTGTCGTAGTTGCCCGAGTAGAAGTCCTCGCCGTCGCCGATCGTCTCGGCGCCGCCGAGCTCCTCGTCGTACGCGGACTCGTAGGTGACGTCAGCCATCAGTGGTACGACCTCCGCTCGTCGGGCGGCGGGATGGTCGCGCCCTTGTACTCCACCGGGATGCCGCCCAGCGGATAGTCCTTGCGCTGCGGGTGCCCCGGCCAGTCGTCCGGCATGAGGATGCGGGTGAGCCCCGGGTGCCCGTCGAAGACGATGCCGAACATGTCGAAGGTCTCGCGCTCGTGCCAGTCGTCGGCCGGGTAGACCGACACGATGCTGGGCACGTGCGGGTGCTCCTCGGAGGCCGAGACCTCGACGCGCACGCGGCGGTTGTGGGTGATCGACTTGAAGTGCCACACCGCGTGCAGCTCGGCGCCCGTCATGTGCGGGTAGTGGACGCCGGAGACGCCGGTGCAGATCTCGAAGCGCAGCGCGGGCTCGTCGCGCAGGCGCGTGACGAAGGCGAGCAGGTGCTCGGGCGCGACGTGGAAGGTGATCTCGTCGCGGAACACCACGGTGTGGAGCACGGCCTCGTCGAAGCCGATGCCGTCGTCGGCGAGCGCGAGGTCGAGCTCGTCGGCGACCTCGTCGTACCAGCCGCCGAACGGGCGCTGGGACGGAGCCGGCAGCTCGATCGTGCGCACGAGACCGCCGTAGCCGGAGGTGTCGCCGACGACGCTGCCGCCGAACATGCCGCTGCGGACGTCGACGACCGGGATGGTCGGCGTACCGGCGGGGACGAGGTCGTCCGGGGTGTCGACCGTGCCGGCCGGGCTCTGGGTGTCGACCGGGCCTGGAGTGTCGGTCACCGCAGCAGCCCCTTCATCGCGATGGTGGGCTCGGCGACCAGGGCCGCCTCCTCGCGCTCGGTGATCTCGCGCTCGAGGTTGCCGCCCATCTTGGTGGCCTTGGCCTTCTCGTGGATCTTGAGGATCGCGTCGATGAGCATCTCCGGGCCGCGGCGGGCAGCCGGGGAGGTACATGTCGACGGGCACGATGTGGTCGACGCCCTGCACGATCGCGTAGTTGTTGAACATGCCGCCGCTGCTGGCGCACACGCCCATCGCGAGCACCCACTTGGGCTCGGGCATCTGGTCGTAGATCTGGCGCAGCACCGGGGCCATCTTCTGGCTCACGCGGCCGGCCACGATCATGAGGTCGGCCTGGCGCGGCGAGGCGCGGAAGACCTCCATGCCGAAGCGGGCGAGGTCGAAGCGGGGACCGCCCGTCGACATCATCTCGATCGAGCAGCAGGCCAGGCCGAAGGTGGCGGGCCACATCGAGTTGGCGCGCGCGAGACCGGCGACCTTCTCGACGGTCGTGAGCAGAACGCCTTCCGGCAGCCCGCCTTCCTGGATACCCATGCGCCTAGCCCTCCGATCCGTTGGCTCGTCGTACGTCGATGGTCATGCGGGTCAGTCCCACTCGAGGCCGCCCCGGCGCCAGACGTAGCCGTAGACCACGAGGACGGTGACGATGAACAGCGCCATCTCGATGAGGCCGAAGATGCGCAGCTGGTCGAAGGCCACGGCGAACGGGTAGAGGAACACGATCTCGATGTCGAAGACGATGAAGAGCATCGCCGTCAGGTAGTACTTGATCGGGAACCGGCCGCCGCCGATGGGCTGCGGGCGTGGGGTCGATGCCGCACTCGTAGGAGTCGAGCAGCGCGCTGTTGTAGTGCTGCCGGCCGGCGACCTTGGGCGCGAGGAGCACCGAGAAGAGCGCGAACGCGAGCGCCAATGCGCCGAGCACCAGGATCGGGAGGTAGACCTCGCCCACTGGAATGCCCTTTCTCCTCGGTGAAACCGGAGCGATCTTAGTCGTGCGGGGGCCGTGCTCGGGTGGTGCTGGCCGTGCTGGGCGGTGCGGGTTCGTGCGGGTCGTCGTGCCGGGTTGGTGCAGGCCGTGGAGCGGCCGGCGTACCGGCGTCAGGGTGCGGGGGCGAGGGGTGCGACGGGGGCGGACGGCGGGCCGACGGGGCCGACGCCGACGTCGGGGTCGGCGGCCTCGGGCGGGCTCGTCTGCGTGCTCACGGGTCTGGAGGATCCTCGGGATGCGGCCGGGTCGCGCGTTCGCTTGTGAAAACGTTCACGAAGCGTGGCCAAACCCTACCCCGAGCGGGCAGCGCGGCGTAGCCGCCCACCGGGGCGGGGGCTCCCGCCGAGGAGGAGGCGCACCTAGGGTGGCCGTGATCCCTGGAGGCCTTCATGTGGAGCACGCTCCGCCCTGCCGCCGTCCTGCTCGTCGGGGCGGCGATGACGCTGCCCGGCCCGGTCGGCCCCGCGGCGGCCGCGACCCCGGCGGGCCTCGGCGGCACGGCCGTGACCGCGGCCGTGCCCGCGGCTCCGGCTGCGACGACCCCGGCCCCCACGCGGATCACCGACGTCAACGGCGACGGCCTCGCCGACATCGTCTACCGCGGGCGCCGCATGGCCCATCCCGAGAACCCCGACGACGACACCCAGCTCGGCTACGTCGCGGTCGTGTACGGCGGCAGCGCGCTGCCTGCGCAGGAGATCGTGGCCGGCGACCTGCAGCGCCAGGAGACCGAGGCCAGCTTCGGCTCGGCCGTCCTGGCCGCCGACCTCGACCGCGACGGGTACGCCGACGTGATCGTCTCCGACCCTCTCTCGCCGACCGCCGTCGCCGGGCGCATCCGGGGCAAGGTGTGGGTGCTGTGGGGCTCCGCGAGCGGAGTCTCGGCGGCGCACCGGCGGCTCCTGGTCAACGGCCCGGAGGGCACCGGTCGGGCGCTGGCCTTCGTCCCCACGCCCGCACCGGTGCTGGCCGTCGGTGGTCGCGAGCGCCCGGGCGGATCGCTGCGGCTCTATCCCGTGAACCCCGACGGCACCCTCGGCAACCGTCGGGTCGTCAGCCTGGCGACGCCGGGGATCCCCGGGCCGCCGCGCGCGGGCAGCGACTTCGGCGCGCCCCTGGCCGCCGCCGGCTCGCTGCTGGTGGTGGGTGCGCCGCACGCCGCGGTCGGCGACGTGCGCCGGGCGGGTGCGGCGTACGTAGTGCGGATGCGCAGCGGGATGGCCTTCGGCGTCACTCGGCTCAGCCAGGAGGGCCGCACCGTGCCGGAGTCGCCGGAGACGGGCGACGAGTTCGGCGCCGCGGTGTCGGTGCACCAGCGCTACGTCGCGGTCGGCGTACCGGGAGAAGGCTTCGGCGTCGCGACGCGGGTGGGCCTGGTGCAGGCGTTCGCGATGACGCCGCCGGGACGCCGCCTGGCGGCGCGGCACGTCACGAGCGCGACCCAGTCGTCGCTGCGCATCCCCGGGTTCGCCTCCGGGTCGGCGCACTGGTGGGGCAGCTCCGTCGCGGTCTACCGGCCATGCGCGGGCGCCCTCGGCGTGCTCGCCGTCGGCCGGTCGAACGTCGCGCAGCGCGGCGCGCGTGCCGCTGACCCTCGCCGGCAGCTGCCCGGCCGCGATCGTCGCCACCGGCGGCTTCGTGAACCACCACATCGGGATCCTGCGCACCTCGCAGGGCGGCACGACGCCCGAGTCGACCGAGTTCACCGTCGCCGAAGGCTTCCTGGTCACCCCACCCACCGGAGCAGCCGTCCTCTGGCCAACCCCGCACACCCCAGATGACCCAGCCCCACCCAGCCGCCTAACTCACCGCCCTGCGGCTCGTCGAGTTGTCAGTGCAGTTGTCAGCGCCTCACGGTGCTCGAGCACCCTGAGCCAGTGACAACTGCACTGACAAGCCATCCGCGCGGGGATCACTGCAGTCCGGCTCGGCGTTCTGCGGCGATCCGGACAGCAGTGAAGCGGGCGATGAGCTCGCGGCTGCGGTGGGCCAGCGCCCACGGGGTCAACCGGATGGTCACCCGCCCTTCGACCAGGTTGTCGAGATCACGCAGTGAGTCCTCCGCCCGACGATCGGCAGCGTCGTGGTCGGGGCCATCGACCTCGAGGACCAGCACCGACCCGTCGGGGAGGTCGATCTCGATGTCGATACGCCGGAGCACCCCGTTGAGGAAGCGCGGGGTCTGCCGGCGAGGCATCGGCAGGCCGGCGGCCGCCAGGATCGGGACCGATGCGCATCTCGCCGAGGGAGTGGGCACCGTCTGCTGCGGCGGCGATCGCCTCGCGGATGGCCCGGCGGAAGCGGATGAGACCGGCAGCCTCGAGTTCGGCGAGGAGATCGGCGGGGGTGGTCGTCCCCTGCTGCGTCACGGCCGCGATCAGCGCGGCGGCGTGAGCAGGGCGGCCGGACCACGACGCCGCGTCGATGGCGGCGCGGGCGGGGCTCACCACGGGGAGCCGGAAACCGGGGAAGGCGTCGCCCATCGGATCGAGGCGTCGCGATTCGTGCAGCACCACCCCCGGCATCGGGAGCACCGACCGCCCTCGTGGCACGAGCAGGTGACAAGCGGAACGCTCCCAGCGGGTGGTGCCGTGCACCTCCAGGGCCGTCCAGGCACCGATGAGCCCGTCGGGCCGCCCGTGCAGGGCAGCCGCCCAGATCAGCGAGCGGCGCGGCAACGGCCCCGTGAAAGCAGCGAGCACGTGCGCCGATACCGCCTGCCACCTGCGCGAGCTCAGCTGCTGCGCTACATCGTGTGCATCGACGCCGAGCAGCCTCAGCTGCTCGCGCGTGACCAGTCCTTGCTGACCGCCCGCCAGGGCGGCCAGACCGGGGACGGTGTCGAGAGCGTGCGCAGCGCCGGACATCCGGCGACCCTGGGACAGCGGGACCGTCGGCGGCCGCCCGCGGCGTACCGACCGGTGGACAGGCACGGGCACAAGCAGCGTGTGGATAGCACCTGCCCGGCACTGACAACCCGGGTTGTCAGCGCCTCACGCCGCTAGAGCACCCCGAGCCACTGACAACTGCAGTGACAACTCCAGCGGGTTAGTAGCCGAGGGCTCCGGGCTTCACGATGCCGAGGATGGCTGCTCCGATGACGCAGACCCAGATGACGTAGACCCACTTCTCGCTGCGCTCGATGGCGCCGCCGATGCCGGCCTCGACCTCGGGGGTCGACGTACCGCTGGTGACCAGGGCGACCCACGACGGGCCGAAGGGGCGCAGGTCGCGGCGGATCATCACGCCGCACAGGATCGCGGTGCCGTACATCGCGACCTTGAGACCGAGCCAGCGCGGGTTGGAGGTGACGTCGAGGCCGGAGAGGCCCGAGGCCACCGCGTCGCCGCCGATCAGGATCGCGAGGCCGAAGCCGATGGTGCCGGCGATGACGGCGTACCGGATCCAGAGGTCGATACGCCGGATCCACACGATCCGCGGCGACGCGGCGCCGTGCGAGCGGTACTCGGTGATGACCATCCACAGCCACGCGAGGCCGAAGATCCAGATCGGCACGAGCATCCACGGGGCGAGGTAGCCGCCGGAGTAGGGCCCGAGCGCCACGAGCGTGATGCCGCTGGGCAGGAACAGCACGAGGCAGATCCGCGGGAAGACGTCGCAGAAGCTCATGATCTTGAGCGCGGTCTGGCGCGCCTCGATCCCGAGCTCGGGCTTCATGACGTAGCGGCTCGAGTAGTAGGTGCCGAGGTCGCCGCCGAGCCAGTAGACGAGCAGGAACACGTGCAGCACGACCGCGATCTCGACGAGCTCCACGACGACGGCTCTCCTGGCTGGGGTTCGGCGGGTCCGGTACGCCGTTCCAGAAGTGAAACGCCGTTCCAGTGCCGATGGTAGCGGTCGCCGCTCCCCCGAGATGTGCCGCCTCGACGACGACTCCTGGCCCGGCCACGCGGCACGCCTCGGAGAGCGACTCAGCAGATGTGCCGCCCGACGCCGCGGGCCCGTCGACACGGCACACCTCGGGGAGAGGCTCGGCAGAGGTGCCGCCTCAACGACGCGGGGCCCGTTGTGGCGGCATGTCTCGGGTAGGCCGTCGCAGATGTGCCGCGTCGACGGCCGCACGTGTGGCGGCATGCTCGGGAAGGGCGTCGCGATGTGCCGCGCGAGGGTGCCCGGGGCACGTTCACGCGGCACGTCTCGGGGAGGGGCTCAGCAGATGTGCCGCCCCGACGGCTCTGGGCACGGCGTGGCGGCACATCTCGCGGTACGCCGGAAACACCGGAGGGGGGCCGTCGCCGCATGCAGCGGCGACGGGGCGGCATCCCGTCGTCCCCCGTTCAACGGGATGCCAGCCGCCGCTCCCATCCAAGTGGCCCCGGCAACCGGCGTCATGTCCGCATTTCTGCGGACATGACCGCACCCCGACCGGTCAGGCGCCGGACGGCGGCCGGGCGCCGTCGGTGGCCGGCGCGGCGTCGAGGTAGCCGTCGCGGACGGCCTCGCGGTAGAGGTCGGTCTTGGTGCGCACCGGGCGCCCGGTGGAGGCGTACTTGGTGCGCACGCGGGCGAGGTACTCGCGCACGGTGCCCGGCTTGACCTCCATCCGCCGCGCCACGCTCTCGAGCGTGAGCCCGGAGGCGTAGAGCACGAGCGCGCGGTGCTCCTGCGGGCTCAGGCTCGGCCGGTCGGGCGCGTCGTCGCTGGCGAGCACGCCGGCGAGCTCCGGCGTCGTCCAGGTCTCGCCGCGCAGCACCGCCGCCACGGCCTCGGCCAGCGCGTCGGTCGACTCGCGCTTCGAGACGAACCCCGCCACCCCGGCGCCGAGCAGCGCGCGGATCGTGCGGGCGTCGGCGAGCGCGCTGACCACGAGGATGCTGCTGCCGCGCTCGACCAGGGCGCGTACGACGTCGACCGAGACCGGCGTACCGCCCAGGTCGAGGTCGAGCAGCACGAGCGCCGGCGCCGGCTCGAGCGCGAGCACCGCGACGGGGTCGTCGCCGTCGTGCACGACCTCGACGTCGAGCGCGGGCTGCGTGGTCAGGGCGCGCACGAGGCCCTGCCGCACGAGCGCGTGGTCGTCGATCACCGCGACGCTGCGCGCGCTCACGACGTCGCGCCCGTCGCAGGACTCTGCGTCACGTCCCGCGTCGCGTTCGAGCGCGCGTCGGGCGAGCGGCGAGTCACTGACCTACATGACCGCGAGCAGCCGCCCTCGCGGTCACTTACGTGCGTGACTCGGGGATCGGGGTGGCGCGCGGTGCCAGGGGCAGACGAGGCGGACCAGATCATGACCACCGCACCTCCACCAGGGACTGCGTGCCGACCTGGGCCTGGTCGAGCAGCAGGCCTGTCGCGGCGAGGTCGCGGCCGATGGCGACCGGCAGCGGCGCGAGGGCGCGTGTCGGAGACCAGGGTGAGGCTGCTGCCCTCCGGCCCGCGGATCAGCGCGGCGGTCGCCGAGCCCTGCGCCGGCAGCATCGCGACGACCTCGCCCAGCAGCGTCCGCAACGGCTCCACCGCGGGCGGCGTGACGGTCGCGGGCTGCAGGGTCGAGCTCGGGTCCGGATCGAGGGCGTCGGGATCGCTGGGGAGGCTCACCTCGCCGAACGCAGGCATCACCTCGATCGCGCTGCCCTGGGCGTACGCCGCCAGCACCGCCTCGCCGAGCACGTCGCGCAGGGCGTCGTACGTCGGCCCGAGGGTGAGCAGCGAGCGCAGCGCGCTCTCGGCGGTGGCGCACTGGCGGCGTACGCCGTCGTCGTCGGGACCGGCGAGCCCGGAGGCGAGGGTGTCGAGCAACGGCACGGTGGCGGCGAGGACGGCGTCGACGCGGGCGTCGCGCGCGCGACCCGTGGCCTCGCGCACCTCGGTGGCGATGCGCAGCGCCTCGGCCCGCGAACGCACGTCGGAGGCCCGCGCCCACTGCCGCGTGAGCGCCTCGCGGAAGAGCACGATGGCGACCACGATCGAGAGCTCGAAGGCCGCCGTCAACGCGGGCACCCCGAGGCAGTCGTCCGGGATCGGCAGCGGGCCGGGCGTAGAGCGAGAGCGCGCCGAGCACCATCGCGACCGACCCGGCCGCGGTCCACCACCAGCCGCGGGTGAGCAGCACGAGCGAGAACAGCACGACCACCGCGCCGTCGAGCCCCCACCAGCCCTCGCCGAGCTCCGTGCACGTCGCGGCGTCGCGCGCCGGCAGCGCCGGTGACGAGGAAGGTGGCGACCACGAGCAGCACGGCGTACGCCGTCGGGATCGGCACCCGGCCACGGCGTACGCCGATGCGCCACGTCAGCGCCAGCACGAGACCGACGATCGCGAGCGCGGCGAGGGTGCCGGACCGAGCCGGTGCTCGGCCAGAAGACCAGCGAGAGGAAGACCAGCAGCCCGGCCAGCCAGCTGCCGGCGCGGACGGCGACGGTCGCGAGCACGTGGGCGGCGGCCGGGTCGACGCCGGCGGCCCCGTCCTCTGCCGGCTCCTCGCAGAGCGACGGGTGCCGCCAGGTGAGCGTCACGGTGGTGCCGTCGATCCGGGCGCGGTGGCGACGAGCGGTCGAGCCCGGCCTCGATCGCGCGGCCCAGGATCGAGCGGGAGACGCCGTGCTCCGGCAGCAGCTCGCCCGACCAGCCGCAGCCCTCGTCGTGCACGCCCACCTCGAGCACCGCGCCGTCCCAGGTGAGGCTGAGCATCGCGGCTCGCGTGCCGGAGTGCTTGGCCACGTTGACGAGCGCCTCGGCGCACGCGCCGGCGACGGCGTCGGCGACGGCGTGTCGGCATCGTGGTCGTGGTGGTGATGCGGCTGCGCACGTCGACGCTCGAGCGAGAGCACGGCGGCGCGCGAGGTGAGGGCCTGCACGAGCGCGTCGCGCCCCGACGCCGGTGTCGCCGGTGATCGACGAAGCGCTGTGTCGCGCAGGTGGCGCAGCTCGCTCGAGGTCGTGGGCGCAGCGCGCCCGCAGCGCGTCGGTCTCGTCCGGGTCGATCCGCGACGCAGCGCACCGAGCGTGTTGAGCACGGTGTCGTGCAGCACGCGCGAGATCGCGCTCCGCCTCGCGCACCCGCGCCTCGCGCACGGCCACGCCGCGCGCGCTCGACCGCGAGCCGGTCGGCCGCGGCGTCGGTGTCGCGCGACTGCGCGCGCACCGGCCCGGCGGCGACGTGCGCGGCCATGCCGTCGGCCAGGGCGTACGCCGCAGCCGCGACGATCCCGTGCCACGCGATGGACAGCGTCCCGTCCGACCAGGAGCGCGTGGTGAGCAGGAGCAGCTGCGTGCCGGCGATCGCGACGACGCCGATACGTCCGCGGGTGCCGGCGATGAGGAAGCCGCAGGTGAGGGTGGCGAGGTTGGTCCAGGTGACGAGCACGCTCGACTGCGACCACAGGCGCCACCGTGCCGTCGGCCCAGGCGCGCGTCGTGAGGATGAGCAGCTGCCCCGCAGCGATCGCGGCGACGGCGATCCGGCCGCGGGCTCCCGCGACGACGAAGCCGCAGCTGATCGCGGCGAGGTTGGTCCAGGTGAGCAGCAGGCCCGACTCCGACCACAGCCCGAGCGGCGGGGTGAGCAGCGCCTGCACCAGGGCCGTGCCGGCGAGCGCGGCGACGTACGCCGTGCCCACGGGCAGCCGCGCGAGCACCACGACGACCCAGCCGACCGCGAGACCGGCGAGCATCGCCCAGGTGAGTGCGGGCGCGAGGCTGGTGTCGACGCCCTCGAAGACCGCCATGAGCACGATCCACGCGGCGCTCCAGACGAGCACCACGATCCGCAGCACGCGCTCGGTGGCGGCGTGCGTGCTGCCGGCGGCGTCGGGCACCGCCTCGATGCCCGGCTGACGGCCGGGACTCGACGTTCGTGAGGGCCATGCTCCCCGTGCTCCCCGTGGTCCGTCTCGACGTGGGCGGCGCTCGGTGACCGCCCCGTTGACGCACAGTCAAGCGCAGCGGGCGGCGCGCGCGGCCATGACACGCAGGCCGGTGTCCGGGCATAAGCGAACCCCGGCACAACGGGGGATGTATGCCGGGGTTCTCGGCGAGTCTAACCACGCCGGGCGTCGCGGGGGAAGACGAACGCCGAAGGGCCACCCCCGCGACGAGTGTGCGGGGGTGGCCCTTCGAGCTGGCTAGCTGGCGAGCGGTGCTGCGATCAGTGCAGCCACGCCGGGGTGTGCGCCTCCCACAGCGGCCGAGGCCCCAGTAGCGACCGGCGCTGACGACCATGAGCAGCATCAGGGTGGCGGCGTAGATGATGTGCTCGTCGAGCAGCGGGTTGTTGCTGGCGACGGTCGAGCCGCCCTCGTCGACGTACTTCGACCACGGGGCGACCGCGAGCGTACATCGAGAGCAGCAGCAGCGAGGCGCCGATCGACGAGATGCGCATGCCGACCCCGAAGACCAGGCCGACGCCGGCGCCGAGCAGCGCGCCCATGAACAGCCAGTTCATGAGGCCGCTCGGGGAGCTGGGCGCGAGGTTGGTGAAGAAGTCGTGGAACGGGCCGTTCGGGTTGACGCCGAACTTGAGGAACCCGGCGGTCGGGTTGCCGTCGCCCGTGCCGAACAGCCATGCCTTGGTGGTGGCGAAGCCGAGGCCGAACGTCTTGTCGAAGAACGCCCACAGGAACGTGAAGCCGAGCAGGATGCGGACGACGCCGGCCCACTTCTGGCCTGCGGTGGTGACGATCTGGTCCGCGCTGTGGTCGACGACGCTGATGGTGTCGGCTGCGTGGGTGGTGCTCATGGGACCCTCCCCTGATTCCTACGTCACGACCGGCGTCGTGTCGCTCATCGAGCGCCTCGCGCTGGCGGATCCGTGGTGGGGCTGCGGGTCTGGAAGTGGTTGGTGCTCTTGAGGTAGACCATCCTCCTCCGGGGTTGAACTATCCAGTGTTCAACCACTTTTGTGGCGCACGAGACATCGGCGTACGACGGCCGTCCGCGGCACTGACAACCTCGGTTGTCACTGGCTCACGGTGCTCGAGCAACGCCAGGCACTGACAGGTCGAGTTGTCAGTGCCTGACGTGGATGCGCGGTCGGCGTACGACGGCATGACGGAGGGGCCACCAGCGCGATCCGGACTCCGCGCTGGTGACCCCTCGAGGTCGGGCTGGGGTCAGTGCAGCCAGGAGGGAGTCTTGCTCTCCCACCAGCGGCCGAGGCCCCAGTAGCGGCCGGCGCACACGAGCTTCAGCACCATCAGCGTGTGCGGCGTCGATGATGTGCTCGTCGAGGATCGGGTTGTTCGACGCGACGGTCGAGCCGCCCTTGTCCTCGTACGTCGCCCAGGGGCGACCGCGCTGTCGAGCCCAGCGTTCAACCAATGACGTGGTTCACGAGACACCCGCGTCCGACGCCCCGCGGGAGCTAGTCCGACACGGTCGTGGCGTGCGCGACGAGCTCGCGCGCCCAGCGCAGTGCGTTGTCGCGCTCGGAGTCGCTGACGAGCCCGTGGCCGTAGTGCGACTCCGGCTTGAGCGCGACGAGCTTGCGCAACCGACGACCGCTCTCGGCGTGGTGCCGTTCGAGCAGCGTGGCCGCGTCGAGATGGTTCTGACCCGAGTACCGTGCGCCGGCGGCCATGAGGCAGATCGCGTCGCCGGCGGCGATGCCCGCGAGAACTGCCACCCCGACGCACACGTTGTTGGTGGTGCCGCCCTCGCCCGACACGAGCTCGGCCACCTCGAGGTACTTGGCTGCGATGCGGCGTCGAGCCCGCGCCTGCCCGCGATCGCCCGGGCTGGTCGGCAGGCGTGCGGGAGTCACGCGTCGGCCGCAGTCGCGGCCAGCAGGTCCACCAGCTCGGGACCGTGCAGCGTGACCCCGTCGGCCAGCCACGCATCGACCACCGACTCGGAGCCGGCGGTCCGGGCCAGGTGCTCGCGAGTGAGCACCACCGTCTCGAGAGCGTTGCCTGTCCACGTGCGCACACGATCGGCGAGCTCGAGCATGCGGTCGTGCCAGTCCGCCGGTCGGTCGTCGGTCGTCACGAGCAGAAGGTCGATGTCGCTGTGCGGGCCGGCCTCGCGCCGAGCGACGGAGCCGAACAGCGAGGCATGCAGCAGGGTCGGCCCGAGCTCGTCGAGCGCCGCACGCAGCCGGTCGAGCAGGACCTGGCGCGAGCCGACCGCAGCCAGCACCGCCGGAGCGAGCAGGTGCTCGCGGTTGAGCCGGTAGAGCGGGCCCGTGGTGCCTGGCACGGTGCTGACCAGGCCGTGCTGAACGAGCCGTGCGAGCACAGGGGCCTGCCCGTTGCGCGTGCCCTGCTCGGCCAGGCGCGCGATCGCGCTCGCCGAGAGTGGCGCTTCGGTGCCGGCCAGCACGGTGAGCACGGCCGACTCGAGGCTCGGCGCGAGCGAGCGCAGCGGGGTGGACAGATCCATGGCGCCCAGGGTGCATGACCCTGGAGACATTGACAAGTATTTCGGCATAGTGCCAAGTTTTCCGGCACTGGTGCGACGTCCCTCCAACGGGGCGACCAGCGTCAGCCGGTCGATCCGCGAGCATGACGGAGGGGCCACCGGCGCGATCCGGACTCCGCGCTGGTGACCCCTCGAGGTCGGGCTGGGCTCAGTGCAGCCAGGAGGGAGTCTTGCTCTCCCACCAGCGGCCGAGGCCCCAGTAGCGGCCGGCGCTCACGACCATGAGCAGCATGAGCGTGGCGGCGTAGATGATGTGCTCGTCGAGGATCGGGTTGTTGGACGCGACGGTGGAGCCGCCCTCGTCCTGGTACTTCGCCCACGGTGCGACGGCGAGGTACATGAGGAGCAGCAGCAGCGACGGCGCCGATCGACGAGATCTTCATGCCGATGCCGAGCACGAGGCCGACGCCGGCGCCGAGCAGCGCGAGCATGAACAGCCAGTTGACGATGCCGCTCGGCGAGCTCGGTGCGAGGCCGGTGAAGGTGCTCGCGAACGGGCCGTCGGGGTTGACGCCGAACTTGAGGAACCCGACGGTCGGGCTGCCGTCGCCGGTGCCGAAGATCCAGGCCTTCGTGGTGGCGTAGCCGAAGCCGAAGGTCTTGTCGAGGAACGCCCACAGGAACGTGAACCCGATGAGGATGCGGACGAGCCCCGCCAGCTTCTGGCCGGCGCTGGGGACGATGAGGTCGGCGGTGCCGGCCTCCGTCGGACGATCGAGCGTGGTGGACATGTGCCCTCCCGAGATCCGGCCCGTTTGGGGAAGGTGGGCCGGGGACCTGAGCGCACGCCCTCACCCCCGCCGTGCGGGTGCGAGACCCATCCGACGTTGCGCTCGGTTCGCAGAGTCCGCTCGTCACGGTCCGCGGTCAAGCGACCACGCCCACGTGACCAATCCGTGTCCGGAAGTTTCCTTCCGCTGTTGATACGTCTGCTGATTCCGTTCGTACGCCGCCGGCGGAGGCCCGGTCGCCGCACCCGGTCCCCGAACAGCCGTGTGGCCCGGGAGCCGAAGCTCCCGGGCCACACGAGGTCGAACTAGCTAGCGGTCTTCACCGCCTGATCCGTGAGGATCAGGTGAGGGTGAACGGTGATGGTGCGGCGTGTAGTCGCCGGCCTTCTGGAAGGCCGGCACCGTCAGCGGCAGGTCGGCGTCGACGATCCTACTGGCCACCGCGGTGCCGCCGAGGCTGCAGCGGCGTTGGTCGCAAGCGTCGCAGAGCGTACGGCACCGGTGATGATGCCGCCGGAGCCGGTCTGAGCCGGCGCCGAAGCGAGCGTCGCCCGGCGGGCCAGCGGCGAGCCGGTCGTCGAAGCGCGATGTTGCCACGATCGCGAGGTCTGCTGTTGCCGCGATCGAGGCTCCCGCGCTGCCGTCCGACAGGCCCGGCATGGACGCGGTGAGCGACCAGCTCGCCGCGCCGCCACGAGCGTCGTGACCGTGATCGGGTTGATGTGCGCGTTCGGTGGTCACGGTGTCGCAGCAGACCCCGGGTCAGATGGTGGTCTCGTGCCGGTCGTCGCCCTCAGTGGTCGGCGCCGGGGTACTGGTCGGAGCGGCGCACGTGCAGTACGCCCGTCGAGATCTGCTGCTGCGCTCACAGGTTGCGGTCAGCAGCCCGGCGCCGTTGACGGGTGCACTGGGTCCGTTGCTCAGCGTCGACAGGCGAGCCGACATCGGCCGTGCCGGCGGTCGCCGTTGCAGACACGGCCGTCGCCGGTGCTCAGGTCCGAGCGCGACCGTCGGCCGCGAGACGAGCCGCTGTTGCCGGCCGTGGCCACCCAGCGACGTCGCCAGGCTGCAGCCGTGGTCGGCGCGACGCGTGACCGGTCCCGCCGGGGTACCAGTTGCTGCCGGTCACGCGTCGAAGTGACCGGTCGGACGAGTCACAGCCGGCGCCGGCGTCGACGCGGGTGCCGAGGATCGTGATCGAGCCAGGCGGACCTGCTGCACGATCGCGCCGGCGCCTGATCAGGCGTTGGTGGTCGCTCCGACGGGTTGAAGCGCCCGGCGGTTGACGAACCGCCACCGGTGCTGCCCAGGCGACAGTCACTCGGTGTCCCGTGACGGCTCCGTGTGCCAGATCGTCCCGTGGGGTCAGGGTCGGCCGACCGCGTCACGGTCGGTGCCGCTCGGCGACGTCGATCGGACCGAGCACGAGCGCAGCGGGAGGTGCCGTCGCCGCAGCACGTGCCCAGACGTCGGTGTCGATGCTCCACGCGTTGTTGAACGCGAGCGTGATCGTGTCCCCGTTCGTCACCGACGGATGGCCGGTCTGCGTCGCGTCACGAAAGCACCACCGATCACGGTGTCACGCGCGCTGGGTGCCACCCGTTGCAGCCGCCAGAGCCGAGCGTTGCGTAACCGTGTGACGGAGTGACCGGCGGCCGACTGGTAGTCGCTGTCGTCGCCGGTGCGACGTCGGTGCTCGTCGGGTCGGGTTGTTACGTCGCGTCGGACGTAGCACGAGTCGCGTCGAGCCGACGACCTCAGTGCTGAGTCGCGAAGCATCATCGCTCGCCGCAGCCGACACCGACGACACCGCCGAGGTTGGCCACCTGCACGTCGAGCCGCCAGCGGCTCGCAGCACGAGCTGTGCACGCGACGGAGAGCCCGGGACGTGCAGCGCGCTCGACCGTCGGTCCCCGACGGTAGACACCGAGCTGGTCGGACCGCCACGGTCGCCGCGGTGCCGGCGAGCTGCACTGCGGGCCGCCATCGATCCGACGTCAGGCCGTCGAGCCGGTACGGCGTTCGCGGCGACCCCGGCGAACCGACCGTCACGTTCGGGCTGCCGCCGGTGATGTTCGACCGTGACGGTCGACGTTGGTGCCGCCTGATCGCCGTGATGTCCACCTCGGAGTGCGACGATGCCGACGCCCCCGGCCTGGCTGACGTCGAGCCCGTTGATCGTGTACGGTCGTCGCTGCCTGCGGCGGACGCGCGCGGAGCCGCCGACAACCGCTACGCCGGCGAGCGCGAGTGATCCCGCTGCAACCCCGGCAAGACTCTTCCTGATCTTCATCAGAAGAGTTCCCCTTCCCTCCAGAGGCGTCATCCGGACCCCTCGCCCGGTGACGTAGTTCGGCACGCAGTGCTATGCACTGCCGGACCGCGCAGCTCTCACTGCGTGCCTGCCTCAGATCCCCATCCGAGACGGTCCTGACTCAGGTGTTCGCTCTCCCCCGAGAGTGTTCCACTCAGTGAAACGCTGTTCTCACACCCGTGACAAGTGCAATACAAGGCCCGCTGACCTGCAGTGTCAAGGGTCTTGCAGCAACTCGTGACACCGTTCCGGTAGGTCAGACCTTTGCCCGTGACCCGGCGGTGACATACGCCAGGGCCTCGGTCACCCGTGGTGACCGAGGCCCTGCGCGGAGTGCTCGTCCGGAGCGTCAGCGGCGGTGCTTGCCGGCCACGGCCGGGCGGCGCGAGCGGGAGGCGCGCACGGCCACGATGAGACCGACCTGCAGGGCGACCAGCGCCCACACCAGCGTCATCGTGAAGTCGCCGGGGCCGGTCTTCGGGCAGCGTCCCGGGGTTGTCCGGGTCGTCCGTCGGATCCGTCGTGCTCGTGTCGGTCGGCGTCGGGGTCGGCGTCGACGTGGCCGCGGTCACCGTGATCGTCTTGGTGAGCGCGACGACGCCGCCGGAGTTGTCGGCGCCGAGCAGGATCAAGCGTGTGGCTGCCCGTCGTACCCGACGGGATGGTGACCTCGACCGAGATCGCGCCCTGGGCGTCGGCCGTGCCGACGCCGAGCGTGACCGGCGTCGAGTACATGCCAGCCGTGGCGTTGCTGCCGGGTGCGAAGCCCTCGCCCGACAGCGTGACCTTGCCGCCGGCCGTCACCGTCTCCGGGTTGACCGTGAGGTCACCGGTGCGCGGTGGGCAGCGTGTCGGGCAGCGCCGGCGACGACACGCCACCGGCACGGTGATGCGCGGCGTTGGGCATGCACGTCGTGTCGACGTTCGAGCCCGAACCGATGTCCTTGAAGACGACCTTGCGTGACACCGAGTCGACGTCGGGCGTGCCGGTGACCGTGCCGCGTCATCGTCGTGCCGGGGATGGTCTCGTCGCGCGGCCAGATGGCGCCGTACGGGCGCGCCCTCGACGTCGACCGTCGCCGGCGCGCTGATCTGGGCGGTCGGCCTTGAGCCAGCCGGCCGTGCAGCGGCACCGGGCCGTTGGCCGGCCCTGGGCACGAAGGCGACGTTGACCTTGGTGCCGGTGAGCGAGGCGGACCACGTCGGCCGCACCACGGCTGCGTCTGCCCGAGCGTCGAGCACGTCGAGCGTCGCGGCGACACCGGTGGCCGTCGGAGCGTCGGAGTCGCCGAGCGTCTGCGTCGGCGTGGGCGTCGCGCTCGTGACGGTCGGCGTCGGCGTCGGTGCTCGGTGACGGGTCGGCGTCGGGCGTCGCGCTCGTGACGGTCGGCGTGGGCGTCGCGCTCGTGGTCGTCGGCGTGGGCGTCGCCGTCGCTCCCCGACTCGACGCGCTGAGGCCGATCGGAGCGGCGGCGGCGAGGAACGGGTCGGCGCCCTTGTTGCAGACGGTGTCGACGGCGCCGAGCTGTCGCCGGACCACGTCGAACGGCGTGTAGTCGAAGCCGATCGACTGCAGCTCCACGGTCACCGGCCCCGCCCCGCTGGCGGTGACGTTCACGGTCATGGTCGCCGGCGGAACGCGGCGTCGAGATCCCCGTGGTCGCCGCCGCTCGGTGCCGCGTGATGGCGCCGAACGCCGGGCCCGTCGGCGAGCGCTGTCGAGGACGTGGCTCCCGTCGACCGCGAGAGTCGCGCTCGGCTGCAGCGCGCCGGCGGGAACGCTCGACCGGGCCGATGCCGGGGCCTTCGACGTACGACACGGTGACGGTCACGCGTGCTGCCGGACGCGCGCGCCGATCGACACCGTGATGTTCGGCAGCGAGTGCGTGGGCTCGTCGGTGGTCGGCGCGTTCCACGGCTTGGTGGTGGAGAGCGTGCGGCAGTTGACCCCGCTGACGGTGACGCGCCTCGGCGGCCGTCGCGAGAGCTGTGAACAGCAGCGCCGACGAGCCAGCCAGCGACGGCGAGCGCGCTCGCGCTGCTGACTGCGCGGCGGACGGAGAGCGGACGCATCGCGGTCATCGGTGAGCTCCCCTGTGGGTGCCGGCGTACGCGGGCTTGCGGCCCCAGCGGAACCAGGCGATGAGGCCGACCTGCAGGGTCGACGAGCGCGATGAGCATGGTGCGCGTCGCGTCCTCGGGGCCGGTGTCGGCCAGGCCGCTCTTCTTGCCGCCCGACTTGTTGCCGCCCGAGGCGTTGTTGTCGGTCGACGTGCTCTGCGTCGCGGTCGGCGTCGCCGACTGGGTCGGCTGCTGCGTCTGGGTCTGGGTCGGCGTGGGCGTCGGGGTCGGCTTGGGGGTCGAGGTCGACGCGGCGGTGAACGAGACGACCGTCGGCGCGGCACCGTTGTTGGTGCACGTGGTGTCGGGCTCGCCCGGGAGGTAGTCGAAGACCACCTTGGTCAGCGTGATCTTGTTGCTGCCCGACTTCGCCTTGAACTGCACGCGGGTGCTCGGCACCGTGAAGGTGGCGTTGGGCGGCAGCGCGGCGGGGTTGGTGCCGCCGCGCGCGGTGACCGAGGCGCCGTTGATGTTGAGGTAGAGCACCGGCTGCAGCTTGCCCGCGGCCACCGGCACCGGGCCGGTCTCGTAGCCGCTCGGGAAGGTGATCGTCACCGTGGCGTTGGCGCCGGCCTTCGGCTTGCTCGGCGCGAGCGCGCCCGGAGACCGAGCCCTTCCACGGGATCGACGAGCTGAGGATCTTGCAGTTCATGTTGACGCTGGCGGCCTGAGCCGGCGCAGCACCGATCACGGCAGCCCCCGCCACCGACGCGAACGCGAGCGCGGCCGCTCCCCAGCGGCGCGCACGCATCGTCGACATCGCCGTCACCGGCGTATCTCCCCTCCTGCATGAGAACGTCGCCCTGACAGGTCGTGCGGCCCCCTCCGGCTGCGCGACCCGTTCCCCTCAGTGGAACGTCGTTCTACTGCGGTGAACACTAGACGAACGAGGTGGTGCCGCCAACCCCCTCCCCCGCTTTGTGAGCGACTTGTGCCCGATCGAGTGACGCAGCGTGCGCGAGTGCGTTCAGCGCGCTGATGTCGAGCCGGGATCGCCCGGTCGGCGGCGATGGAACGGACCCGTGCGGGTCGGTCGCGCGGCCGACGGGGGTCGGGCGCGCGGACGAACTGTGTCACCCACTCCGAGCAGTCGTCAGGGCATCGGCGCTCGCGGTTCGCTGTCGTGGTCGGTATGAGTTCGACGCATGGTCGTCCGCGCGGACCGCGCAGCGCGGGTTCCTCCCCTCGTACGACGTCGGCGGTTGGTTCTGCCGGCCTTCTGGCCCGGCGCTCGGTGGTGCTGCCGCTCGCGGTCGTCGGGCTCGTGGTCGTGGGCGGGCTCAGTGCCAGCGCCGCCACGAGCACCTCGACCACCATGTGCGTGAAGGCCGGCTCGGTGGTCGTCGCGCCGAAGGGGTCGACGTGCCCGAAGGGGTACGTGCTCACCCGCATCACCGGCGCCACCGGCGCCCGCGGTGCCGTGGGACCGGCCGGGCCGGCGGGAGCTGCCGGTGCGGCAGGAGCTCGCGGTGCCACCGGGCCTGCCGGCACCAATGGAGCCGACGGTGCCGATGGCAGCAACGGCGTCGACGGAGCACCTGGGGCGCCGGGCACGAACGGCGTCGACGGCCTGCCGGGTCCGGCACCGACGGTGCGAACGGCACGAACGGCAGCGACGGCGACCCGGCGGGATCGGGCCGTCCGGCGAACCGGGCGAGCAGGGACCGCAGGGACCGCAGGGCCCGGAAGGCCCGCAGGGACCGCAGGGGCCGAGCGGCGCCGACGGCATCGGGCCCGCGTGGCTGCGCGTGAGCGGAGCAACGGCGTACGCCGCCGGCAACGACACCCACGGCCTCACCTCGATGAGCCTCCCGCCCGGCGACTACCTCCTCGAGGCCTCCGTCCACGTCCTCGCCCCCGCCGCCGCCGGAGCACCCGCGACGGTTCAGTGCATCTGGGCCGAAGGCGCGTACGGGACGCTCCTGACGTCTCAGCCGCCGACACATCAAGGAGACAGACACGTCGCTCAAGGACGACGTGCTTCGCATGCCGACTGCGGGGCTGCGCGTCGCCGGCGACGCCACCACCCTGCTGTTCCGCTGCAGCACCACGTCCACGCCGGCGATGACGTTGAACGCCACGGTGGTCGCCACCCAGGTGAGCGTCCTCCACGACTCCTGAGAAGACGCCCGACCAGCGGCCCGGCGTACATCGGTGGCGACGTGTCAGTGGAGTTGTCAGCGCTGGGCGGTGGCGGAGCGCCCTGAGCCGGTGACAACTCCACTGACAACCTGACGAGCGTCCGTGGGTTGCCAGCGCTGCCGAGAAGCAGCGCTGGTGACCCGTCGACCGGAGGAGAGCCGTCGATGCGTGATGAGCGGAGCCAAGAGGTTCCTCTGATCACGCATCGACGGGCTCTTCGGGGAGATGTGCGCCACTCCTGTGCTCAGGTCGACCTGCCGGGATGGCGTCTGGCGCCTAGCCTGTGAGCGTGTCGACCGCGCCCTACGCACTCCCGGCCCCGCCGGCGACCGTGCGCACCGTGGCGCTGCCCGCCGAGCTGGCCGGCCGGCCGCTGCTGAGCCTGCTGCCGCGCGGGCTCGCGACGACCTCCTGGGTCACCACCGACCGCGACGGCCTCGACACCGGGCTGGTCGGCTGGGGCGAGGCGGCGCGCGCGGAGCTCGGCGGCGCCGAGCGCTTCTCGCGCGCCCAGCGCTGGTGGGCCTCGTGGCTGGCCGACGCCGACGTCGACGACGAGGTGGGCCTGCCCGGCAGCGGCGCGGTCGCCTTCGCGTCCTTCGCCTTCGACCCCACGCCCGGCGAGTCGGTCATCGTCGTGCCGCGCGCGGTCGTCGGCCGCCGCGACGGCGTCACCTGGCTCACCGTCGTCGCCGGCTCGCCGCGCGAGGCACGGCACGCGGTCGACGAGACCCTCGCCGCGATCTCGCACCCGGCCGCCGTGCCCGAGGCGCCCGCGGGCGTGGCGTACGCCGAGGGCTCGCTGTCGGTGCCCGACTGGCAGAGCGCGGTCACCGAGGCGGTGCGGCGTATCGACGACGGCGAGCTCGACAAGGTGGTGCTCGCGCGCGACGTCGTGGTCACCGCCGACGCGCCGATCGACTCGCGGCACCTGCTCACCCGGCTCGCCGCGCGCTATCCCTCGTGCTGGACCTTCTCCGTCGACGGCCTGCTCGGCTCCACCCCCGAGATGCTCGTACGCCGCATCGGCGACACCGTCACCTCGCGCGTGCTCGCCGGCACGATGCGCCGCTCGTCGAACGCCGACAACGACGCGTCGCTCGCCTCCGCGCTGCTCGACTCGGCGAAGGACCACGCCGAGCACGAGTACGCCGTGCAGTCGGTGGCGCTCGCGCTCGCGGCGCACTGCACGGATCTCGACGTACCGCCGACGCCGCGCCTGCTGCGCCTGGCCAACGTGCAGCACCTCGCCACCGACGTGAGCGGCGTGCTGGCCGACGGCTCGTCGGTGCTCGCGCTCGCGGCCTCGCTGCACCCCACCGCCGCGGTGTGCGGCACGCCGACCGAGCGCGCGTTCTCGGTGATCCGCGAGCTCGAGGGCATGGACCGCGGCCGCTACGCCGGCCCGGTCGGCTGGGTCGACGCCCACGGCGACGGCGAGTTCGGCATCGCGCTGCGCTGCGCCGCGGTCGAGGCCGACGGCTCGCGGCTGCGGCTCTACGCCGGCTGCGGCCTGGTCGCCGGCTCCGACGCCGACGCCGAGCTCGCCGAGTCGCAGGCCAAGCTCGTCGCCATGCGCGACGCCCTCGAATCCGACTGAGCCTCCGGCGTACGCCGTCAGATGGTGCGCACAGGCGCCGTCTCCACGCCTCCGCACAGCACACATCTCCGCGACGCTTCCGGACATGCGTGCCACGCCGACGCAGCCTCCGCACGGCACACATCTCGGGCGGACGACTGACCGGATCGGGCTCGGATAGTCGGGCGCAGACTGGGTGCGACTAGGCAGGACCACCCGCATGATCGCTGCGCTCAACTCGGCCGTCGACGCCGTGGAGTCCGAGCTCGCCGCCGATCCCTCGGCGTCGCTCGACGTCGGCGCCCTCGCCCGCAGCCTGGGCACCACCGAGCACCACCTGCGGCGGATGTTCTCGTCGCTGGCCGGCATGCCGCTCTCGGAGTACGTACGCCGCCGGCGCATGTCGCTCGCCGCCGCCGACCTGCTGGCCGGCGACGACGACCTGCTGACGATCGCGGTGCGCTACGGCTACGGCTCGACCGAGGCGTTCGGTCGCGCGTTCCGCGCGGTGCACGGCGTCGGGCCGGGCGACGTACGCCGCGACGGCGGTCCGCTCCGCACACAACCGCGGATCAGGTTCCACCTGACCGTGCAAGGAGGAAGCCCGATGGACACCCGCATCACCGACCTGCCCGCGCTGCGGCTCGTGGGCCACGCCGCGCGCGTGCCGCTCGTGCACGAGGGCGTGAACCCGGCGATCGCCGAGCACGTCGCCTCGATCCCGGTCGAGGAGACGCTGCGGCTCAAGGCGCTCAACGACACCGAGCCGTCGGGCGTGCTCGCGGTCAGCGACGACCTCGACCCCGACCGTGCCGAGGGTTCGGAGCTGACCTACCTGCACGGCGTGGCGACCACCGCCGACGTGCCGCAGGGCCTCGACGTCATCGAGGTGCCGGCGGGCACGTGGGCCGTCTTCCGCACCGACGGCCCGCACCCGGCCGCGCTGCAGGAGGCGTGGGCCGCCACCGCGACCGAGTGGTTCCCGTCGCAGCCGTGGCAGCTGCGCCCCGGCCCCGAGATCGTCGCGATGACGGCGTACGACGCCGCCGCAGGCACCGCCACCTGCGAGCTCTGGCTCCCCGTAGAACCCGTCGGTGCGTGATCAGCGGAACCTCTTAGCTCCGCTCATCACGCATCGACGGCGTACGCCGGCTGGATGGACGGAAACCTGCGCACGCGCGCTCGGCGCTGTGCCAGGCTCGCGGGCGTGAGCGAGCTGATGCTGCGGCCGAGCACCGACGACGACGTGCAGGCGATGCTCGACATCGCGCAGCGGTCGTTCTCCGCGGTGACCGGGCGCGACACGCACTGGTCCGAGGCCGGGCATGCGCCGCATGCGCGCGCTGCCCGGCCGCGACGCCGGCCGCGACTTCCCCGTCGTCGTACGCCGCGACCCGGAGGCGCCGGACGGCGAGCGCATCGTGGCGTGGGGCGGGGTGTTCGCGAACCCGCCGTTCTCCGAGGTGTTCGTGCCGCTGCACCCCGACCTCGACCTCGACGACGCCGACCTCGCCACCGCGCTGCGGCTGCTCGTCGACCACGGCGAGACCGTCGCGCTCGAGGCGATCGCGCGAGGCGCCGTACGCCGAGGGCCGCATGCTGGCCACCGAGGTCGTCGACGGCACGCCGCGCCTGCCCGAGCTGCTCGCCGAGCTCGGGCTTCGTGCGCGACCGCGCGGAGTACGAGATGGCGATCGAGCTCGACGCGTCGGCCCCGGCCGCCGCAGTGGCCGGAGGGCGTCACGGTGGCGCCGATGCGCGGGCCGGAGGACGCCGCCGAGGTGACCGCGCTGCTCGCCGACTCGTTCGCCGAGCACCCCGGCGACCTGCCGTTCTCGCTCGAGGTCATCGAGCACGTGCTCTCCGGCCCGCGACTTCCACGCCGCGCAGTCGGCGATCCTGCGCGACGCCGAGGGCGGCGTCGGTCTGGTGCTCAGCCGCGGCCGACCCGGTGCCGGCTACGTCTGGGTGCTCGGCGTCGTCACCGCGCGCGCGGCGCCGCGGCCTCGGGCAGGCGCTGCTGCGCCACGCCTTCCACGAGTACGCCGCCACCGGCACGACGCTGGTCACGCTCGACGTCGACGGTGCCAACGACAGCGGCGCGCTCGAGGTCTACCGCGTCGCCGGCATGCACGTGCGCACCGCGAACGGCGTCTACCTCCGCCCGCTCCCCACCTGACCGTCGATGCGTGATGAGCGGAAGCCCTTAGCTCGCGCTGATCACGCATCGACGGGCTAGAAGCTGGCGCCTGCGAGGCGGCGGATCATTCCTGCGGCGACCGTCTTGTTGCTGGCCTCGTCGACGAGGATGAACGAGCCGGTCTCGCGGTTGTCCTGGTAGGCATCCACGAACAGCGGCACGGTCGAGCGCAGCTGCACGCGGCCGATCTCGTTGAGCGAGAGCTCGTTCGCCGACTCGTCGCGGTGCAGCGTGTTGATGTCGATGCGGTAGTCGACGGCGCGCGCCACCACACGGGCCCAGCGGGTCGTGTGCTTGATGGCGTACTTCTTGCCGACCTGGAACGCCGAGCTCTCGTCCATCCAGCAGATCTGCGCGTCGATGTCCTGCACGGCCGACGGCACGTTGTGCGGCCGGCAGAGCATGTCGCCGCGGCTGATGTCGATCTCGTCGGTCAGCGTGATCGTGACCGCCATGGGCGGGAACGCCTCGTCGACCGGGCCGTCGGCGGTGTCGATCGACGCGATCGTCGACTCCATGCCGCTGGGCAGCGCGAGCACCGGGTCGCCCGGCTTGAGCACGCCCGAGGCCACCGTGCCGGCGTAGCCGCGGTAGTCGAGCACCTCGCGCGACTGCGGGCGTACGACGTACTGCACGGGGAAGCGCACATCCACGAGGTTGCGGTCGCTCGCGACGTGCAGCCGCTCGAGGTGGCTGAGCAGCGGCGAGCCGTCGAACCACGGCATGTTCTCCGAGCGCGTCACGACGTTGTCGCCGACGAGCGCGGAGATCGGGATGAACGTCATGTCGCGCACGCGCAGGCGCGCCGCGAACTCCTCGTACTCCGCGCGGATCTCGTCGAAGCGAGCCTCGGAGTAGTCGACGAGGTCCATCTTGTTCACGCAGATGACCAGGTGCGGTACGCCGAGCAGCGAGGCCAGGAACGAGTGCCGGCGGCTCTGCTCGGTGATGCCCTTGCGCGCGTCGAGCAGGATCAGCGCGACGTCGGCGGTGGAGGCACCGGTGACCATGTTGCGCGTGTACTGGATGTGGCCCGGGGTGTCGGCGATGATGAACTTGCGCCGCGGGGTCGCGAAGTAGCGGTAGGCCACATCGATCGTGATGCCCTGCTCGCGCTCGGCGCGCAGGCCGTCGGTGAGCAGCGCGAGGTCGGTGTAGTCGTCACCGCGGTCGCGGCTCACGGCCTCGACGGCGCTGAGCTGGTCCTCGAACAGCGACTTCGAGTCGTAGAGCAGTCGCCCGATCAGAGTGCTCTTGCCGTCGTCGACCGAGCCTGCGGTCGCGAAGCGGAGAAGCTCGCCGGCCATCAGAAGTAGCCTTCCTTCTTGCGGTCCTCCATGGCTGCCTCGCTCACCTTGTCGTCGCCACGGGTGGCGCCGCGCTCGGTGATCCGGACAGCCGCGATCTCGTTCACGATCTTCTCGACCGTGTCGGCGTCGGACTCGACGGCCGCGGTGAGGTTGGCGTCGCCGACGGTGCGGTAGCGCACCATCATGCGGCGTACCTCCTCGCCCTCCTTGGGGGGCGTGAAGCGGTTGGCGGCGTAGAGCATCCCGCCGCGCTCGATCACGTCGCGCTCGGCAGCGAGGTAGAGATCCGGGATCTCGATCTGCTCGTCGCGGATGTAGGTCCAGATGTCGAGCTCGGTCCAGTTCGACAGCGGGAAGCAGCGGATGCTCTGGCCCGCGTGCACGCGCCCGTTGTAGAGGCTCCAGATCTCGGGCCGCTGGTTCTTCGGGTCCCACTGGCCGAACTCGTCGCGGAAGGAGAAGACGCGCTCCTTGGCGCGGGCCTTCTCCTCGTCACGACGGCCGCCGCCGAAGAGCGCGTCGAAGCCGTTGCGCTCCACGGCCTCGAGCAGCACCGGGGTCTGGATGCGGTTGCGCGAGCCGTTGGGCTCCTCCTGCACGAGACCGCGGTCGATCGCGTCCTGCACCGAGGCGACGACGAGCTTGAGGCCGAGACGGTCGGCCCAGGTGTCGCGGTACTCCAGGATCGAGTCGAAGTTCAGCCCGGTGTCGACGTGCATGACGGGGAACGGGATGCGCGCCGGCGCGAACGCCTTGCGCGCGATGTGCAGCATCACGATGGAGTCCTTGCCGCCGCTGAACAGCAGGCAGGGCTTCTGCATCTCGGCCGCGACCTCGCGGAAGATGTGGATGCTCTCCGCCTCGAGGCTGCGGAGCTGGCTGAGGACGTGCTGGGTCATGCGTCGAGACCTTCTCTCGCCTGTGCTCGCGCGAGGATCTCGCGCAGGTGGGCCTCGAGCGCCGGATGGCAGACGACGAGGTCCGGGAGCCACGGGTTCGGGCGGTTGTACTCCAGCGGTGAGCCGTCGAGCCGTCTCGCGACGAACCCGGCCGACTGCACCACCGCGACCGGAGCCGCGGAATCCCACTCGTACTGACCGCCCGCGTGCACGTAGGCATCGGTCGTGCCGTCGAGCACGCTCACGGTCTTCACGCCGGCCGAGCCCATCGGCACGACGTCGACCCCGGCCTCCTCGGCCATGAGGTCGACCACGCGCGGCGGGCGGCTGCGGCTGATGGCGAGGCGCAGCGGGCGTACGCCGTCGAGCACCTCGGCCACGGACGCGTCGAGCGCGGCCGCCGCATCGCCGGTGCCGGTGGTGTGCACGACGCCGCGGGCCGGCAGCGACACGGCGGCGTCGGTGAGGCCGCGACCGCGCTGCCAGAGCGCGATGTGCACGGCGAAGTCGTCGCGCCAGCCCTCGCCCGCGCGCTCGCTGAACTCACGCGTGCCGTCGAGCGGGTCGATGATCCAGACGCGGTCGGCGTCGAGGCGTACGGCGTCGTCGGCCGCCTCCTCGGAGAGCACGGCGTCACCCGGTCGGGCGACAGCGAGCGCCTGCGCGAGCCAGGCCTGCGCGGCGGCGTCGCCGGCGTCCTTGAGCTCCTTGGAGGGCAGGTCGCCCGACTCGTCCCGCAGGGCCACGAGCACCTCGCCGGCACCTGCCGCCAGTGCGACGGCGACCGCGAGGTCGTCGTCGGAGGGCGCCGGAAGCGCAGGGGTAGGCACGGGGATGGCTGCTTTCCGATGGGGACCGGCACTCCTGCGACCGCCGTTGGCCGCTGGGGGGACCCCCACAAGTTACCATCGTCGGATGCTGCTCCTGGCCCCCGGACCGCGCCGGGAGAGGTCGATCACGTGAGCATCGAGTGGTCGATGGCCATCGGCGGGCTGCTCGTCGGGATCATGGTCGGGCTCACCGGCATGGGCGGCGGGGCCCTCATGACGCCGATGCTCGTCTTCGTCTTCGGCGTCGACCCCCTCACGGCCATCTCGAGCGACATCGTCGCGAGCCTGTTCATGAAGCCGGTCGGCGCCGCGGTGCACTTCCGGCACGGCACCATCAACGGCCGCCTGGTGGCGTGGCTGTGCGTCGGCTCGGTGCCGATGGCCTTCGCCGGGGCCTGGCTGATCAGCCAGGTGCCCGAGGAGGTCGACCTCGAGTTCGTGCTCAAGCAGCTGCTCGGCTGGGCCCTGCTGCTGGCCACCGTCGGGCTGTTCGTGCGCGCGCTGGTGCAGATGTGGCGCAACCGCCTGCCGCTGGGCGAGGGCGCTGCCGAGCTCACCCGCGCCGAGGTGCGCATCCGCCCGATCCCCACCCTGATCCTCGGCGCCGTCGCCGGCCTCATGGTGGGCCTCACCTCGGTCGGCGCCGGCTCGATCGTCGTGGTCGCGCTGCTGCTCATGTACCCCGCGCTCAAGGCCTCGTCGCTGGTCGGCACCGACCTCGCGCAGGCCATCCCGCTCGTCGCCGCCGCCGCGCTCGGCCACCTGCTCTTCGGCCAGTTCTCGCTCGTCGTCGCCGGGCTCGATCCTGCTCGGCGCGATCCCCGGCGCCTACCTCGGCGCCCGCCTGTCGAGCCGCGCGCCCGGCGGTCTGCTGCGCCGCGTCCTCGCGATCGTGCTGCTGGCCACCGGCCTCAAGCTCATCGGCGTACCGACCACCACGGTGCTGGTCATCACCGCCCTCGCCGTGGTCTTCGCCTTCGTCGCGTGGGCCTGGATCCGCAACCGGCTGCAGGCCAGCGCCGCCGCGTCGGCCGCGCGGCGGGCCAGCGTGGAGGAGATCGTCGAGGATCCGGCGTACGGCGGGCCGGCGCTCGACGCCGTCGGCGACAGCGCTCCGCAGGCATCCCGACCGACCGACGAGGCAGGCTCGGGCACGTGACCGACAAGCGCCCCCTCTCCCTCGACGACCTCGAGCACGACGCCCGCACCACGCTCGACGACGACGGGCTCGACCTGCTCGAGCTCGTGCTCGAGGGCTGGCTGCCCGTCACCGCGCTCGACGTGCTGCTCACCGGCGGCGGCCGACGCCTGCTGCTGTGCGACGCCGAGAACACCGTGCTCGCGCTGGTCGAGAGCGAGGACGGCCGCGCCACCGCCGTGCGCACCGTGCGGCCCGCCTGGCGCGGAGCCGGCCCGCACTGGGAGTCCGACGTCCGCATCCCCGCCGCGGCCGCCGCGGCGGCGATCAGCGGGTCGAGCTCGTCGATGGCGTACGTCGTCGACGCGGCGCCGACGCGGCACGAGGTCGAGCAGGCCGTGGCGGCGCTGGCGGGGCACGACCTCGTCGTCGTCGTGGTGCCGTCGGGACGCCGCGACCCGGCGCCGGGCGCGCTCGGCTGGGCCGGGCTCACGCTCGCCGCGTGGGAGCTCGCCGACGCCGTCGAGGCGGCCGACCCCGCGCGCCGCGTGCTGCGCATCGCGCTGCCGTGGCCCTCGCCCTCGCCGGCGAACCTCAGCGAGACGCTGCACGCGGTCGGGGTGACGAGCTGCGCGGCGGTGCTGGAGCGGCGTACCGACGAGACGCGCGAGCAGATCGACGAGATCGGCGGCGCGCTCGGCCGCGCGCTCGACGAGCTCTACCTGCCGCACACCGCGCGCGAGGTCGAGCGCGGGCAGCGGCGCGTGAGCCCCGGCGCGGTGGTGTTCTTCACCGGGCTCTCCGGCTCGGGCAAGTCGACCGTGGCGCGCGCGGTGGCGCACGAGCTCGCGGCGCTGGCCGAGCGGCACGTCACGCTGCTCGACGGCGACGAGGTGCGCCAGCACCTGTCGAAGGGGCTCGGCTTCGACGCCGCCGCCCGCGCCATCAACATCGACCGCATCGGCTGGGTCGCGGCGCTGGTCGCCTCGCACGGCGGCATCGCGGTGGCTGCGCCGATCGCGCCGTTCGACGAGGGACGCCGCAACGCGCGCGCCATGGCCGAGCGCGCCGGCGGTGCGTTCGTGCTCGTGCACGTGAGCACGCCGCTCGAGGTGTGCGAGGCGCGCGACCGCAAGGGCCTCTACGCCAAGGCGCGCCGCGGCGAGGTGCCGGAGTTCACCGGGATCTCCTCGCCGTACGAGAGCCCCCGCGACGCCGAGGTCACCCTCGACACCAGCATCGTGCCGCTCGAGCAGGCCGTCGCCACGGTGATGTCCGCCGTCGACGCCGCCCTGCACTCCGCGCCGCGACACTGACCGCCGCGTGTACGCGCGACCCGGCGCAGTTCACCCCCGCGCGCTCCAACACCCTCACGAACTCCAGATTCCGGCTCGAATCGGCGGCCGATTCCGGAGCGCTCGCGGGTGATGGAGTTGCGAGGGGTGAACGCAGCCGTGGTGGGGGTACGGCGGTCAGCTGGTGCCGGGGGCCCTCCCGAGTTCTCGCGCAGCGACTTGAGCTTCTGCACCGACGCTGCGCGCGCCGCGCATCGCGATGACGCGTGCCAGCTCGAGGCTCGTCGTCGCGCGACACCTGCGGCATCTCGGCGGCGGGCTGCGCCGCCTGGCCGCGCAACGAGCGGCGCGCCTCGCCCGAGGCCAGCACGATGCCCGACCGCCATGCGGGCCGCGACCGTCGCCGGGACGTCGACGGTCTTCGGGATCGACTCCGGCGCATCGCCGACCGGGACGATCAGCGCGGTCGAGGTCGCCGACGACGCGTACGCCGGTGTCCGCGATGTCCGCGACCATCTCGCTCCGAGAGCTGGTGCGCGCGCTCGGCAGCCCAGCGCGGCAGCTCGACGCGTGCCTCGTCGGCCGGATCGGGCTCGAACTGCATCAGGTAGCGCGCGGCACCGAAGTGCACGAGCCGGCTCTGCGCCGAGCAGGGCAGGCCCTCGTCGGTGAGCTGGCGCGTTGAACGCGCGCACGGCCTCGATCTCCGGCAGCGTCAGCGACCGGTTCGTCACGTCGCGGTCGGCGACCAGCGTGCCGCTCGCGCAGACCCGGTGAGTGCCTCGAAGATGCGCATGAGCATCGCCGTGGTCGCGGTCGTCGACGGCGACGACCGTGACGTTCGTCGCGCACCGACCGCGTCGACCCAGCGGCGCACGAGGTCGTCGTGACGGTGCCGGCGCCAGAACGTCGGCGTGATCGTCGCCCGGGCTCGCTCGCCGAGCATCCGCGTCGAGCCAGGTCGGGAACGAGACCTCGCATGCCGCTCTGCACGTACTGCTGCCACTGCGACGGCACGATCTTGGCCAGCGGGCGCAGCGTGATCACGACGTGGATGCGCTCGCGGCCCGAGATCGTCGACGATGCGCGGGATGCGGTCGCTCGGTCGCGTCGGCGAAGAACTCGCTGCTCACCACCACGCGCGTCGCCGGCGGGCGCTGCGATGTCCTTGACGCAGCTTGTGCCAGGCCGAGATGTCGACGCGGCTTGCCGTCGGTGAAGAAGCCGGCGCGCTCGGTCACCGCCTGGATCGCGCGCGCCCGAGTGGCGCGGCCGCCCGGCGTAGTGCACGCCCTGCGCGGAGGTCTCGGCGCGCGCGCGCGTGGAAGGCGCCCTGCACCGCGGTGGTCCCGGTCTTCGGCGGGCCGATGTGCACGCAGGCAGGTGCCCGGAGGGCAGCAGCAGATCCACGGGCTCGGGTGACGGTGTCACTGCAGGGCCTTCCTCGGTCGGGCTGTCCACCCCGTCACGCTACCCCGCACGCCGGCCGCTCACGCCTGCAGGTCGCCGAGCGCGGCCGAGACGTCGGACTGCAGGTCGCGCAGCAGCGCGGCCTCGGAGTCGCGGTCGCCGACCTTCGCCACGATCACGCGCACGCGAGCCGCTGACGCGTCGCGTCGTCGAGCGCGGCGACGAGCGAGGTGACGTCGTTGACGACCGTGCACGCCGTCGACCGCGGCGGCGGACGCGACCATCGCGAGGTCGAGGCCGAGCGGCGTGCCGAAGACGCGCTCGAAGTGCTCGACGCCGGCCTGCTCGAGCTGGCCGAAGATGCCGCCGCCGTCGTTGTCGACGATGACGAGCACGAGGTCGGGCCGCGGCTCGTCGTCGCCGACGAGCAGGCCGTTGTGGTCGTGCAGGAACGCGAGGTCGCCGAGCAGCGCGTACGTCGTACCGCCGGTGACGGTGACGATCTCGGCCTCGCCGTCCTCGTCGACGTGGACGGCGGTGCGCGTCGACTGGTGCGCGAGCGCGGCGCCCCACGCGGTGGAGACGAGGCCGTCGATGCCGGACGTGCCGCGGTTGCCGATCACCTGCGGCGACTCGTCGCCGTCGCGCACGCGCGCGAACGACTCGAGGTGGCGCACCGGCCACGACGACGCGGCGAGCAGCAGCGCGCTGGAGTCGAGCACGTCCCACAGCGTGCGCGCGACGTCCGGGCCGGTGAGGCCCGTGGTGTTGTCGAGGCGCTTGCTCACCGCCGCGCCGGCGCGCGCGTCGGCGGCGAGCCACGAGTCGAGCCAGGTGTCGTCGTACTCGTCGTACGACGTCGGCGGCTCGGGGACGACGGAGACGAACAGCGTCGCGTTGCGCGTGGGGTCGGGGCGGCGCTGCGCGTCGCGGTCGTCGGCGACGAGGACGAGCGGCGCCTCGCGGATGAGCGCGCAGCACCGGGCGGCTGAGCCCCGGACGTGCCGACGCACGACGACGATCTCGGGCGGGTGCGCGGCGGCGAACTGCGGGTCGGCGAGCAGCAGCGCGCCGTGCGCGACCGCGGTGTCGCCGCTGCGCGCGTTGCCGCTCGGCTCGCTGAGCAGCGGCCAGCCGCAGGCCTCGGCGAGCGCGACCGCGGAGTCGCTCTGCTCGACGTCGGCGACGTCGCCGACCACCACGACACCGCGGCTCGGGCACGACGTGGTCGGGGTCGGCGTCGGGCCCGCGACGAGCAGCGAGGATCTCGTCGAGCGGCTGCGCGGCGGTCATCGTGAGGCGCGCGTCGGCGGCGACGGGCAGGCGCTCGTCGGGGTCGGTGCCGAGCGGCGGCGAGGCCGAGCGGCTCGACCCAGCGTCTCGTCGGCGTCGGGCACGAGCGGGTCGCGGAAGGCGACGTTGAGGTGCACCGGGCCGGGGCGGCCGGACTCGATGCTGACCGCGACCGCGCGCGCGACGACGCTGCGCCAGTAGCGCACCTGGCCGACGCGCGCCTCGGCCACCGCGATGTCGTGCTGCCAGCGCACCGTGCCGTCGAAGAAGCGCGCCTGGTCGATGGTCTGGTTCGCGCCGGTGTCGCGCAGCTCGGCGGGGCGGTCGGCGGTGAGCGCGATGATCGGCACACCGGCGTACGACGCCTCCACCATCGCCGGCGCGAGGTTGGCCACCGCGGTGCCGCTGGTGGTGACGACGACGACCGGCTCGCGGCTGACCTTCGCCAGGCCGAGCGCGACGAAGCCGGCGCTGCGCTCGTCGACGCGCACGTGCAGGCGCAGGTCGCCGCGCGCGTCGGCCTCGGCGAGCGCGATCGCGAGCGCCGCGCTGCGGCTGCCGGGCGCGAGCACCACCTCGGAGACGCCGCCGCTCACCAGCTCGTCGACGATCACCCGCGCCATCGCGGTCGACGGGTTCATCGGCTGCGCCTTCCTCGAGGAGCGGCGAGGCGCGCGCTCGAGGCGGGCGTGCCACCAGGCGGCGCGCTCGGCGGGCACGCGCGCGCGGGCGGCGGCGAGGCGGTCGGGGTCGGGGTCGTGGCGCACGACCGACAGTCTGCCGTCCACGGGCACCGCCGTCTCGGCAGTGAGGTCGTCGGCGAGCAGCCGGCCGGTGCCGAAGCCGCAGGCGTACGGCGGCTCGCTCGAGCGCGCCGGCCAGCGCGAGGCCCGCCGACGAGCCCGACCGTGGAGTCGAGCGCGCCGCTCACCGTGACCGGCAGGCCGACGCGCCGCGCGAGGTCGAGGGATCGGCGTACGCCGCCGAGCGGGGTCGCCTTGAGCACGAGGACGTCGGCCGCGGCGCGGATCCGCTCGACGCGCGTCGTCGTCGAGCTCGCCGGCGAGGCGCACGCCCTCGTCGACCGCGATGCGTACGCCGGTGCCGCGCTCGCGCAGCGCGGCGAGGTCGGCGATCGTGGCGCACGGCTGCTCGGCGTACTCGAGACCGCCGGCGAGGTCGTCGAGCACGGGCAGGCGTTGCGCGGCCTCCTCGACGCTCCAGGCCGCGTTGACGTCGACGCGGATGCGGCCGCTCTCGGCGCCGGCGTCGTCGAGCGCGGCGCGCACCGCGGCGACGCGCGCGACGTCGTCGGCGAAGCTCTGGCCCGGCTCGGCGACCTTCACCTTGACCACCGTGCAGCCGTCGGTGGCGACGGCGTCGAGCACGCGCGCGGTCGACGTCGGCGAGGTCGGTGAGCGCCGGGCACGATCGCGTTGACCTCGACGCGGGTCGCGGCGCGGCGTCGGCCACTCGCCGCGCGCCGCCTCGAGCGCGCCGCGCGAGCCAGCGCGCGGCCGTGGCGTCGTCGTACTCCGGGAACGGCGCCCACTCGCCCCACGTGGTCGCCGACGCGCAGCAGCATGCCCTCGCGCAGCTCGGTGCCGCGGAAGCGCCGGGTGAGCGGCAGCGCGAACGGCACGGCCTCGTCGATGCCGTCGATGCTCACGTGCCTCCTCGCTGCGCGCGTCGGCTGGTGCTCCGCATGATCTCTTCGTAGAGATCATCCGGCGGGTCGGTGCCCGGTTCGTCCGGTTCTGACTGCTGGACGATCTCTACTAGAGATCATCCAGCGACTGGCCCGGGGCGGTACGCCGACGACGCTCAGCCCAGGCCGCTGACGAAGCCGCACCAGAGCGAGCGGGCGCGGGCGGCCAGGCCGCGCGGCGCGGGGTCGGCTGCGCCGGGCTCCGGGCCGAGCTGCGCGTCGACGAGGCGCTGACGGCGTACGTCGGCGCGCTGCTCGCGACGGCTGCGGTGCGGCGCGGCCGCGGTCTCAGCCGGCTGCGGCACGGGCTCGACGCTGGACGGGGTCATGGGCGCTTGGGGAACTTCTCGAACTCGGGACGGCGCTTGTCCTTGTAGGCGTCGCGGCCCTCCTGCGCCTCCTCGGTCATGTAGAAGAGCAGCGTCGCGTCGCCGGCGAGCTGCTGGATGCCGGCGAGGCCGTCGTCCGCGGCGTTGAGCGAGGCCTTGAGCATCCGCAGCGCCAGCGGCGACTCGGCGAGCATCTCGCTGCGCCCACTGCACGGTCTCGCGCTCGAGGTCCTCGAGCGGCACCACCGAGTTGACCAGGCCCCAGTCGTACGCCTGCTCCGCGCCGTACTGCCGGCACAGGAACCAGATCTCGCGCGCCCGCTTCTGCCCGATCTGCCGCGCGAGCAGGCCGCTGCCGTAGCCGCCGTCGAACGAGCCGACCTTCGGGCCGGTCTGGCCGAAGCGCGCGTTGTCGGCGGCGATGGTGAGGTCGCAGCAGATGTGCAGCACGTGGCCGCCGCCGATCGCGTAGCCCGCGACCATCGCGACCACCGGCTTCGGCGTACGCCGGATCTGCACCTGCAGGTCGAGCACGTTGAGCCGGCCGATGCCCTTGTGGGCGATGTCGTCGTCGCCGATGTAGCCGTCGTTGCCGCGGATGCGCTGGTCGCCGCCGGAGCAGAACGCCCAGTCGCCCTGGCCGGTGAGCACGATGACGCCGATCTCGTCGTCGTCGCGCGCGGCGTTGAGCGCGTGCTGCAGCTCGAAGAGGGTCTGCGGGCGGAACGCGTTGCGCACCTCGGGCCGGTCGATGGTGATCTTCGCGATGCCCGCGTCGTCGCCGGTCGAGACCTCGTAGCGGATGTCGCCGTACTCGCCGCGGCTCTCCCACGTGGTGCCCGGCGCGATGCTCGAGTGGCCGGGGTCGGCGTACGCCGGGGAGCCCTCGGCGACGACGGGCGTGAGCGGGTAGCGGGTGCGGGAGTCCATCGGTGTCCTTCGCGTCGTGGTGCTTCGGTGCTGCCATCCCGGCGTGATCTCGGTCGGACGCAGGTTTCCGGTGCCGGGAACCTGCATTCGACCAAGATCACCGCGGGTCCGTGGGGCGGACCAGCGTCGGTCGGCTGCGCGCTCAACCCTAGGCTGCATCGCGTGAGTTCTCAGCGCGAGGTGCGCCTGCTCGAGGTGGCCCCCGGGCCGGCCGGCGTCGCGGCCGTGCTCGAGGCGCTGCCGGCCGCGCTCGCCGGCGACGGCCCCGCGCTGGGGATCGCGCCCGCCGGCACCGACGAGTACGCCGCCCGCGCCCGCGCCGCCGTCCTCGGGCTCGCGCCCCCCCCGCGTGATCTTGGTCGGATGCGGTTCCGGCACCGGGAAGCCGCATCGACCAAGATCACGCGGCGTGGTCGACGCCGACGTCGCGGTGGTGCTGGCGACGAGCGGGTCGACGGGTGCGCCGAAGGGCGTGCTGCTGCCGGCGGCCGCGCTGCTCGCCGCCGCGCACGCGATGCACGAGCGCTTCGGCGGGCCGGCCGCGTGGCTGCTCGCCCTGCCGGTCACCGGCATCGGCGGGCTGCAGGTGCTGATCCGCTCGCTGGTCGGGCACTGCGACCCGGTGGTGCTGAGCTCGGTCGGCGGCGCGTCGTCGTTCGACCCGGCGGAGTTCGCCGACGCGACCTGGCGGCTCGACCCGTCGCTGCCCGCGTGGACCTCGCTCGTGCCGGCGCAGGCCGCGCGGCTGCTCGACGACCCCGCCGGGCTCGCGGCCATGCGCGCCTACGAGATGGTGCTGCTCGGCGGTGCGCGTACGCCGCCCGCGCTGCTCGACCGGCTGCGCGACGAGTCGGTCGCCGCGGTCACGTCGTACGGCATGACCGAGACGTGCGGCGGCGCCTACTACGAGGGCACCGCGCTGCCGGGGGTCGCCGCGACGATCCTCTCCCCCGACGCCGAGGGCGTGGGGCGCATCGCGATCGGCGGGCCGACCGTGGCGCGCGGCTACCTCGGCGACGAGGCCGCGACCGCCGACGGCTTCGCCGACGGCCGCGTGGTGACCGCCGACCTCGGGCGGCTGTCGGCCGACGGCGTGCTCGAGGTGCTCGGCCGCGTCGACGACGTCGTGCAGGTCGGCGGCGTCAACGTCGCGGTCTCCGCGGTCGAGGACGCGCTGCGCACGGTGTGCGCCGACGCGTGCGTGCTCGCGGTGCCCGACGAGGCGTGGGGATCGCGGCTGACGGCGTACGTCGTCGACGCCCCGGACGACGCGCTGCTCGCCGCCGCCGTGACGAGCGCGCTGGGCTCGGCCGCCGTGCCGCGCGAGTGGGTGCGCCTCGACGCGATCCCCCACCTGCCCACCGGCAAGCCCGACCGCACCGCGCTGCGCCGCGTGTGACCGAGCAGTTACGACACCGACCCGTCCCGAAAATGACCCCGCCCTGACCAGCCCAGACGCTGCTGAGTCCCGTTGAATGTGCCACAGGCCTCACATAGCGAGGTCTACGGCACATTCAACGCAGACCTAGGCCCACGTCCGGGGCGCTGATGGGGCGGGGGCGTGCGAGGATCTCGGCTCGTGGCCAACCTCGGGCAGTGGATCGCGGGCGCTCGTCCCCGCACGCTCCCGGCCGCGCTCGCGCCGGTGCTCGTCGGTACGTCGATCGCGTACTACTACCTCGCGCCGATCCTGCGCCTCGAGCCTCGAGGTGTCCGGGCCTCGGCTGGTTCGGCTACAGCCCGCTGACCGAGCGTCGCCGATCGACTTCGACATGGTCGACGGGCGGCGCAACGCTCACCTGGTCGGAGTTCGCGACGCCGCGCGCTGCTCGCGCTCGTCGTCGCGCTCGCGCTGCAGGTCGGCGTCAACTACGCCAACGACTACAGCGACGGCATCCGCGGCACCGACGACGTGCGCGTCGGCCCGGTGCGCCTCGTCGGCCAGCAGCTCGCGTCACCGCGCTCGGTGAAGCTCGCGGCCTTCGCCTGCTTCGGCATCGCGGCCGCTCGCCGGCCTCGCGCTCGTCCTCATCACCCAGGCGTGGTGGCTGCTGCTCGTCGGCGCCGCCGCGATCCTCGCCGCGTGGTTCTACACCGGCGGCCCGAGCCCCTACGGCTACGCCGGCCTCGGCGAGCTGTTCGTGTTCGTCTTCTTCGGCCTCGTCGCGGTGGCGGGCACGACGTACGTGCAGATCCTGCGCATCTCGTGGCTCGCCCTCGCCGCGGGTGTCGCGGTCGGCGCGCTCTCGGTGGCGATCCTGCTGGTGAACAACCTGCGCGACATCCCCACCGACGAGCTCTCCGGCAAGCGCACGCTGGCGGTGCGCATGGGCGAGCACGGCACGCGCGCGGCGTACAGCGTCGCGATCGCCACGCCGTTCCTCGCCGCCGGCGGCATCGCGATCGGCGGCGTCCCGAAGGCGCTCGTCGCGCTGCTCGCGCTGCCGCTCGCGATCCGTCCCACACGCCTGGTGCGCAACGGCGCCGCCGGCCGCGACCTCATCCCCGCGCTCGCCGGCACCGGCCTGCTGCTCCTCGGGTACGCCGTGGCGCTCAGCATCGGCATCGCCATCTCCGCTGACTGACGCCGCCGCCCACCGCCGTCGATGCGTGATGAGCGGAACCAAGAAGCGTCGCTGATCACGCATCGACGGGGGTCAGCGGGGAGCGGGGTCGTCCCAGTCGTCGATCGGCTGCGTGGGCTCTGCCGGTGAGGCGGGCTTTGGTGTCGTGTCGCCTTCGGCGTCTGCGTCGTTGCGCCGGACGGGTGCTGGCGTCGGCGGGGGCTCGCGGCGGCGGCGTCGAGGGCGGCGTCCTCGGCGCGGGACGCCCGCGTCGATCTTCGCGTTGGCGTTGCGGATCGCCGAGGTGATGCCGTACGCCGCACCCTCGCGCGTGCGGTTGAGCGCCACCATCGCGATGAGGCCGCTGATGAGGAACGCGAAGACGAGCAGCAGCAGGCCGCGCGCGCCGAGCACGTAGAGCACGCCCGCGACCACGGCGAGGATCGCGAGACGCGCCAGCGTGTAGCGCAGCACCGGGTGGCTGCCCACCGCGGGCACGGGCGCGGCACCGATGCCGGCGGCGTCCTCGGCCGCGGACTCTTCGACGGCCGCCAGCCGCGGGTCGAGAGCCTCGTCGGGCACCGGGGTGCCGGACGCGTCGGAGGGGGTCGGCTCGCTCACCCCACCACCGTACGTCGGCGAGCTCATGCGGACGCGTCCGGGCCCGGCGGCATGCGGCCCTCCCAGCGGGTCGAGAGCACGACCGTGGTGCGCGTGCGCGAGACGCCGCGCAGCCGCTGCAGCGCGGCGAGGGTGCGCTCGAGGTCGGCGACGTCGGCCACGCGCACCTTCGCCACGAACGACTCGTCGCCGGCGACGAGCCAGCAGTCCTCGATCGCCGCGACGTCGCGCAGCCGGCGGGCGACGTCCTCCTGGTCGGCGCCCTCGCTCTGCTCGATGCCGACCAGCGCGGTCACCCCGAGCCCGAGCGCGGCCGGCGGCACGACCGCGGCGTAGCCGGTGATGAACCCGCGGTCCTCGAGCCGCTTCACGCGGTCCTGGACGCTCGGGGCCGAGAGCCCGACCTGGCGGGCGAGCTCGGCGTACGACGCCCGCCCGTGCGCCCGCAGCGCGTCGAGCAGGGCGTGGTCGACGCGGTCGAGAGGCGTGGGAGCCACCAGCACCACCTGTTCACAAGATCATGTGCGCGACGTCACCTCATATTCGTGTGCGAGGTGGCGGTGCCTACCTTAGTATCGGAGGTGTCCGCAGGGCTACACCTGCGAACAGACACTCGAAAGGTGGCGTTAGCCATGTTCACCCTGGAGATCGCGCGCGTCCTCGTGCGCAACCTCGACAGGGACTCCGAGCACCGCAGCCGCTAGGCGACGGACGCTCGTACTCCACAACTGCACAGACCTGGGCCCGCA
Source organism: uncultured Actinomycetota bacterium (assembly GCA_963827145.1). Classification (GTDB taxonomy): domain Bacteria; phylum Actinomycetota; class Actinomycetes; order S36-B12; family CAIYMF01; genus Longivirga. Next base: position 1,575,768 of record CAWGZO010000001.1, on the reverse strand, counting down.
CGCGCCCCGGAGGGACTCCCCCCTTTCAGCCTTCCGGCGCGGCGCAGCACCTGCCTCCACCCTCCTCCGGCGGCGGTGCACCCTCCCCCTCACGCGGGCCCACGCACGATCGGCCGCTGATCCTCACGGATCGGCGGCCGTCGTCGTTCTCAGGAGCGGGTCACGGGCGCGCCCGGCGTACGCCGTCGGCGCGGGAGCCGGCCGTCAGTGCGCGGCGGAGTCCGGGGTGTCGCCCGGGGCCTGGCCGTCGCGGCGCTCGCGCATCTTGCGCTGCCACGCCTCGTCGTCGAGCTGGCGCAGGAAGCGCGGGTCGTCGTCGGGAGCCGACGGGCCCGCGACCGCGACCGAGCCGCCGCCCGCCACCGGGCTCGTCGGGGGTGCCGTACGCCGACCGCGGCGCCCGGCCCCAGATGAGCCACGCGACCGCACCGATGACCGGCACGAGGATGATCACGACGAGCCACAGCCACTTGGGCAGGGTCCGCGCGAGGCCGCGCGGGGTCTGCAGCGCGTCGATCAGGGCGTAGAGGATGACGATCGCCGGGATCGCGTAGAGCAGGAACCTGGCCATGCCGTCACCTCCCGTTCGCCCTCGCGTCGCACGGACGCGTACGACGAGCGTACGTCGTCCCGCCGATCACCGCCGCCCCGGCGTCGCTCAGACGCCGGCGTAGGAGTGCAGACCGGTGATGAGGATGTTGACGCCGAAGTAGTTGAACAGGAAGCACCCGAAGGCGACGAGGCCGATGACCGCGGCCTTGCGGCCCTTCCAGCCGGCGGTGGCGCGGGCGTGCAGGTAGGCGGCGTACGCGACCCACGTGATGAACGCCCAGGTCTCCTTCGGGTCCCAGCCCCAGTAGCGGCCCCAGGCGTTCTCGGCCCAGATCGCGCCGGCGACGATGGTGAAGGTCCACAGCGGGAACATGAACGCGGTGATGCGGTAGGACATCGCGTCGAGCCGGGTCGACTCCGGCAGGCGGCGCGCCAGCCAGTCGAGGCGGTAGGGCTTGCCCGCGAGCGCGCGGCGCTCGCCCGAGTCGGCGATGAGGAACAGCACCGTCACGCGCGGCGCGCGACGCAGAACGCGCCGCCGCAGATCACCGCGGCCGAGACGTGGATGACGAGCCAGTAGTTGCGCAGCGCGGGCACGAGCTGCGCGGCGTCGGTGTAGAGGAACGTGACCGCGACGCCGAGCGTGAGCAGCACCGGGATGACGACGAAGATGCCGAGCCAGCGCAGGTCGCGCTTGAGCGAGAGCACGAGGAAGACCATCGCGATGCCGAACGCGCCGGCGATCGAGAACTCGTACATGTTGCCCCAGGGGGCGCGGCCCACCGAGAGCCCGCGCAGCAGCACGCCGAGGCCGAGCAGGATCGTGCCGAGCCACATGACCGACATCGCGATGTTGCCCGCGCGGCGTCCCGGCTCGAGCGCGCCGTCGTCCGGCCCGCCCACCGTGACGGACACCTTCGTGGCCACCGCGACCGAGCCGGCCGCGGCCTGCTCGCCGCCCGCCGCCGCCGGGCGCCAGGTCGCGGCCCTTGGTGGCCGCGAGCGACGCAGCGAACGCGATCATCGCCACCGTGTACGCCGCCATCGCGCCGTACACCAGGTAGTTGCTGTACGTCGCCAGCGTGACGTTGACGTCCACTGCTGCTGCTCCTCCTACGTCCGGGGCTTCGTCGTCGCGCGCGCGATCCGTGCCGACCAGGTGCGACGTCAGCGCGTCGACCTCGTCGGACACGGTCGTGTGCTCGGACCTCGTGAGGCCCGCGACCTCGACAACGGTAGCCCCCTCGCCGTCGCGCGCCACCCGCACCCAGACCCGGCGACGGCGCACGAGCAGCGAGAGCGCGAGACCTGTGATCGCCACCACGCTCGCGAGCAGCGCCAGCTCCTTGCCGGGGTCGCGCGCGACCGAGAACGACGCCCACTCGACGTAGCCGTCGAAGGTCGACGGTGCCGAGCCCGTCGGGCAGCGTCCACGTCTGGCCGGGGCGCAGCGCCTCGATGCCGATGCGCTGCATGTCGGTCGGTGTCGAGCTTGAAGACCGACTGCGGCGTGCCCTGGTCGAGGCCGAGGTCGCCCTTCCAGAGCGAGAGGAACACCGCGGGGTCGTCGGCCGCGGGGAAGGTCGAGTGCGGGCCGCGGATCGTCGTCGACGGCCGCGGTCGGCAGGAAGAAGCCCTGCAGGCCGAGCTGCGGGGTGGTGTCCGGCACCTTGACCACGCCGGTGGAGGTGAAGTTGCCGTCCTGCGGCAGGAACACCACCGAGTCGCGGAAGACGATCTGGCCGTCCTTGTCCTTCACCGTGATGGTGGGCGCGTAGCCGTGGCCGACGAGGAAGACCTTGACGCCGTCGACCTCGAGCGGCGAGTTGACCTCGAGCCGCGTCTGCTCCGGCTCGGCGCCGGGCTCGCGCACGACCGTGACGTCGGCGGTGAACTCGCGTGGCGCGCCGTCCTGCTCGCCGCCGCGCTGGTACGCCGCCGTGAAGTCGTCGAGGGTCAACGAGAACGGCGGCATCGACTCGTCGCTGAACGCCTTGCCGGGGTTGAACGAGTCGAACTGCGCGCGGGTGTTGGCGAACGACGACCCCTCGCGCACGATCACCGTGCCGCGGAAGCCGCCGACCGAGCCGAGCCCGACCGCGGCGAGCAGCACGAGCAGCGCGAGGTGGAAGACCAGGTTGCCGGTCTCGCGCGCGTAGCCCTTCTCCGCGGCGACCGAACCCTTGCCGCCGTCGGCGTACGCCTCGGTGTCGACGCGCCAGCGCTGCGAGCGCAGCCACTGCGCGGCGTCGTCGAGGACGGCCTGCGGGTCGTCGTCGCGCGTGAGCGTGCGGTGCTCGGGCAGGCGGCGCGAGGTTGCGCGGCGCCGCCGGCGGGCGCGAGCGCACGATGCGCCAGTGCTGCAGCGAGCGCGGCAGCACGCAGCCGGCGAGCGAGATGAACAGCAGCAGGTAGATCGCGGCGAACCACGGCGCGGCGAAGACGTCGAAGAGGCTGAGCCGGTCGTAGAAGCGGCCCAGCGTCGGGTTCTCGGCGATGAACTGCGTGACCTTCACCGGCGCCGTGCCGCGCTGCGGGAGGATCGAGCCGGGCACCGACGCGATCGCCAGCAGGAACAGCAGGATCAGCGCGGTGCGCATGCTGGTGAGCGTGCGCCAGGCCCAGCGCAGCCAGCCGCGCACGCCGATGCCGACGGCGGCCGCGTCCTCGCGGGGCGCGGTCGAGAGGCGGGCGGCGTCGGCCTCGGCGGCGGAGTCGTCGAGCGCCGGGTCGGGCACGCCGTCGGGCAGCGCGTCGTCGCGCACGTCGGTCACAGGAACACCCCGAACCCGCCGGCCCACGTGCGCAGCCCGATCGTGAGGTCGTCCCACAGCCCGGTGACGAGCAGGACGCCGATCGGCGACGAGCAGCGCGCCGCCGATGCGCATGACGGTCGCGCTGTGGCGGCGTACCCAGCCGATGGTGCCGAGCAGCCGGCGGAACAGCAGGCCGACGAGGATGAACGGCAGGCCGAGGCCGAGGCAGTAGACGAACGAGAGCAGCGCGCCGCGGGCGGCGCTCGCCTCGGTGAACGCGAGGGTCTGCACCGCGCCGAGGGTCGGGCCGATGCACGGGGTCCACCCGATGCCGAACAGCACGCCGAGCAGCGGCGCGCTCCACAGGCCGAGGTCGGGCACGTGGTGCAGCCGCCACTCGCGCTGCGCACCGGGGATCCAGCCGAGGAAGGCGAGACCGAGCACGATCACGACGACGCCGAGCACGCGCGTGATCGGCTCCTGGTACTCCAGCAGCGCCTCGCCGAGCGCGCCGAAGAGCGCGCCGTACGCCACGAAGACCGCGGTGAAGCCGAGCACGAACAGCACCGAGCCGAGCAGCACCCGCCCCTTGGTGCGCGCGATCGGCGGCAGCGTCGGCGCCGGCGCGGCGCCGAGTCACTGACGCAACTGACCGCGAGGAGCCGGCTTCGCGGTCACTGCCGTCAGTGACTCGCGGATCGGAGGGTGCGGTCGGCGTACGCCGGGACTCCTCCTCGCCGAGGAGCTCGGCGCCGGTGAGGCCGGTGACGAACGAGAGGTAGCCCGGCACGAGCGGCAGCACGCAGGGCGAGAGGAACGAGACCAGGCCGGCCGCGAACGCGATCGGCGCCGCGAGCAGCAGCGACCCGGTGGCGACGGTCTCCGCGGGCGACATCTAGGCCTGCTCGCGCATGCACGGGCTCGAGGATGCCGAGCAGCCGCGAGTAGTCGACCTCGCCGAGGGCGCGAGCGGCCACGCGGCCCTCGCGGTCGAGGACCAGCGTGCTCGGGATCGCGGCCGGCGGCAGCTGGCCGCGGAAGGCGAGGACGAGGGAGTTGTCGGCGTCGAACATCGACGGGTAGGAGACGTCGAACGCGGCGCTGGAAGGCCTTCGCGTTGTCGATCGAGTCCTTGCCGCCGGAGACGATGCCGACGAACTCGACGCCCTTCGGCTTGGTCTCGCCGTAGACCTTCTCGAGCGTGCCCGCCTCGCCGCGGCACGGCGCGCACCACGAGGCCCACATGTTCACCACGACGACCTTGCCGCGCAGGCTGGCCAGGTCGAGGGGCTTGCCGTCGAGCGTGGTGCCGGCGACGGTCGGGGCGGCGTCGCGCTCGGCGGGCGGGAGCACCGTGGTGCTGCCGTCGCCGGCGACGTAGCGGGTGGAGCCGTCGGTCGAGCCGGAGGTCGCCGAGCAGGCCGAGAGCGCGAGGGCCGCGAGCACCGCCGCCGCGGCGGCCGCGGTACGGCGCCTGGCTCGGGTCACGGGGGTCGCTCCTCGGGTGCGGGTCGGGCTTCGGTGGATCGACGTACGACGGCGGTCCGGGGTTTCCGGGTCGGCGACCGACCGCGTCACACCGGCGCGGTCGCCGGAGCGCTCAGGCGCCCTTGGCGGTGGCGGCGTGCTTGCTCTGGCGGACCAGGTCGGCGGAGGGCTCGGTGTAGGTGATGGCGACGAGGCGGTCGTCGTCGAAGCTGAGGCTGGTCAGGCTCGCGAGGCCGCACTGGCGCTTGCGCGGGTCGTGCGCGAAGCGGCGCTGCTCGGCGTCGAGCCGCGCGATCCACACCGGCAGCTGGTGGCTCACCAGCACGGCCTCGTGGCCGCGGGCCGCGTTGCGGGCGGCCGCGACCGCGGCGCGCATGCGTCCGGCGATCTCGGCGTACGGCTCGCCCCAGCTCGGGGTGAACGGGTTGTAGAGGTGGCGCCACGACTTCGGGCTCTTGAGCACGCCGTCGCCGACGCCGACCCGCTGGCCCTCGAAGACGTTGTCGGCCTCGATGAGCCGGTCGTCGATGGTCGACGCGCAGGCCGTGCCGGGCGGCGACGGGCGCGGCGGTCTGCTGCGCGCGCTCGAGCGGCGAGGAGACCACCACGCGCGACGTCGCGGTCGGCCAGCGCGTCGGCGGCGCGCTCGGCCATCTGCTCGCCGAGCTCGGAGAGCGTGAAGCCGGGCAGCCGGCCGTAGAGGACGCCGGTGGGGTTGAAGACCTCGCCGTGGCGGAGCAGGTGGACGACGGTTCGGGTGGTCACGCGAACTCCTTGGCGATGTCCGGGTGCGCCGCCGCGGCCGCCTTGGCGGCCGTCGGCAGAGCAGCGACGAGTCGGTCGAGCGCATTGTCGTCGTGCGCGGCCGAGACGAACCAGGCCTCGAACGCGCTCGGCGGCAGGTAGACGCCGTGGTCCAGCATGGCGTGGAAGAACGCGGCGTACCGCCACGACTCCTGGGTGCGGGCCTCGTCGTAGTCGCGCGGGGCGCCCTCGCGGAAGAAGACCGAGAACAGGTTGCCCGCCGTGGCGAGGCTGTGGGCGACCCCCTCGGCGGCCAGCGCCTCGGACACGAGCGGTGCCGACGCGCGCGGCCGTGGCGTCGAGGTGGGCGTAGACGCTCCGGCGTGCACTGCGCCAGCGTCGCGAGCCCGCAGGCGGCGGCGACGGGGTTACCCGGCGAGCGTGCCCGCCTGGTAGACCGGGCCGGCCGGGGCGAGGTGCGCCATGACGTCGGCGCGACCGCCGAACGCCGCGGCCGGGCAGCCCGCCGCCCATGACCTTGCCGAAGGTGACGAGGTCGGGCGCCCACGTGGCGTCGTACGCGCGCCTCGAGCTCGAGCCAGCCGCCGCGCGCGACGCGGAAGCCGGTCATGACCTCGTCGACGACGAGCAGCGCGCCGTGCGCCTGCGCGATGCGCGCGAGCCCGGCGTTGAAGCCCGGCAGCGGCGCGACCACGCCCATGTTGGCGGCGGCGGCCTCGGTGATGACGGCGGCGATGTCGTCGCCGTGCGCGGCGAACGCGGCCTCGACCGCGGCGAGGTCGTTGTAGGGCAGCACGATCGTCTCGTGCGCCTGCGCGCCGGTGACGCCCGGAGTGTCCGGCAGCGCGAAGGTCGCGAGGCCCGAGCCGGCGGCGGCGAGCAGCGAGTCGACGTGGCCGTGGTAGCAGCCGGCGAACTTCACGACCTTCGAGCGGCCGGTGAACCCGCGCGCGAGCCGGATCGCCGACATCGTCGCCTCGGTGCCGCTGCTGACCAGCCGCACCTGCTCGACGGCGTCGACGCGGCTCACGATCTCCTCGGCGAGCAGCACCTCGCCGGCGCCCGGGGTGCCGAAGGAGAAGCCGCGCGTGGCGGCGTCGCGCACGGCCTCGACGACCGCGGGGTGCGCGTGGCCGAGCACCATCGGCCCCCACGAGCAGACGAGGTCGAGGTAGTCGCGGCCGTCGACGTCGGTGATCCACGGGCCGCGTGCCGCTGGCCATGAAGCGCGGCGTGCCGCCGACGGCGCGGAAGGCGCGCACCGGCGAGTTCACGCCGCCCGGGGTCACCGCGCGGCCGCGGGCGAAGAGCGCCTGCGAGGCGGGGGCGACGTCGTCGTACGCCGTCATGCGCGGCCCTCGGCGATCCAGCGCGCCACCTCGGCGGCCCAGTAGGTGAGCACGATGTCGGCGCCGGCGCGGTGGATCGCACGTGAGCGACTCGAGGATCGCGCGGTCGCGGTCGATCCAGCCGTTGCGCCGCGGCGGCCTCGACCATCGCGTACTCGCCGGAGACCTGGTAGGCCGCGACCGGGACGTCGACCGACGTCGGCCACCTCGCGCAGCACGTCGAGGTAGCCGCCCGCCGGCTTCACCATGACGAGGTCGGCGCCCTCCTCGACGTCGAGGCGCACCTCGCGCAGCGACTCGCGGCGGTTGGCCGGGTCCTGCTGGTAGGTGCGGCGGTCGCCGGTGAGCTGGCTGTCGACGGCCTCGCGGAACGGGCCGTAGAACGCCGAGGCGTACTTCGCGGCGTAGGCGAGCACGGCGACGTGCTGCGCCGAGACCTCGTCGAGCGCCGTGCGCACGACGCCGACCTGGCCGTCCATCATCCCGCTGGTGCCGACGACGTCGGCGCCCGCGTCGGCGAGCGCCATGGCCATCTCGGCGTACCGCACGAGGGTCGCGTCGTTGTCGACCTCGCCGTCGGGCGTGAGCACGCCGCAGTGCCCGTGGTCGGTGAACTCGTCGAGGCACAGGTCGGCCATCACGACGAGCGAGTCGCCGACCTCGGCGCGGGCGTCGGCCACCGCGAGGTTGAGGATGCCGTCGGGGTCGGTCGCCCCGCTGCCCGACGGCGTCGCGCGTCGCCGGGACGCCGAAGAGCATCACGCCGCCGAGCCCGAGCGCCGCCGCCTCCGCGACAGCGCCGCGCAGCGACGCGCGCGAGTGCTGCACGACGCCGGGCAGCGACGAGATCGCCGCCGGGTCGTCGAGCCCCTCGCGCACGAACAGCGGCAGCACGAGACCGGCCGGGTGCAGCCGGGTCTCGGCCACGAGCCGACGCAGCGCCGGCGTACGCCGGAGCCGCCGGGGACGCTCGGCGGGGAAGCCCACGATCAGGTGGCCTTGCGACGGGCGCGCGCCGCGACGCTTGCTCGGACGCCACACCGACTCGCCGTGCTCGAGCGCCGCGAGGCGCAGCGCGTCGCCGTGCTCGGCGAGCGCCTCGGCCAGCGCCGCGACCGACGGGGTCTCGGCGAGGACGTCGACGCGCAGGCCGTGCTCCTCGGCGGTCTTCGCCGTCGCCGGGCCGATGCACGCGACGACCGTGGTGGCGTGCGGCTTGCCCGCGATGCCGACCAGGTTGCGCACCGTGCTCGACGAGGTGAACAGCACCGCGTCGAAGCCGCCGGTCTTGATCGCCTCGCGGGTCTCGGCCGCCGGCGGTGCCGCACGCACGGTGCGGTAGGCCGTGACGTCCTCGACCTCCCAGCCGAGCTCGATGAGCCCGGCGACGAGGGTGTCGGTCGCGATGTCGGCGCGCGGCAGGAAGACGCGGTTGATCGGGTCGAAGACCGGGTCGAACTCGGGGAAGTCCTCGAGCAGGCCCACGCTGGACTGGTCGCCGCTCGGGCACGAGGTCGGGGCGCACGCCGAACGCGATCAGCGCCGCGGCGGTCTGCTCGCCGACGGCGGCGACCTTGAGGCCGGCGAACGCGCGGGCGTCGAGGCCGTACTCCTCGAACTTCTCGCGCACCGCCGCACCGCGTTGACGCTGGTGAACGCGACCCACTGGAAGCGGCCGGACACCAGGCCCGTGATCGCGCGCTCCATCTGCTGCGGGGTGCGCGGCGGCTCGACCGAGATGGTCGGCACCTCGACGCCGACGGCGCCGTAGCGGGTGAGCTGCTCGGAGAGCGCGCCGGCCTGCTCGCGCGTGCGCGGCACGAGCACGCGCCAGCCGAACAGCGGCTTGGTCTCGAACCACGACAGCTTCTCGCGGGTGCCGACGGTCTCGCCGATCACGACGAGGCCGGGGCCGGCCTGCTTGGCGGCCTTCACCGCGGCGGCGACGTCGCCGAGGGTCGAGGTGATCGTGCGCTGCTCGACCGTGGTGCCGCCGCGGGTGATCGCGATCGGCGTGCCGGTGGCGCGGCCGGCGGCGGTGAGCGCGCGCGCCACCTCGACCGCGCGGTCGGCGCCGTTGAGCACCACGAGGGTCACGCGCGGGTCGGCGTGCAGCGCCCAGTCGACACCCGGGTCGTCGGCGTCGACGACGCGCACCTCGCGCGCCTTGCCGCCGAGCAGCCCGATGCCGGCGTACGCCGGGACACCGGTGAGCGTGGAGACGCCGGGCGCGATGTCGAAGTGCACCTTGGCCTTGCCCAGCGCGGCGGCCTCGGTCTGCAGCGCGCCGTCGAGCAGCGGGTCGCCGGAGAACAGGCGCACGACCGACTGCCCGGCCTTGGCGGCGTCGCCGACGATCTTGGCGCGCGCGACGTGGCTGAGCGGCAGGCCGTCCTCGTCGAGGGCGGCTCGCACCTCGGCCTGCGGGCCGGCGAACCCGCGCGCGAGGTCGACGACGTCGACATCGGCGACGACCACGTCGGCCTCGCGCAGCAGCGTGGCTGCGCGCAGGGTCAACAGGTCGGGGTCGCCGGGACCGGCCGCGACGAACGCGACGGTGCCGAGGGGCTTCTTGCGGGCGCGGGACGTGCTGGCGCTCATTGCGCTTCCAATCACGGGACGAGAAGACCGGGCGCACCGGCGGCGAGGAGGTGGTCGGCGAGCTCGCGCCCGACGGCCTCCGCGTCGCCGGCAGGGCCGGTGACCGACGTACGCACCTGGGTGAGGCCGTCATCGCTGACGACCGCACCGGTCAGGTGCACGAGCACCTCGTCGTCGACCTCGGTGACGGTGGCGAGGGCGCCGACAGGCGCCGAGCAACCGGCCTCGAGAGCGGCGAGGAGGGAACGTTCCGCGGTGACGGCGGCGCGCGTGGCGTCGTCGTCGAGATCGCGGAGCGCGGCGAGCAGCGCGGCGTCGGGTTCGACGTCGCGGCACTCCACCGCCAGCGCCCCCTGTCCGGGGGCGGGCAGCATCTGGTCGGGCTCGAGCACCTCGGTGACCGCGTCGAGGCGGTCGAGGCGGGCGAGCCCGGCGTAGGCGAGGACCACGGCGTCGAGCTCGCCGTCGGTCACCTTGCGCAGGCGGGTGTCGACGTTGCCGCGGACGGCGACGACGTCGAGGTCGGGGCGCGCGCGCGCAGCTGCGCGGCGCGGCGCGGCGAGCCGGTGCCGACCGTGGCGCCGTGCGGCAGCGTCGCGAGCGTGCCGCCGTCGCGGGCGACGAGCACGTCGCGCGCGTCCTCCCGCGGGGGGTACGCCGCGACGCGCAGGCCGGGCGCCGGCGCGGTGGGCAGGTCCTTGAGCGAGTGCACCGCGACGTCGGCGTCGCCGCGCAGCACGGCCTCGCGCACGGCGGTGACGAACACGCCGACGCCGCCGAGCTCGGCGAGGGGCGTGCGCTGGTCGAGGTCGCCCTGCGTGCGTGACCTCGACGAGCGTGACCTCGCCGTCGAGGCGCTCGCGCAGCGCGGCGGCGACGCCGCTCGGACTGGGTGCGCGCGAGCAGGCTGGCGCGGGTGGCGACGCGCACGGCGGTCATGACGCACCCCCGAGCAGGTCGTCGTAGCCCGGCTCGGTGTCGAGCAGCGGCGCGGTCGGCGTCGTCGGTCGGCCTCGATCGCGGCGATGGCCGCGGGGTCGAGGTCGAAGAGCCGGTGCAGCGCGGTGGCGTAGCGCGCGCCGTCGGGGTCGGCGGCGAGCTCCTTCATGCGCACGGTCGGCGTGTGCAGCAGCGTCTGCACGGTGCGGCGCAGCGCGCGGGCGAGCTCGTCGGCCGCGGCGTCGTCGAGCGCCGGCAGGCGCAGCCGCAGCCGCTGGAGCTCGGCCTCGACGACGTCGTCGGCGCGGCGCGCGCAGCGAGAGCACGATCGGCTCGACGCGCAGCGCGGCCATCGCGGCGAGGTGGGCGCGCACCTCGTCGGCCACGATCGCGCGAGCGAGCTCGACGTCGCTGCTCCGAGGCGCGTGCGGCCGGGCAGGTCGGCGAGCGCGTTGAGGTCGATGCGCGTGACGCCGGGCAGCGTCGGCCACGGCCTCGTCGATGTCGTGCGGCAGCGCGAGGTCGACGACCACCAGCTGCGGCGACGCGCCGTCGGTCGCGCGCGGCCTCGGCGAGGTCGGCCGCGGTGAGGACGAGGCCCGTGGATCCCGTGCAGGACACCACGATGTCGGCCTTCGCCAGCTCGTCGCCGAGCTGCTCGAGGCGTACGGCGCGGCCGCCCACCTGCTCGGCGAGGCGCTGCGCCGTGCTCGAAGGTGCGGTTGGCGACGACGATCTCGCCGACGCCCGCGCGCGCCAGCAGCGTCGGCGGCGAGGCTGCTCATCGCGCCGGCGCCGACCACGACCGCGGTGCGACCCATGAGGGAGCCGGCGTACCGCTCGGCGGCGAGGTCGAGCGCGACGCTCACGATCGAGATGCCCGGCGCGGTCGATGCCGGTGTCGGCGTGCACCCGCTTGCCGACGCGCAGCGCCGCCTGGGCGAGGTCGTTGAGGCTGCGGCCGGCGGTCGCGGTCTCCTGCGCGCTGCGCAGCGCGCGCGCGGACCTGGCCGAGGATCTGCTGCTCGCCGACGACCATCGAGTCGAGCCCGGCGGCCACCTCGAACAGGTGCTGCACCGCGCGCTCGTCGTAGCGGACGTAGAGGTGCGGGGTGAGCTCGTCGCGGTCGACGCCGGTCGCCTTGGCGAGGGTCTCGGTCGCGTCGACGACGGCGCCGTGGAACTTGCGAGACCTCGGCGTACAGCTCGACGCGGTTGCAGGTGGAGAGCACCAGCGACTCGGCCACGTGCGGCGAGGCGAGCAGCTCGACCTGCAGCTGCTCGGCGGCGCCGTCGACGAGCGCGAGACGGTCGAGCAGCGCGACGGGAGCGGTGCGGTGGCTGACGCCGACGACGAGGAGCGTCATGCGCGCACCTCCGGCCGCACGTGCTTGCGCTGCTCGTGGAAGGCGAGGATCTGCAGCTCGGTCGCGAGGTCGACCTTGCGGACGTCGACGCCCAGCGGGGTCGAGAGCACGACCGGCGCGAAGTTGAGGATGCTCGTGATGCCGGCCGCGACGAGGCGGTCGCAGACGGCCTGAGCGGCGGGCGCGGGGGTCGCGATGACGCCGATGCTGGCCTCGCCGTCGGCGACGACGTCCTCGAGGTCGTCGATCGAGCGCACCTCGAGCGTCGCGCCGTTCGACGCCGGCCGGGATCTTCTCGCCGACGCGCTCGGGGTCGGCGTCGAGCAGGCCGACCACGCGGAAGCCGCGCGAGGCGAAGCCGCCGTAGTTGGCCAGGGCGTGCCCGAGGTTGCCGACGCCGACGATGACGACGGGCCAGTCCTGGGTCAGGCCGAGCTCGCGGGCGATCTGGTAGACGAGGTAGTCGGTGTCGTAGCCGACGCCGCGCGTGCCGTACGAGCCCGAGGTGGCTGAGGTCCTTGCGCAGCTTGGCGCTGGTGACGCCGCTGGCGACCGCGAGCTCCTCGCTCGAGACGGTCGCGACGCCGCGCTCGGACGAGGTGCGTGAGCACGCGGTGGTAGATCGGGAGCCGGGCGACGGTGGCCTCGGGGATGCCGCGGCGCGACGCGTCGGTCGCGCGTGTGAGCGGCACGGTCGTTCACCCCGGTTCGTGAGGAGCCTGGCGCCTGCTGGAGAGCGGGCCTGGCTCGCGTCAGGGTAGGTAGGAGGGCACGAACGCACAAAGTCGCGACCGGTCGGCGTTCCACTATCCGGACAACCCCGGACGTGACCCTCGATCACGGCCCTGGACCCCCGCGTGATCCGTGCTCGGAGCGGGTTCCCGAGTTTGCGCGAGGGGCCCCGTTCCGTGCGATAGGAGCCGCGCGTGGATCAGTCGGCAGGCGCGGGCGAGGAGGCGGGCGGCCTTCTCGGCGCGCTTCTGCTCGAAGCGCGTGGCGGCGGCGTCGACGCCGGCCAGGTACGCCGCGAGGCGCTCGCGCGCCGCCTCGCCGTCCGGCCCGAGGTCGGTGCGGTCCCAGACGTCCCACGCGCGCAGCACCGGCGAGAGCACCTCGTCGTGGTGGATGCGCAGGTCGTAGATGCCGGCCATGCGCGATCGCGACCGAGCGGCGGGTGAAGCCCTCGACCTCGTTGCCCGGCATCTGGAAGTTCTCCACGACGTCGACGACGGCCTGCATCGCGGCGTCCGGCGCGAGCTCGAACGCCGCGGCGAACACGTTGCGGTAGAAGAGCATGTGCAGGTTCTCGTCCGCCGCGATGCGCGCGAGCAGCCGGTCGCAGCCCGCGTCGTCGGTGTGCTTGCCGGTGTTGCGGTGCGAGATGCGGGTGGCGAGCTCCTGGAAGGAGACGTACGCCATCGTCGTGAGCACGCTGCCCTCGGCGTAGCCGTCGAAGCCGCGGCTCATGTGGTCCATGCGCTCGCGCTCGAGCTGCACCGGGTCGACCGAGCGCGTCACGAGCAGGTAGTCGCGCATCGCGATCGCGTGCCGGCCCTCCTCGGCGGTCCAGCGGTGCACCCACTCGCCCCAGGCGCTGTCGCGGCCGACGGTGTCGGTGAGCGCGCGGTGGTAGCGCGGCAGGTTGTCCTCGGTGAGCAGGTTGACCACGAGCGCGGTGCGCGCGACGCCGTCGACCGGCGACTGCTCGGCGTCCCACGCGTCGCCGCCGTAGATGCCGTCGAAGTTGCGTGCCCTCGCCCCACGGGACGTACTCGTGCGGGAACCACTCCTTGGCCATGCGCCAGGTGGCGCTCGAGCTCGCGGCGGCGACCGGGTCGAGGGCGAGCACGAGGTCGTCGTTGACGCGGCGGTCGTCGAGTGCGGTCATCGGATCTCCCGAGCAAGGTTGGCCTTACCTGTGGTTACGCCACCGTAGCCTGGCGTACGACGGGCGGCCGAGGCGGCGGGTCCGGTACGCGACCGTAGGTGGCACGGTAGCGGCGTCCGCGTACCCGTGGGTAGCCCGCGTCGCGCCCGGCGACGCTAGACGCGCGGCACTTAGGCTAGCCTTACCTCGTGATCCTCTGCCATTGCGCCGTCGTGTGCCGACCGCGACGTGCACGCCTGCGTCGAGGGCGGTGCCCGCTCGGTCGACGACGTGCTGCGGCGCACCGGCGCCGGCCGCCACTGCGGCGGGTGCGCCCTGGCGGTGCGCGCGTGCGCGCACGCGGCGCTCGGCCAGGCTGACGAGCGACGTCGACGACCTGGAGGTCCTGCATGCAGCCGGTTAGCCCGCGGATCGTCGAGCTGCTCAACGAGGCGCTCACGCTCGAGCTCACGGTCACCAACGCGTACTTCCTGCACGCGCGCATGCTCGACGCGCAGGGGCTGCCCCGGCTCGGCAAGGTGTTCTACGACCTGTCGATCGGCGAGATGCGCGACGCCGACGCGATCATCCAGCGGATCCTGTTCTTCGACGGCCACCCCAACCTGCAGCGCCTCGGCCCGGTGCCGATCGGCGAGACCGCCGAGGAGATGCTGCGGCTCGGCCTCGAGGGCGAGAACAAGGCCGTCGCCGCAGTTCAACGCGGCCGCGCACGAGTGCCGCGAGCTCGGCGACCACGGCACCGCCTCGAAGTTCGACGAGATGGTCGTCGACGAGGAGGGCCACGCCGACTGGTTCGAGGCGCAGCTCGCCGCGATCGAGATCATCGGCGCCTCGGCGTACCTCGCCCAGCAGACCGACGCCGCCGCCGGCCCCGCCTGACCCCACCGTCGCCGTCGATGCGTGCTCAGCGACGCCAAGAGACGTCGCTGATCCCGGCGACGCGTGATGACGACGACCTAGAAGTCGTCTTGGTCACGCATCGACGGGCTCTGTCAGGCGAGCAGGTCCTGCGCCCAGTGGGCGCCGGGCTGCGTGCCGGGCGGTACGGCGAAGACGCCCGAGCCGACGTGCACGAGGTACTCGTTGAGCGCGTCGCTGCGCCGCGAGGCGGCTGCTGCACCGGGACGAACGCCGTGCGCGGGTCGCGCTGGTAGGCCAGGAAGAACAGCCCGGCGTCGAGACGGCCGAGCCCGTCGGTGCCGTCGACGAAGTTGTAGCCGCGGCGCAGCATGTGCGCGCCGCGCGTTCTGCGACGGGTGCGCGAGCCGCACGTGGCGTCGACCGGCATCAGCGGCGCGCCGTCGGCGCCGGTCGCGGCGAAGTCGGGCGCGTCGAACTCGCGCGCCGCCCGACAGCGGCGCGCCCTCGCCCTTGGTGCGGCCGATGATCGCCTCCTGCTCGAGCGAGCGAGGCGCGGTCCCAGGTCTCGATCGTCATCCGGATCCGGCGGGCGACGAGGTAGCTGCCGCCGGCCATCCACGCCGGGCCGTCGCGGCGCCGACGCCCACACGTGCTCGGCGAGCAGGTCGGGGTCCTCGGCCGTGACGTTGGCGGTGCCGTCCTTGAAGCCCATGAGGTTGCGCGGGCGTGGTCTGCGCCGACGAGGTCGACGACGTACGCCCGAAGCCGAGCTGCGACCAGCGCACGCGCACGACGCCGAACCCGATGCGCGCGAGGTTGCGCACCGCGTGCACCGCGACCTGCGGGTCGTCGGCGCAGGCCTGGACGCACAGGTCGCCGCCGCTGCGCTCGCGGGTCGAGCGTCGTCGCCGGCGAACGCCGGCAGCTCCTCGAGCGCGGGCGGGCGGCGGTCGGCGAGGCCGAAGCGGTCGCGGCCCTCGGCGTCGGCGAACAGCGATCGGCCCGACGCCGAAGGTGAGCGTGAGCCGCGCCGGCGAGAGGCCGATCGCCTCGCCGGTGTCGTCCGGCGGCGCCTCGGGGATGCCCGTCGACCGCGCCGACCGGGCCGGCGTCGGCGCCGCGCGTCATGCGCTCGGCCGCGGCGGTCCAGGCCTGCAGCAGCGCGACGAGCTCGTCGCGCGACTCGGTGATGACGTCGAAGGCGACCAAGTGCAGCCGGTCCTGCGCCGGGCGTGGTGATGCCGGCCTGGTGCTCGCCGTGGAAGGGCGACGACGTCGTCCGGCGGTACGGCGCCGGCGCCGGTCGCGGACGCGCTGCGCGCCGCCCGAGAGCAGCGCGGCCCCGGCGGCCGCCGCGGTGATGCCGCCGAGCGATCCCGAGGACGCCGGCGCCGGGAGACGCCGTCGGCGCGTCGCCGTCATCGCACGACCGTCGCGGTCACGCGGCTCAGCGGCTCGGCCAGCGCGTCGACCTTGTCGGCCAGCGCTCGCACCTGCGCCTTGGTGAGCGTCGTCGTAGAGCACGAAGCCGTCGCCGCGCTGCGTGCTGCGTCGAGCTCGGCGAACAGCGCCTCGAAGCGCGTCGTCAGGGTGGCGTGCAGCTCGGGGTCCTTCTCGAGGATCACCGGGCCGAGCGCGGTGAAGGCGCGGTGGGCGCCGTCGACGTTGGCCTGGAAGTCCCACAGGTCGGTGCGCGAGTAGCGCTCCTCCTCGCCGGTGACCTTGCCGGTGGCGACCTCCTGCAGCAGCTCGGTCGCGCCGTTGCCGAGCAGCGAGGGCGTGATGCTCGACGGTGGGGATCAGCGCGACGAGCTCCTCGGTGTCGGCGAGCAGCCGGTCGGCGTACGCCGCCATGCCGTCCGTGGACTCGGTCGATCCACAGCGCCTTCTCGATGCGGTGCCAGCCGGTCCACTCCGTGCCGGGCTCGACGTCGTTCTCGCGCGCGTCGAGCTTCGGGTCGAGCTCGGCGAAGACCTCGGCGACCGGCTCGATGCGCTCCCAGTGCACGCGCACCTGCGGGTAGAGCGCCTTCGCCTCGGCGAGGTCGCCGGCCTTGACCGCGGCGACGAACTCCCGGGTGCCGGCGAGCAGCGCCGCCGACTCGGTGGCGACGAACTCGCGGTAGTCGTCGACCGCGGCGGTCGAGCGCCGGCGGCGGTCGTGCCGCTCGCGCTCGCCGCGACGCCGGTCACGGTGAACGTCGGCGCGCAGGCCCGTCGCCCGTGCCGCCGGGCACGCAGGCCGTGGTGTACGTGCCGCCCGGCAGCTCGACCGACGAGCTCGCGGGTGAGGCCCGGGGTGATGTTCTCGACCTCGCTGACGATCGCGCGTGCCGGCCTCGTCGTAGACGTAGAACTCGGTGACCTGCTGCGCCGGAGTTGGTGACCTTGAAGGCGACGACGCCGGCCGGCGGCGGTGGTGCTCGACAGCGTGCAGGCGGTGTCGCTCGCCGCCACCGCGATGGCCTCGCCGGTGGTCGGCTGGCTGGAGCAGCCGGCGAGCGAGCAGCGGTGACGGCGAGCGCGCCGTGGCGAGCGCGGCGCGGCGGGATGGGCAGAGCAGGCATGGTGACCCCGAGATCGTCCGGGCGGACCCCCGTCGGCGTCCGCATAGGTAGGTAAGGCTTGCCTAACTTAGGCTTACCTAACTCACCTGCCAAGCCCTCCGGACGTGACCCGCGTCGCACCCGCCGCGCCCGTCACGGCCCGCGCCCACGCCCCCACCAGCAGGCAGCGTTCACCCTCGTATTCGCGAACACCCGCGAATCTCCGGGCCCGGCACCGCGCAGCCGCAATCCGGGGTGTTCGCGAAGACAGGGGTGAACTCGCGAGGCTGCGGGCGGGGGCGCCGGAGCCGGGCGGCGGCCGGTCAGCGGGGGGCGGTGAGGGCGGCGCGCAGGCGGTCGGGGTCGACCCGCCAGAAGTCGTGCTGCGCCGCCGTCGACCAGCGTCACCGGGATCTGCTCCCAGTACTGGTCGGCCAGGTCGAGGTCGTCGAAGATCGAGACCTCGACGTAGGACTCGCCCAGCTCGGCGCACACCGCCGCGATGACCTCGCGCGCGCTCTCGCACAGATGGCAGTCGGGCTTGCCGACCAGCGTCACCCGCGGTGCCGGCTCCGACCCGCTCACGCGTCCGGGTCGCGCAGCTGCGCCTTGGCGATCTTGCCGGTCGACGAGTGCGGCAGCGTCTCGACGACGTCGATGATCGTCGGGCACTTGAACCGCGCGAGGCGCTTCTCGCAGTGCGCGGCGACCTGCTCGCGCGTGAGCGAGTGCCCGGGCAGCGGCACGACGTACGCCTTGACGGTCTCGCCGGTGCTCTCGTTCGGTACGCCGATGACCGCGACCTCGGCCACCTCCGGGCAGCGCGGAGATGACCGTCTCGATCTCGAACGGGTAGACGTTGAAGCCGGAGACGAGGATCAGGTCGCGGCGGCGGTCGACGAGGTGCAGGTCGCCGTCGGAGTCGAGGTAGCCGACGTCGCCCGTGGCGTACCAGCCCTCGGCGTCCGGGCCGTCGGCGCCGTCGGGCCAGTAGCCGGAGAACAGGTTCGCGCCGCGCACGAGGATCTCGCCGGGGTCGTCCTCGTCGGACTCCTCGCCCGACTCGTCGACGAAGCGGATCTCCACCCCGGGCAGCGGAGCGCCGACGCAGCCCGGCTTGGGCCGGCGGCCGACCATCGTGGACGACACCACCGGCGACGCCTCGGTCATGCCGTAGCCCTCCCACACGGGCTGGCCGGCGATGTCGGCGAAGGTCGAGAACACCGCGGGCGCGAGCGGCGCGGCGCCGGACACCAGGGTGCGGACACCGGCGAGCTGGTGATCGAGGTCGGGCACCTTGGCCCACGCGACGAAGACCTGCGGGGCGGCCGGGACGTTGGTGACCTCGTAGCGCTGCACGGTCTCGAGCGCGCTCGTGGGCGAGAACTTCGGCACCAGCACGCAGGTCGCACCGACCGCGACGGACAGGCCGAGCACCGCGTTGAGCGCGTAGATGTGGAAGAGCGGAAGCACGAGCAGCACGACGTCGTCCGAGACGATCGGCTCGAGCTCGACCTGCTGCAGCTGCGCGACGTTGGCCAGCAGCGCGCGGTGGCTGAGCATCGCGCCCTTCGCCGGCCCGCTCGTGCCGGACGTGAACAGCAGCACGGCCGTGCTCTCGGGATCGGTCGTCGTCGGCTCGGCGTCGCCGACGTGCGCGTCGGCCCGCAGGCCCGCGCGCACGATGCCCTCGTAGGAGCGGTCGCCGACCACGACGACCTCGGTGCCGGACACCGCGGCCGCCGCCACGGCGACGGCCTCGTTGCACCTCGTCGGTCACGAGCAGCCGGGCGCCGGCCCGCGCGAGCAGGTCGCCGACCTCGTGCTCCGTGTACGCCGTGTTCAGCGGCAGCGAGACCATGCCGGCCCGCAGCGTCGAGAAGTAGGTGGCGACGAACTCGATCCGGTTGCCCAGCAGCACCGCGACCCGGTCGCCGGCAGCCAGGCCGTGACGGCGCAGCCCGTGGGCCATCGCGTCGACCGCGGAGTCGAGGGTCGCCCACGTGATCTCGCGGCCGGTGGGAGCGTCGATGAACGCAACCGCGTCGGGCCGCGCGGCTGCTGCCTCGCGCAGCAGGTCGGCGACGTTGGTCCGGGTGGAGTCGGTCACGGACCGATCGTGGCACAGCCGGGGTCGCTAGGCTCCGTCGCATGGCACAGTCCCGGAAGATCGACGCGATCCGCGCCTCGCAGGTGGCGGGCGAGGCGTCGGCCGCGGCCGCCGAGGTGGCACCGGCCCGCCTCGTCGAGCCCGACCTGACCGGTGCGGCCTTCTTCGACGTCGACAACACGGTGATGCGCGGCGCCAGCATCTTCCACCTCGCCCGCGGGCTCGCGAAGCGCAAGTTCTTCAGCATGCGCGAGGTCGGCGACTTCGCCTGGAAGCAGGCGAAGTTCGTGGTC
This sequence comes from uncultured Actinomycetota bacterium, assembly GCA_963827145.1. GTDB lineage: Bacteria > Actinomycetota > Actinomycetes > S36-B12 > CAIYMF01 > Longivirga. The sequence continues at coordinate 1,556,253 of CAWGZO010000001.1, read as the reverse complement.
AACGGCTCGGAGGACCTCGAGGACATGGCCTCGGCCACCGAGGCCGGGCTCGCCTTCGTCAAGGGCAAGCGGGTCGACGAGGTCGTGAACCTCGGCGAGGAGATCTTCGACGAGCTCATGGCGCGCAAGCTGTGGCCCGGCACCCTCGCGCTCGCCCAGGGCCACCTCGACCGCGGCCAGCGCGTCTGGCTCGTCACCGCCACCCCCGTGGAGCTGGCGGCGATCATCGCGCAGCGACTCGGCCTCACCGGCGCGCTCGGCACGGTCAGCGAGATCGAGAACGGCGTCTACACCGGTCGCCTCGTCGGCGCACCGCTGCACGGCCAGGCCAAGGCGCAGGCGGTGCGCGCGCTCGCCGAGCGCGAAGGCCTCGATCTCGTGCGCTGCACGGCGTACTCGGACTCGGCCAACGACGTGCCGATGCTCTCGGTGGTCGGCCGCGCGGTCGCGGTGAACCCCGACGGCGCCCTGCGCAAGCACGCGCGCGCGGTCGGCTGGGAGATCCACGACTACCGCCGCGCCCGCATGAACCAGCGCTACTACGTCCCCGCCGCCGTCGCCGCGGCCGCCGGCCTCGGCATCGGAGTGGGCCTCGGCATCGGCGCCGCGAAGGCAGCCCGCCCCCGCCCCAGCGCCTGACCCGGGGGCCTGCTGCCCAGCAGATGGTCGCTTCCTGGCGGGGATCCGGCTCTGAAGCAACCATCGGTTGGGCGCTAACGGCGTACGACGTAGCGCAACGACACCATGCCGCTCGGGAACGGCGTCGCCGACTCCAGCGTGAGCGAGGTCGGCACGGCGACGGGGTGGAACAAGCGCTTGCCGGAGCCGAGCAGCAGCGGCACGACGGTGAGCGTGAGATCGTCCACGAGCCCGGCCTCGAGGAACTGGCTGATGAGCTGGCCGCCGTCGACGTAGACGTGCCGATGCCCGGCCGCCTCCCACTCGGCCACGGCCTGAGCCGGGGTCCGCGACCAGTAGGTGAACTCGGGGCGCGAGGTGGCCTCGCGGGTGGTGAAGACGTAGACCGGCCGCTCGCCGTAGGTCCACTCGCTGTGCTCGATGAACGAGTAGGTGCCGCGGCCCATGGCCACCGCGTCCACGTCGGCCATGAACGCGTCGTAGCCGTAGTCCTCGCCCTCGGCGCCCGCCGCGAACAGCCACTCGAGCGAGTCGTCGTCGGTCGCGATGTACCCGTCGACCGTGTGCGCGATGAAGACGGAGATCCGAGGCCGCGACATGGTCCGACGCTAGCGCCGGCAGCGGAACGCGCGCACCTGCCACCGGCGGTGGCCACCCCAGGATCACGCAGCACGAGGTGGCGCCGCTGCGACGAAGACACGGCACGGCGACCGCATCACTCGCTGAGCGCGCCCCCGGCCGGCGTCCTGCTCGCCGTCGCGCCCGTGGGTGGGAGCAGCGCGAGCTCCGGAGGCGCGACGTCGACGGCGACGTCGACCGCACGCTGTCGCGTCGACGACGTCGTGGAGAGCACCCGCTCGAGCACCGGTCGCATCACCGAGAGCCGCTTGGCCCGGATCACGACGTCCCACAGCGGTTCGAGGTGCTTCCAGCCGCCGGAGTACGCCGCGTGCCGCAGCCGCCCGCGCACCGTCGGCTTGGTCGCGGCGCCCCGCGCGATGTTCGACCACGAGTAGAAGTCGTCGTACGCCTTCCAGTACCCGGACTCGAGCTGGGCGGGCGTCATGCGCGCCGGACGGTAGACCACGTGGCGCGTGTCGTAGAGGTCCCAGTCCTCGTGGAGGATGCGCCCGTCGGCGACCATGCGGTCGTGCAGCGCCGTGCCGGGGTACGGCGTGAGGATGTGGAAGGTCGCCGTCTCGATCCCCTGGCGGACCGCCCAGTCGACCGTGCGGTCGAAGACGTCCGGACCGTCGTCGTCCATGCCGAAGACGAAGCTGCCGTTGACCATCACGCCGTTGTCGTGCAGCCGCCGGATCGCCGCCGCGTAGTCGCGGCCGAGGTTCTGCTTCTTGCCCTGCGCGAGCAGGTTGACGTCCGAGAGCGTCTCGAAGCCGACGAACAGGCTGCGCAGCCCGGCGGCCGCAGCCGCCTCGACCATGCCGGGCCGCAGCACCGACTGCACGGTCGCGGCACCCTGGAACAACCGGTTCATGCCGCGCATCCCGTCGAAGAGCTGCAGCGCGAAGCGCGCGTTGCCGAAGAGATGGTCGTCCAGGAAGTAGAGATGACGTCCGGGGAGGCGGTCGATCTCGGCGAGCGCGTCGTCGACCGTCTGGGTGTAGAAGCCCTTGCCGCCCTCGAAGAAGGCCTCCTTGTAGCAGAAGTCGCACACGTGCGGGCAGCCGCGCGTGACGACGATGGAGTTGGGCACCAGGTAGTTGCGGCGCTTGATGAGGTCGCGGCGCAGCGGCGGCAGGCCCACCAGCGTGCGGGTCGAGGACGCGTACCGGGCGCGAGGACGGCCCGCGCGGAAGTCCGCCAGGAACGCCGGCCACGTGTCCTCGCCCGGGCCGAGGAAGACCGTGTCCGCGTGCGCCTGCGGCCTCGTCCGGCAGCGAGGTGGGGTGCAGCCCGCCGATGCACACGTGGGCGCCGCGGGCGCGGTAGAGGTCGGCGAGCTCGTAGGCCCGCCGCGCCGAGGTGATGTAGGCCTGGATCACCACGACGTCCGGGCTGTCGTCGAGGCGGACGCGCTCGACGTGCTCGTCCTCGATCGTCACCTCGTCGTCGGGGTCGAGGTACGCCGCCAGCGTGGCCAGGCCGAGCGGCGGGAACAGCGAGTACTTCACCGGGCGGAACAGCGGGCTGGTCGCCTCGGTCAACGCCGGCAGCACCATCTTCACGCGCATCGGTCGGCCCCCTCCGTCACGAATCACCTGGGACGCGACGGAGGCCACTCCGGTTCCCGCGATCTTCCGGCGCAGCGGCCGACCGCGTCAGCGGAAGACGGAGCGGCGCTGGACGAGGAGGCGGTAGAGCGTCTGCTGGATCGTCTCGCGGACCTGGTCGGTGAGGTTGAAGACCAGCATCGGGTCGTCGGCCGCGCCCTCGGGGTAGTGGTCGGTCGGGATCGGCTCGCCGAACTCGATGATCCACTTGCTCGGCAGCGGCACGAGGCCGAGCGGCCCGAGCCACGGGAAGGTCGGCGTGATCGGGAAGTACGGCAGGCCGAACAGCCGGGCGAGCGTCTTGGCGTTGCCGATGATCGGGTAGATCTCCTCGGCGCCGACGATCGCGCACGGGATGATCGGCGTACGCGGTGCGCAGCGCCGTCGCGACGAAGCCGCCGCGGCCGAAGCGCTGCAGCTTGTAGCGCTCGCTGTACGGCTTGCCGATCCCCTTGAAGCCCTCGGGCCACACGCCGACGACCTCGCCGGTCGGACAGCAGCCGCTCGGCGTCGGGGTTGCATGGCCAGCGTGTGCGCCGGCCTTGCGCGCGATCTCGCCGATGAACGGCGTCTGGAAGACCAGGTCGGCGCCGAGCATGCGCAGGTTGCGGTGCGCCGGGTGGTGGTCGTGCAGCGCGACCTGCGTCATCACCGAGTCGAGCGCGATCGTGCCGGAGTGGTTGGCCACCACGAGCGCGCCGCCCTCGGACGGGCACGTTCTCGATGCCGCGCGTCTCGATCCGGAACCACTTCTCGTACAGCGGTCGCAGCGGCGCCATGAACACGCGGTCGGTGCAGCTCGGCGTCGAAGCCGAAGTCGTCGACCTCGTACTCGCCGGTGATCCGCCGACGCAGGAAGGCGAGCCACTCGGCCACCGCGGCGTCGAGCCGCGACTGCGGCGCGTCGGCGTCCGGGAACTCGTCGTCCGGGGTGCCGATCTCCACCGGCTCGGGCACGGGCGCCGGCGTCGGCCGCGACCGGCCGCTTGCGCGGGCGCGGGGTCGACGGACCGGTCGCGCCGGCCTGGCGCGCAGCGCGCGACGCGGCCTTGCGGCCGCCGTCGTCGCCGCCGATGGGGATCACGCGTCGCGTCAGGCACGGCCGGTCGCCTCCTCCCGCAGTCGCGCGGACGAGCCGCGCCTCGGACAACGTGGACGTGCCGAGCGCGTGCGCGAGGGTGCGCTCCACGTGCTCGGCGCGGTGCTTGGGCAGCGCGCGGTCGAGGCCGCGGTCGTGCACGAACTCCACGAACGCGTCGCGCGTGGTGTACGTCGGCTCGAAGCCGAACGTCGTCGCGCATGCGCGGTGGTGTCGAGCCCGCGGCCGTAGGTCAGGAAGCGGATCTGCTCGGGCGAGAAGTCGGCCAGCCCCGCGCGGCGGAACCAGCCGCCCACCAGGCCGACCAGCGGCGTCGGCACCGGGATCACGGTCTTGCCCGCGAGCCGCAGCGCCTGGGTCAGCATGAGGATGCCGTCGCCGGCGACGTTGAAGGTGCCCCGGTGCGTCGCCGATCGTCGCGAGCGCGGATCGCCTCGAGGCCGTCGTCCTCGTGCACGAACTGCAGCCGGGCGTCGTGCCCGAGCACCATCGGCACCACCGGCAGCGCAGAAGTACGACGTCATCGGGGTGTCGACCTTGGGGCCGATGAAGTTCGCGAAGCGCAGGGTCGTCACCGCGACGTCGGGGCGGCGGCGGGCGAAGCCGCGCACGTACGCCTCGACCTCGACCGAGTCCTTCGCCCAGCCCGAGCGCGGCTGGCTGCTGCGGCTCGGTGTCCTCGGTGAACATCGCCGGGTCCTTCGGGCCCGCGCCGTAGACCGACGAGGTCGACTTCACGATGAGCCGCGAGACGCCCTCGGCCTTCTGGCACGCGGCGAGCAGCTGCATCGTGCCGATGACGTTGATCTCCTTCATCGACACGCGGCCGCCGGCCTGCACCGGCGTGGCGATGACGCCCATGTGCACGACGGTGTCGACGCCGGCAGCGGCGATGACCTTGCCGATGATCGGGTTGCGGATGTCGGCGCGCACGAACTCGGCGCCGCCGATGTCCGAGCGCGGCGGGACGACGTCGACGCCGACCACGCGGTCGATCTGCGGGTCCTGCGACAGCAGCTTGGCCATGCGGCCGCCGAGGTGGCGGGACACACCGGTCACGAGCACGACGCGGGACACCAGGACCTCCGGATTCCTCACCTCGCGATGATGCCCCATCGGAGAACGCGCACGGGCGGGGACCCCTCAGGGTCCCCGCCCGTGGCGGACGTGTTTCGCGCTACTTCTTGTTACGACGCTGAACGCGCGTCTTCTTGAGCAGCTTGCGGTGCTTCTTCTTGGCCATGCGCTTGCGGCGCTTCTTGATGACGGAGCCCACGGGCTCGACCTCACTTGCCTCGTCCGGACAGCGACGCCCAGCGGGCACCACCGAGATGGGATGGCGTACGGGATCATCGGCGTACGCGACCGGGACCAGCCTACCTGCCGCCGCCGGCGTACGCCGGGAGCCCCCGGCGACCCCGCGAGGGGGTCCAGGGGTGCGCAGAGCACAGGCTGAATGGTCGTCAGGCGGTCTCGACGAACGAGTCGCGCAGGTAGTCGTGGACCGCCTGCTCCGGGACCCGGAACGACCGCCCGACCCGTGCTGCCGGCAGGTCGCCGTTGTGCACCAGGCGGTAGACCGTCATCTTCGACACCCGCATGACCGTGGCCACCTCGGCCACGGTGAGGAACCGGACCTCCGACAGAGGCCGCTCGTTGCTCGCCATCGTTCACTTGTCCTTCGGACCCACGTGGCGAGATCGGCTTCCCCACCGCACTCGCGACAAACACGTCGCCCTGTTCGACCGTCAGGGTAGTGGCCCCGGGACTCGTGGGGAAGGTGTGACGGAAATCGGGTCACCCGTCCGGGTGGCGGACTGCGTGGCACGTTGTCCGGGGCGGGCTCCGCCGGGCGTGCGGTCGGGTGGGCGACTCGCTTCGGCGTTGGGGCGCCTTCGGCGCGTCGGGCCTCAATGCTCGCTGCCCTCCCGACCTCCCGCCCGGCTCGTTGCGCGTGCCCCGCCCGTCGTGCCTGTCCGGGTCCGGCCCGTTCGTGTCGGCTGTGGGGACGGGTGACCTGGGGTGGGTGGTGGGCAGGTCCGGCGGGCTGTCGTCGGGCCGCTCGCTGCCGCTGTGGGCGCTAGAAGCCGTGGTAGGGGTCGGCTGCTAGGCCGTGGTAGGGGAAGACGGCCTCCCGGGTGCGCAGGACGGCGGCGTCGATGGCGTTGGCGGGGTCGTAGCCGGCCTCCCAGGAGCGCACCCACGGGGTCGCGGCCGTCGGTCATGAGGGCCGGGGTCGGCACCTTGAGGCGCTCCTCGACGAAGTCGCGCCACGACGGCCGGCACCGTGGTCTCGGGCGGCGACCGGTGCGCCGACGAGCTCGCCGACGAGGTGCGACCAGGCACGCGGCACGACGTCGATCCACGAGTAGCCGCCGCCACCGGTGGCGATCCAGCGGCCGTCGGTGACGCGGTGCGCGAGGCGGTGCAGCGCCTGGTAGGTCATGCGCTGGCCGTCGACCGAGAGCGCGAGGTGCGCGAGCGGGTCGTCGGCGTGGGTGTCGCAGCCCTGCTGGGTGACGAGGTACTGCGGCTTGAAGTGCTCGACGAGCTGGGGCACCACGCCGTGGAAGGCGCGCAGCCAGCCGTTGTCGTCGGTGCCCGGCGGGCAGCGCGACGTTGACGGCCGAGCCGATGGCGCCCGGTCCGCCGATCTCGCGTGGGGTAGCCGGTGCCGGGGAACAGCGACCGGCCCGACTCGTGCAGCGAGATGGTGAGCACGCGCGGGTCGTCCCAGAACGCGGCCTGGACGCCGTCGCCGTGGTGCACGTCGACGTCGACGTACGCGACCCGCTCGACGCCCTGGTCGAGCAGCCACTGGATCGACGACCGCGATGTCGTTGTAGACGCAGAAGCCCGCGGCCGCGCCCGGCATCGCGTGGTGCAGGCCGCCGGCGAGGTTGACCGCGTGCACGGCGCGGCCGGAGTGCACCGCCTGGGTCGCGCTCAGGGTGGCGCCGCACACCGCGCGCGAGGCCTCGTGCATGCCGGCGAAGGTCGGCACGTCGTCGGTGCCGAGGCCGCGATGGAGGTCGTGGTGGTCGGGGTCGGCCGAGGACCGCTGCACGGCCTCGAGGTACGCCGGGTCGTGCACCGTCAGCAGCATCGTCGTCGTCGACCTCGACCGGCGGCACGACGGTGACGTTGTCGCCCTCGAGCAGACCCGAGCTCGCGGATGAGGTGCATCGCGAGCTGGACGCGGATGGGCGCGAGGGGGTGACCGGCGCCGAAGTCGTACGCCGCCAGCGCGTCGTCCCAGACGACTGCTGCTGCACCGGTCACTGCGCGGTCACTGTCCCGAGGCGAGGTCGTGGCTGCGGTCGCGCGCAGCCTCCAGCGCGGAGATGAACGCCGCACGCACCTTGTGGTCGTCGAGCGTGCGCAGCGCGGCGACGGTCGTGCCGCCGGGCGAGGTCACGTTCTCGCGCAGCACGCTGGGGTGCTCGCCGGTCTCGCGCAGCATCGTCGCGGAGCCGTAGAAGCGTCTGCACGACCAGCTCGGTGGCGACGCTGCGCGGCAGCCCGAGGAAGACGCCCGCCTCGATCATCGCCTCGGCGACGTAGAAGATGTACGCCGGTCCGCTGCCGCTGATGGCGGTGACGGCGTCGTGGTGCTTCTCGTCGAGCCGCACCACCTTGCCGACCGCGCGCAGCAGCTCCTCGGCCTCGGCCAGGTGCGCCTCGTCGCAGTTCGCGCCGCGCGGACACCGCGGCCATCCCCTGGTCGACGAGCGCCGGGGTGTTGGGCATGACGCGCACGACCGCGCTGCCCTCGGGCAGGCGCGACTCGAGGAACTCGGTGGTGATGCCGGCCGCGAGCGACACGACCAGCGCGCCCGGGGCGCACGTGGTCGGCGATCTCGTCGCACAGCGGGCCCATGTCCTGCGGCTTCACGACGAACACCAGGGTGTCGGCCTTCGTCGCCGCCTCGATGTTGGAGAGCACCTCGACGCCGTGCTTGGCGCGCAGCTCGTCGGCACGGTCGGCACGCTTCTCGGTGACCATGAGCTCGGCAGCCGGCCGACCGGCGCGCAGCAGCCCTGCGAGCAGGGTCTCCCCCATCACGCCGGCGCCGAAGATCGCGACAAGACCCATGGCGGTCAGCCCTTCGAGGTGAGTGCGCGGGCGAGCAGCCCGAGGTTGGCGGGACGCTCGGCGAGACGGCGTACGAGGTAGCCGTACCACTCGTCGCCGTAGGGGACGTAGACGCGCATCCGCTCGCCCTGGGCCGCGAGGCGCTTCTGCTCCTCGGGCCGGACGCCGTAGAGCATCTGGAACTCGTACGTGCCGGGGGCGCGGTCGTTGCGCACGGCGAGCGCTCCGCCGATCTCGACCAGCCGCGGGTCGTGGGTCGCGAGCATCGGGTAGCCGTCGCCCTGCATGAGGATCTTCATGCAGCGGACGTAGGCGCGGTCGACCTCGGCCTTGTCCTGGTAGGCCACCGACTCGGGCTCCTGGTAGGCGCCCTTGCACAGGCGCACCCGCGAGCCCTCCGTCGCGAGGTCGCGGCAGTCGGACTCGGTACGCCGGAGGTAGGCCTGCAGCACCGCGCCGACCCACGGGAACTCGGCGCGCAGCGTCGCGCAGGATGCCGAGGGTGGAGTCGGTGGTGGTGTGGTCCTCCATGTCGAGGGTCACCGTGGTGCCGACCTCGGCCGCCTTCGCGCAGATCTCGTGGGCGAACTCGAGCGCGACCTTCTCGCCGTCGTCGGGCAGGGCCTGGCCGACCGCCGACAGCTTCACCGAGACCTCGGCGCCGCCGGTGAGGCCGGCGTCGTGCAGGGCGCCGAGCAGCTCGAGGTAGGCGTCGCGCGTGGCCTCGGCCTGGGCGCGGTCGAGGACGTCCTCGCCGAGCCGGTCGATGGTGACGAGGCGCCCGGAGGTGACGAGCTCGCCGGTGGCGCGCACGGCGTCGGAGGTCTGCTCGCCGGCGACGAAGCGGTCGACCATCGCGCGGGCCGGCGGTGCGTCGGAGGCCAGCTGCTTGAGCCGCTCGCTCCGCGACATCGACAGCAGCACACCACGCAGCACGACGCACACTCCCGGTCGGTGAGGGGCGGGGTCCCGCCCTGCGTCGTCAGGCTACCCGCGGGGGCGCGCCGAGGTGGCGGTAGGCGTCGTGAGGGCCGCCTGGATGGCGGGCGCGACCATCGCGACGACCTCGTCCTCCGTCGCCGAGGCGAGCGGCTCGAGCTGCAGGACGTAGCGCGAGGTGGCGATGCCGAGCAGGTAGGAGGTCGCGAGCGTCACCCGCATGCGGGCGTCCGGCACCCCGAGGAACGTCACGACGCGGTCGACGACGGCGCTCTCGAGGAACTCGCGCATCGACGCCGTCGCCTTGTTGGCGCCGGCGCCCATGCGCACCATGTCGGCGAGCTGGTCGCGCGTCTCGGGGTCGTCGAGCATCCGCAGGGTCACGCGCACCATGCGCTCGCCGAGCCCGTCGATCCCGGGCGCGAGCAGCTGGGCGATCGAGGTGGCCGGGTCGAACGGCAGCCGCATCGCCGCGGCGAACAGCGCCTCGCGGTTGGCGTAGTAGCGGCGTACGACGTCGGGTGCGACGCCGGCCGCGGCCGCGACGCCCTTCACCGTGGTCTCGACGTAGCCGCGCCGGGCGTACGCCGCCCGCGCGGCCTCGAGGACCTGCCGGGTGATCTCGTCGGAGTTGCTCATCGCCCCACCCCCTCGCGGTGGGCGCCGCTGCCCGCCGACTGCCCGAGGTGCAGGCGCGCGAAGGCCAGCGCCTCGGCGAGGTCGGCCTCGCGCTCGGCGCGGTCGAGCGCCTTGCGCGTGGAGATCTCGACGACCACCTGGCCGTCGAAACCGCGCCCGGCCAGCTCGGTGCAGCAGCTCGCGCGCACGGCTGCGTGCCGCGCCCGGGGACGAGGTGCTCGTCGCGGTTGCTGCCCGAGCCGTCGGCGAGGTGGACGTGCACGAGCCGCTCGCCGAGGTCGCGCGCCATCTCCAGCGCGTCGGACCCGCGACACCGAGGTGTGCGAGAGGTCGAGGGTGGTGTGGCGGTAGTCGTCGTCGCGCACGTCCCACGACGGGCTGGTACGCCGCGAACTCCCGCGACGCGGCGCGCCACGGGAACATGTTCTCGACCGCGAAGTGCACGTCGGTCTCGTTCGGCCATGGCGTCGATGCCGGCGACGAAGTCGCGGGCGTAGTCGCGCTGCCAGCGGAACGGCGGGTGCACCACGACGGTCGCGGCGCCGAGCAGCTCGGCGGCCGCCTGGGCGCGCTGGAGCTTGGGCCACGGCTCGCTGCCCCAGACCCGCTGGCTGATGAGCAGGCAGGGCGCGTGGATCGAGGTGATCGGGATCCCGTAGTGGTCGCGCAGCCGCAGCAGCGCCTCCGGGTCCTGGCTCACCGCGTCGGTGAGCACCATGACCTCGACCCCGTCGTAGCCGAGCCGCGCCGCCATCTCGAAGGCCGCCGCGGTCGACTCGGGATAGGTCGAGGCGGTGGACAGCGTCACGAGCGGGCTCACGTACTCATCCTGCGTCGTGCGGGCCCGTCGTCACCAACAGGAGGAGGACTCCCGTGGCCGGAGAAGGCCCGGGCCACGCTGATCAGCGCCGACCCGAGGATGCCGACGCCGAGCGCCACGAGCCCGTCCTGGTCGGGCTGCCACGACAGCTCGAACAGCGTACGACAGCGGCGGGATGTAGAGGATGCCCAGGAAGCCGACGAGCATCGCGGCCACGATGAGGATGCGGAGTCCGTTCAGCGGCCGGGCGACCTGGATGAGAACCCACCAGGCGGTCACGAACAGAGTCACGACCGCGGCGGAGCGGGCGACCTCGACGTCGTCGGTGATCCGGGTGACGTAGCCGTAGGTGACGTAGACCGACAGCGCCGTGATGACGCCGGCGGGCAGCGCGAACTTCACGCACCCGGCGGAAGAAGCCCGGACGGAACCGCTGCTTGTTGGGCATCAGGGCGAGGAAGAACGCGGGTATGCCGATGGTCAGCGCCGTGACGACGGTGAGGTGCCGGTTGAGGAACGGGAACGGCAGCACGAACACGACCGTCGCGATCGACACGACCATCGCGTAGAAGCTCTTGGTGAGGAACAGGTCCGAGACCCGCTCGACGTTGCCCAGCACGCGCCGACCCTCGGCCACCACGGACGGCATCACGGCGAAGCGGTCGTCGAGCAGCACGATCTGCGCCACCGACCGGGTCGCGCCGGCGCCGGAGCCCATGGCGATGCCGAGGTCGGCGTCCTTGAGGGCGAGGACGTCGTTGACGCCGTCGCCGGTCATCGCGACGGTGTGCCCGCGGCTCTGCAGCGCCCCGACCATCGCCCGCTTCTGCGCCGGGGTGACGCGGCCGAAGACCGAGGCGTTCTCGAGCACCTCGGCCAGCGCCTCCTGGTCGTCCGGCAGGTCGCGGGCGTCGACGGGGTGGTCGGCGCCGGGGATGCCGGCCTGCGCGGCGATGGCGCCGACGGTGACGGCGTTGTCGCCGCTGATCACCTTCATCTGCACGTTCTGGTCGAGGAAGTAGGCGACCGTCTCCGCGGCGTCGGAGCGCAGGGTCTGGTTGATCACGACGAGGGCGGCGGGCCGCAGCGTCCCGGCCCCGCGTCTCCGCATCCGGCTCGGTGTCCGAGAGCGCGACGACGATGACGCGGGCGCCGCCGCGGGCGAGCTCGTCGGCGCGGGCGCGCACCGGGTCGCCGTCCGGGAGCAGCATCTCCGGCGCCCCGAGCACCCACGACCCGTGCCCGGCGAAGGTGGCCGACGACCACTTGCGAGCGCTCGAGAACGGCACGGTGCGCTCGACGGGCCATCCCTGCGGTGCGGGGTAGCGCGCAGCCACCGCGACCAGGGTGGCGTTGGGCTCGGGCTCGCTCGCGCCCAGGGCGCCGAGCGCGTCGTCGACCGGCAGCGACTCGTCGAGCACGACGACCTGGTGCACGGCCATGCCCGGCTCGGTGAGGGTGCCGGTCTTGTCGACGCAGACCACGTCGACCCGCGCGAGCACCTCGACGGCCGGCATGTCCTGGACGAGCGCCTTCTTCTGCGCCAGCCGGATCACCGACACCGCCATCGCGACGCTGGTGAGCAGCACCAGGCCCTCGGGCACCATCGTGATGACGCCCGGCACCGTGCCGGCGATGGCCGCCCGGATGTTGCCGTCGTTGGCGTTGTACTGCGAGATGAACAGGAAGAACGCCACCGGGATCAGGGCGTACGACACGTACTTGATGAACCGCTGGATCGAGTCGCGCAGCTCGGAGCGCGTGAGGCTGAACTTGCTGGCCTCGTCGGCGATCTTCGAGGCGTACGAGTCGTGGCCGACCTTCGTCGCCCGGACGAGGCCGGAGCCCGCGACCACGAAGGAGCCCGAGAGCACCTCGTCGCCCAGCTCCTTCTCCACCGAGTCGGCCTCGCCGGTGAGCAGCGACTCGTCGAGCTCGAGGCCGTTGGACTCGAGCACCACGGAGTCGACCTGCATCTGGTCGCCGGTGCGGATCAGGATCACGTCGTCGACGCACGAGCTCGTGCGGCGGGATCTCGACCTCGTCGCCGTCACGGCGTACGACGGACTGCGCCTGGCCGACCAGCGAGAGCTTCGCGAGGGTCCGCGCGGCGCGGTACTCCTGCACGATGCCGATCGCCCGTGTTGACCACGATGACGAGGCCGAACAGCGAGTCGATGAGCGGGGCGCTCACGAGCATCAGCACCCACAGGCCCCCGATGAGCGCGTTGAAGTAGGTGAACGTGTTCGCGCGGACGATGTCGCCCAGCGAGCGCGAGTTGCGGTTCTGCACCGCGTTCGAGCGGCCGGTGGCGATGCGCTCGGCGACCTCGGCCGTGGTGAGACCGTGATCCGGGTCGACCACGACCCCGCTGTCGAGGCTCACGTCTGCGACCGGTCGAGACGGTCGATGCGCTCGAGGATGATGCCCTCGCGCAGGGCCCACGGCGCCACCTGCAGGCGGTCGACGCCGAGGAGGTCCATCGCGGCCTCGGCGACGACGGCGCCGGCGAGCAGCTGCGGCGCGCGTCCGGCGCTGACCCCGGGCAGCGTCGGCGCGCTCCTTCGCCGTCATCGCGGCGAGCTTCGGCACCCAGGTGCGCAGGTCGTCGCGGTCGAGCACCCGGCGTACGAACGGGCCCTCGCTCGAGGGCGCGGCCCCGGTGATGCGCGCGAGCGACCGGAAGGTCTTGCTGGTGGCGACGACGTGGCGGGGCTCGCCGGCGCGGGCGAGGCGCCCGGTGACCTCGGCGATGGTCGCGCGCGCGTGCTTGCGCAGCGCCTTGACCTCGTCGGGGTGCGGCGGGTCGTGGTGCAGGAAGCCGCGCGTGAGCCGGCCGGCGCCGAGCGGCACGCGACACCGCGACGTCGGGCACCTCGTCGGTGCCGACGGCCATCTCCAGCGAGCCGCCGCCGATGTCGAGGACGAGCAGGCGCCCCGACGACCAGCCGTACCAGCGACGCACGGCGAGGAAGGTCAGGCGCGCCTCGTCGGCGCCGGAGAGCACCACGAGGTCGATGCCCGTGCGGCTCGCGCACCTCGGCGAGCACCGCGTCGCCGTTGCTGGCCTCGCGGATCGCCGAGGTCGCGAACGCGAGCGTCTCGGTGACGCCGAGGTCCTCCGCCACCTCCTGCGCCGAGGCGATGAAGCTCGACGAGCGCGTCGACGCCCGCCGTCGCTGATCCGCTCGCCGTCGACGATGTGCTCGGCGAGGCGCAGCTCGATCTTGTGCGAGTGCGCCGGCAACGGGGCAGCACCGTCGTGCGCGTCCACCACCAGCAGATGCAAGGTGTTGGACCCGACGTCGAGCACTCCGAGGCGCACGGCCCGAGGCTAGGCGCCGCACGCCCGGGCGTGGACTGCCCCGCGCAATCGCGCCGATTGTTCGCCACCCGCGACCAGTCCCCTCCCGATCGCTCCCGTTTGCGATGAGGGCTGGGCCTCCGCCGGGCGACGATGGGCGAAGCCCTCGCCCGGTAGGGGACTTCGTTGCCAAGCGCGACGATCCCGGCCTTCATCGACGGGCCAGTCAGCCGGCGGCCACGGACGGCGACCGTGGCGTTGCGCCACGCTCGCGGCTGGGTCGGCGTACGGCGCTGGGGCGCCGACCGGCGTACGTCTCGTCTCGGAATCGGAACCGCGCCCAGGCGCGTGCGGTTCACGACCACGGCCTAGGGTTGCGGCGTGGCTGGGAGCAGGAAGAGCAGGCCGGTCGAGGTCGAGTTCGTGCGCCGCGACGAGGTGCCGCTCGACTTCCCGCGGGCGTGGATCGAGTTCCCCGACCCCGGCGACGCCGACCAGCTGTTCCGCTGCGACCTCACCTGGCTGACCAGCCGGTGGACCTGCGTCTACGGCCGCGGCTGCCACGGCATCGACCGCACCAAGCCCGACGACGGCTGCTGCGTCCTCGGTGCGCACTTCTCCGACAAGGACGACCAGCGCACCACCAAGAAGTACGCCGAGATGCTCACCGACGAGACCTGGCAGTTCGCCAAGACCGGTCGCAAGAAGGGCGTCACCGAGAAGGACGAGGACGGCCAGCCCAAGACCCGCGTGGTCGACGGCGCCTGCATCTTCCTCAACCGCGTGGGCTTCGAGGGCGGCGCCGGGTGCGCGCTGCACCAGCTCGCCGAGCGCATCGGCAAGCAGCCGCTCGAGGTCAAGCCCGACGTCTGCTGGCAGCTGCCGGTGCGCCGCACCTTCGAGCACGTCGAGCGGCCCGACGGCACGAACATCCTCGTCATCTCCGATCACCGAGTACGACCGCCGCGGCTGGGGCGCCGGCGGCCACGACCTCGACTGGTACTGCACCGGCTCCACCGACGCGCACGTCGCGCCCGACCCGGTCTACGTCACCGAGCGCGGCACGCTCATCGCGCTCATGGGGCTGCCGGCGTACGACGTCCTCGTGACGCACTGCGAGGCGCGCATGGCGGCGCTCGCCGCAGCCCGCGCCGTCGCCGTCGAAGGCGCCCAACCGCGTCGCCCGCGACGCCCAGCTCGCCGCCTTCGCCCCGCACCCGGCCGACCCCGCCTGACCACGCAGCCATGGCCCGGCGCACCCCTCGCGGATCTCAGCGCGAGCTCGCGGGCGCCGTCGCCGCGGCGCAGCCCGGCGCCGTGCTCACGCACCCGTTCGGCGACGACGTCGACGTCTGGAAGGTGGGCGTCGACGCCGGCGGCGGGCGGCACTCCGGCGGCAAGATGTTCGCCCTCGTCGGCGTCGACGACCCGGCGCGGCTCACGCTGAAGGTCGAGCCCGACCGCGGCGAGGCGCTCGTCCGCGAGCACGAGGCGATCACGCCGGGCTACCACACCGACAAGCGGCACTGGATCACGATCGCGCTCGACGGCTCGCTCGACGACGCGCTGCTCGGCGAGCTGGTCGAGGACTCCTACGACCTGGTCGTCTCCACGCTCACCGCGCGGATGCGGTTCCAGGTCGATCCCGACCGCTTCCCGCTGCCCGCCGTACGCCGGGCCCCGGAGTCCTGAGCGGCGAACTCGTGCCGACCGATCGGCTCCTGAGGTTCCGGCGCCTCGGCCGTCACCGGCGCCGCCGGCTTCTCGACCTTCTCGGCCTTCGGGCCGTGGTGCCAGCGGGACCGGTGGGGCGACGGCAGGACCGTGGTGCCGGCCAGGTCCGAGATCCACTCGGGGGGCGGGACGTCGGCCTTGGTCGGCATGGGCTGCTGCGACGCGCCGGGCCGGTAGGTGTCCAGGGCCAGGTCGTAGAAGGCGCGCGTGTTGGCGTGCGAGAGCACGTCGTACGCCTTCTCGCAGCTCCTGGAACTCGGCGGTGTCGCCGCCGGCGTCGGGGTGCACGGTGCGGACGATGCGCTTCCAGGCCCGCCGCAGGTCCTCGGGGTCGACGTCACGAGGGACGCCGAGGCGGTCGTAGAGGGTCTCCACCCCGCCCCTATCGGCGCCGCGGGGTGGCCGTCTTGAAGGGGGCGGCCGCGAGGCCGGTGTCGGTGGGGGTCCGTAGGGTGCGGGCATGGCCAAGGCACGCACGCCGTCGTTCCGCTGCACCGAGTGCGGGTGGATGTCGGCGAAGTGGGTCGGCCGCTGCGGCGAGTGCCAGGCCTGGGGCACCGTGGCCGAGGTCTCCACGACGGCGACCGCCACCGGGCTCAAGAGCCGCACCTCCGGCGTCGCGCCCACCCGCCGCGCCCGGCCGGTCTCCGAGATCGCCGAGGAGACCGTCGCCCGCACCAGCACCGGGCTCGGCGAGTTCGACCGCGTCATCGGCGGCGGCCTCGTGCCCGGCCAGGTCGTGCTCCTCGCCGGCGAGCCCGGCGTCGGGAAGTCCACGCTGCTGCTCGAGGTCGGCCACCGGTTCGCCGAGCTGAGCACCCGCGGGCCGGTGCTCTACGTCTCCGGCGAGGAGTCCGTCGAGCAGATCGGCGTACGCGCGCGGCGCACCGGCGCCGAGCTCCGAGCACCTGCTGCTCGCCGACGAGAACGACCTCGCCACCCTGCTCGGCCACATCGAGGAGCACGACCCCGCGCTGGTCGTCGTCGACTCCGTGCAGACCATCGCGCTCGTCGGACGTCGAGGGCCGGGCCGGCGGCATGGCGCAGGTCGTCGAGGTCACCCAGGTGCTGAGCCGGGTCGCGAAGTCGCGACGGATGCCGCTGCTGCTCATCGGGCAGTCGACGAAGGACTCGAGCATCGCCGGGCCGCGGGCGCTCGAGCACCTCGTCGACACCGTCCTCACCTTCGAGGGCGACCGGCACACGGCGCTGCGCCTGCTGCGCGCGGTGAAGAACCGCTACGGCCCCGCCGACGAGATCGTCTGCTTCGAGCAGGCCGACGACGGCCTCCGCGAGGTGCTCGACCCCTCCGACCTGTTCCGCGAGCACCGCGACCGCCCGGTGCCGGGCACCTGCGTCACCGTCACGATGGAGGGACGCCGGCCCCTGCTCGCCGAGGTGCAGTCGCTCGTCACCGTCTCGTCCTCGCCCAACCCGCGGCGCGGCGTGAGCGGCCTCGACGCCTCCCGCGTCGCGATGCTGGTGGCCGTCACCGAGCGCTCCGGGCAGGCGCGCATCGGCGACCGCGACGTGTTCGTCGCCACCGTCGGCGGCGCGAAGCTCTCCGACCCCGCCTGCGACCTCGCGGTCTGCATCGCGCTGGCCTCGGCGTCCACCAACCGCCCGATGGCCGGCGACGTCATCGCCATCGGCGAGGTCGCGCTCTCCGGCGACATCCGCAAGGTGCCGTTCCTGTCGCAGCGGGTCGCCGAGGCGGGCCGGCTCGGCTTCCGCCGCGTGCTGATCCCGCGCGGCACCAAGGCCGCGCTCCCGCACCCCGCCCGAGGGCACGTCGTACACCGAGGTCGGGCACCTCGACGACGCGCTCGGCATGCTGCGCCGGCTCACCGTCGTCTCCTGACGCGCGCCCGCGGTCACCCGGGTCGGGCTACGCCGGGATTCCGGAACGACATTCCCCCCGGCGGCGTCGATAGAGTGACCGTGCCCGACGACGACCCGTGCACGAGGGTCGCGGGCGAGAGCCGACACCCGAGGGGGACCCGTGGCCGAGAAGACCACCGACGTCGACGCGGCGTTGCGCGCCGCGATCGCCCAGGTGGCACCCGGGACGGTGCTGCGCGACGGTCTGGCCCGCATCCTGCGCGGGCGCACCGGCGGCCTGGTCGTGCTCGGCCACGACCGCACGGTCGACGCGATGGCCTCGGGCGGCTTCGAGATCGACATCGAGTTCTCCGCCCAGCGCCTGCGCGAGCTGGCGAAGATGGACGGCGCGGTCATCTGCGACCGCGACGCCACGCGGCTCATGCGCGCGGCCGTGCAGCTGCTGCCCGACCCCGCGATCCCCACCGACGAGCAGGGCACCCGTCACCGCACCGCCGACCGCGTCTCCAAGCAGACCGGCTTCCCGGTGGTGAGCGTCAGCAAGTCGATGAACACGATCGCCCTCTACGTCGCCGGCCGGCGCTACGTGCTCGAGGACTCGGGCAACATCCTCAGCCGCGCCAACCAGGCGCTCGCCACCCTCGAGCGCTACAAGATGCGCCTCGACGAGGTCAGCGGCACCCTCTCGGCGCTCGAGATCGAGGACCTCGTCACGGTCCGCGACGTCAGCTCGGTGGCGCAGCGGCTCGAGATGGTGCGCCGCATCGCCTCGGAGATCACCGACTACCTCATCGAGCTCGGCACCGACGGCCGCCTGATGTCGCTGCAGCTCGACGAGCTCATCGCCGGCGTCGAGGCCGACCGCCTGCTCGTCGTGCGCGACTACCTGCCCGGCGGCGGCCGCAAGCAGCGCGCGCTCGAGACCGCGCTCACCGACCTCGACGCGCTCTCGGCCACCGACCTGCTCGACCTCGGCTCGGTCGCCCGCGCCATCGGCTTCCCGGTGTCGCCCGAGGTGCTCGACCAGGCGACCAGCCCGCGCGGCTACCGCCTGCTCGCCCGCGTGCCGCGGCTGCCCGAGGTGGTCGTCGACCGCCTCGTCGGCCACTTCGGCGGCCTGCAGAAGCTGCTGGCCGCGAGCATCGACGACCTGCAGGCCGTCGAGGGCGTCGGCGAGGCCCGCGCCCGCTCGATCCGCGAGGGGCTCTCGCGCCTCGCCGAGTCGAGCATCCTCGAGCGCTACGTCTGAGACCTCCCCCGGCGGCGTACCGCCCGAACCCGCGGTCTCACGGCGCCTCGGCGCGGCTTCGACCGGTATCACCGGTACTCGCGAGCTCCCTGCGGACCACCCGTCGCCGCAGGGTCGGCGAGGCCACCACCTGGTACCCGGCGTCGAGGAAGACCTGCAGGAGACCCACGGACGCCTCGTCCCAGATCACGGTCTTCCCGTCGGCCGGCTCTGTCGGGTACCCCTCCAGGACCCGGGCGCCCGCCTGCCGGCCGTAGTCGACGGTGGCCGCGGCGAGCTCGTACATGAGGCCTTGCCGCCGGAAGCCCTTGCGCACCACGAAGCAGGTCACCGACCAGACGCCCTCCAGCTCCGGATCCATCCGCATCCACGGCTGCTTGCGGTTCCAGATCCGCGGGTAGTTCTCGCGAGGTTCGACCGCGACCCAGCCGACGGGCTCTCCGTCGAGGTAGCCGATGAGCCCGGAGGTGGGCCCGTCGGTGCCGCACGCCGTCTGGTCCAGCAGGGCGGCGTCACGCTGCTCCTGCGTGGTGTCGCGCCAGATCCAGCCCTCGGTCTTGAGCCCCTGGCAGCGGCACCTGCGGGCACCACCGGCATCGAAGACCGTCAGCACGTCGCCGGTCGCGGCCTCGTTGGCAGGTCGCCAGGTGAACTCGGGCATGGCGCAGGCTAGCCCGTCACGCGAGCCGGCGGTGAGGTCGCGCGCGCCGCCGGACGGCTCAGCCGCGGGCCAGGAACCAGCCCCAGCGCCGCTTGCCCTCGACCTCTCCCGACGCCTGCACCCGCAGCCCGCAGTCCTCGAACCGCGCCGCGAGCATCGCCGGGTCGCGGTAGACGAACCAGCGGCTCTCCCCCGGCGCGTAGGGCACCGGCTCCTCGCGCGCGCCGTCGCCGAGCGCGGTCACCAGCCCGACGAGCCCGCCCGGGCGCAGGACTCGGCGTACCTCCGCCAGCACCCGCGCCGTGTCGCCGTCCGGCACGTGCAGCAGCGCCGCCGCGCTCCACACGGCGTCGAGCGACCCGTCGCGCAGCGGGAGCGCGCGGAGGTCGCCGACCGCGACCCGGCACGAGCCGAGGGCCGCGTCCGTGAGGCGCGCCATCGACGTCGAGAGGTCCACGCCCACCACCTCGTGACCCCGTGCGGCGAACCACACCGCGTCGTCGCCGGGCCCGCAGCCCAGGTCGGCGACGCGGCAGCCGGGCTCGAGCAGCTCGGCGAACGCCTGCCGCGGCGCGTCCAGCGGGCTGAGCCCCGTGGGCAGCGGCTGCGTCTTGCTCGCGGCGTACGCCGACGCGATGCGGTCGTAGGTCGCGCGGTTGTGCGCGGTCCTCGGGTCGAGCGGCGCTGCGTGAGCCGGATCCACGTGACCATCCTGCCGGGAACCGTGCCCGGCCCGTCGGCGTCCGAGCCGCGACGGGGGCGTCTCCGGGAGGGCTCATGTCCAGGACCGCGTTCAAGGTGCTCGCCGCCGTCGCCGTGCTCGCCCTCGTGGGAGCCCTCGCCTGGTCCGGGCTCTCGAGCCGCCGCGAGGCGGCCTCCACCGCGAACGGCACGGGGCTCACCTACGAGGGCCGCTTCTACTGGGCGTCCGGCAACGAGGTCGCCGCCGCCTCGCTGGGTGAGCCCGTCGCCACCGGGGTGGCCTTCCAGGACCGCACCGCCGACCTGCGCGCGATCGCCGGCTTCGCGCCCGAGGTGGCGCTCGCGGCCCTGCTGCCCCCGCTCACCGGCGGCACGGGCGGCCCGCGATGGACCTTCGTCTCGACCGACATCGACCGCGGCACGAACCCCACGGCGTACGCCGACAGCGCCGCCGTGCTCGCCGGCGACGACTAGCAGCACCGCGGGCAGCGAGCAGCGAGCGCTACGACGCGATGATGAGGTCGTCGTCGGGCACGGCGCCGAGGACGTCCTCGCCGAGCCGCGGCTCGTCGACGCGCAGGGAGTCGGCCTCGAGCTCCGGGGCGTCGGGCATCGAGATGAGCAGCACGGGAGCGCCGCCGTCGACCGGGCGCAGCACGCCGCGCGCGTACGACGGCAGCGCGACCGGCACCTCCTCGGTCTCGCGCACGAGCTCGCGCGGCGAGCGCACCGAGACGACGCGGTCGACGACCACGCCGACCTGGTGGCGCCACATCGGGATCAGGACGTCGCCGGGGGCGCTGCGGTGCGAGCGCAGGTCGAGCACGGGGATCGACCGGCCGCGGGCGTCGACGAGCGCGAGCGCACGGCCGTTCACCTCGCGCCCGCTGTCGGGGAGCAGCTCGATGCGCGCGGCGCGGATCACCTCGCGCACCTCGCTCACCGAGACCGCGAAGGTGGTCTGCCCGACGCGGAAGACGACGTAGCCGTCGAGCCCGGTCGGCGCGGCGATCTCGGCCACCGCCGCCGGCACGTCCGCGATCGGCTCCGAGGTCGGCGCCTCGACCTCGGTCGCGGGTGCCTCAGCAGGCGCGGGGACGAACGCGGTCGGCGTACGCCGGGCCTCGTCCGTCGAGCGCGGGGTGAACAGGGCGGCGGTCATGTCGTCTCCTCGGAGGCGCGGCGGTCGCACTCGTCCGCGAGCCGCCGGCAGAGGGTGACCAGCTGGGCGACGTCGCACCCGTCGAGCAGGTCGACGAGCTCGGACTCGGGGGTCTGGGGCAGCGCGGCCGCGGCCGCGCGGTACTCGCGCGCGGCACCGGCGTGCTCGCCGCAGCGCGAGAGCGCGCCGGCGAGCTGGAAGCGCGCGTGCCCGGCCTTGGGCGCGAGGTAGACGGCCTTGCGCAGCGCGACGAGCGCGCCGGCGTCGTCGCCGACCGTGGCGCGGGCGCGTCCCTCGACGACGTACGCCTCGACCTCGAAGGGGCTCGCCACGGCGGCCGCAGCCGCGAGTCGGGCGGCCTCGGCGTAGCGGGTCTGCTCGAGCGCCTCGCGCGCGAGACGCAGCAGGTCGCTGGCGTGGTCGACGTCCGGCACCGTGTCGACGACGGGTCGCACCGCGCGGAACGGCGGCGCGGGCCGGCGGTCGGCCGGCCGCTCCGGCGTACGACGGGGGGCTCGGCGCGGCGGCGGCGGGGGCTCGACCACCGGCTCGGGCTCGGGCGCGTGCACGACGGGCGCGTCCTTGCGGTAGGCGAAGGCGTCGCCGAGCGTGAGCGAGCGTGAACGCGTCGGTGACCTGCCACAGCGTCTCGGCGTGGCCGACGACGAGGTAGCCGCCGGCGCCGAGCGCGGTGTGGAAGCGGCCGACGAGCTCGCGCATGGTGTCGCGCGAGAAGTAGATCGTGACGTTGCGGCAGACGACGAGGTCGACCTCGCCGGGCTCGAACGGCGGGTCGTCGGTGACCAGGTTGTGCAGGCGCACCTCGACCCGGTCGCGGATCTCGTCGACGACCTCGTAGGAGCCGTCGGCCAGCGGTCGGAACCAGCGCTCGAGGTCGGCCGGGTCGGCCAGCGCCAGCGAGCGGCCCTGGTAGCGCGCCCGGCGCGTTGCGGCCACGGCCAGCGACGACAGGTCGGTGGCGACGATGCGCACCTCGGGCGCCGCGGGCAGCGACGCCGCCACCTCGCTGCGCGAGCATCGCCAGCGAGTAGGGCTCCTCGCCCGTCGAGCACCCGGCGCTCCACACCGTGAGACGACGTCCGCGTGCGACGGCGCGGCGCATGAGCTCGGGCAGCAGACGGCGACGCAGGGCCTCCATCTGCGGCGGGTTCCGGAAGAAGTGGGTCTCCGGGATGGTCACCTCGTCGAGCAGGCGCTGGCGCTCGTCGGCGCCGGACGGCGCGCTGATCCGGGCGAGGTAGGCGCCGAGGTCGGCGGCTCCGGTCGCGGCGATGCGGTCGGCCACGATCCCTGCGAGCGCCGGACGGCGGCTCTGGTCGAACACGAGGCCGGCCTCGCGCGCGAGGAAGCCGGCGAGCGCCGCGTACTCGGCGTCGGTCAGCTCCCGGTGGCGCAGGACGACGGCGCTCATGTCACACCGCCTCCGGCACGAGCAGCCGTGAGACCGCGTCGACGATCGCCGCGGCGATCTCCGGCAGCGGCAGCTCGACGGCCAGCGCGTCGAGCGAGGCGGCCGCGGCCGGCATCCCCCACACCGCGCTGGTGCCCTCGTCCTGGCCGATGGTGAACGCGCCCATCCGTCGCATGGCGAGCATGCCGGCGGCGCCGTCACGTCCCATGCCGGTGAGCAGGACGCCGACCGCGCGGTCGCGGCACACCTCGGCCACCGAGGAGAAGGTGCGTGTCGATCTCCGGGATGTGGAACTGGCCGGCGCGCGGGTCGTCGATACGCACCCGCAGGCCCGGCTCCACGACGAGGTTGCCGTCGCTCGGCGCGAGCACCACGTGCCCGGGACGCAGGCGGTCGCCGTTGAGCGCGACCGAGACCGGCAGCGACACGACGCCGTCGAGCCAGCGGGCCAGACCCTCGACGAAGCCCTCCGCCATGTGCTGGACGACGAGCACCGGCACGGACAGGTCGGTGGGCAGCGCGCCGAGGATGGCGGCGAGCGCGGGCGGGCCGCCGGTGGAGGCGCCGATGCAGATGAGCGGCGTACGCCGTCCGCCCAGACCTGCCGAGGACGCGGCCGCGCCGTTCGGTGCGACCGGGGCGGCCTGCGGGGCCGGAGCGGATGCCGGCGGCCGCGGACGCGGCCGGGCCGATGGTGACGCGGGCGGCCTCGGCGGCGAGGCCGCGCTCGCGCAGGCGGCCGCGCGGGTGGGTGATGACGCGGACCCGGCTGGCCACGCCGAGGTGGCGGGCCAGGGCGCGGGAGTAGACCGCGGGCCCGAGGCTCTCGGTGCCGGGCGCGACGCAGTCGACGGCGCCGGCGGACAGCGCCTCGGCGGCGGACTCGGCGGCCGCGCCGGTGAGCACGATCGGGGTCGCGCAGTTGGCCATGACGCGTTCGACGACGTCGAGGCCGCCGGCCGCGAGCGCCAGGTCGAGCAGGACCGTGTCCGGGGTGCGCGAGCAGACGAGATCGACCGCCTCGTCGACGGTCTTCGCGAGCCCGAGCACCTCGATGCCCGCGGCCTCCAGCAGGGAGCCGAGGCGGGCCAGCCGCACGTGGGTGCCCGCGACGACGACCGCGGAGACAGGTCGGGCCGGCTCCACCGGCGCGCCCGCGTCCTGCAGCGACGACGTCACTCTCGACCTCCCGGTCACGACCCCCGAACGGCAGGCGTGCGAGGGCGCACTCTGCTCGTGGGTTCGCTTCGTCACGATCCGGGCGGTCCTTGAGGTCGCCGGGACCGCCGATCGGGCGCTGCGGAGCACGTCGGAGCACGTGGGTCGGGCTCGGGACGGGGTTCGGACGGTTCGGCCAGGCGCCTCAGCGGCGGCGGGCGGCGAGCACGGCCTTGTGGCTCGCGAAGGAGAGCATCGACAGGCTCGACGCGGCCGAGAGGATCGACCCGATCGAGGCGAACGAGCCGATGGAGCCGATCGACAGCGCGCTGCCGATCGAGCCGATCGACAGCACCGAGCCCGTCGAGCCGATGCTCAGCACCGAGCCGGTGGAGCGGATCGACAGGATCGAGCCGCGCGAGTCGGGCGCCCAGCGCGACCGCGCACGCTGCGGCGTCCGAGCCGCTCATGTCAGCGCGAAGGCGGCAGGCGCCGAGCGTGATGTCGCCGTTGCGGCCGATGAGCTTGTAGGAGCCCTTCTGGGCCAGCGGCTGGTCGGCGGGGCAGCCCTTGGCCGAGAGCCGGCCCGAGCCAGGTGACCGAGACCGAGTACGACTGGCCGGGCTGGAGGGTCGCGACCTGCTGGGTGCCGGCGGTGTTGCAGTCGTCCGACGACCACACGCGCACGCGTGCCCGAGGTGATGACCAGCTCGTTCATCGCGGCACCGACGTCGCGCTTGCACGCGGTGTCGGAGGTGTTCTGGATGCGCATCCGCAGCCGCGGCGTCGACCCGACGGTGTAGCTCGCCGCGTCGGTCGAGGCCGTGACGCTGATGGCCGAGTCCTTGCAGTTGGCCACCGTCGAGCCGCTCGTCGTCGGCTTGGCCGTCGGGCTGGTGCTCGGCTTCGTCGTGGGGCTGGTGCTCGGCTTGGCGGTGGTCGACGGGCTCGCCGACGGCGTCGAGGTGGGCGAGGCGCTCGGGCCGGCGGCGCCCGACGAGCCGTCGCTGCTGCGGCCGGTGAGCAGCCAGCGCACGCCCAGGAGCAGGGCCAGCAGCACGACGACCACCATCACGCGGCGGAACCAGTAGACGCCCGGGGACTGGGGACCCACCGGGTGCAGCATCGTGCTCACGGGCCCGACGCTACCGGGCGGAGGCGCCTGCGGTGGCTCGGTGCGAGGATGCCGCGCGTCATGCCGTCCTCACCGCTGCACGAGCCGCTGCTCGCCTGGTACGCCGACCGCGCCCGCGACCTGCCGTGGCGGCGCCCCGGCCGCACGCCCTGGGGCGTGCTGGTCAGCGAGGTGATGCTGCAGCAGACGCCGGTCGACCGCGTCGTCCCGGCGTGGGAGGCGTGGCTCGCGCGCTGGCCCGACCCCGCCGCCCTCGCGGCCGACTCCCCCGGCGAGGCCGTGCGCATGTGGGATCGCCTCGGCTACCCGCGTCGCGCGCTGCGCCTGCACGCGGCCGCGGTGGCGTGCGTGCGAGCGGTTCGCCGGCGAGGTGCCGTCGGCGTACGACGACCTCCGGTCGCTGCCGGGCGTGGGCGACTACACCGCCGCCGCGGTGCAGGCGTTCGCCTTCGGCCGCCGCGCGGTGGTGCTCGACACCAACGTGCGCCGCGTGCTCGCCCGGGTGCTCGACGGCAGCCGCGCTCCCCCGGCCGTCGGTGACCGTGGCCGAGCGCGCGGGTGCCGAGTCGGTGCTGCCCGACGACGACGCCAGCCGCGGCGCTGTGGTCGGTGGCGGTGATGGAGCTCGGCGCGCTCGTGTGCACGGCCGCCTCGCCGGCGTGCGGCGCGTGCCCGGTCGCGGCGCAGTGCGCGTGGCTGGCAGCCGGACGTCCGGCGTACGACGGACCGGCTCGACCGGTGCAGCGCTTCGCCGGCACCGACCGCCAGGTGCGCGGCCTGCTGCTGGCGGTCGTGCGCGACGCGCACGGGCCGGTGGCCAAGGAGTCGCTCGACGCGGTCTGGGACGACGCCGTCCAGCGCGAGCGCGCCCTGGACTCGCTGGTGGCCGACGGCCTCGCTCGACCCCCTGGCCGACGGCACCTTCGCCCTCCCGGGCACCTAGCGGCGTAACGTCGGGCCGGCCGCGAACGCTCGGGGGGCGGCACGACAAGTGCAGGGTGTGGGGGACGCCGTGGACGAGGCCGCACTGACGGCGCAGCTCGTGCGCTCGCGCGCGGAGCCGGACGAGTTCGCGCCGGTGGTCCGCGCGCTGAGCGCCCCGCTGCACGCCTACCTGGCACGACGAGCGCCGGCCGAGGCCGACGACCTGCTCGCCGAGGTCTGGCTGCAGGCGTTCCGATCCCGCGACGGATTCGACCCGGCGCGAGGCACCCCGCGTACGTGGTCGTTCGGCGTCGCGCGCCACGTCCTGCTCGGCCACCACCGGGCACGGCACGACCTCGCAGCGGGCAGCGCGATCCCGGAGCAGGCGAGCGATCCGTGGCCCGAGGTCGACGACCGCCTGGCGGCGATGGCCGTCGCTCCGGCGCTGCGAGCCGCGATCGCCGCGCTGCCCGCGGTCGAGCGCGAGCTGCTGCTGCTCGTCGCCTGGGAGGGGCTCAGCCCCACCGAGGCGGCCGACGTCGTCGGCGTGCCCGCCGCGACGGCCCGCACGCGACTGTTCCGCGCACGCGCCCGGCTGCGCGACTCGCTCGATGCAGGAACGACCGGCGTACCGCTCCCGGAGGTGGCGTCATGACGACCCCGACCGAGCTCGGCCCCGACCTCCCCCTGAACGACGGCGAGGTGCTCGCCGCACTGGTCGGGCTGGACGCGTGGGACCAGCTCACCGAGGTCGGCGTGGTGGCGCCAGTGGACGTGGCCCTGGTCGAGCGGATCGCCTCGACCGTCAGCACCGCCCGGCCCGCCCGGGACCCGGGCCACCGAACACGTGCGCAGACCCGTCGTCCGGCGCGGTCGCACCCCCGCTGGTACGTCGCTGCGGCGGCGCTCGTGGCTGCAGTGACCGCGGTCGTGGTCGTGGTGCCCACCCTCGGCGATCAGCCCACCCAGGTCGCGGAGGCCGCCGTGCTCCTCGACCGCGCCGCCGCGTCGGTCGCGGCCGACCCGATCGCGCGCCCCGGCCAGTGGTGGCGCGTGACCACGACGACGGTCGGGCTGGGGGTCGCCGGCGGCGAGCAGACCTCGCCGCAGCGCATCTACCGGCTCGCGCAGACCGACGTCCGCTACCTGCCGGTCGCGGGCGCGGCTGCCGGCTACCTGGTCGTGGGGCCGCGGCGCTACCTCGCGCAGGTCTCCGGGCCGACCGGCCCTCTGCCCTCGCCGGCACCCGGCGCGGTCCTGAGCGAGCTGCCCCTGACGGCAGACCCGGACGACCCGTGGGCAGCACCCACGGCGGAGTGGCTCGCTGCGCTGCCCCGCGACCCGGCCGCGCTGCGCGAGACGCTCGCGAGCTTCGGGCCCGGGCGTGCTGGCGGCGACGCGGAGACGGCCCTCTCCCACGCGGCCTCGGTGCTCCAGTCGGGGCTGGCGCCGGCCGACCTCCGGCGAGCCGTGCTCCAGGCTCTGGCTGGCTACGGCGCAGAGCTCGAGGTCGTGCGCGGCGTCGCGCTCGGCGGCCGCACGGGCGTCGCTGTCGGCGTCCTCGACACCGAGTCGAACGACCCGACGTCACGGGCCGTGGTGCCGGAGAACGGCCTGCTCACCCAGCTGGTCCTCGATCCCGCCACCGCCGAGGTGCTGGGCACGCGCTCGAGGACCGTGGGCGACGTCGGGCTCGGGGTCCCGAGCGGCTCGGTCATGCTCGAGATCGGCTACGACCGCACGCTCGTCGACGCCGTACCGGAGGACGTCGTACGCCGGGCCGCCGAGAACGCCGGCTCCTAGCCCGGTCCGCGGCGTAGCGTCGCATCCGGAGGCGATGGTCATGATCGAGGACATCCGGGTCGAGCAGATCCCGGCGCAGGAGTCGGCCGTGGTCCGTGGCCGATGCGCCCCGGAGGACATCGGGCAGTTCGTGGGGGCGGCGTACGAGGAGGTCATGGCGGCTCTGGGCGAGCAGGGGCTCGGTCCGGCCGGCCCTCCGCTGTGCCGGTACCTGATGGGCGCCGAGGGCATGGACGAGCAGGGCCAGGCAGCGATGTTCACGCTGGCGGCCGGCTTCCCGACCAGCGGCTCCGTCGCCGCCACGGGCCGCGTCGAGGCCATGACCCTGCCTGCGGGCAGCGCCGTCGTGGCCGTGCACGTCGGCGCCTGGACCGACCTCGGTCAGGCATACGCCGCAGTCGCGCAGTGGATGGCCGAGCGCGACCTCGAGCCCTCCGGCGACCCGTGGGAGTCCTACCTGGACGGGCCTGAGGTCGAGGTGCACCGCACGATGCTCACCAGCCCCTGCCGCGCCCGCGCCTGACGGCTCGGACCGGGCCGACCTACGACGACGGCGGCGCCCCCTGTCGGGGACGCCGCCGTCGCGGTCGTGCGATGCCTTACGCGGACGCGGTGCCGGTCTCGCCGGCCTCCGGCTCGGCGGCGGGAGCGTCGGTCGGACCGCCCGCACCCACGGCCTCGACGATCTCGTCGATCGGCGGGACGACGGCCTTGTCCTCGCCGCGGAAGCTGAAGACGCGCTCGGCGCCCTCGCCCTCCACGTCGACCACCACGATCGGGCCCGGCTTGAGCTCGCCGAACAGGATCTTCTCGCTACAGCGTGTCCTCGATCTCGCGCTGGATCGTGCGGCGCAGCGGACGCGCACCGAGCACCGGGTCGTAGCCCTTGCTCGGCGAGCAGCGTCCTTGGCCGCACGGGTGAGCTCGATGCCCATGTCCTTGTCGCGCAGGCGCTCGTCGAGCTTGGCGATCATGAGGTCGACGATCGTGACGATCTCGTCCTGCGTGAGCTGGTGGAACACGACGATGTCGTCGACGCGGTTGAGGAACTCCGGCCGGAAGTGCTGCTTGAGCTCGTCGTTGACCTTGGTCTTCATCCGCTCGTAGGACGACTTGGTGTCGCTCGGAGTTGGAGAAGCCGAGGTTCTGAGCCCTTGGCGATGTCCCGCGTGCCGAGGTTGGTCGTCATGATGATGACGGTGTTCTTGAAGTCGACGACCCGGCCCTGGCGAGTCGGTCAGGCGACCGTCCTCGAGGATCTGCAGCAGCGAGTTGAAGATGTCCGGGTGCGCCTTCTCGACCTCGTCGAAGAGCACCACCGAGAACGGCTTGCGCCGCACCTTCTCGGTGAGCTGGCCGCCCTCCTCGTACCCGACGTAGCCGGGCGGGCGAGCCGAACAGCCGCGAGACGGTGTGCTTCTCGGAGAACTCGCTCATGTCGAGCTGGATGAGCGCGTCCTCGTCGCCGAACAGGAACTCCGCGAGGGTCTTGGACAGCTCGGTCTTACCGACGCCGGAGGGGCCGGCGAAGATGAACGAGCCGCCGGGACGCTTCGGGTCCTTGAGGCCGGCACGCGTACGCCGGATCGCCTGGGACAGCGCCTTGATCGCCTGCTCCTGGCCGATGACCCGCTTGTGCAGCTCGTCCTCCATGCGCAGCAGGCGCGAGCGTCTCCTCCTCGGTCAGCTTGAAGACCGGGATGCCGGTGGCGGTGGCGAGGACCTCGGCGATCGAGCTCCTCGTCGACCTCGGCGACGACGTCCATGTCGCCGGCCTTCCACTCGCTTCTCGCGCTCGGCCTTCTCGGCGAGCAGCTTCTTCTCCTTGTCGCGCAGCGACGCCGCCTTCTCGAAGTCCTGCGCGTCGATCGCGCGACTCCTTCTCGCGGCGGACGTCGGCGATCCGCTCGTCGAACTCGCGCAGGTCCGGCGGCGCCGTCATCCGACGGATGCGCAGGCGCGCGCCGGCCTCGTCGATGAGGTCGATCGCCTTGTCCGGCAGGAACCGGTCGGAGACGTAGCGGTCGGCCAGCGTCGCGGCGGCGACGAGCGCGGCGTCGGTGATCGAGACGCGGTGGTGCGCCTCGTACCGGTCGCGCAGACCCTTGAGGATCTCGATGGTGTGCGCGAGCGTCGGCTCGCTGCACCTGGATCGGCTGGAAGCGGCGCTCGAGCGCGGCGTCCTTCTCGACGTGCTTGCGGTACTCGTCGAGCGTGGTGGCGCCGATGGTCTGCAGCTCGCCGCGGGCCAGCATCGGCTTGAGGATCGAGGCCGCGTCGATCGCGCCCTCGGCCGCACCGGCGCCGACGAGCGTGTGCATCTCGTCGATGAACAGGATGATGTCGCCGCGGGTGCGGATCTCCTTGAGCACCTTCTTGAGGCGCTCCTCGAAGTCACCGCGGTAGCGGCTGCCGGCCACGAGCGCGCCGAGGTCGAGCGTGTAGAGCTGCTTGTCCTTGAGCGTCTCGGGCACCTCGCCCTTGACGATCGTCTGCGACGAGGCCCTCGACGACGGCGGTCTTGCCGACGCCGGGCTCGCCGATGAGCACCGGGTTGTTCTTGGTGCGGCGCGAGAGCACCTGCATGACCCGCTCGATCTCCTTCTCGCGCCCGATGACCGGGTCGAGCTTGCCCTCGCGGGCGGCCTGGGTGAGGTTGCGGCCGAACTGGTCGAGCACGAGCGAGGTCGACGGCGTGCCCTCGGCGGGGCCGCCGGCCGCGGCCGGCTCCTTGCCCTGGTAGCCGGAGAGCAGCTGGATGACCTGCTGGCGGACGCGGTTGAGGTCGGCGCCGAGCTTGACCAGCACCTGGGCGGCGACGCCCTCGCCCTCGCGGATGAGGCCGAGCAGGATGTGCTCGGTGCCGATGTAGTTGTGGCCGAGCTGCAGCGCCTCGCGCAGCGAGAGCTCGAGGACCTTCTTGGCGCGCGGGGTGAAGGGGATGTGGCCGGACGGGCGCCTGCTGGCCCTGGCCGATGATCTCCTCGACCTGCTGGCGCACGGCCTCCAGCGAGATGCCGAGGGACTCGAGCGCCTTGGCCGCGACGCCTTCGCCCTCGTGGATCAGGCCCGAGCAGGATGTGCTCGGTGCCGATGTAGTTGTGGTTGAGCATCCGGGCCTCTTCCTGGGCCAGGACGACGACCCGGCGGGCCCGGTCGGTGAACCTCTCGAACATCTGCATCTCCCTCACCACGAGCAGCCGCGGGGCGACTGGTCTCGCAAGCCTAGCCCGGCAACCGCCGGCGCTCATGTCCGCACAACCCGTCAGGGTGTGCTCGTCGTTCCTCCGGGGGTTACGCCCTCGGTGAACCGACCCTGGACCGACCACGTTCCAGGCCCCGTCGAGGCCTGGTCGCGACGGTCTCTACGTCGTCGTGATCGCGCCTCGACTGGAGGCGGGCTAGCGTCGAGTCATGATCAGCGTGATCGTCGGGGTGGGCCCCGGCATGGGGATGTCGCTCGCCCGCCGGTTCGCGTCGGAGGGCCCGGTGGCGCTCGTCGTGCGCGACGCGGCCTCCGGATCGGCGTACGTCGACGAGCTCGCCGCCGCGGGGCACGTGGCGTCGGCGTACCTGGCCGACATCGGCGACGAGGCCTCGCTGCGCGCCGCGTTCGGCGAGATCCGCGGGACGCTCGGCGACCCCGACCTCGTCGTGTTCAACGCCTCGGTCGGCGCGCCCGGCACTCCGGAGGCGGTCGCGACCTCCGACCTGCGCGAGGCCTTCGAGGTCGGCACGCTCGGCGCGGTGATCTCCTTCCAGGAGGTGGCGCCCGCGATGCGCGAGCGCGGGTCGGGCACCTTCCTGGTGACCGGGTCCGGCGTGGCGCTCAACCCGTGGCCGGGCGGCACCGCCATCACGCTGGCCAAGTCGGCGCTGCGCGCGTTCGTGCTCGCGGCTGCCCGCGACCTCGAGGGCAGCGGGGTGCACGTGGCCACCGTGACCATCGACGGTGTGCTCGGCGGCCCGGGGTTCGAGCCGGACACGGTGGCCGAGCGGTTCTGGGAGCTCGCCCACCAGCCGCGCGACGCCTGGACGACCGAGATCGTCCACCGCGGCTGACCCGCGGCGCCGTCACACTCGCGAGCCGAGCAGGCGCGTCTCGACGGCAGCGGCCGCGGCCGCCGGTCCCCCGGCCGCCCGATAGCCGGCTGCGACCCGTCGGGCGCCGTCGGTCATCGTCATCGCTCGGAGCACGGCGTCCCGGAGCCGGGACGGGGAGAGCCGGCCCGCCGGCAGCCTGGTGCCCGCGCCCGCCACCTCCACCCGGCGGGCCACCTCGCGCTGGTCGCGCCCGAAGGGCACCGCGCACACCGGGACTCCCCGGGCCAGCGCCTTCTGGGTGGCTCCCATGCCGCCGTGGGTGACGGCGCACGCCGCGGCGTCGAGCACGGCGCCGTGCGGGAGGAAGGTCTCGACCCGGGCGTTCGCCGGGACGCGGAAGCCGGACGCGCCGGCACGCGGGCACCGTGGCGACGACGCGCACGGGCAGGTCGGCCAGCGCCTCGAGCGCGACCGTGACGAGCCGGCCGTCGTCCTGGAACTCCGACGACGTGGTCACGAGCACGAACGGGTCGCCGGGCTCGCTCAGCCAGGACGGCGGCTCGGCAGGCGGCTCCCAGTCGCACGGCCCCACCATGACGACGTTCGCCGGCCAGTCGCGGCGGTGGTACTCGAACGGCTCGGCGGTGAGGTACAGCAGGAGCGGCGGCCGGCGGAACAGCGCGTCCGAGCCTGGCAGCGCGGCGAGCCCGAGACCGGTGCGCACCTCGTTGAGCGGTCCGAGCATCTGCCGGTCGACGGCGCCACCGATCACCGGACGGGCGAGGCGGTCGCGCAACCGGCCGAGGGCCCCGGTCGCCGGCGGGAGCCCCGGCCCGAACGGCGGCGCGTCGGGCGACGCGAGCGCCAGAGGGTAGGGGCAGAACGCCGCCCACGGGCCTCCCCATCGCTCGGCCGCGGCCATGGCGCCCCAGCTGTTGATGTCGACGACGACGGCGTCGGGCTTCTCGTCCTGGATCGCCTGCTGCAGGTCGGTCGCGTCGAACGCGGCCCGGGACGAGAACGCGCGCACCGAGGCGGCGAGCCCCTTGGTCGCCGACCGGCTGTGCCAGTCGTCGAGCGGGATCGCGCCGATCCGCGGGTCGATGGCTTCCGCGGCGACGCCGAGGCCGCGCATCGTGGGGACCTCGGAGGCCAGGGTGCGCAGCGATACGTCGTGCCCGCGGCGGCTCAGGTCGAGCAGGGTCGGCGCGAGGGGGAACAGGTGACCGCGCGCCGGCGAGGTGTAGGCGAGGACTCGGGACATCAGCTTCCCTCCAGGATCGGACCGATCAGCTCGACGATCGCGAGCTCGGTCTGCTGCCGGCTCAGGCCGGCCTGGCGACGCAGCAACCCCCACACGGTCACGTCGCACACCGCGACGAGCTGGGCCAGCAGCCGCCGCCGCGCGGCGCCGGAGCGGGCACGCAGCGCCGGCTCGAAGACCGTGCTGCACCACTGCAGGTGCAGCTCGCGGCCCGACTCGACGACGGCCGCCAGCGCCGGGGACCGCGCCTCCTCCGACAGCAGCCGCAGGACGCCGTCGCCGTACAGCTCGTAGTGGTCGACGAGGACCGACACGGCGGCGGGGACGTCGCCGACCGGGGCGGTCGCGCGCTGGTCGCGGACGCGGGCGCTCTCGCGGGCAGCCGCGGCGGCCATCACGCCCTCCTTGCCGCCGAACCGGCGGATCACCGTCTGGCGGGTCACCCCCGCCGCGCGCGCCACCTCGTCGAGGGAGACGTCGGCTCCCGGGCTGTCCCAGAACAGCGCGAGGGCGGCGTCGAGGATCCGGTCGCCGGTCGCCTCGGCTGCCTCGGCCCGCGCGCCCATCCGGTAGGTCCGCGTGCCCTCGATTTTCATGTTACGGATGGTCACATGAAATTGAGCTGCGCCGCAAGGCACTCGCGGCACGGATCTGTCGGCGACGCGTTCACCGTCGTCGTGGGATCTCGCCCGCACCCGCGGCCGAGGCGTCATGATCGGCGGCATGCCGGTCCGCGTGCGCCTGATCATCGCCAGCGCCCTCATGCTCTTCACCGAGCTGATGCTCATCCGGTGGCTGGGCGCGAACCTGCTGCACCTGTCGTACTTCTCCAACATCGTGCTGCTCGGGTCGTTCCTGGGGATCGGCCTGGGCTTCCTCGTCGCCAAGCCCGGCCGCCGCAGCCCCATCTGGTTCCTCACGGTGCTGGCCGTGCTCGTGCTGGTCGTCCTGCTCTACCCAGGCGGGGTCGACCGCACGGGCAGCGACCTCATCTACTTCACGACCGTGTCGCAGGCGACCGTCGCTGCCGCCCGAGGTCACGCTCGCGCTGGTGTTCATCGGCGTCGCCGCGGTGATGGTGGGCCCGGCGCTGCTCGTCGCGCAGTGCTTCTTCGAGCTGCCCCGCCTCGACGCCTACCGCTTCGACCTCATCGGCAGCCTCATCGGCACGGTGCTGCTTCGCCGTGCTCTCGTTCCTCGGCGCCACCCCGCTGGTGTGGATCCTGCTCATGGGCGCGGCGTGCGTCGTCGCTCATGCCGATCCGCCGTTCGCCGCTGGGGATCGTCAGCCTCGTCGTGGTCGTCGGTCTGCTGGCCATCGGCAGCTTCTCCGGGGACATCTGGTCGCCGTACTACAAGATCCAGACCATCGACCAGCGCGGCACCGACAGCGCCGGCCAGGAGTACGCCGCCACCCTCGTGATCGCCAACGGCGTGCCGCACCAGGCGATCCTCTCGATCGACGTGCGGCTCGAGCAGGAGCCGTTCTACGGCACGCCCTACCAGCGCATCCCGGACAACGGCGTCGGCGACGTGCTCGTGGTGGGCGCCGGCAACGGCTCCGACGTCGCGCTCGCCCTGCGCAACGGGGCGACGAGCGTCGACGCGGTGGAGATCGACCCGCGCATCCGCGAGCTCGGCGTGCGGCTGCACCCGCAGAAGCCGTACGACGACCCGCGCGTGACCACCTACATCGGCGACGGCCGCGCGTTCCTGCACCAGACCGACACGAAGTACGACCTCGTCATCTTCGCGCTGCCCGACTCGCTGACCCTCGTCGCAGGCTCCAACCAGCTGCGGCTCGAGAGCTACCTGTTCACGCAGGAGGCGCTCGAGGACGTGCGCGAGCACCTCAAGCCCGGCGGTGCCTTCGCGATGTACAACTACTACCGCGAGGACTGGCTCATCGGCCGGCTCGCGGGCACCGCGGAGGCCGCCTTCGGTCACGCGCCCTGCGTCGACGCGTACGCCGGTCGCAGCGCGGTCATCGTCGCGGGCCTCACCGAGGCCGACCAGGCGTGCGGCGCGCCGGGCGAGGGCTCCACCGCCGTGGCGAGCGTGTCCGGCCCGCCG
This sequence comes from uncultured Actinomycetota bacterium, assembly GCA_963827145.1. Lineage (GTDB taxonomy): Bacteria > Actinomycetota > Actinomycetes > S36-B12 > CAIYMF01 > Longivirga. The sequence goes on along the minus strand of CAWGZO010000001.1, from coordinate 1,521,302 downwards.
CCGGTGCGCGACGACCGGCCGTTCCTCTACCTGAAGGACCCGGGCATCCCGACGACGTTCCTCGTCGTCATCGGGCTGATCCTGCTGATCTCGCTGATCGCCGTGCGCGTGGTCGGCGGGCCGCTGCGCCGCATGGCGCCGTACGCCGACCTCGCGTGCCTCGGCGCGGCGTTCCTGCTGCTCGAGACGCGTGCCGTGACGTGGTCGGCGCTGCTGTTCGGCACGACCTGGATCGTCAACGCGATCGTGTTCGCGGGCATCCTCGTCGTCGTGCTGCTCGCGGTCGAGGTCACGCGGCACATGAAGAAGCGGCCGTCGCGTCCGGTCGCCTTCGGGTTCCTCGGCGTTCACGCTGCTCGTCGCGTGGCTCGTGCCGACGACGTGGCTGCTCTCGCTGCCGACTCCGGCGCGCGTGGTGGCGGCGGTGCTCATCGCGTTCGGGCCGGTGTTCGCCTCGAACATCGTCTTCGCGACGCGCTTCGACACCACCGAGGACGCCACCGGTGCGTTCGCGGCCAACCTGCTCGGCGCGATGCTCGGCGGCTGCCTGGAGTACCTCGCGCTCATCGTCGGCTACCCGGCGCTGCTCGGGCTGGCCGGCCTGCTCTACGTCGGCGCGTTCCTGCTCGCCCCACGCGTGAACGTGGCTCTGCCCGTCGGCTCCTCCGCCTGACCCCGCAGTCGGGGTCGCTCCCGGCCTAGCCCTGCGGTCGTGGCGGCACGTCGGGGCGCAGGTCGCGCTCCATCCAGCGCTCGGGGTGGGCGAGCTCCACGTAGCCGAGCGGTCGGTAGACCTCGTGCGCGTCGAGGGTCGCCAGCAGCTGGCGCTGGCGCCACCGGCCGCCGGTGGCCTCGAGCCCGTCGCAGCCGTCGCGCGGTGACGCGCGGACCCCCAGCGTCGTCGAGCGCTGCCGGTCAGCGCGTCGGCGCCATGCAGCCAGGTCGCCGACTGCCGCGAGCCGCCCGCGGTCGCCGGTGCCTCGTCGACGATCACGTCGCAGATCCGTCGCCGCAGTCGACAGGACGTCGCAGCGGTGCCGCCGAGTGCTTGAGCGCGTTGGTGATCCCCTCCTGCGCGATCCGAAACGCCGACGCCTGGATCTGCGCCGGCGCGCAGTCGGCGGCGCCGGTGACCGCGCACCCGACCGTGAAGCCGGCGTCGACGAGTCCGCCGCCAGCGCCGCGAGGTCGCCGATGGTCGGCTGCGGCGACGCCGCGGTCGACCGATCCGGCCTCGCACGACGGCGACCAGGGTCTCGAGCTGGCCAGATCGCCTGCTCGGCCGTCGTCGCGAGCCGCTCGTACCGACGCTCGTGCGAGGTCGGCGTCGTAGTCGAGCGCGTCGTCGGCGGCCCCGTCTGCAGCACCACGACGCCGAGCCCGTGACCGAGGATGTCGTGCAGCTCCCGAGCGATGCGTGCGCGTTCGGCGGCGGCCGCCTCGGCCATCAGCCTCGTCGGCACGGGCGTCGGCAGACGCGCTGCTCGGCCTGCGAGGCGGCGCAGCGTCTCGCGCAGCCGTCGTCGCACCGACGCCGGCGCCCGCCACCACGGCGAGCAGGCCGGTGGTGAACAGCGACCGTCGGCAGCACGCCCTCGATCGGGGCGTTGACCGACAGCGCCACCACGAAGCCGAAGCAGACGGCGACGACGTAGGGCAGGTTGCGCCCGTACGACGCCGCCGAGAAGACCGCGACGACGGCGATGAGCACCGACGTGCCGGACTGGTAGGTGCCGAACAGCAACGCGACGAGCGCCATCGACGCCCATCGACGCGGTGAGCGTCGTCAGCGGCAGGACCCGGCGCAGGACCAGCACCGCGTCCCGCAACGCCCATGAGCGCGGCGGTGACCGCGCCCGTCTGCGTGAAGTCCGGCGAGTGCAGCCCGTCGTAGCACACCGAGCGCGCTCAGCCCGCCGGCGATCACGACGTCGAGCGACCACGACCCCCGACAGCCGCCCAGGACGCCCTGCCATCCGTGCGCACGGCCGCGAGGCTAGACCGTGGCGAGCGGCCGCGTCCTCTGCCGACCGGGATAGCACCGACCTACCTCGTACCGGGTCTGCAGATCGGGTCTGGCGGCGGGCGCGGCGAGGCAGCGCCGCGTTCCTAGCGTGACGGCAGCGCCGCGCACGTCGGACGACTCCGTCCATGCGCGGACCGAGGGAGGACCACATGGACCGCTTCATCCGCTTCAGTCTCGTGACCGGCGTCGCGGGCGGGCTGCTGCTGGCCGCTCGGCTCGGCCCTCACGCTCGCGAGCCGGTGGCGGCCAGCCGATGTCTGTGCGCGCTCTCACCACCGCCTTCGCCGTGGCCGCGGCGCTCGAGCTCGCCGGTGTCATCGGGCTGCTCGTCGGCATGGGCGGCATCGTGGCCGCCGCATCGCGAGCGGGTGGCGCGTTCCTGTTCGTGGCCTACGTCGCGGCGATGGTCGCGCTCGCGCTCAACATGGGCTGGATGTGGGCCGACCTGTTCCTCGTCGGACACCATCGCCCGCGTGCGCTCCCGGACGTCCTCGACGGCACCGACGAGGCCGTGGTCGGTCGGCTCGGCATCGGCATGCTCGTGGCCTGGCTGGCCAACATCGGCTTCCTGCTCCTGGCCGTCGCCGTCGGTCGCACGCGCGCCCTGCCCCGCGCGCACCTGGATCGGCCTGGCCGTCGCCGGCGTCGTGACGCTGGTGCCCGCTGCCCATGGACGGCGCCGGCTACAACATGGTCATCGGCGTCTGCCTGGCCATCGCCTCCGGCACGGCGCTGCGCCGCACCGCACTCGCGGCGGACTCGACCCCGGCCGAGCTCCGCACGGCGCCCGTGTGAGCTCGGCGACCGCGCGCTGCACCTCGGGCCGACCTGAGACGGGCGAGCCGATCGGTCGGTCGAGGTGCGGCTCGCGGGCGTCAGGCGTGGGCGGCGTCGTACTTGGCCTTGAGGTCGGCGCTGATGCGGCCGCGCTCGTTGACCGCGATGCCCTGGCCCTTGGCCCACTCGCGGATCTCGGCGGGGTTGCCCGGGCCGGCGTTGCGGCTGCGCGGGGCGCGCGCCGAGCTGCGCCGCGTCGAGGAACCCACCCGGCGGCCGTGGCCGACGTACGGCGCGAGCGCGTCGCGCAGCGCGGCGGCGTTGTCGTGCGTGAGGTCGATCTCGTAGGAGACGCCGTCGAGCGAGAACGTCACCGTCTCGTCGGCCGGCCCGCCGTCGAGGTCGTCGACGAGCACGACCTGCACCTTCTGCGCCATCAGGAATTCCTCTCGCTATTCCGGCGGATTGTCCGCGGAAATGCGGCGTGGACGTATGCTTCGTTCGCATTGTTGCACGGAATATGTGCAGCCGGATAATCGCACTCCGGCGAATGGCGCATTTGCCCACCGCGAGGAAATGCCGCTCGGCGGACGGGCCGCTTCTCGGTAGGCTGGACGCGGTGCGTCAGCGACGCCGCGCCGCCCGCCACCCCACCTGCGGACGGACCCCGTGACCACCGACCTCCCCTCGCCCCCGGCGCCCGCGATCCCGGTGCCCGCGCCCGCCGTCGACCTCGAGGACGCCGCGGCCCTGCGCGGCGACATCCGCGCGCTCGGCGAGCTGCTCGGCGCGACCCTCGTGCGCCAGGACTCCGCCGAGCTGCTCGCGCTCGTCGAGCAGGTGCGCGCCACCGCCCGCACGAGCCCGACCGCGGTCTCCGACCTGCTCGACACCGTCGACCTGCCGACCGCGATCCGGCTCGCGCGCGCGTTCTCGACGTACTTCCACCTCGCCAACGTCACCGAGCAGGTGCACCGCTCGCGCGAGCAGAAGCGCGGCCCGGCGTACGGCGGGCGACCCCCTCAACGCCGCCGCACGACGGATCGAGGCGGCGCTGGCCGCCGGCGACGTCACGGCCGACGGCGGTCGCGTCCGCGCTCGGGCGGCTCTCGGCGCGACCGGTCTTCACCGCGCACCCCACCGAGGCCGCGCGGCGCTCGGTGCTGCTCAAGCTGCGCGCGATCGCCGACCTGCTCGACCGCGCCGAGGCCGACGGCACCGGCCTCGACGACCCGCGCGTGGCCCGGCGCGCGGCGGAGCTCGTCGACCTGCTGTGGCAGACCGACGAGCTGCGCCTGGACCGCCCCGAGGTGCTCGACGAGGCGCGCAACGCGCTCTACTACCTCGACGACCTCGCCCACGGGCCGGTGGCCGAGGTGCTCGACGACCTCGCGCACGCGCTCGAGTCGGTCGGGCGTCACGCTGCCCGCCGACGCCCGGCCGCTGTCGTTCGGCTCCTGGATCGGCGGCGACCGCGACGGCAACCCGTTCGTCACCCCCGACGTCACCCGCCGCGTCATCGACCTCGTGCGCGACCACGCGGTGCGCGACCTGCTGCCCGATCATCGACGAAGCTGCTCGAGGACCTCTCGGTCTGCGAGCGGCTCAACGACGTCTCGCCCGAGCTGCGCGCGTCGCTGGCGGCCGACCTCGCGAACGCTGCCGGACCTCGACCCGCGCTACCGGCGCCTCAACGCCGAGGAGCCCTACCGGCTCAAGCTCACCTGCGTGCGCGCGAAGCTCGACAACACCCGCGCGCGCATCGCGGCGGCCACGCCGCACCGGCCCGGCCGCGACTACGCCACCACGCGCGAGCTGCTCGACGACCTGATGCTCGTGCGCGACTCGCTGGCCGCCAACCGCGGCGAGCTCGCCGCGCACGGCGTCGTCGAGCGCGCGATCCGCATCGGTCGCGGCGTTCGGCCTCTCGCTGGTCACGCTCGACGTGCGCGAGCACGCCTCGATGCACCACGCCGCGGTCGGCGTCGCTCGTCGACCGTCTCGGCGAGCAGGGCTGGCGCTACGAGGACCTGCCGCGCGAGCACCGGCTGCGGCTGCTCTCGCAGGAGCTCGCGTCGCGCCGCCCGCTGGCGCCCACCCCGCCGCCGCTCGAGGGCGACGACCTGCGCACCTACGACGCGTTCGTCGCGATCCGCGACGCGCTCGACCTGCACGGCCCGGACGTGTGCGAGACCTACATCATCTCGATGACCAAGGGCGTCGACGACGTCCTGGCCGCCGTCGTGCTGGCCCGCGAGGCCGGCCTGGTCGACATCACCGCCGACGTCGCGCGCATCGGCTTCGTGCCGCTGCTCGAGACGGTCGACGAGCTGCGCCGCGCCGGCGACCTGCTCGACGACCTGCTGCAGGACGCCGTCGTACCGCCGGATCGTGGCGCTGCGCGGCGACGTGCAGGAGGTCATGCTCGGCTACTCCGACTCCAACAAGGACGCCGGCATCACGACCTCGCAGTGGGAGATCCACCTCGCCCAGCGGCGGCTGCGCGACGTCGCGCGCGAGCACGGCGTACGGCTGCGGCTCTTCCACGGCCGCGGCGGCACGGTGGGACGCGGCGGCGGCCCGACCTACGAGGCGATGCTCGCGCAGCCGTGGGGCGTGCTCGACGGCGAGATCAAGCTGACCGAGCAGGGCGAGGTCATCTCCGACAAGTACCTGCTGCCCGCGCTCGCGCGCGAGAACCTCGAGCTGCTGCTGGCCGCGGTGGTCGAGGCGACGGTGCTGCACCAGCACGCCGCGCGCCGGCGCCGACCGCCTCTCGCGTGTGGGACCCGGCGATGGACGTGGTCTCGCGCGAGGCGCAGAAGGCCTACCGCCGCCTCGTCGACGACCCCGACCTGCCGCGCTACTTCGCGACCTCGACGCCGGTCGAGGAGCTCGCCGACATGCACCTCGGCTCGCGTCCCGCGCGCCGCGCGTCGGCCGACGCCGGCATCGAGGCGCTGCGCGCGATCCCGTGGGTGTTCGGCTGGACGCAGTCGCGGCAGATCGTGCCCGGCTGGTTCGGCGTCGGCTCGGGCCTGCGCGCCGCGCGCGAGGCCGGGCTCGGCGACGTGCTGCACGAGATGCACGCCGAGTGGCACTTCTTCCGCAACTTCGTCTGCAACGTCGAGATGACGCTCGCGAAGACCGACCTCACGGTCGCGCGGCAGTACGTCGACCAGCTCGTGCCGGACGACCTGCGGCACGTGTTCGACGACATCGTGGCCGAGCACGAGCTCACCGTGCGCGAGGTGCTCGCGCTCACCGGCGGAGACGAGCTGCTCGGCCTCGCAGCCGGTGCTGGCCTCCACGCTCGAGACGCGCGACCGCTACCTGCTGCCGCTGCAGCTCCTGCAGGTGCAGCTGCTGCGGCGCGTGCGCGCAGCACGGCGGCGGGAGCGCCGAGACCGACGCCGTCGCGACCGCCGCCGAGCACAGCGCCGAGGTCGACGGCACCCTGCGCCGGGCGCTCCTGCTCACCGTCAACGGCATCGCCACCGGCCTGCGCAACACCGGCTGACCGCCCGCTCCCCGGTTTCGCACCCCCATCGGTCGTCACCCGGCCCGATTCAGCCCGGGTGACGACGATCCGGGGTGCGCAGCGCCCGAGTGGCTGGGCTGTCGCGCCGGAGGGTGGGTGGCCGACTGCGGAGCGTGAGAGTTCGCTCCGGGTGCATCCGGCGTACGGCGACCTGGCGAAGAGGGGGCAGGACCGACCCGGTCACCCCTCGTCCACGGGAGAACTCATGCGCCTGACCCGGAAGATCGCCGCGCTCGCCGCCGGCACCGCCCTGCTCGCCGGCACCGTGCTGGCCACGGCTCCCGCCGCCAACGCCACGACCGCGCCCACCGGCGGCGCGAAGGTCGTCGACGCGCTCGTCGCGGGCTACGGCGACGGCAGCAACGGCAACCCGTACGACTTCCAGATCCTCACCACGGCGGTCGTCAAGACCGGACTGGTGCCGACCGTGCAGAGCCTGAACAACATCACGATCTTCGCGCCGAACGACCGCGCGTTCGAGGTGCTGGCCAACAAGCTCGGCCTGCTCGGCAAGAGCTACCGCTACGGCGCCACGGTCAACGAGGACAAGATCGTCGCGGCGCTGCTGCACGCTGCCGAACGCCGCTCGACACCATCAAGGCGATCGTCCTCTACCACGTCTACACCGGCGGCGCGCTGCCCGGCAAGGCGGTCGTCGAAGCTCCCGGTCTTCGGCACGAAGCTCACCATGGCCAACGGCCAGAGCTGTCGGTCACCAACTTCAGCCGCTTCACCGGCAGCCCGTCCGTCATCCTCGGCGACAAGGACGGCAGCGTCTTCAACGACCTCGTCGTCGACGCCGCAAGGTCGACCTCGTCAACGTCCCCGGCGCCGTCGTGCACGGCATCAGCGACGTGCTCCTGCCCAAGCTCTGATCGATCCCGTACGACGCGAGGCCCGGACCGCCCAGCGGTCCGGGCCTCGTCAGTCCGGCGGGCATCACGGCGGACGGACGTCAGAGGACGAGGAGCATGCGGTGGTTGCCCAGGGTGTTGGGCTTGACCCGCTCGAGGTCGAGGAACTCCGCGACACCTTCGTCGTAGGACTGCAGCAGCTGCTCGAAGACGTCGTGGTCGACGGGTGTGCCGTCGATCTCGACGAAGCCGTGGCGGCCGAAGAAGTCGGTCTCGAAGGTCAGGCAGAAGACCTTCTTCACGCCGAGGTCGCGGGCGCGCTGCGAGCAGGCGCTCGAGCAGCCGCCCGCCGACGCCCTGGCCGCGCAGCGCCGGGATCGACGGCGACCGTGCGCACCTCGGCGAGGTCCTCCCACATGACGTGCACGCGCACCGCACGCCGACGACCTCGCCGTCGAGCTCGCCGACGATGAACTCCGTGCACGTCCTCGTAGAGCGTCGACCGTCGCCTTCGACAGCAGCCGGCGGTCGGGCGCGTAGGTGTCGACGAGCGCGCGGATCGCGCGCACGTCGGAGGTGCGCGCCGGCCGCACGACCAGCGTCTGCGCGGGGCTCATTCGGGCTTCACCAGCGGGAACAGGATGGTCTCGCGGATGTTGAGGCCGGTGAGGTTCATCAGCAGCCGGTCGATGCCCATGCCGACGCCGCCGGAGGGCGGCATGCCGAACTCCAGCGCGCGCAGGAAGTCCTCGTCGACCTGCATCGCCTCGACGTCGCCGCCGGCCTTGAGCAGCGACTGCGCCACGAGCCGCTCGCGCTGGATGACCGGGTCGACGAGCTCGGAGTAGCCGGTGCCCTGCTCGTTGCCGTCGATGTAGAGGTCCCACTTCTCCACGACGCCGGGCATGCGTCGCGGTGCGCCGCGCACGAGCGGCGAGGTGTCCTCGGGGTAGTCGTAGACGAAGGTCGGCCGCGTGAAGTCGCGCGACGACGTGGTGCTCGAGCAGCTCCTCGACGTACTTGCCGGGCACCCACGTCGGGTCGCGGCTCGATGCCGACGTCGGCGCAGAGCTCGCGCAGCTCGTCGACCGGCGTGCTCGGGCGTGATCTCCTGCCCGACGGCCTCGGACACCGACGGGTAGACGTACGACCTCGTCCCACTCGCCGGACAAGTCGCGCTCCGCGCCGTCGTAGCGGGTGAACTGCAGGCGGCCGTGCGCGGCGAGCGTCGCCTCCTGGATCAGCTCGCGCGTCATGCGCGGCGTTGGTGCGGTAGTCGGCGTACTCCTCGTAGTACTCGAGCATCGCGAACTCCGGCGAGTGCGTGGAGTCGGCGCCCTCGTTGCGGAAGTTGCGGTTGATCTCGAAGACCCGCTCGATGCCGCCGACGATGCAGCGCTTGAGGAACAGCTCGGGCGCGATGCGCAGGTAGAGGTCGATGTCGAAGGCGTTCGAGTGCGTGACGAACGGACGCGCGGTGGCGCCGCCGTGCAGCGTCTGCAGCATCGGCGTCTCGACCTCGAGGAAGCCGCGGCGCGCGAAGCTCTCGCGCAGCGACGCGCACCACGGCGACGCGCAGCCGCGCCACCTCGCGCGCCTGCGGGCGCACGATGAGGTCGACGTAGCGCTGGCGCACGCGCGTCTCCTCGGCGAGCGGCTTGTGCTCGACCGGGCAGCGGTCGCAGCGTCTTGGCCGCGAGCTGCCAGGTGTCGACCAGCACGCTGAGCTCGCCGCGGCGCGAGGTGATGACCTCGCCCGTGACCGCGACGTGGTCGCCGAGGTCGACGTCGGACTTCCAGTCGGCGAGCCGCTCCTCGCCGACCTTGTCGAGCGAGAGCATCGCCTGGATCTCGGCGCCGCCGCCGGAGCGCAGGGTCGCGAAGCAGAGCTTGCCGGTGTTGCGCACGAAGATGACGCGGCCGGCGATCGAGACGACCTCGCCGGTGGCGGTGTCCGGCTCGAGGTCGGGGTACGCCGCCCGCACCTGCGCGATGGTGCGCGTCACCGGGACGGTCACGGGGTAGGGCTGCTGGCCGGAGTCGAGGAGGCGCTGACGCTTCTCGCGGCGGACCCGGATCTGCTCGGGGACGTCGTCCTCGGTGATCGGCGGGCGCGACGGGCTGGTCAGTCATGCGCGCAAGGTTATCGGGGCGTCCTCGGTCGCCCGTCACCGATAACGTCGCAGCCGTGACGGACCCGACCTTCGACGACCGCAGCCTCTCCTTCGGCGCGGCCGCCGCGTCGTACGCCGACAACCGCCCCGGCTACCCGCGCGAGGCCCTGGCGTGGGTCTTCGACGGCGCCGCACATCCCGTGCGCGACGTCGCCGACGTCGGGGCCGGGGCCGGCGCCCTGACCCGCACCCTCGTCGACCATGGCCGACCGGGTCACGGCGTACGAGCCCGACGCCGGCGATGCTCGAGGAGCTCGCACGGCGTGTTCCGGAGGCGCGCACGGTCCGGAGCCCGGCCGAGACGCTCCCGGTCGACGATGCCAGCCTCGACGCGGTGCTCGCCGCGCAGGCATGGCACTGGTTCGACCATGCGGCTGCCGCCGCCGAGTTCAGGCGGGTGCTGCGACCGGGCGGCGTCATCGGCCTGCTGTGGAACGTGCGCGACACGCGCGTGTCCTGGATGGCCGACCTCCAGGACATCATCGGACGGCGAGGACTCGATGCGCATGGTGGCCGAGTCGTCGCAAGACCTCTCGGAGCGGGTCGGCACCGAGGAGATCCGCGAGTTCCTCCCCGACGTCGAGCGGGCGTCCTTCCCCCACACGGTGGCGGTGACGCCCGAGCGGGCTGCTCGACCTGGTGTCGACGTACTCCTACGTCCGCCTCTCGCCGCGACGCCGACGAGCTGTACGCCGCGGTCCGCGAGCTGCTCGCCACCCACCCCGAGACCGCGGGGCGCGACGTCATCGAGATGCCGTACGTGACCGCGGCCTACCGCGCCGTCCGCACCGGCTGACTCAGATCCCGCTGGATGGCCGGGTCAGGTGTTCTTCTCGAACACCAGGCGCAGGCCCTGCAGGGTGAGGTCGGGCCGGTGCACGGTGACGGTCGACGACTCGGCGATGACGACCGGCGCGAGACCGCCGGTGGCGATGACCGCGGTGACCTGCCGCCGAGCTCGGCGATGATGCGCGTCACGATGCCGTCGACCTGGCCGGCGAAGCCGTAGAGCGCACCGGACTGCAGCGCCTCGACGGTGTTCTTGGCGATGACCGAGCGCGGCGCGACGAACTCGACCTTGCGCAGCTGGGCGGCGCGCGGGGCGAGCGCGTCGAGGGAGATCTCGACGCCCGGGGCGAGCGCGCCGCCGAGGAACTCGCCCTTGGCTGACACGACGTCGAAGTTCGTCGAGGTGCCGAAGTCGACGACGATGCAGGGGCCGCCGTAGAGCGCGTGCGCCGCGAGCGTGTTGGCGATGCGGTCGGCGCCGACCTCCTTGGGGTTGTCCATGAGCACCGGCACGCCGGTGCGCGCGCCGGGCTCGACGATCACGTGCGGCACGTGGCCGTAGTAGCGCTCGAGCATCGTGCGCATCTCGCGCAGCACCGCGGGCACCGTCGAGCAGAGCGCGACGCCGGTGACGTCCGGGTCGTCGCGCAGCAGGCCGCGGAACGTGAGGCGGTACTCGTCGGCGGTCGAGCGGGCGTCGGTCTTGACGCGGTAGGAGCGCACGAGCTCCTCGCCGTCGAACAGGCCGAGGACGGTGTTGGTGTTGCCGACGTCGATGGCGAGCAGCATCTCGGGGCTCCTAGGCGGACGAGGGGTCGGAGGTCGGCGCCGACGTCGAGCACCGGGGCGGAGTGGGTGAGCGCACCGACCGCGACGTAGTCGACGCCGGTGGCGCCGACGGCCGCGGCGTCGGCGAGCGTGAGGCCGCCGGAGGCCTCGAGCAGGGCACGCGGACGACCGCTGTGCGCGGCGTGCTCGTCGGCGATGCCGACCGCGAGCCGCATCTGGTCGGGTACGAAGTTGTCGAGCAGCACGAGGTCGGCGCCGGCGTCGAGCACCTCGGTGAGCTGGCCGAGCGAGTCGACCTCGACCTCGACGGCAGCCCCGGGAACATCGCGCGCACCTGCTCGAACGCCGCGGCCACACCGCCGGCCGCCACGACGTGGTTGTCCTTCACCAGCGCGGCGTCCGACAGCGACATGCGGTGGTTGACGCCGCCGCCGCAGCGCACGGCGTACTTCTCGAGCACGCGCAGGCCCGGGCGTGGTCTTGCGGGTGTCGCGCACCTTCGCGCCGGTGCCCTCGAGCGCGTCGGCCCACGCGCGCGGTCGCGGTCGCGACCCCGGAGAGGTGGCACAGCAGGTTGAGCGCCGTGCGCTCGGCGGTGAGCAGGTCGCGCGTGCGGCCCGGACACCGTGAGCAGCACGTCGCCGCGCGACGACGCGCGCGCCGTCCGCGCGCACGACCGTCACCGTCGGCGTCGCCGCCGGAGACCGCGTCGAACACCGCGGCCGCGACCGGGATCCCGGCCGCCACACCGGTGCCGCGCGCCACGAGGTCCATGCGTCGAGCGCTGCTCGGCCGGCACGGTCGCGGCCGAGGTGACGTCGACCCCGCCGTCGAGGTCCTCGGCCACCGTCGAGCGCGACGAGCGCCTCGACGTACGCCGGATCGAGGCCGGCCGACGCGAGCGCGTCGAGCGTGCTGGGCTGCAGGGTCATGCCGCGCTCCTCGGTCAGGGCGGTGGGCACCGGCTCCTGGGTCGTCACGAGCACCCCGTCGTCGTCGAGGTGCGAGGCGAGGCGCACGTGCCAGTGCGCGTCGTCGGTGTCCGGGAAGTCCTCGCGCCAGTGCGACCCGCGGGTCTCCTTGCGCATCTTGGCGTTCGCGGCGAGCACGGTCGCGACCGCGTGCAGGTTGGTGGTCTCCCACGCGCGGGTGTGCGGGTCGTCCGGTCGTCGTGCTGCGCACGGCGTCGAGCACGCCGAGGGTCGCCGACATCGAGTCGCGCGAGCGCAGCACCCCGACGCCCTCGGTCATCGCCGCCTGCAGCGGGCGTCGAGCGGCGGCGTCGAGCACGGCGTCGGGGGCCGACCGGAGCGACCGGGTCGCGCCGCTCGGGGAGGCCCTCGGCGAGCACGTCGCCGATCCGCGACGCGAACACGAGACCCTCGAGCAGCGAGTTGGAGGCGAGCCGGTTGGCGCCGTGCACGCCCGTGCACGCGCACTCGCCGACGGCGTACAGCCCGCGCACGCTCGAGCGGCCGTCGCGCGTCGGTGCGCACGCCGCCCGAGGCGTAGTGCTGCGCGGGTGCGACCGGGATGAGGTCGTGCGAGGGGTCGATGCCGATCTGGCGCAGCGACGCGAGGATCGTCGGGAACCGCGTCTCCCACATCGCGCGTGCCGAACTCGCGCGCGTCGAGCCACACGTGCTTGGCGCCCGTCTCGCGCATGCGCCGCATGATGGCCTTGGCCACGACGTCGCGCGGCGCGAGGTCGGCGAGCGGGTGCTGGCCCTCCATGAAGCGCGACGCCCGCGTCGTCGCGCAGCACCGCGCCCTCGCCGCGCACCGCCTCGCTGACCAGCGGCTGCTGGCCCGGTCGCGTCGGCGCCCAGCCACAGCACCGTCGGGTGGAACTGGACGAACTCGAGGTCGGCCACGACCGCGCCGGCGCGCAGCGCGAGCGCCACGCCGTCGCCGGTCGCGACGGACGGGTTCGTCGACAGGCTGAACACCTGGCCGAGACCGCCGGTGGCGAGCACGACCGCCGGAGCGAGCACCGCGCCGACGCCGTCGCGCTGGCCCTCGCCCATCACGTGCAGCGTCAGGCCCTGCGCGGCACCGCGGTCGTCGACGAGCAGGTCGAGCGCGAGCGCGTTCTCGATCGAGCTCGATGCCGGCCTTGCCCGCGACCGCGGCGACGAGCGCGCGCGAGATCTCGGCCCCGGTCGCGTCGCCGCCGGCGTGCGCGATGCGGTCGCGCAGGTGACCGCCCTCGCGGGTCAGCGCGATGTCGCCGGACTCGTCGGTGTCGAACCGCGCGCCGAGGGCGATGAGCCGGCGTACGGCGTCGGGCCCCTCGGTCACCAGCGCGCGCACGGCCTCGGGGTCGCACAGGCCGGCGCCGGCGACGAGGGTGTCGCGCTCGTGGTCGGCCGGCGAGTCGTCGTCGGCGAGCGCCGCGGCGATGCCGCCCTGCGCCCAGCGGGTCGAGCCCTCGTCGACCTGCGCCTTGGTGACGAGCAGCACGCGGTAGCCGGCGGCGCGCGCGTGCAGCGCCGTGGTGAGCCCGGCGACGCCCGAGCCGACGACGACGACGTCGGCCTGCAGGGTCCAGCCGGGCGCGGGCGCCGTGAGCCGGCGCGGCAGTCGGATCGTCATGCGCGCTCGCCGAGGACGATGCGGGCGTTGTCGAGCAGGCGCACCGATGCCGACGCGCACGGCGACGAGCAGCCGCGCCTCGCCCTCGCTCCGGCGGGGCGCCGAGGTCGGTGCCCGTGACGACGGCGTAGTCGGTCACGAGGTCGGGGTGGTCGTCGAGGAAGCTCTGCACCGCGGAGACGACGTCGCGCGGCGACGCCGCCGCGCCGCGCCTCCGTCGCGCCGACCTCCAGCGACTGGGGCACGGCGGCTGCGAGCTGCCGCTCGGACTCGCGACAGGTAGCCGTTGCGGCTGGAGAGCGCGAGACCGTCGACGGCCCGCGCCGTCGGGACGCCGACGACCTCCACCGGCAGGTCGAGGTCGCGCACCATGCGCTGCACGAGCACGAGCTGCTGGTAGTCCTTCTCGCCGAAGCAGCGTGAGGTCGGCGCCGGTGATGCGCGAGCAGCTTGTGCACCACGGTGAGCACCCCGCGGAAGTGGCCGGGACGCACGGCTCCCTCGAGCAGCGTGCCGAGCGGGCCGGGGTCGACCGTGACCACCGACTCGCCGTCGCGGTAGACCGTCTCGGCGCTCGGCGCGAACACGACGTCGACGCCCTCGCGCGCGCAGAGGTCGACGTCGGCCTCGAGCGTGCGCGGGTAGCGGTCGAGGTCCTCGCCCGCGGCGAACTGCGTGGGGTTCACGAAGATCGTCGCGGTGACGTGGCCCGCCCGGCCCGACGCGGGCCCGCGCCTCGCGGATCAGCGTGCGCGTGCCCGTCGTGCAGCGCGCCCATCGTCAGCACCACCGCGCGCCGGGCGCCGGGCGGTGGCGCCGGCGTACGCCGCACGCAGCGCCGAGCGGGACGACACCACGCGGGTCTCTGCCGTCATCGCAGCTCCTCCTCGGATCGCGCGAGCACGTCGAGCAGCGCCTCGGCGGCGTCGGGCTTCAGCAGCCCGGCGGCGAGCGCGCGGTCGGCCGTGACGCGCGCCAGCGCGACGTAGGCGACCGCGCCTCGGGCGAGGCCTCCCCGAGCTCGCGCGACGTGCGCCGCGACGGTGCCGGCGTCGCCGCGCGCCACCGGGCCGGTGAGCGCCTGGTCGCCGTAGCGCAGCGCGTTGTCGAGCGCGGCCGAGAGCAGCGGCGCCACGAGCCGCGCGGGCTGGTCGACGCCGGCGGCGCGCGAGCAGGTCCATCGTCTGCGCGACGAGGGTGACGAGGTGGTTCGCGCCGTGCGCCAGCGCCGCGTGGTAGAGCGCGCGGCTGCCCTCGGCGACCCAGACCGGCTCGCCGCCCATCTCGACCACGAGCGCCTCGGCGACGGGGCGCAGCTGGTCCGGCGCGGTGACGCCGAACGGTGCGCCGGTCAGGCGGTTGAGGTCGATGCTCGTGCCGGTGAACGTCATCACCGGGTGCAGGGCGAGCGGCAGCGCGCCGGCCGCGTGACGGGGTCGAGCACGGCGTAGCCGTAGCGGCCGCTGGCGTGCGCCACGAACTGGCCGGGCCGCACGGTGCCGGTCTCGGCGAGACCCGCGACGAGCCCGGGCAGCACGTCGTCGGGGACCGTGAGCAGCACGAGGTCGGCCGCGGCCACGACCTCGTCGACCGGGCGCAGCGGCACACCGGGCAGCAGCGCCTCGGCGCGCAGACGGCGAGAGGTCGGAGACGGCGTACGCCGCCACCACGTGATGACCGCAGCGCGCGAGCGCGGCGCCGAGCACGGCACCTGCGCGTCCGGTGCCGACGACACCGACGCGCAGCCGCGGCGGTGCCTCGCCGGGAACGGGCGGCGCGGGCTCGGTCACTCGTGCTGCCGCCTTCCGGTCGTTCCGGTCCCCTCGGGCGAGGTACCGGACGTGCGCGGTCAGCCTAACGAGGGCACTAGCGTGCGCGCGTGGCAGTACGCACCGATCCCGCGGCCGCGATCCTCGGCCGTGGTCGCGGGCGTGGGCGCACGCGGCGTACGGCGAGGGCGGGTTCTACGCGGACCCCGCGCACCCGGGGCCGGGGGCGCACTTCCGCACCTCGGCGCACGTCGGCGCGGTCTTCCACCGCGCGCTGGCCGCGCTGCTGCTCGAGGTCGACGACCGGCTCGGTCGCCCGTCGCGGCTCGACCTGGTCGACGTCGGCGCTGGCCGCGGCGAGCTCGTCGCCGGCGTCCTCGCCGCGCTGCCGGAGGAGGTGGCCGCGCGGGTGAACCCGCTCGCCATCGACGTCCGGCCGCGGCCCGAGACCCTCGACGACCGCGTGGCCTGGACGCAGGGCACCGCGCCGCACGCGATCCCCGTCGGAGTGCAGGGGCTGCTGGTCGCGCACGAGTGGCTCGACGACGTGCCCCTCGACGTCGTCGAGGTCGACGCCGACGGCCATCCACGGCTCGTCCTCGTCGACATCACCGGCGAGGAGACGCTCGGACCCCGGCTCGACGACGTCGACGGCTGGGCGCAGCACGGCCTCGACGCCGATGCGGCACGTGAGTGGCTCGACCGGTGGTGGCCGCTCGGCGAGCCGGGCGAGCGCGCCGAGCTCGGGCACGCGCGCGACCTCCACTGGGAGGTCGCCGTGCGACGCGTCGCCGTCGGCACGGCGCTCGCCGTCGACTACGGCCACACCGCGGCCACGCGACCGCGGCACGGGACGCTGACGGCGTACGCCGACGGGCGCGCCGCGCGGCCGGTGCCGGACGGCACGGTGCAACCTCACCGCGCACGTCGCGCTCGACTCGCTCGCGGCCACCTGCGGCAGCAGCGCGGAGCTCCGCACCCAGCGCGACGCGCTGCACGCGCTCGGCGTCGATGCCGCCGCTGCCCGATCCCGCGCTCGCCGCCCACGACCCGGTCGGCGTACGCCGCGGCTCTCGCGGCCGCGACGGACGCCTCAGAGCTGCTGGCCCCCGGCGGGCTCGGCGGGTTCGCCTGGCTGCGGGTCGACGTCGGCTGACGGCGCGGCCGGCGGCGGCTGGAGCCCGGCGTTCGCGACCCACCGCAGCGAGCGGTCGCCGAGGCGAGCCGCTGCCGCGCGGTCGGCCTGCTCCTGCGCGAGCCGGCGCGCCTCCGCCGGCGTCGCGGTGGTGGCCGGTGATGCGCACCGCGCCCGGCGTCGAGTCGACGTGCATCGAGGCGAGGCCCAGGCTGCGCTGCCACGGACCCTGGGTGACGCGCACCGACTGCGTGCGCGCGTGCGGCACGATGTCCCACCGCTCGGTGATGCGGCCCGACCGCGTGATGAACACCTCGTCGGTCCAGCCGACGGCGAGCTGCCGCCACTGGATCCACGCGCGACGGCGCGAGCGCTCGGGTGCCGGGATCAGCGGGATCGCCATGATGTCGACCCCGGGCAGCACGCGTCCGACGATCGCGAGCGCGACGGGCCACGGCGCGACGGGGAGCAGCACGTTCTCGGTGAAGCTCTGGTCGCCGGAGCCCTGCGCGGAGGTCGACGAGCCGGCGATGTTGAGGCGCACGCGCACCCAGCCCCGCTTGCGCCAGAGGAACGGCTGCACGAAGCCGACCGCCTGCACGCGGCCGGGCGGCACCGTCTGCCGCGTCTTCTGCAGCAGCCCGTGGCGCAGCCGCAGCCCGTCGGGCGACTCGGCGACGGTGAACTCGTAGTAGCGCGAGAACTGCGCGAACACGTTGAACAGCGGGATACCACCGAGCAGCAGGAAGCCCACGCCGGCGACGCCCGCGGTGCTCAGCGTGATCACCAGGAGCGCGACGCTGCCCAGGAGCAGGAAGAACGTCTCGGCGCGCAGCAGGAGCGACATCACGAGGTCGCCGGGCGGCACGCTGGCCAGCACCTGCTCCGGCGCCTCCGCCGCGTCGTGCGCGACGCCTGCCGAGCGTGCGATCACCTCGTTGCGCAGCTCGTTGGCCTCGCGGAGCGTCAGGAACTGCAGGCTCACCTTCGAGTCGCCCGCCCCCGCGACCTCGACGCGCACCTCGGCGAGGCCGGCGAGGCGCGCGAGCAGCGGCTGCAGCACGTCGACGCTCTGGAGCCGCGAGAGCTGCAGGCGGCGCTCGTTGCGCGAGAGCACGCCGGAGTCGACGCGCAGGTCGCCGTCCTCGTCGAACCAGTACGTGAGCCGCTGCCAGCCGAGGTAGGAGAAGCCGATGCCGAGCGCGGTCACCGCGAGCAGGCCGGCCAGGCCGAGGAGCAGTCCGCCCGTGCCGATCGTGAGACCCGCCTGCGACACGATGGAGAAGGCCGCGATGATGCCCGCCGGCCACCACTGCACGCCCTGCACCACCGGGGTCAACGGATGCACCCGACGGCGGCCGTGCTCGTCCGGCGCCGAGCGTCCCGGTGGGACGACCTCGAACGAGAGAGGGTCGGGCTGCTGGCCGCTCATCGACCGGTCACAGCCCTGCCGAGCGCTGCTCGCCGCGACGAGCCAGCCGGTCGCGCAGGTCGGCGGCGACCTGCGGCCGCAGGCCCGGGATGCGTCGCGTCGGTCGTCGCCGCAGCCGTGTGCAGCTGCACCGTGGCGAGGCCGAGCATCCGGTGGATCGGCCCGGCGCTGAGGTCGACGAGCTGCATGCGGCCGTAGGGCACGACCACGAGGCGGCGGAACATGATGCCGCTGGTGACGAGCAGGTCGTCGGCGCGCTCGGCGTACCCCCACGACCGCACGCGGCGGCCGACCAGCCACCAGACCCAGATGGTCACGACGAGCACGACCGCGAGCGCGATGACCTGCAGCGTGCGCGGGAACCCGGGGATGAGCCCGAGCAGGCCGATGCCGAGGAGCAGCAGCACCGTCACGATCGCGAGGTCGATGCGGTACGCCGTGGCGAGGGTGGGGCTCACGCGCTCCCAGTCCTCGCCGGGCGGGGCGAAGGCGTTCTCCACGGCACGGGTCGTCTGGTCCACGGCACCGACACTAGTACCGGCCCGGCACGACCGGTCTGCGACGATGCGGCCATGGCGGTGCGGCACGAGGTGACCCTGGGCATCGGCTCGGGCTCGCTCGGGGTGCCGACCGACCTCGACCTCGCGTCGCTCGGTCTCGACCTCGGGCAGCACCACCCGTCAGCGCACGGCGGGATCCGGCTGAGCCTGGTGCTCGACGACGACGTCGTCGTGTCGGCGCGAGCCGCACATCGGGCTGCTGCACCGCGGCGCCGAGAAGCTGTTCGAGGTGCGCGACTACCGGCAGGCGCTGGTGCTCGCGAACCGCCACGACTGGCACGCCTCGTTCGGCAACGAGCTCGGGATCGTGCTCGCGGTCGAGCGCATGCTCGGCATGGAGGTGCCCGAGCGCGCGACCTGGGCCGCGCACGATGCTCGCCGAGCTGACCCGCGCCCTGCACCACCTGACGTTCCTCGGCGCCTACCCGCTCGCTGCCGGGGCGGCGACACCGGCGTACTACGCGCTCGACGAGCGCGAGGCGCTGCAGCGGCTGCTCGAGGAGGCCTCGGGCGGGCGCATGCACCTCATGCTCAACCAGGTCGGCGGGCTCAAGGACGACCTGCCGGACGGGTGGACCGGTCGCGCCCGCGAGGCTGTGGCGTTCGTCCGCGGGCGCCTCCCGCTGCTCGACGAGGTGGTCGGCGGGCGATGCGTTCCGCTCGCGGCTGCGCGGGGTCGGCGTGCTGGGTGCGGAGGTGGCGGCGGCGTACGGCGCCTCCGGTCCGGTCGCCCGCGCCTCGGGCCTCGACCTCGACCTGCGCCGCGACGAGCCGTACCTCGCCTACGCCGAGCTCGGCGACGTGCTGCGCGTCGTGACGCGCACCGAGGGCGACTGCCTGGCGCGCCACGAGGTGCTCGCCGAGCAGACCCACGTGGCGCTCGACCTCGTCGACGCCTGCCTCGACCGCCTGGACGCGATCGGGCCGGCGCCGGTGAACCTCAAGCTGCCCAAGGTGCTCCGCGCTCCCGAGGGACTGACCTACTGCTGGACGGAGAACCCGTCGGGCATCTCCGGCTACCTGCTGGTCTCGCGCAACGAGAAGACCCCGTGGCGGCTCAAGCTGCGCAGCGCGTCGTACAACAACCTCGCGGTGCTGCCGGAGCTGCTCGCCGGCGCGCGGCTCGGCGACGTGGTCGAGGTGCTCGGCTCGCTGTTCTACACGGTGGGCGACGCCGACCGGTAGCGGTCGCGGCCCCGGGGGTCAGGGAGTCGCGGAGGTGGGGACGGCCGGCTCCGCGACCGCGGCCGCGTTCTGCGCACGCACGAGACGCAGGCGCAGCAGGGCGAGGTCGTCGAGCTCGGGGTCGGCCGGCGGCAGCGGTGCCATCGTGGCCTCGATCGGCTCGGCGAGGTGGATCACGGGCTCGACGGCCGGCCGGCGCCGCGACAGGCTCGACCGGCGCGACGGGCGGCTCCGCGAGCGCTGCGGGCACGGTGGCCTCCGCCGCGCGGACCGTCGCGGCCGATGCTGCCGCCGCCGCGGCCTCCCGGGCGACGTCGCGGTCGAGCAGGTCGCCGATCCGAGCGGTGAGGGTCTCGAGGACGGACTGCTGGGCGGCGACGGCGCTGCGCAGCTCGGCCGCCTCGGCGGCGAGCACGGCGACGTAGGGGTCGCGCTGCTGGGGAGCGGTGCGCGCGGCCTGCAGCTCGGCCCGCACCGACGACAGCTCGCCCTGGAGGCGGCTGACCTGCACGGTCAGCGCATCGACGAGCGCGGTGAGGCGGGTGTTCTCGAGCGTGTCGGCGTAGCGGTGACGGCGTACGTCGCCCATCTCGGCCTGCAGGTCGGCGTAGGCGGCCTTGAGCGCGCCACGGCCCTTGGGCCGTGCGTGCCTCGAGGGGGATCGCCACGCCATGGAAGGAGAGTACGCGCTCTGGGGGGAGGTGCGTCCACGCGACGAGGACGCTGCTCCGGCCTCAGTCGTCGTCGGGGTCGTCGTCCGACCCGCCGGAGCCGTGGCCGCTCGAGTCGTCCGACCCGCCGGAGCCGGAGCCGCTGGAGTCGTCGTCCTTGTCGTCGTCGTCCTTGTCGTCGGACTGGGACGGGCGCGGCGAGCGGGTGCGGTCGTCGGACGAGCCGGACCCACCGCGGGACTTGGTGGAGCTCGTGCGCGGCTTGGCTGTGACCTGGCCGGACTTGGCGGTCTTCACCGGGCTCGGCGACGCGCTCGTGGCCTCGTCCTCGGGCTCGTCGGTGCTGGCGGACGGCGAGGGCGAGACGGTGGTGCGCGGCTCGGCCGTGGGCTGCTCGTCGAGGGTCACGAACGTCTGGGCGGCGCCGGTCGGCGACGCGGTCGACGCGCCGAGCACGGCGGCGTTGAGCGCGGCCGCGCTGCCGGCGGCGATCAGGACGCCGGCCACGGACAACGCGGTGACCATGGGGATCTTGCGCACCGTGCCACCTCCTGCCGTGCACGTCGGATCGTTCGGACGGCTCCACGGTAGGCCCGCCTCGGCCCAGATCGCGCCTCGCGTCGTCCAAGATCCGTCGAAGATCGGGCCACGAGACACCGCAAAGCGCGCTCCGCGCGGCGTGGCGGGGGCTCGGCGCACCACAATGGGCGCATGCGGATCCTGCTGGTCGAGGACGACCCCGCGCTGGCGGCGTCCTCCCTCGACGGCCTGGCGGCCCTCGGCTTCGAGGCCGACCACGTCGCCACCGGCACGGCGGCGCTCGAGGCGGCCACGGGCACCGGCCCCCGGCCCGACGTCGTCCTGCTCGACCTGGGCCTGCCCGACCTCGACGGCCAGGAGGTCTGCCGACGCATCCGGGCCGCCTCCGACGTCCCGATCATCGTCGTGAGCGCCCGGGGAGACGAGACCGACCGGGTCATCGCCCTCGAGCTCGGGGCCGACGACTACCTGACCAAGCCGTACGGCATGCGCGAGCTCGCGGCCCGCATCCGCGCCGTGCTGCGCCGTACGACGGCGGCCCCGGCCGCGCCGGTCGCCGGCACGCAGGAACTCGGCCGGCTCACCATCGACCGGCGGACGCAGCGGGTGCACATCGACGGCGAGGAGGTCGCGCTCACCGCCAAGGAGTTCGACGTGCTGGCCTACCTCGCCGACGACCCCGGCGCCGTACGCCGCCGCACCGAGATCCTCGAGCACGTCTGGGAGGGCCACTGGTACGGCGCGACGAAGACCGTCGACGCCCACGTGGCCGCGATCCGCAAGAAGCTCGGCGACGCCGGCTGGATCGAGGCGGTGCGCGGGGTCGGCTTCCGGCTCGGCTCCCCGTGAGCCGGCCATGAGGTGGCGGCTCGTCGCCGTCCTCGTCGGCTTCACCGCCATCGTCCTGCTCGTCCAGACGATCCCCCTGGCCAGCTACCTGCGCACCGTCGAGCGCGACCGCCTCGTCACCAGCCTCGAGCGCGAGGCCTTCACCATCGCCGGCGCCTCCACGGAGGTCCTCGAGGAGACCGACCCGCAGCCCTCCCCCGCGCTCACGGCGACCGTGGTCGCCTACGGCGCAGGCCAGCGGCGCCACTGTGGTCGTGGTCGACCGCGACGGTGTCGTGGTCGCCGCGTCCTCGCCCGCCGACATCGGCCGCGACTTCTCCGGTCCGGGCCGGCCCGAGATCCAGCTGGCCCTCGGCGGCCAGGTCGGCCTCCGGCGAGCGCGAGTCGCAGAAGCTCGGCGAGCCGCTGGTGTACGTCGCGGTCCCGGTGCGCTCCGGCGTCAACACCCTGGGCGCCGTACGCCTGACCTACCCGCTCGCCGAGTTCGACGCGACGATCGACGAGCGGGTCCGCGGGCTGCTCGTCGCCGCGTTCATCACCCTGCTGCGCCGCCGGGGTGATCGCCGTGCTGGTCGCCAGCAGCGTCACCCGTCGCGTACGCCGGCTGCGCGACGCCGCCGAGCGCATCGCCGAGGGCGACCTGACCGCGCGGGCCGACGTCAGCGGCGGCGGGGAGATCGAGGAGCTCGCCGAGGCGTTCAACACCATGGCCGAGCGCGTCGAGGGCGTCGTCGAGTCGCAGCGCGGGTTCGCCGGCGACGCCTCGCACCAGCTGCGCACGCCGCTGACCGCGCTGCGGCTGCGCCTCGACCGCGCCGCCGAGCTCATGTCCGACGACGACCCCGCCGTGGGCCAGGTCGACGCGGCGCGCGACGAGATCGACCGGCTGCAGCGCCTCGTCGACGGGCTGCTCGTGCTGGCCCGCGCCGAGGGCCGCGACCAGGAGACCGTGCCGGTCGACATCACGCAGATCGCCACCGACCGGGTCGAGGCGTGGCAGCCGCTGGCCGACGAGCGCTCGGTGCGCATCGAGCTCGACGCCCCCGGCATGGCGGTCGCCCAGGCGGTGCCGTCGGCGACCGAGCAGATCATCGACAACTACGTCGACAACGCGCTCGAGGTGGCGCCCGGAGGGCAGCACGATCCTGGTGACGGTGCGGCTCGAGGCCGCCGGCGTGCTGGTGCTCGTCGACGACGAAGGGCCCGGGCCTCCCGGCCGAGGACCGGCAGCGTGCCTTCGACCGCTTCTGGCGCGGGACGGCAGGACGGCGGCGGCAGCGGGCTCGGGCTCGCGGTCGTGGCCTCGCTCGCCGAGGCCGGCGGCGGCCACGTGTGGCTGGCCGAGTCGCCGCGCGGGGGCCTCCGCGCTGCGGCGCGGTTCGCCCGCTGAGCCAGGAGGTTCAGCCGGCCTGGTGCTCGCGGATGTAGGTCGCGAAGCGCGCGACGAACAGCGGCTCGAGCGTCGCCCACCGAGTCGCTGCCGAACGCCTGCCGCGCCGCGCGCACCGTCTCCACGAGGCTGCCGCTGATGTCGCCGAGCGAGCCGCCCTCGTCGGAGGCGTCGTGCATGGCCGGGGTGTGGTTGAACAGGTCGACGAAGAAGCCCACGTCGCGGCGCTCCTCGGCGATCGCGAACGCGCGGTCGCGGAGCTCGTCGTAGGGCAGGTCCTCGAGCACGATGTCCTCGCTCATGCCCCCGACCCTAGGGCGTCGGGTCGCCCGACGGCGTCCGGAGGGAGGCGGCAGACCCGTTCGAGCCACAGGGACGCGGCGACGACGCCGACCGAGCCCAGCACCGTGGCGAGCGAGAGCAGCACCAGCTCGCGGACGTAGGGCACCTCCCACGACCCGCTGAGCGCCACGGCCACGCCGAGGTAGAAGCCTCCGACCACCGCGCCTGTCCGCGACCCCGCCATGGCCAGCGCCGCGGAGCGCGCGGCGACGATCGGCTCCATCGGCTTCGTGCCGGGCTTGCGCGCGAGCCGGGCCCGCGTGCCGCGGGTCCACAGCACGAGGGCGAATGCGAGCAGCGCCATGACGACCGGTGCCGTCCAGGGCACCGGCAGGCTGCGTCCGGCGTACGCGTCGACGAGACGGGTCAGCGCCCAGCCGACCACGGCCCCGACGACCGCGAGCACCACGAGCAGGCGCGGGCGCGTCGGCGTCATCGGCGCACCACGAGGGCGACGTCGTCGCGGCGGCGTACGTCGTCGACGGCGACGTCCAGACGCGACACCAGGTCGCCGACCCGGCCCAGGCCCGGGACCACCGCGTCGGGGTCGACCTCGGCCCAGGGCACCAGCACGAAGGCGCGCTCGTGGGCGCGCGGGTGCGGGAGCAGCAGACCGGGGTCGTCGCTCACCTCGTCGCCGACGGCGAGGATGTCGACGTCGAGCGTGCGCGGGCCCCAGCGCACCTCGCGGGTGCGCAGCCACAGCGCCTCGGCGTCGTGCGCGCGGGCGAGCAGCACGGACGCAGGCTCGTCGCTGTCGCCGACGAGCACGGCGTTGGCGTAGTCGGGCTGCTCGGGCCCGCCGACCGGCGCAGTCTCGTAGACCGAGGACACCCTCGGCGCGCTCAGGTGCCGGGCCAGCGAGTCGACCGCACCCTGCAGCGCGGCGACGCGGTCGCCGAGGTTGGCGCCGAGGCCGAAGGCGACCCGCCTCATGCCCGGCCCTCCGAGCGGCGGACGATCGTCACGGTGACGTCGTCGAACGGCACGCCGACGGGCGCCTCCGGCTTGTGCACGACGACCTCGACCGCCTCGACGCAGGTCGCGGGCCAGGCAGGCGTCGGCGATGCGCTGCGGCGAGGGTCT
Organism: uncultured Actinomycetota bacterium; assembly: GCA_963827145.1. Taxonomy (GTDB): domain Bacteria; phylum Actinomycetota; class Actinomycetes; order S36-B12; family CAIYMF01; genus Longivirga. Next base: position 1,496,798 of record CAWGZO010000001.1, on the reverse strand, counting down.
CGATCAGGTCGAGCGAGCCGTCGGAGACGATCGCGACGACGTCGGCGGCGACCGCGGAGTAGTCGACGGTGCGGGCCAGGTCGTCGGTGGCGGCCGCGGCGCGGGTGTCGACGCCGAGCGCGACGTCGACGACGAAGGTCTGGCCCTCGCGCTTCTCGTGCTCGAGCACCCCGTGGAAGCCGCGTGCGGTGATGCCCGTGACGGCGATGCGGTCGAGGTCGTCCCAGCGAGAGCTCACGACGCCACCTTCACCCACGCGACCATGCGCTCGCCACCTCGACGGCGTCGCGGCTGCCGCGCACGTCGTGCACGCGCACGCACCAGGCGCCCGCGAGCGCGGCGAGCGCGCTGACGGCGTCCGTCGCGCCGTCGCGGTCGGCGAGCGGCCGCGGTTCGCCGGCGTCGTCGGCGAGCAGGCTGCCGAGGAACCGCTTGCGGCGAGGCGCCCGACGAGCAGCGGGTGGCCGAGCGCCACGAGCCGGTCGAGGCGGTGCAGCAGCGCCCAGTTGTGGTCGGCGTCCTTGGCGAAGCCGAGGCCCGGGTCGAGGACGACGCGACCGCGGGTCGATGCCCGGCCGCCGTGGCGTCCGCGACGCGCGCCGACGAGCTCCGCGCACGACGTCGGCGACGACGTCGTCGTACACCGCGAGCTCGTCCATGCGGTCGCCGAGCCCGCGCCAGTGCATCGCGACGTACGGCACGCCGAGGCCGGCGACCGTGGCGTGCATCCGGGCGTCGGCGAGGCCGCCGCTGACGTCGTTGACCAGGCACGGCGCCGAGCGGCGACCGCGGCCTCGGCGACCTCGGGGCGCATCGTGTCGATGCTGACCGCGGACGCCGCGCGCGACGAGGCCCCGCACCACGGGGACGACGCGGGCGAGCTCCACCTCGAGCGTCGATGCGCGACGGCGCCCGGCCGCGTCGACTCGCCGCCGACGTCGACGAGGTCGGCGCCGGCCGCGACCAGCGCCAGCCCGTGGGCGACGGCGCGGTCGGCGTCGAGGAAGAGCCCGCCGTCGGAGAAGGAGTCGGGGGTGACGTTGAGGACGCCCATGACCAGGCAGCGGTCGAGGGCCGCGAGGTCGGCCGGGCAGGCCCGGTCGGGTGGCGCTCGCGCGGGCTGGTCACGCGCGCCAGGCTAGTGCGCGGACTCAGGCGAGGATGAGGCTCATCGCCTCGGCGCGGGTGGCGGGGTCGCGCAGCTGGCCGCGCACGGCGCTGGTCGATGGTCTTGGCGCCGGGCTTGCGGATGCCGCGCATCGACATGCACAGGTGCTCGCACTCGATGACGACGATGACGCCGCGCGGCTGCAGGATCCGCATGAGCGAGTCGGCGACCTGCGTGGTGAGCCGCTCCTGCACCTGGGGGCGCTTGGCGTAGACGTCGACGAGGCGGGCCAGCTTCGACAGCCCGGTGATCCGGCCGTCGGCGCCGGGGATGTAGCCGACGTGCGCCGACGCCGTGGAACGGCACGAGGTGGTGCTCGCAGGTGGAGTAGACCTCGATGTCCTTGACCAGCACCATCTCGTCGTGGCCGAGGTCGAACGTGGTCGCGAGCACGTCCTCCGGCTGCTGGCGCAGGCCCGGCGAACATCTCGGCGTACGCCCGGGCGACCCGGGCCGGGGTGTCGAGCAGCCCGTCGCGGTCGGGGTCCTCGCCGATGGCGACGAGCAGCTCGCGGACCGCCGCCTCGGCGCGGGCGTGGTCGAACTCCCGGGTCACCACGGTGTCGGCGACGTGCACCGGCGAGATGCCGCCGTGCGGCACGCCGACGGCGGCGCTGTCGGTGTCGGTCATGCGGGTGCTCAGGCCTCGGTGCCGGCCGGGTCGGCGACGGGTGCGGACTCGCCGCTGTGCCCGTTGCTCGCCCCGTTCGCGGAGCCGTTGGCCGACCCGTTGGCGGCGCTCGCCGCAGCCGCGATCTCCTTGTTGGAGTCGACCGGGCCGCGGTCGCTCGGCGTACGCCGCGACGGAGCCGGTCCACGCGGGCCGCACCGGGCGACGGTTGAGCGGCTCGAAGATCCGCGCGACCTGCGCCTTGTCGAGCGTCTCCTTCTCGAGCAGCTCGACGACGAGCGCGTCGAGCACGTCGCGGTTGTCGACGAGGATCTCGAAGGCCTCGTGGTGCGCGGCGTCGATGAAGCGCGCGGACCTCCTCGTCGATCGCCGCGGCGACCTCCTCGGAGTAGTCGCGCGGTGTGGCCGAAGTCGCGGCCCAGGAAGACCTCGCCGCTGCTCCTGGCCGTACCGGATCGCGCCGAGCCGCTCGGTCATGCCGTACTGCGTGACCATCGCGCGGGCCACGGCGGTGGCCTTCTCGATGTCGTTGGACGCGCCGGTGGTGGGGTCGTGGAAGACGAGCTCCTCGGCGGCGCGGCCGCCGAGCATGTAGGCGAGCTGGTCGAGCATCTCGCGCGGGTCGTGGAGTACTTGTCCTGGTCGGGCAGCACCATCGTGTAGCCGAGGGCGCGGCCGCGCGGCAGGATCGTGATCTTGTGCACCGGGTCGGTGTGCGGCAGCGCCGCGGCGACGAGCGCGTGCCCGCCCTCGTGGTAGGCCGTGATCTTGCTTCTCGTGCTCGCTCATCAGGCGGGTGCGGCGCTGCGGGCCGGCGATGACGCGGTCGATGGCCTCGTCGAGCGCGGCGTTGTCGATGAGCGTTGCCGCCCTGGCGGGCGGTGAGCAGCGCGGCCTCGTTGAGGCACGTTGGCGAGGTCGGCGCCGGTGAAGCCCGGCGTACGCCGGGCGACGGCCGTCGAGGTCGACGTCGGGCGCGAGCGGCTTGCCCTTGGCGTGCACCTTGAGGATCTGCTCGCGGCCGTCCAGGTCGGGCGCGCTCGACGGCGATCTGGCGGTCGAAGCGGCCCGGGCGCAGCAGCGCGGGGTCGAGGATGTCGGGGCGGTTGGTCGCGGCGATGAGGATGACGCCGCCGGTGACGTCGAAGCCGTCCATCTCGACGAGCAGCTGGTTGAGGGTCTGCTCGCGCTCGTCGTGACCGCCGCCCAGGCCGGCGCCGCGGTGGCGGCCGACGGCGTCGATCTCGTCGACGAACACGATCGCCGGCGCGTTGGCCTTGGCCTGCTCGAACAGGTCGCGCACGCGGCTGGCGCCGACGCCGACGAACATCTCGACGAAGTCCGAGCCGGAGATCGAGAAGAACGGCACGCCGGCCTCGCCGGCGACGGCGCGCGCCAGCAGCGTCTTGCCGGTGCCGGGCGGGCCGTAGAGCAGGACGCCCTTGGGGATCTTGGCGCCGACCGCCTGGAACTTCGCCGGGTCCTGGAGGAACTCCTTGATCTCCTGGAGCTCCTCGACCGCCTCGTCGGCGCCGGCGACGTCGGCGAACGTCGTCTTGGGCATGTCCTTGGTGACGAGCTTGGCCTTGGACTTGCCGAAGTTCATGATGCGGTTGCCGCCGCCCTGCATCTGGCTCATGAAGAAGAACAGCAGCAGCGATGATCAGCACGATCGGCAGCAGCGAGAACAGCAGCGCCGACGAGGATGCTCTCGCTGCGGCACCTCGACGTTGTAGCCGTCCGTGACGCCGCCGGCGTCGACCTTGGCCTGCAGCTGCTCCTGGAGCTGCACGCCCTGGCCGGTGACGTACTCCGAGCGCACCTTCGTCGCCGTCGGTCAGGGTGACCTCGATGCGCTGCTCGCGGTCGACGATGGTCGCCTTGGTGACCTTGTCGTCCTGGATCGCGGAGACGACCTGCGAGGTGTCGACGTCCTTGGGCGCGCCCACGTTGCCCAGCAGGCTGCTGGCGAGCGATCACGAGCAGCACGGCGAGCGCGATCCACACGAACGGACCGCGGAAGATGCGCCTGATGTCCATGAGCGCGGGACCTCGCGGCCCCGTCCCTCCTGACGTCACGGTGGCAGCCGGGTGGCTGACAGCCTCGCCCACCGGTGCCGGCAGGTCGTCGAGGCTCCTCGACGGTACACCGGAGCACGGCCGAGCGCCGTCCCACGGTCGCCCGACAGGGCACCTCACCAGGCACGACGCCCGAGCGTCTTGTTCCCCGAGCGCCCAGGTGTTCACCCCAGGCGTATCCAGCCGCTCCGAGCCGTCGCTCGTTCCTCGCTCCTCGCGTCGCGGCCGCCTCCGCTGCGCGGCCCGGCGGCGCAGTTCCAGCGCGTGGCGCGGATCTGTCGCCGCACTCGGGCGTCGGTGACCCCGGCTCCTTCGTCGCCGGGGCCACGCTCCGCCCTCGGGGCCGCTCGTCGCGACGAGCACGGGCGCCGCTGCTCGGGGCCCGCGTTCGCGACTCGAGCGCCGGAGCAGTCGGCGCGCTAGGAGTAGACGTGCGGGGCCAGGGTGCCGACGACGCGCAGGTTGCGGTACTTCTCGGCGTAGTCGAGGCCGTAGCCGACGACGAACTCGTTGGGGATGTCGAAGCCGACGTACTGCACGTCGACGGCCACCTTCACGGCGTCGGGCTTGCGCAGCAGGGTGCAGCACCTCGACGCGAGGCCGGGCCGCGCGAGCGCAGGTTGCGCAGCAGCCACGACAGCGTGAGGCCGGAGTCGAGGATGTCCTCCACGACGAGGACGTGCTGGCCGGTGATGTCGCGGTCGAGGTCCTTGAGGATGCGCACGACGCCCGAGGACTTGGTGCCCGAGCCGTACGACGACACCGCCATCCAGTCCATCTCGACCGGGTGCGGACAGCGCGCGGGACAGGTCGGCCATGAGCATGACGGCGCCCTTGAGCACGCCCGACGAGCAGGAGGTCCTGGCCGGCGTAGTCGGCGTCGACCGCGGCGGCCAGCTCGCGGACCTTGGCCTCGAGCTGGCGCCTCGTCGACGAGCACCTGCTCGAGATCGGATCCGAGGTGCGAGGGCTCCATGCGGGGTCTCCTAGCGAGGCGGGGTCGGGCGCACGCGAAGCCTGCCACGCTCGCGCGCCACCTCGACACCGCCCGGCAGCGGCGACCGCACCCTGCCCCGTCCAGCGCGGTGACGAGCGCGACCACGCGACCGCACGTGCTCGGCGCCGAGCGACCCGGCGGGGCAGCCGCGCTCGACCAGCCACAGACGGACGACGCGCGAGCGCACGCGCGTCCGAGAGAGCGGCGAGCGACTCGACGTCGAGCGTGCCCTCGTCGCGGCGCCGTTGCTCATGACGTCGTGGGCGACCTCGTCGGCCAGCTCGGCCAGCGCGTCGGCGTCGGCGCGGGCCAGGTCGGCGGTGCGGGCCAGCGCGTCGGCGATGCCGGGCCCGAGCTCGCGCTCGAGCATCGGGCAGCACCGTGTGCCGCACGCGCGACGCGCGCGAACCGGTCGGATCCGCGTTGTGCGGGTCGTCGACGACCGGGGCGCCGGCGGGCACGGCTCGGCGCGCACCGTCGCGCGCGAGAGGTCGAGCAGCGGTCGCCGGAAGATCCCGCGCACGCGCGGCATGCCGGACAGGCTCCGCGCGCCGGAGCCGCGCGCGAGCCCGAGCAGCACGGTCTCGGCCTGGTCGTCGCGGGTGTGCCCGAGCAGCACCGCCGCCGCGTCGTACGCCGACGCCGTGCGGCACGAGCGCGCGGTAGCGCGCCTCGCGCGCAGCGGCCTCGGGGCCGTCGCCGGCCTCGACTCGACGGTGGCCGCGACGACGTCGACGGGGGCGAGGCCCTGGCGTCGCGCAGCCAGGCGGCGGTGCGTCTCGGCGACCTGCGGCCGACCCGGGCTGCAGCCCGTGGTCGACGACGACGGCGCCGACGCGGAACCGCTCGCGACCGCGCGGCGACGCGCGAGCGCGAGCGAGTCGGGGCCGCCGGAGCAGGCCACGAGCACGAGCGCGGCGGGCGGCAGGTCGGCGAGCGCGTCGCCGGACCGCGCGCGGCGACCTCGCGGCTGCGGGCAGGACGCGCGTCAGGCCAGCAGGTCGGGGGCGACGCGCGTGCACCACGCGGCCGGGTCGAGCACCTCGTCGCGCGTGGGCAGCGTCGCGGCGAGCTCCACACCCGGTTGAAGCCGGCGCAGGCCCACCGCGCTCGACGACTCCGGCGACGAAGGCGCGCCCCTCGGAGTACTGCCGCATCTTGGCGTCGAGGCCGAGCAGGCGACGCGCGAGACCGTCGACCGACCCGGCCTCGCCGCGGCGCTTGTCGAAGCGCTGCCGGATCAGCGCGACGCGTCGGCACGATCTCGGGCCCGACGTCGTCCATCACGAAGTCGGCGTGGCCCTCGAGCAGGCTCATGAGCGCGGTGATGCGGTCGAACACCACCTGCTGCTCCGGCGGTCTGGACGGCGTCGACGAGCGAGGCGCCCTCGCTCGCCGCGGACCGCGGCGACGATCGACCGCCGACGGCCCGGCGCGAGCCGCTTCAGCGGCCTCGCCGGCGCTGACGTCGGACGAGCTGCGAGGTAGTCGTGGATCTCGCCGACGAGGTGCTGGCTCAGCCACGGCACCGCGCCGAACTGCACGCGGTGGGTCTCCTCGTGCAGGCAGACCCAGAGCCGGAAGTCGCGCGGCTCGACGTCGAGGTGCCGCTCGGCGGCGACGATGTTCGGGCGCGACGAGCAGCAGCCGCCCGGTGCGCCGAGGTCGGTGAACGCCTCGTACTGGCCGAGCACCTTGCCCGGACAGGAAGCGCGAGCATCGCCGCCGAGCTGCGACGGCCGGTGACCCGCGACCCGATCGAGGTCGTGACGCGACGACTGGCTCGGTCGCCATCTTCTCGAGCAGCGGCGCGAGCACGGCGCGGAAGCCCGTCGACGTTGCTGTCGACCCAGGCGGCGCGGTCGACCACGATCGCCGCGAGGCGCGTCGCCGGCGTCGAGACCCGTGCGCTCGCGGACCGGGTCGACGGCGTACCGGGCGAGGGCTCGGAGGTCGGCGACGGCGGCGCGCGCGTCCTCGGGCGACAGACCGGGACCGCCGCGGCGAGAAGCGGCGTCCGGTCGTGCGCGCCAGGCCCCAGTCGACGACCTCCATGCCGGTGACCCTACGTCGAGGGCCGTAGCGCGTGGCCCGTCGCGCGCGGACGATGCCGGGCGGTCAGCCGGTGGCGCAGGACGCGGCCGCGCGGTCGAGCGCCGCCTGCGCGTCGAGCAGCGGGCCCGGCGACCGGTCGGCGACGAAGCCGAAGACGAGCAGCCGGCCGCTGCGGTCGCGCACGACTCCCGCCAGCGAGACGACGCCGGTGAGCGTGCCGGTCTTGGCACGCACGACGCCGCGACCGGGCGCGGTGCCGGTCGTGTCGAAGCGCTCGGCGAGGGTGCCCGTGACGCCGGCGATCGGCAGGCCGCTGGTGACGGGCCAGAGCGCACCGGCGCGCTGCCCCACCTCGGGCTGGTCGACCGACGCGGCCAGCAGGGTGCCGGTGATGGCGCCCGTGGGCACGAGGTCGAGCCGTGACAGCCCGCTGCCGTCGACGATGCGCGCGCCCGTGCGCCGGGATGCCCAGCGCCTCGAGCGTCGCGGTGACCGCGGCCGAGCCCCCGGCGAAGCTGCCGCCCTTGCCGGTGGCCTTGCCGGCCAGGTGGGCCAGGGCCTCGGCGAGGTCGTTGTCGGAGGTCGTCAGCATGCGCTCGACCAGCTCGCCCATCGGTCGGGCTCTGCACCGCGGCCACCTCGGTGGCCGTGGCGGGCGCCGTACGACGCGTGACGGATCCGGCGACCGTGATCCCGGCGGCCTCGAGCCGGCCGGCGAAGTAGCGGCCGGCCGCCAGGGCGGGGTCCGCGTCGCGGGCCCGCGAGGTCGCCGACACCTTGCCCGCAGTCGGCGCTCAGCGCCGAGACCGGCGAGACCACGCCGCTGGTGACGTAGGTGGTGGGCCAGCCCGGCGCGAGCCGCGGACCGGTGAACAGCGAGTCGTCGACGGCCAGCGTGACGCTCGTGGTGCCCGAGGCGCGCAGCGTGGCCGCCGTCCGCGTGGCCAGCTCGGACAGGCTCGCGGGCCGGGCCGCCTGGCCCGCGGGCAGCGCCGAGGCCGGCGCCGGCGTCCGCGTGAGCGTGGCGTCGCCGCCACCGACGAGCACGAGGTCGCCCGGCCTGCTCGCCGCCACGACCGTGGTGCGCAGGCGCTTCTCGGTGCCCAGCGCGCGCAGCGCGGTCACCGCCGTCAGGGTCTTGAGGGTGCTCGCCGGCTGCTGCGGGCGGCTCTCGCCGCGGGCGAGCAGCACGTCGCCGGACGCGACGTCGACGATCGACGCGGTCACGTCGGGGCCGAGCGGTGCGGCGCGCAGGGCGGCGTTCACCGCGGGCCACGAGGGCCGCGTCGTCCGCGGCGGAGGCCGAGGGCGAGGGCGCCTCGGCGTCGTCGACCGCGACCGGTGGCAGCACGGCGGTCGGCACCGACGGCGGGGCGGGCACGGCGATCGGGCGTGCCAACGGCGTACCCGCAGCGGGCGCGAGCCCGAGCAGCGACGGCGGCCCCGGCGCCTGCGGCGGCCACGGCGAGCCAGGTCCTGCGGACGGCGCGCAGGACGACGAACCGGCACCGCGCACCTCCGTCCCGACGTGACTCCGGTCACCCGATGATCCGCAGCGGATCACAGACGACCTCCGACTGAGGAACACTAGGCGAACACCGCGAGGCGCCCGGCGCCTCCCCCGGTTGGAGGACGTCGTACGCCGCCGCCCCCCGCCCGCACCCTCACGACCTCGTCTGGAGCACTCCGTGGAGTTCGACGTCCTCATCGAGATCCCCGCCGGCTCGCGCAACAAGTACGAGGTGGACCACGAGTCCGGCCGCATCCGGCTCGACCGCATGCTGTTCACCTCGACGCGCTACCCGCACGACTACGGCTACGTCGAGGGCACGCTCGGCCAGGACGGCGACCCGCTCGACGCGATGGTGCTGCTCGACGAGCCGACCTTCCCGGGCTGCCTCATCAAGTGCCGCGCCATCGGCATGTTCCGCATGACCGACGAGGCCGGCGGCGACGACAAGGTGCTCTGCGTGCCCTCGGGCGACCCGCGCATGGAGCACATCCGCGACATCCACCACGTGCCCGAGTTCGACCGCCTGGAGATCCAGCACTTCTTCGAGGTCTACAAGGACCTCGAGCCCGGCAAGAGCGTCGAGGGCGCGACCTGGGTCGGGCGCTCGGAGGCCGAGGCGGAGATCCACGCGTCGGTCTCGCGCCACCTCGAGCACGAGCGCGAGCTCGCCGAGTCGGCGGTCGTGGCCGGCCCGGTCGACGACCACGGCGACGCCTGACCGGTACGCCGACGCCCCACCCCGAGATGTGCGCTGCGCGCCGGTCATGACCGGCGGGCAGCGCACATCTCGCGTCAGGGGCGGGCGCCGTAGGCCATGAGGCCGTCGGTCCAGATCGTCAGGCGCTTCACGTGGTCGCCGGTGTGCGGCGCCTCGACGTAGATGCCGCCGCCCTCGTAGATCCCGACGTGGTGGATCGTCGTCCAGTCCGAGGTGTCGTTCGCGTAGAACACGAGGTCGCCGGGCTGCAGCTGCCCCACCGGGATCTTGCGGCCGGCGGCGAACTGGGCGACGGAGTACTGGATCATCTGGTGGCCCACGGAGCGGTACGCCGCCTGCGTGAGACCGCTGCAGTCGTAGGCGTCGGGGCCGTTCTCGCCGGCGATGTACGGGTCGCCGATCTGACGGATCGCGAAGGCCAGGGCACCGCGACGCTGGGCGGCCGAGGTCGATGTCGAGCCCTCCGGCCACGCCCGGCTCGAGCCGTCGTCGCGCGGCACCTGGCCGCCTGTCTCCTGCTCCCGTTCACGCGCCCGGCGCTCGGCCTCGGCGCGCGCCTTCGCAGCCGCGCGGGCCGCCGCCTCGGCACGGGCGATCGCGGCGGCGCGGGTGCGCGCGAGGCTGCCGGCCCGGGCCTGCGCGGTGCTCAGCGTCGCCGACGCCGCGTCGCGGATGGCGACGAGCCGCGCGACCTCGCCCTTCTGCGACTCCTGCTCGGCCTTGAGCGCCGCCGCCGCAGCGGCCACCGCCTGCTCGCGCGCCACGAGGTCGGCAGCAGCGCGCTGCGCGGCGGCCTCCTGCTGCAGCGCCACCAGCGCGAGATCACGTGCGGCGTCGAGGTCTCTACGCCGGTCCGCCGTCACCTGCGTCACCGCCGTGGTGCGGTCGGCGAGCCCCTGGATGCCGCCCGGCCCGAAGGCGCTGTCGACGATCGCGGCCCACTCGCCGAGACCGCCGCTGAGGTCGGCACCGACCTGATAGCTGGCGACCGCGAGACGGTCGATGTCGGCCTGGGCCGCCGCCGACGCCACGCGCGCCGTGGCGGCGTCGCGCTGGGCGAGCGCGGCCGTCGTACGGGCCGCGTCGGCCTCGGCCCGGGCGGCGTTCCACCGCTCGACCTGGGCCTCGGTCCGGGCGTCGATCGCGTCCAGCTGGCGCTGCGCGGAGGCCCGAGAGGCATCGGCAGCCTCGAGCGCGGCAGCGGCCGCCTGGGCCGCGGCGCGCGCACGGGCCACCTCGGCGGCGGACGGGGTCGGGGTGCTCGGGTCGGCGACGGCCGGCGCGGCGAGCAGCGAGACGGCCAGCGCAACCACCAGCGCCAGGAGCAGCGGCCTGCGGACGTGCCGGGACCGCGATCGGTCGTCGAGCACGCGCAGCGGCATGGCTGACCCCTGTCAGGACAGGCCCCGGGGGAAGGGGGGTCGGGACGACGGTAGCCCCATCCGTCCCTCTGACACCACCCGTCGCACGGGTTTCGTGCGCCTCCCGTGAACTCGTGGCCCTGGATCCTCAGGTCACGGACTCCGCGGTGCCGAGAACCCCCACGTCACCAGCGGGCGAGCAGTTGCCCGCTGACCGGACGCCGACGAGGTGGGACCTCGGAACGGAGGGGCAGCGATGACGTCGCTCCCGCTGGCCGACACCGGCCAGGCCAGGTCGCCGATCCGCCGCCAGCCGGCCGAGCAGCCGCCCGGCCTGCCGCTGTCGGTGCTCACGGAGCCCGACGACGCGGGGGCAGGCGCGCTGCGGGCCGCCGTGGCGGACGCCCTCGCCCGCGTGCCCGAGTGCGGTGACGACCTCGCGACACTCGCCCGCGAGCTCACCCGCGCGGCCGTCGACCTGTTCGCCGAGTCCGCCGTGGTCTGGATCGTGGGGCCCGACGGCTACACGCTCGACCCCCTCGGCTGCGCCGACCGCGACCCCGTGCGCCGCGACCAGCTGGTGCGGCTGCTCGCCGGGCAGCGCCCCCGCGTCGGCGTCGGCCTCGTCGGCGGCACGGCCATGGCCGACTGCGCCCGCCTCGTCCGCGACCTGTCCACCGACCTCGGCGAGGGCTTCGCGCCGTACGTCGAGTTCTGCCGGCGCAGCGGCGTCGAGTCGATCCTCACCGTCCCCCTCATCGTCCGCGGCGAGCGCCTGGGCGTGCTCGCCCTTCTGCGCACCGGGGCGCTCCCCCGGTTCGACGACCCGGACGTCGGACCGGTCGAGCACTTCGCCGCCCGGGCCGGGGCGCGCATCGAGCGCGCTCGCCTCATCGGCGACGCCGTGCGCTCCCAGGCCCTGCTCGACGCGCTGTCGCCGGCGGTCGTGGCCACGGACCTCGACCGTCGCGTGACGTCCTGGAACGCCGGCGCCGAGCGCCTGTACGGCATCCCGAGCACGATGGCGATCGGCCAGCGCATCGACGCTCTGGTGCCGACCGACACCTCGGTCGACCCGACCGCGCCGTTCGTCGGCGGAGCATCCACCGAGGACGACGACCGGTGGCACGTCGTGACGCACGAGGGCGAGTGGTCGGGCCGCGTCCGGCAGCTCGCCGCCGACGGTCGCGTGCTCACCGTGGAGCTGCGCATGACGCTGCTCGCCTCGCGCGACGGCCGGGTCACCGGCGGGATCGCGCTCGCACGGGAGTACGCCTCGGAGAACGTCGACGCGATCGCTCCCGAGTTCTCCCACGACTCGCAGGCCGTCATCGACGCGTTGCAGAGCCAGCTCGCCGTGCTCGACCACCAGGGCCGCGTCGTGGCGACGAACCTCGGCTGGGAGGAGCGCTGCGGCGAGGAGGCCCAGTCGCTCGGCGCGTGGGTCGACTCCGCTCCCGGCAACGACTACGTGACGCTGCTGCGCACCGCGGCGCGCACCCGCCCCCCGGCGCGCGAGGCGCTGGCCGGCCTCGAGGGCGTGCTCGGCGGACGCCTGAGCCAGTTCTCGATGGACTACGACGCGTCGGTCGAGGGTGACGAGCGCTTCTACGGCCTCACGATCGCGCCCCTCGGCGACCGCTCCGGCGGCGTGATCGTCAAGCACATCGACATCACGTGGCGGAAGACGTTGGAGCGGCAGCTCTCGCACCGTGCCACGCACGACGCACTGACGGGGCTGCCCAACCGGCTGCTGCTCCACGACCGGCTCACGCAGGCGCTCGTGCGCGCGCGGCGTTCCGGCCGACTGGTGGCCGTCATGTTCGTCGACCTCGACCAGTTCAAGGCCGTCAACGACACGCTCGGCCACGCGGCGGGCGACCAGGTGCTCGTCGCCGTCTCGCGCCGGCTCGTGCGCGCCTGCCGGGCCAGCGACAGCGTGACGCGCTTCGGCGGCGACGAGTTCGTGCTCGTCGTCGAGGACGTCGACACCCTCGACAACGTGCGGCGCATCGCCCAGCGCGTCCTGGACTCCATGACGACGCCGATCGTCGTCGAGGGCTCCGAGCTCTACTTCGGCGCCTCGATCGGCGTCGCGGTCACGAGCGGGGAGACCCCGGCGGCCAACGCCCAGGTCGAGGGCATGCTCCGCGACGCCGACACCGCGATGTACCGCGCCAAGGAGGCCGGGCGGAACACGTTCGTCGTCTTCGATCCCGGCATGCGCGAGCGCGTCGCCAACAGGCTCGCACTCACCACGGCGCTGAGGCACGCGGTCGACCGCGACGAGCTGCGCCTGCTCTACCAGCCGCAGTTCGGCTGCGGCGACGACGAGGTCGTCGGTGCCGAGGCGCTGGTGCGCTGGCACAACCCCGAGCGCGGCATGGTGCCGCCGAGCGAGTTCATCGAGGCCGCCGAGGAGAGCGGCGTCATCGTCGAGATCGGCGCCTGGGTGCTCGACGAGGCGTGCCGGCAGGCGGCCGAGTGGCAGGCGTACGCCCCGCCAGGATTCACCGTCCACGTGAACCTCTCGCCGCGACAGCTCGCCGACGCGAACGTCGTACCGCTGGTGCGGCACACGCTCGCGCGCCACGGGCTCGCCCCGGAGCGGCTCGGCCTCGAGATCACCGAGGGTGCGCTGATGGACGACCCGGAGGTGGCCGCTCGCACGCTGGAGCAGCTCAGCGAGCTCGGGGTGCAGATCTCCGTGGACGACTTCGGCACCGGCTACTCGTCGCTGGCCTACCTGCAGCGCTTCCCCGTGGACACCCTGAAGATCGACCGCTTCTTCGTCTCGCGCATCACCGAGGACCCCAAGACCGCCGGGCTCGTGCGCGGCATCGTGGGCCTCGCGGACGCGCTCGGACTGGGCACGGTCGCCGAGGGCGTCGAGACCGAGGAGCAGCAGCGCGCCGTGCGCGATCTCGGGTGCCACAGCTACCAGGGCTTCCTGCGCGCACGCCCGGGTGCGGCCGACATCGTCACGTCGCTGCTCGAGCACGCCACCGACCGTCCGCGCCCTGCCGTGACCGTCGACGCGGTGACCGGTCCCCCGGCCCTGCACGTCGTGCTGACGCAGCCGGCCGGTCAGACGGCGGTGAGCCAGAGGGCGGCGTACGGCGGCAGCACGAGCTGGCCGTCCTCGACGCGCGGCGGCTCGCCGGAGAGCCGGTCCGTCGTCGCACGACCGGCCAGCGTGCCGAGCACCCACGTGTCGACGCGCTGCCACTCCTCCGAGACGTTGTAGAGCTGCACGAGGTCGCCTGCCGCGTGACGACGGACGACGGCCAGCACCGCCGGGTTGGAGGTCTCGACCGGGTCGGACTCGACCGCGGCGTGCAGCGTGGGCAGCGACGCGCGCACGCGACCCAGGTGCGCGAGGGTCGCGAAGCTGCGGCCCTCGAGCGTGGTGGGGTCGTCGCGGCGCGCGGCGGCGTCCCAGGGCATCCGGGGCCGGTGCATCCACCGGTTGTCGTCGGCGTGCTCGGGCTCGTCGAGGTAGCCCTCGTCGTTGCGCAGGGCGAGCTCGTCGCCCATGTACAGCAAGGGGATGCCGCCGAAGCCGTAGACCATCGCGTACGCGCAGCGCAGCCGGCTCAGTGCGCGCTCCAGCTGTGCGGAGTCGTGCGACTCCAGCGCCAGCTCGACACCGGCGAGGCTCGCTGCGCTGCCGCTGATCCGGCTGTCGCCGGTGGCCTCGTTGACCTGGAAGGCCGCGCCGCGCGAGAAGCTGCCGGGGAAGTCGCCGACGTAGTACTGCGACAGGAACGAGCGGTGCGCCGCGCCGTTCCAGCCCACCGACGCCGCGTCGGCGTCGTCGATCGCCCAGCCGATGTCGTCGTGGCAGCGCAGGTACGTCGCCCACGAGGTGGTGGTGGGCTTGGGCGGGAAGCGGTCGAGGGCCCGCACGAGCAGGCGGACGTCGCGCGTGGCGAGCGCCGACCAGATCTGCACCATGAGGCTGTTGTGGTACGCCAGGTCGGAGACGACGCCGGCGTACTCGCCCACACCGAGGTAGTGCACGACCTGGGCGGGGCCGACGATCGCCTCGGCCTTGAACACCAGGGCCGGAGCGGCGATGCGGGCCACCGCGCGCAGCACGCGGGTGAGCGCGTGCACCTCGGGCTGGTTCTGCGAGTCGGTGCCGAGCCGCTTCCAGAGGAACGCGATGGCGTCCAGGCGCAGGCAGTCGACACCGCGGTTGGCCAGGAAGAGCTCGAGGTCGGCGAACTCGCACAGCACCGACGGGTTCGACCAGTTGAGGTCCCACTGGTAGGAGTTGAAGGTCGTCCAGACCCAGCCGTCGACCTCGTCGTCCCACGTGAAGTTGCCGGGCGCGAAGTCCGGGAACACCTCGGGCAGCGTCCGCTCGTAGCGGTCGGGCTCGGTGCGGTCGGGGAAGACGTGGAAGTAGTCGCGGAAGACAGGGTCGCCCGCACGTGCCGCGGCCGCCCACTCGTGCTCGCGGGCGACGTGGTTGAGGACGAGGTCGATCGTCAGGGCGATGCCGTTGTCGTGCAGCACCGACGCGAGCTTCTCGAGGTCGGCCATCGACCCGAGGTCGGCGCGCACCTCGCGGTAGTCGGCGACGGCGTAGCCGCCGTCGTTGGCGCCGGGGCGGGGGGCGAGCAGCGGCATGAGGTGCAGGTACGTCGTCCCGAGCTCGCGCAGGTAGTCGACGTGACCCGCGACGCCGGCGAGCGTGTCGGCGAAGCGGTCGGCGTACGCGACGTAGCCGAGGGCGTCGGGCCGTTGGAACCAGTCGGGCGTGAGCAGGCGCTCGCGGTCGCGCGCCCGCAGCGCCGGCGACCGGTCGAGCCAGCCCCGGACGACGATCTCGGCGAGCCGGCCCAGCACGTCGTCGGCCTCGTCGGGGAAGACCGCCGCGACCCCGGCCTGCAGGTCGGGCCCCCAGCGCCGGGCGCGGGCGAGCAGGTCGTCGACCCCGTCCTCGGCGCCCGCGCCGGAGCGGTGCAGCGCGGCAGCGACGAGCGCCTCCACGCCCGACCCGCCTGTAACCGCTGTCATGCCCGCCATTGTGGGGTATCCGAGGGGTCGAGGGCAGCCCGCACGTCGTACTTCCTCGGGCGCCCGCCCGGGCCGTGCTGCGGCGTCACGCGACAGGGGTGCCCCACAGCACGGCGACGCTGTCGCCGAGCGCGCACACCGAGACCACGGCGCCACGCTCGGCCCGAGCCGACGCGCCCAGCGGGATCCCGCACCGCACCCGGGTCGGGTAGGGCGGCCGGCCGTCCGTGTCGACCAGGAGGTCGAGCTCGGCGACCGGCATGGTGCCGACCCGCAGCCCGGTGTCGTGCACCTCGAGGATGGTCGCGACGCCCTCGCGAGCGCTGCTGCTGCTCCGGGCGCGCGCGGCAGCCTCCATCGACCGTCGCGCCGCGCGCATCGAGGCGAGCCCCGCCTGGGCGGTCGCCACCGGGTCGTATCCCTGGCGGATCTGCTCGGACTGGCGGTGCAGGGTCCGCAGGTCGCTGACGAAGCCCATCAGACCGACGCCGCCGTGTAGAGGTTGCCGAAGTGCACGGCCAGCGGCATGTCGCCGCGCATGCGCTCGGTCCACGCGTGCGACGCCACGTCCCAGGTGCGCTCGCTGATGCCGAGGCCCGCGGCGTACGCGAGCAGCGACGGACGGTCGAGCCCGGCGGCCGCGGCCTTGGAGATGCGGGCGTAGGTCTCGATGCTCATGCCGTCGATCGGCGCGAGGCGCGGGTCGGTGGCGGCGATGGGGGTCGCGGTCGGCATCCCCATCGAGGGAGCGCCGTACGCCGTGCTGCCGGCGACCACGCCGTACTGGGCGGCCGTCGCGGCCTGCAGCTGCTGCGCCTCGGCGACCATCTCGGGGGCGACGGCGACGACGTTCTTCAGGTCCTTCATCTGCTGGAACAGGCCCATGATCTGCGTCCTTCGGCTCCGGCCGCGGAGGTCTCCGCGTGCTCGAGGACGACTCTTCGGGAGAACGGCTCGGGGGGCCTGAGTAGGTACTACTCAGCTTGGTCCGGTGGGTGCTCAGGCGGCTCGCTGCGCTCCGTCCCCGGCGCGCAGGCCCAGTTCACCCCTCGATGCTCGGACACCCCTGGCTTCGTGAGATCCGGGCCGATTCGGGCCGCACTCTCGAGCACACGGCGGTGTTCGCGAATTCAGGGGTGAACTCGGCCTTGGGGGCGGCCGGAAATGCTCTGGAAACTCGGAGCGCCTGCGGGGGAAACACTGATCCACCACACTGACCCCCGTGCGGACGCAGGTGGACCCCGAGGGCCAGGAGGCCTTCGACGAGATGGTGGGCGCCGACGGCGCTCCGCGGCCCGGCATGGGCACCGTCTCCGAGGTCCTCACCCGGCTGGGGGCCGAGGGGCTCTCCGAGCGGGCGCGCCTGCGCGACGCCTACCTCGACCGGCAGGGCATCACGTTCTCGCTGTCGGGGCGCGAGCGGCCGCTGCCGCTCGACCTCGTGCCCCGCGTGGTCGGCGCCGACGAGTGGGACACCGTCGAGCGCGGGCTGCGCCAGCGGATCCGCGCGCTCGAGTCGTTCCTCGCCGACGTCTACGGCGCCGGCGAGATCCTCAACGACGGCGTCGTGCCGCGGCGGCTGGTGACCTCGTCCAACCACTACCACCGGGCGGCGTTCGGGCTCGTGCCGCCCAACGGCGTCCGGATCCACGTGGCGGGCATCGACCTGATCCGCGACGAGCAGGGCGTCTTCCGCGTGCTCGAGGACAACCTGCGCTGCCCGAGCGGCGTCTCCTACGTGCTGGAGAACCGGCGCACGCTCGCGCACGTGCTGCCCGAGGTGTTCGCCGGCCACCAGGTGCGGTCCGTCGCGGAGTACCCCGAGCGTCTGCTCGACGCGCTGCGTGCGGCTGCGCCGTCCGACGTCAACGACCCGACGATCGCGGTGCTGACGCCGGGCGTGCACAACTCGGCCCACTTCGAGCACGCGTTCCTCGCGCGCCGGATGGGCGCCGAGCTCGTCGAGGGTCGCGACCTGTTCTGCCGCGACGACCGGCTCTGGATGCGCACGGTGCGGGGCGCGCGGCCGGTCCACGTGGTCTACCGCCGCATCGACGACGAGTACCTCGACCCGGTGCACTTCGTCCCCGACTCGCTGCTCGGCGTACCCGGCCTGCTCAACGCCGCGCGCGCCGGCAACGTCGCGATCGCCAACGCGGTCGGCAACGGCGTGGCCGACGACAAGGCCGTCTACCCGTACGTGCCCGGCGATGATCGAGTACTACCTCGGCGAGACCCCGCTGCTGCCCAACGTGATGACCTACGACCTGTCCGACCCCGACCAGCGGGCGCACGTGCTTGGCGCGTCTCGACCGCATGGTGGTCAAGCCGGTCGACGGCTCGGGCGGCTACGGCCTGGTGATCGGCACCTCGGCCACCGAGAAGCAGCTGCGCGACATCGCGGCCGCGATCGAGGACGACCCGCGGGCCTGGATCGCGCAGCCGATCGTGACGCTCTCGACCTGCCCGACGATGGTCGGAGGACGCCGCCATCGAGCCGCGCCACGTCGACCTGCGGCCGTTCGCGGTCAACGACGGCGACGAGATCTACGTGCTCCCCGGCGGCCTCACCCGCGTGGCGCTGCCCAAGGGCAGCCTCGTCGTGAACTCCTCGCAGGGCGGCGGCTCCAAGGACACCTGGGTGCTCGACGAGGGCGAGCGGCCCGGCGAGGGCGAGCCGCGCATCGCCGGTGCCCGCGGGTGACCCGCGTACGCCGGTCGCGCGGTCGCCCGCCACCACGCACCGGTGCCCGCCGACGAGCGCCTGCGCCAGCAGGAGGGCCAGCAGCAGCAGTCGCTGCTGCAAGGCTCCCGAGGGGCCGACGTGCTGAGCCGGCTCGCCGAGTCGTTCTACTGGATCGGCCGCTACCTCGAGCGGGCCGAGGCCACGGCTCGCCTGCTCGCCGAGCACTACCAGCTCACCGTCGAGGACCGCTCGGTGCCGGACGACGTCGCGGCCGCGGTCGTGCTCGACGCGCTGACGCTGCCGCACGGCGTCGTCGACGCTCGCCGACCGAGCTCGTGCGCGCGCTGCTCGGCGACGTCGTCGAACCCGTCGACCGTCATCGGCGCGGTGGGCGCGGCCCGCGAGAACGCGCGCTCCGTGCGCGACGCGCTCTCCGGCGACGTGTTCGAGGCGCTCAACGGCGCCTACCTCACGCTCTCCCGCGGGCTCATCACCGCGGCGAGCCCGGGCGCCTCGATGCACCGCGTGCTCGAGCGGCTCATGGTCGTCAACGGCGCGGTCGAGTGGACGATGTCGCGCGACGAGGGCCACTACTTCCTCACCCTGGGGCGCTCGCTGGAGCGCATCGACATGACCGCGCGCCTGCTCGACGTGCGGCACGACCATCTGTGGCCGGACACGCGGCGCCACCGCCAGTGCTGCGATCCGCGGCGGCGCTGTCGCCGTTCCTGCGCACGGGCGAGGCACCGACCGGCGACCAGGTGCGCGAGTTCCTCGTCCTCGACCCGGACTTCCCCCGCTCGATGCTCTACCGCGCCCGCGCAGGCCGAGGAGGCCGTCCGTGGCCTGCAGCGCCTCGGCGGCGTCGACGACGGCGAGCTGCTGCGCGAGGTCGGCCTGATGCGCTCGCGGCTCGAGTTCGCCGGTGGCGCAACGGATCCCGACGTCGTCGACGACCTGGTGACCGACACCCAGATGTCCGCCGTCGCGGCCGCTGCGGCCACTGCCGACGCGTACTTCCGTCAGGCCGGCACGTCGTGTGGAGCCACTGATGCGCCGGACGCCGACTTCGGATCACGCACTCGCACGGGCTACCGCTACATCGCGCCCGTGCGTCGCGTCGTTCAACGAGGTCCGCATGACACCGCGCGACGCGGACGGCCAGATGCTGCTCTCGCACCAGCTGCAGGTGTCGCCGCGGGCGTCGGTGCAGGCGTACGTCGACTACTGGGGTGCGCTGGTGCAGTCCTTCGACGTGCACGAGGAGCACGACGTGCTCGAGATCGTGGCGACCAGTCCTCGTCGACGTGCCGCGGCGGGCACGCCACGGCGCCGGGTGCGTCCTGGAGCGACCTCGCCGACGCCCGCGGTCACCGACCGCTGGGGCGAGTTCCTGGTGCCGACCGCGCTCGTCGACGACGCCACGGTCGACGCCGTCGCGCGCGAGCATCGTCGAGGACGCTGCGCCGGCTGCCGACGCCCGCCGAGGCCATCCGTGAGGCCATCGCGGCGACCCGCGCGCAGATCCGGTACGACGACAGCGCCACCGGCGTCACCACCACGGCCGCCGCAGGCGTGGGCGATCGGTGGCGGCGTGTGCCAGGACTACTCGCACACCCTGCTGTCGCTGCTGCGCGCCGTCGGCATCCCGGCGCGCTACGTCAGCGGCTACCTCCACGACGAGGAGGAGGCGCCGGGGCGCACGGTCGTCGGCGAGAGCCACGCCTGGGTCGAGGTCGTGGGACGGCGCCTGGGAGGCGTTCGACCCCACCAACGACCGCAGCGTCGGCGCGGCCCACGTCGTCGTCGCCCGCGGCCGCGACTACGCGCGACGTTCCGCCGCTCAAGGGCATCTACGCCGGCGGCGCGCAGCGAGTCGCTCGGCGTGACGGTCGAGATCACCCAGCTCGAGCGCTGACCCCCCGCAGCGCCGTGCGGAGGCTGTCCGGTGCTGGGCGGGACCCGGTCTCGCCGGACGGGTCAGGCGGTTCGGACGCGCTGCGTGAGCACCGAGGCGGAGTCGAGGTCGTGCTCGCGACCGTCGCGCACGGCGTCGGCGACCTGGTCGGGGCTGCTCACGGACGCGTCGTACACGATCACGACCGAGTCGTCGCCGTCGACGAGGAACGTGGTCTCGCCGAACGGCGTGTAGCGCGTCGCGCCGATGCCGACGAGCACCGTGCTCGGGGATCCGGCAGCGCGCAGCAGCGCGCCGACGTCCTCGAGCGGGGTCTCGGGCGAACCGGTCTGGTTCGTGAGCCGCTCGACGACCCAGTCGACGAGCTGGTCGCCGTAGTAGGAGTAGCCGGTGACCGGGCTGTCCTGCCCGTAGGCGCTGGTCTCGCCGCCGCGGCGCAGGAAGCTCGCGATGCGCAGGTCTGCCGTGGCTCCGTCGACACGCAGGTCGGTCACCGGGAACAGGCGGGCGGCCAGGCCCTTCGAGGCCGGGCCCCAGTTCTTCTTCTCGCTGATCTTCTTGGCCCCGGGACGGCGGATCGAGCAGTCGTTGAAGGCACCGATCGCGGTCGGCGTCAGCGCGACGACCGTCCCGGTGTCGCCGTAGGCGACGTCGAAGACCACCGCGGCCTCGGGCTCGATCTGCAGGTTCAGCGGCTCGTCGGACTCCGGCAGGGTGATCGCGTCGGACGACACCGGGAACTGCGCGAGGAAGGTGGCCCCACCCGGCACGTAGAACGGGAAGATCCCCTTCGGCGCCGAGTCGTCGCCGCCGACGCTCACGAAGTCGGCCGCCTCCCCCGCCTGCGCGAGGTGACCGGCGAAGTTGCCGGCCACGCCGAACCCGAACCAGGTGCGCACATCCTGCGCGTCGACGGTCATCACGCGCGCAAGCCTAGGTCGGCGTCGCGAGGGCCAGACCCGTGGGTCGGTGGCCGCGAAGCCGGACGACAGCGCGGAGCCGTGTGGCACGGTGAGGACATGACGATGCGGGATGTCGCGTGGGACGAGGGCGCGTGGTCCGTCGAGCCCGAGTCGGCCGTCGTCGACGGGGACGACCTGCTCGTGACGGCGCGCGAGAAGAGCGATCTGTGGCGGACGACGTCGTACGGCTTCGTGCACGACGACGGCCACGGGCTGCTGGTCGACCTGCCCGACGGCACGGCGGTCGAGGTCGGCTTCGTCCTCGACTTCGACCAGCAGTTCGACCAGGCGGGCGATGCTCGTCCACGCGGACTCCGAGCACTGGGTGAAGGCCGGTGCCGAGTACGCCGACGGCTCGCCGCAGGTCGGTGCCGTCGTGACGCGGGTCGTGTCGGACTGGTCGACGGCGCCGTTCCCGCAGTGGGCCGGCCGTGCCGTGACCGTGCGCGCGAGCCGAGCGGGCGACGCGCTCACGATCCGGGCCCGCGTCGACGACGAGCCCTGGCAGCTGGTCCGCCTCGCCCCGATCGACCCCGCGCTGCCGTGGCGGGCTGGGCCGTTCTGCGCCGCACCGAGCCGCGCCGGCCTCACGGTGCGCTTCACCCGCTGGGCGATCGGCCCCGCCGACGAGGCGCTGCACTGACCGGCCCGTGTCACGTACGGTCGTGCCATGACGCCGGAGGAGCTCGCCGACCTCGCGCACCTGCGTCGGGCCCGCGACCTGATGGACCGCGACTACGCGCGAGCCGCTCGACGTGCCCACGATGGCGCGCGCCGCGCTGATGTCGCCCGCGCACTTCTCGCGCAAGTTCCGTGCGGCGTACGGCGAGACTCCGTACTCCTACCTGCTGACCCGGCGCATCGAGCGCGCGAAGTCGCTTCTGCGCCACGGCATGTCGGTCACCGATGCGTGCATCGCCGTCGGCTGCACCTCGCTCGGCTCGTTCAGCTCGCGCTTCACCGAGATCGTCGGCGAGACGCCCTCGCAGTACCGCGCCCGCGACCACAGCCACCTCGAGGTGGTGCCCTCGTGCGTCACCCAGGTGGCGACGCGGCCGCGGCGTACGCGGTCGACGGTCTGACGCCGCAGACGGACCGGGCCGAGCAGGATCGGAGAAGCGCCGCGCGCGGAGGCGCGCCTAGGGTCGCGGCATGACAGTCACCGTCTCCGCCATGTTCATCCCCGTCCACGACCCCGACGCCGCGCTGGGCTTCTACCGCGACGCCCTCGGCCTCGAGGTCCGCAACGACGTCGCCTCCGACGGCTTCCGCTGGGTCACCGTCGGTGCCCCGGGCACCGACCTCGACATCGTGCTCTTCCAGCCGCACGGCGGTCGCTCGCAGGCCGAGGGCGACGCGCTGCTCACCCTCGTGACGCAGGGCTCGATCCAGGCTGCGATCTTCCGGGCCGACGACCTCGACGCCACGTTCGAGACGGTGCGGGCCTCCGGCGCCGAGGTGCTGCAGGAGCCGGTGTCGCAGCCCTGGGGCGCCCGCGACTGCGCGTTCCGCGACCCGTCCGGCAACCTCGTGCGGATCGCGCAGGCCTGAGCCGGGCGCCGGCGGTCCGCCGACCGGCGTCTGCCCGCTCTGCGATGCTCTGCAGACGACGGACCGAGGAGACCCAGTGAGCAAGCGCACCGCGGAGCCGGCCCTGCACCCGGCCGACAGCCATGACCTGATCCGGGTGCACGGCGCACGGGTCAACAACCTCAAGGACGTCAGCCTCGAGATCCCGAAGCGCCGGCTCACCGTGTTCACGGGCGTGTCGGGCTCGGGCAAGAGCTCGCTCGTCTTCGGCACGATCGCTGCCGAGTCGCAGCGGCTCATCAACGAGACGTACAGCGCGTTCCTGCAGGGGTTCATGCAGACGATGGCGCGCCCGGACGTCGACGTCCTGGACGGGTTGACCACGGCGATCGCCGTCGACCAGGAGCGGATGGGCAGCGACCCGCGCTCGACGGTCGGCACCGCGACGGACGCCAACGCGATGCTGCGCATCCTGTTCAGCAGGCTCGGCACGCCGCACGTCGGCCCGCCGCAGGCCTTCTCCTTCAACGTCGCCTCGATCAGCGGCGCGGGAGCGGTGACCGTCGAGAAGGGCGGCCGCACCACCAAGGAGCGGCGCAGCTTCGAGATCCTCGGCGGGATGTGCTCGCGCTGCGAGGGCCGTGGCGCCATCAGCGACATCGACGTCACCGCGCTCTACGACGAGAACCTCTCGCTCGACGAGGGCGCGATCACCGTCCCGGGCATCACCATGGACGGCTGGTACGGCCGGATCTACCGCGGCAGCGGCTACTTCGACCCCGCCAAGCCGATCAAGAAGTACACGAAGAAGGAGCGCGACGACCTGCTCTACCGCGAGCCGACGCGGCTCAAGATCGACGGGATCAACCTCACCTACTCCGGGCTGATCCCCAACATCAAGAAGTCGATGCTCTCCAAGGACGTCGACGCGATGCAGCCGCACATCCGCGCCTTCGTGGAGCGGGTGGTCACGTTCGCCACCTGCCCCGACTGCGAGGGCACGCGGCTCAACGCCACCGCCCGGTCGTCGCGGATCGGCACCGTCAACATCGCGGACGCGTGCGCGATGCAGATCAACGACCTCGCCGAGTGGGTGCGCGGCATCGACGAGCCCTCGGTCGCGCCGCTGCTCGACTCGCTGCGGCACACGCTCGAGTCGTTCGTGGAGATCGGCCTCGGCTACCTCAGCCTCGAGCGCCCGGCCGGCACGCTGTCGGGCGGCGAGGCCCAGCGCACGCGGATGATCCGCCACCTGGGCTCGTCGCTCACCGACGTCACCTACGTCTTCGACGAGCCCTCGATCGGGCTGCACCCGCACGACATCCAGCGGATGAACCAGCTGCTCCTCCAGCTGCGCGACAAGGGCAACACGGTGCTCGTCGTCGAGCACAAGCCCGAGGTGATCGAGATCGCCGACCACGTCGTCGACCTCGGTCCTGGTGCGGGGCGCGACGGCGGCACCATCGTGTTCGAGGGCGACGTCTCGGGTCTGCGCGGCAGCGGCACGCCGACCGGCGAGCACCTCGACGACCGCGCCTCGTTCAAGTCGGAGGTCCGCCGCGCGACCGGAGCGCTCGAGGTGCGCGGGGCCGACCTGAACAACCTCCAGGACGTCGACGTCGACATCCCGCTCGGCGTCCTCGTCGTGCTCACCGGCGTGGCCGGGTCGGGCAAGAGCTCGCTGATCCGCGGCTCGGTCTCGGGCCGCGACGGCGTCGTGACGATCGACCAGGGTGCGATCCGCGGCTCGAGGCGCAGCAACCCGGCGACGTACACCGGGCTGCTCGACCCGATCCGCAAGGCCTTCGCGAAGGAGAACGGCGTCAAGCCTGCGCTGTTCAGCGCCAACTCCGAGGGGGCGTGCCCCGCGTGCAACGGCGCCGGCGTGGTCTACACCGACCTCGCGATGATGGCGGGGGTCGCGGTGACGTGCGAGGCGTGCGAGGGACGCCGGTTCCAGGCCGAGGTGCTCGACTACACGTTCGGCGGCCGGAACATCAGCGAGGTGCTCACGATGCCCGTGTCGGAGGCGCTGACGTTCTTCGGCGACGGCGACGCGCACCTGCCCGCGGCGCACCGGATCCTCGAGCGGCTCGCCGATGTCGGGCTCGGCTACCTCACCCTCGGTCAGCCGCTCACCACGCTGTCCGGCGGCGAGCGGCAGCGCATCAAGCTCGCCACCCACCTCGGCGAGCAGGGCGGCGTCTACGTCCTCGACGAGCCCACCACGGGCCTGCACCTCGCCGACGTCGAGCGCCTGCTGGGCCTGCTCGACCGCCTGGTCGACTCCGGCAAGTCGGTGGTGGTGATCGAGCACCACCAGGCCGTGATGGCGCACGCCGACTGGATCATCGACCTCGGGCCGGGAGCGGGCCACGACGGAGGGCGGATCGTCGCCCAGGGAACGCCCGCCGAGGTCGCCGCGGGCTCCACGCTGACCGGCACGCACCTCGCGGCGTACGTCGCGGGCTGACCTCGACGCAGCAGCAGCGCCGGGGGCGGACCCCCGGCGCTGCTGGTCGGATCAGGAGCTGCGGGCGTCGCGCTTCGCCTGCCGACGGGTGCCCTGGGCCGCCGAGCTCGCGCCCTTCTTCAGGCTCCGCGGCGTCACGGTGCTGGCCGACCCGGTGCGCGCCTTCGTGGGCGCCTTCGTGGCAGCGGGCTTCTTCGCGGCGGGCTTCTTGGCGGGCGCTGCCTTCTTCTTCGCCGCGGCGGTCTTCGGCGACATGCCGGCCTTGGCGGCCTGAGCGGCGGCGAGCCGCTCGGCCTTGAGCTCGGCGGCGCTGCGCTTGGCCGCAGCCGAGAGCGCCGTGCTCACGCGCGCCAGGGCGTCCTCGAACACCTCGGCCCGGTCGCGGTCGCGCGAGTTCTGCGGCCGAGCCTTGCCGCGGCCGCCGGCTGCCGACACGCGCGCGCTCGCGCCGCGGCGGTAGTTCTTCACGTACTTGCCGCGCGCCCGACGGATCCGCGTGTGCAGCTCGATGAGCTCGTCCTCGCTCAGCGCTGCGAGCGCCGCGCGCTCGGTCTCCTTGATGAGCAGCCACTCGGACTCGGGCAGCGAGTTGATGACGGCGTTGGCCATGGTCTCCCCTGATGGGTGTCGTCGGGTTGAGGACCGTGCGGTCGTGCGTACGTCGTGGTCTCGTCATCCTGGCCGACCACAGTGGAGATCGGCCAGTCGGGCTCAGCCGCTGACGGGGGCGCCGGGGCCGAGCGGGATACCGAGCAGGAACCACACGACGAAGAACAGCGTCCAGGCGATCGCGACCCAGATCGTGTACGGGATCATCAGCGCGATGATCGTGCCGACGCCGGCGTCCTTCTTGTAGCGCTGGGCGATGAGCACGATGAACGGCAGGTAGACCATCAGCGGCGTGATGACGTTCGTCGGCGAGTCGCCGATGCGGTACGCCGCGAGCACGGTCTGCGGCTCGACGCCGAGGCGCAGGAACAGCGGCACGAACACCGGCGCGAAGATCGCCCACTTGGGCAGCACGCCCGGGATGATGATGTTGAGCAGGAACGTCACGAAGATGAAGCCGACGAGCAGCACCAGCGCCGGCACGTTCGCGCTCTCGAGCCAGTCGGCCATGCCGACCGCCGCCACCGTCGCCATGTTCGAGTAGTTGAAGTAGGCGATGAACTGGCTGATGATCAGGAGCAGGAAGATCAGCCCGGCCAGGCCGGCGAAGGTCTTGATGACCGCCTCGATGAAGCCGGTGCTCGTGGTGATCGTGCTGGCGCCCTTGCCGTAGGCGACGCCGGCGACCAGGAACATCAGCGTGATGATCACGAGGATGCTCTGCATGAACGGCGAGTCGCCGATGAGCTCGCCGGTCTCGGGGTTCCGCAGGACGGCGTTCGACGGCACCGTGAGGATCAGCAGCACCACGAGGCTGCCGAGGAACGCCCACAGCGCCCACTTCAGGCCCTTGGCCTCGGCCTCGGGCGGCACCTCGGGGCCCTCCTCGACCTCGTCGTGGACGCCGTTCCAGCCACCGAGGCGCGGCATGACGAAGCGGTGCGTCACGAACGTCATGACGAACACCAGGAAGATCGTCGAGGCCGCCGAGAAGAAGAGGTTGGCCGTGATGCCCATGGTGAAGTCGGGCTGCACGAGCCGCGCGGCCTCGTTGGTCACCTCGGTGAGGACGCCGTCGAACGGCGTGATGAGCAGGTTGACGCCGAACCCGGCGCTGACACCGGCGTACGCCGCAGCCATGCCCGCCAACGGGTTGCGACCGATGCTCGCGAACGCCGCGGCGCCCAGCGGGATGAGCACGAGGTAGCCGGCGTCGGACGCGATGCTCGAGACGAGGCCGAGCAGCACGAGGATGTAGGTGATCGTCACCTCGGGTGCGACGGAGACGAGCTTGCGGATCAGTGCGCCGATGAGCCCCGCCTGCTCGGCGATCCCCACGCCGACCATCGCGACGAGGATGACGCCGACGACGCCGAACCCGTTGAAGTTCGCGACCGGCGAGGTGAACAGGAAGCGCAGCCCGTCCGGGGTGAGGAGGCTCTCGACCTTGATCGTCTCGGTCTGGATCTCGTAGTCGGGAGTCGCGCCGGCGCCGGGCGGGTACTCGACCCCGGGGTACTGCGATCCGCCCGGGTAGACGGGCTCGCCGGGCACGGCGGGAGGCTCGGCGATCTCGGAGGTCACGGACACGCCCGCGAGGTAGAGCAGGTGCGAGAGCACGATCACGAACAGGCACAGGACGAGGAAGATGATCGCCGGGTGCGGCACCTTGTCGCCGGTGCGCGCGATGAAGTCGAGGACCTTCGACCCGCCGCCGTCCTGCTTCTCGTCGACGGCCGTGGCGTCGCTCATCGGTCTCCCCTTCGAACTCCGTCGGGAACTGCGCGAGCAGTCCGGCACCGGGCACGCTGCCCGCTGCTGAGGTCGGGCGGCGGTGCCCGTGGCACGAGGTTGCCCTACCGTGAGCGCGAGCGACACCTGAAGCGGGCATCTGCTGTCAGAACGGGCGGGAGAGAGCGCATGGAGCCGTCGACGATCAGCCTGCTCGTGCTGGTCGCCGTCATCGCCCTGTTCGTCTGGAACCGGCTTCCCGTCGGCGCGGTCGCGGTGCTGACCGCCCTGACGCTCTACGCCACCGGGCTGGTCACCGCCGAGGAGGCGCTGTCGGGCTTCGGCGACCCCGTCGTGGTGTTCATCGCCTCGCTGTTCGTGGTGAGCGAGGGCATCGACTCCGCGGGCGTCACGACCTGGGCGGGGCAGAAGCTCGTCGAGGTCGTCGGCGACCGCCCCAAGGCCGCGGTGCTGGCCATCATGGGGATGGCGGCGCGTGATGAGCGCGCTCATCTCGCTCAACGGCGCGGCCGCGGCCCTCATCCCGATGGTCGTGGTCATCGCGATGCGGCTCGGCATCGCACCGGCGCGCATGCTGCTGCCGATGGCGTTCGCCGGCAGCGCAGGCTCGTTGCTGATCCTCACCGCCAGCCCCATCAACGTCCTGGTCACCGACGCCGCCGACGAGGCCGGGACCGCCGGCTTCTCGTTCTTCTCGTTCACCGTCGTCGGCGTACCGCTGCTGATCGCGACCATGGCGGTGGTGTCGGTGCTCGGGCCGCGGCTGCTGCCCGACCGCTCGTCCGACACGCAGCCCCCGGACCTCAGCGGCTACGCGAGCACGGTCGCCGAGCACTACGACATCACCGACGGCTTCTACCGCCTGCGCGTGCGCGAGCTCTCGCCGCTGATCGGGCTCGCCCCCGGCGACGTTGACCTGGCGCGCTACCCCGGCGTGAGGCTCATCGGCGTCCAGGCGCGAGGTTCCGAGCCGGCGGTCGTGCACGACCGGCTCGACCCCGACGACGTCCTCAGCGTGACCGGGCCCTCCGAGGAGGTGAGCCGGCTCGCGATCGACAACGTGCTCGCGGTGGCGATGCGGCCCGTCACGCTCGAGACCGGCGAGCTGGTGTCGCGCGAGCTCGGCGTCGTCGAGCTCGTCGTGCCGCCGCGATCGCCGCTCGTGGGCGAGACGGTCTTCCCCGGCATGGCGCGCGGCCCGGAGCTGGTGATCCTCGGCGTACGCCGGCTCGGGGAGGAGCGCGGCGCGCGCAGCACCACGCTCCAGGAGGGCGACGCCCTGCTCGTGCACGGGTCGTGGAGCGCCGTCGACCAGCTCGTCGAGCACCGCGACGTGCTCGTGGTGAACTCCCCCGACCTCGTGCGCCGGCAGGCGGTGCCGCTGGGCAGCAAGGCTCCGCGCGCGATCGGCGTGCTGGTGGTGATGATCGCGCTGCTCGCGCTCGGCGTCGTTCCTCCCGCGATCGCCGGGCTCGGAGCCGCCGTGGCGATGGTGCTGCTCGGGGTCATCGGGAGCGCGCAGGCCTATCGCGCGGTGTCGTGGCAGACCGTCGTGCTCATCGGCGGGCTCATCCCGCTCTCCGTCGCGATCCAGCAGTCCGGCGCCGCGGACCTCCTCGCCGACGGCCTCCTCGCCGTGATCGGTGAGGGCCACCCGCTGCTCGTGCTCGTCGCCGTGTTCGCGCTCACCGCGGCGCTGGGGCAGTTCATCTCCAACACCGCGACCGTGCTCATCGTGCTGCCCGTCGCGGTCGCGGCGGCCACCGAGTCGGGGGTCTCGCCGCTGCCCGTGCTCATGGTGCTCGCCGTCGCCGGTGCGGCCTCGTTCCTCACCCCGGTCGCGACTCCGGCCAACATGATGGTCATGGCGCCGGGGGGCTACCGCTTCGGCGACTACTGGCGGCTCGGGCTGCCGCTGCTGCTGGTGTGGCTCGCGGTGTCGCTCGTGGTCATCCCCCTCGTCTGGCCCCTCTGAGCGAGAGCCCGCAGGCTCAGCGGCGCTCAGGGGGTCGCAGCGGGAGGGTGACGACGAACGTGGTCGCACCCGGCTGCGACTCCACCTCGATGTGTCCGCCGTGGCGCTCCACGACGACGCGTCGCGCGATGTCGAGGCCGAGGCCGGTGCCCTTGCCGACCTCCTTGGTCGTGAAGAAGGTCTCGAACGCGCGCTCGGCGACCTCGGGCGGCATGCCCGCCCCCGTGTCGGCGATCTCCACGACGACGCCGGCGTCCGCGGTGCGCGTACGCACGGTCAGCACGCCCTCCGCATCCATCGCGTCGACGGCGTTGTCGATGAGGTTGGTCCACACCTGGTTGAGCTCCCCGACGTACGCCTCGATCGTCGGGACGCCCGCGGAGTACTCGCGCCTCACCTCGACCCCGTCGCCGAGCTTGTGCGCCAGCATGGCGATGGTGCTGTCGAGACCCTCGGTCACGTCGGTGGTCTGCAGGGCTCCACGGTCCATCTGCGTGTAGACCTTGACCGACGCCACGAGCTCGGAGATCCGGCGCGTCGACTCCCGCACCTCGCCGAGCAGGCCGCGGACGGCGACGGTGCTGGCCACCCACTCGATCCCGTACTGCACGGAGTCGACGCCGAGCAGCTCGAGCGCGGCGTCGCACCACTCGACGTCGGCGCCGGCGGCGGCCAGCGCGGGGGCGACGACCCAGTCGCGTTCGAGGCCGCGACGCATCATCCACGAGCTCAGCTCGTCCTCGCGGTCCGCGAGCGACAGGGCGTCCGAGGGGACCCGACGCTCCAGCAGCTGACGGCGCAGCTCGTCCAGTCCGGTGTACTGCTGAGCCGTGATGCCGTGCGTCGCCAGGGCGAACAGCGACGACAGGGTGTCCTCGAGCTGAGCCTCGAGGGCCTCGACGGCGCGAGTGGTGGCCGCCGCGGGGTTGTTGAGCTCGTGGGCCAGCCCGGCCGACAGGGTGCCCAGCGTCACCAGGCTCTCGCGCTGCCGCACCCCTGCCTCGATGTTGCGCACGGTGGTGAACATCCCGGCCACCAGGTGCCCCACGAGCGGGACGTAGGCGAACAGGTCGCGCAGCGCCGTGTTGGGCACCTTGAGCAGCCGCCCGGAGGTGCTCGCCCGCCCGGTCGCGAGGTAGGACGCGTGCTCGGCCCAGGCGCGGAACCCCCCGGCCCAGCGGCCCGGCTCGGCGAACTGGCCGACGACCGTCTCCTCGCCGCCCGCGACGCGCAGCATGTCGATCCGGCCGGACATGTTGACCCACCAGCACTCGGCCGGGGCCCCGGCCTTCCAGAGCACGTCGCCCGGCTCGAACTCCACGACCTCGCTCACCGCGAGCAGGCGTTCGAGCTGCTCGTCGGTGATCCCGTCGAAGAGCGCGATGGCGCGGACCTCGTCGAAGAGCATCAGATCGTCGCCAGGTAGCGGTGCACGAGGTAGACGGACATCGCGCCCTCGCCGACGGCCGACGCGACCCGCTTCATCGAGTCGAGCCGCACGTCGCCGGCGGCGAAGACCCCCGGGACGCTGGTCTCCAGCGCCGACGGGACGCGATGGGCCAGCGGCCACGAGCCGGCCTGCTCCGAGGTGAGCAGCTCCTGCCCGGTCATCACGAAGCCGTGGTCGTCGCGCGCCACCTCGCCGCCGAGCCAGTCGGTGCGCGGCGACGCGCCGATGAAGACGAACAGCCAGCTGGTCGCCACGTCCTCGCGGGCACCGGTGTCGCGGTCCTCGATGGTGAGCCCCTCGAGGTGCCCGTCGCCGCGTCCCGCGGCCACCTCGCTGCGGTAGCGCACCTCGATGTTCGGCGCGGCCTCGATCCGCTCGATCAGGTACGACGACATCGAGTCCTCCAGCGAGGCGCCGCGCACGATCATCACGACCCGCTTGGCGTACTTGGCCAGCTTGAGCACCGCCTGCCCGGCCGAGTTGGCCGCTCCGACGAGGTAGACGTCGTCGCCCTCGACCTGGCTCGCCTCGCTGGCGGTGGCGCCGTAGTAGACGCCTCGGCCGGTGAGCTCGTCGAGACCGGGCGCCTCGAGCCGGCGGTAGGAGACGCCGGTGGCGACCACGACGGCGCGGGCCTCGATCTCGCCGTCCTCGAAGAGCACGGCGCGCACGGGGCCGCGCGTCTCCAGTCCGACGACGTCGCGGGCCAGC
The DNA here is from genome assembly GCA_963827145.1 of uncultured Actinomycetota bacterium. Lineage (GTDB taxonomy): Bacteria > Actinomycetota > Actinomycetes > S36-B12 > CAIYMF01 > Longivirga. Next base: position 1,465,182 of record CAWGZO010000001.1, on the reverse strand, counting down.
ACCATCTCCGCACCGAAGCGCGACACCTGGGCGACCGCGCGCTGGGTGAGGTCGGCGCCGCTGAGGCCCTTGGGGAAGCCGAGGTAGTTCTCGATCGCCGCGCTCGTGCCGGCCTGACCGCCGGGCGCCTCGCGCTCGACCACGACGGTGCTCAGCCCCTCGGACGCGGCGTACACGGCCGCGGCGAGCCCGGCCGGTCCGCCGCCGACGATGCACAGGTCGTAGAGCGGCTGCAGCGCGGTCGTGCGCAGCCCGAGCGCCGTGGCGAGGTCGAGCGTCGACGGAGCGCGCAGCGTCTCGCCGTCGGGGACGAGCACGAGCGGCAGGTCGGCGGAGTCGCCGCCGGCGAGCTCGCAGCAGCCGCAGCGCCTCGTCGTCGCGCTCGACGTCGTACCAGCGGTAGGGCACGTGGTTGCGGGCCAGGAAGGTCTTGATCTCGTGGCTGCGCTCGCGACCACCGGTGCCCGACGACGCGCACGTCGGAGCTGTGGTCGGGGTTGGCCTGGTGCCAGTCGCCGAGCAGGTCGTCGACGACCGGGTAGAGCCGCTCCGCCGGCGGGTCCCACGGCTTGAGCAGGTAGTAGTCGAGCCCGATGTCGTTGATCGCCTTGATCGCCACGTCGGTGTCGGCGTACGCCGTGAGCAGCAGCAGCTTGGCGCCGGGAGCGTGCTCGCGCGACCGCTCCAGGAACTCGATCCCGGTCATCTGCGGCATCCGCTGGTCGGAGGCGATCAGCGCCACCGGATGGTCGCGCAGCGCGAGCTGGGCGAGCACCTCGAGCGCCTCGGCGCCGGACGTCGGCCCGGACGATGCGGTAGTCCTCGCCGTAGCGCGCGCGCAGGTCGCGCGTGATCGCCTGCGACACCTGGGGGTCGTCGTCGACGGTGAGGATGGTCGGCTTCGACATGGATCACTTTCCTCGAGGGCACGGCGACCAGGACTGCACGTGCGGACTGATCTGGCGAGCGTAGTGGCGCCAGAACGCCGAGCGTCGGGTGTTCATTCCACCCGCGTCATGGGTCGTGTCAGGAGAGCAGGAAGCCCGCGGGGAACGGGTCGGACTCGTCGAGGAACCACTGGGACGTCCCGCTGATCCACGCGCGGCCGGTGACCATCGGCACGACCGCGGGGATGCCCGGCCACCTCGGTCGTGCTCGTGGACGCGGGCCGTGAAGTGGCCGCCGAGCAGCGACTCGTTGCGCAGCTCCTCGCCCTCGCCGAGCAGCCCGCGGTGCGTGCAGCTGGGCCAGCCGGGCGCTCGTGCCCGTGCCGCACGGCGAGCGGTCGAAGTAGCCCGGGGTGGATCACCATCGCGTGCCGCGAGTGCTGCGGCGTCGGACCCGGGCGCGACCAGCTGGACGTGGTGGCAGCCGTGGATCCCCGGGCTCGCCGGGTGCACCGGCGGGGCCGACTCCTCGATCGCGTCCATGCAGCGCCAGGCCGAACGTCCATCAGCTCGCGGGCGTGCTCCCGGCCGAACGGGACGCCGATCTCGTCGAGCTCGACGATCGCGTAGAAGTTGCCGCCGAAGGCCATGTCGTAGCGCACCGTGCCGTAGCCCGGCACCTCGACGGTCGACGTCGAGCGCGGTCGACGAACGACGCGACGTTGCGGATGCGTCACGCGACTCCGCCCGGCCGTCGCGCACCGCCACCTCGGCGACGACGAGCCCCGCCGGGGTGTCGAGCCGGATCGGTGGTGATCGGGCTCGGTGACCTCGACCATGCCGGTCTCGACGAGCACGGTCGCCACGCCGATCGTGCCGTGGCCGCACATCGGCAGGCAGCCGGCGCACCTCGATGTAGAGCACGCCCCAGTCGGCGTCGGGCCGGGTCGGCGGCTGCAGGATCGCGCCGCTCATCGCCGCGTGGCCGCGCGGCTCGTACATCAGCAGGGTGCGCAGGTCGTCGTTGTTCGGCCATGAAGTACTGGCGGCGCTCCTCCATCGTCGCGCCGGGGAGCGGCGCGACGCCGCCGACCACGACGCGCGTGGGCATGCCCTCGGTGTGCGACTCCACGCAGTGCAGGACTCGTCGGGCTCTCATCGCGCTACTCCGGTCAGCGGGTCACGGGACGGTGGAAACGGTTGGGCGAGAACGCGTCCGGCGTACGCCGCCCCTCGAGGATCTCGGCCACGAGCTCGCCCGTGCCCGGGCCGGCGCTCGAGCCGAGCATGCCGTGCCCGGTGGCCACGACGACAGCCGGAGCGGTGGCGAGTCGACCGATGGCGGGCAGGCCGTCGGGGGTGGCCGGGCGCAGACCCGACCACTCGTGCGCCGGCTGCGTCCCGGGCGCGAGCGCGATCGCGGTGCCGGCCCGGCGGACCAGGTCGGCCGTGCGCGCGCGGGTCGACGCCGCGGTCGCGCGGCGACGGTGAGCTCGTAGCCGCCGGTGATGCGCAGGCCGGACGCCAGCGGGGTCACGGCCAGCCGCTGGTCGAGCAGCAGCATCGGCCCGTTGAGCGGGGTGCGTCGGAGGAACCACCGTCACGCTGTGGCCCTTGGCCGGCCAGCACCGGCAGACGGGGTGCCGAGCGAGGCGGCCAGGGACCGGGGTCCAGACCCCGGCGGCGAGCACGACCTCGCGCGCCTGGACGCGGCCGCGATCGGTGTCGACCACGGCGCCGCCGGCGCTGCTGCGCACCGACGCGACCGTCGCTCGGGCGACGCGCGTTCCGTGGGCGACGGCCTCGGCGAGCACCGCCTCGAGCAGCAGAGCGGGATCGACCCGCTCGTCGTCGCACAGGAGCAGGCCGCCGGCGACGCCGTCGAGGAGGCCCGGCTCCCGTTCGGCGACCTGCTCGCGGGTGAGCAGCTCGGCGCGCACCCCCCACCGCGTCATCACGTCGTGCTCGTGCCGCAGCGCCTCGGCCCCCGAGTCGCTCTGCACCACCTGCAGCAGGCCGCCGGGGGCGTGGTCGAGCCGCGCCCCGGAGTCGCGGAGGCGATGCACCTCGTCGATGGAGACGTCGAGCAGCTCGCGCAGCGCAGGCACCCCGCGCTCGACGTTGCGCTCGGTGCGAGCTGCGGGCGAAGCGCCAGAGCCACGACGTGACCGCACCACCCGCCTGCGACGAGATCGCGAACGCACCGTCGCGACGGGCCAGGCGGTGCAGCCCGGCCCGCACCATCCCCGGAGCGGCGAACGGCACCACGTGGCTGGGCACCAGGTGCCCGGCGTTGGCCGCTCGACGTGCCGAACCGTTCGCCGCCGGCGTCGAGCAGGAGGACGCCGCGCCCGCGGCGCGCCACGGACGACGCGACCGAGCGCCGACGATCCCGCCGCCCACCACGACGACGTCGGCCTCGGCCGGCAGGTCGTCGCCGCGCGGGAGGTCACCACCGGACCTTGAGCCACGTCGTCTTCGTCTGGCAGTACTGCTCCAGCGCCTCGAGACCCTTGTCGCGACCGCCGAAGCCCGACTGCTTCTACCCGCCGAACGGCGTGGTCACGTCGCCCTCGCTGTAGCAGTTGATCGACACGGTGCCCGCCTTGAGCAGACGGCTCACCCGGTGCGCGGCGTCGACGTCGTCGGTCCAGAGCGAGGCAGCGAGGCCGTAGTCGCTGTCGTTGGCCAGCGCGATCGCCTCCTCCTCGGTGTCGAACGGGATCACCGCGACGACCGGGCCGAAGATCTCCTCGCGCGCGACGGCCGAGTCGGCGGGCACGTCGTCGAGCACCGTCGGGCGCGAAGTACCAGCCGCCGGTCTCCTCGAGCACCGGCCGCCCGCCGATGGCGACGACGGCGCCGTCGGCGACGCCGCGCGCCACGTAGTCGAGCACCTTGCGCCCGCGAGCCGGGGTCGATGAGCGGCCCGACCTCCGCGCGGGGGTCGATGGGATCCCCGACGCGCAGGTCGGCGCGTGGCGGCCACGAGCCGCTCGACGAGCGCCGCGTGGATGCGTCGATGCACGAGCAGCCGCGTGCCCGCCGAGCAGTTCTCGCCCATGTTCCAGAACGCCGCGCGCACGGCCTCGCGCGGCCACCTCGTCGAGGTCGCGCACGCTGCTCGAGCACGATCTGCGGGCTCTTGCCGCCGCACTCGAGCGTGATGCGCTTGAGGTTCGACCGCGCGCTGTACTCGAGGAAGTAGCGGCCCACCTCCGTCGACCCGGTGAACGTGACCATGTCGACGTCGGGGTGCAGGCCGAGCGCCGCGCCCGCCGCCTCCCCGAGCCCGGGCACGACGTTGAGCACGCCCTCGGGCAGCCCGGCCTCGACCGCCGAGCTCGGCCAGCAGCAGCGCCGACAGGCTGGTCTGCTCGGCCGGCTTCACGACCACGCGAGTTGCCCATCGCCAGGGCAGGCGCGACCTTCCAGGCGAACATCAGCGCCGGGAAGTTCCACGGGATCACGGCGCCGACGACGCCGATCGGCTCGCGCGTGATGCGCGCGACCACGTCCGGGGCCGGTCGGGCGCGACGCGGTCGTAGACCTTGTCCGCAGCCTCGGCGAACCACCGGATCGTCTCGACCGTCTCCGGGACGTCGCCGTCGCGGCAGTCGGTGATCGGCTTGCCCGCCTCGAGGCTGTCGAGGCGCGCGATCTCCTCGGCGTGCCGGTCGATCAGCTTGGCGACCACCGGGTCAGCACGCGCCGACGGTCCGCCGGGTGCGCACCGCGACCAGTCGCCGCGCTCGAACACGTCGCGCGCCGCGCGCGACGGCGGCGATCCACGTCGGCCTCGCCGCACGCAGCGATCTCCGCGATGACCGTGCCCGTCGCGGGATCGACGGTCGGCATCGTCGCGCCGTCGGCCGCGGGCACGCCCGCGACCGTCGATGTAGGCGAGCCGGCGCACGGGGAGCGGGTGCGCGTCGGGCTCGCGCCGCTCGGCGTGCAGGACGGCCGGGGCGTCGTCCGCACCGGTGAGCACCGTGTCGAGCCGGCGCTGCACCTGGTCGGCCTCGCCCGCGTCGAGCAGGTGCAGAGGCGGGCGCGGCGGTCCGACCGGGACGCCGCGCAGCTCGAGGCCGTGACTTCGCCTTCGGCGTGTAGTGCTGACGCTCCGCGTCGCGGAGGAAGGGCATCATGCGGTGCTGCAGCGCCCAGCCCGTGGCCAGGTCGCCGCTCTGCGCGGCCTCGAGCATGAGCACGTGCTCGAGCGGCAGCACGTTGGACAGGCCCGCGATCCACGAGTCGACGCCCAGCTCGAGGTAGCGCATCGCGAGCGTGTCGGAGCCGCACACGATGGGGAGGTCGGTGCCGTAGCGGCGGCGCAGCCGGCGTACGCGGGTCAGGTCGCCCGAGGCCTCCTTGATGCCGACGATCAGCGGGTCGTCGGCGAGCAGGTCGAGCGCCCGCTCCTCGAACTTCACGCCGGTGCGGTCGGGGTAGTCGTAGAGCACCGTGGGCAGCGGGGCCGTCGCGAGGACCGCGCGCACGTGCTCGCCGAGCTCCTTCTGCGTCGGCAGCACGTACGCCGGTGCCGCGACCATGAGGCCGTCGGCACCGAGCTCCGCGGCGAGCGCGGCCTGAGCCAGGGCCTCGCGGGTGGCGGTCGCCCCGACGCCGAGGAGCACCGGGACTCGCCCCGCCACGACCCGCTGCACCTCCACGGCCAGCTCGCGCCGCTCCGCCATGTCGAGGGCGTATCCCTCGCCGGTGGTGCCCGCGACGACGAGGCCAGCGATGCGGTTGTCGAGGAGGAACTCGACGATCCCGGCCACGCGCTCGAGCGCCAGGGCGCCGTCGTCGGTGAACGGCGTGACCATCGGTGCGACCACGCCCGGGAAGCCGCTCGCAGCGGTCACGTCCTGGGCCGGGTCGCGGGGCGGTGCGTCGGGCACGGGGGTTCCTCCTGGTGGGCCGGGCGTCCCCCGCACCCTGCCACCGCGGCGGGCGCCCGCGCCACCGGCGCTCCGAGCCTTCCGAAGTGCGGCGCGGACCCTCGTCTCCCGCCATGATGAGCGTCGTGCCGTCGTGCCGGCTGCCGGTCGACCGCCGTCCTGGGCATGAGCGAAGAGGAGAGTCGATGCTCGAGAACCGGTGGGTCATCGTCCGAGGCACGCCCGTGTTCGTCCGCACCGGGGGTGAGCAGGCCGCAGGGGTCCCGATCGTGCACCTGCACGGCTTCGCGATCTCCGGCAGCTACATGGTGCCGACGGCCGAGCTGCTCGTCGACGAGCACCCGACGTACGTGCCCGATCTGCCCGGCTTCGGCAAGAGCCCGCGCCCCGAGCACCAGAACGACATCCCCGCGCTCGCCGACTTCGCCGCCGGCCTGCTCGACGCGCTCGAGATCGACAAGGCCGTCGTCGTGGGCAACTCGCTCGGCTGCGCCGTGCTCGCCGCGTTCGGCGAGCGCCACCCGGACCGCGTCGAGCGCGCCGTGATGGTCTCCCCCGCTGGCGGCAAGCACAGCACGCCGCTGCCGCGCGCGATCGGGCAGCTCGCGCGCGACGCGTTCCTCGAGCCTCCGTCGATGGCGACGGTGGCGGTGCCGGACTACGTGCACTTCGGGGTGATCGAGACGTTCCGCCTCTTCGTGGCCATGACCCGCTATCCGTCGCTGCAGGCGCTCCTGAACTTCCCGGCACCGCTGCTCGCCGTCCTCGGCGTCCGCGATCCGCTGCTCCCGCCGGCGTCACGCGTGCGGGAGGTGGTCGGCATGATGCCCGCCCACGTCGACGTCACCGTGCTGCGCGACGCGGCCCACGCGATCAACTACAGCCACCCCGACGAGCTCGCCGCGATCATCTCGGCCTGGCTCGCCGACCGGCCGCTGGCCGAGCTGGTGCTGCCCGAGGAGCAGAGCCCCGTGGCCGTCATGACGCGCCGTACCTGACCGGCCCGACACTCCGGACAGACCCCCTGGTTGGTTCCCGTCGACTCGCGTGATAGTTTCCCTGTAACCCAGTAGGAAACATAGGAATGAGATCACGATGAGACTCCCCTTCCGCCGCACGGCCCTGGCCGCCGGACTCGCCGTCGCCACGCTCGCGCTCGCGGCATGCGGGTCGTCCTCGTCCACCGACGCCGGCGCGAGCGCGTCGAGCGGCGGCGGCGAGAAGGTCACGACGCTGCGCCTCGGCTTCTTCCCGAACCTCACCCACGCCCCGGCGCTGGTCGGCCTGCAGGACGGCCTGTTCAAGACAGTCGCTCAAGGCGCTCGGCGTCACCGTGACGCCGACGGCGTTCAACGCCGGCCCGGACGCCGTCACCGCGCTGTTCGGCGGCTCGCTCGACATCACCTACATCGGCCCGAACCCGACGATCAACGCCTACGCGCAGTCCAAGGGCGAGGCCGTCCGCGTGATCGCCGGTGCGGCCTCCGGGCGGCGCGGCGCTCGTCGTCCGCCCGGAGATCACCGACGCGGCCGGCCTCAAGGGCAAGACGATCGCGACGCCGCAGCTCGGCAACACCCAGGACGTCGCACTGCGCTACTGGCTCAAGGAGCAGGGCCTGACGACCGACGACCGAGGGCGGCGGCGACGTCTCCATCAAGCCGCAGGCCAACGCCGAGGGCCTGGCCGCCTACGGCTCCGGGCAGCATCGACGGCGCGTGGGTGCCCGAGCCGTGGGTCTCGGAGTACGTCAAGGCCGGGGCCAAGGTCCTCGTCGACGAGGCGACGCTGTGGCCGGACGGCCAGTTCGTGACCACGAACATCATCGTGCGCACCGAGTTCCTCGAGCAGCACCCCGACGTCGTGAAGGCGTTCCTCGACGGTCACGTCGCCGCGCTCGACGCGATCGAGAAGGACCCGGCGGCCGGCCAAGGCGGCCGTCAACGCCAGCGCTGCAGAGTCGCTGACCGGCTCGTCGCTGGACGCCGACGTCCTCGACTCGGCGTGGAAGAACGTCACGTTCACCGCCGACCCGCTGCCGGCCACGCTCGTCGAGTCGGCGAAGCACGCGGTCGACGTCGGCCTGCTCGACCAGGGCGCAGATCGACGCCGCCGGCGGCCTGCCCGGCACGCTGTACGACCTCACCCTGCTCAACGAGGTCCTGGCCGCGGCCGGCGAGCCCGAGGTCGCGACCCCATGAGCTGCGACGATGACCATCGCGCGCGACCGTCGAGCCGAGCGACGCTGACGGCGTCCGGCGGCGCTGCGCGTGCGACGGGATCTCGCAAGATGTTCGCACTCCGGCGAGCGCACCGTGCGCGCCCTGCACGACGTGGACCTCGACGTCGACCGGGCGAGTTCGTCACCGTCGTCGGGGCCTCGGGCTGCGGCAAGAGCACGCTGCTCAACCTCATCGCCGGGCTCGACACGCCGACCTCGGGCAGCGTCGAGGTCGCCGGCACGTGGCCTGATGTTCCAGGACGCGACCCTGCTGCCCTGGCTGACCGCCCGCCAGAACGTCGAGCTGGCCCTGCAAGCTGCGCGGCGTGCCGCGCGACGCGAGCGGCGCGACCGCGCGCGAGGAGCTGCTCGACGTCGTGCGGCTCGGCGGGCCGCGGAGACGCGCGCCCGCACGAGCTCTCCGGCGGCATGCGCCAGCGCGTCGCGCTGGCCCGCTGCCTGGCCCAGGACGCGCAGATCGTGCTCATGGACGAGCCGCTCGGCGCGCTCGACGCCATGACCCGCGACCACCTGCACGACGAGATCGAGCGGGTCGTCGCGCGAGCAGGGCCTGACCGTCATGTTCGTCACCCACAACATGCGCGAGGCCGTCCGCCTGGGCGACCGCGTCATCCTCATGGCGCGCGCCGGGCGGATCGTCCACGAGCAGCTCGTCGCCCTGCCGCACCCGCGGCGTCATGGACTCCGCCGAGGTCGCGACCCGCGCCGCCGACCTCACCGCGCGGCTGCAAGGCAGCAGGGGCACACTCATGTCGGCATGAGCGTCCTCGACCCCCGTCGTCGACGAGCCGGCCGACGGCCCCCGCAGGCTCCGGCGCCCGGCCGCGCGATCTGGGCCTGGATCTGGCCCAAGGGCCTCGCGATCCTGCTGGTGCTCGGCACCTGGCAGCTCGTCGTGCTGGTCGGGCTGGCGCCCGGACTACGTGCTGCCGTCGCCGGCCGAGACCCTGCAGACCCTGTGGGAGATGCTCGGCACGGAGCGCTTCTGGTCGGCCGCTGCAGACCACGATGATCCGCGCGATCATCGGCTTCGCCGCTCGCCGCTGGTCATCGGCACCGCCATCGGCATCGTCGTCGCCCGGATCCGCCCGCTGCGGCTGGCCGTCGGCGCCTGATCACCGGTCTGCAGACCATGCCGTCGCATCGCGTGGTTCCCGCTGGCGATCCTGCTGTTCGGCCTCAACGAGCAGGCGATCCTGTTCGTCGTCGTCCTCGGTGCTGCACCCAGCATCGCCAACGGCGTCATCACCGGCATCGACCACGTGCCCGCCGGCGTTCGTGCGCCTCGGGCACGGTCCTCGGCGCCGGCACGGTCAGCCTCTACCGCGACATCGTGCTGCCGGCGGCGCTGCCCGGCTACGTCGCCGGTCTCACCCAGGGCTGGGCGTTCGCCTGGCGCAGCCTGATGGCCGGCGAGCTGCTGGTCATCATCGCCGAGACGCCCTCGCTGGGCGCGCAGCCTCGAGTTCGCCCGCCAGTTCTCCAAGGCGCCCGAGCTGCTGGCGACGATGCTGGTGATCCTCATCATCGGCATGCTCGTCGACGGCCTGTTCTCGTCGTACGCCCGACGCATGCGGCGCCGGCGCGGGCTCGAGGCGACCTGACGTCCGACCCGGCGATGACGGCAATCCCGGCGGGCGGGGCACGAGCGGCCGTCGGGGCCCGACACAATGGCGGCATGCACGTCTCCGCCAAGACCGACTACGGCATGCGCGCCCTGCTCGAGCTGGCCGCCGCGCACGCCGAGGACCCGAGCGCCTGGTCGAAGGGCGAGCGACATCGCGGCGTCGCAGGGGATCCCGGTCAAGTTCCTCGAGGGGATCCTCAGCCAGCTGCGCCAGGCGGGCATCGTGACGAGCCAGCGCGGTGCGGCGGCGGCTACCGCCTCGACCGCGACCCCAGCCGGATCACCCTCGCCGACGTCACGCGCGCGCTCGACGGCCCGCTGGTCGGCGTGCGCGGTCAGCGACCCGAGGACGTCGAGTACACCGGTGCCTCCGTGCACCTGCAGGAGGTCTGGATCGCCGTGCGGTCGTCGCTGCGCCAGGTGCTCGAGCGCATCACGCTCGCCGACGTCGCGTCCGGCACCTTGCCGCCGGAGCTCTCGCGGCTGCTCGCCGCACCAGGGGCGTGGGAGCGGCGCTGACGACGCCCGCCCGTCCTGGACCCGTGCACCGATCGCAGCCAGGATGAGGCGGTGACGCAGGCCGAGGGGTCGGGCACGACCACGTGGTCGTGGTCGGCCGACATCCCCCTGCGGCGCTTCCTGCGCACGGAGAGCGGCAGCGCCGCCCTGCTGCTCGGGGCGACGATCCTCGCGCTCCTGTGGGCGAACCTCGCCACCGCGTCCTACGAGTCGTTCTGGCACACCGAGGTCGGTCTGTCGTGGGGCGAGTCGGCGCTCGAGCTCAGCGTCGTCGAGTGGATCAACTCCGGGCTCATGACGTTCTACTTCTTCGTCGTCGGGCTCGAGACCCGCCGCGAGTTCGACATCGGCGAGCTGCGCGAGCGGCGGCGCGTGATCCTCCCTGCGGTGGCGGGCGCCATCGGAATGCTCCTGACCGCGCTGATCTTCGTCGTCGTGAACCGCGACAGCGGTGCGGCGCACGGCTGGGGCGTCGCCCTGTCGACCGACACCGCGTTCGCGCTCGGCGTGCTCGCCCTGGTCGGTCCGCGGTTCTCGGAGCGCCTGCGCGCGTTCCTGCTCACGGTCGTGATCACCGACGACGTCATCGCGCTGGTCGCGATCGCCACCGTCTACACCGAGCAGGTCACCGTGGTGCCTCTCGTGGTGGCGATCGCACTGGTCGGCGCGGTGGTCGTGCTCCTGCGACTGCAGGTGCACCACGGGGCGCCGTACTTCGTGCTGGGGGTGCTCGGCTGGGCCGCCCTGCAGCGCTCGGGTGTCGACCCGGTCGTGATCGGGCTCGTGCTCGGCCTCCTGACCTTCGCCCGTCCGGTGCCGAGCGAGCGGCTCGAGCAGGCGACCGGCACGTTCAAGGACTTCCGCGAGCAGCCCACCCCGGCCCTCGCACGCAGCGCGCGAGCCAGCGTCTCCCAGGCGATCCCGCCGAACGAACGCCTGCAGGAGCTCTACCACCCGTGGACGAGCTACCTGATCGTGCCGCTGTTCGCGCTCGCGAACGCGGGCATCGTGGTGAAGGGCGACTTCCTCGCGACGGCGTTCCGCTCCCCGATCACGTGGGGCGTGATCCTGGCGTACGTGATCGGCAAGCCGATCGGGATCGTCGGCGGCGCCTGGCTCGTCACGAGGCTGAGCAGCAGCCGGCTGCGGCCGTCCGTCGGATGGGGCGCGGTGCTCGGCGCCGGCACGGTCTCGGGCATCGGCTTCACGCTGAGCCTGCTCATCGCGACCATCGCCTTCGACGGCCGCGACCTCGACGAGGCCAAGCTCGGCATCCTCACGGCCGCGGTGATCTCGTCGGTGATCACCTGGCTCGTCTTCCGCGCCACCGCGTCGCTGCCCGCTCAGCGCCGGGCGCGTGCGCTCCTCGGGGACGCCGACACCCTCGCGGACCTCGCCGACCCGGTCGACCCGGACCGCGACCACGTCCGCGGCCCCCACGACTCCCCGGTGACGATCGTGGAGTACGGCGACTTCCAGTGCCCCTACTGCGGCATGGCCGAGTCCGTGGTCCGCCAGGTGCTCGCCGACTTCGGCGACGTCCGCTACGTGTGGCGCCATCTGCCGCTGCGCGACGTGCACCCGCAGGCACAGCTCGCCGCGGAGGCGGCCGAGGCCGCCGCGGACCAGGGCGCGTTCTGGGAGATGCACGACCTCCTGCTCGACCGGCAGGACGCGCTGCGGCCGGCCGACCTCGCCCGCTACGCCGCCGAGCTGGGGCTCGACGTCGAGCGCTTCACTGCTGCCCTTCGCCGCCACGAGCACGAGGCGCGCGTGGCCGACGACGTCGAGAGCGCGGACCTCAGCGGGGTGCGCGGCACGCCGACGTTCTTCATCAACGGGCTCCGGCACCACGGCGCGTACGACGTCGCCGGGCTGGAGGAGGCTGTCCGGCTCGCGCGGGCGAAGGCGCTCGCCCGCGACTGAGCGGTCGACGGCCGCACCGGCCTGCCCGTTCGCCCCACCCCCGGGGCCGTGCAGGGCCACGATGGAGACGAGGCAAGAGCACCAGGAGGCGCCATGTCCGTGTCGAGCCCCGCCCCGCTGCACGTCGACTCCGAGGTCGGTCAGCTGCGCCAGGTGGTGGTGCACCGTCCTGGCCTCGAGCTCACCCGCCTGACCCCCGCCAACGTCGACGAGCTGCTCTTCGACGACGTGATGTGGGCGCAGCGGGCCCGCGAGGAGCACGACTCGTTCGTCACCAAGCTGCGCGACAAGGGCGTGACGGTGCACCTGTTCGGCACGCTGCTCGCGGAGGTGCTCGACACCCCGGAGGGGCGCGACTTCGTCCTCGACCGCACCACCAACGTGCACACGGTCGGCCCGCAGCTCGTCGAGCCGCTGCGGGAGCTGCTCGAGAGCCTCGACGGCGCTGCCCTCGCCGAGTCGCTGGTCGGGGGCGTCCTCAAGAGCGACCTGGCGCTGCCCGCCGGGTCGTCGCTGCTGTGGGACTACCTCGACGCCGACGACTTCGTGCTCACGCCGTTGCCCAACACGCTGTTCCAGCGCGACAACGTCTCGTTCGCGTACGCCGGGCTCTCGGTGCACCCCATGGCGATGGCCGCGCGTCAGCGCGAGCTGGTCCACTCGAGGGCGGTCCTCAACCACCACCCGCTGTTCGCGTCGGCGGGCCTGCACTTCTACTACGGCAACGACGACGTGGAGCACCACCCCGCGACGTGCGCCGGCGGCGACATCCTCGTGCTCGGCAACGGCGCGGTGCTCGTCGGCATCGGGCCGCGCACGACCGCGCAGGGCGTCGGCATGCTGGTCAGCGGCTACTTCTCGGATCCGCGGTCCGAGATCACCCGGGTCATCGTCGTCGAGCTGCCGAAGGACTCCGGGCTCACCCACCTCGACACCGCGATCACGATGCTCGATGCCGCCACGTTCAGCGTCTACCCCTACCTCGGCGCCTCGCTCGCGTCGTACACCCTCACCCCGAGGGGCTCGGGCGGCGACTACGCCATCGAGGAGAACGCCGACCTCTGGAGCGCGGTCGCCGACGCGCTCGGTGTCGGCGCGGGGGACGTCCGGCTGCTCCGGGCCCCGCTCGACGGCATGGCGGCAGCGCGCGAGCAGGGCGACGACGGCAACAACTTCCTCGCCGTGGCTCCTGGCGTGGTGTTCGGCTACGACCGCAACGGGTCGACGAACACGTTCCTGCGCAAGGAGGGCATCGAGGTCGTGACCATGCCGGGCTCGGAGCTCGGCCGAGGGCACGGCGGGCCGCGCAGCATGACCTGCCCGATCGAGCGGGCACCCGTGGCGTGATGACGGACTCGCCCGGCGCCGCTGTCCGCGGTGCCGGGCGAGGTGCCGTTCGGGGAGATCAGGGCTTGGTCATGACCCGGATGTAGTCGATGAGGAGCGTCGACGGGAAGACCGTGCTCGCGATCGGGCCGCCGTAGTAGACGGAGTCGTCCTTCGAGACCTGCAGGTTGACCCGCATGTTGGCCTTGCCGAGGTAGTCGGTCCCGGAGAACGCCCAGGGTGCGTTGGTCGGGGTGGCGCGGACCTTCTCGACGCCGTCGTACCGGACGCTGATGAAGTCCGGCGCCCACTCGACCTCGTACAGGTGGAAGTCCGCGGAGAGGTCCACGCCTGCCGGCGTGAGCCAGCCCGAGACCTTGCCCTGGCCGCCGTTCGTGTTCTGGTGGATGGACGCCGAGCCGGAGCCGGTGCGGTAGCCGCTGACCGGGGTGGCGCCGGTGCCCCAGGCCTCGATGAGGTCGATCTCCATCGGGCTGGTGTCGCCGCGCAGCCACAGCGGGGCGGGCCACAGACCCTGGCTCGATCCGATCGGGGTGTTGACCTTGGCGCGCACCTGCCAGATGCCGTAGCGCTGGGAGAACTTGCCGATCGAGTCGAGGTAGCCGGAGGTGTAGAGCTTGCCGCCGACCGACTCCTTCTTGGCGGTGATGTTGAGCATCCCGTTGGAGACGGAGACGTTGCGCGCCAGCAGGTAGGACTGCTCGTTGGAGTTCGCCGAGTTGTTGCGGATGTTCCACTTGCTCGCATCCACGGTGGTGCCGGTGAAGTCGTCCACGAAGCTGGTGGTCCAGCCTGCGGGCGGTGCCGGGATCGATCCGGGAGCGGTCGGCGTGGCGGACACGACGGCGGACTGGGCCGAGGTGCCGGCGACGTTCGAGGCCGCCACGGTGTAGCCGCGGGTGAGGCCGTTGGTCAGGCCGGTGTCCGTGTACGACGTGCCCGGGACCGACGCGGCGACGGTGCCGTCACGACGGATCACGTAGCCGGTGGCACCGCTCACCGCGGTCCACGTCAGCGCGACCGTGGTGTTGCCGGCGACGGCGGCGAGACCGGTCGGGGTCGCCGGTACGGGCGGCAGCGGGGTGGCCATCACGACGGTCGAGGACGCGGAGGTCCCGGACGCGTTCGACGCGGTGACGCTGTAGGCGTACGTCGTCTCGTTGACCACGGCGCTGTCGGTGTACGTGGCGCTCGCCGTCACGGTGACGCGGGTGCCGTTGCGGTAGACGTTGTAGCTCGTCGCGCCGGCCACGGCGTTCCACGTCAGTGTCACGCGTGCGTTGCCGGCCGCGGCGGCCAGACCGTCCGGCACCGCCGGGATCGGGGCGACGGGGGTGGCGGTGACCACGGACGAGGCGGCCGAGGATCCGGCGATGTTCCGTGCGATCACCGTGTAGGAGTACGTGGTGCCGTTCACGAGGCCGCTGTCGACGACGTTCGCCGCGCTCGGGCTCGCGACGACCGCGCCGTTGCGCAGCACGTCGTAGACGCTCGCGCCGCTGACCGGAGTCCAGCTCAGGCGCACGCTCCGGTCGCCCGGGAGGGCGGCGAGGCCGGTCGGTGCTGCCGGGAGCGCCGGCATGGGCCGCGCGGAGACGGTGGCTGTCGGGGCCGAGGCGCCGGCGAGGTTCACCGCGACGACGGCGAAGCCGTACGTGGTGCCGTTGACCAGCCCGGTGCTGACGTACGACGGGACGGTCGGCGACGCGACGAGCGCACCGTCGCGGTAGACGCGGTAGCCGTCGGCCTCGGGCACGTCGGCCCAGCTCAGCGAGACCCGCGCGTCGCCCGCCGTGGCGGCCAGCGACCCGGGGATGCTCGGGATCGACGGCATGGGGATGGCGGTCACGGCGGTGGCCGGACCGGCGCCGAGCGTGTTCACGGCCGCGACGCTGTAGGCGTACGTCGTCCCGTTCGCGAGCCCGGTGTCGGTCAGCGACGTCGTGGTCGGAGCCGAGACGAGGACGCCGTTGCGGCGGACCTGGTAGGCGTCGGCACCGGAGACCGCTGCCCACGCCAGCTCCACGGCGCCGTCGCGCGGGGTGGCGGTGAGCTGAGCCGGCGCGGAGCACAGCGTCGTGGCGACGACCGCGAAGTCGTAGACGCTCACGAGCACGGAGCGGACCGTGGCGCGGCGGGACAGGTACGCCGAGAAGCCGGCGGTTCCGGCGGCCTGCAGCACGGGGGTGCTGTCGGTGCGGGTGACGGTCCAGCCCGACGGCTCGGGCGAGGCGGTGGGCCAGGCCTTGACCCGGATCGTCGTCGGGGTGGTCCCGCTGGTGGCCAGGCGCATCGTCCAGCGGTCGCCGGCGCGGTAGGTCATGCCGGTGAGCAGCGCGGTCGCGCCGATGTTGATCTGGGTGCCCTTGCTGTCGCGACGGTAGACCTGGATGAGCGGCGGGGTCGTGGCCAGGCTCAGGATCGCGGCGTACTGCTCGTTGGTGGAGCGGCGACGGCTCACCAGCGTGGTGTAGGTGCCGCTGTTGGTGTCGGCCGTGCGGTCGACGGAGACGGTCGCGGTGATGTCGGTGTCGAGCGCGACGACCGACCTGGCGTCGACGTTGGGAAGATCGCCAGGACCCATGGTGATGGTCGCGGCGGCGCCGTCGACGTTGTACTGCGACGCCTTCCCGCCGCGCGTGGTCCACGCGCCGCCGACGTCGGCGGTGCCCCATCCGCCGGTGACGACACGAGTGAACGAGTCGGACACGACGATGGTCTGCGCCGCAGCCGCATCGGGTGCGCCGGCGGCGATGTTGATCCCGGTAAGACCGAGGGAGACGGCGGCAGCAGCAGCGACGATCCGGACGGCCGAGTGCCGCCGGGGGGTCGCCTGCGCCTGGGATGCGGAGGCGGTCGAGGTCATCATGGCGGCGTCATCGGTCACGCCGACCGTGGGGCTATAGATCCGATCGAGGTCAGTTGCTCACACCGCGCCATCGGCGCAGGTCGCAGCGCTGAGAACCCGTGCGGCGACTAGGAAGTGTGAACGTTGCGAGAGCGACCGAGAGGATGTCGTCGCACCTCGCGCGCGGGTCAGCCCGCGTCGAGCGCGGGTACCGCCGGCACCACCCGGCCGAGCATCAGCTGCCCGGCGACGATCAGGCTCGCGAAGGCGAACAGCAGGGCGGCCGCCGCCCAGGCCAGGGCATCACCTGTCTGGCCGTACAGACCGGGGACGAAGCCGATCGCGAGCCCGTCGAAGGTCATCGCGCCTGCGGCCCCCCACGTGAAGACGAGGCGCTCGTCCGCGCGCCGCAACCGCGCCACCCACTGGAGGAACCACACCGTCGGGGGCGCCGCCGCCGCGACGACCACGAAGACCAGCACCCGCCACTGGGTCTCGAGGAAGACGAAGGCCGGGACGAGGCTGATCACCACCGCGAAGAAGAGCGCCACGAGCGCCCCCACCACGAACCCCAGGACTGCTCCGTCTCGTCGCTCCATGGTCCGCGCCTCCATGTTTGTGGCCCGTCCTCGCCTCGTCGGACGCCGATCCGGTGTTCGCCGTCTACTTCGAGGTCATCGGGCTCGCCAGCGCCCGTACCGAGCCCTACGCCTCGCTGGCACCGCTGCTGGTCGACGGCTGGCTCGACTGGATCGAGCCCCGCATCGCCGGGGGCACCGCGGCGGTACGACGTCGCCAGGCGCTGGCCGCCGTCGCCCAGCTCGACGGCCTGCTCCTGCTGCGACGGCTGGCCGGGGCACGTGCGGCCGCCGCCGCTGCTCGCGAGCTGGGCCTGGCGTAGGCGCGGACCGCGCGAGGGACGGCGGTCACCTCCCCGGAGGGATGTCGGCGTACGGGTCGGCCGAGGCCCACCGGTCGCGATCGGCGGCGGCGGGCTCTGCGGCCGGTCGGCGGCCCGTGGTCCCCCCGGACGGGCGTGCCGGGCGCGGGGCCCGGCCGCCCTCCGGCCAGCGACGGGTGAACCACAGCAGCAGCGGAGTCGCGGTGAACACCGACGACAACGTGCCCACGAGGAGTCCGATGAGCAGGGCGAGCGCGAAGTCGGCCAGGGAGTCGCCGCCCAGCAGCACCAGTGCGCCGAGGATCGCCATGGCGCCCAGCCCCGTGTTGATCGTGCGCGGCACGGTCTGGAGCACCGCGCGGTTGGCGACGTCCGGGAACGGGTCCGACGGTCTGTCGCGACGGAGCTCGCGGACCCGGTCGAACACCACCACCGTGTCGTTGACGCTCAGGCCCACGACCGTGAGCAACGCCGCCAGGAAGACGCCGTCGACGGGCCGGCCGAGCCAGGCGAAGACACCGACGACGATGAGCACGTCGTGGAGCATCGCGAGCACGGCGGCGGCGCCGAACGTCCATCGGAAGCGCACGGCGAGATACGCCATCTGCGCCAGCAGCGCGACACCGAGCGCGATCAGCGCCTTGGTCCGCAGCTCCTCGCCGATGGTGGGTCCGATGAGCTCGTCGCGCAGCTTGGTGACCTCGCCGCCGAGCTCGGCGAGCGCATCCTCGACCGCCTGCGCCTGGTCGTTGTCGATCGGATCGGTCCGCACCGTGATCCGCTCGGCGCCGTCCGCCTCCTGCGAGGTCTGCACCACCGCGCGCGGCAGACCTTCGCCCGCGAGGGCCTGGCGGGCGACGTCGACGTCGACCCGGGCGGTGGTCGAGTACTCGAGCAGCCGCCCCCCGGTGAACTCGACACCGAGGTTGAGCCCTCGCACGAACACCCCCGCGACGGACAGCAGGACCAGCGCCCCGGAGATGCCCAGCCACAGCCTGCTGCGACGCATCAGGTCCGGTCCGCTCGTCGCGAGCCAGTGGCGGATCCGTCCGTTCCCGGTGAGACCCGACCAGGACGGCCGTCGCTGGACCCACCGCGTCCGCACCAGCCACTGGGTCAGCACGCGGGCGATGACGAGCGCCGAGACCATCGAGGCGAGCACGCCGATGCCGAGCGTCACCCCGAAACCCTTGACCGGACCCGAGGCGAGGTAGAACAGCAGCCCCGCCGCGATGAGGGTGGTGACGTTGGAGTCGATGATCGCCGTCCACGCCTTGTCGAACCCCGCGCGCAGCGCGCCCTGCAGGCCGCTCGGATCGTCGGCGCGTGTCGCTGGACCGCGGGCGGCGTACTCCTCGCGGGCGCGTTCGAAGACCAGCACGTTGGCATCGATCGCCAACCCGATCGCCAGCACGAAGCCCGCGAGCCCGGGCAGGGTCAGGGTGGCGCCGATGGCCACGAGGACGGCGTAGGAGATGAGCGAGTAGCAGGCCAGCGCGATGCTCGCGGCGACGCCGACGAGCCGGTAGACGAGCGTGATGAACAGCGCCGTCAGCGCCAGGCCGATGAGCGCGGCGGTGACGGACGCGTCGATGGCTGCGGCGCCCAGGGTCGGACCGACGGTGCGCTGCTCGACGACCTCGACGTCGAGCGGCAGCGACCCGCCGCGCACGAGCGCGGCCAGGTCCTTGGCCTCCTCGACGGAGAACGAGCCGGTGATCTGGGTGCTGCCGCCACCGATGCCGACGCCGCACGCGATCGAGGGGTCGACCTGCGGCGAGGAGATGATCGCGTCGTCCAGCACGATGGCCACGCGGCGCGACGGGTCGCCCGGCGACGCGCAGGCGGCGTCGGCGGTGAGCTTCTGCCAGCGCGCGCCCCCCTCGCCCGAGAAGTCGAGCGACACGAACCAGGCGGCCCCGCTCTGGGGGTCGGACCCGACGTCGGCCGACGCGACGAGGTCGCCGGTGAGCGCGGGCGCGCCCAGGCGCAGCGTCTGGCCCGACTCGTCCGCCAGGTCACGACCGCCGGCGGGCGCGGCCGGAGCCTCCTCGCCGGCGACGACGGTCGCGACCACCGGGTGGAAGGTGAGCTGCGCGGTGCGGCCGATGACCTCGGCTGCCTCGCGCGGGTCCTGCACCCCGGGAAGCTCGACGATGATGCGCGTGTCGCCCGACCGCGCCAGCGTCGGCTCCGAGACGCCGAGGGCGTCGACCCGCTTGCGCAGCACCTCGACCACGCGGTCGGTCGACTCCGCGTCGGCGACCGTCGTGCCGGTGTCGCGCGTCTCGAGCACGATCTGGGTGCCGCCGCGCAGGTCGAGGCCGAGGCGCACGGGACTGCTGACGGCGAAGTAGAGCGCCCCCGCGATCACGGCGACCGCGGCGAGGGTGCGCCACAGCATGGCGCGCCGCTCGCCGCGGCCGGCGGTGGTGCCGGAGCCGCGACCGGTCGAGCTCACCGCGTGCAGGAGACGCAGTAGCGCCCGGCCGGACGGAGCTCGAGCCGGGCCACCGGGATCGGCTCGAGGCAGCGGGCGCAGACCCCGAAGCCGCCCGACTCGATCCTGACCAGCGCGTCGGCCACGTCGATCGACGAGCGCTCCGCCGTGTCGAGCGCGTGGAGCGCCGTCATGAGCGGCGCCTGGATGTCCGGATCCGTGAGGCTGAACCCCTCACGGAGCTCCTGCAAGGTGGCGATCGCCGCGGTCATCTGCCGATCGAGGTCGGCCTGCAGCTCGGTGAGCGCCTGGGTGAGACGGCGCTGCTCCGCGCGCGAGAGCGCGGTGGCGGGCGACGAGCCGCGTGCGCGGCGGGGGCGGTCGGTGGTGGACAGGGACATGAGGTCTCCTCGGGACGTGCCGTGCGAGGCAGGGGCCGACCGGGCGCACGGGGTGCGCGACGTCGATCAGCAGGGGTCGTCGTACGACGACGTGGTGCGGGGTGCGGGGACGCACCGACCGCGGAGGGCGCTCAGCAGGAGGCGAGAGCCGGCGGGGCACGCGGGCCGGCGGCCGAGCCGCGGAGCGACGCATGCGCGAGCCCCGTCGCACGGCGTACGCCGACCGCGAGCGCGCACGCCGCGAGCAGGAGCAGCAGCGCCGCGAGGGCCCAGCCGCCGGCGTGGGCCGGGGTGGGCCGGTCGGTGCCGCCGACGCGCGCCGCGACCGGGTGCGCGGCGCGCAGTCCGTCGGTGACGAGCCCCGCGGACGGGGCCGAGGCAGCCGCCGGGTCGGCGAGCTGCGCCACGACGGCCGAGGCCGCCGTCACGAGGGGCAGGGATCCCGGAGCGGCGCCGGCGATGGCGCCGGAGGTGAGGGCCGCGAGCAGGCCGACGACCGCTGCCACGACGGCAGCGCGACGACCTCCGGACCGGATCACCTCTCCAACGTACGCGAGCACGCGGCCGGGGCCAACCGCGATGCGGCTGACCGGGCCCGTTCCACGAGGTCGGTCGTCGACCGTCGGCGGCGCTGCCGCACCACCTACGATGCCTGTGCACGACGAGGTGCACCCGGTGACTCGGAGGACGACATGACCGACCAGACGACTGCTTCGCCGGTGACGGTGACCGGCGCAGCGCCCGCGCACGACCCGGCGACGTACCGCGTCGTTCCCGCGAGCTCGTCCCCGCTCGACGCGGACCGTGTGGCCTCGCTCCTGGCCGCCGAGTGGGAGCGGTTCGAGGCCCAGACCCCCGGCTCGGGTGCGCACCACGCCCGCGCCCTGGGTTCGCTGCCCCTCGGAGTGCCGTCGTCCTTCCAGCACTGGGACCCCTACCCCGTCGCGATCACCAAGGCGCGCGGCGCGTGGCTCACCGACGTCGACGGCCGCGAGGTGCTCGACCTGTCCATGGGCTTCGGCGCGATGCTCGTCGGCCACCTCAACCCCGCCGTCGTCGCCGCCGTCGGCAAGGCGCTCGAGACGGGCACGCTGTTCGTGACGCCGTCGCCCTCGGCCACCGAGGCGGCCGAGCGGTTCCAGCGACGCTTCGGCCTCGACCAGCTGCGCTTCGCGAACTCCGGCACCGAGGCCACGATGTACGCGCTGCGCACGGCGCGCGCGTTCACCGGACGCAAGGCGATCATCAAGATCGAGGGCGGCTACCACGGCGGGTACGACGCGCTGCAGGTCTCGGTGAAGCCCGACGTCGCCGAGGCCGGCCCCGAGGGCGCGCCCGTTCCCGTCACGCCGTTCGAGGTCGAGGCGGGCACCGTCCACGTCGTCCCCTACAACGACCTCCCCCGGCTCGAGCAGCTCTTCGCCGAGCACGGCAACGAGATCGCGTGCGTGTTCATGGAGCCGGTGCTCGAGAACATCGGCATCGTCGTCCCGGACGAGGGCTACCTCGCGGGCGTGCGCGCCATGTGCGACGCCAACGGCGCGCTGCTGGTCTTCGACGAGGTGAAGACCGGTCTCACGGCCGGGTACGCCGGCGCCTCGCAGCGGCTCGGCGTCACGCCCGACCTCGTGTGCCTCGCCAAGAGCATCGGCGGCGGGCTGCCGCTCGCCGCGTTCGGCGGACGCGGCGAGGTCATGGCGTGCGTCACCGACGGCCGGATGCCGCACTTCGGCACCTACAACGGCAACCCGCTGGTCATGGCCGCCGCCGTGGCCATCGACGAGATCGCGACCGTCGAGGCGCTCGACGCGGCGGAGAAGCTCAACGTCGACGCGCTCGAGGCGATGAACGGGATCATCGGCGAGCACGAGCTGCCGGCCCACACCGTCGGCTTCGGCGTCAAGGGCGCGGTCACGTGGGCGGCCACTCCGGTGCGCAACTACCGCGACTACAAGCGCACGGACTTCGGTGCGGCCGAGCTCTCGTGGCTGTGGGGCGTCAACCGCGGCATCCTCACGCCGCCCGGCCTCGACGAGCAGTGGCTCGTGTCGCTCGCGCACACCCGTGCCGACATGGACCTGCTCGTCGGCGACTTCCGCGAGCTGGCGGTCGCCCTGCGCGCCTGACCTCGCACCACGGCGTACGCCGCCGCCTCACGACGAGGCGGCGGCGTCCTCCGTGAGGATGGTCACCCTCCCCGCGGCCGCCGGCCCGTCCCGGCGCACCCGGGCGGCGGACAGCCGCGTCATCAGGGACAATCAGGAGCACCCGCCTGCTGCTCCGGACGAGAGAACCCTGTGACCGCCTCCACGCCCGACGTCGTCCGCACGGACGTGCTCGTCGTCGGTGCGGGTCCCGGCGGCGCGGCGGCCGCCACCCACCTCGCGCGCCTCGGCCGCGACGTGCTGCTCGCCGACGGCGCGGTGTTCCCGCGCGACAAGGCGTGCGGCGACGGGCTCACCCCGCGCGCGGTCGCCGAGCTGCAGAACCTCAAGCTCGACCACGTCCTGCAGGGCGGACCGGTCAACAACGGTCTGCGCGGCTACGGCTTCGGCCGTGCCCTGGTGCTGCCGTGGAACGGCCCGCACCTGCCCAAGCACGGCTCGGCCATCCGGCGCACCGTGCTCGACGCCGCGCTGCGCGATGCCGCGATCGACGCCGGCGCCACGGGCCTCGACGGCCACCGCGCCGTCGACGTCGAGCTCACGGGCGGTCGCCTCACCGGCGTCGTCCTGCGCAGCGCCGAGCGCACCGTGACCGTCCAGGCCCAGCACGTCGTCGTCGCCGACGGCGGCAAGTCGCATCTTGGTCGGCTGCTCGGACGGCAGTGGCACCAGGAGACGGTCTACGGCGTCGCGTCGCGCGCCTACGCGACGAGCACGAACGCCGACGACCCGTGGATCACCTCGCACCTCGAGCTCCGCGACGACACCGGTCGCATGATGGGCGGCTACGGCTGGGTGTTCCCTCTCGGCGACGGCCTCGTCAACATCGGCGCCGGCACCCTCGCCACCAAGAAGCGGCCCGCGAACATCAACCTGCGCAAGCTGACCGAGGAGTACGCCCGGCAGCGGCAGGCGGAGTGGCAGCTCGGCGAGCTCACCGGCTACGGCTCCGCACCGCTGCCCATGGGCGGGGCCGTGAGCGGCGTCTCGGGGCCCAACTGGATGCTCATCGGCGACGCCGCGGGATGCATCAACCCGCTCAACGGCGAGGGCATCGACTACGCGCTCGAGACCGGCCGACTCGCTGCCGAGCACCTCGTGAGCCGCGACCCCAAGCGCGACCTCACCGCGTCCTGGGCCGCGGTGCTCGACGAGGAGTTCGGCGAGGCGTTCTCGATCGCGCGCAGGCTCGGGCTGCTCATCACGCACGAGCGGCTCCTGGCGCTGTCCGGGCCGATCGGGATGCGCAGCCACGCGATCATGTCGGTGGCGTTCCGCGTCATGGGCAACCTGGTCACCCCTGAGGACCGCGACGTCGTCGCCCGGGCCTGGCGCCTCGCCGGTCGGGCGTCGCTCGCGGTGGACCGCCGCCGCCCCTTCCACTGACCTCGGCGTGAGACGACGGCACCCCTGGCCGGGCGAGTCGCGTCAGGCGTCGGTGGTGGCGTCGACCTCGAGCCGCCCCGTCGAGGTCTGCCACCGCCACCAGCCGAACGTGAGGCAGCCGAGCACGAGGGCCCCGAGGATCGTCACCACACGCCAGAGCACGAGACCGGCGACGATCTCCGGCTCGTACGCCACTCCCGCGACCTCGGTGAACGCGACGACGAGCGCCGCGTCGAGGACGCCGAGGCCCGCGAGCGGGAGCGCCGTGAACGGGTAGACGACGAGGAACGTCCCGAGGACGAGCAACGGCGGCACCAGCGAGCCCGGAACGCCGACCATGCGCAGCGACAGCAGGACGATGAGGCCGTCGACGAGCACCATCGCGAACAACGAGGCCAGCGACGGCGGGAGCCCGCGGACGAGCCGCGTCGACATCGTGTCGCGGAACGTCGCGACCTTCTCCCCCCAGGCCTCGGGGTCGACGCCGTCGCGGAACCGGGACACCACCCGCGCGACCTTGGTGCCCACGAGGCGGGCCGCGCGCTCCCCGCGCGAGACGAGCACCAGCCCCGCCACCATGAGGCAGGCCACGATCAGCGATCCGACGGCCAGCCAGATCCGCGACCCGGCCAGGCCCTCGCCCAGCAGCAGGAGGACGCCGACGATCGGGACGGAGAAGCGGATGACGTAGAAGACCAGGCTGTTGAGCGTCACCCCCGGCATGCCGTCGACTGCCTTGATGCCCCACGACTTGAACATCGAGACCCGCACGATCACGTCTCCAGGCGGAGGTGCGACCGTGCCGACGAGGTTGGCGGTCAGGTCGTTCTGCAGCCCCCGCATGAAGCCGAGTCCAGGGACGAACACGGCCAGCGGCACCGCGTTGAAGCTCTGCCGCAGCACGAGGAGCGCGACGAGCACCGGCACCTCGGCCCAGCTCAGCTGCCCCAGAGCGGCAGCGACCTGCTGCCAGTCGACCGAGCCGACGAGGGAGATGAGCACCCGTGCGACGAGGAACGACACCACCACGAGCAGCAGCGGTCGCAGCAGCAGGCTCCACCACCGGCTCTGCCGGAACTGGTGCAGCCTGGCCGCGAACGTCACGGACGTATCGCACCATCGATCCGACGATCGAGCGACCGTCTGGGGCCTGATGAGGGGTGTGTCCCGACGTTCGCCGCGTCACCGGCTCCGCACGGGGCTAGCGTCGAGAGTGCGGAATCCGCCGTCTGACCCAGGAGGTCGACATGGCACGCACCCACCTCATCACCGGCGCGGCCTCGGGCATCGGGCTCGCCACCAGGACCTTGCTCGAGGGACGCGGTGACCGCGTCATCGGGGTCGACCTGCACGACGCCGACATCGTCGCCGACCTCGGCACGGCCGAGGGCCGCGCGGCGCTCGTGACTGAGGCCACGAGGATCTCCGGCGGACGCATCGACGCGATCCACGCGGTCGCCGGCCTCGCGCACCCCGTCGCAGCGACCGTCGCGATCAACTTCTTCGGCACGGTGGCAACCCTCGACGGCCTGCGGCCGCTGCTCGCAGGTTCACCCGCGCCGCGCGCGGTCGCCGTGGCGAGCATGGCGAGCATCCTGCCGTCGGACGACACCCTCGTCGGCCTGCTCACGGCGGGAGACGAAGCGGCAGCCATGGCGTACGCCGAGGGCCTGGCGCAGGACCCCGCGACGACAGGCCAGCTCATCTACTCCTCGACGAAGAAGGCGCTGGCGCAGTGGGTCCGGCGCAGCGCCCCCACGCCCGAGTGGGCCGGTGCCGGCATCCCCCTCAACGCGGTGGCGCCCGGCATCATCGACACCCCGATGGTCGCCGACTACGTCGCGACGCCGGAGGCCCGGGAGGCGATCCTGCAGATGGTGCCGATGCCGCTGAACGGCATCGCCGACCCGCAGGTCGTGGCCCGGCTGCTCGCCTGGCTCACGAGCGAGGAGAACACCCACCTGTGCGGCCAGGTCGTCTTCGTCGACGGCGGCAGCGACGCGGTGATCCGCGGCGACGCCACCTGGTGAGGAACCCGCGCGGTCACAGGCTCCGGCGGGGATCGTCGGCGGCGTCGGCGCGGACGGCCTGGTCGGGCACGCGGTCGACCACGGTCGGGGCCACGACGTGCGCGGCCGAGTGCTGCGGATCGACGACGACCTCGCTCCGCCGCATGCTCATGATCACCAGCGACCAGATCAGGCCGAGGAGTCCGGCGCCCATGAGGACCCAGCCGACGACGTCGAGGTCGATGCCGGCCACCGTGGCCTTGACCGCGAAGGTGAGGATCGCGCCGGCGGCGATCAGCAGGATGCTGAGACCGATTCCCATGACAGCTCCAATCAGGTAGCGCGATCGGACGATCGCGGTGGGACGGGGGTGGCCGGGCCGACCGCCGTCGGGAGGGACGGGATCCGACGACGGCCGACCGGCCGGTTCGTCGGGGCTCAGCCGGCGAGCGCGCTGCGGGCGGAGCCCATCAGGTCGCCGATCTCCTGGAGCCGCTTGCGGCCGAGGGCGGACCGGACGGCGGGGAACATCTCGCCCTCCTCCTCCTCGATGTGGTGCCGCACGTTCTCCATGAGCACGGTGGCCTTGGCCTTGTACGTCTCGTCCGACGCGTCGAGCTCGCGGAGCTCGGCGATGAGCAGCTTCACCACGTGGTGCTCCTCGACCGCCTCGAGCACCTCGTCGTCCTGGTCCTGCACCTCGGCGCGCACGCTCGGGTAGAAGACCTCCTCCTCGATCTCTGCGTGCGTCTCGAGCTCGTCGCAGATCCGCGGCACGACGCCGAGGTCACCGCTCTCGAGCTTCTTGAAGAGCTTCTCGACGGCCGCGTGGTCGTCGCGCAGCATCACGATCGCGTCCATGGGGGACTCCTTCTCGAGCAGGTGGGGCGGACTGGTCAGGCGGGGCCGTGCGCGGCCCGGTCGTCGGCGCCGGGGCCGGCGTCTCGGAGCAGCTGGATGGCCTCGTCGACCGTGTCGGCGTACGGCAGGACGCGGTCGAGCTGGGTGATGCTCAGGACTCGCCGTACGGCGGAGGCACGGGCCTCCGCGAGGACGAGGCGCCCCCCGCCCGCCGCCTGACGCCGTGCGGCGCTGACGAAACGGGCGAGGGTCACCGAGTCGACGAACGTGGTCCGGCGGAGATCGATGACGATGTCCTCCGTGCCGTCGAGCACGGAGAGCTGGGAGTCGACGCGGTCGATCGTGCCCAGGTCGAGCTCGCCGTCGAGCTCGACCACCACCACGTCGGTCGCCATCACGAGCCGGGTTCGCTCGTCGGTCGACGCAGATCGAGACCCTCGGAGTCGGGCAGCGCGGTCCCCGTGTCGATGTCCAGCGCCGATGTCGCACCCGCGACCGGCTCCCCGCGCTCGATCGTGCCGCGCCACGCGCCCTCGGCGGTGCCGCGCTCCTCGATGAAGCTCTTGAAGGTCTCCAGCGACGTCTCGACGCTGGAGGACACCACGCCGAGCGCGTCGCCGACGTGCTCGGTGAAGCCCTGCGGGTCGAAGTCGAGCCGCAGGGTCACGCGGGTGCGTGCGTCGTCCTCGGGGACGAACGTGACGATCCCCGCCTGGCGGGGCCCGTCGACGCTGGCCCACGCGATGAGCCGGTCGGGCTGCTGGTCGAGGATCGACGCGTCGTACTCCCGCTTGACGCCGCCGACATTCACCCTCCAGTGCGTGAGGGCGGGGTCGACCTGGTGGACGTGCTCGACGTTGCTCATGAACTCGGGGTACGACTCGAACTGCGTCCACTGGTCGTAGACCGTCCTGAGCGGGCGATCGACGACGAGGGTGTGCTCATGGCTGGTCATGCGAAACCTCTTCTTCCGTCGACGTGCTGACGTGCGCGGGGGCGACCGGTCCCGCGGCTGTCGCCGGCGGGCGGGTTGTCGCTGTCCTGCGTGGCGTCGCCGCCCCCGGGCTCGACCGCGGCCGCGTGCGGCGCGATCGAGCCCAGGGGGGGTCGGTGAAGGCGAGCATCGGATCGCCTAGTTCTTGAAGGCGTCCTTGATGTTCTCGCCGCTCTGCTTCAGGTCGCCCTTGGTGCGATCGAGCTCGCCCTCGCGCTCCAGCGACTCGTTGCCCGTGAGCTTGCCCGCAGCCTCCTTGGCGGCGCCCTTGACCTTCTCGGCCTCGTTCTTCAGCTTGTCCTCGGTGCTCATGTCATGACCTCTCGTTGATGTGCGGGGACCGCCCGACTACCCGCGAGATCCGGGTGCAAACGCCGTGGCGGGTCCGGTCTGCCGTTGCGTCCGATGCTCGGGAAGCTCAGCGACCGGCGGGGTCGACGGCCATGGTCGGCTCGTCCGGCGGGGGCGTCTCCGGCATCGGGGGCACGGTCGGCGACGGTGGGATGTCGGGAGCCGGCTCGCACGGGCGGGACTGGCGTGCTCGGCGGTGGCGTCTCGGTCACGATGGCCTCCAGACGGTGCGGTGGACGCCGCCTCTACCCGAGGCCGGGGTGGCTAAACCGCATCGTCGACCTGATCGCCGACGTGTCCCACGACGACGAAGGTGATGTCGTCCGAGGGCTCGGGTCCGGCGGCGTCGAGCGCGGCTGCGCGGGCGGCGTCGTGCACGTCGGCAGCGCTGGGCGGCGTGTCGGTGGAGTCGAAGACCCGCTGGACGGCCGCCAGCAGCCCCGGCTCGCCCAGGGGTCGGCACCCGGGCCGGTGCGCCTCGATGGCACCGTCGGTGAAGCAGACCAGCAGGGAGCCGCTCCGGAACTCGGCGCGCTCCTCCTTCCAGTCCGACGACAGCTCGCAGAGCAGCGGGCCGGACGGGCCCAGCTCGCTCATCCCGTCCTCGTCGACGACCCACGCGGGCGGATGCCCGGCGTTGACGTAGGTCACGCTCGGGTCGTCGGGGTGGAGCCGGACGACCAGCGCGGTGGCGATCTGCGCCTCGCCCAGCAACGAGCACGCGTGCGCGACGGCGTCGGTGCTCGACCACCCGGCGCGCAGGAGCACGGTGAGGCAGTCGCGCAGGCGCAGCGCGGACACTCCGGCCACGACGCCGTGCCCGGCCACGTCGACGGTCACGAGTGCGGTCGACCCGTCGGGGCAGGCGATGGCGTCCCACCAGTCGCCGGCGAGAACCCCGTGCGCGGGCGACACCGAGCCGACGACGTCGTAGCCCGGAG
Source organism: uncultured Actinomycetota bacterium (assembly GCA_963827145.1). Taxonomy (GTDB): domain Bacteria; phylum Actinomycetota; class Actinomycetes; order S36-B12; family CAIYMF01; genus Longivirga. The sequence continues at coordinate 1,436,435 of CAWGZO010000001.1, read as the reverse complement.
CGGGCGCAGGCTGCGACTCGTACAGGACCCGGCGTACGGCGTCGACCGTGGGGCTCTCGTCACGCAACGCCTCGCTGGCCCTCTGCGACTCGCGCACCTCGTCGACGAGTCGGCGGCGCATGTCCTCGGCGCTGCGGCCCATGCTGCGGATCTCGGTCGGTCCGTCGACGTCGAGCGGCACGTCGAGCCCCTCGGGGTCGGTGCCCGTCGCCGTCCGGTCCATCGACCGCGAGAGTCGGCCCACCGGAGCCACGACCCAGGCGCGCAGGAACACGGCGATGCCCACGATGACGAGGAGCAGCAGCCCGAAGGTCAGCGCCTGCACGCGTCGCATCGAGGCCACGGCGTCGTCGGTGCCCGCGAGAGCCTGGGCCCAGGCCGACGAGACGTCCGCCTCCAGCCGCTCGCGCGCTTCGTCGACGTCGTCGGCCTCGGCCTCGATCCCGTCCGCGTCCCCGGCGCTCGGCGGTGTCGCGAGCGTCGCCACGCGGTCGACGTCCGCGCGCAAACGCGCCAGCGACGCTTCGAGCCCGTCGAGCGACTGCTCGATCTGCGGTGGCCGCGTGGCGACGAGGTCCCATGCCGCGGCGTCCTCCCCCGACAGGGTCGCCGAGGTGGTCGCCAGTACCGCATCCGTGGCGCCGCGCTGCTCGGTCAGGGCAGCGAGCGCCCTCGTCTCGCGGGCGACCGTTGCCGTGCTGAGCGCCGACTCCGCAGCCAGCGCCGAGCGCACCGCGGACATGTGGTCGATCAGCGGCAGGACACGCTCGCGCGCGAAGCCGCGGGCCTCCGCGAGCTCGCTGGTGGCGTCCGACACGGCGCGGCCACCGATGAGCACGGCGACGAGGAGGGTGACCACGAGCACCGCGACGCGACCCCGCAGCGACCTCATCGCTCGAACCTAGGTCGGGGGTCGACGGTGACGACCGGGTCGTCCGTATACCGGCCCATGGGTCCTCACGCCGACACGTCGATCTCGAGGAGGCCGTCGGCCTGGCCCTCCGACTCGTCGGTCGGCGCGGACTGGGGTCCGAGGGCGCGGCGGTACACGGTCTCCATGCCCCGCACGACACGCGGCCAGTCGAGGCTGCTCAGTGCGCGGTCGGAGGCCGCCATGCCGAACGCCTCGACGCGGAACTCGTCGGCGAAGATCTCGCGCAAGGCTCCGGCGGCCGACACTGGTCGGCCCGCCGGCACGTGGAACCCGGTGATGCCGTGCACCACCAGCTCGCGCTGGGAGTCGATCGGGGTGGCCACCACGGGTGTCCCGCACGCCATGGCCTCGGCGACGAAGCCAGGCTCGGCCACCGCGTCGTCGAGCGTCACCGCGGCATGGGCGGAGCGCAGCCACCACGCGCGCTCGCGATCGTCGCGCGCCTCGACGACGGCCACACGCGACCGCATCCCCGTGGAGATGGCGAGCCGCTCGGCCTCGAGCGGGAGGGCGGCGGCGCCGCCCGTCGACACCGCGATCAGCTCGGCCTCGGGCGTGTAGCGGAGCGCGTCGACAGCACGGACCACTCCGTCGCCGTCGTGCGACAGCGAGGCCACGACCCGGAAGCGGTGCGTGCGGTTCGCCATGGGCCCGCGCCGGGTGAAGGTCGCGCAGTCGACGGCGGGCGGCAGCACGCTGATGCGGAAGTTGGGGATCCCCAGCCGGTTCACCGCAACGGCATGGTCGTTGCTGGCGACCAGGACGGCCTCCGCGCCGGCCGCGACATCAGCCGCGTCGTCGGAGAGCTCGACGCCGGGGGTCAGGATCCAGGGCGCAGGCCAGGAGGCCAGCACACGTCCTGCGGCCCAGCCCAGGGCGTGCACGAGGTCGGACCCGCTGTCCGGGGCCGACCGGATGTCGACCCGGTGCCCGAGACCGCGCAGGTAGGCCTGCATCTGCGGCGGAGACCACGGCGACGGCGGATCGAGGGGGTCGCACAGGAGGGTGATCGTCAGCGGCTCAGGACGCATGCGGCATCACCTGCCTCGACCCGAACCGGGCCCACACGAGCTTGCCGTCGTGGCACGGGACCCACCCCCAGTCGCAGGAGAGCGCCTCGACCATCGCGAGCCCGCGCCCGCGGTCACCGGCGGCAGGGGCGGGGACCGGGTCGTGCGCCTGCAGCCGGGGTTCGTGGTCGTAGACCTCGACGCGGACGTCGCCCCGCCGGCCCTCGACGTGCAGCGCCACCACACCGCCGCCGTGCTCGACGGCGTTCGCGATCATCTCCCCCGCAGCCAGCACCACGTCCTCCGCCGCGGCCTCGTCGCCGAACGACTTCAGGACGGGCAGGAGGTCGGTCCGCCACCCCGGCGGAGGCGTCTCGCCGGGTGGTGAGTCGAAGGTGAAGTGGACGACGCCGGGAAGCTCTCGCGAGTCAGGCATGCGTCGGCGCTACCCCACGATCCCCGAACGAAACTTCATCTGTCGATGCTCCGACCTCGCCAGCACCGGAGACGACCGGAATGCGGTGCCACCGCGCGCGGCGGTACACGTCGACGCAGGCGGCGGCCATCGCGTCGTGGTCGTAGCCCTCGCGCGCGCGGCGCCGCGCCGCCACCGCCATCGTGTTCCGCACGTCGGGATCCCGGTCCAGGATGCGCAGGGTCGAGGTCAGCTGGCGCACGTCGAGCGAGCGCAGGCACACCCCGGACACGCCGTGCTCCACGATCTCCTCGGCCCCGCCGCCGACGAGCGCCATCGGCACTCCCCCCGAGACCAGCGCAGCCCCGAGGGCCGGGAGGTCCGGGCGCCCCGGACCCAGCAGGGCGACGACGTCGGCGCCCCTCATCGCCAGCTCGAGCGACCGGCCGGAGGCCTCGGCGAGCACGCTGACCCGCCCGTCGACGTGCAGGTTCCGCGCCAGCAGCGCGACGCGGCGCGCGGCAGCGACGGTGCCCTCGGCGGTCGCCCGGCCCACGACCAGCAGACGCATGTCGGGCAGGTTGACGAGCGCTCGGACGAGGGCATCGACACCGGACGAGTCGTCGTCGAGCAGGCAGCAGATCCGGCGTACGCGGACGCGGGTGCCGACGGGATGACCGAGCTCCGACATCGTCGGCCACACCCGCAGCGGCACGACGGCGATGCGGTCGGCGGGCACGCCGTCGGCGACGAGCCCGTCGCGCTCGACGGTCGTCGAGGCGATGACCGCCTCCGCCCGTCGGGGAACCCACGGCGAGGTCGCCGCACCGCGACCCGCGCGTGCCACGTGGTCGCTCGCGCTCCACACCAGGGGTGCAGGCGCGTCCCAGCCCATGGACTCGACCACCCGCCCGGCGACCCCGCCGACGGCGTGCACGACGTCGGCCCGGATCTCCCCGATGCAGCCGGCGAGCGACCGGACCACGTTCTCCGACCACGGGTCGCCGGAGCGCGTCCGCGGGAGCGATCGGCGCTGCAGCGAGCCCGAGACCCAGCGTCGGTTGAGTGCGGCGACGTCCGGCAGGGCCGAGTCGTCGAGGTCGGTGATGACCGTGACGTCGTGGTCCCGGATCAGCCGCGCGACGAGGCCGACGACCCAGGCGGGAAGCGCCGCTCGCGGCCGCGCGGTCCCACGACCGGTCCGCGACTCGTCCAGCACGACGACGGCGACGTGCAGGCGGGGAAGGCCAGCGGCGCTCATCGCGTCTCGGGGCTCTGCGACGACAGGGACACACGGACGTGCGGCACAACGACCTCCTCAGGCTCGGGCGCGCCCCCTACCCGGAGGACGGCGCTCCAAACCGATCAGCGAGGTCGTCGTCACGCGTTTCGGACGCCGGCTCACGGGCAGGGGGCGGCCGCTCGACCGGATCGGCCGGTCGACGACACGAAGGAGGCCGACCCATGGACGGCGCGAGGCACCCCGAGGACCCGAGGCCCGACGACGACGCGCAGCCCGATCCCGAGGCCAGCTCCGACGGCGACAGCTCCTGGACCGACGACCCCATCACCGCCGACCCCGACGAGGACCGCTCCGTCGACGCCGTGATCGAGCGGACGAGCAGGGACGACGGCGTTTAGGTGCGGGGCACCCGGGCAGAAGGGCCGCCCACCCTCGGACGAAGGAGTCGCACGATGCCCACCACGGAGCTCGCCTGGCGCTCGCTGCACGATCTCGGACTCGCAAGCTGGTTCGGGGGCAGCGTCTTCGGCACCGTCGCGCTGCCGCACACCGACGGCCCGACCGGCGCGGGCACCCGCCCCGGTACGGACACGGGTACGGCGGCCGCTGCGGTCCGCGACGTCGAGGGAGATACCTGGAAGCGGTGGAGCCCCGTGGTGACGGGGTCCATGGCCGCGCACCTGGTCGGCGGCGCCGGCCTCCTGCTCGGCAACCGTGCGCGCCACCGCTACCAGAAGGGCGTGGCCGGGACGAGCGCGGTGAAGACCGCGCTGACGGTCACCGCCGTCGCGCTCACGGTGGGCGCCGCCGCGGAGGGCTACCGGTCGCAGGAGCGCCGCCGACGGATCGCACAGGGCGCGGATCCCTCTGTGCTGGCCAGCCAGGAACGCGCCGACCGACGGATGCGTGTCGTCGGTTCGCTGATCCCCGCGACCACGGGCGCGCTGGTGGTCCTGGGCGCGATCGAGGGCGAGCAGCAGCGTCCCCGCGAGGTGCTGGCCGGCGTCGTGGCGAACGCGATCGACTCGCTCCAGGGCGCGGCCGAACGCGTGCCGTCAGCCGCCCGCGACGCGTTCCAGGACGCCGCAGCGAAGATTCCGACCTCGGCGCTCGACGCCATCCCCGGCCGCTGACGCGGCCCTCGAAGAGAACCCGGACGTCGTCGATGCGCATCGCCCTGCTGGCACCCCCGTGGTACGCCGTACCCCCTCGGGCCTACGGCGGCACCGAGGCTCTGGTCGCCGGACTCGCCGACGGGCTGCACGCCCGGGGGCACGACGTGCTCGTCGTGGCTGCCGGCTCCACCACCACCGCTGCCCCGTCGTACAGGACCCTCGCCGAACCGGCGGAGTACCAGCTCGGCGACGAGACCACGGCGGCGCTGCACGCCGTCCTCGCCGAGGAGGCGATCGCGGACTTCGCCCCGGACCTCGTCCACGACCACACGGTCTCGGGCCCGTCGTTCGCCTGCGCCCGACGCTGCCCGACGGTGCTCACCGTCCACGGCCGCGTGAGGGGCGCCTACGGCGATCTCCTGCGCCACCAGCGCGACGTCCATCCGGTGGCCATCTCCGAGGCGCATCGCAGCTCGGCTCCCGACCTGCCCTGGGTCGCCACGGTCCGCAACGGCATCCCGGTCGCCGCATTCCCCTTCCGCCGCACCAAGTCCGACGTTCTCGTGTTCGTCGGTCGCATGGATCCCGAGAAGGGTGTGGTGGAGGCCATCGACGTGGCTCAGCGCGCCGGCCTGCCGCTGCAGATCGCGGCGCGGATGCACGGTGCCGCGGAGGAGGAGTTCTTCGCGGACGCAGGTGCGACCTCGGCTCTCGAGCAGCATCGAGTACGTCGGCGAGCTCGGCTTCGCGGAGAAGACCGCACTGATGGGTTCGGCGCGCGCGCTCCTCTTCCCGCTCCAGTGGGAAGAGCCCTACGGGCTCGTGGTGGCCGAGGCGCAGGCGTGCGGCACTCCCGTGCTCTCGCTGCGCCGGGGCGCGATCCCCGAGCTCGTGGTGCACGGCACCACAGGCTTCCTCGAGGCGCATCACGACGACCTGGTTCCTCACGTGGCGCGGGCCGCCCGGCTCCGCCCCGACGACTGCCGCGCGCATGCCCTCGAGGCGCTGGACATCTCGGCGACCGTCTCCGGCTACGAGCAGGTCTACGCCGACGTGCTGGCTCGGTCGTCGCACGACGCCACGGTCATCGCGCTGCCGCAGCCTGCGGCGGCACACCAGCTCGGCCACCCGATCTCCACCGGCGGAGCCGCGCTCGCGGCGACGTCCATCACGTACGACTCCCGAAGGGACACATCATGAGGAAGCTCCTGCTCGTCGCGACCGGCGCCGGCATCGGCTACGTGCTCGGCGCCCGTGCCGGACGTCCGGCGTACGACCGCATCGTCGAGACTGCGCGTCAGCTCGGCCAGAACGCGCGGCTCGACCGCACCCGCGCAGCGACCCGCGACGTCGTCAGCGAGGCCAAGCACGCGGGAGAGCAGCTGCGCGACAAGGCGGACAGCCGGCTCGCCGAGACGGTCGACAAGGTCGGTGCCGTGATCCCCACCTCGAACGAGCGCGACCGCAGACGACGGCACCATCACGCTGCCCGACTCCTCGCGCACCACCGAGACCCGCGCGAGCGACATGGCCAACGGCTTCTGACGACGGCACCGCGGTCGCGGGCCTCACCCGGTGAACAGGGGTCCGCGCACGATCCGGACCTCGTCCGGGAGGCCCGTGACCGTGGTGCCGTCGGCGGTCGCGCGCACCGTGAGCCTCAGCGGCCCGATCGGGATCCGGTGCAGCGTCAACGGCATCCAGTCCTCGGGGACGCAGGGGTTGAGGTGCACCTCCGCGCGAGGCAGGTCGATCTCGAGCCCGAGAACGGCTCGCAGCAGCAGCACGGGCGCCGCGGCCGACCAGGCCTGCGGGCTGCACGCGGTCGGGAACGGCAGCGGCGCCGCTCCCGCGATCACGTCGCCGACCTCGACCCCGGCGACGAGCTCCGGCAGCGCCCCGCCGAAGTGCGTGGACGTCCGGACGACGGCACGCGCGATGTCGGCGGCGGCGTTGCGCACCCCCCACCGGGCCAGACCCCACGCGACGAGCGCGCTGTCGTGGGGCCAGACGCTGCCCAGGTGGTAGCCGAACGCGTCGTACGCCGGATGGTCGGAGGCCAGCGTGCGCAGCCCCCAGTGGGTGCGCAGGCGCCGCGACATCAACGTGCGCGTCAGCGGCGCCACCCGCTCGATGCGCGCGGCGCCGGTCCAGAGCATGTGCCCGGCGTTGGAGGTCGAGCTGCGCACCGGCTCCTTGTCGGGGCCGAGCGCGAAGGCGTAGGTCTGCATGTCGTCGAGCCAGAACGCGTCGTCGATGCGCCGTCGTACGACCTCCGCGCGCGTCGCGCCAGGCCTGGCCATCGCCCGACTGCCGAGCGCCTCCGCGAGGTAGGCGCGGGCCGCGAAGGCGGCGTACACGTAGGCCTGCACCTCGACGAGCGCGTACGGCGGTGGCCACGATGCCGCCGGCGGAGTCGACGACCGCGTTCCAGCTGTCCTTCCAGCCCTGGTTCACGAGCCCGCCGGCGCTGCGCGGCGCCGACTCCACGAAGCCGTCGCCGTCGATGTCGCCGTACTCGTCGATCCAGGCGAGGCACGCGGTCGGCCGCCGCGAGCAGCGGGAGCGCCTCGGCCGCCGGCATCCCTTGGCGCACAGCCTCTCCCAGCCCCACGACGAACAGCGGCGTCGCGTCGGTGCTGCCGTAGTAGCGGTGCTGGGCGCCGCGGAACAGCGACGACTCCGCGATCAGCCGCGTCTCGTGCAGGATCCGGCCGGGCTCCTCCTCGCTGTCGACGTCGACCGTGCGGCCCTGGCGAGCGGCCAGCGAGCGCAGGACGTCACCGAGCAGCTGCCCGTCCCACCCGGCCGTCATGACCGCGGTGAGCAACGAGTCGCGGCCGAACAAGGTCATGAACCACGGGGCGCCTGCCGCGATGGAGTCCGAGCCGGTGAGCGGATCCGCGATGCGCAGCGATCCGAGGTCGCGTGAGGACCGCGACACCGCGGCCCGCAGATCGGGTGCCGGCGTCCACATCTCCGGCCGGAGCAGGACGCGGTCGTGGGGGTCGGCAGGCGCGTGCGCCAGTGAGCGGTCACGTGCCCAGCCGGTGAGCACGAGCTCGCGGTCCGCGGTCTGGCCGGGACCGAGGACCAGGTCCTCGACGAAGCCGTCGTGGACGACCCGCACGAGTGCACTGCTCGGCACGGCCACGAGGGACAGGTCGGGCCCGTCGAGACGCCACAGACCTGCGGTCGCCGTCACCGACGTCTCCGGAGGTGCGGTGTCGTCGGCACGGCCCTCCTTCACCGCGAAGATGTCCGCGAAGTCGCCGGCCAGCCGGACGCTCCATCCCGCGCTGCGCGGCACCGGAGCCGTGTTGCGGATCAGCAGGTGGACGCGCAGCGTCCCCGGGGCGACCGCCACCCGCCACGACACGAGCAGCGGCGGGACCGCGTGCTCCTCCACCAAGGGCATGGCGCGGCGTACGACGGTGACGTCGTTGTCGTCGCCGTGCAGCACACGCAGCGGCATCAGCTGCCGGTCGGCGAGGCGGAGTCGGAGCCTGCTGAGCACCCGTCGGTCGGCCACGAAGAACCCTTGCGGCTCACCGCGGATCTCGCCGAACGCGTCGGTGATGACGAAGCTCGTGCCGTCGAGCAGCGTGATGCCGCCATCGAGCGTGGCCGGCTCGACCTTGTCCCAGCCCGAGCTCATCGGCGTCGCACGGTCTCGCGGAGGACGTCAGATGCGGGCATTGACCCTCTGGCTGATCTCGTCGGGATCGAGCCCGCGCTCCCTGAGCAGGACGTCGACCTTCGCCTCGAGCCGGTCACCGGACTCGCGCGACTGCGAGGACCCCCAGAAGAGCAGGAAGGCGAGGCCCGCGGCCTGCCAGCACAGCTGCAGGAACTCGGACTGCCAGTTCTCGAAGGTCGAGGCGAGGAACTGCGGCCAGAACTCGCCCCACGAGAACGACGCCCCGTGCTGCTCGGCCTCGTTGCGCACCTCCACCGCCTGCGCGACGAACTGCCCGGTCCACGAGATGAGGAACAAGGCCCCGGTCACGATGAGGAACGAGTAGGCGCGCGCCCACGGCGGGCGGCCGCCGGCCGGTCTGCTCGGCGTCGACGAGGCTGCCCTCCGGGCACGCCGTCCGCCGTCGACGGCGACATCGCGCCCTCCGGAGCGGTGCTCCTCGCTCATCACGACCTCCCCGGTGCTCGGCGACGATCGCCGCTTGTGCCCGCATGCGTCGACGTCAAACGTCGCCGGGACGGTGGCTCTCCGCAGCGACAGCCGTCCGCGTGGACGGTCGTGCGGTAGCCCAGGCCCCGACCCGCGGTGGGCGTTTGGGCGACGGTTCCCGGGGTAGTGGGGCGGCCCGAGGAACGGAGAGCCGCATGTCCCACCCCATCCCGGCCGATCCGCCTGACCAGGCGGAGCGACCGGTCCCGCTCGAGCGTGTGCCTGAGGGCACGGCCGACCCCGCCGCATGGGCCACGGATGGCACGGAGCCGCTCGACCCGCCCTCCGGCGACGACGACGCGGTGCTCGCCGACCGGCAGGCGGCGGAACGTGCGGACCGAGGCAGCCGCGCTGCTGGTATCGGGGAGCCGGCTCCGTCGGGCAGCACTCGCGAGTCGGGCTACACCACGGAGATCACCCAAGGTGCAGCGCAGCCCGGCCCGTCCACCAAGGAGGAGGACTCGTCATGAGCAGCTACGAAACACGAGGCAATCTCGCCGACCAGGCCGACGCCTCCATCCTCGCCGCTGAGCGCGCCGCCATCGAGGCGGTGCGCGCCGAGCGTGCCAGGCGCCTCGCGGAGCGTGACTCCGACGGACGCGGTTCGCCGGCCGCCAGCACGGAGCCGACCGGGGGAGAGACGCCGGGCGACCCGGCGGAACGTCCTTCCTGACGCCTCCCCTTCGACACCTATCCGAACGACTCAGCGTCGTCTCGACGCCAGACCAAGGAGTACTCATGCTCACCTTCATCATCGTGATGCTCGTCGTCGGCCTCATCGCCGGCTTCCTCGCGCGCGCCATCGTTCCCGGGGACGACTCGATGGGCATCCTCGCGACCATCGCGCTGGGCCTCGTCGGCTCGCTCGTCGGCGGCTTCCTGGGCTACCTGCTGTTCGGCCGCGACGGCGAGGACGGGGCGCTCCAGACCTCGGGGATCATCGGGTCGGTCATCGGCGCGATCCTGGCGCTGCTGGCGCTCCGGCTCCTGCGCCGGGAGCGGGTCTGACAGCCATGGACGACGCCGAGCGCGACGCGCTCCCCGACTCGGCCTTCGCCTTCCCCGATGCTCGCAAGGAGCCGCTCGTGGATGCCGCTCACGTGCGCAACGCCGTGGCGAGGTTCATGCAGGTCTCCGACGTGACCGACCGGCAGCGCGATGAGGCGTGGACCCGCATCGTCCGCGCATCGCGACGAGCACGGCATCGAATTGAGCGAGTCCAGCTGGCACGACCTGGCCTGACGCGCACTCACAGCGAGGCAGGCAACCAGCCCGCCTCCACACCACGAAGGAGCACGTCCATGTCCACCTGGCTCATCCTGCTGATCGCCGCACTCATCGCCGTCGTCCTGGGATTCGGCACCGCGGCCAAGTGGCTGTTCATCGTCGCGCTCGTCCTGCTCGTCGTCGGCCTGTTCGGCCTCGCCCGCGGCCGCGGCACGCGCGTCTAGCGGGACCTACCCGGGGCACCCGCTCACTCGGCGGTGCCCCGGGGGAGGTTCTCGTAGGACTGCTGACGCTCGGAGAGCTTCGGCTCCCGGCGCGGATCCGGCTGCACGCCACGCTCGCGGTCGATCTGCACCACGGGGTCCGACGCCGGACGGATCTCTGCGGGGCCGTACACGAACGTCGCGGCCCGCTTGATGGCCAGGCCGGCCCGGACGAGCAGATTGGGTCGCTTGTCGTCGGTCATGGGAGCTCCTCGAGGTGGGCGGACGGCGCCCATTCCCCGAGGATCCACACCCAAACCGGCCGAGGTGAACGCGAGACCGTCACGCCGCAGTCGCCATCCCGTCCGCCACGCCTACCAGCATCGCCCGCACCGCGCGCTCGACGGCCGGGTGGACCGGCATCCGTCACCTCGCGAGCGGGGAGGACCTCCGCCGGGATGACGACGCCCGAGCCGAACAGGTCGACGACGCGCGGATCGACGTACGACGTCCTCGCCACGGCGGGTGTGTTGCCGAGGTAGTCGGCGACGTCCGAGTACGCCGCTCGCACGAGGCGGGCCCGCTCGCGGGCCGAGCCCCCCGGCTCGTGCGTGAGACCCAGACGTTGGGCCATGAGGACCGTGGCGTTCCACGTGCGGAAGTCCTTGGCGCTCGCCCCGTCGCCGAGCAGGTCGCGCAGATAGCTGTTGACCTCGGCGCTGCGCAGGTCGTGCCACCCGGCAGCCGTCCACCATCCGAAGAGCTCCGCGTGGTCGTCGTCGCGCTCCAGCAGGTCTCCGACCAGCCGCGCCAGCGACCGGTCGTGCACGCGTCCCGTCTGGAGCTTCCCCGACTTCCCCGTGAACTGGAAGGTGACGTCGTTGCCGCTGACCTGCACGTGCTCACGTGCGAGCGTGGCCAGCCCGAACGACTCGTTGTCCTTGGCGTAGCCCTCTCCCCCGATGCGCAGGGAGCCTGCGTCCAGCAGACGGAAGCAGCCCGCCAGCACGCGCTCACGAGTGAGTTCCGACCCGCGCATCGCGCCAGCAGCGCGTCGGCGGGCGCGCGGCAGCTCGGCGGCCAGCGCGAGCACGCGGTCGTGCTTCGCGACGTCACGCAGCCGTCGCCACTCGGCGTGGTAGCGGTACTGCGTCCGCCCGGCAGCGTCGGTGCCGGTGGCCTGGATGTGGCCGTGCGGCCACGGGCAGATCCACACGTCCGTCCACGCCGGAGGGATGGCGAGGGTCCGGATCCGCTCCCGCGTCGCCTCGTCGACCGGGTTGCGGTTGCGGTCCCGATAGGTGAAGCCACGCCCGCGGCGCACCCGCACGATCCCTGGTGCCCGCAGGTCGCTGCGGCGCAACCTCACGACGCCCGCCGAGCGGGGGCGGGCCGGCCCGGACTCCCAGCACAGCGCACTGCCGTTCCGGGTGCTGCGGCGCGGAGCGCCATGGGGTCCTCCGAGGTGGTGCTCGGCACCGACCACCGGTGCGCCGCCCAGGTTCCCCGAGCGGGCGGGGTCAAACCCCGAACCTCGGGCGCATCGCCGTCAGCGGCCGCCGCGAGCTCGCGTCGACCTCACTCAGCGCACGGCTCGTCCCGGACGTCGTCCCAGAGCAGCAGCAGGGCCGCGACATCGTCCGCCATGGGCCCGCCGTTGCGGTGCTCCATGTCGTCGGCGAGCAGGTCGAGGTAGGAGCCGCTGGTCGGGTCGAGCCCGCCGTGCACGATGTCGACGAAGTCGTCCCAGCCCACGCGCTGCCTGCACCCCGGCGCCACGAAACCCTCGAAGATCCCGTCCGTGACCAGCAGGACGCCCATGAGGCCGGCGACGTCGAGGACGAACTCCTCGAGCTTCACGTCGGGGACCACCCCGAGGGGCGGCCCCGACTGCTCGCCGACCACCCGCCCGGCCGCGCCGAGGAGGATCGGCGGCGGATGCCCTGCTGTGACGTAGCGCAGGCGCTTCTCATCGGGGTCGAACGTCCCCATCACGACGGTGACGAACATCGCCTGCTCGGGGTCGCTCTCCGCCAGCACGTGGGTCATCCCGGCGGCCCACTCGGAGATGCCCAACCCCGGCAGCACCGCCATGGCCGACCATGCCGACCTCAGCGAGGCGGCAGCCGCCGCTTGCTCCGGGCCATGCCCGGAGACGTCGCCGAGCAGGAAGGCGATCCTTCCGTCGGACTCGCGCCGATCGGTCAGGTCGAGGAAGTCACCACCGAGGAGGAGGTCGCGGGTGCCCGGCCGGTAGAGGCTGCTGGAACGCACTCCCCCGGCATCCGGCACCGGGTTGGGCAGCAGCGCGTGCTGCAGGCGGCGCCCGAGCCGCTGTGTCTGCTCCTGGGCCAGGCGACGTCGTACCACGGTCTTCGCGAGGGCGACCTGGTCGCCGAACCGGTCGAGCAGGTCGAACCAGGCAGGGCTCCGGTCACCGACGTCGGTGCTCCAGCTCAGAGCGAGGAACGCGACCGTCGCGCCGTCGACGCGGATCGCGGTGGACGTGCCGGTGACGGCACCGCCCTGGTCCATCGCTGCTGCCCGGGGGCTCCCGTCGGGCAGATCGCTGCGTCGCGCGAACGACGTGCGAGCACCGCCGTCGGTCACCTGCATGGTGGCGACGGAGATCCGCTGCCCGGGCGCCCACGCACCCGACGGATCGCGCGCCACGAGATAGCACTCGTCGCCGTCGACCTGCCAGTACGAGCAGGCCGACGCCTCGAAGACCTCGCGACCGATCCGCACCGCGTTGCGTGCCACGGCAGGGACATCGACGGCAACGCTGAGCCCCGGGACCTGCTCCATCATCGTCCGGCTGACACGACCGACGACCTCGTGGTCGTGTGCGAGAGCCAGGTCCACGGCCTGCACCAGCAGCGAACGCTCTCGTCGGCGCCGGAGCGCGCTCGCGACGGTCGCCAGTGCACAGATACCCACGACGGTGAGGTACCGGACGACCACGTTGTCCGTCGGGAAGGCCACGTAGTTCAGCAGCACCACCCAGCAGGCGGCGATCGCCACGAGCCCGGTGGCCGCAGGCCCCGCCACCAGAGCGACACCGAGGGCGACGAGCAGCACCGTGCCCACGGGGACGACCACGCCACTCTGGGCGCCGACGATGGTGGCAGCACCGAGCACGGCCACGAGGATCAGGCCGACGGCCAGGCGCGTCAGGTCGGCACGGAGATCGGCTAGCAGGTTCGACATGGCCCCGCCCCCGAGACAGCAGCAGCGCACGAACGGTCCAGCAGGACGAGGGTGCATCGGCTGGTGCCGGGTCCGCAAGGCCCATCAGGCAGAAGGCCCCTACGGACCGGACTCACCGCCACGCTCAGCCTTCAGCCGTGCCTCATAGAGGTGGCGACGACCGTCTGCGAGCTCGCCACGCAACGTCCGTTCGACGTCGCGGAACCGCGCCATGTAGTGGTCGTCGTAGTCCTCGACGATCTCGAACGTCCACCGACCGGCGATGACGTTGCGGCCGACGAGGCTCTCCCGCACCCGCCGGGCCGCGTCGGCGTGGCCGGCCAGCCGGAGCAGCTCGATCGCCTCGTCGAGCATGAAGTCGGCATGCCCGGTGAGCTGGTGGAAGTCGTAGAGCGCTCCTCGGGCGCGCTCGGTCGTCTCCAGGGCCTCGCTCAGCTTGCCCAGCGCGCGGACGGTCTCGTCGCTCACACCCGCCGGGATGCGGTGCCGCTCGTCCGGGGTCGTCATCTCAGCTCTCTCCCGCGACCGGGCGTCGCAGCTCAGCTCGAGCCGGAAGCGTCAGGCGTGGTCATGGAAGGCTCGTGTTTGTCGGAAGTCCGAGGGTGGCGGGACGGGACGGTCATCGCAGGTCGATCTCGTCGAGGCGACGGTGGTAGCGGTCGCCGAGGACACCGCCGAGGACGGCCGCGAGCAGGGTGACGATGAGGATCGCGAGCAACGTGAGCACGCCACCGGTCGTCACGGTGTCCTCCTCCACGGGGATGCGCGGGAGGTCGAGCCGCGCCAGAACGTCGTACGCCGACCCGAGCACGACTCCGCCGAGCGCGACGAGCAGGGTGACGACGAGACCGACCACCCACACCGCGAAGCCCTGGCTGCGACCGCTGAACCGTGCCATCCGCGCCGCGACGTACCCGCCGGCGAGGTAGCTCACGGCCAGCACGAGAACGAGCGCGATGGCGCCACCGAGCGACACCGCAGCGGCATTGCCGACGGCGTCGTCGACGACCTCGCCGACGGTCGACTCGGTCAGGCCGATGGCCGTGCCGGTTGCCGCGACGATCGCCACCAGGAGTGCCGAGACACCCGTGGCGCACAACCAGCCGAAGAACACCGCACCCCACCGGATCCCCCGCAGCCTGTCGGTCGCGTCTGTGCGATCCCGGCGGCGGTCGCGCACCAGCGATTCGTCGTTCGCGGGACTCTCGCGGACGACGCTGCGCGTGTCCGCCGGCTCGTTCGTCGCGCCGACGCCGGACTCGCGGTGCACGTCGGCACCGTCGTCCGTGCGCGTCGACGGCGGTCGGTGGTCCGGGTTGCGTGTCGGGTCGGTCATCACGACTCCTGGAGGAGGGGGGTGCGAGATGCAGGGGCGGAAACAGCCCCGCGTGGGTGCGCGGTATGACCACGGAGCCGGGGGCTAAACACGACGACACCTCGGAAGGCCGAACTGGTCCAGGAGAGGGAGCTGCGGCCGCCAGCCGGCGTAGACCCCGACGACTGACGAGCACGTGCGCGGCCACGACCCCGTGCCGGGTTGCGCGCGATCGGTTTCGCGACCCACCTTCGGGGTAGCGGGGGCGCATGGCGAACACCCCAGAGATCAGTCCGTGGAACGATCCGCGCTCTCCCGGCATGCCGCCGGGGCTGACGCCGCAGGGCGCCGAGATGCGCAGTCGGATCGCCGCTGCGCTCACGCGATCGACGTTCCCCGCCACCCGGCAGCAGCTCGTGCGCGCCGCCGAGTCGGGCGGCGCCGAACCCGAGGTCGTGTCGGCGCTGCGACGGCTCCCCGGCTCGGTGATCTTCGAATCGGTCAGCGAGGTGGCCGTCGGCCTCGGCCTCGGCCACGAGGAGCGGCCCGGCGGATCCCGGGCGTGACCCGGGCGGCCCACGTTCGGCCGCCGAGCACGAAGGACCTGGCTCGCGCACGGCAGTGCGCGAGCCAGACATCCGGACGGATCACTGCGCCGGCCGCCGAGCCGAACGCCTCGTGGTTCAGGCGCGGAGCTTCACCAGGTCGGACCGCGAGCGGGCCGCTCCGAACTCCGTCGTCTGACGCAGCTCCGCACGCCAGGTGCCGGCCACGTCCTGTCGCAACCTGACAGCGAAGCGGCCGCTGGCGTCGGGCCGAACCGCGGCGACGAAGCGAGCCGGGGCCGGGCCGGCAGGATCGAAGACCAGCGAGACCGAGCGGCGTATGACTGGCCGCCACCGACCCAGCTGCCCTGCACGGCAGCCCACGGCCCGGCTGCCGGCGGCGCAGACGGTGGCCTTGGAGACCGTGCCGCGCAGACGCACCGTCGACCCCGCGCGCACCGGCTCGGGTGAGGCGTTGAACGCCTGGATCCGGGTGGCACGCAGGTACTGCACCTGCACAGGGGGCCCGCCGTAGGGCACCGCGACACCCGCGGAGGTAGACCCGGACGGACGCAGCGAGTAGAGACCAGGGTTTCCGAGGGCGGTGACGCGGTTCGGGTCGACGCGTCGCCCGCCCCCGGTGAGGGTCAGGGGCACAGCAGCACTCGTGCGGCTGCCGCTGACGGCGCAGGTCGCCGTCGCGCCGCAGACCGTGGTGAAGCGCAGCGACGCCGACGCGCCCGGGCCCTGTCGTACGCCGGCCACGGTCACGGTCTCGAGCTCCCCGACCGAGCCTGGCCAGGTGACCCCCACCCGCAGTCTCGGCGTCGCGCTCACCGTGCCGCGGGGTCCGAGGATGACGACGGGCGGAGACGGCGCCGTGACCGCGAGGCCGGTGATCGTCGCGGGGGGTCGCGCAGCCGCCGGCGGCTGCGTCGGCAGCCGATCGGCGTCGAAGAAGGCCAGCCGACCGGCGCGCGTGCCGCTCACCGCGGTGAACTCGCCGCCGGCGACCACGCCGCGAGCCGTGGCGGCCAGCGCCCAGACTCCCCAGAACGAGTTGACCGTCGGCCGGAAGTCCGGCTCGAGACGGCCGGTGGACGCGTCGGCGGCCAGCAGCCGCACGGACGTGTCGCCGGCGAATCCCTCGTGGAAGCCGAAGAACACGTTGCCCGCGTGATACGCCACGGCCTGGACGTCGCCGTCCGCTCGCTGGTACCACCGCTTCGCCCCGGTCGCGGCGTCGAACGCAGCCGCCTGGTTGCCGGTGCTTGTCGCCGCCGACGCCGGCGAACACGCGCGAGCCGTCGTCGTTCGTGTCGAGGCTGAGGACGGGGTTGTTCGGCCCCAGCGCGAAGACCGGCGCGCGGACCGCGCCGGCTCGCGTGAACGACGCGAGGTAGCGGCGGGTGGAGCTGCCGTTGACCGTCGTGAAGCCGCCGCCGCCAGCACGACAGACCCGTCCGGGGTCGTCGGTCACGGAGTACACGCTCCCGTTGAGCGTCGGACGGAAACGCCGCGTCGAGCGTGCCGCTCGGCAAGGTGCAGCGCTGCGAGCCGCGCACGCGCCGTGCCGCCGACGCTGGAGAAGTCGCCGCCCACGTAGAGCCGATCTCCGACGACGGCCAGCGGCTCGCACCGGGGCGTTGGCGTCCCGGCGCAAGGAGCCCAGCGCCCCCGTCGTGCTGTCGACCTCGGCGAGCCGACCGCGCGTCTGGCCGTGCACTCGGGTGAAGTCGCCGCCGACGAACAGCGAGGCGGAGCGCAGCGCCAGGGCGCGCACCGTGGCATTGGCGTCCGCGCGGAACGAGGTGACGGCACCGGTGCTGAGCCGGATCGCCGCGAGCCGGCTGCGCGCGAACGTCCCGTTGCTGCCGGTGACCGAGCTGAAGCTGCCTCCGACGTACACGACGTCGGGGCCGATGGCGACGGCGTACACCGGGCCGTTGAACGAGATGCCCGACCTCGGGACCTCCGGCACCGTGATCTGCGGCCGCGGTGGCCGGAGACGCCGGTACGACGAGCGTGAGGACCAGGGCGCCTACCGCGAGGAGCACGCCTGCAGTCTGCGACGTCGTGTCCCGGGAGCGTACCTGCGTCGTCATCGGTGTCCTCCCGACGCGTCGACCCGCCGCCCTCGGCGACGGGTCGGCTGCTGCTACTCGGCTGGATTCGAGGCGTCCTCGGTGGCGAGTGCGGTGTCGGTGTCGTCGATGCCCAGCGTCTCCGGCTGCAGCGCCGGATCGTCGGGGTCCTCCGGACGCTCCTGCGACGGCACCGGCCGGAGCGGGATCCTGCGAGCCGGTGTCACGGTCGCGCTCGTCCGTGGAGTCGATCGGCACGGCAGGTCCCCTCGTCGGGCTGGCAGGGTGCGCACGCGGCTGTCGCCGGAACGCCGATGGCGCCCAGTACCCGACCGAGGCGACGGAAACCTCCGAGCCGCGACGAGCGGCACACCCTGCGAGCATCCGCGTCGCAGCCGACGAGGGCGCCTACCTGTCGGCCCTGGCGGCCGACCTGCTGGCCGCCGGCGGTCGGCTGGAGCTCGGGAGGACAGTCGTCGGCGTGGAGCCGGGCGCACGGGTCGAGGTGCGATGCGAGGACGGGTGGCGCGTCGAGGCGTCCGACGTCGTCCTCGCGACGCACATGCCGGCGCTGCTGCGCACACTCGCCTTCGCCGAGGTCGAGCAGCGACGTCACTACGCGATGGCCGGCGTGGTCGCCGAGATCCCGCCGACGTCGTACGACGTGAGCGCAGGATGGTCGACGCGACCCATCCACGGCCGGACCGAGCCGTGGGCGGTCGTCGTCGGCGGCGGGCACCCCACCGGCACCGGCAACCCCACGGCCTCGCTGCACTCGCTCCGCGTGTTCGCGGAACGCAACCTGCACATGGACGTCCGCCACTCGTGGTCGACCCAGGACGCGTTCTCCACCGATCTGCTGCCCCTCGTCGGCCGCGCACCCGTCGGTGGGCGGGGCGTCTGGTTCGCCACGGGCTTCGCGAAGCTGGGCGGCAGCGCGTCCTAGCGAGTTCATGGTCGGCGACGGCAACGCCCCTGGCAGCACGTGCTGACAGGGGCGGGACCCGAGGGTGGAGCCGCCTATCGGAATCGAACCGATGACCTACGCATTACGAGTGCGTCGCTCTGACCGACTGAGCTAAGGCGGCGTGCGGCCCGTCCGGGATCGGACGGAGGCACGGTCAGGAAGGATACCTCAGCCGGAGACCCCGCCTCCCGTCGGCGTGTGCGCCTCGCGCCACGGGGAGACACCGGTGGCGGCCGGGCCCGTCAGGGAGCTGCGCGGATGAGCTCCGGCACGGCGCCGTCCCTGGCCAGCACAGGGATCACGTGCAGCGGGGCGTCGAGGACGACCGACTGACCGCCCTCGAACAGGCGGCCCGTGGCGAGCTCGGTCCAGGTCGCGCCGGCAGGCAGGTAGACGAGGCGCTGTCGCGCGCCGGGCTCGAGGACGGGAGCCACCAGCAGGTCGGCGCCGAGCAGGAACTGGTCGGCCACGTCCCACGCGCGCGGGTCGTCCGGGAACTCGAAGAACAGACCGCGCATGACAGGTGCGCCGTCGACGTGCGCCTGGTTCATCACGTCCCGCAGGTACGGTCGCAGCTGCTCGCGCAGGTGCACGTGATCGACCAGGATCGGATAGACGTCATCGCCGTAGCTCCAGAGCTCGTTCGCCGCACCGGACGGGCTGCGCACGCTCCCGTCGGCCGCGAGCACGGTCTCGGCGGGCAACCGGTTGCCGTGCAGGCGCATGACCGGGCAGAACGTCCCGAACTGGAACCAGCGGATCAGCAGCTCGCGGAAGTCCTCGCTCCCCGGATCGCCGTGGTGGAACCCGCCGATGTCCGTGGTGAACCACGGGATCCCGGCGATCCCCATCTGGATCCCGATGGTGATCTGGCGACGGAAGTCGAGCCAGGTCGAGCTGATGTCGCCCGACCAGACGAGCGCGCCGTAGCGCTGGCTGCCCGCCCAGGCGCACCGGAGCAGGTTGACCACCTGCTCCTGCCCGGCCGCGACCTGACCCTCGTAGAACGCCCGGGCGAACTGCTGCGGATAGATGTTGCCGATCTCGACGTTGGCCCCGGCTGCGTAGCGGTAGTTGTCGAAGTCGTAGGCGCCGTACTCCGGCTCCGCCTCGTCGAGCCAGAACAGCCGCACGCCGAGGTCGGCGTAGTTGCGCCGGCACAGGGACCAGATCAGGTCCCTACCGGCTGCCGATCGTCACGTCGACGAAGCTGCTCGCGCCCTCGAAGCCCATCTGCACGTCCATGCCGCGCTCGACGCCGACGAGGGCGTTGCGCCGACGGAACTCGACGTAGTTCTCGGACTCGGTGCGACACCTGCGGCCAGACGGAGACCATGAGCTCGACGCCGAGCTCCTTGAGCTCGGCGACCATCGCGGCAGGATCCGGCCAGAACTCGTCCTCGAACCGGTAGTCGCCCATGTGCGGCCAGTGGAAGAAGTCCGCGACGATCACGTCGAGCGGCAGCCCGCGGCGGACGTGCTCGCGGGCCACCTCGAGCAGCTGCTCCTGGTTCCAGTAGCGCAGCTTGCACTGCCAGAAGCCGAGTCCGTACTCGGGCATCATCGGCGCGTGGCCGGTCGCATCGGCGTACGCCTGCGTGATCTGCCGAGGCGTCGACCCGGCGGTGATCCAGTAGTCCAGTCCTCGGGTCGACTCGGCCACCCACTCGGTGCGGTTCGTCCCGAACGTCGCGCGCCCGATCGACGGGTTGTGCCACAGGAACCCGTAGCCGCGGCTCGACAGGACGAACGGGATCGATGCCTGCGAGTTGCGCTGGGCGAGCTCGAAGGTGCTGCCCTTCACGTCGAGGATGTCCTGCTGGTACTCCCCCATCCCGTAGAGCTTCTCGTCGCTCGACGCGAAGGCGACGGTGAGCTGGTGGTTGCCGCCCGGCAGGCCGCGGTAGCGGCGTGCCTTGATCTTGAGGGAGCCCTCCGGTGGCACCTCCTCGAGAAGCGTGGAGCCCTCCGCGTCGAGGAACGCGATCGAGCAGCGGAGGACGTCGTAGCCGGCGGTGACGTCGTGCAGGTGCTCGGCCGTCAACGACGCCGTGATGGCGCCGTTCGTGATCCTCGCCCTCGGCCCGTCGATGACGATCTCCGGGCTCGTGACCGCGGGCGGCAGCAGGGCGAAGTCGGTCGGTCGGACCTGCGACTTCATGGTGCCGGTGACACGCAGGCTGTCGGCGCCCCACGCCTGCACCTCCAACGTCTCGCCGTCACCGGTCCAGACCAGTCGTCCGTCGACCACGGTGAAGTGCTGGGTCGTCATCGAGTGGCTCCCGTCGTCGGGGCGGCCGGCGCGTGCGCCGGTGTCGTTCGAGGTCCGTCCTGCTCGACCCGGAGGTGCCGGGCGAGGAACTCCGCTGCCCGCTCGACGATGGCATCCATGTCGCCGCCGTCGAATCCGTGGTCGGCCCCCGGCACGATGTCGACCTCCACCTCGACACCTGCCTCGCGGTATCGCGCAGCGAGGTCGAGGCTCTGGTGATGCGGGACGAGGTAGTCGACATCTCCGTGCTGGACGAGCAGGGGAGCCGACGCGCTGTCGACGTACGTGACCGGGCTAGCAGCACGCGCCGCCTCCGGGTGGGTCGCGCGATCGGCGCCGATCAGCCTCGCCCCCATGGAGTTCGGCGACGACCAGTCGTACGACGCCGACTCGACGGTCTCGAGATCGGTGAGCGGGTACCACGCGACAGCCGCGAGCACCCGCGACGAGCCGTACGGCACACCGATGTCGCCCTCGAGTCCGTCGGCATCGGCGTGCGCGGCGAGCAACGCCGACAGGTGCCCGCCTGCAGAGTCGCCGAACGCGGCGATGCGCGCCGGATCCAGGTCGAGCTCGGCGCCGAACGCCCCGATCCACCGCACGGCCGCCTTGACGTCGTGCAGCGCCGCCGGGAAGCGGGCCTCCCCCGAGAGCCGGTACTGCACCGAGGCGACGGCGATCCCCCGGTCGAGGAGGGCACGCCACATCTGCGCGATCGTGAGCATCTCGTCGCTCTCGATCTTGTTGGTTCCAGCGAGCCACCCGCCCCCATGGATGAAGACCACCACCGGGAACGGGGCGACTCCCCCGCGAGGCAGATGGAGGTCGAGCCGCAGTGGTCGATAGCCCTCGACGACGGCGTACGCGATGTCGGGCACCGTGCGGCTCGTCGAGCCGCTGAGCGGGTCGATCGGCCGGGCAGCGATGCTGGCCGGCGTCTCGAAGTCTTCCCCGTCGTTGGTGTCGTCCTTCACTGGCGGCCTCCTGGTGCCGTCGGCGGGCGTCTCACGTGCAGGTCCGCGGAGTGACCCGCGGCACCGTTGTCACCGGCGCGCCGTGCCGACTCGAGCAGCCGGACACGTGCCCGGCCTGCAGCGACCACAGCGGCACCGTCGAGCACGGCATCGCCGCGGACCACGCTGAGCTCGATGTCGCACGGCAGCGGGATGAGTTCGGCGAGCCCCGCCTCGACCCTGGCGACCAGCTGTGCTCCGCCCGCTTCTCCCAGGGGGCCGCCCAGCACGAGCAGGCCGGGATCGAGCACCGTCACCACACCGGCGACGGCCGGCAGCAGTGCGCGCGCAACCTCGTCGAGGAACTGGATCGCCTCGGGGCTCGGACCGGTCGCGGCCTCGGCCAGGGCCTCGGCCGGGTCCGCGCCGGGAAGGCCGAGCCGGGAGGCCCGTTCGCCCAGGGCCGCCGCGCCGACGACGTCGGCCAGCTGCCCCGATCCGAGCGGCAGATAGCTGATCTCGCCCGCGCCGCCCGACGAACCGCGGACGAGCCCCCCGTTCACCCAGCTCGCCAGACCGACACCGGGGCCGAGCCAGATCAACGACATCGACTGACCGTCGCGCTGCCGCGACCGCGCATGGCGCTCCGCGACGAGAGCGAGCTTGACGTCGTTCTCCACGACCACGCCGATGCCGTCGCCATGACCCATCGCCAGCAGGGCTGCCACGGCGTCGCCCGCCCACGGGGGCAGCGAACCCGCGTGGCGCAGCTGCTCGTGACGCTCGTCGAAGCTGGCCGAGACGCCGATGACGATCTCGCCCAGACGATCCCAGGCGATGCCTTCGTGGTCGAGCGCCTCGGCGATGGTCCGGGCCACGACGTCGTCCGGCGTCGCCGTCGACCCGTCATGCGGCCGCCACGCCCCTGCCACGACCGTCCCCGCGGCATCGACGACGCAGACCTCCAGAGCGTCGACCGACAGCGAGACCCCGGCGCCGAGGACTCGCCCGGCGTCGACCGCGAACTCCTTGGTCCGAGGCCCCGTCGCCCTCTCGAGCAGCACACCGGCCGTCGTCAGCTGGTCGACCACGTCGGCAACGCTCGGCTTGGAGAGCCCGGTCTGCCGTGCGAGATCGGCGCGTGAGACCCACCCGGCGCCGAGCAGCAGCGCCACGACCGCCTCGGAGTTGATCGCCCGGATCGTCCTCGGCCTGCCGACCGCCATATCGCTCCCGCCCGGCATGCAGTAAGGTTTCCTTACTCCGACGGTAGGGGTTGGAGCCGACCCGGTCAACAGGCATCACGACCCGCCTGCGCTCGGAGCCCCGATCGCTCGCAGGTCGCCCGCCCAGCTGTGCCCGGGAGAGATCCGCGCACGAGCTCGTCATCCATCGCCCGTCGGTCGCTCCGGGTCCGCCGTGACCCCGCGATCACGTCGCACAGAGGAGAACGAACCATGCACGATCCCTTGAGCTCGTTCGATGTCCTGCACGACGAGCTGCACCAGCTGCGCGAGACGGGCTATGACGTCTCCGCCGCCCACGCGGAGTTCCTGGCAGCCGATCCGGATGACCGCGACGAGCTCGAGCGCATCCTGACCGGGCTGGCCGCGCTGCCCCGGAGCACGGGCTGGGCCTACGAGGAGCCCGACGCGTTCGCCGACATCCTCGACACTCTGCCGCCACGCACCGAGACGACGGCTCCGCCCCGCGACGTCATCGACGACAAGATCGCCGGCGGATGGCTGGGCCGGATCGCCGGCTGCAACCTGGGCAAGCCGATCGAGCACGGCACGGTCTGGACGACCAGCCACATCCGCGCCTACCTCGACCACGCCGACGCCTGGCCGCTGCTCGACTACATCCCGAAGCTCGACCCGATGCCGGACGGCTTCGAGCTGCTCGGCAACTGGCCCGAGACGACTCGGGGCAACGTCGACGGGTCGGCGCGTGACGACGACGTCGACTACCCGATCCTCGGGCTGCACCTGCTCGAGCAGCACGGTTCTGCGCTCTCGACGCGGCACGTGGCGGACGGCTGGCTCTACCTGCTGCCCTACTTCCAGGTCTACACAGCCGAGCGGGCGGCGTACACGAACCTGATCGCGGGCGTGCCCCTCGCCGAGGTGGCCGGCACCCGGAACCCCTATCGGGAGTGGATCGGCGCCCTCATCCGCGGCGACGTCTTCGGGTGGGTCAGCCCGGGTCGACCACGCGATGCGATGGCGCTGGCCTACCCGGACGCGGCGCTCTCGCACGTGGCCAACGGGATCTACGGCGAGCTCTGGTCGGCTGCGCTGGTCTCGTCGGCATTCGTCGCCGACACCGCCCGCGACGCCGTCGACATGTCACTCGAGCACGTACCGCCCAGGTCGCGACTGCACGAGGCGCTCTCCTTCGTGATCCGGCTCAAGGACGAGGGGAAGTCCTGGGAGGAGGCTGTGGCCGCCATCCAGCAGGCGTACGGCCACTACAGCTGGGTGCACACGATCAACAACGCCGCGATCATCGTCGCCGGGCTCCTCTGGGGGGAGGACGACTACTCGAGCACCGTCGGCCTCACCGTCTCCGGCGGATGGGACACGGACTCCAACGGAGCCACTGCCGGCTCGGTGAGCGGCGTGCTCCACGGTGCTTCGGGCCTCCCCGAGCACTTCATCGCCCCGCTGAAGGACCGGACCCGGTCGGCGTTGTTCGGGTTCGACAACAGCGCCATCTCCGACCTCGCTGCTCGGACCAGCGCGCTCGCGCACGCGAAGCTGCGCGTCGGCAGCTGACACACAGCAGTGCGGGGCCCCGGTCATCGACCGGGGCCCCGCACCGTGTTCATCAGGTCGTGCGCTACTCGCCCGCGCTGTCCTCGAACGCCTTCCAGGTGGTGTCGAGGACTTCCTGGACCTTCGGCTGTGCCTCGGTCAGCGCGGTGGTGACGTCGGCGTCACCGCGGAGCACGGCGTAGTACGCGTCGTCGATGATTCCCGACCAGGCGAACAGGTTGGGGGTGAACACCGTCGGCTTCGCCAGGGCGGTGATCTCCTTGTACTGAGCCTGCGGCTCTCCCAGCTTGGCGTACGCCTCGGCGTCGGAGAACCTCAGCGGCAGCTGGCCGCGCGCCACCTCCATGGCCTGGCCGCTCGTGCCCATCAGCGCGAGGAACTCCCTCGCCCCCTCGGGGTTCTTGGCACCGACAGGGATACCGAGGGCGTTGGTGAAGCTCGTGACCCAGAGCCCGCCGCCGTCGGGGACAGGGACAGGCGCGAACCCGACGTCGATCGGCAGCTTCTCCCCCGAGCTGAGCGACGACGAGTCGAGGATCATCATCCCGGCGTCGCCGGCGAACAGGAAGTCCTTCATGGCGTCCTCCGAGCCCGAGGCTTCGAGCTCGGGACGCCCGGGGGCCGTCTTGTCCTTCACCAGGGAGGCGAGCTGCTCGACCGCCTGCACGTAGGTGGGGTTGGTCAGCTCCGCGACCTTCCCGGCGTCGTCGAGGAAGACTCCGTAGTCGACCCAGTACGTCGGCGTGGGTGCGTCCCCGCCCCACTTGGTTCCGGCGGCCTTGATCTTGCGCGCCAAGGCGGCGTACTCGGTCATGGTGAGCGGCTCGGTGGTCGAGGGGAACGGCAGGCCGGCCTTGGTCAGGATGTCCTTGTTGTAGGCCAGCACGAGCCCGCCGATGTAGCCGCCCATGCAGTAGATCTGACCGTCGAGCCCGCACGCGCCGTCGAGGACCGTCTCGTTGTAGTCCGACAGCGGCAGCTCCTTGTAGAGCGTGTCGTTGAGCGGCTGGAACGACTTCACGTACCCCTTGCCGTAGACGAACGCGAGGTCGGGCGCGTCGTCGGCGAGGATCGCGGTCTGGAGCTTGGTGACGTAGACGTCCTCGGGGATGTTGCTCACCGTGACCGTCACACCCGGGTTGGCGGCCTCGAACTCGGCAGTGAGCTTGGTCAGCAGCTCGTCGTCGCCGTTGCCGAGGGACAGGATGGTGAGCTCGGTGCTGCCCGTCGTCGTCGCTCCCCCGGCCGGCTCGCCCCCGGAGGAGGAGCAGCCGGTGGTGATGAGGCTCGCAGCGATCAGGCCTGCGACCCAGACCGTAGCTGTGGCACGTGTCATCGTCTGGTGCTCCCTCCGCAAGGGCCTCGGGCCCCGTGGTCAACTCGTGTTGAGTGGCGCCACACTAGGCCCGCGTCCCCCGCGCCACAAGTGGTTGTCGAGGACCGAATCCAGCGTGTACGTTGCCACGCAACACGAGTAGACCGGGGTCAATCGCGGTCTCGACAGCCGGAAGGCGGCTTGGTGACGGCGTCGACGAACCAGGTGCGCGAGGCCGATGGCCCGGGTGCCGACGCGCCGGCCCCGGACGGTCGGGCGCCGCGCGCCCGGCGACGGCACACCGACACCCTCGCGGCCTACCTGTTCATGTCGCCCTGGCTGGTCGGCACGGTCGCCTTCCTGCTGGGCCCGCTGCTGTTCTCGGTCTATCTGAGCCTGACCGACTGGTCCTTCGCCGGTAAGCCCGACTGGGTGGGCACGGACAACTTCGAACGGATGCTGACCGACGACTACCGGTTCTGGCTGTCGCTGAAGATCACCGGGTTGTACCTGCTGATCTCGGTGCCGGTCTACATGGTCTTCGGGCTCGCCGGCGCCCTGCTGCTCAACGTGAAGGCGCGGGGCATGCGCACGTTCCGCACCATCCTCTTCCTTCCGTCGGTGCTCAGCGGTGTGGCGATCGCCGTGCTCTGGGTGCAGCTGCTCAACCCGCAGTCGGGCGCGGTCAACACAGTCCTGCGCAACCTCGGAGTCGACGACCCGCCGTCCTGGTTCCTCGATCCTGACTGGGCCATCCCCGCCATGGTGCTCACGAATGCCTGGGTCATCATCGGCGGCGGCGCCATCATCTACCTCGCCGGCCTGCAGAACATCGACCCGGCGCTCTACGAGTCGGCCGCGCTCGACGGAGCCGGCTCGATGCGGCGCTTCCGCCACGTCACGCTGCCGATGCTGACCCCCACGCTGTTCTTCCAGCTGATCATCACGGTGATCGCCGCGTTCCAGATCTTCGACACCGCGTTCACCGTGGGCCGCGGCTCGAGCGATTCCTTGCTCTTCTACCTGATCTACATGTGGCAGACAGCCTTCCGGGACGGCCAGCTGGGCTACGGAGCCGCATTGAGCCTGTTCTTCTTCGCCGTCGGTGTCGCCGTTGTGGTGGTGCTCATGCGCACCTCGGACCGTTGGGTCTTCGATGACAACGCCTAGCAGCCGGAGCCTCGTGACAACGACAGTGCCCACCACGTCGGCCAGCCGGCTCAAGGGCGATCGCTACTACCGCTACGTCCGACCCATCGGTCGACTCACGCTCGTCTACGGGTTGCTCATCGCCGCCAGCGCGATGGTCTTCCTGCCGATGAGCTGGATGCTGACGGTGGCGCTCAAGCCGGACGGCGGCCCGTACTTCACCAATCCTCCGCAGTGGTTCCCGAACGGGGAGCTGCACTGGGAGAACTTCAGCCGCGCGCTGCTCAACCCCCAGCACCCCTTCTCGGTCTACCTGCTGAACACGATCTGGCTCGAAGTCTTCATCGTCCTCGGGACGGTGGTGTCGTGCTCGCTGGTCGCCTACCCGTTCGCGAGGCTGAGGTTCCCCGGCAGGGACGTCCTGTTCTACATCGTCATCCTCACGATGCTCATCCCGTGGCAGGGGCTGATGGTCCCGCAGTTCCTGCTCTTCAAGAGTCTCGGCTGGTACGGCACCACGCTGCCGCTGATCGTCCCGTCCTTCACCGGCACCGGGTTCTTCATCTTCCTGATCCGGCAGTACATGCGATCGATCCCGCGCGAGCTCGACGACGCAGCCCGCTTGGACGGTGCGGGGACGTTCCGCATCTTCTGGTCGATCATCCTGCCGCTGTGCAAGCCCGCTCTCACCGTCTGCGCGGTGCTCACCTTCCTCGGCGTGTGGAGCGACCTGCTCGGGCCCATCGTCTACCTCAACGACAACAGCCAGTTCACCCTCGCGGTCGGCTTGTCCAACTTCGTCTCCGCGCGCTCCAACCAGACGAACCTGCTCATGGCCGCGAACCTGATCACCATCATCCCGGTCGCAATCCTCTACTTCGTGGCACAGAAGCAGCTCATCGGCGGGATCTCCGCCGTCGGCCTCAAGGGCTAGTTCCAGCGACACCGTCGAACAGAGAGACGACCATGCAATCTCCCAGCCATCACGCCGGCGTCATCGTCGTCGGCTCGGCCAACCAGGACTACATCGTGCGCGTGGCGCGACCGCCACGTCAGGGCGAGACCGTGCTCGCGTCGGACCTGCTCAACCAGCCCGGCGGCAAGGGCGCCAACCAGGCGGTCGCCGCCGCCCGGCTGCAGGGCAGCGTCAGTCTGATCGCGTGCCTCGGTGACGACGCCGACGGCGCGCTGCTGCTCCGACAGCTGCGTTCCGAGGGGGTCGACACGACGTACGTCGAGATCATGGGCCGCGGACGCACGGGTATCGCCCTCGTGTCCGTCTCCGACACCGGCGAGAACTCGATCATGGTCGTTCCGGGTGCCAACTCCGCCCTCGATCCCCATCGCGTGGCGCGCGCGATCGGTCGGCTTGCCGCCGACGCCCAGGTGATGGTGATCCAGGCCGAGCTGACCCGTCCCGTCATCGAGGAGGCGATCCGGTCCGCGCAGAGCCACGGGCTGCGCGCGATCCTCAACCTCGCCCCCTTCCAGCCGCTGGATCGGGACGTGATCGCCCTGTGCGACCCGCTGGTGGTCAACGAGTCCGAGGCGAGCGACCTGGTCGGCTCGGTCGTCTGCGACGAGCAGAGCGCGCTCGCCGCCCGCACCCACCTCCTCGGGATGGCGCGGTCGGTGGTCATCACGCTCGGAGCCGCCGGCGCCTACTGGGCGGACCAGCACACATCGGGGCACGCGCCCGCTCCCGAGGTCGCCCGTGTCGTCGACACGACGGGTGCCGGTGACGCCTTCGTCGGTGCGCTCGCTACGGTGCTCGCGCAAGGCGGCACCCTGGAGCAGGCGGTCGGCCTGGGCGTACGGGCCGGGACCTACTCGATCACCAGCAGGGGTGCTCAGTCCTCCTACCCGCACCTGTCCGACGTCGGCGCCGGACAGTCCGCGGACTAGGTCCGGACCGACGGCGTACGACGCGAGGACGGAGCTCGACAGGTGGCGGTGACCCGCGCTGACGTGGCGCGAGCTGCAGGGATCTCACCTGCGGTCGTCAGCTACGTCATCAACAACGGGCCGCGGCCGGTCTCGGCCGAGGTCCGTGCGCGCGTCGAAGCGGCCATCGCCGAGCTCGGATACCGGCCCAACACGATCGCGAGCGCGCTCCGAGGTGGGTCGAGCCGGTCGATCGGATTCCTGACACCCGGTCTCGCGAGCCCCCAGAACGCCGAGCTCGCCGAGGCGCTGGAGCTGCACCTCGCGGAGCACGACTACCTCATGTTCACGGGCACCACGCACCACGACCACACCCGCGAACGCGCCGTGGTCTCCACGTTCATCGAGCGCCGTGCCGACGCCCTGATCTTCGGGCCCGGCATCTCGCTGTCGACCAAGGCCATCGGCGGGCTGGGTTCGGCGCCGCTGCTCGTCGTCGACGACGTGCCGTTTCGACCCGAGAACTCGACCATCCGCACCGAGGACTCGCTCGACGCCGCCTACGCGGTCGAGCACTTGCAGGGCCACGGGCATCGCGTGATCGGATGCATCTGCGGCCCGTCCAACCGACTGTCAGGAACCCGTCCCGTCCTCGGATGGCGCAATGCTCAGCGGGCCATCGGGGCACCGGACGGCCAGTACCTGATCGCCCACGCCGAGAGCTCGGAGATGGGGGGCTTCTCGGCTGCGATGCAGCTGCTCGGGCCTCGAGGACGCGTGCGCGCGGAGACCGAGCAGCGCCCCACGGCGGTGTTCGTGGCTTCCGACTCGCAGGCGATCGGCACCATCGCAGCGTGCTACGAGCTGGGCATCCGGGTGCCCGAGGACGTCGCCGTCGTGTCGCTCGGCGGAACGCGCTCGGCGAGGTACGCCAACCCTCCGATCACCAGCATGCGTCGCGACGTCGAGTTCATCGCCTCCACGGCGACGCAGCTGGTCCTGGAGCGGATCCAGAACCCCGCTCTTCCCCCGTTCCACACCTCGACCAGAGGAAACCTCGTGATCGAGCAGAGCTGCGGATGCTCACGGCCCACGCCGGAAGTCCCATGAGCCACGGGCTGACGAGCGAGCCGCCGCGCTCACTGTCGGAGGGGCGGTGGTGGGAGCGTGCCGTCGCGGTCACACGGCCGGCGCTGAAGAAGGACGGTCAGACCCTCGGCGACATCATCGAGGGGCTCGACGAGCTGCACGAGCTGGGGTTCGACGCCGTCGAGGTGTTCGCCCCGTGCGAGGGCGGCCTCGCCTACGGCGGCCTCGACGCGCTGGACTTCTGCCGGATCGACCCGGCGATCGGGACCATGGCCGACTTCCTCAGACTCGTGGCAGCCGCGCATGCACGCGGGATCGCGGTCATCCCGTTCCTCAACCTCGGCTACGTGCACGAGCAGTACCCCGCGTTTCTCCGCGCCTGCGACGACATGGCCCGCGGGGCGACCACCGACGACACCCGGCTCTTCCTGTGGAGCGAGGACGGCGCGGGCCAGCTCGAACCGCCTGCTGACGAGTTCTTCCTCCAGGGCTCGGACGGGCGATGGTGCTGGAGCGAACGGGCCGGCACGTACTTCTGGGTCAAGTGGGAGGGCGAGAACGGGGGGCTCGCCCTCCCGCAGCTCAACTGGGCGGACCCCGGCTGGCAGCGGCAGGCGGGCGAGATCATCGACTTCTGGAGGGCGACCGGGGCTGACGGCATCGTGGTCGACGCCGTCAACTGGTACATCGGAAGCGACTGGCAGATCATCCGCCGCACCATCAGCGACCGTGGCCCGGACACGTTCCTGCACCCGGAGGGCGCCGGCGGGTTCGCGGACGACCCCGTCGCGTGGGTGGCGGACGGGGCGTTCACCGTGATCATGGATTACGGCCTGAAGATCTGGTGGGACGACCTCGACGTGATCCGGGACGCGGTGACCACGGGCGACCACCGGCCGCTGGAGTCGAGCCTGCGCGCCTTCCGTGACCGGGTGGATGCTTCCGGGGGCACGTGCCTGATCAACCCGCCCCGCATGAGCTCGGCCCCGGCCGCGCACCAACGGCTGGCGGCCGCGGTCGTCGCCACGGTCGGTGAACTGTTCTTCGACGCGTTCGGTGTCACGACCATGTCCGCGGACTACCGCTCGACGGTCCGCGAGATGCTCCACCTTCGCGCCGCGCACCCGGCGCTCACCGCCCGCGGCCCCCGGGTGCAGGTCCCGTGCACTCACGAGTCCGTCTACGCCTTCGTGCGCGGATCCGGTGACGCACGCGTCGTGGTGGCGCTGAACTTCTCGGACGCCGCCGCGAGCGGCGTGTGCTCGATCCCCACCCTCGGGCGGGACGACGAGGCCATCGCCGTCTCGCTCGATGCCTACGACGTCGTCGTCGTACCGATGCCCGAGCCGCACAGCCGGCCCTGACCGCCGTCCGGCATCAGGTCGGCAGGAGGCCTTCGGGTCGGTTCAGCGGCAGACGGTGCCTGTCGCGGGCGTCGCGCCCGTGACCAGGTAGCGGTCGATCGCCTTGTCGGTGCACTCCGAGCCCATGCCGTAGCCGGTGTGGCCGTCGCCCACGCGGGTGAGCAGCACGCCCTGGTCGAGCTGCTTGGCCAGCGCCTGCGCCCACGGGTACGGCGTCGCCGGGTCGTAGGTGGTGCCCACGACGAGGATCTTGGGCGAGCCGGGCGCGGTGATCGCGTGCGGCTTGCCGGTCGCCTCCGCGCCCCAGTACTGGAACGGCAGGTTGCCCCAGGCGAGGAAGGCACCGAACACCGGCGCCTCCTTCGACCACTGGTCGGCGAGCACCTGCGACTCCGCGGCGGTCGGGCGATCGGGGCGGTCGAGCGCGTTCACGGCGTACAGCGCGGCGTTGGAGTTGTCGGCGTACTGGCCGGCCTCGTTGCGCTGCAGGCGCTCGTCGAGCATCGAGAGCAGCACCGAGCCGTCGCCGTCGAACGCGGAGCTGAGGCCGTAGCGCAGCTGCTCCCAGTCGAACGGCGGGAAGTAGAGGTAGGAGAGCACCGCGTTCTGCGCGAGCGACTGGGTCAGCGGGCGCTTCTTGTCGCCGGTGGCCAGCGGCGTTGCGTCGACGTCGTCGAAGAACTGCTGGATGCGGTCGAGGCCGCCCTGGACGTCGCGCGGCAGCGGGCAGTCAGACTGCGTGATGCAGTCCTCGACGAAGCGGCGCAGCGCGAGCTCGAAGCCCTTGGCCTGGCCGTGCGTGAGCTCGACGTTGGTCAGCGTCGGGTCGATCGCGCCGTCGAGCACCATGCGCCCGACCTTGGTCGGGAACAGGTCGGCGTAGGTCGCCCCGATGAACGTGCCGTACGACGCGCCCAGCCAGTAGAGCTTCTCGTCGCCGAGCGCAGCGCGCAGGACGTCGGTGTCGCGCGCGACGCTCTCGGTGTCGATGTGCGCGTAGACCTTGGCCGAACGGGTCTTGCACGCCTCGGCGAACTGCTTCGACAGCTTCTCCACCTCCGCCACCTCGGCGGCGTCGTCGGGCGAGCCGTCGGCGGCGAGGAAGGCGTCGGTCTGCTTGTCGTCGAGGCACGCCACCGGCGCCGAGCGCGCGATGCCGCGCGGGTCGAAGCCGACCACGTCGTACCGGGCGCGGACCGCCTCGTCGACGACCGCACGGGCCGCGCGGGCGTAGTCGACGCCCGAGCCGCCGGGGCCGCCGGGGTTGAGGATCAGCGAGCCGATCTTCTTGTCCTGGTCGCCGGTGCGCAGCCGGATCACCGAGATCTGGATCGTCTCGCCGCTCGGCTTCGCGTAGTCGAGGGGCACCGTGAGCTTGGCGCACTGGAACGCCCCGCCGCAGCCGGCCCAGGCCAGCTTCTGGTCGTAGTACGCCGCCAGCGACGCGGCGCCCGACTGGCTCGGCGCGGGTGTCGCCGTGGTCGACGCGGAGGCGCTCGGCGTCTCGCTCGGGGTGTCGTCCGGCGTGCTCGAGCAGCCTGCGAGCAGCGCACCGGAGACGAGCACCGCCGTGGTCGCCAGCAGGCGGCCGGGCAGCGAGGGGGTGCGCACGGAGGTTCTCCCAGGGGTCGAGCGGGCGTGGATCAGCAGGGCCAGCCTGCCAGGCCCACAGATTCCGACGCCCCGTGGGCCTCGCGAGTTCCGCCGCCGCACCGGTGTCACCCACCTCACGCAGCCGGAGCGGCCTAGGTCGCGTCGGGCCCGCGGCTCTCGTAGGCGGCGCGCGACTCGCAGACCGCGGCGCGGTCGCACGCCGTACGCCGTCCTCCGGCATCGAGGCGGATCACCACCTGGTCGCGGGGCACGTCGTGCGCCACCACCCGGCCGTCGCCCTCGGGCGACTCGACGCGGCTGCCCACCGGCGGGGCGCTGGCCGCGAACTCGTCGTAGATCGGGTGCTCGTACTTCAGGCAGCACATCAGCCGTCCGCACGCGCCGCTGATCTTCATCGGGTTGGCGGGCAGGTCCTGGTCGCGCGCCATGCGCACGGTGACCGGCTCGAAGTCGACGAGGAACGTCGAGCAGCAGGTCTCCCGGCCGCACGAGCCGATGCTCCCCTGCACCCGCGCGTCGTCGCGGGGCGAGAGCTGGGTGAGCACGACCTTCGCGTCGATCGTGGTGGCCAGGTCGCGCACGAGCTGGCGGAAGTCGACGCGCACCGGCGCGGTGAAGAACACCGTCGCGGTCGCTCGGCCCGACTCGTGGCCGACGTCCGCCCAGTCGACGCCGCTGATCTTCATCGGGAGCTTGTGCTCGCGGATCAGCCGCTGCGCAGCCACCTGGATCTCCGCGCGCCGGCGCTTGTTGTCGGCGTCGCGCCGCAGGTCGGCGTCGGTCGCCGGCCCGGCGCACACCGGCAGCCCGCCGACGTCGTCGACCCACTCGGGGCCCCAGACCACCTCGACCACCTCGGGCGTGGTGCTCGTCGGGAACAGCACCTTGTCGCCCACGGCCGGGGAGTGCTCGCCCGCGTCGAGGTAGTGCAGCCGCGCGTGCCGGCTGAACGTGACCGCGAGCATCCTCGGCACGGCTCAGCCCACGCGCGCGAGGATCGCGTCGACGACGGCGTCCGGGTCCTGGTCGGGCAGCCAGTGGCCGCGGCCGTGCAGCTCGCGGAAGTCGAACTCCCCCGTGCACCAGGCGCCGCAGCCGTGCGCCGCCGTCGCCCCGATCGCGATGTCGTCGCTGCCCCACACGAACGTCGTCGGCACCGAGACCTCGGGGGTCGTGGTCAGCTGGCCGTCGTCCATCGCGGCGTACCAGCGCAGGCTCGCCTCCATCGCGTCGCCGTGGGAGAAGAAGTCGACGTAGGCCTCGACGTCGTGCTCGTGCACGGCGTCGCCGTACACCTGGCGCAGCGCGGCACCGCCCTCGCGGATGAGCACCGCGGCCGCGGTGGCCGGATCGCTGCGGAAGAACTGCATGTACGCCGACTTCTCGCGCTGGGCGGGATCGGAGCGGATCGCGCCGATGAACGCCTGCGGGTGCGGCACCGACAGCGCGGTCAGCGACTTCACCAGCCCGGGATGGCGCGCCGCGAGCTCCCACCCGACGATCGCGCCCCAGTCGTGGCCGACGACGTGCGCCGTGCCCCACCCGAGCGCGTCGAGCAGGTCGGCGGCGTCGGTCACGAGCCGTGAGGTGGTGTACGCCGCGACCTCGGCCGGGCGGGCGCCCTCGGAGTAGCCGCGCTGGTCGACCGCCGCGATCCGCAGCCCGGAGGAGGCCAGCGGGGCGATCACCCGCGACCACGACAGGGCGGTCTGCGGCCAGCCGTGCAGCAGCAGCACGGGCTCGCCGTCCTCCGCCCCGGCCACGACCGCGTCGAACACGAGGTCGCCGTAGTCGGGGTCGTTCAGGTGCAGCTGGGCACTTTCGGTGGGCACGGGGTCGAGACTAGGCGGCTTCGCGGGCTACCGTGGGGCCGTGGCACAGTCCGACGTCGCCCGCCTCACCGAGCGGGTCTCCGCGCTCGTCGAGCAAGGGCTCGACGTGGCGGAGGCGTATGCCGCTGCCAAGGGCACCGCCACCAAGGCCACGCGCGAGCACGCGAAGGCGATGGAGAAGCACGCCAAGGCGGTGCGCAAGCACGGCGAGCGCATCACGGCCCTGCGCCAGCGTTCGGTGACCATGACGGCGGTGTCCGGAGCCACCGCGGTGGTCGGCATCGTCGACGTGGCGGCAGCGTCGACCGGCGGCGCCGTCCCCTTGGAACCGTGGTTCTGGCTCGGAGTCTCGGCGTTGAGCGCCGTCAGTGCCGTCCGGTCCCGCTACTGGGCCAAGAATGCCGTCGCCCCCGAGCCTCCTGCGCTCGGCTCCACGCTGTCGGCGAGCGACCTCAAGCGCGACGCGATCGGGTGGGCCGAGGCGCAGGGCATGACCGCCGTACGCCGCCAGCTCGTCACGATGGTGCCCGCGGTCGCCTCGCTGCACCCGGACGCGGCCCGCGAGCTCAAGGCCGCCGACGACGAGGCCGCACCTGCGCTCGCCGCCCAGGTGGCACGGCTCGCGGTGCTCGACCAGGTGCGCCGCGAGCTGCCGGGCTCGGCCGCCGCGGAGTCCGCCGCCGACGCCGCCGAGCTGGTGCGCGCGCGACTGTCCGAGGGTGTGGCGGTCTACGACCGGCTGCTCGCCGCCGCCTCGACGATGCTCGCCTCGCCCGACCTGGGCCGCTCGAGCACCGACGTCCTCGGCCCCGCGGCCGACGCGCTCACGGCGTACGCCGCCGGCCTGCGCATCGCCTCCGGCGACATCACCTGAGCGGTGCACGATCTCGTTACGAGATCGTGCACCACGATTCCAGCGTGTCGGGACGGCGTGTCGTGGTGCGAGGACTCGGAACCGCCCACGCGCCGACGGCCCTCAGGCGCTGACCGCTGCGCCCATCGCCGAGCCGGTCACCTCGAGGACGCTGAACGGCGCGGGAGCGCCTGCGTCGACCACCGCGAGCTCGGACATGGCGCGATCGAGTGCCGGCCAGAGCACCTCGCGCTGGAAGCGGCGGTAGGACTCCTCGTCGGCCCACACGTCGACCATGCGCACGCCGCCGTCGTAGGGCCCGACGACGTGGACGAGGCAGCCCTCCAGCGCGTCCGCGGGGATGTGGCGGTTCAGGATCTCCTGCTGCTCGAGGGTCGCGCCCGGCATGTCCTGGCAGAAGGCGTACATGGTCCGCTCCATTCCGATAGGGTCATCTCTATTAGAAATAGACGGTCCTACCGAAAGGCTTCCGTGTCAAGACGTCAGTACGACTCATCCGGTCGGCAGGCGGCTGCGGCCGAGACCCAGGCGCGCGTGGTCGAGGCGGCGACGCGGCTGATGCTCGAGCGCGGCTACGCCGCCACGACGGTGGCCGACGTCGCCGTGGAGGCTGACGTCTCCGCGGCGCTCGTCTACGCCGCGTTCGGCAACAAGGTCGGGCTCCTCAAGCGCGTCCTCGACGCCGCCATCGCCGGCGACGACGCCCCGGTCGCCGTCGGCGATCGCCCGCAGGCGGCGGCGGTGAGGCGTGCGACGAGCGCACGGTCGCGCTGCCGGCTCACCGGCGCGCTGGTCGCCGACATCGAGCGGCGAACGATCGCGCTGCTCCCCGTCGTGCGGGCGGCCGCGGGCGTCGACCCCGAGATCGCGGCGCTCGCGGAGCAGTCGGAGCAGGGACGCCGCACCGGCATGGCCGAGTTCGTCGCCGTCCTCGACGGCGCCGGCCAGCTGCGCCCCGGTCTCGACGCCGACAGGGCGTCCGACATCGCCTGGACGCTGACCGACCCCGCGTCGTACCACCGCCTCGTCGTGCAACGCGGCTGGGCCCACGAGGAGTACGCCGCCTGGCTCGGCCCCGCGCTCTACGACTCCCTCTGCCGCCGGTAGAGATCATCCAGCACGACACGCCGGCCCGGAGCGCCCAGAACCTGCTGGACGATCTCTAGTAGAGATCATCCAGCGCGGAGCGAGGCGGTCAGGCGAGCGACGGGTCCTTGAGCGACACCGTGAGGGTCTCCACCGCGAGCAGCGGCGCGACGTTGGCCTCGAGCAGGTGCCGCGTGCGCTCGAGGGCGTCGACCCGGCGCAGGGTGTCCTCGGGGTTCGACTCCGCAGCCACCCGCTCGATCTGCGGGCGCATCTCGTCGTTGACCAGCTCCGAGCCGGCGCCGAGCTGGAGCACGAGCACGTCGCGGTAGAACGCGATGAGGTCGACGACCGCGCGGTCGAGCTGGTCGCGCACCACGCGCCGGCGGCGCTTCTTCTGCCGGTCCTCCAGCGCCTTGAGCGCGCCCTTGGCGCGACGCTCGACCGTGCCGATCCCGCGGCCCTCCGAGCCCTCGCCGTACGCCTGGCGCAGCGCGTGCATCTCGTTCTCGTCGAGCGGGTCGCAGATCGACGCGGCGTCGTCGGTCACCGTGGCGACGAGGTCGGCGGCGAGCGCGAGGCACGAGCCGAGGTCGGTCACCTGCGTCGGGATCCGCAGCACGTCCTGGCGGCGCAGCCGCGCCGACTCGTCGGTGGCCAGCGCCCGCGCGCGACCGATGTGGCCCTGCGCGGCGCGCGCGGCGAACGACGCCATCGCGGGGTCGACGCCGAGCACGTCGACGAGCGCCTGCGCGACCTGCGCGGTCGAGGGCGTCGCGAGCATGAGGTGGCGGCAGCGCGAGCGGATGGTCGGCAGCACGTCCTCGGTGCTCGGCGCGCACAGCACCCACACCGTGCCGGGCGTGGGCTCCTCGATGCTCTTGAGCAGCGTGTTGGCGCTCTCCGCGTTGAGCCGGTCGGCGTCCTCGAGCACGAACACGTGCCACGGCGCGCGCGAGGGCGCCATCGCCGAGCGCATCACCAGCTCGCGCGTCTCGGCGACCGCGTAGGTCACCGACTCCGGCACCACGTGCTCGACGTCGACGTGCGCGGAGTGGCGTACGGCGACGCACTCGGCACAGTGCCCGCACCCGCCCTGCGGGCAGACCAGCGCCGCCGCGAACGCGAGCGCCGCGGTGCTGCGGCCCGACCCCGGCGGCCCGGTGATGAGCCAGGCGTGGGTCATCGCCGACGACGGCAGCCCGGCGCGCGTGGCCGGCGCCTCGGCCGCGGCCGCGCGCAGGAGCATGGCGGCGTGGTCCTGCCCGACGAGCTCGGTGAAGACGTCGCTCATCCCCGCACCTGCGCGGCCAGCAGCGCGGCGACCCGCTCGAGGATGACGGCGCTCAGCGCCTCGCGGTCGTCGTGGGCGGCGAGCACGAGGTAGCGCTCGGGGTCGCCGGCGGCGAGCGCCCGGAAGCCCTGCACCACCTCGGCGTGGAACTCCTCGGGCTCCTGCTCGATGCGGTCGGGCGCGGAGTCGATGCGCGCGAGACCCGCGCCGGCCTCGACGTCGAGCAGCACGGTGAGGTCGGGCAGCAGGCTGCGCGTGGCCCACAGGTTGATCTCGCCGATCACGTCCGGGCCGAGGCCGCGGCCGATGCCCTGGTAGGCGACCGACGAGTCGATGTACCGGTCGGTGATGACGACAGCGCCACGGGCGAGGGCCGGGCGGACGAGCCGCGCGACGTGCTCGGCGCGCGACGCGGCGTACAGCAGCGCCTCGGCGCGGGCGTCGAGGCCGGCGTACTCGGGGGTGAGCACCACCTCGCGGATCGCCTCGGCGGCGGGCGTGCCGCCCGGCTCGCGGGTGAGCACGACCTCGCGGCCGGCGGCCGTGAGCGCCTCGGCCAGCGCGCGCGCCTGCGTGGACTTGCCCGCGCCCTCGCCGCCCTCGAAGGCGACGAACAGCCCGGGGGCGGTCGCCGGCGAGGTGCTCACGGCCCGAACCCTACGACGCCGGGCCCACACGCCCCGAGGCGGACGCCGACCCGAGCCAGGTGTGCGGGTTGCGGTCCCAGCACCAGCCCAGGCGCGGCGCCTTGAAGCTCGTCCAGATCGCCGGCACCCGCTGCGTGCCGGGCTGCCGGCTCGCGAGCAGCGAGTAGGCGTTGCGCTCGGCGAGGATCCCCGGCTGCTGCACGAGCAGCGCGACACCCTCGTCGATGGTCAGGGGCGTGCGGCCGCGCCGGCGCAGCTCGATGAGCGCGTCCTCGGGGCGGACGTCCTGCAGGTCGGGGCCGGTGTCGACGTCGAGCAGGAGGTACGCCGCAGCCTGCGGCACCCGCACCTCGTCGATGGCGGCGAAGTCTGGCCGGCGTGGTCGGCGGCATCTCGACGCGTCCCGGGCGGCCCTTCCACACCACGTCGGCCATCGCCGTCTCCAGCGGCACCCAGGCGCCGGTCACGACGAGCAGCGCCGGCAGGGTCTCGCTCTCGGGGTCGGCCTCGGCCTCGGCGCGCAGCGCCGCGTCGCGGAGGGGATCGACGGTCTCGCGGAACCGGCGGGCGCTCCAGCCGGCCTTCGTCGGGTGGTCGAGCTCGAGCAGGCGGCTCACCTGCTGGTCGAACGTGGGGGCGGCGGCGGTGCGGACGACGGTCATGCAGTGCCTCTCGTCGACGTGAAGGCGGGTGCGAGCAGCCCGCGTCGGTCGAGTCTCAACGAGCCACGACCCCGCCGTTGTTCCCGGCCCCGCCGACCGGACGCATGGGCGGCCCGCGGTGCGCTCACAGGCGCACCGCGGGCCGGTTCGGAGGAGGCACGGCGTACGACGCAGCCGCCACGCCGCGCCGCGGGTCAGGCGTCGCGCCGCATCAGCGCGGCCCCGGCACCGAGCACGGCGACCGCGAGCCAGGCGAGGAACACCGCCACCCCCTGGCCGTAGGTGAGGATCTCCCCGGCGCTCTGCGTCCCGGTGAACGCGTTGCCGGCGCTGCTGGGCAGGTACTTGAGCACCGAGTCCCAGCCGTCCGGCAGCAGCGCGCTGAGCAGGGTCGGCACGAAGAGCACGCCGCCGATGAGGACGCCGAGGCCGGCACCGATGCCGCGCAGCAGCACGCCCAGGGCCACGCCGAGCACCCCGATGCCGACGAGGTAGCCGACGGTGCCGAGAACGTACGACGCGACGTCGGGGTCGCTCCACGACACGCTCTCGACGCCGGCGCCGGAGAGGATCGCCGTGCCCGCGAAGAACGCGATGAGCACACCGGACAGGACCACCGGCGTCACGACGGCGACGAAGCTGACGACCTTGCCGAGCAGCACCGGCCAGCGGCGCGGCACCGCGGCCAGCGACGTGCGGATCATGCCGGAGGAGTACTCGCGGGCGCCGACGAGCACGCCGAGCACTGCGACGATGAGGACGCCGAAGTTGGCGCCGGCGAGCACGGTCTGCAGCGGGCTGGTGCCCGCGAATCCCGGCCCACCGGCGGAGGGGTCGCTCACCTGGCCGGTCGCCACGGCCGCCGAGACGAGGCCGAACGCGACGATGGCCGCGAACAGCCCGGCGAGCGTGAGCCAGGTCGAGCGCATCGAGCGCATCTTGATCCACTCCGAGCGCACGACGCGTGCGACGGACGTGCGGGGAGCCTCGGCCGTGGCACGCGCCTCGACCGACGTGGTCATGGGGACGGTGGTGGTGCTCATCAGGCGGCCTTCCGATCGGGGTGGACGGTGCTCGCGCCGTGGTACTCCACGGAGTCGCGGGTGAGCTCCATGAAGGCCTCCTCGAGCGAGGCGGCCACCGGCGTGAGCTCGTGCAGGGTGAGGCGGTGCTCGGTGGCGACCTCGCCGATGCGCCGGGCCTCGAGGCCCTCGACGTCGAGCACACCGGGCTCGCTCGAGGTCACCGTGACGCCGGGGGCGGCGAGCAGGTCGCGCAGCGTCGACGCGTCGGGCGAGACGACCCGCACGCGCGTGGTCGAGGAGGCGTCGATGAACTCGGCCATCCCCATGTCGGCGAGGATGCGCCCGCGCCCGATCACGATGAGGTGCTCGGCGGTCATCTCCAGCTCGCTCATGAGGTGCGAGCTCAGGAACACCGTGCGCCCCTCGGCGGCGAGGTCCTTGAGCAGCGTGCGGATCCACAGGATGCCGTCGGGGTCGAGACCGTTGACCGGCTCGTCGAGCATGACGATCTGCGGGTCGCCGAGCAGCGCCGAGGCGATGCCGAGCCGCTGTCCCATGCCGAGCGAGAAGCCGCCGGCGGGCTTGCGCGCCACGTCGGCGAGCCCGACCACCTCGAGCAGCTCGTCGACGCGCGCGGCGCCCACGCCGTTCGTCGCGCCGAGCGCGAGCAGGTGGTTGCGGGCCGACCGGCCCTTGTCGACGGCCTTGGCCTCGAGCAGCGCACCGAGCTCGGCCATCGGGGCCGGCGACGTGGTGTAGCTGCGGCCGTTGACCGTCGCGTGGCCCGAGGTCGGCCGGTCGAGGCCGAGGATCATGCGCATCGTCGTCGACTTGCCGGCGCCGTTCGGGCCGAGGAAGCCGGTGACGATGCCGGGCTTGACGGAGAAGCTGATGTGGTCGACGGCGATCGGTGTCGCCGTAGCGCTTGGTGAGCTCGTGGACGTCCAGCATGGGGGTGCTCCTTGAGGGTGGGGATCTCGTGATGCCTCAACCCTCGCCGTCGTCACCGCGACGCGTCGTCGTCCGGCCGTCGGCTCTTCGTCGTACGCCGTCCGCAGTACGCCGACGACACCGGAGTCAGGAGCCGAGGTCTCCCGCGCGCACCAGACCGGACTGGTAGGCGACCACCACGAGCTGCGCGCGGTCGCGGGCGCCGAGCTTGGCCATGGCCCGGTTGACGTGCGTCTTGGCCGTCAGCGGCGAGACGAACAGGCGCGCGGCGATCTCGTCGTTGGTGAGACCGCGCGCCACCAGCGAGACCACCTCGCGCTCGCGCTCGGTGAGCACGTCGAGCTCGTCGCCGACCAGCTCGCGCGGACCGTCGGTGGGCTGGGCGAGCAGCCGGCCGATGAGCCCCTTGGTCGCCTTCGGCGACAGCAGCGCCTCGCCTGCCGCGACGACGCGGATCGCGTCGAGCAGCTCGACCGGCTCGACCCCCTTGCCGAGGAACCCGCTGGCGCCTGCGCGCAGCGCGGCGAGCACGAGGTCGTCGTCCTCGAACGTCGTCAGCACCAGCACGCGCACGTCGGCGAGCGCGGGGTCGTCGGTGATCAGCGTGGTCGCCGAGATGCCGTCGGTGCCGGGCATCCGCACGTCCATGAGCACCACGTCGGGCTGCGTCTCCCGCGCGAGCTCGAGCGCCTGCTCGCCGTCGCCGGCCTCGCCCACGACCTCCATGTCCGGCGCACTGCGGACGAGCGCAGCGAAGCCGCCGCGGATGAGGGCCTGGTCGTCGGCGAGCAGCACACGGATCGTCATGCGCCCGCCCCGACCGGCAGCTCGACGTGCACCACGAAGCGCCCGTCGTCGCGCGCCCCGGCATCGAGCCGTCCGCCGAGCGCGGCGACCCTCTCGCGCATCCCGACGAGACCGTGGCCCGCGCCGTCCGACGCGATCGCCTGGCCCGCAGGGATCGGGTTGGCGACGTCGATCACGAGCGCGTCGGTGCGGTACTCCACCGCCACCTCCGCGGTGCCGGCACCGTGCTTGCCCGCGTTGGTCAGCGACTCCTGGACGATCCGGTACGCCGCGAGGTCGGTGCCGGGTGCGAGCTCGCGCGGCGCGCCGGAGGTCCGGACGGTGACGGCGGTGCCGCTGCGGCGTACCGAGTCGACGAGGGCGTCGACCTGAGCCAGCCCGGGCGCGGGCTGGTCGGCGACCGTGTCGTCGGAGGTGCGGAGGAGCCCGAGGATCGTCGACATCTCCGAGAGCACGACGCCGCTCGCCTCGCGCACGTGCGTGAGCGCCTCGGACGCACCCTCGGGATCAGACTCGATCAGGTGCCGTGCGACGCCGGACTGCACGTTGATCACGGCGATGTGGTGCGCGACCACGTCGTGCAGCTCGCGCGCGATCCGCAGCCGCTCCTCGGTCACGCGGCGCTGCGCCTCCTCGTCGCGCGTCTGCTCCGCGACGCGGGCGCGCTCCTCGGCGGCGGCGAGCACGGCCCGGTTCCCCTTGACCGCGAAGCCGATCGCGCAGGCCATGGCGCTGACCGCGGCCAGCGTGTACGTCGCCTCGTTGAGCCACGGCATCGACGACACCGTGACGTAAGTGCCGATGAGCACCAGCGGGGTCGCGATCGCGGCTAGGACGGCGGTGCGGGGCCGGCGCAGCGTCGCGATCGTGTAGACCGCCACCATCGTCGCCACGATCGCCGGCGCCGGCCCCTCGAGCAGGGCCACCGAGGCCGCGGCCGTCGTGAGCGTGACCAGCCAGACCACGACCGGCGCCCGCCGGCGTACGACGAGGGCGGCGCACGCGACGACGAGCAGCAGCACGACGGGCGGGGTCAGCGGCGTCGCCTGACCGTTCTCGGGGTTCGGCTGGCCGGTGAGGCCGAGGAGCAGGATGAGTGCCGCGAGCACCGCGTCGCTCACCGCAGGGTGCGCGTCGCGCCACTGCTGCGCGCGCGTCCACCAGCTCACGCGGCCACTGTAGGGCGGCGCTCGGCGCACGGCGCGTCCCGCAGAAGCAGTCACCGCGACGTACTGCACCGCAGTACGCCGTCGATGCGTGATCAGCGACGCCTAGAGCTTCCGCTGATCACGCATGGACGGTCAGCTGTCGGCGGCTGCTGCTGCGGCGGCGGTCTTCTTCGCCGCGGTCTTCTTCGCCGGAGCCTTCTTGGCGGTCTTCTTGGCGGCGTCTTCTTGGCCGGTGCCTTCTTGGCCGCGCGCTTCTTGGGCGTCGGGTCCTTGGCGCGACGCTCGGCGAGCAGGTCGGCGGCGCGCTCGATGGAGATGGTGGCGGGGTCGTCCGCGCGACGCAGCGACGCGTTGGTCTCGCCGTCGGTGACGTAGGGGCCGAAGCGGCCCTCCTTGAGCTGCACCTCGCGCTGCGTCGACGGGTCGACGCCCACGACGATGCCCGGCTTGGGCGCGGCCTGCCCGCGGCGGCCCTTCGGCTGCGCGAGCAGCGCGAGCGCCTCCTCGAGCGTCACCGTGAAGATCGACTCCTCGCTCGGCAGCGAGCGCGAGTCCTTCTCCTTGGTGATGTACGGGCCGTAGCGGCCGTTCTGCGCGGTGATCAGCACGCCGTCGGCCGGGTCGGCGCCGACCTCGCGCGGCAGCGAGAGCAGCTTGCACCGCGGTCGTCGAGGTCGATGGTGTCGATGGCCATGTCGGCGAACAGCGACGCGGTGCGCGGCTTGGCCGACTTCGGTGCGCCCTCGGGGAGCAGCTCGGTGACGTAGGGGCCGTAGCGGCCGGTCTTCGCGACGACCTCGAGCCCGGTCTCGGGGTGCGTTGCCGAGCGGGTGGTCGCCCGACGGCAGCGCGAGCAGCTCGGCGGCCTTCTCGGCGGTGAGCTCGTCGGGCGCGAGCTCGACCGGCACGTTGGCGCGCTCGCCGTCGCGCTCGACGTAGGCGCCGTAGCGACCGACGCGCAGCACGGCGTCGGAGTCGGCGATCGGGAACGACGAGATCTCGCGGGCGTCGATCTCGCCGAGGTCGGTCACCAGCGGCTGCAGGCCGGCGAACTCGCGCGACGGGTCGCCGCGGTAGAAGCGGTCGAGCACCTCGACGCGGTCGAGGTCGCCGCCGGCGACCGAGTCGAGGATCTCCTCGAGCCGCGCGGTGAAGTCGTAGTCGACG
This sequence comes from uncultured Actinomycetota bacterium, assembly GCA_963827145.1. Lineage (GTDB taxonomy): Bacteria > Actinomycetota > Actinomycetes > S36-B12 > CAIYMF01 > Longivirga. Next base: position 1,392,047 of record CAWGZO010000001.1, on the reverse strand, counting down.
AGGTCGGTGAAGTGCTCCTCCATGAGGCGCACCACCGCGAACGCCAGGAACGACGGCACGAGCGCCGACCCGCGCTTCACGACGTACCCGCGGTCGACGATCGTGCCCATGATCGAGGCGTACGTCGACGGGCGGCCGATGCCGCGCTCCTCGAGCGCCTTGACCAGGCTCGCCTCGGTGTAGCGCGGCGGCGGGTTGGTCGAGTGGCCCTCGGGCTCGAGCCGCTGCGGCGGTGAGCGCGTCGCCGACCTTGAGCAGGCGGCAGCCGGCGCTCGGCCGCGTCGTCGCCGTCGCGCTCGGCCTCGTCGTCGATCGACTCCTCGTACGCCGCGAGGAAGCCGCGGAACGTGATCACGGTGCCGCTGACCGAGAACTCGGCGTCGCGACCGTCGGTGGCGACCGCGCCGAGGCGGATCGTGGCGGTCTGACCGCGCGCGTCGGCCATCTGCGAGGCGACGGTGCGCTTCCAGATGAGGTCGTAGAGCGCGAAGTCGTCGCCGCGCAGCTCGCCGGCCACCTGCGGCCGGCGTGCGGAACGACGTCGCCGGCGGGACGCACGGCCTCGTGCGCCTCCTGCGCGTTCTTGACCTTGCGGTCGTAGCGGCGCGGCACCTCGGAGACGTGGTCGGAGCCGTAGAGCTCGGCCGCCTGCGCGCGCGCGGCGTTCATCGCCGACTCCGACAGCGTGGTGGAGTCGGTACGCATGTAGGTGATGAAGCCGCGCTCGTAGAGGCCCTGCGCCACGCGCATCGTGCGCTGCGCGCCCCAGCGCAGCTTGCGGCTGGCCTCCTGCTGCAGCGTCGAGGTCATGAACGGCGCAGCGGGCGAGCGGCGGTAGGGCTTGTCCTCGACCGAGCGCACGGCGAACGACTGCCCGACGAGCGCGGCGGCCAGCGAGGTCGCCGACTCCTCCGACAGGTGCGCGGCGTCGGCGCGGGTGAGCACGCCGAGGTCGCTGAAGTCCTTGCCGGTGGCGACGCGCTTGCCGTCGACGGCGACGAGCTTCGCGCTGAACGAGCCCGGGTCGAACAGGCCCTCGATGTCCCAGTACGACGCCGAGCGGAACGCGATGCGCTCGCGCTCGCGGTCGACGACCAGGCGCGTCGCGACGGACTGCACGCGGCCCGCCGACAGGCCGGTCATGACCTTCTTCCACAGCACCGGCGAGACCTCGTAGCCGTAGAGCCGGTCGAGGATGCGGCGGGTCTCCTGCGCGTCGACCAGGTCCTGGTCGAGGTCGCGGGTGTCGTCGACGGCGCGCGGATCGCGTCGCGGGTGATCTCGTGGAAGACCATCCGCTTGACCGGCACCTTCGGCGTCGAGCACCTCGAGCAGGTGCCAGGCGATGGCCTCGCCCTCGCGGTCCTCGTCCGTCGCGAGCAGCAGCTCGTCGGCGTCGGCGAGCTTCTTCTTCAGCTCGGCGACCTTGGTGCGCTTGTCGGCGTCGACGACGTAGAGGGCCTGGTAGCCGTGGTCGACGTCGACCCCGAGGCGCGACCACGCCTCGCCCTTGTACTTGGCGGGGATGTCGGCGGCCCGCTTGGGCAGGTCGCGGATGTGGCCGACCGACGCCTCGACCTCGTAGCCGTCGCCCGAGGTAGCCCTGGATCGTCTTCGCCTTGGCGGGCGACTCGACGATCACCAGGGTGCGACCGCTCCCGGTCGGGGCGGTCTCCACCGTGGCCTTGGCCTTCGGGGGCACTGGTCTCCTCGGCTCGCAGTTCTTCTCTGTCGGTCGGCGCCGGCCCCGTGCGCTGCAGGCCGTACCGGGCGGAGTGTCACCACCCGGACGGGGGGTCTGTCAAACGCGGCGGCCTGCCACCGGCGTGTCGACAGTGTGTCGGCAAGCCGCATCGTCGCAGGTCAGAGCCCTGCTCCACCCCGTTCGGACGAGACCGACGGTAGCGCGCCCCGCTCAGCCCCGCGAACCGCGGTCCGAGAGGCAGGTGGCGGGCGTCACGCGCGGGTGCGGGCGGCGAGCATCATCGACTCGGCGAGCAGGTCGTACGCCGTGGCCCACGCCGCCGCCGTCGGCGCGTCCCACTGCGGGTCGGACTCCCCCAGCGTCTCGAGCAGCACCGCTCCGACGACGCCGTACTGCGCCGCGCCGATGCGGTGCGCGGCGTGCACGCGGCCGAGCGCCGCCGTGCGGTCGGAGAAGGCCACGAAGTCCGGGATCGCCTCGACGATGGCGGCGAGGCTCGCCGCGAACTTGCGCCTCCTGCCCGGTGTTGTCGGCCGGGAACAGCGGCCGCACCTCGGGGTGCTCGGCGAACAGCCGGCCGTAGAAGTCGGCGGAGAGCTCGGGCAGCGCGCGGCGCCACCCGCTCGGCGCTGCGCGTGACGAGCTCGATCTCCTCGGGGGTCATGGCTGCCTGCCTGTCCGGGGTCGGGGTACGACGGGCGCCTCGGGCTCGGCGAGGCGCGAGAGCGCCGCCGAGCTCGGCGCGGCCCGGGATGCCGAGCTTCGCGTAGACGTTGGCGAGGTGGTTGTCGACGGTGCGCACGGAGAGCACGAGGTCGGCGGCGACCTCCTTGCTGGTGCGGCCCCGCGCGGCGAGGTTGGCGATCTCGCGCTCGCGCGGCGTGAGCAGGGCGGCGCCCGCGGTCGAGCCGAGACCCTCCACCTGCAGACCCGGGCGACTGGTCGGCGTACGCCTTGGCCTTGGCCTCGGCGGCCGCGGCGGCGCGCGCCTCGCCTGCCGCGCGCAGGGCACGAGCGGCCTGGGCCGCCTGGGTCGCAGCCGAGTGGACGAAGCCGCACGCCGCGAAGCTCCTCGGCCGCCGCGAGCAGGTCGGCCGGGTCGCCGGAGAGCAGGGCACGGGCGCGCATGCCGCGAGCGCGACCCACCGGGGTGTCGACCGCGTCGATGACGGCGAGCATCGCGCGCGGCCGCGGGCGGGTCGCCGAACATCACCGCCTCGTCGAGGAGCACGACGGCCTCGCGCAGCTCGCCGCGCTCGACGAGCTCGTCGCCGTGCGCCACGACGAGCGCGATGGCCGCCCGGGTGTCGCCGTCGACGGCGGCGAGCCAGGCGGAGGCCAGGGTGCTGTGCAGGGCGAAGGCAGGGGCCGCCGGAGGCAGCGACTCGGCGCGCGCCATCCACTCGTGCGCACCGGCCGCGTCGCCGGTCAGCGCGCAGCACTCGACCATCCCGAGCGAGGCGAGCCGCTCCACCTGGCCGAAGCCCGAGCGCGCCGCCGTCGCCACGAGCTCGCGGAAGGCGCCGGCCGCGTCCTCGGCGTACCCGGTGACGAGGTCGATGGTGGCCACGGCCCAGGCGAGCCAGGCCGCCTGGAACCGCACGCCCTGCTCGACCGCGACGTCGCGGCCCGCGGGCCGCGAGCTCGCGGGCCTCGGCCGGCCGGCCGAGCTCGAGGCTGGCGAGCGCCGCCACCATGAGGTCGCCCGCCGGGTGCAGGAGTCCCTCCGCGTCGTCGCTGCCGCTCTCGCGCTCCCAGGCGGCCATCGCGGTCTCGAGCGCGCCGGCCGGCGTCGCCGGTGCGGTAGCGCGCCCAGCCCTGGGCGCGCGCGAAGACCGCCGCCATCTCGCGCTCGGCCGGCGGCTCGTCGGGCAGCACGCTCGAGCGCGTCGGGACTGCGGCCGCCCTGCGTCAGCAGCAGCGCGCGCATCGAGTCGATCGAGCGGGTCAGCTCGGCGCGCTGCTCGGCCGTGATCGGCAGCGCAGCCACCTGGTCGGCGGCGCGACCCAGACGGTCGAGCGCCTCCGGCCCGCGGCCGAGACCGAAGAACAGCACGATCCCGTGGATGAGCCCGAGCCGGACGACGTCGTCGGCGTCGGCGCCGTCGCCGAGAGCGGCGTCCGCCGCCGCGAGCACCTCGTCGGCGTCGTCGAAACGGCCCTGCTCGTAGAGCGCCTCGCCGAGCAGCGTGCTCGCGCGGACGTCGGGCTCGAGCAGCACAGCGGCCGCCGCGAGCCGCTCGACGAGCGCGTAGTCGTGCGGCGCCGCGGGCGAGCTCGGCCCCCTCGACGAGCAGCGATGCGTCGGCGGTGCCGGTCGCGTCGAGCCGCCACACGGCCTCGCGCAGCGCGTCGTCGCGACGTCGCGAGCCGTAGCGCCTCGCTGCGCGCGAGCTGGTCGATGAGCAGCCGACGGGCCTTGAGCCGCGGCAGCTCGTCGCGCACGACCTGCACGTAGACGGGGTGCGCGAGCGACACCTCCTGGCGCCGCCGGTCGACCTTCACCGGATGACGCCGCCGGCCTCGAGCTGCTCGAGCACGTCGAGCGGGTACGCCGTGGCCAGCTCGTCGACGCCGAGCGGACCGCACAGCGCGAGCAGGTCGACGAGGTCGCGCGCGGCGCGGTCGAGGTGCGCCGAGGCGCTCGGCCACGAGACCGGCGAGCCCGCCGGTGACGTCGAGCGCGCCGTCGAGCACCCACACGCCGTCGGACTCGCTGAGCCGCCCGCCGAGCACGGCGCCGGTCACGAGCTCGCGCAGGAAGAGCGGGTTGCCGCCCGACACGGTCCAGAGCGCGTGCTCCGCACCGGCGGACACCGGCCCGCGCAGCACGTGGTGCAGCAGGGTCGCCACCGAGGGGCGCGGCAGGTCGGCGAGATCGAGCCGCTGCACGCCGCCGCGTCGCGACTCCGCGACGAGCACGTCCGGGCGTCGTCGTGCCCGTGCGCTGCGTGGCGACCACGAGCACGACGCCCTCCGCCACAGCCGCGCGAGCAGCGTGCACGACACGGCGTCGAGGAGGTCGACGTCGTCGACGTGCACCACCATCCGGCGCCGTCGGCGAGGTCGCGCACGTGCGTCGACGACGCGGTCGAGGACGGCGGCCGGGTCGCCCTGCTCGGCCGAGGGCGGCAGCAGCGGGCCGAGGGTCGAGAGCGGAACCGTCGCCGCCGACGCCGTCGCGGTCGACGTGCGCGACCGGGATAGCCGTCGAGCTCGGCGACGGCGAGCGCCTCCTGCGCGAGGCGCGACTTGCCGGTGCCGGCGTCGCCGACGAGGTGCACGACGCGCACGGCGTCGTTCGGTCGAACGCCGCGACGATGCGCTCGAGGTCGCCGGTGCGCCCGACGAGGGGCCAGTCCAGCCCCGTCGTGGTGCTCACCCGTGGCCCCCTCGGTCACCTCGCCTGCGCAGTGTCGACCAGCGTAGGGCGACGAGGGCGTGCGCACCGGTGCGACACCGACGTACGACGCCCGCGCGGCTCACGGCAGGACCAGGAGTCCGTCCTCGACGAGCCCGCGCACCGCGACCAGCGCGGCCGGCAGGACGTCGTCGGGATCGAGGTCGAAGACCGCGGCCGCCCGGTCGACCGCCTCGCTCAGGGTGGTAGCGCCGTCGAACGAGCGCACCAGGTGGGCGCCGACGCTGTCGAGCAGCACCTCGGGCCGCCACCCGTCGACCAGCCCGACCCGCGGCGGCATCGCGACGAGCCGTCCGTCCTCGCCGGCCCGCTCCTCCTCCACCAGGCGCAGCGCCGGAGCGCGTCGAGGTGCCGCGCCGAGCAGACGGATCGCGTCGTACGACGCCCAGCCGGCGCGCGCCGCGCACGAGCGCGGCCACCTCGTCGCCGCGAGGCTGCCGCGGCGCGTGCCCGACGTCCTCGATGCGCGGGCCGTTCGCGCCGTACGTGCCGCCCTTGTGCAGCACGACCCAGCCGAAGCCGATCCCCTCGGCGTCCATGTCCTGCAGCTCGTCGAGCCAGGCGGCGTAGCGCGCGTCGTGCTCGGCGCCGGGTGCGCCGCCGGCGTCGCGCAGCCAGAGCCCGACGTACTCGGCCGGCTCCTGCATCTCGCGCTGCGCGATCCAGGCGTCGCAGCCGGTCGGCGCCACCCAGGCCGCGACGCGCTCGCGCCAGTCCTCGCCGCGCACGTGCAGCCAGTTCGCGAGCACGACCGCCGTGCCGCCGTCGGCCAGCCGCGCGGGCGCCTGCTGCACCAGCAGCCGCCCGAGGTCGTCGGCGGGCAGACCCGCGTCGCGGTAGGTGTAGCGGTGCCCGGGCGAGATGACGAACGGCGGGTTGCTCACCACGAGGTCGAAGGTCTCGCCCGCCACCGGCTCGAACAGCGAGCCCTCGCGCAGGTCCCACTGCTGGCCCGAGAGCGCGGCGGTCACGGCGGCGAGCATGCAGCGCCCGGCGGTTGCGGTCGGTGGCCACGACGCTGCCGGCGTGCCGACCGAGGTGCAGCGCCTGCACCCCGCACCCGGTGCCGAGGTCGAGCGCGCGACCGACCGGGGTCCGCGGCGTGATCCGCGCCAGCGTCAGCGACGCCCCGCCGACGCCGAGCACGTGGTCGGCCGCGACCTCGCCCGGCGACGCGACCGGCGGAGTCGGGGCCGTGGTCGCTCACGACGTACCAGTCGGTGTCGCTCTCGCCGTACGGCCGCACGTCGACGACGGCGCGCACCTGGCCCCCGACCTCGACGAGCCCCAGGGCGACGAGGTCGTCGAGGGGCAGCTCGCGGCGTACCGGGTCGACGGGGACCTGCTCGCCCAGGACGAACAGCCGGGCCAGCAGCGCGTCGGCGCCGTGCTGCGACTCGAGCGCGCGGCGCGCGGGCACCGGCTCGTCGCGGGCCAGTGCCGCGTACGCCGAGGCGCCGAGCAGCGCGAGCAGCCCGTCGGCGGTGAAGCCGGCGTCGAGGAAGGTGCGCCGGACGCGCTCGGCCGCGTCGCGGTCGAGCGAGGCGGAGTCGTGAGGCACGGTCCGATCATCGCGCAGCGGGCGGAGACGACGCAGGCCCTGGAGGGATGTCCCTCCAGGGCCTGCGTGCGACGTGCTGAGGATCAGGCCTTGATCTGCTCCTCGGTCGCCTCGTCGACGTCGACGCTCGAGTCGTCGTCGCCGTCCGAGGGCTCGTCGTCGTCGATCTGCGCGGTCGGGTCGGCCTCGACCGCGATCGGGCGGCGACTTCGCGATGAGCACGGCCGCCACGATGATGACGACGGCGCCGAACGCGATGGCCCAGCCGATCTTCGCGTTGCCCGCGAGGTAGAGCGAGACCACCGACGGGGCGACGAGCAGCGCCACCAGGTTCATCACCTTGATGAGCGGGTTGATCGCCGGGCCGGCGGTGTCCTTGAACGGGTCGCCGACGGTGTCGCCGATGACCGTGGCCGAGTGGGCCTCCGAGCCCTTGCCGCCGTAGTTGCCGTCCTCGACGAACTTCTTGGCGTTGTCCCAGGCCCCACCGGAGTTGGACAGGAACACGGCCATGAGCACACCGGTGGCGATGGTGCCGGCGAGGTAGGCGCCGAGCGCGCCGACGCCGAGGCCGAAGCCGACCGCGATCGGTGTGAGCACCGCGAGCAGACCCGGCGTGATGAGCTCACGGAGCGAGTCGCGCGTGACGATGTCGACGACCTTGCCGTACTCCGGCTTCTCGGTGCCCTCCATGATCCCGGGGTGGTCGCGGAACTGGCGACGCACCTCGAAGATCACCGCGCCGGCCGCGCGGGACACCGCGTTGATGGCCAGGCCGGAGAACAGGAACACGACGGCCGCGCCGATGATCAGACCGACGAGGTTGCGCGGGTCGGCGACGTCGAGCACCGCGCTGTACTGCGCACGGTCGTTGACGTCCGGCACCACGACGCCGCCGCCGGCGATCGCCGCCTGGGTGGCGGTGACCACGGTGTCGCGGAAGGCGCCGAACAGCGCCGTCGCCGCGAGCACCGCGGTCGCGATCGCGATGCCCTTGGTGATCGCCTTGGTGGTGTTGCCGACCGCGTCGAGCGGGTGAGCACCTTGGCGCCCTCCTCGCTGACGTCGCCGGACATCTCCGCGATGCCCTGCGCGTTGTCCGACACCGGGCCGAAGGTGTCCATCGAGACGATGACGCCGACGGTGGTGAGCAGGCCGCAACCGGCGAGCGCGATGGCGAACAGCGCGAGCAGGACCGAGCCGCCGCCGAGCAGGGAGGCGCCGAAGACCGCCGCACCGATGAGCAGCGCCGAGTAGACGGCCGACTCGAGGCCGACCGAGATGCCCGCCAGGATGACGGTGGCCGGGCCGGTGAGCGAGCTCTGCGAGACGTCGTCGACCGGCTTGCGGTTGGTCTCGGTGAAGTAGCCCGTCAGCTGCTGGATCGCGGCGGCCAGGACGATGCCGATGAGCACCGAGCCGATCGCCAGGACGCGCGGGTTGAACGAGTCGATGCTGACCAGGCCGAGGTTGTCGCCGATGACGCCCTCGATCTTGGTGACGCGGTCCGGCAGGTAGAGGAACGTCATCACGCTGACGAGCACGGCCGAGATGATCGCGGAGATGAAGAACCCGCGGTTGATGGCGCTCATGCCCGAGCGGTCGCCGGCGCGCGGGGCGAGACGGCGAAGATGCCGATGACCGCGGTGACGACGCCGATGGCCGGGACGAGCAGCGGGTAGACCAGGCCGGTCGCGCCGAAGGCCGCCTTGCCGAGGATCAGCGCGGCGACGAGGGTCACGGCGTACGACTCGAACAGGTCGGCCGCCATGCCGGCGCAGTCGCCGACGTTGTCGCCCACGTTGTCGGCGATGGTGGCGGCGTTGCGCGGGTCGTCCTCGGGGATGCCCTGCTCGACCTTGCCGACGAGGTCGGCGCCGACGTCGGCGGCCTTGGTGAAGATGCCGCCGCCGACTCGCATGAACATCGCGAGCAGCGCGGCACCGAAGCCGAAGCCCTCGAGCACGGTGGGGGCGTCGCCCTTGTAGATGATGACGACGATGGCCGCACCGAGCAGGCCCAGGCCGACGGTGAACATGCCCGCGACACCACCGGTGCGGAAGGCGATCTTCATCGCCGCGCGCTCGCCGGTCTCGTTGGCCGCCGCCGCGACGCGGACGTTGCCGCGCACCGCGAGCCACATGCCGACGTAGCCGGTGATGGCCGAGAAGACCGCGCCGACGAGGAAGAAGACCGAGCGGCCGATCTTCTCCGAGGTGGTCTCGGCCGGCAGGAGGAACAGCAGGAAGAAGACGAGCACGGCGAAGATCGCGAGGGTGCGGAACTGGCGCGAGAGGTACGCCGCAGCGCCCTCCTGCACCGCTCCGGCGATCTCCTGCATCTTCTCGGTGCCCTCGCCTGCAGCGAGGACCTCTCGAGCGAGAACCCAGGCGACCCCGAGCGCGGCGACTGCGACGAGCGCCACGACGTAGACGAGGGTGAGGTTCCCGCCCGAGACGGTCACGCCGCTCTGCGCGGCGATCAACGACCCGGACATCAATGCTCCTTGGCGTACGTAGGGGGCCCGCGGTGAGCGCGGTGCGCTGCGGACCCTCGAGTTCGCCGGAGTCTACGCAGGGCTGTGACCTGGGCCACGCCCGCCCACCCCACTCCGGATTGCGGTGTGCGTCACACCGTGCAGGGCGACCGGAGTCCGGACTGCGCTGCAACCGCTGTCATCGACGCAGCAGGCGACGGCGGGCCCTAGGCGGGGGTCGGTCGGGGCCAGGTCAGCGTCAGGGTTCGGGGGCCGTGCGCGACCTCGGGGGCGAGGGCCCGCACGAGGGCGAGCGCGACGCCGTCGTCCTCGTCGCCGAGGTCGGGGTCGCTGACGTCGTGCACCTCGACCTCGAAGGCCCGGCCGTCGTCGCGGACCACGACGTCGATCGGCTCGGCGAGCTCGGCGGCGCCGTGGCGCAGCACGGCGCGCGCGACGGCCTCGCCCACCGCGAGGCGCACGTCGTCGACCGTCTCCTCGTCGAGCCCGGCACGGCGAGCAGCCGCGACCGCGACGAGCCGCGCGGTGCGGACGTGCTCGACCGACGGCGGGATCGACAGCGTCGCGGCGGGCACGTCAGCTCGCGAGGGCGTCGGCGACGCTGGCGTGCAGCGGGATGAGCTGGTCGAGACCGGTCAGGCGGAACACCTTGGCCACCCGGTCGACGGTCACGACGACGTCGAGGGAGCCCTCGGACTCGCGCACGCGCTTGAGCGCCTTGACCAGCACCGAGAGCCCGGTGGAGTCGAGGAAGTCGACGCGCGAGAGATCGACGACGATCGAGGTGCGCCCCTCGTGGGTCAGGCGGGTCAGCTCGGCGTCGAGCTGGGGCGCGGTGAACACGTCCACCTCGCCGATGGCCGCGACGACCATGCGGCCGCCTTCCTCACGGGTGCTCACATCCAGGTCCACGTCACGCACTCTGGCACAGGTGCCGCGGGGTCGTCGTGCGTCGGGGAGGATCGGGGCGTGCCCACGCCCGACCCGCAGACGCTGCTCGCGCGTCTGACCGCGGGGCGCGACGACCGGCTGCTGCACGTCGAGCACGTCCCCGCGCGCACCGGCACGGCCGTCGGCTGGCCGGACTGGGTCGACCCCGACCTGCGCGACGCCTGGACCCGCACCGGCATCGCGCTGCCGTGGGCGCACCAGGCCGAGGCCGCCGACCTCGCCCGCGCCGGGCGCCACGTGGTGGTGTCGACGGGCACCGCGTCCGGCAAGTCGCTGGCCTACCTCATGCCCGCGCTCACCTCCGTGCTCGAGGGCACGCGCGCTCCGAACGGCCGCGGTGCGACGGCGCTCTACCTCGCGCCCACCAAGGCCCTCGCGCACGACCAGTGGCGCGCGGTGGCCGAGCTCGGGATCGACCGGCTGCGGGTCTCGGCGTACGACGGCGACACCGTCGACGAGGAGCGCGCCTGGATCCGCGCGCACGCCGGCTACGTGCTGAGCAACCCCGACCTGCTGCACCGGTCGATGCTGCCGGGGCACGAGCGCTGGTCGTCGTTCCTGCGGGCGCTGCGCTACGTCGTGGTCGACGAGTGCCACGTCTACCGCGGCGTGTTCGGGTCGCACGTGGCCAACGTGCTGCGCCGGCTGCAGCGGGTGGCGGCGCGCTACGGCGCCGAGCCGACGTTCGTCCTCGCCTCGGCGACCTCGGGCGACCCGGCCGGGCTCGGCGTCGCGGCTGGTCGGGTCGCGACGTCGCGGCGGTGACCGATCGACTCGTCGCCGCGCGGTTCCACGTCGTTCGCGCTGTGGGAGCCGCCGCTGACCGACCACGGCGGCGAGAACGACGCGCCGACCCGGCGTACGGCGACGGCCGAGACCGCCTCGCTGCTCACCGACCTCGTGGTCGAGGGGGTGCGCACGCTCGCCTTCGTGCGGTCGCGGCGCGGCGCCGAGGCCGTGGCGATGACGGCGCGCGACACCCTCGACGAGATCGACCCCGAGCTCGCCGACCGCGTCGCGGCCTACCGCGCGGGCTACCTGCCCGAGGAGCGGCGCGCGCTCGAGGACGCGCTGCGCAGCGGCGAGCTGCTCGGCGTCGCGGCCACCAACGCGCTCGAGCTCGGCGTCGACGTCACCGGGCTGGACGCCGTGCTGCTCTGCGGCTGGCCGGGCACGCGCGCCTCGCTGTGGCAGCAGGCCGGGCGGGCCGGGCGGTCGGGCGGCGACGCGCTCGCGGTGCTCGTCGCGCGCGACGACCCGCTCGACACCTACCTCGTGCACCACCCGGAGGCGATCTTCGGCGCCGGCGTCGAGGCGACCGTGTGCGACCCGACGAACCCGTACGTCCTCGGCCCGCACCTGTGCGCCGCGGCGGCCGAGCTGCCGCTGACCGACGACGACCTGCCGGCGCTTCGGCGCCGGCGCACGGCGACGTGGTCGACGCCCTGGTCGAGCGCGGGCTGCTGCGGGTGCGCCCGGGCGGCTGGTACTGGACCAGGCCCGAGCGCGCGAGCGACCTCGCCGACCTGCGCGGCATCGGCGGCGGCATGGTGCGCGTGGTCGAGGACGAGACCGGCCGCATGCTCGGCACCGTCGACCCGGGCGCGGCGCACACCACCGTGCACACCGGCGCGGTGTACGTGCACCAGGGCGCGACGTACGTCGTCGACCACCTCGACCTCGACGACGCCGTGGCCGTCGCGCACCGCGAGGACGTCGACTGGACGACCTCGGCGCGCGACACGACCGACATCCGCATCGTCGACGAGATCGCGCGCCGCTCGTGGGGCGCCGCGGATCTCGTGCACGGTCACGTGGAGGTGACCAACCAGGTCGTGTCCTACCTGAAGCGGCGCTATCTCACCGGCGCGGTGCTCGGCGAGGAGCCGCTCGACCTGCCGCCCCGGCACCTGCGCACGCAGGCGGTGTGGTGGACCGTCGCGCCGGAGCAGCTCGCGGCCGCGCAGCTCGACGACCTCGACGTGCCGGGCGCCGCGCACGCCGCCGAGCACGCGTCGATCGGCCTGCTGCCGCTGGTCGCCACCTGCGACCGGTGGGACATCGGCGGCGTCTCGACCGCGCTGCACCCGGACACCGGCCGCATGACGGTCTTCGTCTACGACGGCCACCCGGGCGGTGCCGGCTTCGCCGAGCGCGGGTACGCCGCCGCGCAGGTCTGGCTCACCGCGACGCGCGACGCGATCGCCGCCTGCGAGTGCCGCGACGGCTGCCCGTCGTGCGTGCAGTCGCCCAAGTGCGGCAACGGCAACAACCCGCTGGACAAGGCCGGCGCCGTCCGCCTGCTCGACGTGCTCCTCGCCGGCGTGCCGGCCGAGACCGGCTGACGAGACACGTTCGGCACCGCGTCAGAGGGCCAGGGCCATCTCGCAGCCGGGCAGCCTCGTCCGCACGAACACGCTCGCCCCCGCCGCGCGTGTGAACAGGAAGCAGGCGGTCGCCGGCTCGCGCGGGTCGGGGACCTTGATCGCGCGCGACACCCCGACCGGCGCGACCACGACCAGGGCCGAGACAGCGTCGTCGCCCGTGCTCACCGAGAGCACGCGACCGCGGACGCCGACGGTGCGCGTCACCGCGTCGGCGACCTCGTCGAGGCCCCCGGCAGCGGGGACGCTCGGCCTCGAGCGACGCCCTGATGGACTCGGAGATGCGCTCGACACGCTCGGCGGCGGCCGATCCGGGCGCCGCTGCCGTCGGGGACGGCGTCGGCCGCACGTCGGCGAGCGCGGCGGCGTCACCGGAGCGGCCGGCGACGAGGATGGCCGCGGTGACCGCGACGAGCACCAACGCGGCCAGACCGCACACCGCCAGCACCGACCCCCGTCGCATGCGCGCAGCCTCATGGCCCGCGCCCGGACGCGTCAACCCCGGTGCGAGGATCACGACGTGACGGTGATGCGGGACGAGCTGGTCGGGGTCGTGCTCGCGGCCGGTGCGGGCACCCGGCTGCGGCCGTTGACGCTCGAGCGCCCCAAGGCGATGTGCCCGGTGGGCAACGTGCCCCTGGTCGACCACGCGATCGCGCGGGTCGAGCCGCTGGTCTCGGCGGTCGCGGTCAACGTGCACGGCTCGCAGCCGATGCTGCGCGACCACGTGCGCGGGCCGGGTGCACGTGTCGGTGGAGCAGGACGAGCGGCTCGGTACGGCGGGGGCGCTCGGCCGGCTGCGCCCGTGGATCGCCGGCCGGCACGTGCTGGTGCACAACGCCGACTCGTTCGTCGACGACGACCTCGCCGCGCTGCTCGACGGGTGGGACGGCGTGCGACCGCGGCTGCTGGTGCGCACCGAGGACCACGACAGCGACTTCGGCCACCACCGGTTCCTCGGCGTCAGCCTCGTCCCCGCGGCGGTCGCCGCCACCCTGCCCGACGAGCGGTGCGGCCTGTTCGACCTCGTGTGGCAGCCGGCGTACGCCGTCGGCGAGCTCGAGCTGGTGGAGGCCACCGGCACCTCGATCGACTGCGGCACCCCGGCCGACTACCTGCGCGCCAACCTGCACGTCTCCGGCGGCGCGAGCGTGGTCGACCCCAGCGCGGTGGTCGAGGGATCGATCACCCGCTGCGTCGTGTGGCCGGACGCCCGGGTCGAGGCCGACGAGGTGCTCGTCGACTGCATCCGGACGCCCACCCACACCGTCCACGCGTGATCACGACGACCTCGAGGTCGTCGTCATCACGCATCGACGGGTCAGCGCAGGCCTGCGCGCGCGGACACCCGCGGGCCGGTGCCGCCGAGCAGCACGTCGGCGACCCAGCGTGCCGCCCGCGATCGCGGCAGGGCGGAGGCCGTGACCCACACGTCGCCGTCGCGGATACGGCACTCGCGCAGCGACCGCCGCGTTCGCCCGCACGACCGACTCGGCGGCCGCGCAGGCGCTGCGCTGCGACCACACCGCGGCGGGCGCTGCAGCGAGCGCCCCGAGGTCGGCGGCGGCGGCCGCACGCTGACGGGCCGCGAGCACGTCGGCCACGACCGAGCCGGCGCCGAGAACCGCGACGAGCACCAGCGACAGGGCGACCACCACGACGGCCACGACCCCGTCGTCGCGACGCACCCTCGCCCTCACGCGGGCTCCGCGGCCGCGGTCGCGGTCGCCACCAGCTCGACCTCGCCGAAGCGCGCCAGCAGGCCCGGGGCACGGACGACCCGGCGCACCTCGATCACGAGGTGCTCGCCCTCGGACCGCAGCGACACCGCGGCCTCGGGCACCAGCCGCCGGGCCTCGGCCTCCACCATCGCGACGGGGTCGGAGCGCGCCGCGACCCTGGCCGCAGCGCGGGCGGCGTCGCCGACGGCGAGCTGCGCGGCGAGCAGCCCCAGGGCCCAGACGACCGCCGCGAGCACGACGGTCATCGCGAGCAGGGCGAGCGCCGCCTCGACCGTCACGGCGCCGCGCTCCCGATCCCGAGCCGTGACGCGAGGGTGCCCCGGCCGGCGCGCGCCGGCCGGGGCACCGGACCTCTGCGTCACGCACCGATCCCGAAGAACGACAGGGCGGCGCGGATGACCGTCTCGAGGATCGTCTTGATGACGTCCTGGAACCAGTCGCTCGTGAGCAGCTTGATGAGGATGCCGCCGAGTCCTGCTGCCGCGACGGTGACGACGGCGTACTCGGCGGTGGCGGCACCGGTGTCGGGGCGCAGGCCCTGGTGCTGCCGGACGGTGACGTAGCGGGCGGACAGACGACGGGTCATGCGGACCCCTCCTCGCGGTTCGTTGCCGACGACCGTCGCCGGCGGGAGGACGGTGCGTCGGATGCCGACAGCGGCGACGGCGCTCGGCCCGTGACCTGGGGACGACACCACGGCGGCGCGCACCTGGGGACAACGCCGGGTCACAGCAGCACGCCGACCCAGGACGCCACGACCGGCACGACGCCGAGCAGCACGAACGCCGGCAGGAGCGCCGCCCCGAGCGGCGCGGTGAGCCGGACGGCGGCCGTGCGGATGCGAGCCTCGGCCCGCGCACGAGCCGCGGCGCGCACCTCGTCGGCGACCCTGGGCAGCAGGTCGGACAGTGCCGCTCCCGAGTGCTGGGAGCGCGCGAAGGCGCGGGCCAGCGCTGCGAGCCCGTCGACGCGGGCGACCTCGTCCCACACGGAACCGGGATCGGCGCCGAGCCGCAGCGCCGCGACGGCGGGCAGCAGCACCTCGCAGGTCGGGGCACCGACGGCGCGCGCCGCCGCCTCGACCGCGACCTCCGGCGGCGCCCCGGAGGCGAGGCAGGCCGCGACGAGATCGACGGTGAGCGGCGCCTGACGCGCGAGTCCCTCCGCCCGGCGACGCTCCTGCTCCCCCTGCAGCCGTGGCACGAGCAGGCGTACGCCGACAGCGAGCACCGCGCCGAGCAGCACGCCGGTGACGCCGCCCACGAGCACCACCGCCGCGACGGCGACGAGCGCGGCCGCCGTGCCGGTCCCCGGGCTCGGCCACCGCCTCGACGCAGGACCCGCCGGCACGGCGGCGGGTCGGCTCGGCGGGCCGCCGGGCACGGCCAGCAGGACGGCGACGGCGGCGAGCGCGACCAGGAGCAGCGGACTCATAGCTGGCTCTCGAGGCGGACGGCGATCCTCCAGGCCCACCAGGCTCCGACCACCTCGAGCAGGACGCCGAGGGCGAGCACCGAGCGACCCGCGACGGTGCCGAGCAGCCAGGCGAGCGGATCGGCACCGAGGGCCGTGCCCATGACGAGCCCCAGCAGCGGGAGACCGGCGAGGACGACGGCGGTCGCCCGCGGCTCGGCCAGGCCGGCGTGCAGCTCGCGCCTCACGCGCTCGGCCGCCCGTGCCGAGTCGGCCAGCGACAGCAGCGCGGCGGCGAGCCCGGCGCCCGATCCCTCGGCCACCGCCCAGCACGCGGCGACGCCGCGCAGCAGCTCGCTCGAGGCGGCGTCGGTCGCGAGCGCCTCGGCCACGTCGCCGCCGCTGCGCGCGGCCGCGAGGGCGCGCGGCACGACAGGACGCGGGGCCGCAGCGGCGGACACGACGAGCGCGCCCACGGGATCGGCGCCGGCACGCAGCTCGGCGACCAGCGACTCCACCCACTCGAGCTCGGCCGCGCGGCGGGCCGATGCCTGCCCAGGTCTCCAGCGCGGCGGGCGCCACGACCGGCGGAGGACCGGCTCGATCTGCGGCGGCGCCGCGACCACCACCGCAGCGATGGCCAGCACCGCGAGCACCGCCGGACTCAGCACGACAGCACCGGCAGCCAGGGCCCGAGCCGCTCGGCGAGCCGGTCGTACGCCGGCCCGCGCACCACGCGCCCGTCGCGCAGGGCCAGCGCCTCGACGACCGAGGTGCGCTCGCCGGCGCGGACGGCGACCGACAGCGACGACCACCGACGAGCGCCGGAGCGGTCGCGCACGAGGTGGAGCACGACGTCGAGCCCGGCTGCCAGCTGCGCGTGCACCGCGTCGCGGCCGAGCCCGGCCGCGAGAGCGAGCGCCTCGATACGGGCCGGCACGTCTCCCGCGGAGTTGGCGTGCACCGTGGCGCACCCGCCCTCGTGACCGGTGTTGAGCGCGGCGAGCAGGTCGACCACCTCGGCGCCACGAACCTCGCCGACGACGACGCGGTCGGGGCGCATGCGCAGCGACTGTCGGACGAGGTCGCGCAGCGTCACCGCGCCGGCGCCCTCGAGGTTGGCGGGTCGCGCCTCGAGCCGGACGACGTGCGGGTGCGCCGGGCGCAGCTCGGCGGAGTCCTCCACGACCACGATGCGCTCCCGCGCGTCGACGAGCCCGAGCAGCATCGACAACCAGGTGGTCTTGCCGGTGCCCGTGCCGCCGGTGACGAGCAGCGAGAGCCGCGCCGCCACGACCGCGCGGATCCAGGGCTCGACCTCCTCGGGCACGGATCCCGCGCGCACGAGGTCGTCGAGCGTGAAGGCCCGGCGGCTCGGCACCCGGAGCGAGAGGCACGTCCCCGAGACCGCGAGCGGCGCGAGCACCGCATGCACGCGCGTGCCGTCGGGCAGGCGCGCGTCGACGTAGGGCATGGCGTCGTCCAGTCGTCGCCCGCACGCCGACGCGAGCCGCTGCGCGAGTCGACGTACAGCCGCGTCGTCGGCGAACCGCACCGCCACCGGCTCGGCGCCCCGACCGCGATCGACCCAGACCTCGTCGGGTGCGGTCACGAGCACGTCGGTGACGTCGGGGTCGCGCAGCAGCGCGGTGAGCGGGCCCGCACCGGCGAGCTCGCCGTGCATCCGCGTGGCCTCCGCGAGGAGGTCGTCCGCAGCGAGGAGGACTCCGTCGGCGCGCAGGGCGCGGACGATGTCGCCCGTGGTCGGCGCGCGCCCGTCTGCCACGACCTGCGAGCGCACCCGGTCGAGGACGTCGGGGTCGAGGCTCATCGGGGGTCCATGACGTGGCGGAGCAGGTCGTCGGACACCCGCCCGAGCCGCGACCGGGCCGACAGCCCCGGCGGGTCGCCGCGGTCGAGCGCCGCGGTGAGCCGGGAGTCGTGGGCGAGCTCCGCCGCGAGCGGCACACCGAGCCAGTCGGCCACGGCCTGCGCGTCGAGGCCCGCGCCGGGGAGCGAGCGCACGACGGCACGGGTGTCGCCGTGGTCGCGGACGGCCGCGCAGACCGCCTGCGCGGCCGCCGACCCGCGCACGTCCGGGGTGACGACGACGAGCAGCACGTCGGTGCGGGCGAGAGCCGCCGCGGTCACCGCGTCGTCGGCGCGCGGCAGGTCGAGGACGACGAGGGCGGCATCGGACACCACCGAGTCGAGCACCGCCGGGACGGCGGCCGCGGGCAGCGGCAGCGGGTGGCCGCCGTCGCGCGCAGGCGCGAGGACCGCCAGCCCGTGCGCGCTCGGCAGGGCCGACTCCCACGTGCCCGCCGGCACCCGACCGGTGATCCCGGCGAGATCGGGCCAGCGGGCGCCCGGGCGATCCTCGGCCCCGAGGGCGAGATCGAGCCCGCCGCCCCGCGCGTCGAGGTCGACGAGGACCGTGGCGTGCCCGCGGCGTACGCCGGCCAGGGCCAACGACACCGCGAGCACGCTGGCCCCCGCGCCGCCCGACCCGCCGACGACCCCGACGACGCGCGCACGCGCCGCGCCCGGACGTGAGCCCGCGACGAGCAGCGAGACCAGCGGCGCCTCGTCGGCGGGCAGCTGCACGACCTCCTCGGCGCCGAGGTCGAGCGCCGCGTGCCAGACCTGCACGGTCGGCTCGGTGCGGGACACCACCACCACGCCACGCCGCCGGCCGAGCCCTGCGGGCACCGCCTCCGCCGCCAGGTCGGCACCCACCAGGACGAGCGGCGCGCTCCCCCACCAGCGGCGGGCCTCGGCAGGGGTGCCGACGACGAGCGGGTCGGACCCGGCGACCGATGCGAGGCGGTGCACGTCGTCGAGGAGGTCGGGGTCGCGGCTGAGCAGGATCGGCGAGTCGGTCATGCGCCCACGGTCGGGACCGGTCCGGACCCGGCGGCTACCGGTGGCGCGGCGACCTGGGGACGACACGCGCAGACGGCGTACCTGGGGACGGACGTCGGTGCCGCCCCCGGCCGCACGCCCCTACCATCGGCGCATGACCCGGTCCGCGGCCTTCTTCGACCTCGACAAGACCATCCTGGCCAAGTCGAGCTCGCTGGCGTTCGCCAAGCCGTTCTACAAGGGCGGGCTCATCGGCCGCGCCGACGTGCTCAAGAGCGCCTACGCGCAGTTCTCCTACGTCGCCTCCGGCGCCGACCACGACCAGCTCGAGACGATGCGCCACTACATGTCCGAGCTCGTGAAGGGCTGGGACGTCGAGACCGTGCGCCAGATCGTGGCCGAGACCCTCGACGACATCGTCGACCCGATGGTCTACGAGGAGGCGGTCGACCTCATCGAGGAGCACAAGGAGGCCGGGCGCGACGTCATCATCATCAGCTCGTCGGGCACCGAGGTCGTCGAGCCGATCGGCGAGCGGCTCGGCGTCGACCGCGCGATCGGCACGCAGGTGGCGATCGTCGACGGCAGGTACACCGGCGAGATCATCTTCTACGCCTACGGCGAGGGGAAGGCCGAGGCGATGCGCGCGCTCGCCGAGGAGAACGGCTACGACCTCGCCGAGTGCTACTCCTACACCGACAGCGCCACCGACCTGCCGATGCTCGAGATCGTCGGGCACCCCTTCTGCGTCAACCCCGACGTCGCCCTGCGCAAGGTCGCGGTCGAGCGCGGCTGGCCGGTGCTCGACTTCGCGCGCCCGGTCGCGATGCCGACCATGCGGCAGCGCATCACCAACGTGAACACCAAGAACAACCGACGCACGGCGCTGCGCGTCGGCGCCGCCACCGTCGCCCTCGGCGTGGCCTGGTACGCCGCCCGCCGCCGCGGAACGGCCTCCTAGGCCAGCCGATGAGCGGGACGCCGAGCCACCGGGACCGACCGTCGTACGACGGTCACCTCGACCTCGACGACCTCGACCTCGCCACGAGCCTCGACGTCGTCGGCGACGACGAGCCGCGGCTCGGCGAGCTGATCGCTGCGCGGCTCGAGAGCGCGGGCGTGACCCCGTTCCTGCGCCGCCACCGGATCGTGCTCGCCGCGACCGCCTCCGTCGTGGTGCTCGCGCTCGTCGCCGGCGGTGTCGTGTGGCTGCGGCGCCCGGTGCCGCTCCCGACCGACCCGCGCGTGCTCGTGAAGGTGAGCGGGCCCGATCCGACCGCGGTGGTGGAGTGGGACGACGCCACGGGCCGCCCCGTCGGCGTCGTCCAGGAGCTCAGCCTGATCTCCGCCGAGCGCACCGGGGTGAGCGTCGAGATCGCCCTCGTCGGCCCGGGCATCGCGGCCGCGGACCGTCCCGACAGCTATCTGACGGTCGACCGGTCGACGCCGGACGCGGTCGTCGACGTCCGCGCGGTGCTCGACTGCGCGACGCCGGAGGCGACCACCGCGGTGGTCGGCGCCGGGGTGGACGACTACGCCGTGCAGGTGCGGCGTACCGCGCCCGAGGGCGAGGTGCGGATCGACCGCGTGCCCATGATCGGTGCGCTCGCCCTCGTGGGAGCGGTGCGCGCGGGCTGCCTGCAGGTCGCCGCCGACCGCGACCTCACCGTGTCGGCCGCCTCTGCCTCCCCGGTGCCCGCCGCCGTCGCCGCGAACCTCGACCTCACGATCACCAACACCTCGCCGCGCCGCTGGGTCGGGCTGCGCGTCTCGCTCGGCGCCTCGCCCCAGGTGGTGAGCGCGGGGCCCACCCCCGACCTCGAGCCAGGCACCACCGGCCACCTGCTCGTGCGTGTGTGGCCGGACGACTGCGCCGACCCGACGCGCGCGCTCGCCGCCGGCCTCGCCGTACGCCCGGGACTCGGCCCCGACGGCAACCCCGACACCGGGTCGCTGCCCACCCCGACCGTGCTGCTGCGCCTGCCCGAGTCGGCCCGCGAGGCGGTCGTGCGCGCGGTGGCCGCGAGCTGCGGCACCGACGTGCCGCGGCTCACGGTCGACAGCGCGCAGCTGTGGCGGGCGGCGCAGGGCGGGCGCGCCGGGACGATCGACCTGCGCGTCACGGTCGAGGCGGAGGACGCGCGCACGCTGGAGGCGGAGGCGGTCGGCTCCCTCGTGGTGGGGCAGCTCGCCGCGCTCGCCTTCCCCGTCCCGGTGCGCGACGGCCGCGCGCGCCTCGACCTGCGCTGGGAGCTGCCCGGCTGCGCGGCGGTGCTGCGCGGGGACCGCCCGCGACTGACCGTGACCCTGGTCGGGGAGCAGCGCCGGCCCTACCTCCTGCCCCTGCGCGGCGACGACCTGCGGCTCGTGCTCGCGCGACTGTGCGGCGACGAGGTCGCCGCCGTGGTCGCCTGACGCCGCCCGGCATCGCCCCCTTCGAGCGGCGCGACCGTGCCGACGGGGTTAGCGTCGGCGCGTGGTGACGGGACGCGACGACGGCCGCCTCGAGCTCGACGAGGACGGCCGCCTCCTCGACGGCGACGGCGCGCCGGTCGTCGACCTCGTCGACCTCGAGGACCCCCACGCGGTCGAGGAGCTCGCGCCCTCCCGCGTCCGGCCGTGGCTCGACGAGAACGTCGCCCCCTGGGCGCGGGCCCACCGCCGCGCGCTCGTCGCCGTCGGCACCGTCGCGGCCGTGCTCATCACCGGCACCGTGATCTGGCAGACGCGTCCGCCGTACGTCCCTCCGGTCGTGCCGCTCGAGCTGGAGAACGCGATCCTCGACGGCAACGACCTCGGCGGTCCCGAGATCACCGGCAGCGAGCTGTCCGTCGCGTACGCCGGCCGCGCCATGACGGCCGGCGACCGCGTCGAGGTGCTCGCGCTCACCGGGCCGGGGCTCGTGGAGGCGCGCGGCACCGGTGTCCTCACCTCGACCGAGCGCTCGCGTCTCGTGCTCGGCGCGACCATCGACTGCCGCGACCCGGCGCTGGCCACCGCGACGCCGTCGTCGTACGGCCTCTCGGTGCGGCGCACGTCGGCCGAGGGCGACGTGCTCGAGACGACGACGCCGTTCGGTGCGATGACCACCGAGCTCGACCTCGCGGTGCTCTCGCACTGCGTCACCGAGCTCGCGCCCGCGCACCTCGTCGTGGAGTCCGCGCGGGCCGACAGCAGCCGGGGTCAGCCCACCGCCGCCGTCTCGCTGCTCGTGCGCAACTCCGGCCCGGTGCCGCTCACCGTGGCCACCGCGCGCCGCCCCACGACCGGCATCGAGATCGACCTGTCGCCGACCGTGACGGTGCCGGCGGGCGGCGTGGCATCGGTCACGACGCGTGCGCTCGTGCACGACTGCCTCGCGACGCCGAGCCTTCCGGCGCTCGACTCGCTGCCCAACCCGGTGCCGTGGGCCGCACGCAGCGCGCCCGGCATCGCGCTGCAGGTCGGCCTCGGCACGTCCACGACCCTCGCGTCGTACCCCCTCGTCGGCTCCGCCCTGGGCCGCGAGCTCGCCGCGGGAGCGTGCAGCGGCGCGCCCGCCGTCAGCGCCGCGCTCACCTCGGTCGAGGGCTCCCGCACCGCGAACGGGAGCTGGCAGGTCGGCGGCGTCTACCAGCTGCGGAGCAACGGCGTGCGGCTGCGCGTGGGGCGCGAGCACTTCGACGGCCCGCCTGCCGGCGCCGGCTCGATCCTCACGACTCCCGCGACCGGTGCGCCCGGCGGCGTGTGGGACGTCGCCCCGACCCAGCTCGACGGCGGTGCCGGTCGCGTGCTCGTGACCTTCTCCGGCTACTCGTGCGCCGACCTCACCACGTCGCGACCCACCACGCTGCCGGTCGGCGTCACGATGTCCGACCGCACCGTCTACACCTACGAGATCCCGGTCGACGACATCCGGCTGATCCGCGCCGCGTACGCCGCCTGCCGCCTCACCCCCACCTCGTCCTTGGCCGAGCGCGGCTGGGCCTTGGCCCGCACGGCCTGACGCGGCCGCGCCTGACGTACCGTTCGGGCATGCAGGGGGACGGATGAGCGGCGACGGCCGCCTCGACCTCGACGAGCTCGGCGACGTCATCGACCACGCCTCGACGCTCGACGCCCCCGCGCGGACCGAGGTGCTCGACGACGGTCGCGGACGGTCGTGGGGCGAGCGGTTCGAGGACGCCGGCATCACGCCCTGGATGCGCCGCCACCGGGTGGCGCTGGCCTCGCTGACGGCCGTCGCCGTGCTCGTGCCGGCGGGGGTCGTGGGGTACCGGACGCTCGTGCCGCCGCCCGTCGATCCCGAGGTCCGCGTCGAGGTGACGCCGGTGATCCCGTCGCAGTACGTGCTCGACGACACCGTCCAGACCTACGACCAGATCGGGATCTTCTTCACGGGCACGTCGCTGCGGTCGGCGTACGCGTTGTCGACGGACGACGGCTCCGACACGGCCGCCTACTCGATCCTCGGGGTGACCGGCCCCGGGGTGCGGGCGACCAGCGCGTCGAGGCAGCCCGGAATCGCCCGCGGGTCAGGTGGCGCGGCAGGACGTCGACGTGATCGCGGACTGCTTCGACCCGGCCGTCCTGCGGTCGCAGCGGTCGGACTACGAGCTGACGGTCGCGCGCACGGACGATCGCGGCCGCACCGTCACCCGCGACATGCCCATGCCGGTCGGGGCGCCGGACTGGTCGGCCTTCCTGACCTCGACCTGCCTGCAGGCGCAGTCGCAGTTCGGGATCGTGGCGCAGTCGGTCTCCGTCGCGATCGACCGGCGCAGGCACGTCGTCGACGCCGGGGTCGTGGTCAGCAACGCGTTGGACGTGCCCTCGACGGTGGGTGTCACGCCGATGTACGGCATCAGCCAGGTCGTGCCGCGCATGGCACCGGTCGCGCTGGCCGCCAAGCGCGGCGCGGTCCTGCCCATCGCGTTCGACGTGCGCGACTGCACCTCGCCGCGGCTCACCTTCATCAGCACGCCCACGTTCCCCGGCTCGCAGAGCTACGACGGGGGCGCTCCCGGCGTCTACCTGTCGGTGACGTTCCCGCCGGACGTCGTCGACGCGGCGACGGACCCGACGGGGTCGGGCGGCATGGGGCAGACGCCGCTGACCCTCTCGCCTGCGCAGCAGCGGGTGATCGAGGACGCGATGGCCACGATCTGCAGGGGCGCTCCCGCCGCATCGGCGGAGGTGCGCGAGGTCGGGGGCGTCCGACTCGTGAGCGGCGTCTTCGCGTCCGGCAACCCGACGTCGACGCGCTTCCCGATCACGCTCGTGGTGACCGCGACCGGCGCCGACCGGGTGCGCGTCACCACGGCGGAGCCCGTGGGCGAGGAGACCCAGACGACGCTGGTGGCGCCGGCCTCCGCGACGGCCGTCGACGGGCGGGCGACGCTGCGCACCTGGGTCGACGTCGACTGCCAGACCGGCTACGCGCCGCCGCCGGTCGCCCAGGTGGAGGTCACCACCGCGCAGGGGACCTTCCCCCTGCAGCTGCCCGTCGACGACGCGAACCTCACGCAGGCCATCGCCGCGAGCTGCCCCGAGCTCCCGCTGGAGCAGCTGCTCGACTACGGCTGGGCGGCGCCCGCGTCGGCCTAGCGTCCTGACCTGCCTTCGAGGGAGTGCCGAGATGCCCTAGGTTTCCGCGTGTGAACGGGGGTTCCGGCACCGGCGACGGGCGGCTCGACCTCGACGACCTCGGCGAGGTCCTCGACGCGGCGGCGACCGTGGATGCCGACGTGCGCACCGAGGTCCTCGACGACGGCCGCGGCACGTCCTGGGGCGAGCGGCTCGAGGACGCCGGCATCACCCCGTGGCTGCGCCGCCACCGCGTCGCCGTCGCCGTCGCCACCGCGGCCTGCGTGATCGTGGGTGCCGGTGCTGCGGCGTACGCACGCTGGGCGCCACCGCCGTTCGACCCCGACATGCGCGTGACGGTCACGCAGATGACCCCGGAGCTGGCCCTGCTCGAGGGCGACGTGGGCTTCCTCGGCAGCACCGTGGGCGGCGCGATCACCGACGTCGACGGGCATGCGCGGGCTGCCTACGGGCTCACCCCGAAGGACCCCGGCGACACCGCGACGTACGCCGTCCTGGAGATCGCCGGACCGGCGGTGCGCGCCAGCAGCAGCAGGCCGCGCTCCGTCGACGGCACGGAGATCCCGGTCGCGGGCAACGTGGACGTGATCCTCGACTGCACCGACCCTGCCGCGCTCGACCCGGCCGACGGGAGCTACTCGCTGCGCGTGTCGCGGACCGACGCCTGGGGACGCACGCTCGTCGCATCTGTGCCGCTCGACGACGGCGCCACCGGCTGGCCGACCTACGTGTCCGGCCGGTGCGCGAACGAGCAGACGGCAGGTGCGCTCGAGCTGCGGGGCGTCACGGTGCGTCCGGGACCTCGCGCGGCGTCCGTGTCGCTCGGCCTCGACGTGGTCAACAGGCTCCCCCTCGACGTGGCAGTGACCCTGCCGGAGGAGGGGGGCTACCCCCAGGTCTCCTCACGGCTCACCGAGACCCCCATCGCCGCGGGCGGCTCGGCGCGGCTGCCCCTGGTCCTCGAGGTCCACGACTGCACAGCGCCGACGCTCTACCCGATCGGCGTCGCGGACCCCGACGACCCGCAGCAGGACATCGTGCGCGCGGAGCCGGGCAGCTTCCTGGTCCTGCAGCTGATGACGCAGTCGTCGCGGTCGGGTGAGAGCCCCCCTCCTCAGGGAGGAGCGGCGGTCTACTGGTCGTCGTCGACGGCTCGCGAGATCGACGCAGCGCTGCGGGCCTCGTGCGCCGGGGCGCCGACGCAGCGGCCGACGGTGCGTGTGATCACCGGGAGCGCCGGCGGCGTGGTCGTCGAGAGCTTCCCGACCGGCAACGGCTCGGCGGACACGGCGGCGTTCCTCGTGCTGTCGGTGGCGACGGCCGGGCGCCGAGTGACGGTTCTCAGCCCGACGCTGTCACCGTCCTCGTACTCCGGCTCCTACCTGTCGACGGCGACCGCGCCGGTGCTCGACGGGCGCGCGACGATCCCCACGACGCTGTCGTACGACTGCTCCGGCGGCGGCTACGCGCCTCCGCCGACGATCGGCGTCGTGGTGAGCACCTCGCGCGGCGACTTCCCGTACCAGCTGGAGCTGACCTCGGGCGGCCTCACCCGAGCGATCCTCGACGGCTGCCGCTACTCCACCGAGCAGGAGCTCGTCGGCTTCGGCTACGACCCGCCCGTCGATCCGACGAGGTTCCGAGCGCTCGCCATGCCCGGACCATGATCATCGGGAAAGTCAAGGGGCACAGGGTCTTCCGCCACGCCCGGGTCTCGCGCTACACCTAGAGGTACGACGTACTCGACCCCTGGGACGGTGACGCATCGACTGCCATCAGAGCCACCTCAGCCGAGCGCCGTACGCCGGCGCTCACACGCACTGAGCACGGTCACCCAGGCACCCACGCAGCGATCCGCCCCCGTAACGGGCGTCTCGTGCCGGGAAGGCGACCAGCGCACCCGGCCGGACAGACAGGGCCTGCGATTGATCACCTGGTCACACCGTGCCCGGGACGGCGCTCCTGCCTCGCAGGGGCGCCGTCTGGCGTTCCGGACGGGACCGCTCAGGGGAGGTCGGCGAGGATGCGCCGCGACTCGTCGGCGCCGACGCGCACGGTCTCGGCGTGCAGCACGATCCAGCGGCCTACGCCGTCGGGGTCGCCGCTCGCGTAGGCGCGCAGCGCCTCGGCGTACGCCGACCGCCCGGCGGCGAACAGGCCGGCCTCGGGCACGGTGATGCCGTCGGGGTCGACCCCGCGGGCCGCGAGCACGAGGCGCGTCATCGCCCTGGCCACGAGCCCCGAGCCCCACGCGAACGGCCGCGTCACCGCCACCTCGCCGTGAGCCACCGCGGCGACGACGAGGGCGGGCACGGTGGTCGGCACCGTGAGCACCACCGAGAGCGCGGTCATGCGCGCGGACGCCTGGGCGGCGACCGGCAGCACGCCGAGCCGGAGCGGGTCGTCGACGACCTCGTCGCGCCGCGGTCGGCCGCGGTCGTCGTCCGGCACCATGCCGGCAGACGCGACGGCGTGCAGCCGCGAGAGCGCCTGCAGCGGCGCGCGGTCGACGAGGTCGACCAGCGACGGGATCTCGGCCTGCACGGCGAGCGCGGCCGCGACCACGTTGCCGATGGGAGACCCGTCGAGCGCGTCGCCGCTCACCAGGGCGTCCGGCCGCACCTCGGCGCCGTCGATCGCGGCCGAGGCCCAGCCGCCGCGCAGCCGCGATCCCGCCACGATCTCTGCGGCACGCGCGCGCACCGCGCGGTCCCACAGCACACCGTCGACGGTGCTGCGCGCGCGCTCGACCGCGTCGGCGACACCGGGCAGGTCGAGCAGCGGAGCAAGGACGTCGGAAGGCACATCCCTACGGTATGTCCCGCCCTGCACCGGCGTGATCTTGGTGTAGTTGTCGTATCCCTGGCCGCTGCGCGGCAGCACCGCCCGCGCTCCGCGCAGTCGGCGGGCGGGAGGGTCGCTGCGCGACCCGTCCCGCCCGCCTCCGGCGATGCGTTCAGGTCTGCTCTGCTCGCGCTCCCGGGCACATGCGCGGCGCGGCAGCGCTACGGTCGCGGCCATGAACCCGGTGGCGATCGCGGTGCTCGTCGTGGGCGCGCTCGTCGTCGGCGCGCTCGTGTCGACGCGCGTGCTGCGCCGTCGCACCCTCGGGACCGACGCCGACCGCGCCACCTTCGCCACGCTGCACACCGCGTCGCTGGCCGCGCCGGCGCTGCGCGAGGGGCTGACCGACGAGGCCGCCGAGCGGTCCGCCAAGCACCTCCGCGCGCTGCTCGGCTCGCGCGGCGTCGCCCTCACCGACACCGCGACGGTGCTCGGCGCCGACGGCACCGGCGTCGAACGGCTGAGCCTCGACGCGGTCGCCGAGGTGCTCTCCTCGCGGCCGGGCCGCCGTGGTGGCCGACGGCAGGGGCACGTCGTGGGTGGTGGAGCCGCTCATCGTCGACGAGCGGATCGTCGGCACGCTGGTCGCGGCCGACGACGAGCCCGACGCCGTGCTGGTGCGCACGACCGCGGAGGTCGCCCAGTGGGTCTCCTCGCAGCTCGAGCTCGCCGAGCTCGACGCGTCGCGCGCCCGGCTGGCCGAGGCCGAGGTGCGCGCCCTGCGCGCGCAGATCTCGCCGCACTTCATCTACAACGCGCTCACCGCGATCGCGTCCTACGTGCGCACCGACCCCGAGCACGCCCGCGAGCTGCTCCTGGAGTTCGCCGACTTCACGCGCTACTCCTTCCGCCGCCACGGCGACTTCACGACGCTGGCCGAGGAGCTGCGCTCGATCGACCGCTACCTCACGCTCGAGCGCGCGCGCTTCGGCGAACGGATGCAGGTCACCGTGCGGGTGGCACCCGAGGTGCTGCCGGTCGCGGTGCCCTACCTGTGCCTGCAGCCGATCGTGGAGAACGCCGTACGCCACGGGCTCGAGGGCAAGGCCGGCCCGGGTCGCATCACGATCCTCGCCGAGGACGACGGCGCCGAGTGCCTCATCACGGTGGAGGACGACGGCATCGGCGCCGACCCCGAGCAGATCCGCCTCGCGATGACGGGCCAGGGCGACAGCGACTCGATCGGCGTCGGCAACGTCGACGAGCGGATGCGCTCGGTCTTCGGCGACGAGTACGGCCTCGTGGTCGAGACTGGGCCGGGCCTCGGCACGAAGGTGTCGATGCGGGTCCCCAAGTTCTCCCCCGGAGTCCACGTATGACGCAGCAGGGCAGCAGCGAGGTCGGCATGCGCGTGCTCGCGGTCGACGACGAGGCGCCGGCGCGCGCCGAGCTCGCCTACCTGCTCGAGCGCGACCCGCGCATCGCGACGGTGCTCACGGCCTCCGACGGGGCCGAGGCGCTGCGCATGCTGGAGACGACGCAGGTCGACGCGCTCTTCGTCGACATCCGCATGCCGGGTCTCGACGGGCTCGACCTCGCGCGCGTGCTGCGGCGGTTCGCCGCACCGCCGGCGGTCGTGTTCGTCTCGGCGTACGACAACCACGCGCTCGAGGCGTTCGACCTGCGCGCCGTCGACTACCTCATGAAGCCGGTGCGCGAGGAGCGCCTGGCAGAAGCGGTCGGGCGGGTGGTCGACGCACGGATCCGCCCGGTCGTCGCCGAGCCGGTCGCCACGACACCGCCCGAGGACGACGACGAGACGATCGCGGTCGAGCTCGGCGGCGTCACCCGGTTCGTCCGCCGGTCCGAGGTGCAGTACGTCGAGGCGCACGGCGACTACGCACGCCTCGTCACGGCCGACGGGCGGCACCTCGTGCGCGTGTCGCTCGCGCTGCTCGAGGAGCAGTGGGCCGACGCCGGGTTCGTGCGCATCCACCGTCGCTGGCTGGTGCCGCTGCGCGCCATCGACGAGGTGCGCAGCGACGGCGGCCGCATGAGCGTGCGTGTCGGCGACGCGGTGCTGTCGGTGTCGCGACGCCACACCCGCGAGCTGCGCGACCGCCTGGTGCGCGGCGCCCGTCCGGGGCGCTGACCCGGTCGTGAGCGAGGGCAGGCCATGACCGAGGAGCCGCGCGCCAAGCGGGTCGTCGTCGTGCACCCGCGCACCGCGGCGGCGCGTGGCTCCCGGCGCCGAGGGATGCGGCGCGACCTCACCGAGCAGACCGAGCTCGGCGTCACGCTGATCCGCTCGCTGCGGCGTGCCCAGCTGCGCCTGGCCGTGATCGTCGGGCTGGTGCTGGCCACCACTCTGGGCGGCATCCCGCTGGTGTTCCTGCTCTTCCCAGGGGTGCGTGAGGCACGCGTCGGCGGACTCGCGCTGGGCTGGATCCTGCTGGGCCTGCTGGTGTTCCCGGCGATCTGCCTCACCGCGTGGCTGTACGTGCGGGCCGCCGAGCGCAACGAGGCCGCCTTCGTCGAGCTCGTCGAGCGGTCGTGACGCCGTGACCTCGTGGTGGTCGCTCGCGGCGGTGCTGGCCGTGGTGCTCGCGACCTTCGTCATCGGCACCTTCGGCGTACGCGTCTCGCGGACGACGTCGGACTTCCTCGTCGCCTCGAGGTCGGTCAGCCCGCTGCTCAACGCATCGGCGATCGGCGGCGAGTACCTCTCGGCCGCGTCGTTCCTCGGCATCGCGGGACTGGTGCTGAGCTACGGCGTCGACATGCTGTGGTTCCCGGTCGGCTACACCGTCGGCTACCTCGTCCTGCTCGTGCTGGTGGCCGCGCCGCTGCGCCGGTCCGGCGCCTACACGCTGCCGGACTTCGCCGAGATGCGGCTGCGCTCGCTGCCGCTGCGCCGGCTGCGCCTCCGTGCTCGTCGTCCTCATCGGCTGGCTCTACCTGCTGCCGCAGTTCCAGGGCGCCGGCATCACGCTGCGGGCGCTGACCGGGCGCCCCCACCTGGGTCGGCGCGGTGGTCGTGGCCGTCGTCGTCGGCGTCACGGTGGCGACCGGCGGCATGCGCTCGATCACCGTGGTGCAGGCCTTCCAGTACTGGCTCAAGCTCGCCGCCATCGCGATCCCCGCGGTGCTCCTCGTCGCGGCCTGGTACCGCGACGGCGCACCGGTCTTCGCCGCCGGCGACTGGGGCACGCCGCTGTCGGGCTACGGCGGCCGCGAGTACCCGCTCTACTCGACGTACTCGATCGTGCTCGCGACCTTCCTCGGCACGATGGGCCTGCCGCACGTGCTCGTGCGCTTCTACACGAACCCCGACGGCGGAGCCGCCCGGCGCACGACGCTCGCGGTGCTCGGGCTGCTCAGCGTCTTCTACCTGTTCCCGCCGATCTTCGGGGCGCTCGGCCGCATCTACACCCCCGAGCTCGCGGGCACCCCGGCCGCCGACACCGTGGTGCTCGTGCTGCCCGGTCGCGTGTTCGAGGGCTGGCTCGGCGAGTCGCTCTCGGCGCTCGTGGCTGCCGGCGCCTTCGCCGCGTTCCTGTCGACCGCGAGCGGGCTGTCCGTCTCGGTCGCCGGGGTGCTGTCGCAGGACCTGCTCACGGCCGAGAACCACTTCGGCGACGGCGTACGGCGGTTCCGGCATCGGCACCGTCATCGCGATCGTGGTGCCGTGCCTGCTCGCGCTGGTCGCCGGCCGGGTCGACCTCGCGCAGACGGTCACGCTGGCCTTCGCCGTCGCTGCCTCGACGTTCTGCCCGTTGCTCGTGCTCGGGATCTGGTGGCCGCGGCTCACCGTCTCCGGCGCCGTGGCCGCTCTTGCGGTGGGCGGCAGCACCGCGATCGCCTCGGTCGTCGCGGTGCTCGCGTTCGGCCCCTTCCCCGGCGTGGCCGGTGCGCTGCTGGGCCAGCCCGCGGCGTGGACCGTGCCGCTCGCGTTCCTCGCCGGGATCGTGGTCTCGCTGCGCGGCGGGGATCGCGTGCCGCGCACCGCCGCGGCCGCGCTGACGCGCCTGCACGCCCCCGAGGAGCTCGAGCTCCGCGCGGGCGCGCCGCGCGGCTGACACCCGCCGTTCACCGCCCGACACCGCCGCGTCACACGGCCGACCGTTCGGCGCGCGACGACGACCGTTCGGCGCTCGGCGCCGGACGCATCGAGCCCTCTCGGCTCGCACCTCGACCCGCCTGGCGCGACAGGGTCGCGTTGCTGTTCCGCCCGGCAGATGGCGCCCACACACTCGCTCCCGCCGGGTGATCCAGATCACTCGGCGGTCCCATCACCGCACAGGAGGAGATGCCGTGAGCACCTCGCCCGCAGGCAGTCCGACGGATCCCGCACTCTCGGACGACCCCTATCTCGTCGTCGAGCGCAGCGACCGGTTCCAGCACCTGCGCAGCCGCTACCGCCGGTTCATCTTCCCGATGGGCGCGCTGTTCATGGCCTGGTACCTGCTGCTCATCTACTGCGCCGGATGGCAGCGCGAGTGGATGTCCCAGCCGGTCTACGGCGCCCTCACCGTGGGCTACGTGTTCGCCCTGCTGCAGTTCGTGAGCACCTTCGCCATCGCGTTCGCCTACACCCGGTACGCCGACAACCGCATCGACCCGGAGGCCACCGAGCTCAAGGCGGAGGTGGAGCGGCTGGACGCCCTGCGCGGCGTGCACCCGACCCACACCTCCGACGCCGAGCTCGAGCAGGCCGACCTGAGCACGGGAGCCTGACGTGACCACCTCCACCCTGGCCGCGGCCATCACCAGCGACTCGCAGAAGATCCTCGCGATCCTGCTGTTCCTCGTCTTCGTCGGGCATCACGCTCGGCATCACGGTCATCATGGGCCGGCGCACCAAGAACGCCGAGGACTTCTACGCCGCCGGCCGCTCGATCAGCGGCATCCAGAACGGCATCGCGATCTCCGGCGACTACATGTCGGCCGCGTCGTTCCTCGGCATCGCAGGGCTCATCGCCCTCTACGGCTACGACGGCTTCCTGTACAGCGTCGGCTTCCTGGTCGCCTACCTCGTCGTGCTGCTGTTCGTGGCCGAGCCGCTGCGCAACTCCGGCAAGTTCACGATGGCCGACGTCCTGGCCTACCGGCTCCGCCAGCGCCCGGTGCGCATCGCGGCGAGCATCTCGACGCTGACGATCTCGCTGTTCTACCTGCTCGCGCAGATGGCCGGCGCCGGCGCCCTGGTCTCCCTGCTGCTCGGCATCACCACCGACGCGGGCAAGAGCCTCACCATCGCCGCGGTCGGCGGCCTGATGATCGTCTACGTCATCGTCGGCGGCATGAAGGCCACCACCTGGGTGCAGATCATCAAGGCGCTGCTGCTCATGGGCGGCACGATCTTCATCTCGTTCCTGGTGCTGCTGAAGTTCAACTTCAACATCTCGAGCCTGCTCAGCGCGGCTCAGGAGTCGAGCGGCAACCCGAACTTCCTCGCCCCGGGCAACCGCTACAAGGACCCCGTCGACCTGCTCTCCCTCGGTCTCGCCCTGGTCCTCGGCACCGCCGGTCTGCCCCACATCCTGACCCGCTTCTACACCGTGCCCACGGCCCGCGCCGCGCGCACGTCGGTGAACTGGGCCATCGGCATCATCGGCGCGTTCTACCTGATGACGACCTTCCTCGGCTTCGGTGCCGCGGCGCTCGTCGGCAGCACGGCGATCACCGAGTCCGACAAGGGCGGCAACTCCGCCGCACCGCTGCTCGCGCAGTACCTCGGCGGCGGGGCCGACTCCCTCGGCGGCACCGTGCTCATGTCGGTGATCTGCGCAGTGGCGTTCGCGACGATCCTCGCCGTGGTCGCCGGGCTCACGCTGGCCTCCAGCTCGTCGTTCGCCCACGACTTCTACGGCAACGTCGTGAAGAAGGGCACCGCCACCGGCGCCGAGGAGGTCAAGGTGGCGCGCCTCGCGACCATCGTCATCGGCCTGCTCGCGATCGTGCTGGGCATCCTGGCCCAGAAGCAGAACATCGCGTTCCTCGTCGGCCTGGCCTTCGCGGTCGCGGCGTCCGCGAACCTGCCCACGATCATGTTCAGCCTGTTCTGGAAGCGCTTCACCACGCGCGGCGCGGTGTGGGGCATCTACGGCGGCCTCGGCATGTCGCTGCTGCTCGTAGTGATCTCGCCGGTCGGTCTCGGCACCCCGACCTCGCTGTTCTCCACCACGACCGCGGCGATCTTCCCGCTGTCGAACCCCGGGCTCGTCTCCATCCCGTTCGGCTTCTTCTGCGCCTGGCTCGGCACCATGACCGGCCGCGAGGAGACCTCGGAGGAGAAGTACCCCGAGCTCGAGGTGCGTGCGCTGACCGGCGCAGGCGCCCACTGAGCATCCGGGCGCTGCGCTCCGGCACCGCCGGGGCGCAGCGCCCGGTCGTACTCCCTGCACCACCTGCGCTCCTCCGGGGCCGGGCACCCTCCCCCCGGCCCCGGGGTGAACCCATTCCCTCCCTTGCCCTGCCACTGCGGCCCTTGATGAGGTAGACGTGACTGCACAGATCAGCGACCCGAGGAGCGACGTGAGCCACGAGGCCATCGAGAACCTGTCCCACGAGGACCGTGCCTTCCCGCCGTCGGCGGAGTTCGCGGCCCAGGCCAACGCCACGGCGGCGCTCTACGACGAGGCCGCCGCGGACCGGGTGGCCTTCTGGGAGCGGCAGGCGCGCGAGCTGACCTGGGAGACGCCGTGGACCACGGCGCTCGACTGGTCGAACGCCCCCTTCGCCCGGTGGTTCGACGGCGGGAAGCTCAACGTCGCGGTGAACTGCGTCGACCGGCACGTCGAGGCCGGCCACGGCGACCAGGTCGCCTACCACTTCGAGGGCGAGCCCGGCGACACGCGCGACATCACCTACGCCGAGCTGCTCACCGAGGTGAGCCAGGCGGCCAACGCGCTCGAGTCGCTCGGGGTGAAGGCCGGCGACCGCGTCGCGATCTACCTGCCGATGATCCCCGAGGCCGCGGTGGCCATGCTCGCGTGCGCGCGCATCGGCGCCGTGCACTCGGTCGTGTTCGGCGGCTTCTCCGCCGAGGCGCTGCGCAGCCGCATCGAGGACGCCGAGGCAGTGCTCGTCATCACCTGCGACGGCGGCCACCGTCGCGGCAAGCCCATGGCGCTCAAGCCGGCGGTCGACGAGGCCGTCGCGGCGTCCCCCTCGGTGCAGAACGTGCTCGTGGTCAAGCGCACCGGGCAGGACGACATCGAGTGGACCGACAAGGACATCTGGTGGCACGACCTCGTCGGCGCGCAGCCGACGACGCACACCGCGCAGGCCTTCGACGCCGAGCACCCGCTGTTCATCCTCTACACGTCGGGCACCACCGGGAAGCCCAAGGGCATCCTGCACACGACCGGCGGCTACCTCACGCAGGTGGCGTACACCCACAAGAACGTCTTCGACCTCAAGCCCGACACCGACGTCTACTGGTGCACCGCCGACGTCGGCTGGGTCACCGGCCACTCCTACGTCGTCTACGGCCCGCTGGCCAACCGCGCGACGTCGCTGATGTACGAGGGCACCCCGGACACCCCGCACAACGGCCGCTGGTGGGAGCTCGTCGAGAAGTACCGCGTCTCGATCCTGTACACCGCTCCGACGGCGATCCGCACCTTCATGAAGTGGGGCGAGGACATCCCCGCCGGCTTCGACATGAGCTCGCTGCGCGTGCTCGGGATCGGTGGGCGAGCCCATCAACCCCGAGGCCTGGATGTGGTACCGCCGCGTCATCGGCGGCGACCGCTGCCCGATCGTCGACACGTGGTGGCAGACCGAGACCGGCGCCATGATGATCAGCCCGCTGCCGGGTGTCACCGCGACCAAGCCGGGCTCGGCCATGGGCGCGCTGCCGGGCATCAGCGCCGAGGTCGTCGACGACGAGGCGCACCCGGTCGGGCACGGCGGTGGCGGCTACCTCGTCCTCACCGAGCCGTGGCCGTCGATGCTGCGCGGCATCTGGGGCGACAACGACCGCTACGTCGAGACGTACTGGTCGCGCTGGCAGGGCCTGTACTTCGCGGGCGACGGCGCGAAGCTCGACGACGACGGCACGATCTGGCTGCTCGGCCGCGTCGACGACGTCATGAACGTCTCCGGCCACCGCATCTCCACCACCGAGGTCGAGTCGGCGCTCGTCTCGCACCCGATCGTCGCCGAGGCCGCGGTCGTCGGCGCCACCGACGACACCACCGGTCAGGGCATCGTCGCGTTCGTCATCCTGCGCGAGGGCGTCGAGCCCGGCGACCACGTCGTGGCCGACCTGCGCAACCACGTCGCGCACGAGATCGGCCCGATCGCCAAGCCGCGCCAGATCCTGGTCGTGCCCGAGCTGCCCAAGACCCGCTCCGGCAAGATCATGCGCCGCCTGCTGCGCGACATCGCCGAGCACCGCGACGTCGGCGACACCACGACCCTGGCCGACGCCAACGTGATGACCCTCATCGGCGACAACCTCGCCACCCACTCCGGCACCGAGGACTGACCTACGACAGACCGGCCCCGCGTCCGAACGACGCGGGGCCGATCTGTGTGGCAGGGTGTTGGCCGGAGCGCCGGGAAGTCTGGTCGGCAACGGATCGAGTGTCGCGGCGTACGCCGTCAGCGGCACCCCGACACCTGCCGGAGGACCGATGGACGAGCACCCGATCGAGCGCGAGCGCGCGGGTGGCGCGACGCCGCCGACTGACGCCGATCTGCAGTCGGGAGTCCCGCAGCCGAGCGACACGAACCTCCCCGCCGGCACCCAGAAGATCGTCTTCGACCGGCTGCCGCTCAGCGAGCGGTCGTACGTGCTCAGCGCGCTGCGGCAGGAGACGGTCGGCGGCGCGCTCCTGCTCCTCGCCGCGGTGATCGCGCTGGTCTGGGCCAACTCGCCGTGGCGCGAGAGCTACGACTCCCTGACCGAGATCGTGGTCGGGCCCGCGGCGCTGCACCTCGACCTGCCGCTGTCGGTGTGGGCGGCCGACGGCCTGCTCGCGGTGTTCTTCTTCGTCGCCGGCCTCGAGCTCAAGCACGAGCTCGTCCTGGGCAGCCTGAGCCGCCTGGACAAGGCGGTCGTCCCGGTCGTCGCCGCGCTGGCCGGCATGGCCGTGCCCGCGCTGCTCTTCGTCGCGACCGTCACCGCCCTGGGCGACCGCGAGGCGGCCAGCGGGTGGGGCATCCCCATGGCGACCGACATCGCCTTCGCCCTCGCCGTGCTCGCGGTGATGGGCTCCAAGCTGCCGGTCGCCCT
The DNA here is from genome assembly GCA_963827145.1 of uncultured Actinomycetota bacterium. Lineage (GTDB taxonomy): Bacteria > Actinomycetota > Actinomycetes > S36-B12 > CAIYMF01 > Longivirga. The sequence continues at coordinate 1,355,891 of CAWGZO010000001.1, read as the reverse complement.
GCGGGCGTTCCTGCTGACCCTCGCCGTCGTCGACGACCTCGGCGCGATCCTCGTCATCGCCGTCTTCTACAGCGACGACTTCTCCCCCGTCCCGTTCGCGATCGCCGTCGCGGGCATGGTCCTGTGGTGGGTCCTGCAGCGCCGCCGCGTCGACGCCTGGTGGGTCTACCTCCCGCTCGCGCTGGTCACCTGGGGCTTCCTGCACGCCAGCGGCATCCACGCCACCGTGGCCGGCGTCGCCCTCGGCCTGCTCACCCGGGTGCACGTCGACCCGGGGGAGACCGATCTCCCCCGCCGACCGCTACGAGCACGCGATCCGACCCATCTCGGCCGGCCTCTGCGTGCCGCTGTTCGCGTTCTTCTCCGCCGGCGTGACCTTCGTCGGCCTGGGCACGACCGCGATCACCGACCCGGTGGCCATCGCCATCGTCGTCGGCCTGGTGATCGGCAAGCCCCTCGGCGTCTACGGCGGAGCGCGGCTCGTGGCGCGGTTCACCCGGGCCTCGCTGTCGTCGTCGCTGCGCTGGGCCGACGTGATGGCTGTCGGCCTGCTGGCGGGCATCGGCTTCACCGTGTCGCTGCTCATCGGCGAGCTGGCCTTCGAGGACGACCCGACCCGCGAGACGGCGGCCAAGATCGGCATCCTGCTGGCGTCCACGATCGCCGCCGTCATCGCTGCTGTCGCCCTGCTCCGCCGCGGGAAGGCGTACGCCGCCATGGCCGCGGAGGAGGAGGCGGACGCCGACGAGGACGGCATCCCCGACGTCTACCAGCGCTGAGGCCAGCCCCGGAACGGGGCACTCGGGCGACGCCGGAGCCGGGATGCCGATAGCCTCGACGTCGCGTCCCATCCGAGGGCGGCGAGGAGGACGGTCGTGAGCGACAAGCAGAGCCTGGGCACGCTCGTCTCGGGTGTCACCGAGGATCTCTCGGCGTTGGTCCGCGGCGAGATCGAGCTGGCCAAGACCGAGCTGCGCGACAGCGCCCGCACTGCGGGCAAGGGCACCGGGCTGCTCGTCGGCGCCGGCGTGACTGCCTTCCTCGGCCTGATCTTCCTGCTGCTCACCGCGGCCTGGGGCCTGGTGCAGGCGGGTCTCCCCTACTGGGCCGGCTTCGGCATCGTCACGCTCGTCCTCATCATCGTCGCCACGATCCTCGGCCTGGTCGGCAAGAAGCAGCTCGAGAAGATCCAGGCCCCGGTGCTCAGCCCGGCCTCGATCGAGAAGGACAAGGCGATCCTGTCGCGCAAGCCGATCGACCTGCCCTGAGGCTGCCCATGGCCGTGCTGCCGGACCCCGCCGAGGTCATCCGGGCCGAGGGCCGCTGGACCCACCGCGACGTCGCCGCCAACGCCTGCCGCTTCCACCTCGTCGAGGCGGGCGAGGGCCCGCTCGTCGTCCTCCTGCACGGCTTCCCGACCTTCTGGTGGACCTGGCGCAACCAGGTCACGGCGCTCGCCGACGCGGGCTTCCGCGCCGTGGCCATGGACCTGCGCGGGTACGGCGGCAGCGACCACACGCCCCACGGCTACGACCCGCTCACCCTCGCCGCCGACGTCACCGGCCTGATCCGCACGCTCGGCGAGCAGGAGGCCGTGGTCGTGGGCCACGGCTGGGGCGGCATGGTCGCCTGGACGCTCGGCTCGGTGCACCCGGACGTCGTGCGCGGGGTCGCCGTCGGTGGGGATGCCGCACCCCACGGTGCTGCGGCAGAAGTTCGTCTCCGACGCCGAGCAGCGCAAGCTCGGCCGCTACGTCCTGGGCTTCCAGCGCCCGTTCGTGCCCGAGCGCCAGCTCACCCGCGACGACGCCGCGCTCGTCGAGAAGTTCCTGCGCGCGCTGGTCGGGCTCCGAGTGGCCCGACGCCGAGACCGCCGCGGTCTACCGCGCCGCGATGCTCGTGCCGAACACCGCGCACTGCTCGGTCGAGTTCCACCGGTGGGCGATCCGCTCGATCCCGCGCCGCGACGGCCGGCGCTTCACCGACGCCGTGGCCGAGCCCGTCGCCGTGCCGGTGCTGCAGGTGCACGGCGTGCGCGACGGCGCGGTGCTGCCGAGCAGCGTCGACGGCTCGGAGGAGTACGCCGCCGCCGGCTACACCCGGATCGACCTCGAGGGCGTCGGGCACTTCCCGCACGAGGAGGACCCCGAGCGCTTCAACGCCGAGCTCATCGCCTGGCTCGAGGGCCTCGCGCAGGTGCCCGACCGCACCTGAGATGCTCTGAGCCGACCGACGTACCGCGAGGGGGACCACCATGGACGTACCCGCAGGGTGGTACCCGGACCCGCGCGACCCGCGCCAGATCCGCTGGTGGGACGGCACGGGCTGGACCGAGAGCACCGCGCCGATGCCGGCCGACGCGGCAGCGGCCGGCATCGCCGAGCCGGCCCGGCGCAGCCCGGTGCTGCCGGTGCTGGCCGGGGTCGTCGCGTTCCTGCTGCTCGCCGTCGGCGCGGTCGCGATCCTGCTCGGCCAGCGCGGCGGCTCGGCCACGCCGCGGGCGGGGGCGCCGAGCAGCGCGCCGAGCCCCTCCGCCGTGAGCCCCACCCCCGAGTCGACCGGCTCGCCCGGCGGCTCGCCGACGCCCGAGCCGGCGTCGACCCAGGGCGGCGCGCTGGGCACCACGCTGGAGACCTTCCGTCCGGCCGACGGCTTCATCTCCCCCGGCCTCGGCCACCGAGCTGATCGAGAACGGCGACCTCACCACCGAGCCCACGCTCGACGGCTGGTGCTCGACGTCGTACGCCACGGAGAAGGACCGCCTCGCGCGCAGGCAGTGGGTGGTGACGCTGAGCGGTCAGAGGCTCGGCACGTCGATCGAGGTCGTCGCCTACGCGACCGAGGCCCAGGCCAAGGCCGCGCTGGCGGAGTTCACCGCGCGCACGAAGGCGTGCACGGACGCCACCATCGAGTTCCGGGGCAGCGCGCAGACCCAGGACCTGGTCCGTTCCGGACGACCCACCGCGACCACGGGCATCGCGGGATACGCCGGGGAGTCGGTCATCACCGGCACCGAGAACGGCACGGAGTTCACCGTGAACAGCGCCGGGCTGGTGCAGCAGAGGGGTCGCTACCTCTCGGTCATCTGGACCAGTCAGCAGACGCCGTTCAGCGCTGCCGACCGCGAGGTCATCGAGCAGTTCCGCGAGCAGCAGGCCGACGCGCTGCTCGCCGCCACCGGCTGACGACATGGGTCGGGGGGCGGATGTCGCGGTATACCGCGAGATCCGCCCCCCGACTCGTGCGATCAGACGTCGAAGCGGTCGAGCTCCATGACCTTGGTCCACGCGGCGACGAAGTCGTTCGACGAACTTCGCCTGCGCGTCGTCCTCGGCGTAGACCTCGGCGAGCGCGCGCAGCACCGAGTGCGAGCCGAACACGAGGTCGACGCGGCTGCCGGTCCACTTCACCGCGCCGGTGGAGCGGTCGCGGCCCTCGAACGTCGTCCTCCGCCTGCGACGTCGGCGCCCACACGGTGCCGAGGTCGAGCAGGTTGACGAAGAAGTCGTTCGTGAGCGTGCCCGCGCGGTCGGTGAGGACGCCGACGAGCGAGCTGCTCGGCGTTGGCGCCGAGCACGCGCAGACCGCCGACGAGCACGGTCATCTCCGGTGCCGTCAGGGTGAGCAGCGCCGCCTTGTCGACGAGCTGGAACTCCGCCGGCTTGTCGCTGCCCTTGCCCAGGTAGTTGCGGAACCCGTCGACGGTCGGCTCGAGCACGGCGAAGGAGTCGACGTCGGTCTGCTCCTGCGTCGCGTCGGTGCGACCCGGCGTGAACGGCACGGTGACCGTCGATGACCGGCCGCCTCCGCGGCGATCTCCACGCCGACGCCGCCGGCGAGCACGATGAGGTCGGCCAGCGAGATCTGCGCGCCGCCGACGTGCGAGGCGTTGAACTCGGCCTGGATGCCCTCGAGCGTGCGCAGCACCGACGCGAGCTCGGCCGGGTCGTTGACGTCCCAGCCGTTCTGCGGCGCGAGGCGGATGCGGGCGCCGTTGGCGCCGCCGCGCTTGTCGGTGCCGCGGAAGGTCGACGCCGAGGCCCACGCGGTCGACACGAGCTGCGACGACCGACAGGCCCGAGGCGGCGATCGCGGCCTTGAGCGCCGCGACGTCGGCGTCGCCGACGAGCGGGTGGTCGACGGCCGGGACCGGGTCCTGCCAGATGAGCTCCTCGGCCGGGACCTCGGGGCCGACGTAGCGCGACTTCGGACCCATGTCGCGGTGCGTCAGCTTGAACCAGGCGCGCGCGAACGCGTCGGCGAACTCGGCCGGGTTCTCCAGGAAGCGGCGCGAGATCTGCTCGTACGCCGGGTCGAAGCGCAGCGACGAGGTCGGTCGTGAGCATCGTCGGCGGGTGGGTCTTCGACGGGTCGTGCGCGTCGACGACCGTCGTGGCGGCGGCCGGGTCGGTGGGGATCCACTGGTGCGCGCCGGCCGGGCTCTTCGAGAGCTCCCAGTCGTACCTGAACAGGGTCTCGAAGAAGCTGTTGTCCCACGTGGTCGGCGTGGGGGTCCAGGTGCCCTCGAGGCCGCTGGTGATGCGTCGAGCCGCCGCTGCCGGTGCCGAGGGAGTTCTTCCAGCCCAGGCCCTGCTCGGACATCGGCGCGCCCTCGGGCTCGCGGCCGACGTACTCGTTCGGGTCGCCGGCGCCGTGGGTCTTGCCGAAGGTGTGGCCGCCGGCGATGAGCGCGACGGTCTCCTCGTCGTTCATCGCCATGCGCGCGAAGGTCTCGCGGATGTCGCGCGCGGCGAGCAGCGGGTCGGGGTTGCCGTTGGGGCCCTCGGGGTTGACGTAGATGAGGCCCATCTGGACGGCGCCGAGCGGGTCCTCGAGCTGGCGGTCGCCGGTGTAGCGCGCGTCGCCGAGCCACTCGGCCTCCGCGCCCCAGTTGACCTGCTCCGGCTCCCAGACGTCCGCGCGGCCGCCGCCGAAGCCGAAGGTCTCGAAGCCCATCGTCTCGAGCGCGACGTTGCCGGTGAGCACCAGCAGGTCGGCCCACGACAGGGACGTTGCCGTACTTCTTCTTCACCGGCCACAGCAGGCGGCGGGCCTTGTCGAGGTTGCCGTTGTCCGGCCAGCTGTTCAGCGGGGCGAAGCGCTGCTGGCCGGTGCCGGCACCGCCGCGGCCGTCGCTGATGCGGTAGGTGCCGGCGGCGTGCCAGGTCATGCGGATGAAGAACGGGCCGTAGTGCCCGAAGTCGGCCGGCCACCACTCCTGCGAGTCGGTCATGAGCGCGGCGATGTCGCTCTTCACCGCGGCGAGGTCGAGGGCGCGCGAAGGCCGCGGCGTAGTCGAAGTCGGCGTCCATCGGGTCGCTCTTCGAGGAGTTGGCGGCCAGCACGCTCACGTCGAGCTGGTTCGGCCACCAGTCGCGGTTCGAGGTGCCGCCGACCGAGTGCACGACCGGGCACCGGGCCTCGGACTCGTCGTTCATGTCGCCGACGACTGCATCATGACTGTCAGACACGGGGTGTTCCTTCCGGGGCCAGGGTTCGGTGGACGGGTTCAGGGAGCGGTGGATGCGGAGCAGGAGGGGCACAGGCCCCAGTAGGTGACCTCGGCCTCGTCGATGACGAAGCCGTGGTCGTCGGAGGCGGTGAGGCAGGGGACGTCGCCGACGGCGCAGTCGACGTCGGCGATGGCGCCGCACGACCGGCACACGACGTGGTGGTGGTTGTCGGCCACGCGCGACTCGTAGCGCGCCACCGAGCCCGCGGGCTCGATCCGACGCACGAGCCCGGCGGTGGTGAGCGCGCGCAGCACGTCGTACACGGCCTGGGTGGAGACCTCGCCGAGCTGCTCGCGCGCGGCGCCGATGATCGTGTCGGTGTCGGCGTGGGGGTGCTCGTGCACGGCGGTGAGGACGGCCAGGCGCGGCCGGGTCACCCGCAGGTCGGACCCGCGCAGCAGCTGCTCGAGATCCGTCGTGGAGGGCACCTCTCGATCGTGGCCCCTTTTCTGGAACAAGTCAAGAGAAGGCCAGGCTCACCAACCTCCGTCGGTACGCCGCCGAGCCGACCGCTGTCGCCCGCGAGCGCCCCGACCTACGGTGGACCCACGTCCGCTGGGAGGCCGCGTGACCGACGACCCGTACACCGAGCCCGACGCCCTCGACGGCACCGACCACGATGCCCTCGTGGCCCTGGTGGCCGCCACCGCCGGGCAGGGCCCGGCCGCGCTGCGCCGGCTCTGGGACGACCTGGTGGCGCAGCTCGGCGCCGACGCGACCTCGCGGCTCTGGCAGGAGGGTCTCGCGGAGTCCGACGCCTCGCAGCAGACCTGAGGAACGAGCGGCAGGCGCGTCAGCGGGTGGTGCAGGACCCGGTGTCGACCGCGGCGTCGGCGCTCGCACCCACGCGCGCGGCCGTCGAGACCTGCCGCGCGGTGAGGGCGTAGCCGGTGTCCGGGTCCTCGATCGAGCTCGCGAACACGACGCCGTCGACCTTGCCCTCGGGCGAGAGCAGCGGGCCGCCGGAGTTGCCGGGACGCACCTCGCCGCGCAGCGCGTAGACCTCGCGCGTGACGCTGCCGCGGTCGTAGATGTCGGTGCCGCGGGCCGAGAGCGTGCCGCGGATGCGCGCCGGCGTGGCCGTGAGCGGGCCCCCGCCGGGGAACCCGGCCACCACGGCGGCGTCGCCGCGTCGCGCGGCGGTCGTGAACTCGAGCTCGGGCGCCGAGAGCCCGGGGACGACGAGCACCGCGACGTCGATGTCGGCGTCGAAGTAGACGACGGTCGCCGGCCACGACTTCCCGACGCCGCGCACCAGCACCCGCGGCCGGTCGACGCCCGCGACCACGTGGGCGTTGGTCATGACCCGGTCCGGGGCGTAGACGAAGCCGGAGCCGTCGATCTCGGTGCCGCACCCGCGCGCGATCCCCTCGATCTTGACCAGCGACCCCCACGCCCGGCGTACGGCGGGGTCCTTGAGCAGCGCGGGATCGGGCTCCTCGACCGGGATGACGGGGTCGAGGGTGAACCCGGAGAACGCCTGCGGGAGGCCGGTCGAGTCGAGGGCGCCGCGCAGCCCGCTCACCCAGTCGCGCGTGGTCTCCGGGAGCACGCGGTCGATCTCGCCGAGCACGGTCGAGCCGCGCACCTGGGTCGACACCGGCCCGAGCGGGACGACGACGGCCGCCGAGGCCACCACCCAGGCCACCAGCGCGACGGTGAGGATCGAGAACATCGAGCCGCCGGCGGAGTCGACGACCCGCGCCGGTCGCCAGGTCACGTACGACCGGATCCACCCGCCGAGCAGCGACGCGACCGCGTTGCCGATCCCCGCGCCGACGATGACGATGACGAGCGCCAGCGCGAACGCGAACAGGCCGTTGATGTCGCCGAGCAGTCGCGGCGCCACGACCGCGCCCACCAGCGCACCGCCGATGAAGCCCACGAACGACAGCACGCCGCTGATGAGCCCCTGACGCCACCCCGCCCACGCCGCGAGCACGGCGACCGCGACGAGGACGACGTCGAGGACGTTCACCACGACTCCGGGAGCTCGCGCTCGACCGTGGGGTCCCACGGCCGCTCCCAGCCGACGAGGGCGAACAGCCGCGAGAGCAGACCCGCGGTGAATCCCCACACCAGCAGCCCGCGGACGTCGAACGCCGGGCCGACGAACCCCGACGGGTGCCGCACCGACACGCGGTTGGCCGGGTCGAGGAGCTCGACGAGCGGCACGCGGACGACGCTCTCGACCTCGCCGGCGTCGACGACCCCGACGGGCGACGGCGCGTGCCACCAGCCGAGCACCGGCGTGACGACGAAGCCGCTCGGCGGCAGCCACAGCGCCGGCAGCGTGGCGAACACCGTGACGCCGGCCGGGTCGAGCCCGGTCTCCTCCTCGGCCTCGCGCAGCGCGGCCGCGACCACGTCGGCGTCGGTGTCGTCGACCGCGCCGCCGGGGAACGCCGGCTGGCCCGCGTGGCTCGACACCGTGGAGGCGCGCTGGATGAGCAGCAGGTCGCGACCCTCGGGCCCGTCGCCGAAGAGCACGAGCACGGCCGACTCCCGACCGCCCTCCTCGGGCGGGAGGAAGCGGGAGAGCTGCTCGGGGCGCACCCGGTGCGCGAACTCCTCGACCGGCCGCAGCCAGTCGGGCAGGTCGACCTGCGGACGGGTGGTCATGACCCGACCGTGACGCCGAGGTGCTCCTGCACGAGCCCGCGCAGCTGCTCCTCGCTGCTGATGATGCCGCGCTGCGTGTGGGTGATCACGCCGTCGGCGTCGACGAAGACGGTCATCGGCAGCCCGGTCCAGCGCAGCGGCGCCTTGGTGGCGGCCTCGTCGTCGCGCACCGACGCGTAGTGGACGTCGCTGTCGGTGAGCAGCGAGAGCGCCGCGCCGGGGTCGTCCTGCACCGCGACGCCGAGCACCCGCAGCGACGAGCCGGCCGCACCCGCGAGATCGGCGAACAGCGGCAGCTCGTCGCGGCACGGCTCGCACCACGAGGCCCACAGGTTGAGCACCACGGGACGGCCGCGCAGGCCGGCCAGCCGCACGGGCGGGCCGTCGCCGAGGCAGGCGAGGGTGAGATCCGGCAGCCCGTCCTCGCGCGCCTCGACCTCGGGGTCGGTGGCCGGGCAGTCGACGAGCTCGGCCGCCGCGACGAGATCCGCGGGCGCCGACTCGACGGGCCGCGGGGCGGAGGTGCCGCTGGGGGTCGGGGTCACCCGGCCGCCGGCGTCGGAGGCCTGGCTGCACCCGGCCAGCAGCAGCACGGCGGCCAGACCGCCGACGGCCAGGGCGCGCGGCGTCATCGCGGACCCTCGGTGGTGACCAGCGCGGCGGCCGCGACCGGGTCGGTCGGACCGGTGCCGTACGCCGGGCACAGCCGGGCCAGCGGGCACGCGCCGCAGGCCGGCTTCTTGGCGTGGCAGCGGCGACGGCCGTGCCAGATGACGTGGTGGGACAGCAGGGTCCAGTCGCGACGCGGGAAGAGCGCGCCGATCTCCGCCTCGACCTTGTCCGGGTCGGTCTCCTCGGTCCAGCCGAAGCGGCGCACGAGGCGCCCGAAGTGGGTGTCGACGGTGATGCCCGGCACGTCGAAGGCGTTGCCCAGCACCACGTTCGCCGTCTTGCGCCCGACCCCCGGCAGCGTGACCAGGTCGCTCAGGCGCCCCGGCACCTCGCCGTCGTAGCGGCCGACCAGCGACTGGCCCAGCCCGATGATCGAGGTGGCCTTGTTGCGGAAGAAGCCGGTGGGCCGGATGAGCTCCTCGAGCTCGGCGCGGTCGGCGCCGGCGTACGCCGCGGCGGTGGGGTAGCGCGCGAACAGGGCGGGGGTCACGAGGTTGACCCGGCGGTCGGTGCACTGCGCCGAGAGGATCGTGGCGACCAGCGAGCTCGAGCGGGGTGGTGAAGTCGAGCTCGCAGTGCGCGTCCGGGTAGGTCTCGGCGAGCAGCTTGTTCATCCGCCGGGCACGCCGGACCAGCGCCGTACGGGTCTCACCCGTGGGCGTGCTCACCTGCTGCGCGGACATCCTGGTCACTCTACGTCGACACCCTGACGGAGCAGTGAACGAGCCGGGAGGGCTCAAGGTTTCGGAGAAACTGCCGAAGTAGCACGTGGGGAGACGTTCAGGCGGGCGCCGGGACGAGGTAGGAACCGTGGTCACCATGACGACCGCCGGGCCGGACGCGACGACGTTGGACGCGGAAGCCCGAGCCGCCGAGGCCAAGGCGCGACGCGCCGCCCGCAAGGCAGCCAGGGCCGCCGCACCCCCGCCGGAGCGCGACGCCGCCTACGACCGCTACTCGCTCAGCGACCTGCGCGCCGTGCGTCAGGAGCTCACCGACGAGGAGACCCGCGTCTCGTACTGGCGCCGGATCATCCAGGCCCGGCTCGACATCGTGCAGAGCGACCTGCCCCAGCACGACCCGGTCGCCGACCTCTCGCGCGTGCTCTCCGAGGCCACCGTCGTACGCCGCCGGATCGTCAACCTCACGGTGCACCCGACCGACACCGTGCCGCCGCTTCCCGACCTGGCCGAGGTCTGGGCGCGCAACGTCGACCGCGACGACGCCACCGCGACCGCCCGGCTGGTCAAGGACCTGGGCAAGGCCGAGCACGACCTGTCCGAGTTCCGCCGCGACCTGCACCGGCGCATCGACCAGATCACCGCCGAGCTCATCGCGCGGTACCGCCAGCAGCCGCTGCTGGCGCTGCAGATCCTGCCCACGGACCCGCTGCACAGCCACAGCGGGCACTGACCGCCCGACGCGTCGGAACGCCCGGGACCGGCACACCGCCGTCGTCCCGCGCGGGGTGTTCAGCACGCTCGGGCGTGGGATAGGACACACTGTCCCCTGCAGATCGCCGCCGCGTCCCGACGCGGCTCGTGCAGGGAGGACCCACGTGGACGACGTGCTCATGAGCGCGCCTCTGTTCGCCGCGCTCGACGCCGAGGCCGCCGCGGCGCTCAAGGCGTCGATGGACGAGCGGCGCCTGCTCAAGGGGGACGTCCTGTTCGCCGAGGGCGACCCCGGCGACCGCCTGTACGTGGTGACCGAGGGCAAGATCAAGCTCGGGCACGCCTCGGGCGACGGTCGCGAGTCGCTGCTCGCGGTCATGGGCGAGGGGGAGATGTTCGGCGAGCTGTCGCTGTTCGACCCCGGCCCCCGCACCGCCACCGCCACGGCCCTCACCGACGTCACCGTGCTCGGCCTCGGCCACGCCGCCCTGCGTCCCTGGCTGACCGGACGCCCCGAGGTCGCCGAGTCGCTGCTGCAGGCCCTGGCGCAGCGCCTTCGCCGTACCAACGAGTCGCTGGCCGACCTCACCTTCTCCGACGTCCCCGGCCGCGTCGCCAAGGCGCTGCTCGACCTCGGCGAGCGCTTCGGCCAGTCGATGCCGGACGGCCTGCACGTCACGCACGACATGACGCAGGAGGAGCTCGCCCAGCTCGTCGGCGCCAGCCGCGAGACGGTCAACAAGGCGCTCGCCGACTTCGCCTCGCGCGGCTGGCTGCGCCTGGAGTCGCGCTCGGTCGTGCTGCTCGACATCGAGCGCCTGCAGCGCCGCGCCCGCTAGTCCGTCGACGCGTGATGACGACGACCTAGACGTCGTCCTGGTCACGCATCGACGGGTCAGTCGCGGTCGAGGTAGGCGAGCTGCGCCTGCACGGAGAGGCGCGCGGCCGGCCAGACCTCGCGGGGCACGTCGGCGTACACCGCCTCGACCACGTCGTCGGCGGTGACCGCGCCGGCCGCGAGGGCGTCGCGCACCTGCTGGAGCCGCGCCTCGCGGTGCTCGAGGTACGCCGCCACCGCGCCGACGGGGTCGGCGAGCGCCGGCCCGTGCCCGGGCAGGACGTACGCCGCGCGAGCTCTCCTCCGCCAGGTGCGCGAGCCGCCGCAGCGAGTGCAGGTAGTCGCCGAGGCGGCCGTCCGGGTGCGCGACGACGGTCGAGCCGCGGCCCAGCACGGTGTCGCCGGTGAGCAGCGCGCCGTCGGCGACGAGGTGGAACGACAGCGAGTCGGCCGTGTGGCCGGGGGTCGCGACGACCTCGACCAGGAGGCCGCCGACCTCGATCCGCTCGCCGTCGACGAGGCCCTCGGACCCGAGCCGGTGCGCGGGGTCGAGCGCGGCCACCGGCGCGCCGCACGCGCGCCGCGAACGGCGCAGCGCCCTCGGCGTGGTCGGGGTGCCCGTGGGTGAGCAGCACGAGCCCCACCCGGCGCCCGTCGACGGCCGCCTCGATCGCGTCGAGGTGCGCGGGGTCGGAGCGGCCCGGGGTCGAGCACCACGACCGTCGGCGGCGCCCGGCTCGCGCGAGCACCCAGGTGTTGGTGCCGTCGAGCGTCATCGGCCCGGGGTTGGCGGCCAGCACGCAGGTCGCCCGTTCCGTCACGACCCCGCCGGCCCACGGGCCGTCGCCGCCGAGCGGCAGCACGCGCCCGCTCACGACGCCCCGCCGAGCCGCCGACCCCGTCGGTCTCGCTCGCGTGCGGCTGCCCGACGCCGTCGAGGATCGCGCGCGTGCGGTCGTGGACGAGGTGCCACACGACCTCGCCGTCGCCGCCCGGGAACGGGTGCGGCAGCAGGGGCACGACGTCGCAGCTCGCGCACGGCCGCGAGCGCGTCGGCCGCGGTCGCGTGCGGCGCGAGGGCCTCGAGGGTCGCCAGCGTCGGCGGCAGCATGGCCATGCGTCCGGCGTACGCCTCGGCCAGCGCGTCCGACGGCCGCCACCAGGCGACGCGGTCGGCCTCGCCGCCGCAGCTGCGCGGCGTCGCTGGCCGGGCGGCAGGGCGGCGGCGAAGAAGCGGGTGTCGAAGCGGCGGTCCTCGACCTCGGGGGTCACCCAGTGCGCGAAGGGCACGAGCGCGTCGTCGTCGACCACGAGGCCCTGCGCCGCGCAGCACGTCGGCGAACGCGCGCCGGCCGTGCGGCGACGTCGTCGCGGTCGGCGTCGCTCACGAGCTCGGCCGAGGACACCGTCGCCGTCGGCGTCGAGGGCGAGCAGCACGCCGCACTCCTCGAACGTCTCGCGCGCCGCGGCCGCGACGCAGCGCCGCCGGGTCGTCGCGTCGAGAGCCGCTCGCCGACGGAGCCGAGGTCGGCGCGACCGGCCAGCGGCACGCGGGAGTCGGACTCCTCGACCGCCCCGCCCGGGTAGACGTGCATGCCGGCGGCGAAGGCCATCGACGTCGTACGCCGCATGAGGAAGACCTCGAGCCCGGCGTCGGTGTCGCGCAGCAGGCACACCGTGGCGGCGTCGCGCGGCACCGGCGGCACCCACGTGCTCGCCGCCGTACGCCAGCTGGGCCGCCCGGTCGCGCATGCGCGCCGGGAAGCCGAGCGGGTCGATCGCGCTCAGTCGGCGACCTCGACGACGATCTCGACCTCGACCGGGGCGTCGAGCGGCAGCGACGGCGACGCCGACGGCCGAGCGCGCGTGCACGCCGGCCTCGCCGAACGCCGCGCCGAGCAGCTCGCTCGCGCCGTTGACCACGCCGGGCTGGCCGGTGAAGTCCGGCGCGCTCGCCACGAAGCCGACGACCTTGACCACGCGCGACGACCTTGTCGAGGTCGCCGACGATCGACTTCACCGCGGCGATCGCGTTGAGGGCGCACGTGGCCGCGCGAGCTCCTTGGCCTGCTCGGCGCGTCACCTCGGCGCCGACCTTGCCGGTGGCGGCGAGCGCGCCGGCGACCATCGGCAGCTGGCCGGAGGTGTAGACGTAGCTGCCGGTGCGCACCGCGGGCACGTAGGCCGCGACCGGCGGGGCGACCTCGGGCACGGTCGAGGCCGAGCTCGGCGAGCCGCGTCCTCGACTGCGGACATCGCGATCAGCCCTTCGCGCGCTTGAGGTAGGCGACCAGGTTCTCGGCGTTGGGGCCGGGCACGCACCTGCACCAGCTCCCAGCCGTCCTCGCCCCAGGTGTCGAGGATCTGCTTGGTCGCGTGGATGAGCAGAGGAACGGTCGCGTACTCCCACGTCGGTCATGGGCCCGACCCTAGACGCCGTACGCCGTGCCCCGCGCCGGGTCGCGGGCGGCGGCCGCCTCGGCGTACGGCAGGCCCCGGGCTCGCGGCCCCGTACGCTGACGGGCGTGCCCCCGCCCGCGACGACCGACCGCCACGGCGACTGGCCAGGGGTCCGGCTGCACGTCGTGTCGGGCAAGGGCGGCACCGGCAAGACCACGGTCGCCGCGGCCCTCGCGCTCGCGCTGGCCGCCGGCGGCCGGCGGGTGCTCGTCGTCGAGGTCGAGGGCCGCCAGGGCCTCGCCCAGATCTTCGACGTCCCGCCGCTGCCGTACGAGGAGCGCACGGGTGGCCGTCGCGCCCGGCGGCGGCGAGGTCTTCGCGCTGGCGATCGACCCCGAGGACGCGCTGCTCGAGTACCTCGAGATGTTCTACAACCTGCGCCGCGCCGGCCGCGCGCTGCGCAAGATGGGCGCGATCGACTTCGCCACCACCATCGCGCCCGGGCTGCGCGACGTGCTGCTCACCGGCAAGGCCAAGGAGGCCGTGCGCCGCAAGAAGGACGGCGAGCACGTCTACGACGCCGTCGTGATGGACGCGCCGCCCACCGGCCGGATCGCGCGCTTCCTCAACGTCAACACCGAGGTCGCCGGGCTGGCCCGCACCGGCCCGATCCGCAACCAGGCCGACGACGTGATGGCGGTCATCGCGCTCGCCGCTCACCGCCGTGCACCTGGTGACGCTGCTCGAGGAGATGCCGGTGCAGGAGACCGCCGACGGCGTGCGCGACCTGCTCGCCGCGCGGGCTGCCCGTCGGCGGGCTCGTCGTCAACCAGGTGCGCCGCCCGCTGCTCGCCCGGCGGCGCAGGCCAAGGCGCGCACGCGGCAAGCTCGACACCGACGTCGATCGCCGCCGACCTCGGCCGCGTCGGCGATCGCTCACGCCGTCCGGCGCGCTCGTCCGGCTCGCACGGCGGCGGTGACCACCGACGAGGTCGTCGCGGCGCTCGCGCACGAGGCCGCCGAGCACGCCGAGCGGGTGGCGCTCGCAGCAGCGGGAGCGCGACAACCTGCAGGCGCTCGAGCGGCCGACGTACGAGCTCCCGTTCCTCGCCCGACGGCATCGACGTGGGCACGCTCTACGACCTCGCCGACCTGCTGCGCGAGCAGGGCATGGCATGAGCCCGGCCCACGACGTCGTCCCGCGCAGCCCGGCGCTCGACATCGACGCCCTGCTCGACGACCGCAGCATCAGGTGATCGTGTGCTGCGGCTCCGGCGGCGTCGGCAAGACCACGACCGCCGCCGCGCTCGCGCTGCGCGCGGCCGAGCGCGGGCGCGACGTCGTCGTGCTCACGATCGACCCGGCGCGCCGGCTCGCGCAGTCGCTCGGGCTGACCGAGCTCGACAACGACCCCCGGCCGGTCGAGGGGGTCGACGGCGACGGCTCGCTCGACGCGATGATGCTCGACATGAAGCGGACCTTCGACGAGTTCGTCGAGTCCAACGCCGACGCCGAGCGCGCCGCCGCGATCCTCGCCAACCCGTTCTACCAGTCGCTGTCGAGCTCGTTCGCGGGCACGCAGGAGTACATGGCGATGGAGAAGCTCGGGCCAGCTGCGCGCGCGCGCCGAGGCCGAGCAGCCGCTGGGACCTCATCGTCGTCGACACCCCGCCGTCGCGGTCGGCGCTGGACTTCCTCGACGCCCCGCGCCGGCTCGGGTCGTTCCTCGACGGCCGGTTCATCCGCCTGCTCGCCGCGCCGGCCAAGGCCGGCGGCCGCGGCGTGCTTCAAGGTGATCGGCGCCGGGTTCGGGATGTTCACCACCGTGCTGAGCAAGGTGCATCGGCGGCGCAGGTGCTCACCGACGTCCAGACCTTCGTCGGCTCGGTCGACACGCTGTTCGGCGGCTTCCGCCAGCGGGCCGAGGAGACCTACGCGATGCTCCAGGCCGACGACACCGCGTTCGTCGTGGTGGCCGCGCCCGAGCGCGACGCGCTGCGCGAGGCGTCGTACTTCGTCGAGCGGCTCGAGGCCGAGTCGATGCCGCTGGCCGGGCTGGTGCTCAACCGGGTGCAGACCACCGGGGTGCCCGAGCTCGACGCCGCGGCGGCGACCGCGGCGGCGGCGCGGCTCGAGACGGGGTCGCGGCCGTCGGTGACGGCGGCGCTGCTGCGCATCCACGCCGACCGGGTGGCGACGCTGGAGCGTCAGCGCCGGCTGGCGGAGCGGTTCACCTCGGTGCACCGCGCGGTGCGCGGTGGCGACGGTGCCGGCGATGGCCGACGGACGTGCGTCGACCTCGACGGGCTGCGCGCCGTCGGCGAGGCGCTGGCCGACCGCGCCTGAGCCGCTGCTCGCAGGCAGCGGCTCGGTGGTGCGGCGGGGTCAGGACGAGCTGGCGTAGACGTGGTCGGTGAGGTCGACGTGGACGTCGTACTCCTCGCGGGCGGTCTCGAGCAGGCGGCGCCAGGAGGTCACCTGCGGGCGGCGGCGCAGCAGGGCCCGGCGCTCGCGCTCGGTCATGCCGCCCCACACGCCGAACTCGATCCGGTTGTCGAGGGCGTCGGCGAGGCACTCGGTGCGCACGTGGCAGCGCCAGGCAGATCGCCTTGGCGCGGTTCTGCGCGGCGCCCTGCACGAAGAGCGCGTCGGGGTCGCTCGCGCGACACGCAGCCGACGTGGTCCAGTCCGAGGTCCAGGTCATGGACGCACCCCCACTTGCTCGCCGGGGCGATCCAGGAGGGGCTGACGGGAAGCCCGGTTTGTCCGGACTCGTCCCGACCTCCGATCCCGTGATCGAGTCGGTGCGGCGGTGCTCCGACGTCTCCGACCGTACGCAGATGTCGATCTTGGTTACAGGCCAGTTATGACCATCATCGACTAGTCATTTCGGGCTATCAGCCGTGGGCCTGGGCGACCACGGGCGCGCTAGCCGACCGTCCGACGCGTGCCGCAGCGGGCGAGCCGGATGTCGTGACAGCGCGAAACGCGACGTACCCTCGTTCGTGCCATGTCTTCCCCCATGACGCCCCCGCCGGCCCGCACCAGCCCGAGCTCGCCGCGTCCTTCGCGCGCCTCGGCCTGTTCGTGCTGGTCAGCCTGGTGGCCGGCGTGCTCGTCGCCGGAGCCGCCCTGCCGTTCGTCGGCGGCACCGGCGTCGCGGCCCGCTCGGCGGTCGAGAGCTACGAGTCGCTGCCCTCCCAGCTGAGCGCCCCGCCGCTGCCGCAGCGCTCGCGCATCCTCGCCGCCGACGGCACGGTGCTCGCGACGCTCTACGAGCAGAACCGCATCGAGATCCCGCTCGGCGCAGATGGCACCCGGTGATGCGCCAGGCGATCGTCGCGGTCGAGGACGGCCGCTTCTACGAGCACCGCGGCGTCGACATGCGCGGCCTGGTGCGCGCCTTCGTCGGCAACGCCAGCGGCGACAGCGGCGTGACCCAGGGCGGCTCGACCCTGACCCAGCAGTACGTGAAGAACGTCTTCGTCAACGCCGCCAACGACGCCCGAGGAGGCGAAGGCGGCGATCGCGCGCAGCATCACCCGCAAGATCAAGGAGATGCGCTACGCGCTGGCGCTGGAGAAGACGCTCACCAAGGACCAGATCCTCGAGCGCTACCTCAACATCGCCTACTTCGGCGCCGGCGCCTACGGCGTCGAGGCCGCGTCGCGTCGCTACTTCTCCAAGCCCGCGAGCAAGCTGACCCTCGTCGAGGCCGCGACCCTCGCCGGCGCCGTGCAGCAGCCGGTCGCCTACGACCCCACGCGCAACCCGAAGTCGTCGCAGAAGCGCCGCATCCAGGTGCTCGGCCGCATGGCCGAGCTCGGGCTTCATCACGCACCGCGGTGGCCAAGACCGCCGGCGCGATCCCGACGACGAAGTTCCTCAAGCCGAGCCGCACGGCGAACGGCTGCACCACCTCGTACGCGCCGTTCTTCTGCGACTACGTCTACCGCGTGATGCGCACCGACCCGGCGTTCGGCGCGACGCCGTCCGAGCGCGAGGCGCTGCTGCGCCGCGGCGGCCTCACCATCACGACCACGCTCGACCCCGCGGTGCAGAAGGCGGCGCAGAAGGCCGTCGACAAGCGCATCCCGCGCAAGGACAAGAGCCGCAAGGTCGCCGCGATCAGCATGGTGCGGCCGACCACCGGCGAGATCGTCGCGATGGCGCAGAACCGCTCGTGGGGCGTCAAGGGCCGCGGCAACACGACGTACAACTTCAACGTCGGCACCGAGCTCGGCGGCAGCCTCGGCGCGCAGGCCGGATCGACGTTCAAGGCGTTCACCCTCGCCGCGGCGCTGCGCGAAGGGCTCTCGCCGTACGAGCGCATCGAGTCGCCGCAGACCAAGACCTTCAAGGACTTCAGCAACTGCAAGACCGGCGTGAAGTTCCCGCCCTACCGGTCGAACAACTCGACCGGCTCCGGCACGTTCAACATGATCACCGGCACGGCGTTCTCGGTGAACACCTACTTCATGGGCGCTCGAGGAGAAGATCGGCCAGTGCAAGCCGGCCGCGATCGCCGAGGACCTCGGGCGTGCGCCGGGGCGACGGCGAGCCGCTCAACCGCGTGCCCGTCGTTCACGCTCGGCACCGACGAGGTCACGCCGCTGGCCATGGCCGGCGCCTACGGCACCTTCGCCAACCACGGCACGCGCTGCCAGTCGATCGCCATCGCGCGGTGACCGACCGCGACGGCAAGGACCTCGCCGATCCCGCGGCCGACTGCACCAAGGTGCTCGAGCGCAAGGTCGCCGACTGCGTCACCAGCATCCTGAGCCAGGTCATCGACGGCCCGCTGCCGGGTCGCACCGGTCGCGTCATGTCGCCTCGGCCGCGACGCCGCCGGCAAGACCGGTACGACCAACGACTCGGCCGTCGGTCTGGTTCGTCGGCTTCACGCCGGACCTCGCCGCCGCCGTCGCGACCTACGACCCGCGCGGTGCCAACGGCTTCCCGATGAAGAACATCACCATCGGCGGCCGTACTTCGCCCAGGTGTTCGGCTCCACCCTTCCCGGCCCGATCTGGAAGGACGCGATGGAGGCCGCGCTCAAGGACGTCCCCGAGACGAAGTTCGACCTCGTCACGCTCGACGGCCTCGGCGTCTACGTCCCGCCGCCGCCGAAGCCGCGCGGCCCCAAGCCCGGTCGCCACCCCGACCCGCGCGTCCGACCCCGCGCCGGCGCCCAGCCGGCGCGGCGCCCGGCCCACCGCCGCAGCCCAAGTCGCCGCCCGCCGAGCCGACGCCCAGCAGCGCCTCCAGCAGCCCGCCCGCCGTCCCCGCTCCCCCTGAGCCCCCAGCGCGGCCGCGCCCGGGCGGCTCCCGCGGGCTCGCGATGACAGGCGGGGTGGCCCCCGCGCGCGGCGACGCCTGGGAGACGGCGCCTGGCCCGGTAGGGACGTCGTCGCCCGGAGCGCGGCAGGCTCGGTGCTGCACCTGACGCGGGCGTACGGCCCGAGCGGGTCGGCGAGCGCGGTGGTCAGGCGGCGAGGGCTGCTTTGACGGCGGCGGCGACTCGGCCGCCGTCGGCTCGGCCGGCGATGCGCGGGGTGAGGACCTTCATGACCGAGCCCATCGCCTTCGGCGAGTCGGCGCCGGTCTCGGCGACCGCCTCGGCGACCAGCACCGCGAGCTCGTCGTCGGTGAGCTGCTGGGGCAGGTAGTCGTCGAGCACGGCGAGCTCGGCGCGCTCGCGGTCGGCGAGCTCCGGGCGCGAGGCCTCGTCGTACGCCGTGGCCGACTCGCGGCGCTTCTTGGCCTCGCGGCCGAGCACGACGACGACGTCGGCGTCGCTGAGCTCGCGGGCCTCGGTGCCGGAGACCGCCTCGTTCTTCACCGCGGTCAGGGCCATGCGCAGGGTCGACG
Organism: uncultured Actinomycetota bacterium; assembly: GCA_963827145.1. GTDB lineage: Bacteria > Actinomycetota > Actinomycetes > S36-B12 > CAIYMF01 > Longivirga. The sequence continues at coordinate 1,336,581 of CAWGZO010000001.1, read as the reverse complement.
AGCGCACCTCGTCGCGCGAGCGGATGGCGGCGGTGAGGTCGTCGTGCAGGCGCTGCTCCAGGGAACTCATGCGGCCCATCCTCCCGCACCCGGCGGGTCGGCGGCTCGCCGGTTGAGCCGCGCCGTGGGATCCTCGACCCGTGTCACGCACCTCCACCGCCCTGGTCGGGCTCACGGCGCTCGGGCTGACCGGCCTCGGGTACGCCGTCGCCGAGGCGCACCGCTACACGCTGCGCCGCGACCGAGGCGGCCGTGCTGCCGCCGGGCCAGCCGACCGCTGCGCGTGCTGCACATCTCCGACCTGCACCTCACGCCGCGCCACCGCGGCCGCGTCGAGTGGGTGCGCTCGCCTCGACGCGCTCGACCCCGACCTCGTCGTGGTCACCGGCGACTTCCTCTCGCACCAGGAGGCCGTGCCGGTCGCCGTCGAGGCGCTCGAGCCGCTGCTCGACGCGGCCGGGCGTGTTCGTGCTCGGCTCGAACGACTACTACGCGCCCACGCTCGATCCAGCCGTGGCGCTACCTGTCACGGCCCGTCCGAGCTCGACGAGCGCCGCGCGCCGCTGCCGTGGGGCGACCTGGTGAAGTCGCTGAGCGAGGCGGGCTGGCACGACCTGTCCAACGCGCGCGCCGTCGCTCGACCGTCGACGGCCGCGCGATCGACGTCCGCGGCGTCGACGACCCGCACATCCTGCGCGACCGCTACGACGAGGTCGCCGGCCCGTTCGCGGCCGAGGCCGACCTCGCGCTCGGCGTCACGCACGCGCCGTACCTGCCGCGTGCTCGACGCGATGGCGGCCGACGGCGCCGACCTCGTGCTCGCCGGCCACACCCACGGCGGCCAGCTGTGCATCCCCGGGTACGGCGCGCTCGTCACCAACTGCGACCTCGAGCCGCGGCCGCGCGAAGGGCCTCTCCCGGCACGCGCGGCCCTGGGACGGCACCGGCGACCCCGGGCTCGGCGGCCCCGACGGCCGCGGGGCGTTCCTGCACGTCTCCGCCGGGCTGGGCACCTCGCCGTACGCCCCGGTGCGGTTCGCCTGCCCGCCCGAGGCGACCCTGCTCACCCTCACGCCCCACGCCTGACCGCGAGACGTGGGCCCAGCGGCGGCCCCGGGCTCCGGCGAGCACACATCTCGGGTTCTGGACGGCTGCGGGTACCCGTTTTGGTCGGGGCCGCAGGCGCACCGTAGACTCGCCGTCGCTCCACCGGGGTGTGGCGCAGCTTGGTAGCGCGCTTCGTTCGGGACGAAGAGGCCGCAGGTTCAAATCCTGTCACCCCGACTTCACAGGCGAGAGGCCCTGCCGTACGGCAGGGCCTCTCGCCTGTGAAGTCGGGGTCCGGCGATTTGGGAGGAACTCCACGCGACGCCCCGGCGTCCCCCGCGCCGCAGGCGCCCCACACGCCGCCGCTCGCCCCACGTGACGGATCCTGTCACCCCCCAGGGCCCCAGCATCGAGACGGGGCACCACGGGTCGGGCCCGACGCAAGGCCACCCGCGGAACGAACGAGGGGCCCTGCCGCAAGGCAGGACCTCTCGCGTCACGCTCGATCGAGACCGAGCCCTACTCCGCGACGAAGCCCTCGACCACGGCGTCGCCGTCCGCGTCGACGATCCCGACCACGTCGGCCACGACCTCGGCCTCACCGGTCTCGCCGTCGATCGCGGTGATGATCTCCTCGGCGGCCGCGGAGCCGTCCGCCGCCTCGACCGTGATCGTCTCGTCGACCAGCGCGTCGCCGGTCGCCTCGTCCACCGCGACGACGACGTCGTCGGTGACGACGTCGCCCTCGTCGGTGACGAAGGTCTCGACGGTCTCGGTGATCTCGATGCCCTGCTCGTCGCTCATGCTCTGTCCTTCGGGTCACGGGTGCCGGGTGCCGGGTCGATCCCCGGGAGGTGGACCCTACTGGCCGCGGCGGCCTGCCGGGCCGGCTACCCGCGAACTGCCGTCCGAGCGGCTCAGACGGTGAGGACGAGCTTGCCCTGCGCCTTGCCGTCGTGCAGGTCGCGCACGGCGTCCGCGCCGGAGGCGAGCGGGTACGCCCGGCCGACGTGCGGCACGACCGCGCCGCTCTCGACGAGCGCGACGAGCTCCTCGAGCTCGGCGAGGCGCTCGTGCGCGGTGACGGCGCAGTAGGTCTGGCCGACGAACAGCGACGCCATCGGCGCGAGCAGCAGTCGGCCGAAGCCGCCGAGCACCTTGCCGCCGCCCTCGCCGCCGACGATCGCGAGCGTGCCCTTCGGCGTCATGGCGCGGCGCAGCAGACCCAGCGGCCGGCGGCCGGCGGTGTCGATGATGACGTCGTAGATCGGCCCGCGGGCGTCGACGTCCTCGACCGTGCGGTCGATGGCCTCGTCGGCGCCGAGCGCGAGCACCGCGTCGATGCGCTCGGGAGCGACCAGGCCGGTGACGTGCGCGCCCGCGGCCTTGGCGATCTGCACGACGTACGAGCCCACGCCGCCACCGGCGCCGGTGACGAGCACGCGCTGCCCGGCGGTGACGCCGGCCTTGCGCACGGCCTCGACCGCGGTGATGCCGGAGACGGGCAGCGCTGCGGCCTGCTCGAAGGTGAGCGACGCCGGCTTGTGCACGAGCTTGCGCTCGAGCGCCACGGTCAGCTCGGCGAAGCTGCCCTTGCCGATGCCGAGCACCTCGTCGCCGACGGCGAACCGGGTGACGCCGGGGCCGACGGCCTCGACGACGCCGGCCAGGTCGAGGCCGGGGGTCGGCTTCTTGGGGGCGCGGATGCCGAAGCCGGCGCGCACGGCGTACGGCATCCCGGCGACGACGTGCCACACGCCGGCGTCGACGCCGGCGGCGCGGACGCGCACGAGCACCTCGCCCTCGCCGGGCTCGGGCACGGCCACGTCGCTGAGCACGAGCACCTCGGGCGATCCGTAGCGGTCCTGGGTGAGGGCCTTCATGTCTGTTCTCCGTCCGGGTAGTGGAAGACGTCGTCCAGCGGTACGCCGAACACACGGGCGATCTGGAACGCCATCTCCAGCGAGGGCGAGTAGCGGCCCTGCTCGATGGCGATCACGGTCTGTCGGGTCACGCCGAGACGGTCGGCCAGGTCGGCCTGGGTCATCTCGCCGTGCTCGAAGCGCAGGGCACGGATGCGGTTGGTGACCTGCGTCGGCTTCACCACTGGGGGATCCCGCGGCGGTAGGCGACGACCTTGGCCACGCACTCGAAGATCGAGCCGATGGCGAAGCCGAAGTAGATGACGTTGGCGATCCAGAACCAGTCCCACTCGGCCATCGCCATGAGCATCGCGGCGAGACCGCCGATGACGATCCATGCCTGCCCCATGCGGGTGCCGAAGGCGCTGATCTCCTTGTCGCGCTGGTCGCTGCGGAAGCTGCGCTCGCCGCTCAGGATCGAGAACGTGATGCTCAGCAGGATCGAGGCGACGATCGACAGCCCGATCACCCACAGCAACGTCGACTGGTAGGCCACGTCGACCAGCGGCCCGCCGTCGGCCTTGCCCAGCACGATGACGACGTAGGCCAGGGTGCCGACGATCGCCACCAGCAGCTGAGCCCAGGTGGTGCGCTCCTCGTAGGTCATGTCCGTGCCCGCTCTCGATGTCAGGAATGTTTGACATCTCGAAGGTAAAGCAGAGCAGACACCGTGTCAAATCTTCTTAACATGGGTCCGACGCGACCCCCGGGCAGGGGCGGCGCGACGCCGCCGCCTACCGTGGGGGTGTGAGCGAGACGCTGCTGTGGTCGGGACGCTGCGCGAGCCGCGGGCTGGCGCTGCTGGGAGTCGGGCTGGCGCTCGTGATGGCCGCCGTCGGGCATCGGCACCGTGATCGCCCTGAGCGGGTCCGGTGCACCCACGTGGGTCGGCTGGCTCGTCGCCGTTGTCGGGCTCGTCGTCGGCATCAGCGGGTGGCTGCTCAGCTCCCTGCAGGTTCGGCTGACCGGCTCCGACCTCACGGTCGCGTTCGGGCCGCTGGGGTGGCCGCGCCGCGTCATCGCGCTCGCAGAGATCGCCGACGTGAGCGCCATCCAGGTGGAGCCGACGGAGTGGGGCGGGTGGGGCTACCGCTGGATCCCGTGGGCGAAGGCCTCCGCCGCGGTCATCCGCCGCGGCCCGGGCATCGCGCTCGTGCTGCGCGACGGCCGCCGGTTCGCCGTCACGGTCGAGGACGCGGTCGCCGGCGCGCAGGCGGTGTCAGCGGCGCTGCCGCAGGCTCCCCCGCACCTGACCGAGCCTGCGGTCAGGCGTCGACCCTGGCTCGCTCCTCGCGGGCCGCAGCCTGCTCGAGCGGGCACGGCTCCAGGGTCTCCGTGATCGTCTCGCGCAGCTCGACCTTCTGAGGCACCAGGAGGATCGGGGTCGGCGGGTCGATCAGCACGATCATCGGCTGGCCGTGCGTGGTGCGCGAGCGCCGGGCGTACTGGCCGCACCGGCAGATGAGATAGCGCGGATCCTCGTCGTAGAAGAACGCGTGCTCGTGATCGTGCAGATCGAGATCGAAGGTCATCACGCTGCTCCCTCCGCTCGTCGGGTGGCGACGCCCCCAGTGGCCTACGACCACCGTAGGTCGACCGTCACCCCGATGGCCAGTCGAGCGCGCATGCAAACGCTGACATCATCCGAAGTTCACCCGTGCAATCGCTCCCACGGCCGAAACGGCTTGCATCTCAACGGTTTCAGGCCGTCCGCGGGTCGCGTCGACGACCTCCGCGACTGGCCACGACCGGTTCGTGCAGTCGCGTTCTCGGCCGTCAGGCGGTGGGCTGCGCGAGGCGCGCCGCGACGAGCTCGGCGATCTGCACGGCGTTGAGCGCCGCGCCCTTGCGCAGGTTGTCGTTGCTCACGAACAGCGCCAGCCCGCGACCGTCGGCCACGCCCGGGTCCTGCCGGATCCGGCCGACGTACGACGGATCCGCGCCGGCCGCCTGCAGCGGCGTCGGCACGTCGGTCACCTCGACGCCGGGGGCGTCGGCGAGCAGCTCGAGCGCGCGCTCGACCGACAGCGGACGGTCGAACTCGGCGTTGATCGACAGCGAGTGGCCGGTGAACACGGGGACGCGCACGCAGGTGCCGCTCACGAGCAGCTCGGGGATGCCGAGGATCTTGCGGCTCTCGTTGCGCAGCTTCTGCTCCTCGTCGGTCTCGAAGCTGCCGTCGTCGACGACGCTGCCGGCGAGCGGGACGACGTCGAAGGCGATCGGGCGCACGTACTTCTTCGGCTCGGGCAGGATCACCGCGCCGCCGTCGTGCACGAGTGCGGCGGTGTCCTGCTCGACCGCGGCGCGCACCTGGGTGTCGAGCTCCTCGACGCCGGCCAGACCGCTGCCGGACACGGCCTGGTAGGTGCTCACCACGAGGCGGCGCAGACCGGCCTCGTCGTGCAGCGGGCGCAGCACCGGCATCGCGGCCATCGTCGTGCAGTTCGGGTTGGCGATGATGCCCTTGCGCACGTCCGCGAGCGCGTCGGGGTTGACCTCGCTCACGACGAGCGGCACGTCGGGGTCCATGCGCCAGGCGCTGGAGTTGTCGATGACGACCGCGCCCGCGGCGGCGTACGTCGGGGCGAGCGCCTTGGAGGTCGCTCCGCCGGCGGAGAACAGCGCGATGTCGATGCCGGACAGGTCGGCGGTGGCGGCGTCCTCGACGACGACGTCGGTGCCGCGCCACGGCAGCGTGGTGCCGGCCGAGCGCGCCGAGGCGAGGTAGCGGATCTCGGTCAGCGGGAAGTCGCGCTCGTCGAGCAGGCGGCGCATCACGGCGCCGACCTGACCGGTGGCGCCGACGACCGCGACGGTGAGCTTGCGCGTCATCACTGTCTCCTCACGAGGTGCTCGAGCGACCAGCCTACGGTCCGCGAGTTGCACCGCAGAACGACATATTCAGCCGACGAACCGGTCGGTCCGAGGTGCAACTCGCAGACCGGAGGTCAGCGGCCGGTGCCGCCGTAGACCACGGCCTCGCCGTCGGCGTCGAGGCCGAAGGCGGTGTGCACGGCCTGCACGGCGGTGGCCGCCGAGTCGGCGCGCGTGACGACCGAGATGCGGATCTCGGAGGTCGAGATCATCTCGACGTTGACGCCGGCGTCGGAGAGCGCGGCGAAGAAGGTCGCCGAGACGCCCGGGTGCGAGCGCATGCCGGCGCCGACGAGCGAGATCTTCGCGATGCCGTCGTCGTAGCGGAGGTCCTCGAAGCCGATCTCGGCCTTCACCGCCTCGAGCGCGGCGAGCGCCTTCTGGCCGTCGGCCATCGGGCAGGTGAAGGTGACGTCGGTGAGCCCGGTGTTGCCCGACACGTTCTGCACGATCATGTCGAGGTTGACCTCGGCGTCGGCGACGGCGCGGAAGATCGCGGCGGCCTCGCCCGGGCGGTCGGGGACGCCGACGACGGTGACCTTGGCGTCGCCGAGGTCGTGCGCGACTCCGGCGATGATCGGCTGCTCCACTGCTTCCCCTTCGGGTGCGGACGAGTCGGAGACCACGAACGTGCCGTCCTTCGGCGAGAAGGACGACCGCACGTGGATCGGGAGGTCGAAGCGGCGCGCGTACTCGACGCAGCGCAGGTGCAGCACCTTGGCGCCGTTGGCCGCGAGCTCGAGCATCTCCTCGTAGGTGATGCGCGGCACCTGGCGGGCCGTGGGCGCGATGCGCGGGTCGGCGGTGAACACGCCGTCGACGTCGGTGTAGATCTCGCAGACGTCGGCGCCGAGCGCCGCGGCGAGCGCCACCGCGGTCGTGTCCGAACCGCCGCGGCCGAGGGTGGTGATGTCCTTGGTGTCCTGGGCGACGCCCTGGAAGCCGGCCACGATCGGGATCGCGCCGTCGTCGAGCGCGCCCTGGATGCGGCCCGGCGTGACGTCGATGATCCGGGCCTTGCCGTGCACCGAGTCGGTGATGAGGCCGGCCTGCGACCCGGTGTAGGAGCGGGCCTCGACGCCGAGGTCGTGGATCGCCATCGCCAGCACGGCCATCGAGATGCGCTCGCCGGCGGTGAGCAGCATGTCGAGCTCGCGGGCGGCGGGCTTGGGGCTCACCGCTCGGCGAGGTCGATGAGGTCGTCGGTCGTGTCGCCCATGGCGGAGACGATGACGACGACGTCGTTGCCGGCCTTCTTGGTCTCGACGATGCGCGCGCCACGCGCTTGACGCTCTCGGCGTCGGCGACGGAGGAGCCGCCGTACTTCTGGACCACGAGTCCCACGGTGGGGGTCCGCCTCACTGGATCTGCACGGTGCTGGACAGGGTGACTGGTCGAGCGGCCATCCTACCGACGCAAGATCCACCGAGCCCGCGCGTCCGGATGGTGGGATCTGCGTCCCACGCCTCGAACAGGTCAGCGGGTGCGGAGGTCGGCCAGCACGGCCGACCAGGCGCGCACCGGGGTGCGCGCACCCTCCACCGCGAGCAGGCGTACGACGCGACCGGAGCGCTCGGCGAGCTCGCGCCACGTCGTGCGCTCGACCGGGTCGACCGTCACCGTGGCGACCGCGTCAGCCCCCGGCGCCGCCTGCACGCTGATCCGGGTCGTGCCGCCGGCGCCGGACCGGCAGAGCGCGAGCGAGCGGGTGTAGACGTCGAAGAAGTCGCCGGCTGCCGCAGCGTCGGCGAACTCGAGCGCGAGCCCGACACCGTTCGACCCCGTCGGGCGGTGGCGGTAGTCGACCTCGAGCGCGTTCCGAGGCACGGGCAACGGCTCGGCGTACACCGACTCCTCGGCGCACCCGATGGGACGCAGCGCGATCACGGTGTCCTGCGGGTCGCGGGCCACCGACGGGGTGCCGTTGCCGGTGTAGCCGTCCTCGGTCGAGCCGATGTCCACGCGCGACGTCCACCCGGCGCCGAAGACGGCCGCACGCGGCAGGCTCGCGCGCTTCAGGCTGCCGCTCGTGGTGGCCGGTGTGGCGGTGCGGTCGAAGGTGGGCAGCGGCGTCGGCGAGGCCGACGGGGTCGAAGACGAGGGGGCGGCGGTGGGGCTCGGCGACGAGGGGGTCGGGGAGCTCGCCGCGACGACCTCGCCGGCGGTGCCGGTGCTGCACGCCGTGCACACGGCGACCACCGCGACGGCGGCGGCCGCGACGCGGACGCGGGGCCTGCGCGTCGTCATCGGGTCACCGGCCGTTGACGCTGAAGTGCTGCCAGTCGCGGTGGGCCCAGAAGCCGCCCCAGCTCCAGCGCGCCTTGAGGAACACGCGCGTGATGCCGGACTTGCGACGCAGGACGCCGGGGTCGCCGAGGTTCTTCGACCGGTTCTTCACGTACTTCTTCTTGGCCTTGGCGGGATAGACCTTCGAGCTGGTGACGTACGGGTTCTCGAAGGTGTTGATGTCGATGGCGTTGCCGTAGGAGTGCTGGCTGACGCGGAAGCGCGAGCCCGTCACGCCTCGGCAGTTGAAGGCCGACGTGTTGCCTGCGTTCATCGCGCGCACGTCCGAGCCCGTCGGGGTGACGCCGGGGCCGTAGTAGGCGTCGATCGGCACCATCTTCTTGATGCGGAACCGGTCGGCGAAGGCGCGGGTGAAGGCGCGCTGCACGACCGGCGCGGCGGAGGCGAGCACCACCAGGGTGCCGCGGCGCACCACGCCCGTGTAGTCCCAGTAGTTGACGACCAGCCGACGAAGCCTCTCCGGCCCCACCGGGCAGCCGTTGCGGTACGACCTCGGCACGTCGCTGCGCAGCAGCGGGCCGGACACCATCGCGTCGATCGCGGCGACGACGAGGATCGAGGCTGCGGCGGAGGAGAGCGTGGAGCCGTCGGCGTACGTCGTGGTGGCGCGCAGGGTCGCGGTGCCCGGGGTGCTCGCCAGCCAGGTCATCGCCCACTCGCCGGTCGGCGCCACGGTGCCGGTCGCGACCTGGGTCCACGTCGTACCGACCCGGCGCTCGAGCGCGATGCCCGTGGCGGGCTCGCCCTCGACGATGCCGCTGAGGTCGACGGTGCGCAGCACGACGGTCGAGGCCGGGACGGCCAGGGCCACCGAGCGGGGGGCGGCGGCCGGGACGTCGGCGGCGGGCACGTCGGCCGCGGGTGCACCGCCGGCGGGTGCACCGGCCGCGGGCGGGACGACCGCCGGGACGCCGGTGTCCGACGGCGATGCCGAGGCGAGGGACGCGGAGGGAGTCGCGGACGTCGTCGTCGTGGGGCTGCTCGAGGCCGTCTCGCCGGACGGCGACGGGACCGGGGTCGGGGCCACCTCGGCCGAGGCCGGAACGGCGGCGGCGAGCGATCCCGCGAGCACGAGGGCGAGGCCGACGGCGAGCGCGCGTCGATGCTGCATCCGGTCGCCTCCGTCTCGATCGTCGCCGGCGGCCCCACGGGCCGAGTTCGCCACGGTAGACGCCACCACTGCCGGGGTCGACCGCCCGGCGGGTGGTGTCCTGAAAGACAAGCACGCCGTGACGTCCGAACGGCGCAGCCGTCCGCACACCGGGCGGCGGGTCGTGGCCTCAGGCGGGGTCGCTCGCGTGCTCGACGTCGATCGGCACCTCGAGGCGCACGTGCGCGACGAGCGACTGCAGCGCACGCAGCGCGGCAGACGCGCCCTGGCCCCACGTCGAGAGGTAGCTGAACTGCCACCACCACAGCGCCTCGAGAGTGCGGCCGCCCGCGTGGTGGGCGAGGCCGTGCAGCAGGTCGCTGCAGATGTCGGCGAGGTCGTCGGACAAGCCGCGCCTGCACGACCTCCGGGCCCGAGTACGGGTCGAAGACCTCGACGTACTCGTCGGCGGGGCCGAGCAGCACGCGCAGCGCCTCGCGCAGGCGGTCGACGTCGGGCTCGTAGCCGGCGTCGGGCTCGAACCGCTCCTCGGGGATCGACGTCGACGATGGCGCCGAGCGGCGCCCCGGACGCGAGCAGGCCGCTGAGCTCGAGCAGCAGGATGGAGATCGACTCGTCCGGGCTCTCCGCCGCCGCGACCGCCTCGACGGCTGCGATGAACCCCTGCGCGGCCGCGGCCATGTCGTCGGCGATGTCGGCGAGGTCGGCCGGGGTCAGCTCGGTCTCGAGGTCGTCGTCGTGGGCGTGGGTCTCGTGATCGTGCTCGCTCATGGGGCCAGCGTGTCAGACGTCGAGCCTGCGACGGCCCTCGAACGCGCGGCCGAGCGTCACCTCGTCGGCGTACTCGAGGTCGCCGCCCACCGGCAGACCGCTGGCGAGCCGGGTCACCGCGAGCCCCATCGGCTTGATGAGCCGCGCGAGGTACGTCGCGGTGGCCTCGCCCTCGAGGTTGGGGTCGGTGGCGATGATGAGCTCGGTGATGGTGCCGTCGGCGAGCCGCGTCATGAGCTCCTTGACGCGCAGGTCGTCGGGCCCGATGCCCTCGATCGGGCTGATCGCGCCGCCGAGCACGTGGTAGCGGCCGCGGTACTCGCGCGTGCGCTCGACCGCCTGCACGTCCTTGGGCTCCTCGACCACGCACAGCACCGACGGGGTCGCGCCGCGGGTCGAGGCAGATCCGGCACTGGACGTCCTCGGCGACGTTGCCGCAGCGTGACGCAGAAGCGGACCTTCTCCTTGACCTCGATGCAGCGTCGCGGCGAGCCGGCGTACGTCGACGGGGTCGGCGGCGAGCAGGTGGAACGCGATGCGCTGCGCGCTCTTGGGCCCGACGCCGGGCAGCCGGCCGAGCTCGTCGATGAGGTCCTGGACCACGCCCTCGTACATCTGCGACCCGCTCAGCCGTTGTCGTACTCGGTCATGACCGTGCCGCCGAGCTCGCGCTGCACGAGCGCGAGGCCGGTGATGTCGCTGTCCTCGACGTCGTCGTCGTCGTCGCTCACGACGTCGTCCGCGGCCTCGACCGTGGTGGCGCGCTCCTCGGCCACGACCGCCGCGGCGCGCTCGCGGGCCGAGGGCCCGGCCGGCTCGGCCGGGGCTGCAGGTGCCGAGGCGGGCGACTGCTCGGGCGCGTTGCTCGCGGCCGAGGCCTCCGCCTTGTCGGGGTCGAGCACGATGTCGAGCTCGACGTCGAGGCGTACGACGTCGAGCACGGCGAGGCGCAGCAGCTCGAGGTGGCCCTTGTTGCCGCGCAGGATGCCCATGCGGACGCGGTCGGGGTGGGCGAGCACGAGCGTGGTGTCGCTGCGGCTCACCGGCACCGTGCCCTCGGCCAGCGTGTGGGCGACGCGGCTCGAGGACTTGAGCGCCTCGAGCACCGCGGGCCACATCGCCGCGGCCGGGCCGAGGTCGACCGCGGCATCGGCGGACGCCGCCGGTGCCGGAGCGGCCGGGGCGGGAGCGGCCTGCGCAGGGGCGGGCGGCTCCTGGACCGGGGGTGCGGGTGCCTCGACGGGCGCCGGTGCCGTCGGGGCTGCCGGAGGGGCGCCCGGCGCAGACGCGGTGCTCGGCGCGATCGTCGACAGCTTCGGCGGCGCCGGGCGGTCCGCCGTGCGCGCCGGCTCGGTCGGCCGCGGCGGCGCGGCGGCCGGGCGGGCCGGCGGAGCAGCGTCGGGGGGTGCCGGTCGGGCCGGCGCGGCGGGCGCAGCCGACTCCTCGGCGGCGGGTGCCACGCGCTCGACCGGTGCCGGCGCGGCAGCTGCGGCCGCGGGGCGCGACGGTGCTGCTGCGGCGGGAGCGTCGCCGAGGAACGAGACGCGGTGCTCGAGGCGGTCGAGGCGCGCGGCCAGCCCGGCCTCGGAGTCGTCGGCGGCGGGGAGCAGCAGCCGCGCGCAGAGCAGCTCGAGCTGCAGCCGCGGCGCCGTCGCGCCCTTGAGCTCGGACAGGCCGACGTTGACCAGGTCGGCGGCGCGCGAGAGCTGCGCGATGCCCAGGCGCTCGGTCTGCGCGCGCATGGTCGCGATCTCGCCGTCCGGGGCGTCGATGAGCCCCGCGTCGACGGCGTCGGGCACCTCGTGCAGGACGACGAGGTCGCGCAGCCGCTCGAGCAGGTCGGCGGCGAAGCGGCGCGGGTCGTGCCCCGCCTCGACCACGCGGTCGACGACGGCGAACATCGCGGCGCCGTCGGCGTCGGCGAGCGCGTCGACGACCTCGTCGAGCAGCGTCGCGTCGGTGAAGCCGAGCTGCACGACGGCGTCGGCGTACGTGATGCCCTCGCTGCCGGAACCGGCGACCAGCTGCCCGAGGATCGACAGCGCGTCGCGCACCGAGCCTGCGCCGGCGCGCGCGACCAGGGCGAGTGCCTCGGGCTGGGCGGGCACGCCCTCCTGCTCGCAGACCCAGGCGAGGTGCTCCTGGAGCCGGCGGGCGGTGACGAGGCGGTAGGGGTAGTGGTGCGTGCGCGAGCGGATCGTGGCGAGGATCTTGTCCGGCTCGGTGGTGGCGAAGACGAACTTCAGGTGCGCCGGCGGCTCCTCGATGAGCTTGAGCAGCGCGTTGGCGGCGTCGACCGTGAGCTGGTGCGCCTCGTCGATGATGTAGACCTTGTAGCGGCTCGCGGCGGGGGCGTACATCGCCTTCTCGCGCAGCTCGCGGGCGTCGTCGATGCCGCGGTGGCTCGCGGCGTCCATCTCGACGACGTCGATCGAGCCGGGGCCGTTGGGGGCCAGGTCCTGGCAGCTGCCGCACTCGCCGCACGGGGTCGAGGTGGGGCCCTGCTCGCAGTTGAGCGAGCGGGCCAGGATGCGCGCGGTGGAGGTCTTGCCGCAGCCGCGCGGGCCGGTGAACAGGTAGGCGTGGTGCGCGCGACCGGTGTCGATCGCCCGGGCCAGCGGCACCGTGACGTGCTCCTGGCCGATGACGTCCGAGAGCCGTCCCGGGCGGTAGGTGCGGTACAGGGCCAACGACACGCGGTCACCCTAGTCGCCGCCTGCGACGGCCGTGCCGGCGAGCCGGGAGTCGGTCCGCGACCCTTCCGCGGCGACCCTCGGGCGGTCATCCTGACCTGCATGGGAGCGCTGAGAGTGATCGTCCCGGACGTCGACGAGGCGCTGACGGCGTACGCCGCGGCCGGCTACGAGGTGGCCGAGCGGTGGGGGCCGCCGTTCGCGATCCTGAGCTCGCCGGACGGGCCCGACGTGTGGCTCGCCGGCCCGGGCACCTCGGCGGCCCGCAGCATCGAGGGCCTCGCGCCCGAGGACGCGGCGTGCGCCAGCGTGCGGCAGGTGCTCGAGGTCGACGACGTGCCTGCCACCGTGGCGGCTCTCGCCGAGGCAGGGTGGGAGCCGGTGGGCGAGGCGCTGAGCGGCCCCGGCGGCTCGCAGCAGCTCGTGCGACGAGGCCCGGTCTTCCTCGAGGTCTTCGCCGGAGGCTGACCCACCCGTCGATGCGTGATGTCGACGCCGTCTCGGTCGTCGTGGACGCGCATCGACGGATCAGACCGCGGCCTTGTCCGCGTCGTAGCTCTGGCGTGCGGCGACCACCGCGGTGATGTGCTCGCGCGCCCACACGTCGAGCGCGGACAGCGGCCCGATGAGGCTGCGGCCGAGGTCGGTGAGCTCGTACTCCACCCGCGGCGGCACCTCGGCGTGGACCGTGCGGGTGGCCAGCCCGTCGCGCTCGAGGCCCCGCAGGGTCTGGGTGAGCATCTTCTGGCTCACTCCCTCGATCGCGCGACCGAGCTCGCTGAAGCGCATCGGCCCCTGCGCGAGCAGCAGCACCACGAGCGTGGTCCACCGGTCGCCGATGCGGTCGAGCACCGTGCGCGTCGGGCAGTTCGCGTCGTACGGGTTCGGGCTCAGCTCGCTGACCTGCATGCTCTCCTCCAGGTGCCTACCCCACAGGAAAGTGCCTGCTCTCCATCGGGAAGTGACACCAGGGTACGCCGGTTCCAGCGAGCAGGAACCCGCCTCACCCCGAAACCCCTCAGGAGATCCCATGTCCGTCGTCGTCACCGGAGCCACCGGCCACCTCGGCCGCCTCGCCGTCGAGTCGCTGCTCGCCCGCGGCGTGCCCGCCGCCGACATCACCGCCACCGGGCGCACCGTCGAGCCGCTCGCCGACCTCGCCGCGCGCGGCGTGCGCGTCGCCGTCGCCGACTACCAGGACCCCGCCACCCTCGACGCCGCGTTCGCCGGCGCCGAGAAGGTGCTGCTCGTCTCGAGCGGCTCGTTCGACGACCGTGCGGGCCAGCACCGCAACGCCATCGACGCCGCGGTGCGCGCCGGGCGTGCAGCACGTCGTCTACACCTCGGGGCCGAAGGCCACGACCTCGCGCCTGCTCCTCATGGCCGACCACGCCGCCACCGAGGAGGCGCTGGCCGCCTCCGGCCTCACGTACACCGTGCTGCGCGACGGCTGGTACGTCGAGAACTACACCGGCCAGGTCGACGACCTACCTCGAGCACGGCATGGTCGGCGCCGCGGGCGACGGGCAAGGTCAGCATCGCCCCGCGCAGCGACTACGCCGAGGCCGCCGCCGTCGGTCCTCACCACCGACGGGCACGCGGGCAAGGTCTACGAGCTCGGCGGCGAGGCCCTCACGCTGGCGGAGATCGCGGCGCTGATCTCGACCGAGACGGGCCGCGAGATCACCTACACCGACGTACCCGTCGAGACCCTCACCGGCATCCTCGCCGGCGCCGGCTTCCCCGAGCCGGTGGCGGCGGTCTTCGCCGACGTCGACCGCGGCATCGCCGAGGGCGAGCTGCTCGTCGACCCGACCGACCTGGCCACGCTGCTCGGCCGCCCGGCGACCCCCGCCGCCACCGCCGTCAAGGCCGCGCTCGCCGGCTGACCCCAGCCGTCGATGCGTGATGTGCGACGTCTCTGGCTCCGCTGATCACGCATCGACGGGAACGCGACGAGGGCGGGAGCATGTGCTCCCGCCCTCGGTCCGCGGAGGATAGGGGATTCGAACCCCTGAGGGGTTTCCCCCAACACGCTTTCCAAGCGTGCGCCCTAGGCCACTAGGCGAATCCTCCGCCGAGGAGGATACGGGTGCCGGAGCCCAGGCCCGAAATCGCGGGCTCGTACGCCGGTCCCGCCGCCGGTGCCGAGCGCTCCCGATCGGGCCGTAGACTTCTGCCCGACCCCCCGTGCGGCGTCATCCCGCTGAACTCCCCCAGGGCCGGAAGGCAGCAAGGGTAGGCAGGCTCTGATGGGTGCGCGGGGGGTCACCTCATGCCCGGCGGCTGCCGTTCTGCGCACCGCCCCGGATGCCGTACGCCGACGCGGCGGAGCCGAGCGGGATCGCGTCGCGCGCACTAAACTCGACCGGGTGATCTTCAAGGGCGTCGGCGACGGCCGGCCGTACCCGCCGCACGGCTGCGCGCCGGGCGACTGGTCGGCGCTGCCCCCGCGCCAGATCCGCCTCGCCGACCTCGTCACCACCAAGCGCACCCTCGACCTCGAGGCCCTCCTCGACGAGCAGTCGACGTTCTTCGGCGACCTGTTCGCCCACGTCGTGCAGTGGCAGGGCGTGCTCTACCTCGAGGACGGCCTGCACCGCGCGCTGCGCACGGCGCTGCACGGCCGACCCGTCCTGCACGCCCGCGTGCTCGACCTCGACGACCCGGCATGGTCCGAGCGCCTCACGGCGCACAAGGCAGGGGGGACCGTGCGATGAGCATGCTCTCGGGGAGCGTCCTGGGCCCCTCGGGTGACGGGCCGCGCAAGCGGCATCCGGTCGCGACCGGCGCCATCGTCGTCCTCATGATGGCCGTGCTGTTCGGCGCGCACCTTCGGCGCCGTGCGCCTGCTGCGCGGCAGCTCGACGCCGGACGGCGAGCGGCCCCACCGCCGCCCCCTGCGTGACCACCACCGTGCGCCCGGGGCTCGTGCTGCCCAAGCCGGCGACCGTGACGGTCAACGTCTACAACGCCACCGACCGAGCCGGTCTCGCTGCCCGCACCGCGGCCGACCTCAAGACGCGCGGGTTCGCCATCGGCAAGGTCGCCAACGACCCGCTCGGCAAGTCGCTCACCAACGTCGCCGAGGTGCGCTACGGCCCCGGCGGCAAGGCCAACGCGCAGCTCGTCGTCTACTACGTGCCCGGCGCCACGCTCGTGCTCGACAAGCGCACCGACACCACGGTCGACCTCGTGCTCGGCACGAAGTTCAAGGCCGTGTCGCCGCAGAAGACCGTCGACGCCGCGCTCGCCAAGCCGGTGCCGGTCGCGTCGGGCGACGGCTGCCCGAGCCCGAGCGCCAAGCCGACCACCAAGCCCGCGGCCTCGAAGTCCCCCAGCCCGTCGAAGGCCTGACGCTGCGACCGCGTGGCGCCGCGTCAGGCGACGGGGATCCAGACGACGCGGAAGTCGCGGACGGTGACGTCGGCCTTCTCCAGCGGGATGGACTTCGTCGTGATGTTCTCCGCCTTCGCGTTCCATGCGGTGTCGAGCTCGAGGATCTCCTGCTGCAGCTCCTGCTCGAGCGCGACCACGGCCTGGCCGGCCAGCTGCGCCTTCTGCGCCGCTGCACCCGCCTTCGCGTTCGCTGCGGACTGACGGCGCGCGTCGGCCGCCATCGACGAGCGGCTGCGCCGGCCGCCGAGCAGGCTGCCGAGCACCGAGATGCCGGTGGCGGCGAGGCCGTAGTTGGCGTCGTACTCCTGCTGCAGCACCTGCGCGTTGATCTGCGCGTCGGTCGCCTTGGCCTTCGCCGTGATCAGCTTCGACTCGTACTTGGTGCGCAGCGCGGTCATCTGCTTGTCGGCGGCCGTGTCGACCAGGGTGCGGCAACGCTCGACGAACTGCTCGCGGGTCTCGCCCGGCCGCTGCATCGCCTTGAGGTCGGTGTTCACCATGACCTCGGTGGTCTTGGCGCGCACGAGCTCGGCGACGAGCGACTTCTGCAGCGAGGTCCAGTAGGTCTTCGCCTTGGCCTCCGGCGGCACGAGGCCGTAGACCACGCCGGCGGGGGCCGCCGGCACGAAGTCGCGGTCGTCGTAGTCGACGTCGACGAACAGCCGCGGGTCGGGCACCTGCGTGAGCGGCATGAGGATCGCCTCGTACTCCTCGGTGGCGACGACCTCGGTGCCCTCGTCGAAGGTGAGGTCGACGCGCGCGACCGCCGCGGCGCGCAGGTGCTGACCACCGGGTACGCCGCCGACGCTCGGCAGCCACGGCGCGGCGGGATCGACGTAGGACACCGGCACGCCGGCGGCGAGCGCGGGCATCACGGGCGACTCGTCGGCACCTGCGGTCGCCGGCGGGAGGGTCGCACCGACGACGGGCGGCGGTGCAGCGGCCGCAGGGGCGGGCGGGACCGGAGGCGGTGACATCGTCGGCGCGGCCGGTACGGCTGCCGCCGGGGCGGCCGCGGCCGGCGAGGGAGCGGCCGGCGCCTCGGCGGGTGCTGGGGCCGCGGCGGGGGTCGCGGCGGGCGGCGGCCGCGGGCGCGGGCGCGGCAGCGGCGGGCAGCGGCCGCGATCGCCATCGCCTGGCCGATCTGGTCGCGGGTGAGCGGACCGCGCAGGTAGCTCATCGCCCACCGCGTGGTCATCACCTCGGGCGACGTCCTTGCCCACGCGCTTGAGCAGGAACTGGCGCTTGCCCAGGTTGCTGATCGTGTCGCTGACGACCTTGATGTCGACCGCCGCCGGAGGCGCTCGAGAGCCCGTCGACGAGCCGCGCCTTGTCCTGCTCGGTCTGCAGCCGGCCGATGAGCCAGGTGCCGGCGTTCGACAGCGCCTTGTAGTCGACGTCGACCGGGTTCTGCGTCGAGAGCACGACGCCGAGGCCGAAGGCGCGCGCCTGCTTGAGCAGCAGCATGATCGGCTTCTTCGTCGGCGGGTTCGCCGTCGGCGGCAGGTAGCCGGCGACCTCGTCCATGTAGAGCAGCGCGCGCAGGTCGCTGGTGCCGCTCTGCCGGCGCATCCACGTCACGAGCTTCGAGAGCACGAGCGAGGTGACCGACTGGCGCTGCTCGTCGGACAGGTGCGCGGTCGAGATGATCGCGCAGCGCGGGCTTGCCCTCCGGCGTGCGCAGCATCGGCGTCGATGTCGATCGGGTCGCCGGTGAGCCACGCGGCGAACGACGGCGACGCCAGCAGCCCGTTGAGCTTCATGGCGAAGGCCATGCGGTCGTTGGGCGGGAAGAACGCGTCGAGCTCGAGCACGCCGAGCTTGCGCATCGGCGGCTGCTGCACCTGCGCGAGCAGCGTGCCGAGGTCGAGGCTCTGCCCCTGCGACCACGCGTTCTGGATCAGGTTCGCGAGCAGGATGTGCTCGCGCGAGGAGAGCGGGTCGCCGGAGATGCCGAGCATGCCGAGCACGCTGGTGACGTAGCCGTCGATCTCGTCGCTGACCACCTCGGGATCGGTGTCGCCGGGCGGCGCGGTCGAGGTCGCCGACGATGTTGACCGGGCGCCCCGCCGACGACCCGGGCGTGTAGATCGTGAACTCGACCTTCGAGCGCAGCTCGGCGAGCCGCTCGGGCGCGATGCCCCAGCCGCCGAGGCCGTCCTTCCACGGCGCCGGCCTGCTGCTCGGCGAACGCGTCGAGGTCGAGCCCGGCCTTCTGGGCGTCGCTCTCGTTGACCCACGGTCGGAAGTCGGTGCCGCGCAGCTCGGGGAAGATCAGGCACAGGTTGGTGAGGTCGCCCTTGGGGTCGATGAGGATCGCGGGCACGCCGGCCGCCAGGCACTCCTCGATGAGCGACGACGCCGAGACCGGTCTTGCCGGAGCCGGTCATGCCGACGATGACGCCGTGCGTGGTCAGGTCGGCGGTCGGCGATGGTCGCGGAGTCGGGCGTGCGGTCACCGGTGGCGGGGTCGATGCGACCCCCGAGGAGCAGGTCAGCCATGCCCCGACCCTAGGACCGGACGCGCGCCCTCGCCGGAGGAACGAGCGGCTCACCCCCGACGAGGCGGCCGGACGTGCGACGCAGCTCGTCGCCGAGCCGCACCGCGGCCGCCGCGAACCCGTCGACCATGTCGGGCGTCGTGCGCGCGTTGATGAAGCACGGGCGGATCGCGTAGGACGCCGTCCACGCGGGTCGAGCTCGGCAGGTACGGCGTCTCGCGCTGCAGCCGCTTGCAGCAGCGCGTCGTTGAACGCGTCGAGGTCGTCGACGCCGTCGGCGACGTACCGGAAGCACACGATCGACAGCGTCGGCTCGGTGAGCAGCTCGAGGCTCGGCTCCGCGGCGGACGTGCTCGGCGAGCTGGCGGCGCGAAGTCGTTGTCCTCGCGGATCCGCGCAGCCACGCCCTCGCGCCCGAGCTCGCGCAGGATGCTCCAGACCACGACGCCGCGCGACGGCGACGGAGAGCTCGACCCCGAACTCGGAGTACGGCACGCCCATGCTGTCGAGGGAGTACTCCACGTCGTCCGGCTCGCCCGACTGCACCGTCTCGAGGTACGCCGCCGGCTCCTGCGTGAAGGCGCGGTAGAGCAGGTCCGCGGTCGCGCACGAAGGTCGCCGCCACCCCGATCGGCGCGTTGAGCCACTTGTGCGGGTCGACGATCGCGGAGTCGGCGAGCTCGAGTCCGTCGTAGAGGTGCGCCACGCGCTCGTCGAGGATGCCCGGCAGGCCGTAGGCGCCGTCGACGTGGAACCAGACGCCGTGCTCGTGCGCGATCTCGCCCAGCGCGCGGATCGGGTCGATCGCGCCGGTGTTCGTCGTGCCGGCGGTGCGCGACGACGGCGACCGGGAGCACGCCGTCCGCGAGGTCGCGCTCGACCGCCTCGCGCAGCCGGTCGGGACGCATCCGCCCGCCGCCGTCGGTCTCGACCAGGCGCACGTGGGACCGGCCGATCCCCAGCACTCCGGCGGCCCGCTGCACGGTGTGGTGCGTCTCGGCGGAGGCGTAGACGGCGCAGCGCGCGCCACCGGTGCCGTCGCCGGCCACGTCGATGCCGCGCTGCTCGAAGGCGCTCTGCCGTGCCGCGCCGAGAGCGACGAGGTTGGCCGTCGACCCGCCGCTGGAGTAGACGCCCTGCATCGTCGGGTCGAGGCCGCACAGCTCCGCGAGCCAGCGCAGCGACACCTGCTCGACGAGGTTGAACGCCGTGACCCCGTAGCGCTGCCCGCCGGCGACCGACGCGGTGAGCGCCGCGATCGTCGGGACGGTCGTGGCGCCGCTCGTGATCCAGCCCCAGAACCCCGGCTCGACGAGGCGGACGCCGTTGGGCACGAGCACGTCGACGAGCTGGTCGACCACGACGTCGGCACCCGCGCCGTGCATCGGCAGCGGGACGTCGAGCGCCGCCGTCCACTCCGCCCGGCGCGCCACCGGGTCGCCGGGGCTCTCGGCGACCAGCAGGTCGAAGGCGGCGCCGGCGCGCGCGAGGTGCACGGCGTACTCGTCCGTGAGGACCCGTGGGGTCATGGTGTCCGCTCCTTCGTCGCGCGCTGTCGGTGCACCCTCTCGCGCACGAGCGCGGCGCGGCAGGTGAACCGTGGCGTACGCCGTTCTGCGCGCCGTCCTCGCCGATCGGTCCTACGGTGTCGCGCATGACGATCGACTACGGCGCCCCGCTGGCAGGTGAGCCGCGCGTCGTCACGAGCGCGGACGGCGCACGCATCCACACGGTGAGCGCGGGAACGGGCTCACCGGTCGTGCTCGCCCACGGCTTCGCCATCGACAAGGACGAGTGGAACGTCGTGGCCGCGGCGCTCGTCGAGCGCGGCCATCAGGTGATCGCGTTCGACCAGCGCGGGCACGGGCTGTCGACCATCGGTCGCGGCGGTGTCGGGTCGTGGCAGATGGCGAGCGACTACGCCGCCGTGCTGTCGGCGTACGACGTCCGCGGCGGCGTGCTCGCCGCGCACTCCATGGGCGGGTTCGTCGCGATCCGGTTCCTGCTCGAGAACCACGACCTCGTGCAGCAGCACCTCGTGGGGGCGCTGCTGATGTCGACGATGGCCGGCGACGTCGCGCGCGACAACCCGCAGAACAAGCTGCAGATCCCGCTGCTCAAGTCGGGAATCCTCGCCCGCCTCGTGCGCACCGATCGCGTCGGCCGCCCCTTCGCCCGCACGCTCATGGGCGACGAGCCCGACGACGAGATGGGCGCGGCATTCCTGCGCATGTTCCGTGCGCAGGACCTCGGGCCGCTGGTGCCGATCCTCGAGGCGATGGTCCGTGAGAACCGCTACGCCGCCCTCGACGCGATCGACCTGCCCTGCACGATCGTCGTCGGGACGTCCGACCGCACGACACCGCCGTTCCACACCGAGGAGCTCGCCGCGGGGATCCGCGGGTTCGCGGCTCGTCCGGGTGCCGCGCGCGGGCCACATGGTCAACTGGGAGGCGTCCGACCTCGTGGTCGACGAGGTGCTGAGGCTGACGCCGACGGCGTAGCCGCTCAGGCGACCTTGATGGTGCGGGCGGTGACGTCCGAGAGGTCGCCGTTGCCGTACTCCATCGCGAGCACCAGCAGGAAGCGGTCGCCGCCCAGGGGCACGAGCGCCGAGTAGTCCATGCGCGACGGCCCGGTCGCGAGCAGCCGCGGGCTGCTGAAGCTGACCCCGCCGTTGGTCGAGACGCGCAGCTCGGCGCCGTAGCCCGCCCATCCGCGGTAGACGCCGATCAGCCGGCCGCGGCTGTCGACCACGCTGGAGATCCGCGAGGCGGAGTCGAACGGCGACGCCGTCAGCATCCAGGTGCGCCCGGCGTCCTTCGAGGTCGCCCAGCGCGAGGTGGTGCGCATCGTCATCACGAGAGCGCCGGAGGGAAGCACGTTGAGCCCCGGCTCCGCCGCCTGCACGCCCTCGGCGTCGCCGTCGACGACGAGCTGCGGGTCGCCGAACGTGATGCCGTCGGTGCTGCTGGCGACGTACGCCGAGAACCGCGTGCTGCGGCTCGAGGAGAAGGCGTAGAGCGGGAGCACCCAGCGGCCGCCCACCTTGACCGGCGGGTTGCCGCAGCTGGCACCGGAGTAGCCGACGGTGAGCTGTCGACCGGAGTCCCAGGTGGCCCCGCCGTCGGTGCTGCGGTGCAGCCACACGCCGCGGATGGTGCCGGTCGAGGAGTTCTTGTAGTACGTCGCCATCATGAGCGAGCCGTCGTCGGCGACCCACAGCGACGGGTCGCGGAGGTCGGAGCCGTCGACCGCGAGCACCTCGCGGTCGTCGGTCCACGTGGCCCCGGCGTCCGAGCTCCACGCGGCGCGCAGCGTGCCGTCGAGGGCGTTGTGCCCGCCGCTCTGGCGCCACATCGCGATGATCCGCCCGTCCGGCAGCCGGGTCGCGCCGGGGAACGCCGCGTGCCCGCCGGAGGACAGCGCCCGGGGGGTGCCGAGGCTGACGACCGGCGTGCCGTCGGCGACCGGCCGCAGGATCGCGAACGAGTCGAGCTCGATGGGTCCGGTGCCGACGCGGGCGTAGAACGACTGCGTGACGGGCGTCGACCAGCTGGACTGCCAGAGCACGGTGCGGTCGCTGCGCTCGGCAGCGTCGGTCGGCACCTTCTGGATCATGCGGCCGCCGGTCGAGATCCTCAGCATGCCGCCCCCGGGCTGGAGCGCGCCGGTGACCGCGATGGCCGAGAAGGGGCCGAAGCCCCAGCCGACGTAGTCGCCGTCGACGCCGCGGATCGCGTCGCTGCCGAAGGCCGAGGCCGAGACCTGTCGCGACCACGTCGACGATCCCCCGAGCCAGGCGTCGGTGCCGTCGGCGGCGACGAAGCGCCGGGTGTACGACGCGGACCGTCCGTCGCAGCCGGTCACGACGGCGGAGAACGCGAGCTGCAGGTTGACCGCGCGGCGTCCGCTGCCGACGGCCTGCGCCCTCGGGTTGCAGCCGGCGACGACGACCAGGCGGCCGTCGAGGTAGACCGCCGCGATCCCGCGCGGGTGGGTCAGCGACCAGGTCGGCGTCACGGTCAGGGTGGCCGCGGCCGGCACCTCCGGGCCGGGTGCCGCGATCCCCTTCTCGCCCACGGTGAACGCGGGCGCGACGAGTGCCTGGTAGCCACCGCCGCCGGGCCGCAGGGTGCTCGAGGCCCACGGGCCGCGCAGGCCGGCGCGAGTGACGGCCCTGATGCTCGCCGTGACGAACGTGGCCGAGGTGCGCCAGCGCAGGCTCAGCATGCGGGCCGACGCGGGCACGACGACGACGCGCCCGCGCACCTCGATGCGGTAGCGGGCCACCACCTGCCCGGGGCGCGGCCTGGGGGGCTGCCAGACGAGGTAGCCGGTGCCGGCACCGGTCTGCACGACGTGAACGTCGAGGGGCGGGGGCGGCGGTGCGTGCGCGACGCGCACAGTGACGGCACGCTTCGGCGACGAGCCGGTCGGGGTCACGACCGCCACGGCCACCCGGTGCTTGCCGGGGAGCAGGCGGATCTTCGCGACCTTGGTGCCCCGCGGCGCCGTGGCCACGACGACGCCGTCGACCGAGATGGCGAAGCTGCCGCCCTTCGGTGCCGCCCCGGTCCAGCGCACCTTGACCGGTCCGCCGCCCTCGCGGACGACGCCGACGGTCACCGAGGTCGGACGGGCCGGGACGACGGTCGCGGTCGCGACGGCGGCGCGTGCACTGCCGACGGAGGCGCTCGGGGACTCGGCCGCGGACGCGCGCGCGGAGCCGAGCAGGGCGGGCACGAGGACGACGGCGAGAGCGATCGCTGCTGCAACGAGGATCGCTCGCACGTACGCGTACGTCGCGTGGCCCACGGGTGGTGCCCCCAGTGCGGGGTCGCGCGGCCGGGCGGCCGCGCCAGTCACCCCATCGGTTGCCAACCTACGTCGGCTGAAGCGCTGTACCCCGCATGCCGTCCGCGTGTCGGACTTCTACGGCCCCAGGGGTTTTCGGGTCCTCAACCAGATGGTTGACAAGAACCGCGGCGGGGATCTACCGTGCCGTTCGTCAACCATCTGGTTGACAGTGCAGGCAGGAGGCTCGCCGTGGCGGTCGACATGCTCTCCCGGGTGTTCTCGGCGCTCGCCGACCCGACGCGTCGCGACCTCGTCGCCCGGCTCGCCGTGGCCGACGCCACAGTCGGCGAGCTGGCGGCGCCGTACGACGTGTCGCTGCAGGCGGTCTCCAAGCACCTGCGCGTGCTCGAGGACGCGGGCCTGGTCTCGCGCACCCGCGACGCGCAACGGCGGCCGGTCCACCTCGAGGCCGAGGTGCTCGACCTCATGACCGCCTGGATCGAGCGCTACCGGCGTACGGCCGAGGAGCGCTATCGCCGGCTCGACGACGTGCTCGCGGCCCTGCCGCAGGACGCCGACCCTCTTCCCCCGACCCGAACGGAGACGTCATGACCCACCTGGAGACGCAGATCGTCGTCGACGACCGTGTGCCCGCGATCCATCTCACGCGCGAGTTCGCCGCGAGCCCGGCGCAGGTCTTCCGAGCCCACAGCGACCCCGCGCTCGTGGCGCAGTGGCTCGGCCCGCGCGACCTCGAGATGACCGTGCACGAGTGGGACTGCCGCACCGGTGGCGCCTACAGCTACACCCACCGAAGGGGCGAGGACGCCTACGGCTTCCACGGCTCGTTCCACGACGTGCGGCCCGGCGAGCTCATCGTGCAGACCTTCGCCTTCGACGGCATGCCCGACGCCGTCGCGCTCGAGCGGCTGACCTTCACCGACCTCGGCGACGGCCGCACCCTGCTGAGCTCGACCTCGCTCGGCGAGTCGTTCGAGGCGCGCGACCAGCACATCGCCAACGGCATGGAGCAGGGCATCGTGCAGAGCTTCGAGCGGCTCGACGAGCTCCTCGCCGGCTGACCGTCGCGGCCGGGGATCAGGCGCCGACGCGGGCGCTGCGCTGGGCCACCCGGGCAGCGGTGCGCTGGTCGAGCAGCGTGGCCGTCGCGAGGCGCTGCTGGCTGGGCGGCGCGTCGCGGTCGTAGAGCGTGCGTTCGACGACGTCGAGCGCCGCCTGCAGCTCGGCGTCGCCGGCCACCGCGAGCCTCACCTCGGCTACCCCGTCGCCAGGCTCGAAGCCGTGGCCGTCGGCCATCAGCGCGGCCCGGAACCGGCCGAAGGCGGCGAGCGGCTCGAGGGTGGCGGTGCGCGACGCCGGGGCGGAGCCGCCGCGGTGGCTGGTCCGGCGGCGGCGCAGCACCACGACGACCACCGCTGCCACGGCGGCGAGCCCGATGAGGACGAACGCCAGCAGCCGGCGTCCTGCGTCGTCGGACCACAGCCGGTTCCACGCGTCGCGCAGACGCTGCACCGGTGACGCCTCGGAGGCCGGGTCGAGCAGCGCCGAGCCGGCCGTCGGGTCCGAGGACACCCAGCCGTGCCCCTCGATCCACACCTCGACCCAGGCGTGCGCGTCGGAGTCGCGCACGACGCTCCAGCCCTGCGAGTCGATCACCTCGTCGGTGACGGCGAACCCGGTCGCGATGCGCGACGGGATCCCGAGACTGCGCAGCATCACCGCCTCCGCCGCGGCGAAGTGCTCGCAGAAGCCGGCGCGGGAGTCGAAGAGCAGGAAGTCGACGGCGTCGCGGTCGTCCGGCGGCAGCGGTGCGTCGAGCTGGTAGCGCACGTTCGCGCGCAGCCACGACTCGATCGCCTGCACCTGCGCCACTCGGTCGGTGAGGCCGGCGGTGATGGTGCGGGCGAGCTCGGCGGTGCGCACCGTCATCGTGGGGTCCGGCGTGACGAACACGTCCTCGGTGCGGTCAGGGCCGGAGCCGGAGCGCTCGAGCGCGTCGATCCCCTCCTGCGGCACCGCCGTCACCTGGTACGGCGTCGTGCCGCTGTCGACGATGAACGCGTTGGTGTGCGTCTGGTCGACCACGAACGGTCCGGCCACCGATCGCGGCGGCCCGGGGGCGACGAGCATCGAGATGCTCGTCGGACGTACGACGTACTCCTCCGTGCTGCGCTCGGGCGCGCCGTCGTCGGCCGGGTCGACGGGCAGCACGACGCGGCTGTCCTCGGCCTCGACGGCGATGAAGATGGTCCGCGACGACCAGACGCCGTCGAGGACCTGGTCATGGGTCTGGGCACGCCACAGCGGCGGGGAGCCCGGCTTCACGGTGAAGGCCGTCGTGTCGGGCAGGCGGCCGCGGGCCGCGAGGTCCATCGCGTCGCCGAAGTACGACGTGGTGCGCAGCGCCGCCTCCGCCGCGGGGTCGGGCGTGCGCTGCCGCGCACCGAGCAGGGAGGCGCCCATCGTGGGCGCGCTGCCGAGCGGCAGCACGAGGAACGCGACGAGACCCAGCACCACGACCACGGCGATCGGGATCGCCGTGCCGGAGGGCAGCCCGCTGCGGCGGGCCTGGGTCGCCCCGGACGACGCGCCGTCCTCGAGCGCCGACCCGGCGACGGCCGCCAGCCCGGCGAGCACCGCGGAGGCCACCACCACCGTCGGCAGGACCAACGAGGGACCGGGCCCGAACCCGGCCGCCGTGACGATCATGACCGGCCCGAGGCTCAGCGCCACCAGGCCGTCGCGTCGCGTGCGCGCGCTGATCAGCTGCGCGGTGGTGATGCCGCAGAGCAGGGCCGCGACACCGGCCGGAAGCTGCTCGGCGCCGACTGCCACGAACGCCAGGAGAGCCGCGACGGCGACCACTCCCGTCGAGGCGATGGTGCGCACCGTCGTGCCGCCCTGCGTCGCCGGACGCAGGTGGCCGACGGCCCAGGCCGCCGCCATGACCAACGGCCACACGAACGCGGCTCCCCCGGTCAGCACGTCGGCGACCACGAGGCCGAGCACACCGCCGGCCAGGGCGGCGAGGATCGCGAACCGCAGCGACGGCGTGAGGTCGCCGGGCGGGAGCTCCGGCGGCGTGTACGCCGACCTCGCGGCGACCGTGCGGTCGACGACCTCCGCCCCGTGGCTCTCGGCCGCGGCGCGCCACGCGGTCAGCGTGCCGTCGGTTGCGTGCACGACGAGCAGCCGGCCGCCGGCGCCGGCGAGGGTCGTCGCCTCCTCGAGGATGCCGGGCTCGACGACGACCGGCCCTGCGACGGCGGTCCAGCGCAGCAGGTCGTCGGCCTCGTGCGCGGCCAGCGGCTCGACGCCGCGGGAGGAGACCAGGTGCACCTCGGCACCGGACCGCGCAGCGCCGAGGGCGGCGCCGGCCGCCCGTGCGACGACCGCATCCTCCGCCTCGCTCGAGCCGGCGGGCCCCACCACCACGACGAGCGCCGTGCGCTCGCGGTTCTCCCGGTCGACGACCACCGGCTCGCCGCGGCGCGCTGTCGTGCGCCAGTGCACGGCCGTGCCGTCGCCCGGCGACCAGGCACGCAGGGAGTGCACGTCCGGGCCGGACCGCGCGATGGTCACCGGGCCGTCGTCGCCCTCGCCCACGAGCGCCGACGACCGCGCCGCCGCCGGGTCGACGCCCGCGGCGACGATGCGCTGCCCGGCGTGGGACAGCACGCGGGCGCGGCGTACCAGGGCGAACGGGGAGACCGTCTGGTGGTGCGTCGCGAACCGGTCGTGCAGCCCTCGGGTCTGCGGGTGCAGCTCGAGCTCGAGCACCCGGGTCTCCCCCGGTGCCATCCCGTCGACGACGGCGTACGCGCCGACGAGGTGACCGCCGCCGCTCGCGGTGAGCCGGTCGCCGGAGGAGTACGCCGTGAGGTGGTGCCGGGGCACGCGGTGCGGCCCGGAGCGGATCACCAGCTGCGCGTGCGTGGGCAGGCCGACGGTCTCCACGGCCGGCACCACCAGCCGCACGTCGACCTGGGGCAGCCGCGGGACGAGCACCCAGCTGACGGCGAGGGCGGAGGCGGCGAGCAGCGCGAGCAGGTACATCCACACGTCGCCGCGCACCAGGCCCAGCCCGGTCAGGACGATCGCGATGCTCACCGCCCACGAGCCGAGGCTGGTCAGCCGGCGCGCGCCGAACGGCTTGTCGCGCACCGGCAGCACGGACGCGGTGGGCGGCGGAGCGACGCCCTGGGACAGGGCGCGGAGACGGTCGACCCGCTCGTCCGTCGTGGGCATGGCGAGGTCAGGAGCCGAGCGGCACAGGGGTGCGCGCGACGATGTCGTCGAGGGCGGCTCCCGCTCCTGCCCCGGCGCCGACGATGCGGTGCTCGAGCGTCACGCGGGCCAGCGCCTGCAGGTCCTCGGGCACGACGTACTCGCGCCCCGAGACCACGGCCCATGCCTGCGCCGTGCGCACGAACGAGATGGCGGCGCGCGAGCTCGCGCCGTGCGCGATCTGCGGGTGGTGCCGTGTCGCCCGCACCAGCGCCAGCGCGTACGCCGAGACCGCGGGGGCGACGTACACCGAGCGCACCGCGGCGCACGACGCCTGCCAGGTCGCGACGTCGATGACGGGCGGCAGGTCGGTGACGGTCGCGTGGTGCACCTGGTCGCGCAGGACCTCGAGCTCGTCGAGCTCGCTCAGCGGCGCCAGCGTGATGCGCAGGGCGAAACGGTCGAGCTGGCCCTCGGGCAGGGGGTAGACCCCGTGCTGCTCGAGCGGGTTCTGCGTGGCGATGACCGTGAACGGCGCGGGCAGCGGGTGGCTGACGCCGTCGACGGTGACCGTGCCCTCCTCCATCGCCTCGAGGAACGCGGCCTGCGTCCGCGGCGGCGTGCGGTTGAGCTCGTCGACGAGGAGCACGTGGGAGAAGATCGGGCCCGGGACGAAGGTGAACGACTGCGCGAGCTGGTTCCACACCGACGAGCCGGTGACGTCGCTGGGCAGCAGGTCGGGCGCGCCCTGCACGCGGCGGAAGTGCGCGGCGACCGAGCGGGCGAACGCGTGCGCGAGCGTGGTCTTGCCGTGGCCCGGGGTGTCCTCGATGAGCACGTGGCCGCCCGAGAGGAACGCCGCGGCGAGCAGGCGGACCGCCGTGGACTGACCGCGCACGACCTGCGAGACGTTGCCGACGATGCGCGCGGACACGTCCGTCACCGCAGCGGGGCTCAGGGCAGGCGGCATCGTTCCGGCGGTCACGGCCAGCCTTCCGGTCGTCGGGCACGTGGGGTGGTCATCGGCCGGTCGAGCCGTGATCTTGAACGTGGGGGCTGGGGTTTGGTGGCCTCGTCGGTCCGTGGTCGGCCGGGGTGGGCTGCTCGCTTGGTGGCGGTGGTCCGTGGTCGGCCGGGTGGTCCTGCTCGCTGGGTGGCGGTGGGATCCGTCATGGCGGGCAGGCGGGCACCTTGCGGGCGCCTTCGGCGCGGGGAGGTGCGGGCGCTGCGGTTGTTCCTCCCAAATCCGCGGGCCACCGCCAGCCGAAGGGGCGCCTCACAACGGCGAAGGGGCGCTCTCCTGAGAGGGCGCCCCTTCGGCTGGCGGTGGCGGTGGGATTTGAACCCACGGAGGCTTTCACCTCACACGCTTTCGAGGCGTGCTCCTTCGGCCGCTCGGACACGCCACCGCCGAGGAGGGTACAAGGTCGACGGCGTGTCACCGAAATCGGCGTACGCCGGGCAGCGGGTCAGTCCGCAGCGCGGCGGGCCGCGAAGAAGTCGGCCAGCAGGCCGGAGCACTCCTCGGCCAGCACGCCGGAGACGACCTCGGGCCGGTGGTTGAGGCGTCGGTCACGGACGACGTCCCACAGCGAGCCGGCGGCGCCGTACTCCTCGTTCCAGGCCCCGAACACGACGCGCTCCACACGCGAGAGCCACGCGGCCCCCGCGCACATCGGGCACGGCTCGAGGGTGACGGCGAGGGTGCAGCCGTCGAGGCGCCACGTGCCGAGGCGGGCCGCGGCGGCACGCAGGGCGACGACCTCGGCGTGGGCGGTGGGGTCGTGGGTGGCCTCGCGCTCGTTGGAGCCGACCCCGATCACCTCGCCGGCAGGGTCGAGCACGACCGCGCCGATGGGCACCTCGCCGGCCGCGAGGGCGCGCCGCGCCTCGTGCAGGGCACGGCGTACGGCGTCGACGTCCTGCGGTCGCGGCTGCACGGCTCGATCATCGCGCACGAGCGCGCGGGAGGTGGACGGTGTCAGTCGGGGAGCTGCTCGAGCACGAGGTCGAACTGCTCGCCGAAGCCGAGGCGGTGGGCGATGGCGGCGAGCAGCTCGTCGGGCCACGCCTCGGGGTCGTCGAGGATGAGCTCCATCTCGTCGCGCGAGAGGCCGAAGTCC
Organism: uncultured Actinomycetota bacterium; assembly: GCA_963827145.1. Classification (GTDB taxonomy): domain Bacteria; phylum Actinomycetota; class Actinomycetes; order S36-B12; family CAIYMF01; genus Longivirga. The sequence goes on along the minus strand of CAWGZO010000001.1, from coordinate 1,306,782 downwards.
TCGACGAGGCGGAGGTCGCCGACCGGGGCGACGTCGTCGGTCTCGTCGTCCTCGGGCGAGGGCACGCCGAGCCGGTCGAGCGCGTCGAGGCCGAGCGGCCAGTCCTCGGCGGCGAACAGGTCCGAGAGCAGCAGCCGGACGTCCTCGCCGCAGCACGCGCATGAGGACGAAGAACTCCTCCGCGACCGAGACGAGCCCGAGCACGCCGCCCTCGCCGGGCTGCGCGCGCAGCGCGCCGATGAGCGAGTCGAGCGTGTCCGCGGCATGCGGCGGGAGCATCACGACCTGCCAGAGGCCGTCCTCGCGCCAGGCGGCGACCGCGAAGTCGACAGCGTCGTCGTCCACGATCAGCTCCCTCCCTCGCGAGCACGACGGCAGACGCCGCCGTCACACAGAGTGTCAGAGCAGCGGGCGCACCGCAGGCTCGTTGTCCCGAAGCCGGTGACGTGCGACGTGACGTCCGGCACGCGCACGCGGCGGACGCGGCGCCCGACCGGGCGACGTACGACGACCGCACCGCGCGCGGCGTCGCGAGCGCCTACCCTTCGGGCCATGTCCGAGAGCCTGCGCATCCACGTCGCCGACCACCCGCTGATCGCGCACAAGCTGACCACGCTGCGCGACTCGCGCACCGACTCGCCGACCTTCCGGCGCCTCGCCGACGAGCTGGTGACCCTGCTCGCCTACGAGGCCACCCGCGAGATCCGCGTCGAGCGCGTCGCGGTGACCACCCCCGTCGCACCGGCCATGGGCGTCAAGCTCGCCGACCCGCGGCCGATCGTCGTGCCGATCCTGCGCGCCGGGCTCGGCATGCTCGACGGCATGATGCGCCTGCTCCCGACGGCGGAGGTCGGCTTCCTCGGGATGATCCGCGACGAGGAGACGCTGCAGGTCTCGACGTACGCCGACCGCGTCCCGCACGACCTCTCCGGCCGCCAGGTGTTCGCGCTCGACCCGATGCTCGCCACCGGCGGCACGCTGGTCGACGCGATCGACCTGCTGCTCGGCCGCGGCGCCACCGACGTCACGGCGCTCTGCCTGCTCGCCGCGCCCGAGGGCATCGACCACTCCGGCAGGCGTTCGTCGGGCCGCGACGTGTCGGTGACCATCGTGACCGCGGGCCTCGACGAGCGGCTCAACGACAAGGGCTACATCGTCCCCGGCCTCGGCGACGCCGGCGACCGCCTCTACGGCGTCGTCAGCTAGGCGGACCCCCGCTCCGGCGTACGACGGGCGGCTGCCAGGATCGACGCATGAGCGAGACCGGCCTGCCACCGACCCCCTCGGCGGCGACCCGCGACCTCGTGGCGCGCGACCTCGCGAGCGTGTGGCACCCGTTCACGCAGCACGCGATGTGGGCCTACGACGAGCCGCTGGTGATCGAGCGCGGCGAGGGCATGCACCTCGTCGACTCCGACGGGCGCGCGCTACCTCGACGGCGTCTCCAGCCTGTGGGTCACGGTGCACGGGCACGGCGTGCCGGAGATCGACGAGGCCATCCGCCGCCAGCTCGGCCGGCTCGACCACTCGACCTTCCTCGGCCTCACCCACGAGCCCGGCATCGAGCTCGCCGAGAAGCTGCTCGCCACGGCCCCGCCTCCGAGCGGCGCCGGCTCAGCCGCGTGTTCTACGCCGGCGACGGCGCGAGCGCGGTCGAGGCCGCGATCAAGATGGCGTTCCAGGCCAAGGCGCAGCGCGGCGAGGACCGCCCGCTCTACCTGCACGTCGCCGAGGGCTACCACGGCGACACCCTCGGCGCCGTGAGCGTCGGCGGCATCGACCTGTTCCACCACACCTACCGTCCGATCCTGCTCGACACCCTCATGGTGAGCAGCCCGGGCGTCCGCGCCGCCGGGCAGTCGCCCGCCGACCGCGCCGCCGAGGTGCTCGCCGAGACGCGCGACGCTGCTCGCCCGCGAGGGCCACCGCGTGTGCGCGATCGTCGTCGAGCCGCTCGTGCAGGCGGCGGCGGGGATGCTCACCCACGACGCCGTCGTTCCTGCGCGGCATGCGCGAGCTCGCCGACGAGCACGGCGCCTACCTCGTCGCCGACGAGGTGGCCACCGGCATCGGGCGCACCGGCACGTTCTGGGCCGTCGAGCAGGCCGGCGTCGTGCCCGACCTCATGACCTGCGGCAAGGGCCTCACCGGCCGGCTACCTGCCGCTGTCGGCGGTGCTCGCCACCGAGGAGGTCTACGAGTCGTTCCTCGGCACGCCGGCCAGCGGTCGCACCTTCTTCCACGGCCACAGCTACACCGCCAACCCGCTGTGCGCGGCGGCCGCCATCGCGAACCTCGACCTCATGGCGGCGAACCGCACGGTCGCCAACGCCGCGCGCGTCGGCGAGCGCATCGGCGAGCTGACCGCCGACCTCGCGGCGTACGACGGGGTCCTGGAGATCCGGCGCATCGGCACGATGACCGGCATCGAGGTGCGCAGCGTCACCGAGCGCACCGGCATGGCGGTGACCGCGGCAGCCCGCGCGCGCGGCGTGCTGATCCGGCCGCTCGGCGACGTGATCGTGCTGATGCCTCCGCTCGCGATCGGCGACGACGACCTCGAGACCCTCGTCGGCACGGTCGACGAGTGCATCCGCGAGGTCGTGCGATGAGCGACCCGCAGGCCGTCGCGGCCGACCCGCACGCCCGGCTGCGCGAGCACGCCGAGCGCCGTCGCGAGGCGGGCCTGCGACGGTCGCTGACCCCTCGCGAGCACGACGACGACGTCCTCGACCTCGCCGGCAACGACTACCTCGGGCTGGCGCGCGACCCGCGCGTGGTCGAGGGCGCGGTCGACGCCGTACGCCGCTGGGGCGCGGGCGCCACGGGCTCGCGACTGGTCACCGGCTCGACGCGCGCGCACCACGACCTCGAGGACGCGCTCGCCGAGCACGTGGGCGTCGAGGCCGCGCTCGTGCTCTCGAGCGGGCTACGTCGCCAACCTCGCCGCGGTGACGACCCTCGCGCTCGAGGGCGACCTCGTCGTGAGCGAGGCGCAGAACCACGCCTCGCTCATCGACGCCTGCCGCCTCAGCCGGGCCCGCACCGCCGTCGCCGCCCACGCGGACGCGAGCGACGTCGACCGGCTGCTCGCGCTCGGCGACGCAGGCCGGCCGCTCGTCGTCACCGACTCGGTCTTCTCCGTCGACGGCGACCTCGCGCCGCTCGCCGACCTCGCGGCTGCCGCGCGCCGGCACGAGGCCCTGCTGCTCGTCGACGAGGCGCACGCGCTCGGCGTCGTCGGCGACCGCGGCGAGGGCGCGTGCGCGGCGCTCGGCGTCACGGGCGACGACGTGGTGCTCACCGCGACGCTGTCGAAGGCCCTCGGCTCGCAGGGCGGCGTGCGTTCTCGGCCCGCGCGTGGTGATCGACCACGTGATCGACTCGGCCCGGCCGTTCATCTTCGACACCGGCCTCGCGCCCGCTGCGGTCGGCGCGGCGCACGCCGCGCTGCGCGCGCTCCAGGACGACCCGGGCCTCGCCGCGCGAGCACGCGCACGGGCCCGCGACATCGCCGCGGTGGCGCGCGACGCCGGCTGGACCGCGTCCGAGCCGGATGCCGCCGTCACCGCGATCCCTGTCGGCGCACCGGATCTCGCCGTCGCCGCTGCCGCCGCGTGCCTGGCGCGCGGCGTGCGGCGTCGGCTGCTTCCGGCCGCCCTCGGTGCCGGACGGCGTCTCGCGACTGCGCCTGACCGCCCGCGCCGACCTCACCGACGCCGACCTCGAGCGCCTGCGCGACGTGCTCTCCGCCGTACGCCGCGAGGTGCTCGCATGAGCGTCCTGGTCGTCACCGGCACCGGCACCGGCGTCGGCAAGACCGTCGTGACCGCCGCCGTCGCGGCGCTGGCCCGCGACCGCGGCTCGCGCGTCGCGGTCGTGAAGCCGGGCCAGACCGGGGTCGGGCCGGACGAGATCGGCGACCTCGACGACGTACGCCGCCTCGCGCTGCGTCGACGACCTCCACGAGCACGCGCGCTTCCCCGACCCGCTCGCGCCCGGCCGCGGCCGCGCGGGTGAGCGGGATGCCCGCGATCGACGTGCAGGGCTCGATCGAGGCTGTGCGCGCCCTCGCCGCCGACCGCGACCTCGTGCATCGTCGAGGGCGCGGGCGGGCTGCTCGTCCGCTACGACGACGACGGCGCCACCATCGCCGACTGGGCGCGCGAGCTGCGGCGCGCCGGTGCTGGTCGTGGCCCACCCGAGCCTCGGCACGCTCAACCACACCGCGCTCACGCTCGAGGCCCTCGCGCACCGCGGCCTGACGCTGGCCGGGGTCGTGATGGGCGCCTGGCCGGCCGAGCCGGACCTGGCCTCGCGGTGCAACATCCGCGACCTCGAGACCCTCGCCGCGCGGCCGCTCGCCGGCGCGCTGCCGGAGGGCGCGGGGGCGCTCGACCCGCTGGAGTTCCTGCTCGCGGCGCGCGCAGGACTGGAGCCGCCGCTCGGCGGACGCTTCGATGCGCGAGACTTCCGTCGACGGTTCGATCCCTTGGAGGAATCCCGATGACCACGACGCACCCGGCCGGCACCGTGGCCGAGGACGCCCACCCCTCGATCCTGGAGGTGGCGCGCGAGCAGGTGCTCGAGAACGGCGTCGGGCTCACCGAGGAGCAGGTGCTCGAGGTGCTGCGGCTGCCGCGACGACGCGCTCGCCCGACGCTGCTCGAGCTCGCGCACGAGGTGCGCATGCGCTGGTGCGGCCCGGAGGTCGAGGTCGAGGGCATCGTGTCGCTCAAGACCGGCGGCTGCCCCGAGGACTGCCACTTCTGCTCGCAGTCCGGGCTGTTCGCCTCCCCCGTGCGCGCGGCCTGGCTCGACATCCCCGTCGCTCGTCGAGGCCGCGAATGCAGACCGCGGCGACCGGCGCCACGGAGTTCTGCATCGTCGCCGCCGTCCGCGGTCCGGACGAGCGGCTGATGGCGCAGATGCGCGAGGGCGTCGCGGCGATCCGGGACGGCCGTCGACATCAACGTCGCCGCGTCCCTCGGCATGCTCACCCAGGAGCAGGTCGACGAGCTCGCCGAGATGGGCGTGCACCGCTACAACCACAACCTCGAGACGGCCCGCTCGTACTTCCCGAACGTCGTCACCACGCACACGTGGGAGGAGCGCTGGGACGACGCTGCGCATGGTGCGCGAGGCCGGCATGGAGGTCTGCTGCGGCGGCATCGTCGGCATGGGCGAGACCCTCGAGCAGCGCGCCGAGTTCGCCGCGCAGCTCGCCGAGCTCGACGCCGCACGAGGTGCCGCTGAACTTCCTCAACCCGCGCCCGGGCACGCCGTTCGGCGACCAGCCCGTCATGCCGGCGGCCGACGCGCTGCGCACCATCGCGGCCTTCCGCCTCGCGCTGCCGCGCACGATCCTGCGCTACGCCGGCGGCCGCGAGATCACCCTCGGCGACCTCGGCACCCGCGACGGCCTGCTCGGCGGCATCAACGCCGTCATCGTCGGCAACTACCTGACGACGCTGGGCCGCCCGGCCACCGACGACCTCGACGCTGCTCGACGAGCTCGCGATGCCGATCAAGGCCCTCAACGCGACGCTGTGAACGCCATGACCGACGTCGACACCTACTGCGGACGATGCGGCGAGGCGTACGCCGACCGCGACCACCTCGACTGCGAGGCGGCGCTCACCCTCGAGCCGCCGCGCTACTGCACGCACTGCCGCCGGCGCATGGTCGTGCAGATCGTGCCGACCGGCTGGACGGCGCACTGCGTCGAGCACGGCGAGCGCACCGGCGGCAACGCGCTGCACTGACGGCGTACGCCGACCCACGACGCAGATGTGGCCTCCTCCCGCGGATACCCGCGGCAGGAGGCCACATCTCGTGATGCCAGGTGGTCAGACCTTGAGCTTCTTGCTGCTCGAGGCCCACGACGCGTCGGCCGCGACCTTGAGCGTGTAGCTGCCCTTGGCCAGCTTGCGCGCCTTGAACTTGAAGGCGCCGGTCGACCCGATGCTCGCCGAGGCGAGCTTCTTGCTGCCCTTGTAGAGCAGGACCTTGCCGCCCGAGCGCTTCACCGTGCCGGACACGATGCGCTTGCTGCCCTTCTTCTTCGCCTTCGCCGTGATGGTCGGCGAGACGACGACGAGCTCGCTGCTCGAGGTCGCCGGTGCGGCGAACGCGTCGCCGGCGAACACGAACCGGAAGTACGTGTTGCGGGTCAGCGCCTGCGTGCGGCCGTTGCCGGGGAACGGCAGGCCGGGGAAGGCCACGCTGGTCGCACCGCTCGTCGTGCGCAGCAGCTTCCACGTCCGGCGACCGTCGGTGGAGTACTGCAGCTGCCCGCGGAAGGTCGCGTCGGAGTCGTCCGGGAACACCTCGTCGCCGACGGGGCGCAGGTACTCGGCGAGCGCGAGGTAGACGGCGCTGCCGCCGGTGGTGACGCGCGCCGTCGAGAGCAGCAGGAGCGCGTCCGACTGCGCGCGGTTGGCCGAGGCGGCCGTGCCGCTGAACGCGGTGGGCGCAGCGGTGACCGGCACGTAGAGCTGGCTGGTGTCCGAGTCGGTGCGCGCAGTCCCGGTGATCGAGAAGCTCTGGGCGTCGTCGACCGAGCTCAGGAGCTGGGTCGAGAACGAGGCGCCCGAGCCCGAGTCCTGCCACGCGAACCAGACGCTGCCCAGCTTGCGCAGGTCGTAGAGGTTGTTCGGCCCGTTGAACGCGGCGTCGCTGGGCGTGCCCGCGGTCAGGTCGACCTGCCGCCACACCCATGTGGCGCACGCGCCGGTGTCGCACCGCGAGAACAGCACGTTGTCGTTGTCGAGCCACGCCGGCGAGTCGTTGCCGGCCTCAGGGCTGCCGGCACCGGTGTAGCTGATGGAGAACAGGTCGGCCGGCGTCGCGGCGATCGTCGACACCGTCACGGTCGAGCCGTTGACGTCGTCGTTGGCGTCGAACGTGCGGTAGACCGCCGCGATGCGGTCTCCGCTCGGCGAGACCGAGATGCGCGTGAGGAAGTGGTCCTCCGTCGGCGGGAAGAACTGGCCCCCGCTCGTGATGCGGGTGACGGTCGTGCCGGAGGTCGCGTAGCTGTAGAGGTCGCCGTCGGTCACGAACCACACGGTCGCGCCGTCGGCGGAGACCACGGGGTTGGTGTCGACGTACGTCGTGAGCAGGCGCGTGACGCCGTTCTTGGAGACCAGCAGGCCACCCGTGCTGTCGCCGACGGGGGTCGAGGGGGTGCCCGAGGCGCCGACCAGCGCGACCACGGAGCCGTCCGCGGAGGCGTCGTACCGGCGCACGCGCAGGCCGCTCGTGATGCCGGTCTCGCCGGCGCCCGTGCCGTCGGCGAACGCCAGGCGGCCGACCGTGGCGGGCGAGTCGACGTAGAGGAAGAACGGGCCGACGTCGGCCCGTGCAGGCGCGGCGGTCACCGTCCCGACGATGAGCGCGGCCGAGACCGTGAGCGCGGCGGCCCAGGCGCGGCGGCGCAGGGACGTGCTGACGCGAGACATGTGCGGTTCCCCCGATCCCCGGCTCTCGCCGGGTCGTCTGCCCCGGACCAGGCGCCGGGGTCGCCACATCCTCACATCCCGGGGACAAGTCGGACATGTCACCCCGTCACGAGTGCGTCACGATCCGCGACGAGCGGATAGCGTCGCGTCATGTCGTTCGTCACCGGGGTCCTGCACCCCGAGGGGTTCCACGGCCATGGCGTCACGTCGTCGTACTTCGAGGGCTGGTACGTCAAGGTCGTCTCCGCCGACCGCTCGGCGCGCTGGGCGGTGATCCCCGGGGTGTTCCTCGACCCCGACGGCGGCGGCGAGGCCTTCGTCCAGGTGCTCGACGGCGCCACGGGCGAGAGCTGGTACCACCGCTACGACCTGGCCGACTTCGGAGCGGAGGCCGAGCGCTTCTCGGTGCGCGTCGGGCCCAACCGGTTCAGCGACCGCGGCATCGTGCTCGACCTGCCGTCGCTGCAGGGCGAGGTGCGCTTCGAGACCCGGCTCGACCCGTGGCCGGTCTCGCTGGCGCTCGCCCGGCGTCATGGGCTGGTACGCCTGGGTGCCCAAGATGGAGTGCAAGCACGGCGTCGTCTCGTTCGGGCACGACCTCGCCGGCAGCCTCACCCACGACGGCGGGACCGCCTCCTTCGACGGCGGCCGCGGCTACCTCGAGAAGGACTGGGGCGCCGCCTTCCCCGCCGGCTACGTGTGGATGCAGACCAACCACTTCAGCGAGCGGGGCACCTGCCTCACCGCGTCGACGGCGCTCATCCCGTGGCTGCGCTCGGAGTTCCGCGGCCACATCGTCGGGCTCAAGCACCGCGGCGAGCTGCACACGTTCGCGACGTACACCGGCGCGGTGACCACGCTGCTCGAGATCGACGACGACGAGGTGCGCTGGCGGATGCGCTCCAAGCAGGGCGCGGTGCTCGAGATGACCGCCGACCGGCCGCGCGGCGGCCTGCTGCACGCGCCCATCCGCACCGAGATGCACCGCCGGGTCGAGGAGACGCTCGACGCCACGATCCGGGTCCGCCTGCTCGACCCGCGCGGCCGTGTGCTGCTCGACGACGTCGGCGTCTGCGGCGGCCTCGAGGTGCACGGCGACCTCGACCGCCTCGTCGCCGCCGACTGACCTGCCGCCGGACGATCAGCGCCGGGCTGGCGGAACATCGCGGGCCGCGCGACGGTTGGCCCAGGAGTACGCCGTACCCGCACCACCCCGACCGCACCCCATCAGCTCGGAGGACCACGTGCCCGTTCGCGACGCATCGACCCAGTGGCAGGGCGACCTGCAGACCGGCTCCGGAGTCGTCACCCTCGACTCCAGCAACGCCGGGCAGTTCCCGGTCACCTTCCCGCGCCGCGCCGGCGAGCCCGAGGGCCAGACCAGCCCCGAGGAGCTCGTCGCCGCCGCGCACTCCGCCTGCTTCGCCATGTCGCTGTCGAACGGCCTCTCGCAGGCCGGCACCCCGCCGACCTCGCTGTCGGTGAGCGCCGAGGTCACGCTCGGCAAGAACGCCGCCGGGCAGCTGGCCATCACCACCATCGTGCTCTCGGTCGACGGCGTCGTGCCCGGCGTCACCGCCGAGCAGTTCGCCGAGGCGGCCGACACCGCGAAGGCCGGCTGCATCATCAGCCGCGCGCTCGCGGGCGTCGAGGACATCACCGTCAGCGCCACCCTGCTCTGACCCGCCCGTGCCGGACACCATCCCCGAGCTGCTGATCGCAGCAGCCGAGCGCGACCCCTCGGGTGTCTGGCTGCGCACCGACGACGGCGAGCTGGGCTTCGCGGCCACCACGGCCGCGGTGGCCCGGCTCGCCGGTCGGCTGCGCGAGACCGGCGTACGCCGCGGCGACCTCGTCGTCGTCACCACGCGCACCACGCCGCCCTACCTGCTGACCTGGCTCGCGCTCGCCTCGCTCGGCGCGATCACCGTGCCGACCGACCCGTCGGCGACCGGGGCCGAGCTGACCGGCCTGCTCGAGCAGACCCGCCCGCGCCTGCTCGTCTCCGACCCCGAGCTGCTCGCCGAGCACCCCGGTGCGTCCGGCGTACGCCGAGCTCGGAGCGGCCGACGTCGGCGACCTCGTGGGCGACTGGCGCCGGCTCGGCGACGACGGCGACGCACTGACCGTCGACGTCGTGCCCGACGACGTCGCGGTGCTGATCCCGACCTCCGGCACCACCGGTCGCTCGAAGCTGGTGATGCAGACCCAGCGCGCCTACGCCTGGGCCGGCGAGGGCTTCCCGTCGTGGGTCGGCCTGCGCGCCGACGACGTCGTGATGACGGGGCTCCCGCTGTTCCACATCAACGCGCCGGCGTACTCGGTGCTCGGCTCGCTGTCGGCCGGCGCCGGGCTCGTGCTGCTGCCGCGCTTCTCGGCGAGCGGATTCCTCGACGCGGCGCGCCGACACGGCGCGACCGAGTTCAACGCGATCGGCGCGATGCTCGAGATCCTCGTGCGCCAGCCCGAGCGCGACGACGACGCCGACACCCCTCTGCGCCTCGCCTACTCGGGCCCCGCCCCCGACCGCGACTTCCACCTCGCGTTCGAACGGCGTTTCGGCCTCGAGCTCACCTCGGGCTACGGCATGTCCGAGACGCCGTACGGCACCTTCTGGCGCCGCGGCACCCGCCCCTACGGCACCCTCGGCTCGCTGCGCCAGCACCCGCGCCTCGGCACGATCAACGAGGGCCGCGTGGTCGACGACGACGGCGCCGAGGTCGGGGTCGGCGGCACGGGCGAGCTGCTGCTGCGCAACCCGGTCGTGACACCGGGCTACTGGGGGATGCCGGAGGAGACCGCGGCCGCGTTCGTCGACGGCTGGCTGCGCACCGGCGACCTCGTCACCGTCAACGACGACGACACCTTCACCTTCGTCGCCCGCAAGAAGCACGTCATCCGCCGCCGCGGCCAGAACCTCTCGCCCGCCGAGGTCGAGGAGGCGATCTGCGCCCACCCCTCCGTGCTCGAGTGCGCGGTGGTCGCCGTGCCCTCCGAGCTGACCGAGGACGAGGTCAAGGCGTTCGTCGTCACGGTCGACGGCAGCGCGCCCGACTTCGACGCCCTGCGCGCGTGGGCTGCCGAGCGGCTCACCGCGTTCAAGGTGCCGCGCTTCTGGCAGGCTGTCGACGCCCTGCCGCGCACCCCCACGCAGCGTGTGGCCACGCACCGCCTTCCCACCGGGCACCCGCCCGAGGAGTACGACGCCGACGCGACGGCGTGAGCCGCGAGGAGACCGCATGAGCTACCCGACGTCGATCGGCACGTCCGACCGCACCTCGATCACGCTGCTCGGCCAGGACCTCGCCGGCGACCTCATGGGCAAGGTCGGCTTCGCCGAGCTGGCGTTCTGGCTCGTCGCGCAGCGCCGGCCCACCGCGGGCGAGGCGCGCGTGTTCGAGTCGGTGCTCGTCGCGCTCGCCGACCACGGCCTCACGCCCACCGTCATCGCCGCGCGGCTCACGCTGACCGGTGCGCCCGAGTCGGTGCAGGGCGCGATGGCGGCCGGGCTGCTCGGGGGCGGCTCGCGCTACCTCGGCGTCACCGAGGACTGCGGCCGGTTCCTCGCCGACGCGCTGGCCACCCACGTCGCCGAGGGCGGCACCGCGCCGGTCACCGACGAGGAGTACGACGAGGTCGCACGCGAGGCGCTGCGCCGCGTCCGCGCCGAGAAGCGCGTCGTGCCCGGCCTCGGCCACCCGATCCACAAGGACGGCGACCCGCGCACGCCGGTGCTGTTCGCGATCGCCGAGGAGGAGGGTCTGCTCGGCCCGCACCTGCGGCTGTTCGCGGCGATGGGCCGCGTGCACCCGGAGCAGCTCGGCCGCACGCTGCCGCTCAACGGCGCCGGCGTGTGCGGTGCCGCGCTCTCCGACCTCGGGTTCGCGCCCGAGATCCTGCGCGGCTTCGCGCTGCTCGCCCGCTCGGCGGGGCTGCTCGGTCAGATCGCGGAGGAGATGCGCCGCCCGATCGGCCAGCAGATCTACGACGCGGTCGACGGCGACGTCGACTACCTGCCGCCGACGCCGTAGCTCGTCGGCGTCAGCCCAGCGCGCCCACGAACGGCAGCACGCGGCTCCACAGCAGCTCGGTCGCCTCGGCGTCGTACTCGTCGGGCAGCGACGCGTCGGTGAACAGATGGCCGGTGCCCGGGTAGTCGAACACCTCGAGCGTGGCGCCCCCGGCCGCGACGTCGGCGCGCGCCTGCTCGAGCGCGTCCTCCTCGCGCCACGGGTCGCCGAGCGTCGAGTGCGTCTGCGCCGGCACGCCCTGCGGCCAGGTCGCGTCGAACCACGACATCGGCACCGCGCCGGCGAGCTGCACGACCCCGGACACCGGGCGCACCGCGGCGAGGCGCGTCGCGATCATCGAGCCGAGCGAGAAGCCGATGCTCACGAATCCGTCGGGCACCCCGGCGACCGCCTCCTGCGCGCGGCGGTGCAGCTCGGCGTGGCCGACCTCGCCCTCGGCGTACGCCATCGCGGGGTCGTAGGTGTCGAACACCCGGCCCTCGAACAGGTCGGGCACGAGCACCTCGTGACCGGCGGCGCGCAGGCGCTCGGCGGCGTCGAGGATGCCGGGACGGATCCCGAGGACGGAGTGGACGAGCACGACGTGGGCCATGTGCCGACCCAAGCAGCCCCCACCGACACCGTCCAGCGCCAGGGCCGCGAGGAGAGGCTTCAGGTCCGGTGCGGTGCGCCCGTGAGCTGCGGGGCGGGCGGTCCGTGCCATCCCGGGTAGAACGGCGTGTAGGGATCAGTGCGCGGGTCGGGCGAGAGATACCCGTACACGCGTGGGATCCGCGCGCTGGTGCGGTGCGCCAGGTCGCGTTCCGTCGCTGCGGCCCACGGCGGGGGCAGGTGCATGCCGACCGCCGCGAAGGTGACGGCGAGCACCTGGAGACCGACGAAGATCGCCACGTTGCCGTAGACGGCCAGGTAGGTCAGCGTGAGCGCCAGGTTCGGGATGTGACCCACCACGGTCTTCACCTTCAGGGTGAGCGGCGTGTCGTGCTCGGGCGTGACGTAGTGGTCCCAGTAGATGCTGTGCCAGTTGTACTGCCAGGCGCCCAGGATCGCGTACGTCGTGATCACCGCGACCCACGTCGGCGCACCGGTCCCCGACACGAGCAACCACACGGCCACGAACAGCTGCCCGGTGCTCGTGCCCCGACAGCAGCCCGAAGCCTGCAGCGACCCACGTGTGGCGGGGTCGGTCGAGCACGACGGTGAAGCGCACCCACACGACGCCGTAGGCCACGAGGATGAACACGAAGGCGGCGGCGGTCGCGGCGATCCACGCGGGGTCGCCGAGCTGCTCGGAGGTCGCCACCGGTGTCGTGAGGATCAGGTCCAGAGCACCGCTGGCCCAGGAGATCAGGTAGCAGGTCGCGAAGTAGATCCCGGCACGGAGCCACGCGGGGCCGGGGTCGTACGCCGTCCAGGGCCGTCCGCGTCCGATGCGCAGGTAGGCGAGCACGAGCGCGACCCACGCCACGCAGATGCTCACGCCGGCGACGGTTGTCACCCGACTCACCTCGTGACCATCGTAGTCCGGGGTCGCGCAGCAGGCGGGGTCACGCCCACGGGGTTCATGGTCCGGGTGCGTGGCACGCCACCGCGCCTGGTCCACAACAGACCGGGAGCGCCTCGACCGCAAGGTCGGGCGCTCCCGGTATGGCGATCCGTGGTGGTGGGAACGCGCCGCAGGACGCGCGTTCCCACCACCAGGTGCTAGCTGAGCGGGCAGCCGAGGTTGTTCGCCGCGTCGAGCTCGGCAGCCAGGGCCAGCATCGTGGCGCGGTCCCCGGAGTTCAGAGCCGAGGTGATCAGGCTCTTCAGCGACGCCACGCCCCCGAAGCCGGTGGTGTCGCGGCGGTAGGGGTAGAGGATCTCGACGTCCGCGTTGAGGTAGGCCGCGGTGCCTGCGCGCAGCAGGATCTTGGCCGCACCCGTCACGCCCGAGCCGCCGCCGCCCTGGAGCGCCTGGAGCATCGTCGTGCTCTGGAACTGCGAGAGCGACGCGGGGAACGTGTAGCCCCCGAGCATGCTGGAGACCGTCGTGGTGGTGGAGTACTCCACCTGGTAGGACGACCAGTTGGTGTGGTTCTTCCAGAAGCCGGGGGTGCAGCCCTCGCTGTTGCCCGACTCGGTGGCCGAGGCGGGCGCCGCGGTGAGGATTGCTGCCGCGATGATCCCGACGGCTCCGGCGGCGATCACACGTGCCGTCGACGAAACTGACTTCATTGTCTTGCCCTTCGTGAGTTGGGAGACTCCTGCGATCCCGAGTGTGATCACCGCGAGGGCAGCCCGTGAAGAGAGATCGCACAAGTCGCCAGGGACCATCACGCACCGTCACGTCGGACGGCTGGACGGGTGACCGGGACGCGAGGCGCTCGGGTGCGCAGGCGTCGGTCAGCGGGGGGCGAGCTGGTCGAGGACGCGGTCGGCGTTCTCGCGGGCGGCCTCGGGCGAGACGTCCGCTCCCACGGTGCTGTCGTCCCAGTTGAGGTCGAGGAAGACCTCGGTGATGCCCTGCTCGCCGAGCGCCGCGATGTCGGCGCGGATCTGGTCGGCGTCGCCCTGCAGCGGCACGCGCGCGTCGCCGGTGGTCGGCGCATCCGTCAGGCGTACGACGCCGCGCACCACGAACCGCAGCGCGTCGGGATCACGGCCGGCCTCGACCGCCGAGGCCCTGATGAGCTCGACCGAGCCGCCGATCGTGGTGAGATCCGTGCGGCTGCTGCTGATCCAGCCGTCGGCGATGCGGCCGATGCGGCGCAGCGCGGCCTCGGCGCCGCCGCCCATGAGCAGCGGCGGGTGCGGCGCCTGCACGGGCTTGGGCTCGACGTTGGAGAGCGGCACGTCGTAGAACTCGCCGTGGAACTCGACCTCGCGCTGGGTCCAGATGGCCTTCAGGCAGGCGACGAACTCCTCGGCGCGCGGGCCGCGCCGCTCCATGGAGACGCCGACCGCCTCGAACTCCTGCGCCGACCAGCCGAGCCCGAGCCCGAGGTCGAGCCGGCCGTCGCTGACGATGTCGAGCGTGGTGAGCGCCTTCGCCAGCACGATCGGCGCGTAGTACGGCGCCATCACGACGGCGATGCCGAGCCGGATGCGCGAGGTGAAGCCGGCGACGTACGACAGTGCCGCGATCGGGTCGTGCACCGCGTGGTACGCCGCGCCCCAGTCGTCGTCGACCGGGTGCAGCAGTCGCTGGAACGCCCACAGCGAGTCGAAGCCGAGCTCGTCGGCGCGCGTCGCGACGTGACGCATCGACTCCGGCGTCGCCCACGTGCCCGAGACGGGCAGGCCCAGCCCGACGCGCACGGCTAGACCTCGTCGAGCTGGTGGCCGCCGAAGTACATGAGCGGGTCGCTGAGCATCTCGAGACCGATGCCGTCGGGGTCGCGCAGGTACATCGACTCGGGGATGCCGATGTCGGGCCCGACGTAGGGGACGCCGGCCTCGTCGAGCTTCGCGCGGATCTCGTCCCACTGCTCGGGCGCCACGGAGATGGCGATGTGCTGCACGCCGCCGATCGCCTCGATCCCCGGCTCGAGGCCGAGCTTGGGGAAGTCGAAGAAGCCGAGCAGCGTCTTGTTGCCGACGTCGAAGAACAGGTGCGACGAGCCCTTGTAGTCGCGGTTCTCGACGAGCTCGACGAGCGGGAAGCCGAGCAGCCCTTGGTAGAACTGGATGGTCTGCTCGACGTCGGAGCAGATCAGCGCGGCGTGGTGGATGCCCCGGCCCGGGGAGGCCGGACGGTCCGCGGCGGAGCGCAGGTACTGCTCGCGCAGCTCCTGCCGTCGTGCTTCGAGCTCGACCAGCTCGGCATCCGTGGGCGGCATCGGCGTACTCCTTCGGCGTCGACGTCAGGGCCTGGTCGGACTGTATCCGCGGGTGCGATCCTCGGCTTGCGGAACATCCGTCGACCGTGAATAGTTGACGATTGAACTACTGCACCCTACCTGGAGGCACCCGTGCCCGCCATCACCGTCGACGACCTCACCGTGCTCCCCCGCGTACGCCGCCCCGACCCGGGCCTGGTGCCGGCGCGCCCCGTCGCGATGGTGACGACGGCGCCGCAGGGCTTCGAGGGCGAGGGCTTCCCGGTGCGCCGCGCGTTCGCGGGCGTCGACCAGGCGCTGCTCGACCCGTTCATCATGATGGATCAGATGGGCGAGGTGGAGTACGCGCCCGGTGAGCCGCGCGGCACCTCGTGGCACCCGCACCGCGGCTTCGAGACCGTCACCTACATCATCGACGGCTCGTTCATCCACCAGGACTCGCACGGCGGCGGCGGCGTCATCACCAACGGCGACACTCAGTGGATGACCGCCGGCAGCGGCCTGCTGCACATCGAGACCCCGCCCGAGGAGCTCGTGATGAGCGGCGGGCTCTTCCACGGCCTGCAGCTCTGGGTGAACCTGCCGCGCAGCAAGAAGATGAACCCGCCGCGCTACCAGGACCTGCGCGCGAAGGGCGTCGCGCTGCTCTCCAGCGACGACGGCGGCGCGCTGCTGCGCGTCATCGCCGGCGAGCTCGGCGGCCACACCGGCCCGGGCTCGACGTACACGCCGATGACGATGGTGCACGCGACGCTGTCGCCCGGCGCCTCGATGACCATCCCGTGGCGTCGCGACTTCAACGCGCTCGCCTACGTGCTCTCGGGCCGCGGCACCGTCGGCGCCGAGCAGCGCCCGGTGCGCAGCGGCCAGCTCACGGTCTTCGGCAACGGCGGCAGCATCACGATCAGCGCCGACGCGAGCCAGGACTCGAACGCGCCCGCCCTCGACGTCGTGCTGCTCGGCGGCGAGCCGATCCGCGAGCCCGTCGCCTGGTACGGCCCGTTCGTCATGAACACCCAGCGCGAGCTCATGCAGGCCGTCGAGGACTTCCAGAAGGGTCGCCTCGGCGTCGTCCCCGCCGACGGCATCCAGCCCTTCCACGCCTGATCGATCCGTGGCGGCTCGCGATGCGGCAGAGTCGTCCTTCGTGACGACCAGCACCGCCTACGCCGCCCTGCACTCGGCCACCACCACGCTCGTCGTGACCGACGACGACGACGTCCCGCGCGTCGCTGCACTGGGGCGCGCGCCTCGGCGACGACGTCGACGCGGTGTCGTGGGGCGCCGCGACCGACCACCCCGTGCCGCAGGGCGGCCTCGACCACGTCGTGCCCGCTGTCGCTGCTGCCCGAGCGGGCCCGCGGCTGGGCGGCGTACGGCGGCATCAGCGGGCACCGCGCCGACGGCCGCGGCTGGGCGCCGATCCTGCGACGCGTGACGTCGAGCGCGACGCCGACGGCGTACACCTGGACCGGACGCGACGAGCTCGCCGGCCTCACCGCGACGCTGACGCTCACCCTCGACGAGCACGGCGTGCTGGCCGTCGACTCGTCGCTCACCAACGACGGCACGGACGTCTACATGCTCGACTCGTTCGCCACCGCGCTGCCGCTGCCGGCACGTGCGTCCGAGGCGATGACGCTGACCGGCCGCTGGACCAAGGAGATGCAGGCGCAGCGGCACGCGCTCGGCACGACGGCGCTCGTGCGCGAGGGACGGCGCGGCAAGACCTCCTTCGAGTCGTCGCCGACGCTGGCCGTCGGCACACCGGCCTTCGGCGAGCAGAGCGGCGAGGTGTGGCTCGCGCACCTGGCGTGGAGCGGCAACCACCGGCTGCACGTCGAGACGCTGTCCGACGCGCGCCGCTTCGTCTCGCTCTCCGAGCTGCTGCTGCCCGGCGAGGTGCGCCTCGAGCCGGGCGAGACGTACGCCGCCCCCACGGTGCTCGCGAGCTGGTCGGGCGCCGGTCTGACCTCCGCGTCGCAGCAGTTCCACCGCCACGTGCGGGCGCGCGCCGGTCACCCGCGCACCCCGCGCAAGGTGCTGCTCAACACGTGGGAGGCGGTGTACTTCAACCACGACGTCGCCGAGCTGCAGCGGCTCGCCGACGCCGCCGCGGCAGTCGGGGTCGAGCGCTTCGTCCTCGACGACGGCTGGTTCCGCGGCCGCGACGACGACACGAGCTCGCTCGGCGACTGGTACGTCGACGAGCGCAAGTACCCCGACGGCCTCGGCGCCCTGGCCGACCACGTCGTGGGCCTCGGCCTCGAGTTCGGGCTGTGGGTCGAGCCCGAGATGGTCAACCCGGACAGCGACCTCTACCGCGCGCACCCGGACTGGGCGCTGGGCATCGACGGGCACGAGCTCGTCCTCGGCCGCAACCAGCTGGTGCTCGACCTCGGCCGCGACGAGGTGTCGGCGTACCTGCTCGAGCGGCTCGACGCGCTGCTCGACCGAGCACCCGATCGGCTACCTCAAGTGGGACATGAACCGCGACCTCGTCGCCGCGGGGCACCTCGGCGGCGCGGCCGGCGTACGGCGGCAGACGCTCGCGCTCTACGCGCTGCTCGACGAGCTGCGTCGGCGCCACCCCGGCGGTGGAGATCGAGTCGTGCTCGTCCGGCGGCGGGCGCGTCGACCTCGGCATCGCCGCCCGCACCGACCGCTTCTGGGCGTCCGACTGCAACGACGCCGTGGAGCGGCAGCGGATCCAGCGCAGCTTCACCTACCTGCTGCCGCCCGAGCTCATGGGCGCCCACGTGGGCGGCGCGTGGTCGCACACCACCACGCGCACGCAGACCCTGACGTTCCGCGGTGCCACCGCGCTGTTCGGCCATCTCGGGTTCGAGTGGAACCTGCTGCACGCGAGCGCCGAGGAGCGCGCCGGGATCGCCGCGATCATCGAGCTGCACAGGCGGTTCCGCCCGTTGCTGCACTCCGGCGACGTCGTCCGCGTCGACCACCCGGACGACTCCGCGCTCGTGCACGGCGTGGTCTCGCCCGACCGCGGTGAGGCGCTGTTCTCCTACGCCCAGCTCACGACCACCGACGCGACGATCCCGGTGCCGGCACGGCTGATCGGGCTCGACCCGGCGCGGCGCTATCGCATCGAGCGGGTCGTGATCCCCGGGGCGAACTTCGACCCGGGCAAGCACCACCCGTCCTGGTACGACGCACCCGTCGAGATCGGAGGCGACGTCCTCACCACGGTCGGGCTCCCGATCGCGGTGCACGTGCCCGAGTCCGCCACCCTCGTCCACGCCCTCGCCCTGGACTGAGCAGCCAGGAGGGTGCGCGGGCGGCCCGGGGCGGGTTGGATGGGGCGCATGAGCGAGAACCCGAGCAGCAGCGCGTACGACGGCCGACCGATCCGCTGGGGCGTGATCGGCGCCGGCGGCATCGCGACCAACTTCTGCGACGACCTGCAGCTGCTCCCCGACCACGAGGTCGTGGCGGTAGGAGCGCGCAGCGCCGGCACGTCGGACGCGTTCGCGAGCCGCTTCGGCATCGCGCGCGTGCACTCCTCCTACGCCGACCTCGCCGCCGACCCGCTCGTCGACGCGGTCTACGTCGCGACGCCGCACCCGATGCACCACGACGCCGCGATGCTCGCGATCGAGGCCGGCAAGGCCGTGCTCGTCGAGAAGCCGTTCACGATGGACGCCGCCGAGGCGCGGTCGCTGGTCGAGGCGGCGCGGGCACGCGGCACGTTCCTCATGGAGGCGATGTGGACGCGCTTCCTGCCGCACATGGTGGCCGTGCGCGACGTGCTCGCGTCGGGACGGCTCGGCGACCTCGTGCTCGTCACCGCCGAGCACGGCCAGTGGTTCGCCGAGGACCCCGACTTCCGCCTGTTCGCGCCCGGCCTCGGCGGCGGCGCGCTGCTCGACCTCGGCATCTACCCGGTCTCGTTCGCCTCGATGGTGCTCGGCACCCCGACCCGCGATCACCGCGGTGAGCGACCCGGCGTTCACCGGCGTCGACGCCCAGACCTCGGTGATCCTGCGCGACGACGCCGGCCGCCACGCGGTGCTCACGACCACGCTCGCGGCCGCGACCCCGAACGGCGCGGCGATCAGCGGCACGGCGGCGCGCACTCGAGATCGAGCCGACCTTCTACCGCCCGACCTCGTTCCGCATCGTCGACCGCGACGGACGCGGTGGAGCACGTCGAGGTGCCGCACGTCGGCAACGGGCTGCGCCACCAGGCCGCCGAGGTGGGTCGCTGCCTGCGCGAGGGCCTCACCGAGTCGCCGGTCCTCACCCTCGACGAGACCGTCTCGATCATGGAGACGATGGACGAGATCCGCCGCCAGATCGGGCTGGACTACTCGACCCTCTGACCGCGTCGCCGCTGCGCGCCGCGTGTCGCCCGGGCATCGTCGTACGCCGCTCCTAGGCTCGTGCGCATGTTCCAGAGCCCCGGCCCGTGCCCCGCGTGCGAGCGCGCCGACCTCGTGCGCAAGGGCGGCAAGGACCAGTGCCCGGTCTGCTTCTACCTGCAGCCCTGCTGCGACGGCGGCGACCTGTGCGGTCCCGGCTGGACCGACACCCGCACCGCCTCCTGACCGCCCGAGCGCCCGACCGCGCAGGTCGGCTCAGTGGGCGTACGTCGGGGCGATGATCGCCCGGGCCAGCGTGTGGAACGCGAGGTTGAAGCTCACCACCGCGGGCGAGGCCGACGCGTCGACGCCGAGCGTCGGGACGTCGACGGCGTGCACGACGAAGAAGTAGCGGTGCGGGTGGTCGCCCTGCGGCGGCGCGCAGCCGCCGTAGTCGGCGCGTGCCGAAGTCGCGTGCGCACGTGGAAGCCGCCCGGCAGCGTCGCGTCCGAGGCGCCCGGCGCCCTGCGTCGAGCGAGGTCACCGACGCCGGCAGGTCGACCACGACCCAGTGCCAGAAGCCGGACGGGGTCGGCGCGTCCGGGTCGAAGCAGGTGACGACGTAGCTCTGCGTCCCCTCCGGTGCAGCCCGACCACGACAGCTGCGGCGACACGTTCGCCGCCGCCCGCCGCAGTCGTAGCACGTGGCGCAGCGACGACCTGCTCGCCGTCGACGACGTCGGTGCTCGTGACGGCGAACGACGGCACGGGCGGCAGGTAGTCGTACGGGTTGACCGCGACGGTCCGCTCGAGGCTCACGATGCCCTCCCGGGGTGGGGTGTGCTGCGGCTCCCACTCTGGCGCACCTGCGCGCGGTCCGTCCCCGAATCGGGGTGCTGCCGCCCGGGTGCCGAGCCGAGGCTCAGCCGTCGGCGCCGGGCACGTGCTGCTCTCGGCGCGCGTGCGTGCGGGCGTGGGCGAGCGCGTCCGGCGTACGTGCGAACACGTGCCGCTCGTGCGCGAGCTCGTCGAACACCCCGAGCCGGGTGAGCACCTGCTCGTGGTCCGGGCGTACGCCGGACAGCAGCACCGTGACGCCGCGGCTCTCGAGCCGCGAGATCGTGTCGGCCGAGCACCGAGGCACCGGTCGCGTCGAGGGTCGTCACGCGCGACATGCGCAGCACCACGACGCGCACGTCGGAGACCTCGGAGAGCTCGAGCAGGAACGCGTGCGCGGCACCGAAGAACAGCGAGCCCTCGAGCCGGAACGCGACGATGTGCTCGGCCAGCAGCGCCGACTCCTCGGCGTCGTGGTCGGCGGCATCGAGCGAGACGGGCTCCTCGTCGACGTGCGCAGCGCGGGCGACCTGCTGCAGCGCGAAGAAGCCGGCCACGACGATGCCGATGATGACCGCGGTGACCAGGTCGAAGACGACCGTGGCGGTCGCGGTCACGACGAGCACCCACGCGTCGCCACGGGTCGCACGCAGGAGGGCACGGACGCTCGAGACCTGCACCATCTGCGCGGCGGTCGCGATGAGGACGCCGGCGAGGGCGGCCAACGGGATCAGCGCCACGGCGGGCGCCAGCGCCAGGACCACGACCAGGATCACGAGGGCGTGCACCACCGCCGCGAGGCGCGACCGCGCGCCGGAGCGCACGTTGACGGCGGTGCGGGCGATCGCCGCCGTGGCCGGGATTCCTCCGAAGAACGGCACCGCCAGGTTCGCCAGCCCCTGGCCGAAGAGCTCCTTGTCGGGGTCGTGCTGCTCGCCGACGCTCATGCCGTCGGCCACCGTCGCGGAGAGCAGGCTCTCGAGCGCGCCGAGCGCCGCGACCGCGATCGCCGGGACCACCAGCGACGAGAGCGCCGACCACGGCACCGTGGGCATCTGCGGCGCGGACAACGCGGCGGGCAGGGTGCCGATGGTCTCCACCGACAGGCTCGCCCACGTGGCCAGGGCGGCCGCGACCACCACGGCCGGCAGCGAGACCACCCAGCTCGGACGCCGTCGCGCCGCGACGAGCATCACGATCGGCCACTGCGGCAGCGAGCGCCGGCGGCGCCCACTGCGGGTCGGCCAGCCACGCGCGCACGGCCGCGATCGCCGCAGCGCCCACCTTCTCGCCCTCGGCGGGCACCCCGAGCGCGGCCGGCACCTGCTGCAGGGCGATCACGATCGCGATGCCGACGGTGAAGCCCTCGACCACGGGCAGCGGCAGGTAGCGGACGTAGCGCCCGGCACGGGCGTAGGCGAGCGCGAGCAGCAGCACACCGGCCATGAGCCCGACGACGAGCACGGCGGAGGCACCGAACTGCGCCACGATCGGGACGAGCACCACGGTCATGGCGCCGGTCGGGCCGGAGACCTGCAGGTTGCTGCCGCCGAAGATCGCCGCGATGGCGCCCGCGACCACCGCGGTCGCGATGCCCGCCGCTGCTCCGAGGCCCGAGGTGATGCCGAAGGCGAGCGCGAGCGGCAGCGCGACGACGGCCACCGTGACGCCGGCGATCAGGTCGCGCTTCGGGTCGCGGCGCAGCGTCCGCGCCTCGGCGCGTCCGGGGAGCAGGGCCGCCGTACGCCGGACCGCGGTGCCCGCCCACGCGGCGGGCGTCATCCGCGACCCCGTCCCGCCGGACGCAGGTCGCGCCTGAGCTGGTCGCGGTCGTCGATGAGCTGGCGCAGGATCCCGCGCCCGGCCAGCAGCAGGTCGCGCACCTCGGGGACGCTCACCGAGTAGACGACGGCGCCGGCCTCGCGGCGCTGCTGCACGAGCCCGGCACGGCGCAGCACGGCCAGCTGCTGGCTGAGGTTGCTGGGCTCGATCTCGATCACGGCGAGGAGCTCGTGGACGGCGTGGTCGCGCTCGGAGAGCAGCTCGAGGATGCGGATCCGCGCGGGGTGCCCGAGCGTGCGGAAGAGCTCGGCCTTGGCCTGGTACAGCGGGACGGGCACGACGACCTCCGGGTGGCGCGAGCGGCGTACCTGAGCATCTTCGCACATGAAGAAGTCATCAAGTACCGCCTCCCTGTGCACGAACCTGGGGACAACATGGGGACGACAGGGCCTGTCCCGGAGGACAAGCTGTGCACATCCTGTGCACGCAGAAACTGGTCGAGAAAGTTCTCCGAAACCCCTTGTGGCCCAACGGAGAACGCGACTAGAACTACTCCCACGCCGAGCGAGACGGGCGGGCCAGCCGGAGGAGACTCCGGGCGGCGGAGGAACCGGGAGACCGGGGAGACCGACGAGGCCGGCAGGTCGAGCGAGGCGGCGTCGGGAACGACGAACGACCGCATCCGGAGGCAACTCCGGGCGGCGGGACGACCGGGAGACCGGGCGTCGCGGCGGCGGACGGTCGAAGCTCCGGACGACGTCGATCACGATCGACGGGACGACCTGTCGCAGTGCCGGCCGAGGGAGACCTCGGGCGGACGCGGTCCGGGTCGGGGGCAACCCCGCACCGAGCCGCAGCGGCACTTCCGCAGCCGAACGGGCAACCGGACGGCGCGGACGGACCGACGCGAGTGACCGGCGGCAGCCGATGCGATCGGCGGTGCGCGCGGGGCGACCCGCGACGGCACCCCACCGGGCAACCGGGAGGGCGCCGCAGCCCGACGAACGCACGGTCGCACGGCCAACCGCCCTGGGCGGGCCGGGTTCGCCCGGCCGCCAGGACGGGTGGACGTGCAGCAGGGCCCCTCGATCTCATACATCGAGGGGCCCTGCGTCTGTTTCCAGGATGCCCCGCCGGGCAGCGCCGATGCGGGACCGACACGGCGAGGCGTGCCTCACACCGCCCCGGGCGCCACGGATGGCCGAGCGTGCCGGCACTGCCTACGCTCGACCGATGACCGACTCCCGACCCGAGCGCGGCGGCGCCCGCGACTTCCACGGCCGGATCACGCCCGAGTACGCACCGGACCGCGACGGCGAGCCCGACCCGGGCGAGGTGGTCTGGGCGTGGGTGCCGTACGAGGAGGACCCCGAGCAGGGCAAGGACCGTCCCCTGGTCATCGTCGGGCGCGCGGTCGACGACCCGCGGCTGCTCGTCGGGCTCATGCTCTCGAGCAAGGGGCACGACGGCGACCCGCGCTGGCATCCCGTCGGCACCGGCTCGTGGGACGGCGAGCACCGGCCGAGCTGGGTCCGCGTCGACCGACCGCTCGCCGTCACCGAGGGCGCCGTACGCCGGGAGGCCGCGGCCCTCGACTCCGCCATGTTCCTCGCCGTCGTCGAGCACGCAGCGGCCATGACGCCGCGGCCGGCCGGTTCGCCCGCTGGCGGCGGGCGGCGCGTGGCGCGCCTGGTCGGCGTCTACCGGGCCAACGGCGGGCCGCTGGGCGAGGCGGCGTACGTGCTCGGCAAGCTCGTCGGCCGCGCGCACTGCTCGCTGTGCGACATCACCCACTCCCCGGTCCGCCGCAAGGCCGAGTGGGACCGCATGGTCGCCGGGCTCGGGGTGCCGTTCGAGCTGGTGCACCTCAACGAGTGCACGGGTCGGCTCCAGCAGCTCGTGCCGTCCAAGGACGCGGCGCCCGCCGTGGTGGCCGAGGTCGCCGGACGCCTCGAGGTGCTGATGCACGCCGCCGACCTCGAGCACCTCTCCGGCAGCGTCGAGGCCTTCGAGCACGCGCTCCACGACGCCCTCGCGCGTCGCAAGCTCGCGCTCCACTGACCGTCGACGCGTGATCAGGACGACCTAGAGACCGTCGTGATCACGCATCGACGGGTCGGTGACCTCGGCGAGGCGTCGCTCCAGGAACGCGCGCTCGCGCCCGTCGGGCACGAGCTCCAGGGCCTCGGCGTACGCCGCTGCCGCCTCGTCGCGACGGCCGGCGCGACGCAGCAGGTCGGCACGCGTGGCCGGCAGGTAGTGGTAGCCGCGCAGCGCGGGATCGGCGGCGATGCGGTCGAGGTCGGCGAGGCCGGCGTCGGGGCTGCTCGCGAACGACAGCGCGACGGCGCGGTTGACCGCCACCACCGGGGTCGGCCACACCCCGAGCAGCCGGTCGTAGAGGGCCAGGATGACCAACCAGTCCGTGTCCTCCCAGCGGCGCGCCTCGGCGTGCGCGGCGGCGATGGCCGCCTGCAGCGTGAAGCGGCCTGCGGGGTGCCCTGGGCGGGTCATGAGCAGCGCGCGGTCGAGGAGCCGGTTGCCCTGCTCGATGGACGGCCGGTCCCACAGCGACCGGTCCTGGTCCTCCAGCAGCACCAGGCCGCCGTCGGCGTCGATGCGGGCCGCGCGCCGGGCGTCGGTGAGCTCCATCAGCGCGAGCAGGCCGAGCGCCTCGGGCTCGTCGGGCATGAGGACGGCGAGCACGCGTGCGAGGTCGAGCGCACGGTCCACGAGGTCGGCGCGCACGAGCGACGGACCCTCGGCGGCGTACCCGGTGGTGAAGACGAGGTGGATGACGGTCAGCACGCCGTCGAGGCGGTCGGGCAGCTCCGAGCCGTAGGGCACGCGATACGGGACGCCGGCGGCGGTGATCTTCTTCTTCGCGCGCGTGATGCGCGCGGCCATGGTCGCCTCGGGCACGAGGAACGCGCGCGCGATCTCCGGCGTCGACAGGCCGCACACCATGCGCAGCGTCAGGGCGACGCGCGACTCGGCGGCCAGGCTCGGGTGGCAGCAGGTGAAGACCAGGCGCAGGCGGTCGTCGACCACCACGGTGTCCTCCTCGGCCAGCTCGGCGGGGTCGGGCTCGTCGCCACGGGCGCGGACGAGATCGGGATAGCGCTCGCGCATGCCCGCCTCGCGGCGTACGCGGTCGAGCGCTCGGCGACGTGCGGTCGTGGTGAGCCACGCTCCCGGCTTCGCCGGCACTCCGCGCTCGCCCCAGGTCTCCAGCGCCGCGACGTACGCCTCCTGCGTGCACTCCTCCGCCGTGGCGAGGTCGCCGTCGAGCAGGCGCGCGACCGAGGCGAGGACGAGTCCCCACTCGGTGCGGTGCGCCTGCTCGACGGCAGCGACGACCTCGGCGGCGTCGGGCACGCCTGGCGTCAGCCCGTCGGGATGACCGGACGGACCTCGACGACCTCGCCGGGCAGCGTGCGGGCCAGGGCCAGGGCCTGGTCGAGATCGGTGCAGTCGACGACGTAGTAGCCCCCGAGCGCCTCCTTGGTCTCGATGAACGGCCCGTCGGTGAGAACCGGACCGCCGTCGGACTGCCGGACGGTCGTCGAGGTGGCCGACCCGGCCAGGGCCTCACCGCTCACGATGGAGGCGCCCGCAGCGGCGACCGAGGCCGACCAGGCGTTGTGCGCCTGCATCATCTGCTCCCAGTCCTCCGGGGTCACGTCGGCGTAGCGGCTCTCGTCGCCGTAGATGAGGAACATGTAGCGCGTGCTCATAGCGGCCTCCAGAAGGCTGTCGTGTCGATCCCCCGTACCCACACGACGGACAGCCTGGCGCGGAATCGACAGGCCCGCGGAACTTTCTCCAGCGCCGTCCCCTAGCGTTGCCGGCATGGCCGACGACGAGACCACGACGGACGCCGCGCTGCGCGCCAAGCTCGACCGCATCGCCGCGCACGAGGCGAGCGTCGAGGCCGGGCGTGATGACCCGCATCATGCGGCAAGCTGGGCCAGACCAAGGCGTTCTCGATCGCCTACAGCAAGGTCGGCCCGATCATCGACCCGAAGATCCGCGACCTGCGCGACGGGCGGGTCATGGCGGCGGTGTACGGCCTGCCGATCCTGTCGCTGCACACGGTCGGCGCGAAGTCCGGCCAGCCGCGCGTCTCGCCCCTGGTCTACGTGCGCGACGGCGACGACGTCATGCTCATCGGCACCAACTTCGGGCAGGCCAAGCACCCGGGCTGGACGGCCAACCTGCTCGCCCACCCCGAGGCATCGGTGCAGATCGGGGCCGAGACGCTCGAGGTGCATGCCGCGCAGGTCGACGACGAGACCTGGCAGCGGATCTTCCCGTCGTTCGTCGCGGTGTATCCCGGCTACGCCAACTACATGCAGCGCCGCGGCCACCTGCCTCCGCGGATGTTCCGCCTCGCTCCCACGGGCTGACGGTCCGGGAGGCGCGCCTGCTGCGCAGCATGCCTCCGAGTTGGGTCAAGGCTGCTGCACGCCGCCCGCGGCGCTGGTTCACTGTGCACAATCTGCTCACCCCCCCCACCCACGGAGGTCCCACGTGGACTGGAGCATCGGCAACCTCATCTGGATCGTGATCGGCGGCGCGATCATCGGCGTCCTGGCCCGCCTGCTGCTGCCCGGCAAGCAGAACATCCCGTTCTGGGCCGTGCTCATCGCCGGCATCGTCGGCATGTTCATCGGCGACTGGCTCGCCGGGCTCTTCGGCGTCAAGGAGACGGCGGGCTTCGACTGGATCCGCCACGGGCTCCAGCTCGTCGTCGGTGTCGGAGCCGTCGCCGCGGTCGGCACGCTCCTGGGTCGACGTTCGGTCACCTGACCTGCCACGCACGCACGGGCCCGCCCTCTCCCGGGGCGGGCCCGTCGTCGTCCGCCCCCTCGGATAGCGGTCCCCCTGGCGGAACAGCGTTCCGATCCGACACCATGGGGCCGGGCGCCGGCTCGCGGCACCCGGGAGAGGGGCCACCATGGCGGTCGCGGTCATCACCGGCAGCACCAAGGGCGTCGGACGGGGGCTGGCCGCTGCCTTCGCCTCACGAGGGCTCGACGTGGTCGTCACGGGCCGCTCCGGGGCAGCAGGCGGCCGAGGTCGCCGCGGGGCTCCCTGCCGGCGGCTCCGCGCTCGGTGTGGCCCTCGACGTCACCGACCCCGCCTCGGTGCAGGGCGTCTGGGACGCCGCCATCGAGCAGTTCGGCCGCGTCGACGTGTGGATCAACAACGCCGGCGTCGCGCACACGACGCAGCACATCGTCGACATCCCGCCGGACGACGTCGCGGCGATGGTCACCACGAACATGCTCGGCACGATCTACGGCTCGCAGGTGGCCGTGCGCGGCATGACCGCGCAGGGACGCGGCTCGCTGTTCAACGTCCTCGGCGGCGGCAGCGACGGCAAGATCCGCGAGTACATGGGCGTGTACGGCGCCACGAAGCGCGGTCTCAAGATGTTCACCGACGCGCTGATCAAGGAGACGGCCGGTGGGCCCGTCCTCGTCGGCGAGATCCGCCCCGGCATCCTCATCACCGACGGCTGGCTGCGCGAGGCGAACGCCGCCCAGGACGGCTACGTCGAGGCCAACCGCAAGGCCCTCAACGTCCTCGCCGACCACGTCGACGACGTCGCTCCGTGGATCGCCGACCAGGTCCTGGGCACCACCAAGCACGGCACGGCGATCGCGTGGCTGACGCCGGCCAAGATCGCCGGCCGCTTCAGCACGGCCGGCTTCCGCAAGCGCGACGTCCTCGGCAGCTACGAGGTCTGAGCCGACGGCGTACGCCGACCCCCGGCACGACGAGGCCCGCGCACCCTGACGGGTGCGCGGGCCTCGTGCGAGGTGCGGACGATCAGCCCTTGACCGAGCCGGCGAGCAGACCGCGGACGAAGAACCGCTGGAGCGCGAAGAACACGCAGAGCGGGACCAGGATCGCGATGAACGCGCCTGCTGTGATCAGGTGCAGCTGGGCACCGTAGGTGCCCTTGATATTCGACAGATAGACGGTGATCGGCGCGACGTCGACCGTTCCGCCGGCGAACGTGAGTCCGACGAGCAGGTCGTTCCACACCCACAGGAACTGGAAGATCGCGAACGACGCGATCGCCGGCACCGACAGCGGCAGCACGATCCTGCGTGAAGATCAGGAAGTGGCTGGCGCCGTCCACCCGGGCTGCCTCGAAGAGGTCCTTGCGGCAGCTGCGAGATGAAGTTGTGGATGAGGAAGATCGCGAGTGGCAGCGCGAACATCGTGTGCGCGATCCACGAGCGGGACGAAGCTGCTGCCGCCCACGTTGAGCGGCGGGATCAGCGTGACGTCGCCGAACCCCCAGCCCTTGTTGAACAGCTTGAGCAGCGGCAGCAGCGCCATCTGCAGCGGGACGACCTGCAGGGCGAAGATCAGCAGGAACAGCGAGTTGCTCCAGCGGAACGGCACCCAGGCCAGCCCGTACGCCGCCATGCACGCGAGCACCAGCGGGATGATCGCCGCCGGGATCGAGATGACGAACGAGTTGACGAAGTACGGCGTGATGCCGCCCGGGATGACCGCGCCGCCGTTGAGCACCTCGGAGTAGTTGCTCAGGGTGAACGACGGGTTGGTGAACGCGGTCCACCATCCGGTGGTGCTCGCCACCTCCTGCGGGCGCAGCGAGGTGACCAGCAGACCGAGCGTGGGGATGGTCCACAGGATCGTGATGATGATGACCAGCGCCGTGGCCCACGGGCTGGACAGGTTGCGCCGCAGCGCGGACGACATGCCGCTGTGATCGGCCGGGGCCGCCATGAGGGTCTCTTCGACCTTGGCGGTCAGACCACCTGTCTCGACGCTCATCGGATCGACTGCTCCTTCCGAAGCTGCACCACGTTGTAGACGATCAGCGGCACGACCGCCACGAACAGCACGACCGCGAGCGCGCTACCGCGGCCGTAGTCGAACTGCACGAAGGACTGCGCGTACATCTCGTTGGCGACGACCTGGGTGCCGAAGTTGCCGTTCGTCATCGTGCGGACGATGTCGAAGACCTTCAGCACTCCGATGGCGATCGTGGTGAGCACCACGACCAGCGTGCCGCGGATCATCGGGACGGTGACCCGGCGGAACAGCTTCCAGCCGGTGGCGCCGTCGAGCATGGCGGCCTCGGTGACGTCCATGGGGATGGCCTTGATGGCGGCCGAGAGCACGACCATCGCGAAGCCGACCTGGATCCAGATCATGATGATCATGAGCAGGAAGTTGTTCCAGGGCTGCTCGAGCAGCCAGTTCGGCGGATCGCTCCAGCCGAGCCTCATCACCACGGCGCTGAGCAGGCCGACCTGCTCGCCGCCCTCGTTCGGGTCGCGGTACTCGTAGACGAGGCCCCAGATGATCGAGGCGCCGACGAACGAGATCGCCATCGGCATGAAGATGAGCGCCTTGGGCAGCGACTCGCGCTTCATCCGGTCGAGCAGCAGCGCCAGCGTGAGGCCGAGGATCGTGGACGCGATGGGCGTCACGATGATCCACAGCAGCGTGTTGATGAGGAACTGGCGGTTGTCCTCGGTGGTGAAGATCCACGAGTAGTTGTTCAGCCCGACGACCTTCTTGCCGTTGGCGTCCTTGAAGCTGAGCAGGAAGGTCTGGATGGCCGGGACCACCAGACCGATGAACAGCAGCAGGATCGCGGGGCCGATGAAGATCAGGCGTGCCAGAGGCGTCTGGAACTTGCCCTTGGTCTTGCCGGCGAGGAAGAAGATCAGGAGCAGCACGCCGAAGAACACCAGAACCACGCTGACCATCAAGGTCAGCTTTCCGGCTGTAGTCACCTCTTCGACCACCCTCTCGACTCGGTGGAACGACGACGGATGGGGCGGGCCCGAGCCCACCGGGAAAGCGGGCCGGGGCCCGGGAGAGTGTCTACTCCTCCCGGACCCCGGCCGGTACTACTTCGTCACTGCTTTCGTGACAGACGTGCTGCGATCAGCTGGACGGCCAGGCGTCGTCGATGGCCTTGAGCACGGCCTGGGTGTCCTTGTTCTCGCCGAACCATGCGGTCATCTGCTTCCACTCCGCACCCGCACCGACAGCAGCCGGCATGAGGTCAGAGGCGTCGAAACGGAAGGTCGCGGTCTCGTCGGTGAGGTACTCCGCCGACAGCTTCGAGATCGGGTCGGTGTAGGCGTCGATCGGCACGCCGCTGTTGGCCGAGACCCACGTACCGGCCTTGACCTTGAGCGTCGCGAAGGTGTCGCGACGAGAGGTAGGTCTGGAAGGACTGAACCTCAGGCCGGTCTGCGAACGCGGTCACGAACTCGCCTGCACCCACGACCGGGGTGGGAACCGAGTCGCCGATCGGCGGGAAGGTAGAACGCGAACGCGTCACCGTCCTCGCGCGATCGTGGCGCCCTTCTGGAAGCCGTCCCAGAAGTTCGCGTAGAACGACGCCTGCTGGTACATGCCGCACTTGCCGGGCAGGATCGGCTTGCCGCCGTCCTGGAAGGCGGTGGTGGCGATGGTCTTCGTGTCGCCGAAGCCGGCGTTCGCGTACTTGGAGTTACGCATCCAGCCGTTCAGGGTGTCCATGGCCGCGGTGATCTCGGGCGACTGGAACTTGATCTCGTGCGAGACCCACTTGTCGTAGCCCTCGCCGCCGATCTGACGGAGCACGATCTGCTCGAGCCAGTCGGTCGCGAGCCAGCCGGTCGCGCCACCGGACTCGATACCGCCGCACCACGGCTTGATGCCGTCAGCGACCATCTTGTCCGAGAGGGTGAACATCTCGTCCCACGTCTTCGGGACGGTGTAGCCCTTGGTCTTCCAGACCTTCGGCGAGTACCAGACGAACGACTTCATGTTCGAGCCCAGCGGAGCGGCGTAGAACGTGCCGTCGACGGTGCCGTAGGTCTTCCACGCCGGGTTCCAGAACTTGTCGACGTTGGCCGACACACCCTCGGGAGCCGGCTTCGGGCCGCCGTTGGCGACCAGCTTGGCGAGCAGACCGGGCTGCGGGATGAAGGCGATGTCGGGGGCGTTGCCACCGGCGATGCGCGTCGGGAGCTGCGCCTCGAACTGGTCGCTGCCCTCGTACTTCACGGTGATGCCGGTGCACTTGGAGAACTGCGCCCACGACTTCTCGAACAGCTGCTGCTCAGGGGGCAGGATCGAGGTGAACACCGTCACGGTGGTGCCGGGGTACGACCCGTACGACGCGTACTCAGCGCACGCCGGGTCGGTGTTGGTCGCCGAAGGCGACGAGCTGGTGGAGCTGCTGCTGCCACAGGCGGCGAGCAGCAGTGCAGCCGCCACGCCGCCGACAACGGCAGCAGTGCGGCGACGGACACGTACGGACATGGAGTCTCCCTCGAGCCGATTTGCGGTATCCGGGTGGCTGATCCCCGGTGCTTGTAAGCGTTTCGCATCTTGCCGCGTGTCAGACGCGTAAGGAAGGCGTTTCGCAGAGATTTCAGGCCTGCAAACGATTACAAATAGGTCACGGAGATGCCGCGATGGAGCGCTCCCACAGCCAGGGTAGCGCGCCGGTCGCGGAGTTGTCTGCATCGCCACCGACGCGCCCGAGGCTTCGTCTGCTCACGAGCGTGGCACGCCCAGGGCCCCCTGGCGCGTCCGGCACCGAGTTGGGACCGTTCCGCAACCTGGCGCCGGGCGTACGCCGGCGTCAGTCGCCCACGTGCGGCGGGGGCACCGGCCGCGGGCTGCGCGCCCAGATCCGGCGCAGGCCGACGACCCCGACGAGCGCCCACACGGCGTTGATCAGGGCGGACTGCCAGGCGGCGATCGAGAACGCCCACACCAGCAGCGCGACGGCGCCGACCGTGTTGGTGACCTGGTAGCGCAGCGAGGCGGCGTCCCAACGTCCGAGGGTGAGCAGCCCGTACGCGCCGAGGATCATGACCGCGCCGGCCCACCCGAGAGCATCGAAGAACGACATGGGCCCACCGTAGGCGCGGGCCGGCTCCCCGCGGTCAGCGCTCCGGGCGCGGGACGGAGGCGAACAGGTTGAGGCCCAGGCGGTCGGACAGGTAGCGCGTGACCGCCTGCCCGCGCACGCTGTTGCCGGCGCCGTCGAGCGGCGGTGAGAACGTGGCCAGCCCGCCCTTGCCCGGAGCCATGGTGACGATGCCGCCGCTGACCCCGCTCTTGCCCGGCAGCCCGATGTCGTAGAGCCAGTCGCCGGTGCGCTCGTAGAGGCCGGCGGTGGCCAGCACCGCGAGCACCCGCTTGCAGTGCGCGGCGTCGACCACACGCTCGCCCGTCACCGGGTTGACGCCGCCGTCGGCCAGCGTCGCCCCCATGACGGCGAGGTCCTCGGC
Organism: uncultured Actinomycetota bacterium; assembly: GCA_963827145.1. Taxonomy (GTDB): domain Bacteria; phylum Actinomycetota; class Actinomycetes; order S36-B12; family CAIYMF01; genus Longivirga. The sequence continues at coordinate 1,274,231 of CAWGZO010000001.1, read as the reverse complement.
CGTGACCCGTACCGAGCACTGCCGGGTGTAGACGTCGGTGGCCTCGTCCGGGTCGCTGTAGACCCGGCCGTAGCTCTCGAGCAGGTGCGCGATCCCCTGGTTGCGCAGGTTGGTCGCCGCCTCGGAGGCGTAGACCTCCTCGTCCATCTCCAACCGGTGCCCCGCGAATCGGGAGAGCCCGTCGAGGACGGCCTCCCACTTCTCCTGCGGCGACCCGCCCCGCACGAGGCTGGTCGTGGCGATGGCCCCGGCGTTGACCATGGGGTTCATCGTGCGCTCGTCGTTGAGCTCGACCGCCATGACCGAGTTGAACGGCAGGCCGGTCCCGTTGACGCCGAGCAGCTCGCGCGCGCGGGTCGCACCGATCTCCTGGAGCACCAGGGCGAAGACGAACGGCTTGGAGACGCTCTGCAGCGAGAAGGGGTGCGTGGCGTCGCCGACGGAGACGACCCTGCCCTCGACGCCGACGACCGAGATGCCGAACAGCGCCGGGTCGACCGCCGCGAGCGCGGGGATGTAGTCGGCGACCGCGCCGTCGTCGAGGCCGGCGTAGCGCTCGTGCGCCTCGCCGACCAACCTCCGCACGTCGTCGATGCTCGGCAGCGCACCCGTGGAGACCCGGTGCGCCCGGTCGTCGTCGAGGTCGTCGTGGGTGTGCACGGGGCCAGACTGGCACGACCCGATCGCCGCCCGCCTCCGCGGGAACTGTGATGGGATCCGCGCATGGCGGTCGACCTGCTGGCGTCCGTGGGGGAGCCCGAGCGCACGCGTGTCCTCGACGCGTGCCGGGTTCGGCGCTTCGCGAAGGGCGAGGTGCTCGTCCGCGAGGGCGAGCCCGCCGACGGGCTGCACATCGTCGAGTCGGGCCACCTCGTCGTACGCCGCAACCTCGCCTCCGGCGAGAACGTGATGCTCGACGTCGTCGGGCCGGGCGCCGTCCTCGGCGAGGTCGCCCTCGTGCTGCCGAGCCGCACCCGGTCGGCCACCGTCGCCGCCCTCGACGACTGCTCCACGCGCGTGCTGTCGGTTGCGGCCTTCGCCGCGTTGAGCCGCGAGCACCCGGGGGTGGCCACGGCGGTCGGTCGGCTGCTCGCCGAACGGGTCGAGCGGCTCACCGAGCAGCTGAGCGAGGCGCTGCACGTGGCCGTCGACGAGCGCGTCGCGCGGCGTCTGATGCGCGTCGCGGCGATCTACGGCGGCGTACGACGGGGCACCGTGGTCCCGCTGACGCAGCAGGACCTCGCCGAGCTGGCCGGGGCCACGCGGCCCACGGTGAACCAGTCGTTGAAGAAGCTCGAGGCCGCCGGGGCGGTCGAGCTGTACCGCGGCGGGGTGCGCATCGCCGACGCCGAGACGCTGCGGCGAGCAGCCGGCGCCTGATCCGCGGCATCTGATCCGCGGGGCGGCGTACCGTCCTGGTTCCGGTCACCTCGGCTCTGTGTCGGGTGGGCGACAGACGACGGGCTGCGCGACTGGCACGGTCGTGACAGGCGTCCACCGCCGGGGAGTGGACGGCGACGAGGGCCGGCAGCGACCGGCCCGCCACGTCGACCGGAGGCAGGCTGATGGGCAGGCTGGGCAGTCGCGAGGGAGCCGCGTACGGCACTGCGGCGGCCACCGCGGTCGTGGTCGTCGCGATCGGGCTGCTGTCGAGCTGCTCGGTGGAACGTGCCGCCGCCCCGACGCCGGCGAGCGGCCCCACGACGGCGGCGTACCCGACCCGCTGACCCGTTCCGAGACCCGCTAGGCCTGACTCTCGGCGAGGATCTCGCTCTTGGTGCGCTCGAACTCGTCGGCCGAGAGCACCCCGGAGTCGCGCAGCGCACCGGCCTGCTGCAGGCGCTGCAGGCGCAGGTCGATCGGTTGGCCGCTGCCGGCGGTCGGCTGCACGGTGCCGGCGTCCTCCGCAGCGGCAGGTGCCTCAGGAGCAGCGACGTCGGCGGTGCTCTTCTTGGGGCCGAGGAACAGGTTGGCCAGGTAGCCGGTGAGCGTGCCGAAGATGCCGACGCCCACGACGATGATGAAGGTGCCCAGGATGCGCCCCGGGTTGGTGACCGGGAACTGGTCGCCGTAGCCGACCGTGGAGATGGTCGCGACGACGTACCAGAGCGCGTCGGACGCGTTCACGATGTTGGCGCCGGGCGCGTCGTCCTCGATCGCCAGCATCCCCAGGCTGCCGAACTCGAGCACCAGGATCGCCACGAAGAGCAGGCTCAGCAGGGCGCTCCCCGCCCGCTCCGCTCGCAGGCTGCGCCCGATGTTGCGGACGCCGTACTCCTTGAGGAGCCGGTAGACCCGGATCAGCCGGAAGACGCGCAGGATCTTCAGCTGCGCCACCGGGACGCTGGCCAGCAGGTCGGCCCAGCCGAAGTTGCGGAAGAAGTAGCCCGACCGGGACTCGGCGGTCTTGAACCGCACGCAGAAGTCGATGAACAGGATCAGGCTCAGCAGCCCGTTCATGATGAGGAGGACGAAGTCGAGGTTCTTGTCGTCGACGAACGTCATGAACACCAGGTTGAGGATCGAGAGGATCGACAGCGCCGCGATGAAGATCTCGTAGCCCGGGTTCTGGAGCTCGGCGCGCTCCGCATCGTCGAGGGTCGACCCCTGCTCGATCTCGTCGGCCGTCTGGCTGCGTCCGTCGCTCACTGCCGTCCTCTTCCCGGGCTCGGTCGCCCGCACCGCTCCTGACGACACGGTAGGGCGTCGGACGGCCCCGTCCGGAGAAGCGCGGCCGGGCGGCGCGCGCGTCGCAGTAGCGTCGGCGCATGAGCTGGTCACCTGTCGGCAGCGGCGATCCGGCGCAGGACGGCGTCGTACGCCTGGCCGACCTCGAGGAGCCGGCCGCGCGCCGCCTCGAGGGCCCGGTGTGGAACTACGTCACCGGGGGCGCGGGCGACGAGCACACGCTGCGCGACAACCCGGCTGCGTGGGCGAGGCACCGCCTGCACCCGCGCTCGATGGTCGACGTGAGCGGCCTGTCGACCGCGACCGAGCTGCTGGGTCGACCGCTCCCCCACCCGATCCTGGTCGCGCCGACGGCGACGCACGTGCGCTACCACCCGGGTGCCGAGCTCGAGACGCTGCGCGGGTCGACCGCCGGCGAGTCGTCGATGACGTTGAGCTCGTTGGGATCCACGCTGCCGACCGAGTTCGGCGCCGAGGCCGCGCGCCTCGACGCACCGTGGTGGATGCAGGTCTACCTGCAGCGCGACCGGTCGTTGTCCTTCGCCTACCTCGACACCGCGGTCGAGTCAGGTGCGTCAGCGCTCGTGCTGACCGTCGACACGCCGTCGCTCGGTGCACGCGACCGCGACAAGCGCGACAGCTTCGGCGCGAGCCACGGCGTCACGTTCCCGACCCTGGCGCACCTGCCGACGCACCACGACCCTGCGCCGGCGCACCGGCGCGTGTGGAACCCGCACCTCGCCAACGACGTCACGCCCGCCGACATCACGGTGCTCGCCGAGCGCTACGGCGTGCCCGTGCTGGTCAAGGGCGTGCTGCGCGCCGACGACGCGCGTCGCGCGGTGGACGCCGGGGCCGCGGGCGTCGTCGTGAGCAACCACGGCGCCCGCAACCTCGACACCGCGCCCGCGACCGCCGACGTGCTGGCGAGCATCGTCGACGAGGTGCGGGGCGAGGTGCCGGTGCTCGTCGACGGCGGGGTACGCCGGGGCACCGACATCGCCACTGCGCTGTGCCTCGGAGCCGACGCCGTCCTCGTCGGGCGTCCGGTGATCTGGGGGCTGACGACGTACGGCGCGGCGGGCGTGCAGCACGTGCTCGAGATCCTGCGCGCCGAGCTGGAGATGGCGATGGCGCTGCTCGGAGCGCCCACTGTCGCCGCGCTCGACCGCTCGCTGCTCCTGCCCTGACCTGGTCGGGGTCAGAGCTTGGCGAGCGCGCGCGAGACGGCGCGCTGGAGCGACGAGACGGCAGAGGTGACCCGGGTGCCGAGGCTGCGCCAGTCGCGCTGCAGCTGGGCGCTGATCGAGTCGGCCTCGGCGTAGTGACCCGACTGCGCCTGGTCGAAGACCCGCACGTAGTCGGTCATCGACCGCGCGGCGAGCTGCGGGCCGAGCTCGCTGGTGACGCCCAGGACGAGCACCAGCGAGACCGTGAGGCCCATCAGCCGTCGGATCAGTCGGAACACCATGCCTGAGTGATCGGCAGCGGCGAACCTCGGACTTCACCCGACGCGCCGACACCTTCGCAGCACCTGGCTGACGGCGGGCCGCAGGTGCGCCATCCTCGTCCTGCCACGCCCGCAGGCGCCGGCGTACGACTCTCGGGAGAGGCACGCGATGACGCGCTACGGCCCCATGTTCGGCCCCGACATCACCTTCCTCGGGGTCGACCGCTGCACGATCGACGAGCCCGAGACCTACGCGGGCGCCGACATCGTGATCATGGGCGCGCCGTTCGACGGCGGTACGTCGTACCGCGCTGGTGCACGGCTCGGCCCGCAGGCGATCCGCAGCACCGACTACCTGCCGCACGACGGCTCCCGGCCGTCGCTCGCGCTGCGCGTCGACGGGCTGCAGGACCTGCGCGTGCTCGACGCCGGCGACGTGGAGATGTTCAGCGGCGACGCCGAGCGCTCGTGCCGCGACCTCGAGGCCGCCGTCACCACCGTCGCGCAGAGCGGTGCGATCCCGCTGATCCTGGGCGGCGACCACACGGTCACCTGGCCGAACGCCACCGCGGTCGCGCGAGCCCGCGGGTGGGGGCGGGTGAGCGTCCTCCACTTCGACGCGCACGCCGACACCGGCGACATCACCTTCGGGTCGCTCATCGGTCACGGCCACCCGATGCGCCAGCTCATCGAGTCCGGCGCGGTGCGCGGCGACCGGTTCCTGCAGATCGGCCTGCGCGGCTACTGGCCCGAGCCTCCGACGCTCGCCTGGATGGCGGAGCAGGGCATGCGCTCCTACGAGATGACCGAGATCGTGCACCGCGGGCTCTCGACCTGCCTGACCGAGGCGTTCGAGATCGCCATGGACGACTGCGACGGCGTCTTCCTCTCCGTCGACATCGACGTGTGCGACCCCGGGCACGCCCCCGGCACCGGTACGCCGGAGTCCGGCGGTCTCAGTGCGCGCGAGCTGCTCGACGCCGTGCGCCGCATCGCGCTGGAGCTGCCGGTGGTGGGCATGGACGTCGTCGAGGTGGCGCCGCCGTACGACCACGCCGACATCACGGCGGCGCTGGCCAACCGCGTGGTGCTCGAGGCGATCTCGGGGATCGCGCGTCGACGCCAGGACGCCGCGAACGGCACCACGTGGGACCCGTCGCTGCCGCTGCTCGCGGACCGCGGCCACGACCCGGCGTGAGTCCGAGCACGTCGCATCCGACGCGCTGCGACGGCTGAGGCTGCGGGGCTAGCGTCGAGACGGCCCCCCGGGGCAGTCGTCGAAGGAGTGCGCCATGTGCCGGCTGTTCGGTCTCACCGCGGGCGACGTGCGGGTCCGCGCCACCTACTGGCTGCTCGACGCGCCCGACTCGATGGAGGTCGAGAGCCGGCGCAACGTCGACGGCTCGGGGCTCGGCTGGTTCGACGAGTCCGGCACGCCCGTCGTCGACAAGGCTCCGGAGCCGGCGTACCGCGACCCCGGCTTCGTCCGCGACGCCGTCGAGGCGGAGTCGTCGTCGTTCGTGGCGCACGTGCGCTGGGCGACCACCGGCGCGCGCAGCGTCGAGAACACGCACCCGTTCACCATGGCCGGGCGCCTAGCCGCCCACAACGGCGGCTTCGGCGACCTCTCGCTGCTCGAGGCGGAGCTCGGCGAGGCGATGGGGGACGTGCGCGGCGACACCGACTCCGAGCGCTACGTCGCCCTCATCACGCGCGAGACCGCGCGCCACGACGGCGATGTCGGCGCCGGGATCGCTTCAGCCGCACGGTGGATCGGCGAGCACTGCCCGGTCTCGTCGCTCAACGTCGTGGTCGCGGAGCCTGGGCAGCTGTGGGCGCTGCGCTATCCGGCCACGCACGCGCTGCACGTGATCGAGCGCCCGGCCGGTGCCGGCGCGGGAGCCCAGGACGCGGGGGTGCCGGGCCTGCTCGCGCGCAGCGCCACCTCGCAGGTGCACGCGCCTGCGCTGCACTCGACACCGTCGGTGGTGGTCGCCTCCGAGCGGCTCGACGGCGAGGACGGCTGGCGCATGATCGGTGCCGGCGAGCTGCTCCACGTGGCGACCGACCTCACGGTCACCACGACCCTCGTGCTGCCGGACGCGCCGCGGCGCACCATCGGCCTGCCCGCCGACAACCCCAACGACGACAGCTGACCACGCTCCTGCTCCCCTCGCCCACCAGCCAGCCTTGCGTTCCGTCGCTACTCAGTCTTACTATCTAGTGGTAGTCAGCATCACTGAGTAGTTGATCGGAGCCGGACCCGTGGGCAAGCAGGAGACCGAGATGCTCAAGGGCATCCTCGAGGGGATCGTCCTCGCGCTCCTCGCGGACCGGCCTGCGTACGGCTACGAGATCACGGCCTGGCTGCGCGACAAGGGCTTCACCGAGATCGCCGAGGGCACCATCTACGCCCTGCTCATCCGTATCGAGCAGCGCGGTCTCGTCGACGTCGCGAAGGTCGCCTCCGAGAAGGGGCCGCCGCGCAAGGTCTACTCCCTCAACGCCCAGGGGCAGGCGCACCTCGACGAGTTCTGGAGGACCTGGAGCTTCCTCGCAGACCAGCTGACCCAGCTCCGCGAAGGAGGTCGATAGCCATGGCGTTCGCCTGGATCGAGCAGAAGAGGCACTACCGCCGCTACAAGGCGCGCGTCGCCGCGCTGCCGCCGAGCTACCGCACCGCGGTCGGCCGGCATGGAGCGCTACATCAACCACCTCGGCGGGATCGGCGACGCGGAGAGCATCCTCACGATGCTCGACGACTTCGCCGACCTCGTCGAGCAGGGCGCGGCCAGCGGCACCCCGGTGCGCGAGATCTTCGGCGACGACCCGGTGGAGTTCGCGGAGTCGTTCCTGCGCAACTACCCGGCCGGCAGCTGGATCACCCGCGAGCAGGCGAGGCTGCGCACCGCGATCGAGCGGGCCGAGGCCGAGGAGCCCGGCGGCGGCTCCTCGGTGGCGTCATGACCACGATGACGAGCGCGGCGCTGCACGTGCAGGGCCTGGAGAAGTCGTACGACGACGTGCACGTGCTCCGCGGGGTCGACTTCGACGTCGAGCGCGGGAGCATCTTCGCGCTGCTCGGCTCCAACGGCGCCGGCAAGACGACGATCGTGCGGATCCTCTCGACGCTTCTGCGCGCCGACGCCGGGACCGCGGTCGTCGACGGCTTCGACGTCGCGACCCAGGCGGCCGACGTGCGCGCGTCGATCAGTCTCACCGGTCAGTTCGCCGCGGTCGACGAGATCCTCACCGGCCGGGAGAACCTCGTGCTCATCGCACGGCTCCGACGGGTTCCGGACGCCCGCGCCACCGCCGACGTCCTGCTGCACCGGTTCCAGCTCGCCGATGCCGCCGACCGCCGGGTGGCGACGTACTCCGGCGGCATGCGCCGGCGGCTGGACATCGCCATGAGCCTGATCGGCGACCCGCCGGTGATCTTCCTCGACGAGCCCACCACGGGACTCGACCCGCACGCGCGCATCGAGGTCTGGAGCAGCATCACCGAGCTCGCGCGGCACGGCACGAGCGTGCTGCTCACCACCCAGTACCTCGACGAGGCCGAGCAGCTCGCCGACCGCATCGCGATCCTGCACGAGGGTCGGATCATCGCGAACGGCACGCTCGCCGAGCTCAAGGCGCTGCTGCCACCGGCCAAGGTCGAGTACGTCGAGAAGCAGCCGACGCTCGAGGACGTCTTCTTCGCCATCGTCGGCCCGAGCGCCGGAGCGCCGGACGACGGCGGCGAGACGACGGAGGAGCGGACATGAGCACGGGATTCATCGAGGACACCGCCCTGCTCACCGGGCGCTCGTTGCGCCACATCCTGCGCAGCCCGGACACGATCATCACCACGACCGTGATGCCGGTCGCGTTCATGCTGCTGTTCGTCTACGTGCTCGGCGGGTCGATCGACACCGGGTCGGAGTCGTACGTGACCTATCTGCTCCCGGGCATCCTGCTGATCACGATCGCCTCGAGCGTCGCCTACACCGCGTTCCGGCTCTTCCTCGACCTGCAGAGCGGGATCGTCGAGCGGTTCCAGTCCATGCCGATCACGCGATCCGCGGTGCTGTGGGCGCAGGTCCTGACCTCGATGGTCGCCACGCTGGTCTCGGTCGTGGTCGTCGTCCTCGTCGCGCTGCTCATGGGGTTCCGCTCGGAGGCGGGCGTGCTCGCCTGGCTCGCGGTCGCCGGCATCCTGCTGCTGTTCACGCTCGCGCTCACCTGGCTCGCGGTCATCGCCGGGCTGTCGGCCAAGACGGTCGACGGTGCGAGCGCGTTCTCCTACCCGCTGATCCTGCTGCCGTTCATCAGCTCGGCCTTCGTCCTCACCGCGACCATGCCCGGCCCGGTGCGCGTCTTCGCCGAGAACCAGCCGGTCACGCCGATCGTCGACGCGATCCGCGACCTCTACACGCAGCAGCCGGTGAGCACCGACCTGTGGGTCGCGCTCGCCTGGTGCCTCGGCATCCTGGTCGTCGCGTACGCCGTCGCCATGGCGACCTACCGGCGTCGCCTCGCCTGACGGCGCGTTCAGTCGGCCAGCGCGCGGGTGGTGACCCACGCGAGGTCGGCGGCGGTGCGCGCACGGTCCGGGTCGGGCGACATCACGTGGCTGAGCACCGTGCGCACGAGCAGGTCGGCGACGGCCTCGATGCGGCGCGGGCTCGCACGGACGTCGTACGTCGACAGCCGCGCGACGAGCACCGCTCGCGCGGACGCGATGAGCACCGTGGCGTCGGTCGACAGCGGCGGCAGCAGCTCGCTCGAGGCGCCGTTGCTGCTCGAGACGATCTCGCGCAGCAGCTCGTTGTCGGCGGCGAGCGCGAGCACGCCCTCGACCGCGCCGGCCACCGCGGCGCCCAGATCCCGCGGGTGCGCGTCGAACGCGAGGCCGACCACCTCGAGGAACCGCTCGAGCTCGGCGAGCACCATCGCCTCGGCGAGCGCCGGCTTGCTGCCGACCTCGTTGTAGACCGTCTGCCGGCTCACCCCCACGTGGTCGGCGACCGCGCTCATCGTCACCGCCGACCAGCCCTGGGCGGCCGTGAGCTCGAGCGCCGCGGCGATCACGCGCTGCCGCATCGTCGCTGCACCCTCGACCGTCACGCGGCGCCCTCCGGCACGAAGTCGACCTTGTCGCGCACGCCGCAGTCCGGGCAGAACCACGACTCCGGCACGGCCGACCACGGCGTGCCCGGCGGGAAGCCCTCGCGCGCGTCGCCCGCCGCGACGTCGTAGCGGTAGCCGCAGCCCGGGCAGAGGTACGCCGCGGCCTCGGCGGCCACCGGCGCACCCGCGCCGACCGGCACCGCCACGCTCGCAGCAGTCGGCGCCGCCGCGGGTGCGCCGTAGCGCGCCAGCAGCGCAGTGCGCCGTCGCGGGTCGAGGTTGATCCGGGTCAGGTCGCCGTCGACGTGCGCCAGCACGCGCGGATCCATCACCCGCCGCCATGCCGGCGGCACGAGCGCGAGCAGGATCATCCCGGCGTACCCGGTCGGCAGCACGGGCGACTCGGCGTAGTCGCGCAGCGCCTGGTAGCGCCGCGTCGGGTTGGCGTGGTGGTCGCTGTGCCGCTGCAGGTGGTAGAGCAGCACGTTCGTCGCGATGTTGTTGGAGTTCCAGCTGTGGCTGGGGTCGACCCGCTCCCAGCGCTCACGGTCGCCGTGCCCGACACGACGCCGCAGCATCCCGTAGTGCTCGAGGTAGTTCACCGCCTCGAGCAGCGTGAGCGCGACGACCGCCTGCAGCAGCACGTAGGGCAGCACGCCGATGCCGAGCCACACGCATACCGCGACCCAGATCACCGCGGTCATGAGCCACGCGTTGAGGACGTCGTTGCCGATGCGCCACGGCGACTGGCGGCGACGCGCGTACCGCCGCTGCTCCAGCCGCCACGCGCTGCGCGCGGAGCCGACGACCGTGCGCGGCCAGAACCGGTAGAAGCTCTCGCCCATCCGGCTGCTCGCCGGGTCGTCCGGCGTCGCGACGCGCACGTGGTGCCCGCGGTTGTGCTCGATGTAGAAGTGGCCGTAGGCGCTCGGGGCCAGCGCGATCTTCGCCAGCCAGCGCTCGTGGCTCTCCTTCTTGTGGCCGAGCTCGTGCGCGGTGTTGATGCCGAGCCCGCCGATGAAGCCGATCGTCACGGCCAGCCCGATGCGCTCGGCCGTGGTGAGGTCGGCGCGCATCAGGTACGCGAGCCCGACGAGGAGGCCGGCGTACTGCAGCGGCAGGAACAGGAACGTGAGCCAGCGGTAGTAGCGGTCGTTCTCCAGCGCGTCGATGAGCTCGTCGGGCGGGTTCGAGCGGTCGAGGCCGCCGAGCACGTCGATCAGCGGCACGAGCCCGAGGATGACGATCGGCCCGAGCCACAGCCACCACGACTGGCCGGTGCGCGCGTTCATCACCACCGCCGCGAACGGCAGCATCGGCATCACGAGCGCGACGAGCCACAGGTAGCGCTTGCGGTCGCGCCACTGCTGCAGCGACTCCGCGCTGACCGTGCCGCTGCTGCCGCCGTACGTCGCCATGGATCCACCTCCGCGTGGTTGACAAACCATAGGTGTTTGTAAAGTCGCGGCGCAAGACCCCGCGGGAGAGGATGTGGCGGTGGACGCCGACACCGTGACCTCCGTCGACGCGCTCGCCGGGCTCGTGCGGCGGGGCGGCGTCGTGGTGCTCTCCGGTGCCGGCATCTCGACCGAGTCGGGGATCCCGGACTACCGCGGGCCGTCAGGGGCGTCGCTGCGCCGCCACGCCCCGATGACCTACCAGCTCTTCACCGGCGACCCGGTCGCGCGCCGGCGCTACTGGGCGCGCAGCCACGTCGGCTGGCAGCTCATGCGCACCGCGGTGCCGAACGCCGGCCACCTGGCCGTCGCGGAGCTCGAACGTCACGGCCTCGTCGTCGGCACCATCACGCAGAACGTCGACGGGCTGCACCAGGCGGCCGGTGCGCAGCGCGTCATCGACCTGCACGGCCGCCTCGACCGGGTCGTGTGCCTGTCGTGCGGTACGCCGGAGCCGCGGGCCCGGGTGCGCGAGCGGCTCGACGCCGCGAACGCGACGTGGAGCGCCACCATCACGGCGGTGAACCCGGACGGCGACGTCGACCTGCCCGACGAGCAGCTCGACGGCTTCACGGTCGTGGACTGCGAGCGCTGCGGCGGCGTGCTCAAGCCGGACGTCGTCTACTTCGGCGAGAACGTGCCGGCCGAGCGGGTGGTCGCGGCGTACGACCTGGTCGACGCGGCGTCGGCGCTGCTGGTCCTCGGCACGTCGCTGACGGTGTTCTCCGGGCGGCGCTTCGTGCTGCGCGCCGCCAAGGCCGGGGTGCCCGTCGCCATCGTCAACGAGGGCCCCACCCGCGGCGACGAGCACGCCGCGCTCAAGCTCGAGACGCCCATCGGCGCGACGATGACCAGCCTGCTCAGGACCGTGCAGGACGCCGCGGCCTGAGCGACGCCGCCGTGGCGGTCAGGCGATCTCGTACGTGACCTGCGCGGCGCCGCCCTTGTCGCGCAGCGTGAGGGTGCGGCCCTCGATCGTGTAGGTCGCGACGGCATCGAGCGCGGTGAAGTACTCCGCCTCGGTGGTGCCGGCCGCGCCCTCGCAGGCCTTCGCCGTGGCGGCGACGGGACCGAGCTCGAGGGCGTCGGTGCCGCTGGTCTTCCACGTGGTCGTGTAGGCGTTGCAGCCGCCTGTGCCGGACAGCGTGCCGTCGGCGGCGAACTCCGCGGTGATCACCACGCCGGCGGGCACGCTGGCCACAGCTCCCTTGCCGTTGTTGACGCCGGTGGCCGACCAGGTCGTGCCGGCGAGGCCGGCGAGCCCCGGGAGGTACGTCAGCACCTCCGTGCCGTCGGACGCGCTCAGCCGCAGGGCGCCCGAGACGACGGCGAAGGTGGCCACGCGCTCCAGGTCCGCGAGCACGGCGGTCTCCTGCGCGGCGAGCGCCCCCGGGCACGCCTTCTTGGTGGTGGCGCCGAGGCTGAGCGTGAGCGCGCTGCCGTCCTGCGTCCAGTCGCCGCCGAAGGTGTTGCACCCCGTCGATCCGCTCAGCCGGCTCGCCGGTGAGAACGCCAGGGTCGCGACCGGCTCGGTCTCGGCCGGCGTGCTCGCGCCGTCGGTCGCGGCGTACGTCGCGAGCACCCACGACGTGCCCTCGATGCTCGTCGGCGCCGCGGTCGACCCTCCGCCCGAGCTCGAGCTCGACCCGCAGGCCGAGATCAGGACGCTCACGACCGCGAGCGGCACGAGCAGTGACAGACGACGCGACCCCGTGATGACCATGGCCAGCAAGGTACGGGGCACCGGTGAGGAGGGCCGGCATCGCGACCGAGCCGTGACCTGGCGTTCACCGTGCAGAGGGGCGAGTCGCCCCCGGAGGACCACCGAGAAGGTCTAGCGTCGGGAGCAGCGGCGGGGGTGGGCCCGTCGCGCTCTGTCCTGGGAGCACGCCATGCGACGCATCCTGACCGTCCTCGCCCTGACGCTCACGCTCGTGGGCCTCGCGACCCCGGCGTACGCCGCACCGGCGACGCCGAGCGGCGCCCGCCACTGGGCGCACCACCATCACGCGACCTCGGCACCGCTGCTCGTGCTCGAGCGTCGGGCCTCGCCGATCCGGCAGTACGGCCCGTTCGTCGACCCCGAGCCGACGTATCCGCTCGTGTCCGTGTTCGCACGGCTGCGCGGGTGCGAACCCGGCACCCTGTACGTCGCGAGCTCCCGGTTCTTCCAGAACGGGCGCGAGATCACGGGTCTCGCCGGAGGACTCGGCGTCGGGGAGTTCGTCTGCGGCGCCGACGGCACGGCGCGGTTCTCGCAGTCCCGGTTCGATCCTGCGGGTCTGCTGCACCCTGGCCGGATGCGCGTCTACCTGGAGGTCGTCGACTTCTACGGCGGGCCGGTGCTCGCCTCGACCACCGCACGGGTGCGCATCCCTCGCCACTGACGCGGGCCGTCACCCGCACGGGCCGCACCCACCTGGCCGACGGCCGTTCGTGTGACACGGCAGGTGCCGGCTCAACACCGGTCGCGCGCTCGGCCGACACACCCGGAAGCCGTAGTCCGGGGTGGAGGTCTCATGCGTGCACGCGACGTGCGGATCGGTCGGATGTACGCGTTCCCGACCAACCCGGGCCCGTGGTTCCGGTACGCCGTGCCCGCCCGCGTCATGTCGCGCGCGCCGGGCAACCGCGTGCTCGTGCTGCTGCCCGACGGCGTACCCGCGACGCCGACCCGCGACGAGCTGCCCCGCGCCTCCCTCGTGTGGGTCGACGCGGGGTCGCTGGTCTCGACGTGGGAGGAGTGGCCGGCGCACGCCGCCTCGACCCGGGCGGACATGACCGCCGTCGTGGCGCGCTCGGTCGCCGCGCTCGCCGGCAACGGTGCCCCGACCCTCGCCGGCCCGTCGGTGGGACAGACCCGCTGGTGGTCACGACCGATCGGCGAGCTGCTGCGACCACCCGCCGTGCCCGTGCTCGACCGCGGGCGCGGTCGTCCCGACTGAGGAGCGGCCGGCGCCCGTGCCGCCCGCGGGTCTCAGCCGGTCTTCTCCCAGACGACGATCGTGTTGCCCTCCTGGCTGAACACGTGGGCCATGCGATAGCCGTTGTTGTGCCGGTCGTTGGCGGCGGCGGCGAACTTCTTCATGTTCACCGACCCCTCGTTGACCTCGATCTCGTAGTGCGGGCCGCCCGCGCTTCCTCCGCTGAACCCTCCGACGCCGAACATGTCGACTCCCTTCCCTGCTGGTGATACGCCCGACCCCCAGCATGCCCGCGAGGAGCCGCGGGAGCAGGTGATCCGCACGGACCGCGTCGAGCGGCCACAGGCGCACGAGGCGCCTCGGCGGTCGAGCCTTGCCTAGGAGCGCTCGTCGTCGGCGAGGAAATCGGCCGACACCTGGTGCGCCATCGCCTGCCCGTCCTCGCGCACCATCACGGCGGCGAGGAAGTCCCGCCCGGAGACGACGAACAGCCGCGTCGGCGTCATCGTCCGCACCGTCGCGGTGCGCGCCACGTCGTGCAGCAGCGCGATCTCGCCGAAGTTGGTGCCCGTGGCCAGCCGGGTGCGCTCGACACCGTCCACCTCGACGACGAGATAGCCGTCGGCGACGATGAAGAAGTCGTGGCCGGCCTCGCCCTGGCGCACGACGTCGGTGCCCGCGAGCACGTCGCGCCACCGTCCCTTGCCCGCGAGCCGCTCGAGCTCGAAGGCCGGCAGCAGGTCGAAGTACGGCACGGTCCGCAGCAACTCGGTCTCGAGAGGTCGGAAGACCGACCGTGCGTCGAGCCTGCGCACCGGCCAGGCCGCCAGGACGACGACGACCGCGACCCCGAGGCCGAGCGCGACCATCGCCCCGCGGGGCGAGATCCACGCCACCAGCAGCGGTGCCAGTCCGGCTCCGATCGCGAGTCCGAACTGCGCCGTGCTCTCCTGCACCGCCATCACGCGCGTGAGGAGACGGTCGTCGACCGCGCGCTGCAGCAGCGTCCGGGCGCACACCATGAAGATCGCACCGACCATCCCCGACAGCGCGGCGAGCAGCATCACCGGCACGAGCGTCGAGAACAGCGCCGCCCCGGCGATGAACAGACCCCTCGTCGCCCCGGTGGCGGTGACCGCGCCGACGAGTCGACGACGGCGGGCCGGAGACGATGCGAGGCCGGCGCCGACGAGGCCGCCGAGACCGGTCGCGCTGAGCAGGAGCCCGGCGGCGGTCTGCTCGAGCCCGAGGGGCCCGGTGACGAACGCCAGCGCGAGGACGTCGAGAGCTCCGCTGATGACGAAACCGGTCGTCATGATCAGCAGCAGCGAGAGCGCCGGCCAGTCGCCGCGCAGGGCCGACAGCCCGCCGAGCGCAGCGCGCAGCGTCGGCGTCGCGCCCTCGGGGCCGATCGGCGACGTCGCGACGCCCAGCCGCACGCAGAGCAGCGCGGCGACGACGGCGAGCGCCGCGCACACCGCCATCGCGAGCCCGGCTCCGGACAACTGCACCGACACGCCGGCGACGACCGGTCCGATGAGGAACGCGAGCTGCTCGGCGGACGACGACAGCGCGATGGCGGAGACGAGCTCGTCGGCCGAGCGCGCGATCGACGGGAGCACCGAGTAGTGCAGCGGACGCACCGTGGCAGACAGGATCGTGATGCCCGACGAGGCGGCGACGACGGCAGCGATGGGTGCGTCCCCGACGAGCGCGACGAGCGTCAGGACGACGAAGCAGGCCAGCACCGCGTGGGCAACCGCGAGCGACGTACCCCGCGAGCGACGGTCGCCCCAGCCCACGAGCACCGGCGACAGCAGCGCGGAGGGAACGAGCTGCACGACCATCACCAGCCCGGCCAGCGATGCACCGCCGACCGAGTACGCCCACATGACCACGGCGGTCCAGGCGGCGATCTCGACCTGCCCGAACAGCGTGTACGCGGCGAGCACGCGGCGCATTCGCCCGGACGAAGCGCAGGGCGGACAGGAAGACGGAACGTGGTCGCATGGGTCCGCCCGCTCGGGCCTGCCCTCTCTGATCGCAGTCGGTTGCTGCATCCCCGCCCGAGCCGAGCAACCGTCCGACAACATCGCGTCGGTACGCCGCTACGTGAGGATCGCCGGAGCGTAGCAATCACGCCGCGTCGCCCGTGTCCGTTCCCAGCGACCTGCGCCGCTCAACCCGTCGAGGTTCCGCGCAGCGCGGAGAGGGTCTGCCAGGCGCGCGTCGCGAGCTGCAGGTTGAAGAAGACCTCGGGGTCGGACAGGTCGAGCCCGGAGATCTGACGGATGCGCTGCAGCCGGTACTTGAGCGTGTTGCGGTGGACGATGAGCGAGCCGGCGGTCGCGACGTAGTTCCCGCCGTGCTGCAGGTAGTGCATGAGCGTCCGCACCAGCTCGGCGTTGCGCTTCTCGTCGTACTCGAGCAGCGTGCCGATCCACCGCTCGATGAACCGCTCCACCTCGCCGAGGTCCTCGGTGCCGACGAGCAGCCGGTAGACCCCGAGGTCGTCGAAGCGCACCGCCTGGTCGGTCCACTCGGCCGAGCGCATGCAGCTGGAGCGCGAGCCGCGACTGGCGGAACGACTGCGGGAAGTCCGACACGGTGGAGCACTGCTCCCCCACGGCGACCCGCACGCTCACCCCGCCGAGGCCGCGGATGATCGACTGCCGCAGCGCCTCCCAGTCGGCCTCGCGGTCGGCGAGCAGGACGGTCTGGGAGCCGCGCGCGACCAGCAGGCTTCCGACGCCCTCGTCGCGCGCCGCGATGCGCACGGCCTGGAACAGCGCGTCGATGCCGACGCCGCCGCGACCGCCTTCCACGAGAACCACGCGGTGCGGGCGCTGCAGGTCGTAGCCGAGAGCAGCGGCACGGGCGAGCGCGCTCTCCTCCTCGGTGCCGTTGAGCAGCTCGTCGACGAGGTCGCGGCGTACGCGCAGCTCGGACTCGGCGAGGCTGCGGATCCGGGCGAGCTCCATCGCGAGGATCGTGGCGCCGTGCTCGAGCGCCATGACGTCGTGCTCGCCCGCGGACCCCGACGGGGTCGACCAGGCTGATCACCCCGAGGACGTCGCCCTGGGGGTGGGCGAGGGCGATGAGGCTGCCGCCTTCGCGGATGGGGCGGTTGGACTCGCGGGCGCGGCGGAGCAGGTCCTCGCGGCGCCTCGACGACTCCTTCGGGTACGGGTCCGGTCGCTGCGGGCCGGCCCAGGCCTTGAGGTTCCCGTAGCGGTCCTCGATCGCCACGGGCAGTCCGGTGAGCTCGTGGACCGCGCGCGCGATGCCCTCGCGGCCCTCGCCGGACACGGCCACCGCGGTGAGCCGGTCGTGGATCTCGATGCTGCGCTCCAACGCCCCGAGCGACCCGCGCAGCCGAGCGTTGACCTCGGAGAGCTCCTCCGCCGCGGCGAGCTCCTGCGCGTGCAGGTGACGGTTGGCGAGCGCCGCACCGGTCTGCTGCGCGAGTGCGCGCAGGAGGAACTGCTCCTCGCTGGAGGGCTCCACGTCGGCGGCCACGACGAGCACCCCGAACCGGCCCGGGAGGGCTGCCCAGCGGATAGCCCCAGGCCCACGCCTCGCTCTCGACCTCCACCGGGCCTCCGACGGGCGCGGTGCCGGGGCCGGGACGATCGATCGCGGCCGGGTCTCCGGGCTCGAGCGACACGACGCGGCACCGGGCCAACGACGGCACTGCGGTGACGGCCAGCTCGAGGATCTGGCGCTCCCCCGTGCTCTCCGTCATGAGCTGCCCCAGGACGAGCAGGCTGCGCATGGTCGAGAGCAGCCCGCGTCCGAGCTGGTCCGAGGCGTCCAGCTCGGGCCGGGTCATGCCAGCGGATCGTCTTCGGGCTCGACGTACCACGGGTTGTCGAGGACCTGTCCCGACATCAGGACCTTGGGATGCGTCTTGAGCATCTCCAGGAGGATCCGGCCGTCGGTGAACTGCTCCAGGTCGTACAGGCAGAGGATCACCTGCGGGTAGCGCGGCAGGAACCGGTTGAGCCGCGCCTCGTACCGCACGAGCTGGTCGACGCCGGGCATGTCCTTGCAGCGCCCAGGTCATCTCGCCGACGGAGCGCACGAACGGGAAGCCCGCCGGCCCCACCGCATGGCCGACGTTGGACTCCCAGAAGTCGAGCATGCGATCGGTCGAGAAGTGCCCGTCCGCGAGGTACGCCGCGTCGCTGCTCATCAGCTCGAGCTGCCCGGTGACCAGCCGGCTCTCGATGTCGAGGACGAGCGAGAGCGGGTTCGTCACCTGCTCCACGTCGGGGTCGTCCATGACGGCGATGCACTTGTGGCCCTGCACCAGACCGTCGCGGAGGAACGGCAGCAGCACGTCGTCGCGCTGGTCGCGCCCGCGGTAGAAGGCGCAGATGTGGTCGCCCTGCTCGATAGCGACGCCGGGGCGGTCCAGCGCCAGAGGGATCGTGGTCATCGAGCAGCTCCTGTCATCGGCCGTACTTCTCGATGTGCCCGGCGAACAGCGACTCCGGGTCGACCTGGCGGACGACCGACGGCCTCGACACCCACGTGAGGTTGACGAAGTGCCGGGCGTTGACGTTCTCGGTGGTGATCTTGCCGCCCCACGTGCCGCAGGACAGGCTGAGGGTGAAGGGCAGGCCGTTGCGCGCGCTGCCTGCGCCCTCGTTGAGGTTCTGGTTCACCAGCACCCGCGCCGTCCTGGTTCCGAGCGCGAGAGCGTCGACGTGCGCGTCGTTGGTGGTGTGGATGCCGCAGGTGTGGCCGAGCCCCTGGTAGCCGGTGATGTCGTTGACCTGGGCCACCGCGTTCTCGATGCCGCCGGAGTAGCGGTAGAGCGCGAGGACGACCGAGAGCTTCTCGCCGCTGAACGGGTGGTCGTGCCCGACGCCGTCCTCCTCGACGACGAGGAAGGTCGTCGACGCCGGCACGTCGATGCCGGCGAGGCCGGCGATGTGCGTCGCCGACTTCGCGATCACGTCCGGCGTCGGGATCTCGCCGCCGTCCGGCCACATCGCGGCCTGCAGGGACGCCTTCTCCGCGTCGTCGCAGAGGTATCCGCCCGCGGCCGTCAGCCGCTGGAGCAGGTCGTCGTAGACGGACTCGTGCACCACGACCGCGTTGTCGGCCAGGCAGCTCGTGGCGTAGTCGAACGTCTTGGCCGCCACGATCGCGCCGGCAGCGTCGGCAAGGTCGGCGGTCTCGTCGACCACGTGCACCGCGTTGCCGACACCGACACCGAATGCCGGCGTCCCCGAGCTGTACGCCGCCTTCACCATGCCGGCGCCTCCGGTGGCCACGATGAGGTCGACCTGGTGCATGAGCTCCGTGGTGAACGCGATCTTCGCCTCGGGCAGCACCTGCACGAGGTCGGCCGGCGCACCGACCTGCTCGCACGCCTCGCGCATGAAGCCCACCACCGCGTCGGTCGTGCGCTTGCTGCGCGGGTGCGCCGCGAAGATGATCGCGTTGCGCCCGGCGAGCGCGCACAGCGCCTTCACGGGCGGGGTCGCGTCGGGACCGGTGGTGGGGACCAGGCCTGCCACGACGCCCACCGGCTTCGCGATCTTCACGAGTCCGCGCGCCGGGTCCTCCTCGACGATGCCGACGGTCGGGGTCTCGCGCAGGTCGGAGAGCACGCCGAGCACCCGGCGCTCGATCTTGGTGACCTTGTCGTCGTAGTTGCCGAAGCCGGCCTCGTCGACCGCGAGCCGCGCGAGCTCCTCGGCGCGGTCCTTGCGTGCGACGGCGTACGCGACCGCGGTCGTGAGCTCGTGGACGCGCTCGGCGTCCCACTCGGCGATCTCGGACTGCGCGGCGCGAGCCCGCGCCACGACCTCGGCCACGTCCACGGACAGCTCCTGTCGGTCGTCGCGCCGGCGAGCGCCGGCGCAGCCTCGGGTCGGACGGGGCGCATCTGGCTCGGGCGGAGCCTGTAGCGCCCTGCGTCCCACCGCTCGTTAACGGGAAGTTACGGGGCGTTGCCGACAGAAGCCTCGTCCTGCCAGGACGAACATCATGTCGTCACTGGTCCTGAGGCGCCAGGCCCTCGACGAGGGTGCAGCGACCAGTCGACGGCGACCGCGCTTCGGGGGGACACCAGCACCGGATTGAGGTCGATCGAGCCCACGTGCGGCAGGCCGACGAGCGCGTCGCCCGCGGCCACCAGGAGCCGGGCGAGCGCGTCGAGGTCGGCGGGCTCCTGCCCTCGGGCGCCGCGCAGCACCGCGCTCACCCGCAGCGTGGCGATGACCTCGTGGGCCTCCGCGAGGGTGAGCGGGGCGAGCGCGAAAGCCGTGTCGCCGAGCGCCTCGACCCAGATGCCGCCCGAGCCCACCATGACGACCGGGCCGAAGTCGGGGTCGCGCACCGCCCCCACCGCCACCTCCACGCCGTCGAGCTGCGGCGAGACGAGCACCGTGGCCGACCGCGCGAGCAGCTCGGTGGCCGCGGCGCGCACCTCCTCGGGACTCGGTGAGCCCCAGGCGTACGCCGTCCACCTCGGTGCGGTGCGCCACCCGGCCGACCTTGACCACGGCCGGGAACGTCGCCGCCGCCTCGGCCTCGGCAGCGGTCCGGCACTCGACGGAGGGCACCACGTCGACACCGAAGCGCCGCAGCCGCTCCGCCGTGGCCGTCGGGTCGGCGAGGTCCAGGTCGGGATCGACGTCGAGCGGGCCGGCGGCGACCGCCCGCGGGGCGGGCTCGGAGACGCGATCCGCGGGCCAGCGCGGCGGCACGGGCCAGCGCCAGCGCGCGGGCCGCGCGCGGCGGCCACGGCAGCACCGGCACCCCCGAGGCCTGCAGCTCGCGCGCGAGGTCGTCGGCGGAGCGCGGCGCCACCCAGCACGCGTGCACCGGCACGGCCACGCCGTCGCTGCGCAGGCGCCCGCACCGCTTCCGCGACACCGCGCACCGTCGACGCGTCGGTGGCCGAGCGCTGCAGCAGCACGACGACCGACGGCGTCCACCTCGCCGGAGCGCGCGAGCAGGTCGACCAGCGCGGGGTAGATCGTGGGGAACAGCGACCACGCCGTGCGTGACGTCGACCGGGTTCGTCGCCGAGGCGTACGCCGGCAGCAGCGCACGCACCCGGTCCTGCAGCCGGGGTGACAACGCGGGGACCGTCAGGCCCTCGTCCGCCAGCAGGTCGGCGAGCTCCACGCCCGTGCCGCCGCTGTTGGTGATGATCGCGACCCGGTCGCCCGCGGGCAGCGGCTGGCCGTCGATCGCGCGGGCCGCGTCGAGCAGCTCCTGCCCGCTGCGCACCTCGACGGCACCGGCCTGCCGCAGCGCGCCGCGACCACACCGCGCCGCTGGAGGCGAGCGCTGCGGTGTGCGACGTCGCGGCCCGCGCACCCGCCTCCGAGCGGCCGGTCTTCAGCACGAGCACGGGCTTGCGCGCGGTCACCTGCTGCGCGGCCTCGACCAGGGCCCGGCCGTCGGCGACCGACTCCAGCAGCAGGCAGATCGTGCGGGTGGCGGCGTCGTCGCCGAGTGCAGTCGAGCAGCTCGGCGACGGTGACGTCGGAGGTGTTGCCCGGCGCGCACACCTTGGCGAAGCGCACGTGCTCGTCGTGCGCGAGGTCGTGCACGGCCATGCCGTAGGCCCCGGACTGGCTGACCACCGAGATCCCGCCACCGCCCAGCGGCGTACCGCGTGCGATCGAGGCGTTGAGCGGGCAGGTCGCAGTTCTGGACCCCGAAGCAGTTGGGGCCGATCACGCGCACCCGGTGCCCACCCTCGGGCGCGGCGGCGCGCAGCACCTGCTCCTGGAGCAGCGCGCCCTCGGGCCCGCTCTCCGCGAACCCGCCGGAGAGCACGACCATGGCCGTCACGCCGGCCGCGGAGGCGTCGGCCGCCACGCCCGGCACGGCCGCCGCCGGCACGGCGACGACGGCGAGGTCGATCGGCCCCGCGAGATCGCGCAGCGACTCGCCGGAGCGCACGTGCACGACCTCGCCCGGGAACGACGCGAGGTTGGCCGCCAGCAGCGCGCCGAGGCTCCCGGCCCGGTCCGAGGCGCCGACCAGGGCGACGCGTCGCGGTGCGAACAGCGCGTCGAGCAGGGGCCGACCGGTCACCCCGGGCTGCCGAAGCTGCGCGCCAGCTCCTGCTCGGAGAACTCCGACCGGCGTACGCCGAGCGGGTCGATCTCCCGCACCTGCACCAGCTCGGCCTCCGTCGGCTCCGCCGACGAGACCGACCTCGGGAGCGACGTCGAGCTCGAAGCCCGTGGCGCGTCTGATGTCCTCGAGGTCGACGTCGGGGAACCTCGAGACGAGTCGCGCGCGGCCGTCGACGAAGTCGAAGACACCGAGCTCGGTGACGAGCCACTCCGGGCCGCCGCCGGTGTGCCCGAGCTGCTCGCGCGTCCCGGACGGCGTCACGTGCCCCAGGTCCGTGAGGAAGTCGAGCGTGGGCACGAGGGTGCGACCGCTGCGGTGCCGCGTGGTCCACAGCGTCAGCGCGCCGATGGTGGCCGAGATGTTCGCACCGCCGCCTCCGCCGCCGAGCTTGATCTTCGGGTTCGGCATGCCGCCGATCGCCGTCACGTTGGTGTTGCCGTGCGCGTCGATCTGCCCGCCGGAGAGGAACATCCGGTCGACGTCGCCCGCGGCATGCGGCGTCGAAGAACTCGTCGAACCGCATCCGGTACGCCGCATCGCGGTGCAGCGCCAGGTCGTTGCCCGTCGGCGGGACGAACGCCGGCTCCGGGTTGACGGCGTACGTCGCGCCCTCGATGAGCAGCGATCCAGGGGCATGGGTGCGGCGAGCCACATGCATCGCCACCTGGGCGCACGGGCTCGCGAAGCCGTGGAAGACCACCTCGCGGTCGACGATCGTGCGGGCGAGGGTGACGACGAACCACTCGTCGAACGTCCAGCTGCTCATCGGAACAGCTCCATCCAGGTCTCGTCCGAGGTCGACCATTCGGTGAGCCGCACCGGATCCACGAGGGCGCGATAGGCGTCCTCCCCGGGGAGCACGTAGCGCTCGAGGTACGCCGTCGACCGCATCCGGCCCGGCGGTCGCCGCGGCGACGTACTCCGCGAGGTGCGGCCGGTCGTAGGCGTAGCCGGGATAGCACGACGAGGGATGCGCGCCGAACGGCACCTCGACCACGGCGGAGACCACGTGCGCCGGCACCGTGACGCCGGCGGCAGCAACCTCGTCGGTGCTCACGAGCTCGTCGACGGTGGCGACGACGGTCCGCGACGCGTGCGCGAACCGCTCGTCGAGGACGTAGGGCTGGTCGAGATGCAGGTTGCCCGCCGCGTCGCCGAGCGGCGCGTGCAGCAGCGCGACGTCCGGGGTGAGCGCCGGGACGGCAGCGAGCTCCTGCCCCGTGAACGGGCAGGTGACCGTCCCCCACTCCGGGTGCAGGGTCAGCAGGTCGCCGCCCAGCAAGCCGCGCACCGGGAGGAACGGGACGCCCATCTCCGCGGCACGCAGCTGGGTGAGCATCACGACGCACGAGCTCTCGCGCACCTCGACCGCGCCGCTCTCGGCACCGCGACGGAACGCGGGCGCGAGGCCGAGGTCCTGCTCGAAGCCGACGTAGGACTCCTCGCAGACGCTCACGGCACCCGCAGCGATGAGCAGGTCGACGTCGATGCTGTGCGCCGACCCGACCACGCGAAGTCCCGTGCGCCCCTGGCGGATCAGCTCGCGCACGAGCGCCATGGGGAGCCGGGCGCACAGCCCGCCGCCGAGCGCGATGGTGTCGCCGTCCGACACACGGCTCGCGGCGTCGGCGAGCGTCGTGCGCTTGTCGGCATCGAGGGAGAAGCGGCTCATGTCACTGCGCGGTCATGCCGCCGTCGGCCGCGACGACCGACCCGGTCATGAACGCCGCCTCGTCGCTCGCGAGGAACAGCGCCACGCGCGCGATGTCCGCGACGTCGCCCAGCCGACCGATCGGGTACTTCACCAGCGTGCGCTGGAGACCGAGGTCGAGGTCGCCGTCGCCGCGGGCGCGCAGCATCGGCTCCATGAGCGGCGTGTAGACGGTGCCGGGGCAGATGACGTTGGCGCGGACGCCGCGCGAGGCGAGGTCGACGGCCATCGACCGCGTCAACGACACCACCGCGCCCTTCGCCGCGCAGTACGCCGCGAAGTTCATGACGCCCACGAGGCCGGCGACCGAACCCTGGTTGATGATCGACCCGCCCGTGCCCATGTGCGCCAGGGCCGCCTGCGTCATGAGGTACGTGCCCTTGACGTTGACGTCGAAGCAGCGGTCCCAGTCGGCCTCCTCGGCCACCGCCACCGAGCCCTTCGAGTCCACGCCCGCGTTGTTGTAGACGACGCTGATGGAGCCGAACGCCTCCGCGACCGCGTCCGCCGCCGCCGTGACCTGCGCCGCCTTCGACACGTCGGCGGTGAGCGACAGCGCGCGACCGCCGGCAGCGGTGATCATCTCGGTGGTCTCGTCGGCCACGGCACCGTCACGATCGAGCACGCCCACGGCTGCGCCCTCGGCGGCGAAGAGCACGGCCGCAGCGCGACCGATGCCCGAACCTGCCCCGGTGATGATGGCGACCTTGCCGGCGAGCCGGCCGGTTCCCACGTGCGAGTCGGTAGTCACAGCGCTGTGTACCCTCCGTCGATGACCAGCGCGGCGCCGGTCAGGTAGTGGAGCCGGTCCGAGGCCAGGACCGACACGAGATCGGCGACGTCGTCCGCCGACGCCACCCTCCCCAGGGGGATGCGCGACTCGATCTGCTCGCGCAGCTCTGGGACGTCGAGACGCCAGGACGTCATCGCCGTGTGCGCCATGCCCGGGCAGACCGCGTTGCTGCGGATGCCGGAGGCGGCGTAGTCGACGGCGATCGACTTGGCGAGCTGCAGGGCCGCACCTTTGGACGTCGTGTAGGCGCTGCGGCCGGGGAACGCCACCTGCCCGGCGACGGACGCGATGGTGATGACGTGACCCGATCCCTGGGCGACCATCAACGGCAGCACCGCACGGCTGAGCAGGAACGGGCCGCGGACGTTGACCGCGATGACGCGGTCCCACTCGGCGACCGGCGTGGAGTGCAGCACGGTGGCGGTCTGGTCGCCGGAGATCCCGGCGTTGTTGACGAGCACGTCGATGCGTCCGAGCTGCGCGACGGCGGCAGCGACGAACTCGTCCACCGACGCCTCGTCGGCGACGTCGAGGGCGGCGGCGTACCCCTCGGGTCCGGCCTCCTCGGCTGCGCCGTCCGCGTCGAGGTCGCCGACCGCGAGGACGAACCCGTCGGCGAGCAGTCGGCGGCACGTCGCCTGCCCGATGCCCGACGCGCCTCCGGTCACGAGGGCGACCCGGCGATCGGTCGTCATGACGCCTCCACGCGTCGGGCCGCGCTCTCGGCGGCGATGAGGATCGGGTCGTAGACCGGCGAGTACGGCGGTGCGTACGCGAGGTCGAGGGCGGTGAGGTCGCCCACGGTCATGCCGGTCTGCAGCGCGGTGGCGAGCACGTCGATGCGCTGCGCGGCTCCTTCGCGGCCCACCATCTGCGCACCGAGCAGACGCCCGCCGGCGCCGTGGACCAGCCGGACGTGCAGCGCCGAACCGCCGGGGTAGTACTTGGCGCGGCTGCGGTGCACGACGTCGGTCGCGACCGCCTCGATCCCCGCAGCGCGGGCCTCGGCCAGCGTGATGCCGGTGCGCGCGACCTCGAGGTCGAACACCTTGACCACCGCGGTGCCGACGATGCCCGCGAAGCTCGCCGACCCACCCGCCGCCACGGTGCCCGCCACGCGTCCCGTCTTGTTGGCGGTGGTGCCCAGCGGGACGTAGGCCGGCTGCCCCGGTGACGCGGTGCAGCGGGGCGATGCAGTCGCCCGCGGCCCAGACGCCGGGCAGCGACGTGCGCATCTCCGCGTCGACGAGCAGCGCGCCCGAGGGGCCGGTGTCGGCACCCGCCGCCGCGGCGAGCGTGGCGGAGGGGCGTACGCCGACGCTGACCACCGCGAGGTCGACGGCGGGCAGCCCGGGGGCCGTGGCGTCGGTGCCCAGCCGGAGGTCGACGTGCTGCCGGACGTGCTCCTCGACGACGGCGGCGACCTCCGTGTCGAGCGTCGGCAGCACCTGGTCGAGGCGCTCGACGACCGTCACCGAGCAGCCGCGTGCGACGAGCGCCTCGGCCATCTCGAGCCCGATGTAGCCGGCCCCGACCACGAGCGCCGACCCGACCTTCCCGGCGTCGAGCAGGCCGCGCAGCGCGATGGCCTCCTCGAGCGTGCGGACGGCGAAGGTGCGGTCGGCGCCGATGTCCGGCACGGCGACGTGCACGGGCGAGGCGCCGGCCGTGACCACGAGGCTGGAGTACGAGAGCCGGTGCGTGCGCTCGCCCTGGCGGTAGACGATCCAGCGACCGTCCGGGTCGAGCTCGGTGGCCACGGCCGCCGTGCGCACGTCGATGCCGCGGTCCTTGGTGAACCGTTCCATCGGGTAGGCGAACAGGTCGTCCGCCGTCGCGACCACGCCGGAGAGGTAGTAGGGCAGGCCGCACAGGCCGTAGGCGATGTACGACGTCGCCTCGAGCACGACCACGTCGAGCGACGGGGTCGGTGCGCCGCGCTGCCGACGCGGCCGACATCCCGGCAGCGCCGCCCCCGATCACGACCATGCGTTCGGACATGCGCCGAACGCTAGGGAGCCGACGGGCGGGTCACTACGTCCTGGACCGCCCAAGGTCGCGCGATTCCCTGGTGCTCCGGGACAAGGGCGGCTTCCGGTCGAGAGCTGGTGAACAGCCTCGACGCACGACTGCGGCGGGCGTCCGAGGACACCCGCCGCAGGTCGATCGTTCCGGGACCGCTCAGCCGCACCCGCACCCGCACGAGGTGCTGCCCGCGGTGAACGGGCCGCCCTCCTGCACGTCGACAGGCGCCGCGTCGCGGCTCCCGCACGCCGAGCAGACCCAGACCTGCGGCACTCGCGTCCCCTCCATCACGAGGGAACGGAAGTGGTGCCCGCAGGCCGGGCAGCTCAGCGTCCAGATGGCCATCCCGTCAGAGACCCAGCTTCTGCCGAGCCATCTCGGTGCCGGCCGACAGCGCGTGCAGCTTGTCGATGGCGATGTAGCGCTGCAGCAGGATCAGGCCGCAGTCGGTCGTGACGCCCAGACGCTCCGGCGGCACGTACTCCGCGAGCCGCAGGATGCGGTCGCAGACCTCCTCGGCCGTCTCGGTGATCGTCGACTTCACGTCGATGACACCGGCCCAGAAGGTGACGTTGTCGGGCAGCGGGTGGTTCTTGAGGACGTCGAGACCCGACAGGTCGTCGGAGCGACGGCCGCAGTTCTCGAGGTTGAGGACGTCGAACTTCGCCTCGTAGGACTTCGGGATGACCGACGAGGTGGCCGACGGCGCCTCGCCCTTGCGCTGGGTGAGGTCGAAGATCTCGCCCGACTCCGCCGTCTCGTCCGGGTAGTAGGCCGGCGTACCGCCCCAGTTGCCCCAGCAGACGTGCACGATGACCTGCGCGTTCTGCACGCCCTCGACGGCGCGGTTGAACGCCTCGATCGCCCAGTCCTCGTAGAAGTAGGGCCAGGTGAACTCGTCGAGCTGGATGAAGTCGATGCCCATCGCGTCGACCTCGAGGATGTCCTCGTTGATCGCCGCGGCCATCGCCATCGCGCGGTCGCGCGGGTTGTCGTAGTACAGGTCGTTCGTGCACTGGGCCAGCACCTGGATGCCGGTGTACTGGATCTTGGTGGGCTTGTCGGTCGCCTTCTTGCAGCGCCCGGGCCTGCTCGACCATGATCCCGCCGCGGCGCTTGATCTCCTGCGTCACGGTGCCGGCGTGCAGGCGGCTGTAGATCGGGAAGCCGAGGTGGCCGCCCTTGAGGTCGTAGCCGAGCCGCTTCATGTAGTAGTAGACCGCCGCGTCGGCGTAGTTGTCCCCGTGCAACCGGCCGTCCGAGATGATGTCGAGTCCCGCGCTCTCCTGGTCGTGCGCGATCGACTGGATGGCGTCCTCGAACGCCTCGCGGATGAACGCGTCCGGCGGCTCCTGGTCGCCGCGCCAGTCACGGGCGGGGCCCGCATCCCACCACCGAGGGTTGGGATAGTTCCCGACCATCGACGTCGGGATCATGATCTCTTTGTCTCCGACTCGCATTCCATGCACCTCTCGGTCTCGGACGGAACGCCGCACGGGCGCCACGGACGACTGGGTGGGACGGACGGTCCGGTGCCGGGACGGACGAGCACGTCCCGAAAGGACCATCCGACCGGAACGTAGACCGCCCAGCGGTACGGGAACCGCGTGCGGGCGGGCCAGACTCCTGGCCCGAATTCGTCCCGTTGGGCCAGGACACCTCGAGCGCTCGGCGCGTGATACTCGGGCTGCCGCGACGCGGCTGCGCGTGCGCGCGGCGTCTGGATCGCGGCCGGAGGAGAGCGAGTGTCGTCGCAGATCGGACCCGGGTTCCTCTCGCTCCCGCCCCGCTCGCACAAGCCGCGCACCGAGGGCATCACGCACGTGCTCGACAAGGGCCTGTCGATGGTCGGCCTCGAGTCGCTGCTCGCCGCCGCGGGCGACTCCGTCGACATCATCAAGCTGGGCTGGGGCACGGCGTACGTGTCGGACGGCGTGAAGGCCAAGGTCCGCGTCGCGCGCGCGGCCGGGGTCCACATGTGCCCGGGCGGCACGCTGCTCGAGATCTGCGACCGGCAGGGCCGGGTCGACGACTACGTGCGCTGGATGCATCGCCTGGGCTTCACCCACGTCGAGGTGTCCAACGGCGCGCTGGGCATGGAGACCGACCACAAGCGCGAGCTCATCCAGCGGCTCGCGCAGGAGTTCACCGTGCTCTCGGAGTGCGGGTCGAAGGATCCGGGCGTGCAGGTCGTCGCCGACGCCTGGGTCGAGGAGATGACCGGCGACCTCGAGGCCGGCGCGTCGCTGCTCATCGCGGAGGCGCGCGAGAGCGGCACGGTCGGCCTCTACGACCCGAACGGTGACGTACGCGCGGAGCTGGTCGAGGCGATCGTGTCGGCGCTGCCGCCGCGGCTCGTCATCTTCGAGGCGCCGCGCAAGGACCAGCAGGCGTGGTTCGTCCGCCGCCTGGGCGCCGTCGCCAACCTGGGCAACATCCCGACCGACGAGGTGATCGCGCTGGAGACCCTGCGCCTCGGGCTGCGGTCGGACACCCTCGACCTGCTCCCCGACGTCGCGCCCGACCAGCCGCGGTCGTCCAGCGTCCGTCCCGACGTGCCCACGCACCTCACGCACGCCCGGCCCGCGAGCGCCTGAGCAGACAGCCCGGTCGGTCCCTCGTCGCGGTCAGACCGTGAAGAGGGTGGGGGCTCCGCCGCTCACCAGGAAGACCACCGGTCCCTCCACCGCTGCCGTCGTACGCCGCCGCGAGCAGGCCCGCCATCGCCTTGGCCGCGAACACGGGGTCGAGGAAGACGCCCTCGGTGCGCGCGACGAGCTCGGCCGCGACGTCGCCCTCCGGGGAGCGCACGCCCTTGGCCGGGCCGAGGAAGCCGTCGACGACCTCGACCTGCAGATCCGGCGCGTCGACGTCGAGCAGTGCGCACGCGTCCGACGCGATCCGCGCCACCCGCTCCCGGCACTCCGCGACCGGCCGGCTGACCGTGACGCCGACGACGTCGTACGACGCCGGCAGCCACGCCCGCGCCGGCGACGAGGCCGGCCTGCGTGCCGCACGACCCGGTGGCGAGCCACAGCTGCCGTGGGCGGACCCCGGCCTCCGTGCAGCTGGACGTCCAGCTCGGCGGTGGCCTGCACGTAGCCCAGGGCGCCGAGCCCGGTGGCCCCGCCGCGATGCACGCCGTACGGCGTCGCACCCTCGTCGCGCAGGCGACGGCAGACCTCGTCGACGCCGCGATCGGCCGAGGACCGGTCGGAATCCCCGGTGAAGTGCAGCCGCGCGCCGGCGAGCTCGGCGAGCGCGTGGTTGCCCACGGCTCCACCCGCGGGCGGGTCGCCGAAGCTCACGAGGGTCGAGTCGAGGCCCCGGGTGCGGGCGGCGAGCGCGGCGAGCATCGCCCAGTTGCTCTGCGGGCCGCCGGCGGTGACGAGGTGGTCGCAGCCCTGGGCCAGCGCGTCGGCGAGCAGGAACTCCAGGCCGCGCACCTTGTTGCCGCCGAGCCCGAGCCCCGTCAGGTCGTCGCGCTTGAACCAGATCTCGACGCCGAGCCGTTCGGAGAGCCGAGGCGCGAGGTGCAACGGCGTGGGGAGCGTCGCCAGGGGGACGCGTGCGACCTCGTCGAGGCGGGCCATCACGTCGCCGCGGTGTGCGGTGCCAGCACCCGGTCGACGAACGCGCCGGTCGCACCCAGCGCACCTCGCGGATCGAGCGCCGCCGCGAGCTCGTCCTCGGACAGAGAGTCCGGCCCGACGAGCCCCGCGTCGCGCAGCGCGGTCGCGAGATCGACGCCGCTCTCGACCCCGGCCATCGTGGCGGCGTAGACGCGCTCGTGCGCCACGTGCTTGCCCATGCGCTCGGCGAGCAGCCGCATCACCGGCTCGGACATGGGATACCCGTGCTGGGCGTCGAGGTTGGCGCGCATGCGTGCCTCGTTCACCTGCAGACCCTCGAGCAACCTGGCGGCGAACGACAGGGCGGCAGCGGTGAGCAGGCTCATCTCCGGCAGCCAGAGCCACTCGGCCTTCCAGCCGCGGCCGTCGCGCTCGTGCAGCGCCACCAGCCCCTCGAGCGCGGTGCCGGCATCCGCCCGGACGCAGCGCGCGAGGGTGTCGAGGTGCTCGGCGAGCTCCGGATTCCGCTTGTGCGGCATGGTGATGCTGCCGACCTGCCCCGGGGTGAACGGTTCGGCGAGCTCGCCGAGCTCGGGGCGCTGCAGCTCGTAGATCTCGTTGCCGATCTTGCCCAGCGTTCCGGTGACGAAGGCGAGGAGCGTCGCGAACTCGGCGAGCCGGTCGCGCGCCGTGATCCACGGCATGTCGGGCACGCCGAGGCCGAGGCGCGCGGCGAACGTGTCGAGGAGGGCCGGCCCCTGGTCGCCCCAGAACTCGAGCGTGCCGAGGGCGCCGCCGAGCTGCGCGACCTGCAGGCGCGGCCGCGCCTGGGCGATCCGCTCCAGGTGCCGGTCGAGCTCGCCGACCCAGACCGCGGCCTTGTAGCCGAAGGTGATCGGCAGGCCGGGCTGCCCGTGCGTGCGGCCGCACATCACGGTGTCGCGGTGCTCGCGGGCCAGCGTGACGGCGGCGTCCCGGCACGCGCACGACGTCGCGCTCGACGATGTCGAGGACGTCGCGCATGACGAGTGCGAACCAGGTGTCCGTGACGTCCTGCACCGTGGCGCCGACGTACACCCACTCGGCGCACCGAGGCGGCAACGACGCCCTCAGCTCCCGGATGAGCCCGAGCGTCGAGTGCCCGGTGGCACGCGTCTCGGCAGCCACCCGCTCGAGGTCGATCAGCTCGACCCGCGCATGCTGGGCGATCTCCGCCGCCGCATCGGCGGGCACGATGCCGTGCTCGGCCTGCGCCTGCGCGAGCGCGGCGAGGATGTCGAGCCAGCGCTGGGTGCGCCCGCTGTCGTCGAGCAGCGCACGGGTCTCCTCGGTCGACCACAGGTGCCGGTAGACCGCGGAGTCCGGGGGCAGCGCGGTCACCGCCGGCCGCCCTCCAGCGCGGGCTCCGCTCCCTCGGTCGAGGCCTGCCGCGGACGGCGCCGCTCCCTGCACCGCCTCGGGCGCGAGCGGCAGCAGCATGTGCCGCAACCCTTCCCGGATCTCGTCGAGGTTGGTGCCCCACGGGACGACCGCGTGCGTCGCGTCGACCTCGAAGCCGCGCTCGATCAGGCAGCACTTGGTGAGGGTCAGCGACCCGGATGCCGCCGGGTCGGCCTCGGCGCGCTTCCTCGGGCACAGGTCGACCCGCGTCGGTTCGTCGCCGTAGAAGTGGCGGTGGAACTGCAGCGACCGCTCGCACCCGATGAGCGTCCAGTCGAGGCGCTCTCCGGGACGGGTGTCGAGGAAGGAGACCGGGGCACCGAGCTCGGTGCCGGATCCCCGGCACGGCAGCAGGTAGCTCGAGGCCGGGTTGTCCGCGGCGAGGTCGTGCACGTCGACGGCGTCGAGCACGAGCTCCACCGGCGGGAGGTCCTCGTCGTACGCGATCACCTGCTGCGCCTGGGCGAACAGCTTCGGCGGGTACGGCGGGACCACCTCGGTGACCCGCACCGTGATCGGCGCCGGCTCCCAGATGAAGTTGACGTGCTCGAAGCGTCCGAGGACCACGGTCACGCGAGCACCCGGCACAGCTGCGGCGGCGAGCGAGGTGGAGTTGCCGACGTCGGTCTCCGGGCTCTCGACCCACGCCGTCTCGTCGGGTCCGGCCAGCAGCCGTGCCTCGACCACCGGCGAGAACAGCGGCTCGAGGCTCTCCTTGCGCACCGCGACGAGCGCCGTGTCGCCGTGCGACCGGAGCGCGAGGTAGTCGGTGCGCCGGTAGACCTCCCGGCCGAGGAGGTAGTGCGAGCACCGCCTCCTCGGTCAGCGGGAAGTCGACCTCCTGGACCGAGAGCCCGCGATAGGGGTGGGCGCGGGTGTTCGGCACCGGCAACGGGATCACGACGGGCTCCCTAGAGGTTGCGCAGGCTGGCGTTCCCCGCCCGCAGGCGCGACAGCTGGACGAAGTGCTCGGGGTTGAGGAACAGCTCGTTCATCCACCCCAGTGTGTCGATGGTGAGGCCTTCCGGGCGGTGGATCAGGTAGTCGAGGTACTGGAACGCGTCCTTGGCGCCGTAGCCGACGTGGTGGGCGCCGAGCACCTTGCGGGTGTCGCCGTCGATGACGAGCTTCTGGAAGCCCGAGAGCTCGGGCTTGCTGAAGGCGTAGAGCATCGTGCCCTCGGCGCACGGCAGCGGCAGGTGCTCGGTGTCGAGGTCCTTCACCGTCGGCGGCATCTGGATGATGACGACGTCGTCGTGGGTCTCGCGCGCCTCGGCCTCGGTGAGGCCGACCCACGAGACCTCGTACGTCGTGTGCAGCGAGTCCGGGTACTCCGTGTAGTCGAACTCGAGGTCCTCGCCCATGATGTTGCGCGCTGCGGTGACGCCGCTCTTGCGCGCCTTGAACATCTCCATCGGCCCGTCGATCATGTCGCCGATCGCGTAGACGCCCGGCACGGACGTCTGCATGCGCTTGTTGACCACCACGCGGCCGGAGTCGTTGACGTCGATGCCGAGCGCCTCCTGCGCCTGCTGCACCAGCGGCCGCTCCCCGGTGCCGAGGAACACGAAGTCGGTCGGGAGGTCGACCTCCTCGCCGGTCTCGAGCCGCACCGTCACGCTGACGACCCGACCGTCCTCGCCGTTGACCCGCACCGGGTGCGCGCCCTCGTGCACGGTCATGCCGCGCTTGCGCATCCCGCCGACGACGTACTGCCGCAGGTCCTCGTCGATGTGGTGCAGGCTCTTCGTCCGCATGAGCGGCGAGCGGGAGATGATCGTGGTGGTGCAGCCCGGTCGCGTGGAAGAACGCGCCGTACTCCATGGCGACCTTGCTGCCGCCGATGATGACGCAGCTCGTGGGCTCGTAGTCGAGCTCCTCGACCAGGGTCACGAAGTCGTGGACGCCGTGCAGGTCGAGGCCGGGGATCTCGGGCCACACCGGCCGGGCACCCATGCCGAGCACGATGTTGCGCGCCCGGAAGGTCTTGCCGGCAGCCGTGACCGTGTTCGCGTCGACGATCGTCGCGTGCGCGTTGAGCACGTACTCGACCTCGAGCTGCTCCTTGGTCTGCCAGTTCATGAACGCGTGCGCGCTGCCGCGACCGGCGCGGAACAGGTCGATCAGGTCGAGGATGCGCGCGCGGTCGGCGTCGAACTTGGGGAAGAACAGCTCGTCGGAGAACCACCGCATGCGGTCGAGCTCCTCCGCGGCCTCGGAGAACAGGTGGTGCGGCACGCAGGCCTGGTGCGGGCACGAGCCGCCGAGGAAGGGCCAGGCGTCGATGATGAGCGGGCGTCCGCCCATCGCCTTCATGTACGCCGCACCGAAGCGCCCGCCGGCGCCGCCGCCGACGAAGACCGCGTCGTACTCGCCGTCGCCGTGGTCCTCCGCGAGGTTGAGGATCGGGTCGGACGACGGATCGACCATCGCGTCGTCGATCAGCTCGATCCACTCGCCGAGGTTGGGGTGCTGGTCACGGATGTCCACGGCTTCAGTTCCTCCGGTGCTCGTCGTGCGCGGGGTGTTCGGGAACGCCGTCTGCTGAGGCGGTCGGGTCGGTGCCCGGGGTCGAGCGGGCGATGCGGACGAGCTCGGCCTCGGCCGACGCGAGCCGGACGCCGAGGTCGTGGGCCGCGGCGCGCTGCTCGGCGGCGGCGCGGCCGAACCGGTCGGCCATGTCGCGCACCGTCTCGGGGGCGGCACCGCCGATGCCGGTGCGCGTGGCGACGATGGCGATGGGATCGACCACCTCCGCGAGCTCCTCGGGATCGATGCCGAGCGGCGCGCCGAGCACCGCGACGGCCGCCTCGTCGAGGCGGCTGCTCGTGATGTCGCGGCCGGAGCCGCCGTCGGCAGCGGTGGCGCGCACGGCGTGGGCGACCACCTGGTAGGCGCTGCGGTAGTCGAGGCCCCGCGTGCTCATCACGTGCTCGGCGATGTCGGTGGCCTGCGTGAACGACGCGTCGAGCGCCCGGCCCATGGCTCCGGCGTCGGCCTGGACGCCGTCGACCACCCCGGCCATCAGACGGGTCGCGGCCGTCGCGCGCACGAGTGCTCTCGGCACCTCGCCGTACGCCACGATCAGCCCGTCGCTGCGGGCCGACGGCGTGCGGCTCGTGGCGAGCAGCCCGGTGAGGCGACCGATCAGGACGCCGGCGTGGGCGCGGACCATGCCCAGGGCGTAGGGGTTGCGCTTCTGCGGCATCATCACGCTGCTGCGCGCGTGGCCGTCCGACAGCTCGACCCACGCGAACTCGTCGCTCGCCCAGATCTCGAGGTCCTCGGCGAGCTTGCTCAGCGTCACGACCAGGCTCGTCGCCGCCGACACCGCCGCGACCGGGCCGTCGGTCTGCCACATCGCGTCGCGCGTGTGCTCGAGCACGCGGTCGAACCCCAACAGCTGTGCCGCGCGGGTGCGGTCGTACCCGAGGCGGCCGCCGTTGGTGCTGCCGACGCCGGCGGGGCTGCCGGAGAGCACGTCGATCTCGGCGAGCAGGCGGTGCAGGTCGCGCTCGACCGGGGGGACGAAGGAGAGCAGGTAGTGGCCGAACGTCGAGGGCTGCGCGTGCTGGAGGTAGGTCTGGTCGGCGAGGTACGTGGTCGCGTGGCGCGACGCCGCCTCGCTCGTCGCGGCGCAGAAGCCCGCGGCCGCCTCGACCAGGTCGAGCACGTCGTGGCGCAGCCGCAGACGAACCGCCACGCGGACCGCCTCGCGCCGGGTGCGGGCCACGTGCAGCCACCCCGCGTCGTCGCCGATCTGCTCGGCGAAGCGTCGCTCGCGGCAGTTGTAGAGCTCGCCGTACGCCGGGTCGTAGCCGAACGACTCCGCCGGCACGGTGTCGGCCTCGACCAGCACGTCGACGAGCCGGGCGGCCGCGGCTTCCGGGATGAGGCCCTGCTCCCTCAGCACCACGACATGGGCGAGGTCCGCGAGGTTCAACCAGTGGTGCAGCAGCGGGGCGTCGTCGACCTCGAGGGCGAAGCCGGCCGCGACCAGCTCGGGGGCGTAGTGCCCCAGCGGCGCCTTCACCGCGGCATCCCGGATCGGAGCGTGCGAGGACCCGGCCCGGCGCACCGGGGGACGCACGGCCGGACGACGTCGTCGCCCGGCGACGCAGGAACGCTCCGCACCCGCCCAGGATCCAGACCCGGACGCCTGGAGGGGCACGTCCTCTCCAGACGAAGATGCGCGGCTCTCCTGTCCTCCCGGGACGTGTGCCGCCCGCGCCCGTGCCGGTCATCGTGAGCGGGTCGGTCGCCGACCGGCGTCCGGAGCGCGACGTGCGGAGGTGGGCAGGTCATGGACGACCGCGCCGTGGCGGCCGAGCCGCGCACCCGACGGCACCCCGACGACGTACGCCGCGTGTTCGAGACCGGCCTGAGCGAGCTCGGACCCGAGCCCGATGCGCAGGATGCGCTGACCTGGGCCGCGGACGCGTTCGGCAACCGGCTCGCAGTCGCCTCGAGCATGTCCGACACCGTCGTGGCCCACCTTGCGTCGCAGTTCGTGCCGCAGGTCCACGTCGTGTTCCTCGACACGGGCCTGCACTTCGCCGAGACGCTCGCCTACCGCGACCAGCTGCACCGGGAGCTGCCGATCACCGTGGTGAGCGCGCGGCCCCCGCTCACGGTCGAGCAGCAGGCGGAGCAGTACGGCGCCGACCTCCACCGGACGGACCCCGCATCCTGCTGCCGGATGCGCAAGGTCGACGTCATGGACGACGCGCTGCGCCCCTACGAGGCCTGGGTGACCGGGCTCCGCCGCGTCGACTCCGAGACCCGGCGCGACACCGCCGTGCTCGAGTGGGACGCGCGTCGCGCCATGGTGAAGCTCAACCCGATCGCCGCCTGGTCGGACGACGACGTCGAGGCGTACGTCGAGCGTCACGCCCTGCCCGAGCATCCGCTGCGCCCGGCCGGCTTCCTCTCGATCGGGTGCGCGCCCTGCACGCGGGCCGTGGCGCCCGGGGAGTCGCCGCGTGCCGGGAGGTGGGCGGACATGGACAAGACCGAGTGCGGCCTGCACGACGACCCCGTCGCGCGTACGCCGGCCGAGCTCACCGATCCGCACCGCCGCTGAGCCCCACGGCGCGGCGACCGCCCGCCCAGACAAGGAGGAGCCATGCCCGCCGAGACGATGCTCGCTGCCCTCTACCGCAGCACCGGACCCGCCGCCGACGTGCTCGAGGTCGTCGAGATCCCACGCCCCGAGCCGGGGCCCGGCGAGGTGCGCGTGCGCGTGACGGTGTCGGGGGTGAACCCGACCGACTTCAAGAACCGCGCGGGCATCGTGACCTGGCCGATCGACGGGTTCCAGGTGCCGCACCACGACGGCGCGGGGACGATCGACGCGGTCGGCCCGGGCGTCGACGAGTCGCGGCTCGGCGAGCGCGTCTGGCTCGCGATGTCGGCCCACGGCAACCGCTGGGGCACGGCGGCCCAGTGGTGCGTCGTGCCGTCGTACAAGGCCAGGCGGCTGCCGGCCGGCAGCGACGACCTGCTCGGCGCGACGCTCGGCGTGCCGGCGGTGACTGCCGCCCACTGCCTCGTCATCGACGGTCCCGTGCGCGGTCACGACGTGCTGGTGCACGGCGGCGCGGGCGCGGTCGGTCGGTGCGGCATCGAGCTCGGCAGGTGGATGGGTGCGCGGGTCGTCACGACGGTGAGCAGCGAGGCCAAGGCCGAGGTGGCGCGCGCGGCCGGCGCCGACCTGGTGGTCGACTACAAGCGCGAGGACGTGGTCGCAGCGGTGCGCGCGTTCTCCCCGGGGATCCACCGGGTGCTCGAGGTCTCGATGGCGGCGAACGCGGCGATCGACACCGAGGTGTGCGGGACGAACGCGGTGGTCGTCGTGTTCGCGACCGACGGCGGCGAGGCCGTGCTGCCCGTGCGCCCGCCGCTGTTCAAGAGCATGAGCTTCCGCTTCATCCTGCTCTACAACCTCGACCGCGACGGGCTCGAGCGAGCGGCCACCGAGGTCGAGCGCGCCCTCGACGACGGCGTGCTCACCATGCCGCCCGTCACCCGGTTCCCGCTCGCGGAGATCGCCGCCGCGCACGAGCTGCAGGAGAGCGGTCCCTTCGGCCGCGTCCTCGTCGACATCCCCTGAGGACGCCGATCCGTCAGACGGCCCGCATGCGGTAGTTGCCGTGCTCGGCCCTCCCGCGTTTCCCCGTGCCGCGGGAGGGCCGAAGTCGTTCCGCTGCTGTCCTCGACGTACCGGATCACGTCAGGCCGGCGATGCCCTTGACCAGCAGCAGGATCCCCAGGGCAGTGCACAGAACGCCCATGATCACGCGGTTGTGCGCGACCAACCACTCCCTCAGACGCTC
The DNA here is from genome assembly GCA_963827145.1 of uncultured Actinomycetota bacterium. GTDB lineage: Bacteria > Actinomycetota > Actinomycetes > S36-B12 > CAIYMF01 > Longivirga. Next base: position 1,236,606 of record CAWGZO010000001.1, on the reverse strand, counting down.
GAGCGTCGCGGCGCTCTGCTCCCCGCCGAGCAGCGAGTAGAGCATCGCCCCGGTGTAGGGCAGCGTCCCGACGAGGACGAACACAGCACCGGCGATCCACGGGGCCTCCATCGAGTCGATGGTGGCTCCGGCGCTGAGCAGGAGAGGGAGGTTCTTGGGGTTGATGAAGGTGACACCGAGCGTCAGGAGGGCGACTGCGCCCGGCCCCATGTTGGCGATCGCCGCGAACGCGGCCGGCTCCGACGTGTCGTGGCGCTTGCGCCAGTTGGAGATCCCCATCACGAGCAGCAGCAGGCCGAACGCGGCGAGGATCCACGAACCGATCGAGCTGCCACTGCCTCCCGAGTCGCCGGTGGCCGACGACCCCAGGGCACCCAGGATGAGAGCGAGCGAGGTCAGCGCGATCAGCGAGACGACGAACGCGATGCTGTTGGTGACCCGACGCTTCGAGAGCAGCACCAGGATCAGCTGGATGATGGCCGCAGGGCTGAGCGCGAAGCCGATGGCTACCGGAATCAGCGTCGCGAGATCGGTCGCGGTCATGACGCACCGCCCGCTCCCGTGACGCGGACCGGCGGTGCGGTCCACGACCCGTCGCGCAGCGCCGGACCCGGCAGGTAGGTGCGGAACGTCAGGCCGAAACGGCCGGACGGGCAGGGCAACCAGTTGGTGACCTGCTCCTCGGGCGGCCGCGCGTGCTGGACGCGAAGAGTCAGCGAACCGTCGCCGTCACGCACCATGCCGCCGAGCTGGCGCGACCCGAGCACGTACCGGTCGAGCGGGTTCGCGTACAGGTGCCCGGCGTCGTCGTACAGCGTGATCGACCAGAAGGCGCCGACGTCCGGCGGTGCCGTCGGGCGCGAAGGTGATCGCGTAGCCGTGCGCCCCGTCGAACGGCTCCCCGTTCTCGTCGGCGCGGTAGCCCACCCCGAGGTACTCCTCGACCGCGTTGCCCAGGATCCCGAGGAACGCGCCCGGCCGCTCGCCTGAGGTGGTCTCCCGCGTAGAACTCCCGGCTGCCGAACAGCTCGGCCGACGACCTGACCGCCGCGCAGCGTTCCTGGACGTCGCGCATGCCCTCGGCGAGCCCCTGCCGCTCCTCCGCGTCGACGTCGGGCTCCGCGAGCAGCGGCGTCGACCAGTCCCACCCCGACGCCGAGTCCGCTCAGCTCCTCGCGGATCCCGTCGTCCTCGGGCAGCGTCGGCATGAACTGCAGCATCCAGTCGAGTGCTCGGAGGAAGCCGCCGCCGAGCGGCGCCCGGACGTCGACGGTCGGGACCCCGACGGGCATCGGCTGCGCCGGGCCGTCGGCCAGCACGACCACCTGGTCCTGCAGCGCCGCCACCTCCACGATGTCGGAGTCGTCGAACAGCTGCGTGCGCACCAGCGCGAGGGCGAGGTCCGTCGGGCACTCGAGCACCGCGTCGACCTCGTCGCCCACCGACCCGCCGCCGGACCGCGCACGGCGTACCGACCGCCGCCGTTGCCGTACGTGCGCGGCGACACGTACCCGACGATGTTCGTGTAGAGATCGACGATCTGGGCGGACATGTACCGGTCGGCCGCGTGCGGCGGCATGGAGAGCACGACCGGTCCCGAGCGCAGGTCGAGCCACGCCCACGAGTACGGCGTGTCCACGTTCATCGCCACGACCGAGAGGTCGGACGGGTCCGCCAGCCCTCGGCTGTGGTGCACGGCGTTGAGCGGCGCCTTGTACTCCGGACTCGACGGATCGAGCGCGAAGTTCACCAGGATCCGGTGCAGGTCGACGGTCGGCAGCCCGTACGGCACGGCACGACGGGCGAGCTCGGCGAGGGTGGTCATGGATCCTGCCTACTGGTCGCAGGTGTGTGCTCGCACGTGTCGATGCGCCGATCACCCGACGGGGGTGACAGGACGCCGAGTCTCATCACCACTCCACGTGCGGCGCAGGCGGGCACCAGGTGCCGTCCACGACCGGCTGCGACGGGTAGTAGAGGCGCAGACCGAGGCGGAACGGGCCCGCTGGGGCGCCGGCAGCCATGCGGCGTCGTCGACCTCCTCGGGCTTGGTCGCGGACAACCACAGGGTGACCCCGCCGTCGGGGTCCGGCGTGAAGCCCGGGTCGCGTCACCCGCGTCGAGTAGCGGTCGTGGGAGTTGGCGACGAGCAGGTTGTCCGGGCCGTACATCGTCAACGACCAGAAGCCGTCGGCGCCGACCGGCGGCAGCGCATCCGGCGGCGAAGCGCAGCCGATAGACCGCCCCGGCCGATCCGTCGAGCCGGCGGCCCTCGTCGTCGAGGTCGCCGAAGAAGTACGCCGCCTCGCCGAGGTCGTTGGACCCGACCTGGAACAGCTGCAGCGCCGCGTTCTCCGCCACGTGGGCGTTGGGCAGACCGATCCACGGCAGCGGCAGCCGCCAGCCGTCCTGAGTGGGCCACGTCGTGAGCACGGCGTCGACGATCGCCTGCGCGGCCTCCACCCCGTCCACGACCGCGCGTCGTCCGGCGTCATCGCCCTGAGCCGCCACGATCGCCGCGACGTCCACCGCGTCGAGGACCCACGCCGAGCTCCGGCGGGAAGGGGTTGCGCTCGAGGTGCTCGCAGCCCGATGGCGAAGTACCGCCAGGGGTCCTCGAGCTCGGCGAGGTCCGGGTGCACGAGGTCGTCCTGCTCGACCTCGACGAGCTCGCCGTCGACGGGACGCACGGTGAAGCCCGCACGCCATGCCCGGACGCGGTCGACGTCGCCCTCGTCGTAGCCCACGAGGACCCGGGAGAGCAGGCAGACCGACGCCGTCGGCGACTCGATCACCCGCATGCCTTCCGGCGCCCGCCCGGTCCAACCCGGACCGCACGAGCAGCACGTCGACCTCGTCGCGGCCGGTCCACTTCGGACCCAGGTGGGCCACGTTGGCGAAGTGCGCGTCCATGACGCGCCACCGAGTAGTAGCGGCCGTCCGGGTCTGCGGGCACGTGCACCACCATCGGCCCCTGCCGGTCGAGCTCGACGTGGCACGCGCCGTACAGGGCGTCGTTCATCGGCAGGACGGTCGCCGTGGCCGGCGAGGTGAGGTCGGGCAGCATCATCCACGACCCCAGCGCGGGCACGTCCGGCGGATCCCACGGCGCCCGCCGACGCCCCTCCGGCGACCGCGCTGCCCGCCGCGGCTGCCGCCTCCCAGCCGTGGATGAAGTTGCTGCGCTGCCGAACGAACGCGAACCCTGCTGCCAGCGCCAGCCACAGCAGCGCGGCATCGGTGCGCAGCCGGGCGGCGCGACCCTGCGCCACCCGGTCGTCCGAGGCGTCGGCGTCGAACGAGACGAACGGGCGCATGCTGCTCTCCTGACGGGGGCTGGGCGACGGGCTCATGCGTCGACGGCCGGCTCGGCCGCGAGCACGGACGGGATGAGCTCGTGGCGCCGCACGTAGACGTCGACGAGCGAGAGCAGCATCGCCACCACCGGGACCGCGAGCACCGCACCTGCCACGCCGAACAGCGCGGCGCCGAGCAGCACCGAGGCGAACGCGACGGCCGGATGCACGTCGGTGGCCTTGGCGCTGATGCGCGGCTCGAGCGTGAGGTTCTCGACCTGCTGGTAGAGCACCGCCCAGACCAGGGCGATGATGCCGATCGCCGGGCGGTCGGAGAGCAGGCCCACGATCACCGGGCAGAGCGATCGCGATGTAGGTGCCGATCGTCGGCACGAACTGGGCGACGACGCCGGTCCAGATGCCCAGGGCCAGCCAGGACGGCATGCCGATGATGAAGAAGACGAGCGCGCTCGTCGCCCCGTTGATGAAGGCCAGCACCACACGGGCGCCGACGTAGCCGCCGGTCTTGGCCGCCGTGGTGTCCCACACCGTGAGCCAGACCCCCTGGGCCTGCGCCGGGAAGAGCTCGGCGACCCACCTCCGCAGCCGGGGGCCGTCGGCGGAGAGGTAGAAGGTGAGCAGGCCGAGGGTGAACAGCGAGAAGACGCCTCCGAGCACGGTGCCGAGCAGGCCGAGGACGCCGCCGAGGATCTGCACCGCGTACTGGTTCACCTGCTCCGGCGTGATGTTCAGGTTCGTGAGGATGTCCTGGAAGCTGTACGAGGTCCCGAGGCGGGAGTTGATCGCGTCCACGACGTTCTTGACGAGGTCCGGCAGCCCCTTGAGCAGGGCAGCGATCTGATCGACGAGGAGTTGGCCGAACGTGATGGCGAAGAGCACGGTGAACAGCACGAACGCGCCCATCACCAGGCCCGTGGCTGCGCCTCGTCGCATGTGCCGCGGCGAGTCGCACGACCGCCGGTTCCATGGCGATCGCGATGAACCACGCCATGAGCACCGTGAAGATGATGCTGCCGCCGTCGCGCACCACGAAGGTGAGGAATGCCGCCACGACGAAGACGCCCAGCACGGCTGCGGTCGCCCGCGCCACCATGCGCGGCGCGAGCACGACGTCCGTGCGCGTGGTCGGACGCGGTACGTCGACGTCGGGCAGGTCGGTCACGCTTCCTCCAGGTGATCGACACCACCCTGGGCGGAGCGTGGCTACGTCGGCCATCCCGCAGAGCCCCGATCACCCTCAGCGGGTGACAGGCCCTGGAGCCTCCACGTCGCGCCCGGTGGGGATCAGACCCGACGCGCGGGCACGTGCCACCGCCTCGTCGCGGTCGTGCACCCCGAGCTTGGCGTAGAGCCGCCGGAGCCGGGTCTTCACCGTGTTGACCGAGATGCCGAGCTGGTCGGCGATGTGCGCGTTGCTGCCCCGGTGCGGGAGCAGCACCAGCAGCTGCAGATCCCCGCGGCTGAGGGAGACCCCCAGCGACGCGACCGTCGTCAGGTCGCGGCTGTCGTCGCCACCGGTGCGGATCCGGTCGGCCACCTCGACCAGGCCGACCAGCGGCTCGTGGACGTGGTACGACGCCGTACGCCGGGCAAGCTCGAGCACCGGCTCCGGGACGTCCGCGAGCAAGGTCGTCATCCCATGCTCGGCGCACAGATCGGCCGCGCGCAGCAGCTGCTGCTCCGCGCGGGAGCGTGACGTGCTCATCGCCGTCCACGCGAGCAGCAGCGCATGGGTCGCCTCCTCCCGCGGCGTCGTCGGGGAGACCGCCCGCACGGACGCCGCGGCGGTCGGCAGTCTCCGCTGCAGTGCCGCGCGTGCCAGCAGCAGCCGGCCCTCCGTATCGGGAGGGAGCCCACGCACGATCTGCTCGGCCCGACGGGGGTCGCCGGCCGCGAGCCGCAGTCTGGCCTCGTGCTTGGCGACGAGCCGCAGCAGCCCGCCGTCCGGGCACCGCTCGAGCACGAGGGCACGGGCGGTCACGAGGTGCTCGAGACCGGCGCGCGGCCCTTGGTGCGTGACCAGCACCGAGACGAGACCGAGTCGGGCGAGCACCTCGGTGGTGGTGCTCCGGGTGACGAGTCGGGCGTGCTCGGCCAGCCGCGTCAGACCCGCGACGGCGAGCTCCACCTCGCCGCCCTCGGCGCGAGCGAGGTGCCCGGCCGGCACCCCACCCGCCCAACGGGCGGCGGCGCCGCCGTCGCCCTCGTCGCGCAGCCACCGGTCGAGGCGCGCCGCGGCAGTGCGCGCGCGCACCACGTCGCCCCGCAGCCAGGCCACCTCAGCCTCCGTGGCCGAGCGGCGGCCCTCCCCGATGCTGGCGCTCATGAAGGGCTCGCCGCGCACGTCGGCCAGGATCCGCTCGGCCGTCGCGAGGTCGCCGAGATGCGCCGCGGCGCGGGCGTGCATCAACGGCGTGGCCTGCTGCGAGTTGGTCGCCCACGCGTCGCCGAAGAGCGACTGAGCGCGCGCCGAGAGAGCGGCCATACGGACGAGGTCGCCGTCGTGCTCGGCGAACCAGGCATCGAGGAAGTCGGCCTCGGCGTCGAGGTCCTGGACGGCCGGATGCGGCGAGGGGTACGCACTCGGCTCGGAGCGCAGGACCAGCCTCAACCGGTCCAAGGATCGTCGCGACTCCGTCAGCCGGTCGGACAGGGCGTACGCCCAGGCCTCGCGGAGCAGGTCCTGCGGTGCCTGGCCGGTCTCGGGCAGCGCCCGGTACCAACGCAGCGCCATATCCGCCATGCCCTTCTCGATCAGCTCGTTCTCGTGCTGATGGAGCCGGTCGACCGCTCCCGAGGCGTCGCCGGCCAGGAGCCGGTGCTCGAGCTCGGCCGGGACCACCCCGTGCTCGAGGCACCAGTCCGCGGCCCGACGATGCCGCAGTGCCTCCGCGGGCCGGGCGGCCCCGACGTAGCGCAGCGCCGACGTCAGCAGCGGATGCCGTTCGAACCAGTACCCCTCGTCGGTCGGCGGGCGCGAGGAGAGCCGGACAGGCCCGCCCGGCGCCGCGAGGCCCGGGAGCGCGTCACCCCCGGACCCGCACACCGCGTCGACGAGGTTCGGCTGGAGCTGGTCGAGGATCGCGGTGTCGAGCAGCATGTCGTAGGCGGCCGCATCGAGGCGGTCGAGCCAGGGCCCGAGCGCGTCCTCGGCGCCGCGGGTGCGGAGCCAGGCGAGCAGATCCCCGGTGCGGTGCGCGTCGTACCGCTGTGCGGCCGAGCGCAGCGCCGCCGCCCAGCCGTCGCACAGCTCGACCACCTGCTCGACGAGGTCGCTGTCGAGATCCGGTACCCCCGCGCGAAGCAGGGCACGGGCCTCGTCGGGCTCCAGGCGGAGGTCGGCACCGTCGAGCTCCACGATCCGGCCCGCCTCGCGGAGCCTCGAGAATGCGGATCGCAGGCCCGGCGGGCCCGTGATCGCGATACGCCGCGAGGGCGGGCAGTCGGTGGCGAGCTCGACGAGGGTCGGCAGGAGCGCCTTGTGCAGCTCGGGATCGACGTCGAGCACCACCAGCCACGGAGGTGGCTCGCAGCCCGGCGCGGACGGCTGCTCGGGCTCGGCGTCACCGCCGGACGCCTGAGCCAGCAGCTCCAGCCACGCTCCGACCTCGATCTCACGCGGCGGGAGGGTGACCGTCGCCGCCCGGGCGCCCACTGCGCTGTCGAGGAGCGTCCGACGCCCGTACCCCCGCTCGGAGAGGAGCAGACAGGTCCCCCCGGCGGGCGTCGACCACACCGACTCCTCGAGCCGCGCTCTCGGCAGGGTTCCCGGCGCGAGCTCGCGCGCGTCGTCCGGCACCCTCCCCATGCCTCAGCACGGTAGCCCCAGCCGGACGCGTGCGCCTCAGCGAGCCGCGTCGTACCCGGACCACGGCGTGCGTGAGCGTGCCGTGAGCAATCGGGCTAAGGGCCGATGACCGGGTCGGCCGATGGGCCCGACATGGATGCACCTGTCGTCGACCCGTCGCCCGATGGCGGCGGCAGCACACGGCTCGGCACTGGCGTGGTCCGATCGACGGGCACGGTCGTCACCGAGACCGGCCTCCGGCGCCACTCGGCGCCTGCGTGGCTCGGCCGAGGCGTCGGTGTGCTCGTCGCGGTGCTCGTGGTCTCGGCCGCGGCAGCCTTGTGGATCGGAGTGTCCGCGAACGACTCGGCCGCGCGTGAGCACCGAGTCGAGCGTCTGGACCTGGGGCCCGCTGTCGCTGACGTGGTCGCCCGTCCATCCGCCGGCCGGGCATCCTGCTGGTCGCTCTGAGCCTCGGCCTTGGAGCCATCGCCTTCACCGCCCTGCTCACGCTGTGGTTCCTGCGCGAGTCCCGGGCGTCGCTCGATCCGAGCACCTACCCGCTCTCCCACACAAGATCATGGTGGCGACCCGCGGGGCCTTCGACGGCGCGGTCACCATCACGGTGCTGGTGCCGGCGCAAGCGAGGACGAAGCGGCTGGGCGCGACGCTCGACAGCCTCTACTCCCAGACCCGCCCGCCTGAGCGTGTCGTCGTCGTCACCGACAACTGCACGGACGCGACGGAGAGCATCGCCCGTGCGTCCGGTGCCGAGGTGTATCGCGACGGTTGGCAACACGGACGAAGAAGGCCGGTCGGCATCGAGCCAGGCACTGGCTGATGCTGCTCCCGAGCGCGGGCCGACTTCGCTGGTGGTGGATGCTACACCGTCCTGGCCCCCGACATCCCTCGACGTGGCCGCCCGACGCTTCACCGACGACCGGGCCGCTGATGCCTGAAGGCGCGCGTGCTTCCCGCGAGCGGGGTACGCCTGATCGGCGTCTTCCAGCGCAACGAGATGACGTCACGGACGCACCGCTGGCCGGCGTCGCTGCTGGGCACGTGCTGAACGCGACCTCGGCCTGCTCCGTCCGCCCGCGCTTCGCACGTCGCGCAGAGCCGGACGCTCACTCGCCCAGCAGGAGCTCCTCGCCGGCGACAGCGCGCTCGCCGCGGAGCATTTCGAGCAGATCGTCGAGCTCGGTGTCATCACGCCACCCGGTGCAGGAGTCACCTCTGACAGAGCTCGAGAGCCGAGTGGCTGCGGCGGTCGCGGTCGGCCAGCGCGGCGACCTTCGACGTGCCGCGGAGGACCTGTCCGACGTGCTGGTCGACGCCTACACCCTCCTCGAACCCGACGATCCGATGCTGCTGCGGCTGCGCTACAGCCATGCCGCCGTCACCGCCTACTCCGGCCGCGTCACCGAGGCCATCGAGCTGCTGAGAGCCGTGGTCGAGGACCTGGACAGGTCATCGGCCCCTACGACGCAGATGCGCGCGACAGCCGAGAGGTGCTGGCACGACTGCTGTTCCGTGCCGGAGAGAGGCGCGAGGCGTGCGCGACCGTCGAGGACGTGCTCGTCCTCGCCCGACGCGTCGAAGGCTCCGAGCGCACCGCAGGTGCTGCGCACGTACAACCTGCTCAACTACGGCAGGCCAGGGCCAGCAGCCCTTCGGCTTCGGCAGCTGAGCGCGGCGCGCTCAGCCGAGTCGTGCGGATTGCTCAGCGGGACGGGAGCGTGGCTGCGACGTCGGCGACGAAGGCGCAGCCGTCGAAGTCGGGGATCACGGTCCAGCCGAGCCGCACGATGACGGCCTTCTTCGACGGGATCATCGCGACGACCTGCCCGTAGTGGCCCTCCATCAGCAGGGCGTCGCGCGGGTAGCCGGGCGTGGTGGCGCACTCGCCGCCGTCCGGCTCGCCGGCGATCCAGGTCTGGGCGCCGTACCCGTGGCCCTCGCCGGTCGGCATCGCTGGTGTGCCGGCGAGCTTCCACCAGCCGGCCGGGATGATCTGCCGACCGTTCCACCTGCCGTCGTCGAGCATCAGCTGGCCGAGGCGCGCCCAGTCGGCGGTGCTCGCCCAGAGGTACGACGACCCCACCCAGGTGCCCGAGGCATCGGTCGACAGCGTCGCCGTGGTGACACCGATCGGCTCGAACAGCTCGTCGTACGCGTAGTCGACGTACTCCTGGTCGGTGGCGAACTGCGCGCGCACGACCTCGGACAGGATGACGGTCGAGGCGCTGAGGTACTCCCAGTACGTCGCCGGCTGGTGGTCGAGCGGGTGCGCGGCGGCCCACGCCGACATGTCCTGCTCGCCGTAGAGCATCTGCACGACGTCGCCGGTCGGGCCGTAGCCCTCGCCGAGCGCAAGGCCGGAGCGCATGAACAGGAGGTCGGCGATCGTGACGGCCTTGCGATCGTCGGCCTTCCACTGCTCGACCCACGACGGCGCGCGGCCCTGCGGGAACGCGTCGACGACCGGGGTCTCGATGTCGATGCCCTGCTCCTGCAGCTTCTTGTAGGCGAGCATCCCGGTGACGGTCTTGGTCATCGACCAGCCGAGCAGCGAGGTGCTGGGCTCGATGCCGGCGCCGTCGCGGAGCAGGATCAGCTTGCCGTCCTGCACGACTGCGGCACCGCGCGCCGCCATGCCCATCGGGTCGTCGGACCCGACGAACGCGTCGTCGACGATCGTGGCGAGCGCGCTGGTGTCGACGCCCGTGGCCGGGCTCGTGCCGTCGCCGGCGGGCCAGGGCGCGGGGTCGGTCGCGGCAGGCACGTACGGCTTCGCCGCCGGGTCGGGGGTGGCGTCGAGGACGCAGCCGCGCTGCGGCTGCAGCGACGAGGTGCGGGGGAACAGACCGAGGAACTTCGAGGTCACGCTGCGGTTCGCGTCGTCGACCTCCGTCGACACCACGGCGAGGATCGGGCTCTGCGGCGTGACGTCGGCGGCGACGAGCTGGTCGGTCGGCAGGTCGCGGCCGGAGACGTACTTCGCGCTGCACACCGTCTGCGCGACGACGCCGGCGGCGTTGGACGGGATGTGGAACCAGAGCAGCACGCCGACGGCGGCCACGATGAGCACACCGAGCAGCGCAGCGACGGCGATGGCGATCCGCTTCACCCAGCGCACGAGATCCCCTCCCGGCCCGTCGCGGCGCCGGTGGTCCCCGGACATGACCGCGCGACGATGCCCCGGTCGCTGCGCACGCTACCGCGCGGGAGGCGCACGACATCGAGCGTTCTCCGCCGACGCCGATACTCGCGTGGACCCGTGCGCCGGGTCTGACAGGCTGCGGCACCATGAGCAGCGACGCGGCACCGCCGACACCGCCGCGCTCCCGACGTCCCCGGCTTCCGGCGGTGCTTCGCGAGGAGCCGCAGTACCGCCTGCTGTTCTCCGGCCAGGTGCTCTCGATCCTCGGCGACCGCGTGATGATGGTCGTCCTTCCCGTTCGCCGTGCTCGCCGTCGGTGGCAGCGTCGGCGACGTCGCGATCGTGTCGGCCGCGCAGTTCCTGCCCTTCGCGGTGCTCGCCCTGCCCGCCGGCGTCTGGGCCGACCGGCTCGACCGCAAGAAGATCCTCATCGCCTCCGACGTCACCCGCTTCGCGTGCCAGCTCACCGCCGGCATCCTGCTCGTGACGGGGTCGGCGCATGTCGTGCACCTGGCCGTGCTCGCGGCCCTCTACGGCGCCGCCGACGCCTTCTTCGCGCCGGCGTTCACGGGGCTGCTGCCCGGCACCGTCTCGCCGATCAACCTGCAGCCCGCGAACGCACTACGCGGTCTGAGCTACTCCACCGGCTCCATCGTCGGACCCGTGCTGGCCGGCTTCCTCGTCGTCGTCGCCGGACCGGGCGGGGCGTTCCTGTTCGACGCCGCGACCTTCGCCGTCTCGATCGCGTGCCTCGTCCCTCTGCGTCCGCGGCTGGTGGCCGACGTGCTGCACGACGAGGATCCCGAGGCGTCGACCACGCACTTCCTCACCAGCCTGAAGGAAGGGTGGGTCGAGGTCCGCAGCAGGTCGTGGGTCACCTCGTTCCTCGGCGGCATGGCGTCGTACCACGTCATCGTGCTGCCGGCGATCTTCGTCCTCGGGCCGGTGCTCGCCGCGGAGGAGATGAACGGCGCGCAGTCGTGGGCGCTGATCACCGCGGGCTTCGGCCTGGGCAGCGTGGTCGGCGACCTGATCATGCTGCGGTGGCGGCCGCGCTTCGCACTGCGCGTCGCGAGCCTCATGCTCATCGGTGCGTCGTGCCAGGCGGCGTTCATCGGCAGCGGGCTGTCGGTCTGGGCCATCGCCGGCCTCGAGGTGCTCGCCGGCATCTGCGTCACCGGCACGTTCACCCTGTGGGAGACCTCGCTGCAGGAGCACATCCCCGACCGCGCGCTCTCGCGGGTGTCGAGCTACGACTACCTCACCAGCGCCGGGCTGATCCCCCTCGGCAACCTGCTCATCGGATTCGTCACGGTGGCGATCGGTCTGCACTCCACGCTGTTCGCGATGACGATCCTCGGCGTCGCCGCCGCGGCGGCCGTCGCCTCGGTGCCCGCCGTACGCCGACTCCCCCGCGCCGAGCCTTCTGCCACAGCCGCGCCCGCCTGAGAAGACCACGAGGCAGCAGGTGCTCCGCCGACGGGTTGGGGCGGCGATTCGGGGGTAGTGCCCGACGCGGCCGGAGCGGCCGCCCGACCTACCAGGAGGCGCGATGACCGTGAGAACCGATGCCCGCGCAGCACGTCGCAGCACGACCGGCGAGGTGTGACGTGCCGGCTCGCAAGGGTGCGGTCGACCTGCCCTCGACGGTCCGGCGGTCGCCGAAGCACGCTCAGGAGATCTTCGAGGCGACGTTGCGCTCGGCCGTCGAGGAGTACGGAGAGGGAGAACGTGCACGGCGTACGGCGTTCGCCTCCCTCAAGCACTCGTTCGAGAAGGTGGGCGACCACTGGGAGCCCAAGGCGCAGCGCGGCCCGTCGGACGACGGCGCGGCAAACCCCGGCGGCGAGACGAAGGGCGGGGTCGATGCCAACGCCTCGAAGAAGCACCTGCTCGAGGTCGCGCGACGGCTCGACGTGCAGGGCCGCAGCCGGATGACCAAGGACGAGCTCGTCGAGGCCATCGGCCGCGCGAACGACCGCGAGACCCGCCGCGCCCGCGAGGCTGACCGCTGACGATCGGGCGGCGTGCCGTCGTGGCCACGCGCTCGATCGCGACAGCATCGGGTCAGAGGGTGTCCTCCGAGCGGCGGTGCTCCTGGTCGCCTCGTCCCTGGCCGATGCCGGCGTCCTCGTCGTTGACCCGCTCCTCGGACTCCTCGAGGAGCGCTTCGCTCGCGGCCGCCGCGTCGTAGTCGCCGGTGGCGAGCTCTTCCGGCAGCAGCTCGCGGGTGGGAAGGTCGTCGGCGTCGTCGATGCTCGTCGGCGCGTCGGGCTCCTGGTCGTGCGACATGGGCACTCCATCCGTCGTCGGGTCAGCGCACCCTTCCCCCGGCGCGGCATGTCATGCGCATCGGGACCACCCAGCTCGGCCCGTTGGCCGGCGTCACTGCTCCTGGCACGACGAAGCCGGTCGCTCCCCGTCGGGAGGACCGGCCTGTTGTCGCTGTCTCAAGCAACGCGCGCCCGAGAGGACTCGAACCTCTAACCTTCTGATCCGTAGTGGCATTTCGGGAGTTCACTGGGGGCCGCGGGGGTGCGTTTCCGCAGGTCAGGGCGTTGCAAGGAAGTCCATGAACTACAGCGAACGGACCGCATAGCTGACGCCATAGCTGACAAACGATCTTGGAGGGTTGCCGACTCCTACCGAGCTGATCCGCTCGAGCGGGAGCGGGCGAGCACCATGCGGAGTCCGGAGTATGGTCGCGGAGAGCGAGGCGCTGAAGGTCGTACCAACTACCGGCCTGCTCAACAGCCAACGTCGCGAGCCACGTCCACGTGATCAACGAGTCCGACGTCGAGTAGAAGATCCTTCGGACTCCGTCGTGACCCCTTCTCGCCAGCCATGCGTGTTGCGGCCTTGACCGCGGCTGGTGGGTGGCGCCGAACCAGTTCGCTATGGCAGCAGGCTCGGCGCGGGTTGGGCGAGGCGTGGCTGCATCCACGGGTAGGGATCGACGAGGGCGGTCTTGGCGTCTTTGCGGGCCGCGATGACCGGGGTGAGTGCTGTGCCGGCGACGTAGTGGCGGGCGCGCGTCTCGCCCACGGCGGCGAGCAGGCCGAACTCGACGAGCGCTTTGAGATCGCGGCTCGCCGTACGCTCCTCGACCTCGGCACGCTTGAGGTAGGTGGCCCGGCGGATGCGGTAGCCCAGGGCCGCCTCGTAGAGGGCCAGCCCGGTCCGCTCGGGCAGGCCGTGCGTGGTGATCACCTCGTCGATCGCCGACCACATGGCGACTGCCTGACGGATGCGCCCGCGCAGGGTCTGAGCCTGCATGTGATGAGCGCGGAGGTTGAACGACACCCAGAGGCCGGCGTCGCGTTCGGGGTGCCACGCCCCGGCGCCGGTGTGAGCGAGCACTCGGTAGTAGTCGGGGGTGTTGGCGCCTAGCCATTCCTCGATGCTGGAGAAGGTCGGTTCGGCCAGGCCGCGACGGGCGAGGACGAGTGTCTGGAGCGCGCGGGCGAGGCGTCCGTTGCCGTCGCGGAACGGATGGATCATCACGAGGTTGAGGTGGGCCATCGCGGCCTGGACGAGCGCGTCGTCGCCGTCGTCGGCAAGGCTGGCGACGAGCTCGTCGACGAGCCCCGCCACGGTGATGGCGTCGGGAGCGGCGTAGACCTGAGCGCCGGCTGCCTCGTCGTGGACGAAGATCGGGCCGGTGCGGTAGCTGCCCGGTGACTTGGCCAGGTCATGGCTCAGCAGCATGAAGTGCATGCCGCGGATCGCCGACGCGTCGAGCAGGAAGTGCTCGTCGGCCGACATCGCCAGCACGTAGCCCAGTGTCTGGCGATAGCCGCGGATCTCGGCGAAGGTCTGCTCGTCGGCGATGAGCGGCTCCTCGCCGTCGACGGCGGCTGCCGCGTCGTCGACGTCGACGATGTAGCCCTCGATGCTGTTCGATCCGCGGATCGCTGCCGCTAGAGCATGGCGTCGGAGCCCGCCGGTCCAGCGCCGGGGTGCGCGCAGGAAGTCGGCGAGCTCGGAGCGGGTGGTGTGGATCTCGTCCAGCACCATCCGGTCCTCGAGGGTGAGCTCGGGGGTCTGGAAGATCATGGGATGTCCTGATGTCTCAATTCTTAGGACACAGTACGCGTGTACCGAGAATGTCGCAAGATTGAAGACATCGGGACATGGCCTCGAGCACTGGCTTCGCCATGGGATCGGGGGTCCGCCGCCGGGCGATCTACATACCCGCAGGCGGTCTGACCGCCCTCGGACCGGCCCCGCCGCGAACGCCTCAGGTGGGATCGGCCAGCGCAGCGAAGATGCCGTCGGTCTCGGCCGCGTCGAACGCCGCCGGGTCGAAGCTGCCGCCGATCCATTCGAGCAACTCGTCGTGGCGGTCGTGCTGAGGGTCGCCGATGGCGTCGAGGAAGTCGCCGTAGCCCCACGGCCCGCCGACGTCCTCCGGCGGGCAGGCGCGGCCGCCGTCGAGGCAGACCGGGCGCTGCTTGCCGAGAGTGGGGACGACATCCTCGACGACGACCTGATGCCGCCAGCCATCGCCGAAGTCGTACTCGAAGGCGAAGCGGTCGCCGGCTCGGACGAGGTCGCCGAGCCGGACGGTCGAGGGGTCGATCGCGTCATCGGGCCAGTCGACGTCGACGTCCATGTAGGTGGCGGAGCCGATACGGAACAGGGCCAGGTGGTAGCCGGCCCACCCCATCGCCGTGAGCAGCGCCTCCTGCACCTGCGCGAGCGTGTAGTCGCTCGGCACGAGGACGCGCCGCCAGACCGGCGGCTTCACGTCCTTCAGGGTAATCTTGAGCTGGTGCGCTGTAGCCACCCGATCATCTTGGACCAACGCCGTGTCGGTACACAGGCGACGCCGGCGTGGTCGTATCGCAGATACCAGTGTGTGCCGAGATCCTGGAGGCCCGAGAAGGCGCTCGTGACAGTGACCGTCACGAGGCCGCTTCGTCGATCGCCAGCGTGGTGATCCGCTGGACGAATTCGACGAGGCTGGCGTAGGGGATGCGTCGCGATCGACCGAGGCGGACGGATCGGAGCTCGCCGTCGCGCATGAGCGCGTACACGGTGGTGCGACCGAGGCCCAGGGCTCGTGCGGCCTGCTCCGGCGTGAGCAGGATCGGCGGCACTACGTCGGGTGATGGGCTGGGGTTCGCGGGCGTCCGCGCTGTGGTTGTCATGTACACAGATGCGCGATCTGAGCCCGCGAGCGCTCACCGGCGTCTGCGGCGACGACGGATCCGCACAAGATTCGGGATGGCGTGTATGTACAGGCAGGAACTGCAGCGAACGCACTGTCACCTGCGCTGAGGCGCACGGCTGCTAGTGACGGACGCGGTGACAGTGCCCGTGACGGTGCTGACGGACCCCGTGACGGTGGTGGCGGCTCCCGCGCAGGCGTCGTGACGGTGGTGACGGAGTCGGTGACGGTGTCCATGACCGTGATGACGGACTCCGTCACCGAAGTGACGGACTCAATGATCGTGACAGTCGCTGCAACGCGGCTGGCAGTTGCGGTGACGACGCAAGTGACGGACTCCGTGACGGAGTCCCTGAGGAAGGTGTCGGGCGTCGAAGGGATGTCTGATGCTGTCAATCGGTTTGGTCGCGTCCGCGAGTGCGGCGGCCACGTACTTCCTCGGGAACGCTCTCGGGTGCCAGGCGGACTACTACCTCCATCCGGGCGGGCACTCGGGCCGTTGGATCGGCAGCGGCGCCGCAGCGCTGGGGTTGAGGGGCGGTCTGGACGCCGCGGGTGAGTGGGCGTTCCGGCTCCTGCTCGACGGCCGTGACCCTCACGGCGAGCGACTGGTCGAGCCGGTGCTCCGAGCCGATCCGCGGTCGCTGCTGCCAGCGACTCCGTTGGTGAAAGCCGTTCGCTCCGCGGCGGCCGCTCTCGGCGTGCCCGCGCCGCTTCTCCTCGACGACCGACGGCTGGCGGACCGCTTCGCGGCCCTCGCCCAGCGCTCGGGCGGGCGGCGCGGCATCCGGGTCGACCACGCCGCTCGCATCGCCGAGCCGACCGGCCGCGACCTGCACAGCATCTACGCGCGGCCGGGCAGCACCAGGTCGGGCCTCGTCGACCGGGCGCTCCGGCACCTGGGCAAACGCGTCGACACCCGCCGCGCCGGGTACGACCTAACCTTCTCGGCGCCCAAGTCCGTGTCGCTCCTTGCCGCATTCGGTGGAAGCACCGTCACAGGTGCGGTGGTCGCCGCCCACGCCGCTGCAGTCGAGGAGGCTTTGGCGTGGCTCGAGCGCACGACTGCCACAGCGGCCCGCGGCCACCACGGCGACGGCCGGCGCGCCGACAGGGTGGAGACGTCAGGATTCGTCGCTGCCGCGTTCGAGCACGGCACGAGCCGCGCCGGCGACCCACAGGTGCACACCCATGTAGTCGTCGTCAATGTCCTTCGCGGCGTGGACGGCCGCTGGTCCGCGGTCGACAGCCGTGCCCTGTTCCGTCACGGCAAGACCGCCGGCTACCTCTACCAGGCAACGCTGCGCGCCCAACTCACCGAGCGGCTCGGCGTCGAATGGGAGCCGGTCCGCCGGGGAGTCGCGGAGATCCTCGGGGTTCCGAGCGTCGTACGTCGCGCCTTCGCGAAGCGGTCCGAGCAGGTCCGCACCGCGCTCCGCGCGGCGGGGGCGACAGGCTCGAAGGCCGCTCAGGCGGCGTGCCTCGACACCCGTCCCGACAAGGAGCGAGTCCCGTCCGAGGAGCTCGAGCTCCGCTGGGCTGCCGAGCTCCGGGAACTGGGCTTCATGCCGCACGAGATGGTCGAGGCGTGCGTCGGCCGGTCCGGGCAGCCTGCGCTGACTGAGGATCCGGTCCCCCAGTTGTTGGGTGCCGACGGTCTGACGCGCCATGCAACGTCGTTCGACGTCGACGACGTACTCCAGGCTCTCGCCTCGGGCCTTCCGTCGGGCGCCGACGTCGCGACGATCGAGCGCCTGGCTGCCCACGTGGTCAGCCATCCGGAAGTGGTGGCGCTCGAGTCCCCCGGCGCGGTCTCGACGTGGTCGTCTCGCTGGACGACGAAGGACCTGCTGCTCACCGAGCAGCGAGCGCTGGCCACCGCCGACCTGCTGCGGAACCGGATCGATCGCGACGCGCCGCCGCACGTCGTCGACGGCGCGGCCCTGGCCCACACCCTGGGACCGGACCAGGTCGAGATGGTGCGCACCGTGACGTCGGGCCGCCACCTGCACGTGGTGGTCGGGCCGGCTGGCTCGGGGAAGACGGCCGCGCTGGCGGCGGCGTACGAGGTCTGGTCCGGTGAGGGACGCCACGTGGTCGGGGCTGCCCTGTCAGCGATGGCCGCTCGCCAGCTCAAGCAGGGGTCGGGTATCCCCAGTGGCACGATCGCGCAGGCCCTCAACGGCATCGACCGCGCCTTCACGGTGCCCCGAGACTTCCGGCTCTCGCGTGGGAGCGTGCTCGTGATCGATGAGGCGGGCATGGTCGGCACACGGGACCTGGATCGGCTGCTCAGTCACGTCGCAGATGTGGGAGCGACCGTCGTACTCGTGGGGGACCCCGCCCAGCTGCCGGAGATCGAGGCTGGCGGCCTGTTCGCCGAACTGGCTTCGCGCGGCGCAGTCGAGCTGGGAAGCAACCGTCGCCAGGAAGCAGCTTGGGAGCGAGCGGCGCTTGCCCAGCTGCGTGACGGCGATCCCGGGCGCGCACTGGACGCGTACGTCGCCCACGGTCGCGTTCACATCGACGCCGACCGGGACTCCGTGCACGCACGGGTGGTCGCCGACTACCTCGAGGCACGACGCAGCGGCGCCGACGTCGCGATCCTCGCGCCGACTCGGGCCCAGGTCCGAGCGCTGAACGATCAGGCGCGTCAGGATTTGGCGGCCGTCGGAGAGCTGACAGGCCCCGAGCTGGTCATCACGCGCGAGCAGGGTGACGTCGCCCTGCGCGTGGGCGACCGCGTGATCGTCACGGCCAACGACTACTCCCGCGGCCTGCTCAACGGCACCCAGGCATCCGTGACGGCCGTCGACCTTCAGCACAGCGTCGCAACGATCCTGACGGCTGACGGCAGCGTTCACTCCTTCGACCACGAGTTGCTGAGCGAAGGCCAGCTCGACCACGCGTACGCGCTCACCTGTCACAAGGCGCAGGGGCAGACGCTCGATCGCGCCTTCGTCGTCGGCTCCGCGGCACTCGGGCGCGAGACGGCGTACGTCGCCCTCTCCCGGGGGCGCGAGGAGAACCACCTGTACCTCGCGCCCGATGCGCCGGCCACCGACTCGGGGCCCGGGTGGCTCCTTGACGCCGTCATGGCGACGACTGATCAGCAGTTCCGCCGCTCCGCACGGCACCTCCTCGCCACCGGCCAGGTCGACGAGCGGAACGAACGGAACTCCCGCCCGTTGGTGAGCACGCCCCAGCTGGACCGCAGCCTCAGCCGCTGACTTCGGCGCGTCGTCCACAGGCCAAAGGGTGCGGCACTCGACGGGTGGGTGCCGGCGCCCGGAGGCTGGTCCGTTCGATCAAGGAGGTAGGGATGGGCAAGCGAGGCCACGGTGAAGGCACCGTCTACCGGAACCGGGGCAAGTGGGCCGGCGCCCTTACGGTCGGCTTCAACTCGGCCGGCGAGCAGCAGCGCCGGTACGTCTCCGGTGCCACCCGCAGGGAGGTGCTGGACAAGCTCGATGAGCTACGTCGCCAGCGCGACGCCGGTCACCTGATCACCAGCACCCGCGGCATGACGGTGGAGGAGTACTTCGCGGACTGGGCGGTCGGGACGATTGCGCACCAGGTGGCGATCGGCGACCTGCGAGAGTCGACGGCAGACAACTACCTCGACATCGCGGACCGGCTGATCGTGCCCTACCTCGGTCGGCACAGGCTCGAGGAGTTGAAGCCCGTGCACCTACGCGAGTGGCTCGCCACCCTGCGCGGCACCACGAACAGCCGAGGCAGGCCGTTCGCGTCGCGCACCGTGCAGCTCGCGCACGCCATTCTTCGGCGTGCGCTCAACGACGCGCTCCGTGACGAGCTCGTGACGCGGAACGTCGCGCTCCTCGTGAAGTCGGGGCGCGTCACCTCGCCGACGATCGAGCCGCTCCGCCCCGAGGAGCTCAAGGCGCTGCTCGCCGAAGCGCCCAACGACCGACTGCACGCGCTGTGGCTGCTGCTCATCTCGCTCGGCCTACGGCGCGGAGAAGCACTGGGCCTGCATTGGGACGACATCGATTTCGAGGCACGGACCCTGTCGGTCCGTCGATCGCTCCAGCGTCGCCGCACCCAGGAGCGCACCCCAAGCGGACGCCGGCGGGGGCACCTGGTCGAGGTCGAGACCAAGACGGCTGCGAGCGTGCGCAAGGTCGCGCTTCCGGACGTTCTCGTCGAGGTGCTTCTTCGTCACCGGGAGCAGCAGTCGGTGGAGCGCGCGTCGGCGGACGTCTGGGTCGAGCCGCAGCTGGTGTTCACCACGCACCTCGGCACGTGGCTCGACCCACAGAACGTGTACGGCTTCTGGCACGCCCTTTGCGACCGCGCCGGCGTCCGCAGGTGTCGTCCCCACGACCTGCGCCACACCGCAGCATCCGTCCTCCTCATGCAGGGCGCGGACATGCGCACAGTCATGGAAGTGCTCGGCCATTCGCGAATGGCTACGACGTCCGACCTCTACACCCACGTCCTCGACGAAGTGAAGGTCGACGCGGCGCACCGGATGGACGCATTCATCCGCGGACTGGCGGGAGAGCGGCGCACAGAGGGTGGAGGGAACAGGCCAGCCGGCGCCCGCCGGAGCCGTTGACGCCGCGGCGCAAGTCAGGGGAAGGCTCTCAACCGCCTAGGGGAGAAGGCGACCCTGCCGCCATCGAGTGTCCGGGAAGAGTGAGGCTGACGGCACGCGCAGCAGCGCCCGGCGCGCTGATCGTCCCTGCGTGGGCGGCGGGCCTCATGCTGAGCCTGTGGACGTGACGCTGCTGGTCATCGAGGGCTGCCCTCATGCGGACGCCGCGGCTGCGAACCTGACTGCGGCCCTCGCCCAGGCCGGGGTCGGCGAGGCTGTCGTGGCCCAGGTGGTGATCGCTTCTGCCCGCGATGCGTCGACGTGGGAGTTCCGCGGGTCGCCGACGGTGCTGCTCGACGGTCGTGATCCGTTCGCGGGTGATGCGCCCAGGTCCTTCGAGGTCAGCTGCCGGGTGTACCTCACCCCGGAGGGCCTGGCCGGCGTTCCCAGCGTGCAGCAACTCGTCGAAGCCCTTCGGTCACACACCAGCTGAAAGGTCACCCCAGGACCTTCATCGCTTCTTCACCATCCGACGGCATACCCTAGGGGGGTATCATGGTTCAGTAGTCATGGAGCTGGACGAGGAGGCTGTCATGACCGGATCGGTGTCCGTGGTGCTGAACGTCGGTGGCCTGCACTGGGCCACGTCGCAGGACGTCGTGGAGCGCGCTCTCGCGCGCCGGCCCGGAGTCGTCGACGTGGCGGCGAATGCGGTGTCGCAGACGGCGCTGGTGACCTACGACCCGTCGGTGACGTCGATGACGCAACTGGTCGGGTGGGTCCGCGACTGCGGCTACCACTGCTCGGGCCGTTCGGTCCCCGACCACGTCTGCGACCCGATGGCCGAGCCCGCGCCGGCCGGCACGACCGCCGCCCACCTCGAGCATGCGGGGCACGCGGTGCACGTCGCCGAGGCTGAGCACACCGGGCACGGCGCCCCCGAAGTGGCGCAGCCCGCAGTTGCGACGGCTGACCACGTCGGGCACGCGGGCCATGACGCCGCGGCCTCGCCGACGTCGAGCCCGCACGACGCGATGGGTCACGGCGGGCACGCGGGCATGTCGATGGCAGACATGGTCGCGGACATGCGCCGCCGGTTCCTGGTGGCACTGGTCCTGTCGATCCCGATCCTGCTGTGGTCCCCGATCGGGCGCGACGTCCTCGGGTTCGACGTGCCGGCACCGTTCGGGCTGCGCGACGACGTGGTCAGTCTGCTGCTGAGCATCCCGGTCGTGTTCTGGGCCGGGTGGATCTTCTTCGACGGCGCGGTCCGGGCGCTGCGGCACCGGACGCTGGACATGATGGTGCTCGTCGCGGTCGCGATCGGCGCCGGATGGCTCTACAGCCTCGCGATCACCCTGACCGGCGGCGGCGAGGTCTTCTACGAGGCGGCCGCCGTCCTGACGACGTTCGTGCTCCTCGGGCACTGGTTCGAGATGCGGGCCCGCGGCGGCGCCAACGACGCCATCCGCACCTTGCTCGAGCTCGCACCGCCGAAGGCGCTCGTCCAGCGTGGCGACGACTGGGTCGAGGTCGACACTGCCGACGTCGTCGTCGGGGACCTGCTGCTGGTCCGGCCGGGCGCGAAGGTCCCGGTCGACGGCGTCGTGCAGGACGGCGTCTCGGAGATCGACGAGTCGATGGTCACGGGCGAGTCCGTCCCCGTGGCCGTCACCGCCGGCTCGGAGGTCATCGGAGCGTCGGTGAACACGACCGGATCGCTGCGCGTGCGGGCGACCAAGGTCGGCCGCGACACCGCCCTGGCCCAGATCGTCGCGATGGTCCAGGAGGCCCAGAACTCCAAGGCACCCGGCCAGCGGCTCGCAGACCGGGCCGCGTTCTGGCTCGTCCTGGTAGCCCTCGTCAGCGGCCTGGTCACCTTCCTGGCGTGGATGGCCCTGGGCCGCCCGGCCAGCGAGGCGCTGCTGTTCGCGATCACCGTTGTCGTCGTCACCTGCCCTGATGCCCTCGGCCTTGCGACCCCGACAGCCGTCATGGTCGGCACCGGCCTCGGCGCCGGACGCGGCGTCCTGTTCAAGACCGCCGGCGCGCTGGAGGCATCCGATGCGATCGACACCGTCGTGATGGACAAGACCGGCACCCTGACCCGCGGCGAGCCGTCAGTCACCGACCTCGTCGTCGCCGACGGCAACGACCCCGCTCACGTGCTGGCGCTCGCCGCCGCCGTCGAGCGGGAGTCCGAGCACCCGCTGGCCGCCGCGATCGCCCGCCACGCCCTCGAGCAGGGAACGGCGACGCTGACCGCCACAGGGTTCGCGAACGTGCCCGGCCGGGGCGCCCACGCGCAGGTCGCGGGCACCGCCGTCGCCGTCGGGTCGCCGGGGTTGCTGCGCGAGCTGGGCCTGGCCGTCCCCGACGAGCTGGTCGCGGACCGCGACCGGCTGGCCGCGCTGGGACGCACCGCCGTCTTGATCGGCGTAGGTGACACCGCTGTGGCCGTCGTCGCACTCGCGGACCGCCCGCGCGACACAGCAGCCGCCGCCGTCACCGCGCTGCACGAGCTGGGCGTCGAGGTCGTCATGCTCACCGGTGACAACGAGGCGACCGCCCGGGCGATTGCCGCCGAGCTCGGAATCGACGCGGTCATCGCCGGGGTCTTGCCCGACGGGAAGGCCGCCCGCATCCAGGCTCTGCAGCAGGCGCGCAAGCGCGTGGCGATGGTCGGCGACGGCGTCAACGACGCCCCCGCACTGGCCCTGGCCGATCTCGGCATCGCGATCGGTGCCGGCACCGATGTCGCCATCGAGACCGCCGACGTCGTCCTCATGCGCTCCGACCCGCTCGACGTCGCAGTCGCGCTGCGCGTCGGTCGGGGCACGGTGCGCAAGATGCGGCAGAACCTGGCCTGGGCGGTCGGCTACAACGCGATCGCGCTGCCGATCGCGGCTGGGGTGTTCGAGCCGGCGTTCGGGCTGATGCTGCGCCCCGAGATCGCCGCGCTCACGATGTCCGGGTCGTCGGCGATCGTCGCGATGAACGCGGTGATGCTCAAGCGGCTGAGACTTCCTTCACCGAACCTTGGCCAGACCGCCACCGCCCCACCGGTGGACCGCGTCGACGCTGACCATGCCGGACGCGAACCATCCGCGACTGGCTCGCAGGGGCGACTGTCCTGACCCGCCCCCACGTCCTCTATCTGGCCCCCATGCCGGGGCTCACCATCCCGTGGGGGGCGACTACGCTCGTCGGCCCTCTCGCACCCAAGACGATCATGCCTCCTGTGCAGGTGCACGAGCGTCGTTCCCGGAGCCGCTCCTGGTGCCGGTCTTCCAAACGGCGGGAATCGCCGCTCCGGTCAGTGGCCGCCGATGCCGGTCAGGCGTTGGCTGAAGGTGGCCCCGCGATCGGTCGATTCGAGGACAGTCTCCCCGACGAGCACTGCGAGTCGGTCACCGTCGGCGGTCGCGGCAGCCGGCTGCCCGCCGGTACTGCCGCGCTGCACCCACGTGGCCCCGCCGTCGGTCGAGACGTGCACGGTGCCGTCCGGTGCGATCCCGTACAACCCGTCCGGGGTCCAGGCGAGGAAGGCGAGCAGTGGTGCGCCTGCGACCGGTTGCCAGCTGGCACCGGTGTCGAGGGAGGCCATCGGGCCGGTCTGCGTGGTGGCCAGCGCCTGGGTCGGGTCGCCGGGGTCGAGGGCGACGTCGTAGACGCCTGGGTTGTCAAGGCGGGTGAAGGTCGAGCCGGCGTCGGTGGATCGAAGCAGGGCGTTGTCGTGGGCGGAGACGCCCAGGATGGTGGAGCCTGCCGCGGTGAGCCGGTGGAAGTCGACCTCTCCGAGCAGGCTCAGAGTGGTCCACGTCGTGCCGTCGTCGGATGCTCTGAGGCCGAGGTCGCTGGGTAGGTCCTCCCCGGCACCGGGGTGCCCGGAGGCGAGCCAGCGGGTGCCGTCGTTGGTGAGGCCCATGACGTCGAACGGGGTCTCGCTGAGCAGCTGGGGTGGTTGCCCGGGTTCCTGCCGGTAGAGGCCTTCATGTGTGCCGAGCAGGAGAGCAGGTCCGTCGTAGGCGAGGTTGTGCACGTGCGACCAGGCGTCGCCGGCGACCTTGACCACAGATGCGACAGGTGACGGGGACCCCGGGCCCGTTGCCGACGACGATGTACTCGGCGCGGGCGAGGTGGGGGACGTAGCTCCCGTGGTGCTGCTGGCTGCGCAGCCGGTCAGGGCGAGGGCGGCGGCGACTCCGGCCGCCGTCAGGGCTGGCCGCCTCATCCGGCGAGCAGGTTCTGCATCGTGGTGATCTCGGCGGTCTGCCCGGCGACGACGGCTTCGGCGAGCGCCTTCACGTCGGCGTCGGCGGTCGTGGTCAGGACCTGGTTGGCCATGGCGAGGGCGCCCTGGTGGTGGGCGATCATCATGCCCAGCCACATCCGGTCGAAGTCCTCGCCGGTGGCGTCGGTCAGGTTCGCCATGTCCTGCTCGCTCATCATCCCGGCCATGCTCATCCCGCCCATGTCGGACGAGCCGTGGTCCATCGAGCCGTCCGAGGCCATGCCGGCCATCTGGGTCGGTGCTCCCCAGCGACCCAGCCAGTCGGTCATCTGCGCGATCTCGGGGTCCTGCGCGGTCTTGATCTGCTCGGCCAGGGCCCGGACCTCGTCGCCGGTGGGCTTGGCCAGGGCGATGTCGGCCATCTCCACGGCCTGCTCGTGGTGGGGGATCATCAACTGGGCGAACGCTACGTCGGCGTCGCGACCGTCGAGGCTGGCGATCGCGGATACCGCGTTCGTCGGGGCGGTGCTGTGGTCGCCTGTGCCGCAGGCGGCGAGGGTCAGGGCGAGGGCCAGGCCGGTGGCGGCCAGGGCGAGGGGGCGTCGGGCGCTCATCGCGTTCGGTGTCTCCTTGCGGTGTCCGCCGGGGCCTGCTGCCCCGACGAGGGCGGGTGTTCGCCGGGCTGGCCGGCGGGTCGGGTGGGTCAGGTCGTGTACTCGAGGCGGGTCATCATCCCGGCCTCCATGTGGAACCCGTTGTGGCAGTGCAGCATCCAGCGGCCGGGGTTGTCGGCGAGCACGCTCACCTCGACGGCCCCCATCGAGGGGACCAGGACGGTGTCCTTGCGCGCGCCGGTGCCGCCGGCGTCGCCGAGCTGGAACGTGTGCCCGTGCAGGTGGATCGGGTGCGGCATCATCGAGTGGTTCATGATCCGCAGCCGGCTGGTCTGCCCGCCGGTCACCGACAGCGGGTTGGTCTCGTCGTAGGTGCGGCCGTTGATCGTCCACACGTACGGCGCCATCGACCCGCCGAGCACGACGTCCTGGCTGCCAGCCGAGTCGGCGGCGGGCAGCGCGGCGCCGGGTGCGGCGGTGAGCGCGCCGACGGTCAGCGGGTAGCTGTCGAGCTCGCGCGGCCGGTACGTGACCGCCGGGACCGTCCCGGAGCCGGTGCGCACGAGAGCTCGGGCGAGCCCGGTCTTGCCGACCGGCTGTGCGACGAGCGGGAACACTCCGTCGGCGAGGGTGAGGGTGGCGTCGTACCGCTCGCCCATCCCGAGCCGGATCACCGACGCGGGCACCGGGTTCACCGGGTAGCCGTCGGTGTGGGTGACCGACAGCGTGTGCCCGTCGAGGGCGACGTCGAAGATCGTGTCGGACGCCGCGTTGATGATGCGGAGTCGCACGCGCTGGCCGGGCGTGCCGGTCAGGACGTCGGGGTCCTCGGGCGCGTGCCCGTTGACCAGGTAGAGCGGGTAGTCGACGTCGCCGCCGTCCATCCCACTCATCCCGCCCATGCCCATGCCCCATGTGGCCCATGCCGTTGCCGTCACGGCCGGCCTCGACGAGGTCCGCGAGGAGCTGCTCGGGGGTCTTGCCGACCCCGTCGGTCCAGTCGTCGAGGACCACGACCCACTCCAGGTCGTAGCGCCCGGGCTCGTCGGGGGCGTCGATGATGAACGGCGCGTACAGGCCCCGGTCGAGCTGCATGCCGTGGTGCGGGTGGAACCAGTGGGTGCCGGCGTCGGGGACGACGAAGTCGTACTCGAACATCGCCCCGGCCGCGATCGCCGGGGTCGTCAGGCCGGGGACGCCGTCCATGTCGTTGCGCAGCGCGAGCCCGTGCCAGTGGACGCTGGTCTCCTCCGGCAGCCCGTTGCTGACCTCGACCTGGACCCGGTCGCCGGCGGTCGCGCGCAGCATCGGGCCGGGGACGGTGTCGCCGTACGCCCACGTCGTCACCACCCGGCCAGCGAGGTCGACCTGGATGGGCTGCGCGGTCAGGCGCAGCCGTCGGGTCTGCCCGGTCGTCGGGCGCGCCGACTCCGCCTTGGCGACCTGCCCGGCGAGCGCGGAGGCGTCCGGGGCCGGCGCCCCGGCCCCGGAGCACGCGGCGAGCGTCGCGACCGCACCGGCACCCGCGGCGCCGAGCAGCAGCGCGCGTCGGGTGAGCGTGGGCACAGCGACTCCAACCGTCGAGGGCGCCACGATGCGCGGCGCTACGACACAAGGTTCACCCGGGCAGGGTCCAGGACCCGTTCAGGACCGATGAAGGAACGATGAAGATCGGGGCGTTCACCGTTCCTTGACCCCCGTGCGCTGCGTTCCTCCATCTGCGGGACCGACACTCGTCATGACTCGCACGGGAAGGAGCACGGACATGATGAACTGGAGCACCGGCTGGAACGGTGGCGGCTGGGTCGCGATGAGCCTGATGATGCTGTTCTGGGCCGCGCTGATCGGCCTCGCCATCTGGGCCGCGGTCCGCCTGCTCGCACCGCGGCACCAGGACGCCACCCGGCCGCGACACCCCGGGCGACGCTCGACGCGCGCCTGGCGTCCGGCGCGATCGACGCGGAGGAGTACGCGCGGCTGCGCCGGCTGCTCGAGGGCAGCGCCCCGGGCACCGTCGTCGGTGACACGCCCCGCGTTCCTGAGCGCAGGTAGCGTGGCGGGACGCACCGCCCGAGGAGGACCCCCATGGGGGAGCAGCTGACCGTCCTGGTCGTCGACGACGAGATCGCGCTGGCCGGCGTCGTCGCCGGCTACCTCGAGCACGAAGGGTTCACCGCCCTGCAGGCCCACGACGGCCCGACCGCCGTCGCGATGGCCGACAAGCACCGCCCGGACCTCATCGTCCTGGACGTGATGCTGCCCGGCTTCGACGGCGTCGAGGCGTGCCGGCGATCCGCCTGTTCACCGACGCCTACATCATCATGCTGACCGCCCGCGACGAGGAGATCGACAAGATCGTCGGCCTGTCCGTCGGCGCCGACGACTACCTCGTCAAGCCGTTCTCCCCCCGCGAGCTCATCGCCCGGGTCCGGGCGATGCTGCGCCGCCCCCGCGCCGTCCCGGTCAACCCGGCGGTGACCGTGCTGGGTGACCTGACGATCGACGCGGAGGCCCGCAAGGTCACCGTCGCCGGGACCCCGATCGACCTGACCCGCACCGAGTTCGACCTGCTCGCCGCGATGGCGGACCGGCCGCGGGCCGCGTTCTCCCGCCGCCAGCTCATCACCGAGGTGTGGGGCGCGGACTGGTACGGCGACGAGCACCTCGTCGACGTCCACGTCGGGCACCTGCGCCGCAAGCTCGGCGACGACGCCACCGAGCCCCGCTACGTGCGCACCGTCCGCGGCGTCGGCTACGGCCTGGGCGAAGGATGACCCGGCGGCTGCCGCGCCTGGCGACGCGGCTCATGACGGCACAGGCACTCGTCATCGCCGTGGGTGCGCTCACCCTGCTCGCAGCGACCGCGCTCATCGCACCGGGCCTGTTCCACGACCACCTCGCCATGACCGGGGAGGACTCCCCGGCCGTCGTCGACCACGCCGAGCAGGCCTTCGCGTCCGCGACCGCCATCTCCATCACCCTGGCGACCCTCGCGTCGCTGATCGCGGCGGGACTGGTGTCGTGGGTGATCGTGCGCCGGGTGTCCCGCCCGGTGGAGGACCTCGCGACCGCGGCCGCCGCGGTCGCGGCGGGCACGTACGCGATCGAGGTGCCCGACGCGTCGTTCGCGACCGAGCTCGACGACCTCTCGACCGCGTTCTCGCACATGGCTTCCCGCCTGTCCGACACCGAGATCAGCCGCAGCCGCCTGCTCGCCGACCTCGCGCACGAGGTCCGCACCCCGCTGGCGACCCTCGAGGCCTACATCGACGGTCTCGAGGACGGCGTCGTGGACACCGGACCGGACGCCTACGCGACCATGCGCGACCAGGTGTCGCGGCTGCGGCGCCTGCTCGATCGACCTGCGCGAAGCCGCCGCGGCCGGCGAGCACGCCCTGCACCTGGTGCTCGCCGACGTCGACGTCGCCGAAGTCGCCCAGGCCGCGGTCGCCGCGGCGGAGCCCCGCTACCGGGCCAAGGGCGTCGCCCTCACCTACGTCGGGCCCGGTTCCGGGCTGGACGTCGACGCGGACCGCGGACGCATCGCCCAGGTGCTGGCGAACCTGCTCGACAACGCGCTGCGCCACACCCCGGCCGGGGAGAGCGTCGAGGTGGCCGCCGCCCGATCCGGCAGCGGGCCCGGCAGGGCGGTCACGGTGCAGGTCTCCGACACCGGCGAAGGCATCCCCACCGACCAGCTCGCGCTGGTGTTCGACCGGTTCCACCGGGTCGACCCGTCCCGCTCGAGCAGCGACGGGTCCGGCAGCGGCCTGGGCCTGACGATCGCCCGCGCCATCGCCGTCGACCACGGCGGCCGCCTCGACGCCGCCAGCGCCGGACCCGGGCCGCGGTGCCACGTTCACCCTGACGCTGCCCGCGACCTCCGGCCGCTGACCCGAACCGCAGTCCGCGACGGGGATCCGATCTTCTCGCTCGCTCGGCGCAGAGTTACGCGCTGGCGGTGCAGAGGGATAGCATCGTTCTATGACGATGAAAGCGCCCTCCGTCGCTGTTTCGAACCGGTCCGCGCTGCGGCGGATCCCTGGGTGGCCGAGACGGGGTCGCTGGTTGCCGCGGCGAGCTTGTTCCGTGGTCTGGGCGATGTGTCGCGCCTCGCGATCCTGGGCCACCTGATGCTCGGTGAGCACAAGGTCGTGGAGCTGACGGATCATCTGGGGTTGGCGCAGTCGACGGTGTCGGCGCACCTGCGCTGTCTGTTGGACTGCGGGATGGTGCAGGTGCGGGCCGAGGGCCGTGCGTCTGTGTACTCCCTCACGGTTGAACCAGAGGTCCTCGGCGTGCTGACGGCGGCCGAGCGGCTGTTGGCCGCGACCGGCGACGCCGTGGTGCTGTGCCCGCGCTACGGGAAGGGCACTGCCCGATGAGTTCGGCGACGGACGTCACCCTCCCGGCACTCACACCGGAGCGGCGCACGGCGCTGGGCCGCCGTGCCCAGCTCCTGGCGGCAGCGTCAGTCGTCTACAACGCCGGTGAAGCCGTGGTCGCGATCGGGGCCGGGGTGGTCGTGTCGTCGGTCGCACTGGTCGGTTTCGGGCTCGACTCCATCGTGGAGATGTCCTCGGGGCTGATCATCCTGTGGCAGTTCCGGCGCCGGATGCCCGAGACACGCGAGCGCCAGGCTCTGCGGTTGATCGCCGTCTCGTTCTTCGCTCTGGCCGGCTACGTGACGTTCGAGTCGCTGAGGTCCCTCGCCGGCGGTGAGGCCGCTGCGCACTCGACGGTCGGCATCGTGCTCGCGGCGGTGTCCTTGATCGTGATGCCGTTCCTGTCCTGGGCGCAGCGTCGCACCGGCCGCCAACTCGGGTCGACGACCGTCGTCGCGGACTCCAAGCAGACCCTGCTCTGCACCTACCTGTCCGCCGTCCTCCTTCTCGGGTTGCTGCTGAACTCCGCACTGAGCTGGTGGTGGGCTGACCCGCTTGTCGGTTTGGTCGTGGCAGGACTCGCGATGAAGGAAGGCCGGGACGCGTGGCGCGGCGACGCCTGCGCCTGCGGTCCCCTGCCCGGTGTCACTGATGCCGAGACCTGCGACTGCGACGACGACGGATGCCAGTCATGAGCGGCCACGACCACAGCCACGGCCCGTCGATCAGCGCCGGTGGCATGCACCGCAAGCGGCTGCTGATCGTCCTGGGCATCACCTCGACCGTGTTGGTCGCCGAACTCATCGGCGCCCATGTCACCGGCAGCCTCGCGCTGCTCGCGGACGCCGGTCACATGTTCACCGACGTCGCCGGCATCCTGCTCGCGGTCCTGGCCGTCACGTTCGCGTCGCGGCCCCCGACGCCGGAGCGGACCTTCGGCTACTACCGGCTCGAGATCCTGGCCGCGGTCGTCAACGCCGTGCTGCTCTTCGGCGTCGCTGTCTACATCTTGTGGGAGGCGTGGCAGCGGTGGAACGCCCCGCCGGAGGTCGAGGGCGGGCTGATGCTCGCCTTCGCCGCCGTAGGACTGGTAGCCAACATCATCGGGCTGCTCGTCCTGCGCGACGGGGCGAAGGAGAGCCTGAACCTCAAGGGCGCCTACCTCGAGGTCCTCGGCGACATGCTCGGATCGGTCGCCGTCATCATTGCCGCCGTGGTCATTGCGACCACCGGGTGGCTGCGTGCCGATGTCGTCGCGTCGGTGGCTGTCGCGCTCATGATCCTGCCGCGCACCTGGACGCTGCTGCGCGAGGCCGTCGACGTCCTCCTGCAGGCGACGCCGAAGAACGTCGACATGGCCGCCGTCCGCGAGCACATCCTGGGCATCCCCGGTGTCAGCGGCGCCCACGACCTGCATGCCTGGACGCTCACCTCGGGCCTGCCCGTCCTGTCGGTTCACGTGGTCGTCGCCGACGACGTGCTCGCCGATGGTGGCGCCGCGCGCATCCTCGACGCCCTCGCCGACTGCTTGGACGAGCACTTCGACGTCGAGCACTGCACCTTCCAGCTCGAACCCGCCGGTCACGCCGACCACGAGTTCCGGACCCACGCCTGACGCGGAACCGACACACGGCCATGAGAGATCCGCTGCCCACAAACGAAACTCTGAAGTGACTCCAGCGGGCCGGACGCATTCAGACTTGGTTGTAGCCAGGGAACGAGGACGCTATGCCGGCGTTGAGCAAGTACCTGGAGGAGTTCGAGCGGCAGGCTGCGTCGCTTGTCGTTGATGGTGAACACGAGTAGCGCCTCCCGTCGGGCCCTGCCCACCAGCCCTCGGCACGCCGTAGCGAGCGCACATTGCAGTCGCTCGCATCCGGCCAGCCTGCGCACGTGTCGCAGTCTCCCGCCACCCGCTGACATGGCTCGGAGCGGCGACGTTGGCGCGCCCATAGCTGACGGCATAGCTGACATGGCTCAAAGTTGATCTTGGAGGCTTCCCGAAGCGTGCCGAGCGCAGACTGCTCGGTTGCGCGAGCCCGCCGTTTTGGCGGGCTCGTGTCGCGGCGCAGCGAGCCGCTGACCTGCGGAAACAACGAGGCCGGCCTGCACCCGTCGGGCGGCCGGCCTGTCGTGCTGCTGTCTCAAGCAACGCGCGCCCGAGAGGACTCGAACCTCTAACCTTCTGATCCGTAGTCAGATGCTCTATCCATTGAGCTACGGGCGCGTGGCGTGAACGCCGCGGAGAGTCTAGCCGCAGGCCCCCGGAACGCGGAAATCGCATCCGCGCGGGTGACCGCCGTCACGGCGTACGCCGCCCGGTCGTGCGTGATCACCGGGACCTGGAGGCCTCGCTCATCACGCATCGACGCCGCGCGTGCGAGGCGGGGGGAACCGTCGCCCAGGGGCGCCTTCGGCGCGGGGGCTCCTCCCAAATCCCCGGATGCTCCGCACATGACACTGCCCCCCGCCTCTGACGAGACGGGGGGCAGTGTCATGTGCGGAGGCGGGGGGATTTGAACCCCCGAGGGGCTTTGAGACCCCAACCCGCTTAGCAGGCGGGCGCCATCGACCGGACTAGGCGACGCCTCCAGCACCGGGCCGGGCCCGCACGCGGACCTGCTACCGGCCCCGAAAGGGTACCCGAGCCGCGCGCGTGATCCGACCGCGGGCGGGTCGTCGCGGACGGCAGGGTGGGAGCCTGGCGGCGTACCCGGACCGGACCGGGTGGACGACGACGAGAGGCGGACGACGTGAGCGGCTCCCCCGTGCGGATCGGACTGGTCGGCTACGGCTTCGGCGGGCGCACGTTCCACGCGCCGCTCATCACCTCGAGCGACGCCCTCGAGCTCGTCGGCGTCGTCACGACGAACGAGGCGCGCATCGCGTCGCTCGCCGCCGACCTGCCCGGCGTGCCCGCCGTGGGGTCGCTGGCGGAGCTCGCGGCGCTCGGCGCCGAGGCCGTGGCGATCAGCTCGGCGACGGGCTCGCACTCGCAGCTCGCCGACGAGGCGATCGGGCTCGGGCTGCACGTCGTGGTCGACAAGCCGCTCGCCGTCGACGCCGAGCACGCCGCCCAGACCGTGGCCGCGGCGCAGGCCGCAGGCGTGGCGCTGAGCGTCTACCAGAACCGCCGGTGGGACTCCGACTTCCTCACCGTGAAGCGCCTGCTCGCCGACGGCGCGCTCGGCGACGTGCACCGCTACGAGTCGCGCGTCGAGCGCTGGTCGCCCGTGGCCGACCCCTCGACCTGGAAGGCCGGCGCCACGCCCGAGCAGGGCGGCGGGCTGCGCCTCGACCTGCTCACCCACCTCGTCGACCAGGCCGTGCAGCTCTTCGGCGACGTCGCGACGGTGTACGCCGAGATCGACGTACGCCGCTCCGGCAGCGCCTCCGACGACGACTCGTCGGTCTCGCTGCTGCACGCCTCGGGAGTGCGCTCGCAGCTGGTCGCGAGCAAGGTCACCGGCGACACCAGCCGGCGTATCCGCGTGATGGGCTCGTCCGGCGCCTACGTCGTCGGCGGGTTCGACGGCCAGGAGGACGCGCTGCTCGCCGGCCGCACCCCCGCCACCGAGGGCGACGCGTGGGGCGTCGAGGCGGAGTCGGCATGGGGCGCGATCCACCGCGGCGCCGAGACCGAGGTCGTGCCGAGCGAGCGCGGCCGGTGGGACACCTACTACCCCGCGTTCGCCGCGGCCGTCCGCGGCGAGGGCCCGGTGCCCGTCGACCCGCTGGAGGCCGTGGCCGTCCTCGAGATCCTCGACGCAGCGCTGCTCAGCTCGCGCGAGTCCCGGGTCGTCTCCTCGCTGAGCGCTCACGCGCCCCGCGCCGACGCCGTCCCGCGAGGCTTCGTTCACCCCGGTCGCGAACACCCCGGGTCCATCGGGCCTGAACGCCTCGGAGCGATGAGGGGTGCTCGGGACGGGGTGAACGAAGCCGGGGTCAGCGCTGGGTGTGGAGGAGCGAGCGGCGGTAGCCGTAGAGGAAGTAGACGGCGAAGCCGACGAGGAGCCACGCGGCGAAGACCAGCCAGGTGATGCCGGCGAGGCCGACGAGCAGGTAGCCGCAGAACAGCATCCCGAGGATCGGCGTGACCGGGAAGAACGGCGCCATGAACGAGCGCTTGAGGTCGGGCCGGGTACGCCGCAGCACCATGACGCCGATGTTGACGAGCAGGAACGCGAACAGCGTGCCGATGCTCGTCGCCTCCGCGAGCTGACCGAGCGGCACGAGACCCGCGAGCACGCAGATCACGACCGTGACGATGATCGTGTTGGCCACCGGCGTCTGCGTCCGCGGGTTGACGCGGGTGAAGATCTTCGGCAGCAGGCCGTCGCGGCCCATCGCGAACAGGATGCGGGTCTGGCCGTACATCACCGTCAGCACCACGCTGAAGATCGAGATCACCGCGCCGAGCGAGATCAGCGCCGGCGCCCACGACGACCCGGTGACGTCCGCGACGATCTTCGCGAGCACCGCCTCGCCGTCGCCGTCGCCCCAGACGTACGTCGTCACCCCGTCGACCGTGACGGTCTCGCCGCCCTGCGCGCCGAGCGCGGCGAGCGTGACCAGCACGTAGATGATCGTGACGATGAGCAGGCTCAGCAGGATCGCGATCGGCAGGTCGCGCCGCGGGTTCTTGGCCTCTTCACCGGCGGTCGATGCGGCGTCGAAGCCGATGTAGGAGAAGAAGACCTGGCCCGCGGCCGCCTGGATGCCGATGATCCCGAGCGGCGCGAACGGCACGAGGTTGGAGCCGTCGAACGCGGTGAAGGCCACGATGCAGAAGAAGGCGAGGATGCCGATCTTCAGGAACACCATGATGGTGTTGGCCGTCGCCGACTCGCTCGTGCCGCGCAGCAGCAGGAAGCCGCACATGAGCACCACGGCGATCGCGGGCACGTTGAACACGCCACCGTTCTCGCCGGGCGGGTTCGCGAACTCCGGCGGGATCTGCAGGCCGAACGTCGCGAGGAACTCGTTGAGGTACTGCCCCCAGCCGACCGCCACCGCCGCGACGGAGACGCCGTACTCGAGCATCAGGCACCAGCCGCACACCCACGCGACCAGCTCGCCGAGCGTCGCGTAGGTGTAGGAGTACGACGAGCCCGACACCGGGATCGTGCCGGCGAGCTCGGCGTACGACAGCGCGGAGAACAGGCACGTGATCGCGGCGAGCACGAACGACACGAGCACCGCGGGGCCGGCCTTGGGCACCGCCTCGCCGAGGATCACGAAGATGCCGGTGCCGACGATCGAGCCGACGCGAGAACATCGTCAGCGCGAGCAGACCCATCGACCGCTTGAGGCCGCCGCCCTCCGCCGCATCGGCGGCATCGGCCATCGCGACGATGTCGTCGACCGACTTCGTGCGGAAGAGCTGGTTGGTTCCGGCCCCGGCCACCGCGCCTCCTCGTTCGGCTCCCCCTGCGATCCGACGCTCGTTACCGTAGACCTGCAGGCGCTCCGAAGGGGCTGCTCTCGCGGGGCCGGGAGGTGACCGTGACCGAGATCGTCATCGGCACCACGGGCGACGCCGGCAGCGACGACGCCACCGCGCTCGGCATCGCCCTCGCGCGCACCCTGCACGCCGTTCCCGTGGTGGCGCACGTGCGCCCCGAGTCGTGGCAGGTGGTCGGCGCAGGCCGCGTCGACGCCGAGTGGGACCGCTACCTCGACGAGAGCTCGCGGGCCGTCCTCGCCGCCACGGTCGAGCGCTTCGCGCCGCAGCTCGAGCCGCTCGGAGCGCAGACCGATCTCGCGCGGCACCGCTCCAGCGGCACCGGTCTCGAGGAGCTCGCCGTACGCCGCGGCGCGCAGTGGCTCGTCATCGGATCCGCGCCCGGCGGCGTGCGCGGGCGGATCCAGCCCGGCTCGACCTCCGAGCACCTGCTGCACGGCTCCTCGGTGCCGGTCGCGGTCGCCCCCGCCGGGTACGCCGACGGCGCTCCCGAACGCATCGGGCGGCTCGTGGTCGCGATCGAGACCACGCGCCACCAGGCGGCCCTGGCGCCGATCGTCGAGATCGCGCGCTCCCTCGGCCTCCCGGTCGTCTTCGTGACCATCGTGCGGCGCACCACGCGCATCTACACGACCCAGCTCGGCGCCGACGCCGAGGACGAGGTGCTCGCCGTGCTGCGCGCCGACGCCGAGGCCGCGCTCGCCGCCGCGCTCGCGCTGGTGCCGCCCGAGCAGACGGCGTACGCCTCGGGCGAGGTGCTCGCGGGCGACGACGTGACCGCCGCGCTGATGCGCTTCGCGTGGCGTCCCGACGACCTGCTCGTGTGCGGGTCGTCGACCCTCGGCCCGGTGCGCCGCGTGCTGCTCGGCGACATGACCTTCCGCATCCTGCGCGGCTCCCCCGCGCCCGTCCTCGTCATGCCGCGCAGCTGAGCCACCGACAACCCTGGGAATTCGGCGAGGGGCGGCGGCGGCGAGCCGACGAGTGGAACAGGGGTCGGCTTGGCACGATCGACCCCATGCATGTGGTCGTGAGTCAGGCATGGAGCAAGGACGACGAGGCGGCGGCCGCGGGGTACATCGCGGCGTACGAGAACTTCCTCGCGTTCCACGAGCAGCAGCCGGGGTTCCTCGGACGCCGGCTGATCCGCGGCGTGGAGGACCGCACCCACTTCACCAACCTGCGCTTCTTCGCGAGCCTCGACGACTACGAGGCCATGACGCAGCGCGAGGGCTACCAGGACCACCTGATGGCGATGTACGAGTTCCTCAAGCCGTACGAGACCTACCCCCGCGAGTTCATGGAGGTCGTCGTCAGCGACGGCCCCGGCCCGGTCTAGCCGCGACCACTCATGACGGTGTTCGTGCTGGTGCACGGGGCGTTCCGCGGCGGATGGGCGTGGGAGCGAGTGGTGCCGCTGCTCGCCGGCCACCGGGTGCTCACGCCGTCGCTGCCGCAGGCGGGTGAGCGCTACGACGGCAGCAACCCGCTCGTGACGCTGCCCGACTACGTCGACGACCTCGTCGCGCAGCTCGACGAGCACGACCTGCACGACGTCGTCCTCGTCGGCCACTCGCAGGGCGGCGTCGTCGCGCTGGCCGCAGCAGCCGTTGCACCGCACCGCATCGCGCGGCTCGTGCTGCTCGACGCACCGGCGCCCTTGCCCGGAACCTCGGTCGCCGAGGTGGTGCCGGCCGAGGTGCGAGCGCGGTACGGCGCACCGCCACCGCCGGAGGCCTGGCTGCCCGCGACGCCGCTCGCCGTCGACCCCGACCTCGGCCTCACCGAGGAGCTCGTCGCCTGGGCCAACCCGCTGCTCACACCGGCACCCGCGGGCCCGGCCTTCGACCCGCTGCCCGGCGGCGGAGAGCAGGTGCCCGTGCGCCACGTCTTCTTCGCGCGCACTCCGACCTACTACCCGTGCGGCCACACCCGCGCGCGGCTCGACGCGGAGGGCACGGCGTACGACGTGCTCGACGCCGGCCACGACGCGCCGCTGACCCACCCGGACCTCGTCGCGCGCCTGCTGCTCGACCACGCCTGACGCGCCGCGAGTTGCACGTCGAACCGACCATGTCAGCTCGCGAACAGGTCGATTCGCGGTGTAACTCGAGTCCTGGACGCAAAGACCGGGAGGAGCGGCACGGACCCGGACCGAGCCGCCCCTCCCGGGGTGGTGACGGGCGGGACGACCACCACCCGGAGGTCGCCGTCCCGCCCGTGACTGTGGGCGCTGCTGCTACAGCGCGGCGAGCTCCCGCTGCACCCGTGCGATCGACTCGCGGGCGCTGGTGAGCATCGAGGTCTTGAGCAGGTACTCGCGCGCGGCGACCGGGTCGTCGACCAGACCGCGGATCATCGTGTTGCGGGCCTCGCGCGCGGCGCGGTCCTTCTCCTGCATGTCGCGGAAGTTGCCCGTGGTCATGACCTGCACGTACTGGTGGCAGG
Organism: uncultured Actinomycetota bacterium; assembly: GCA_963827145.1. Taxonomy (GTDB): domain Bacteria; phylum Actinomycetota; class Actinomycetes; order S36-B12; family CAIYMF01; genus Longivirga. The sequence goes on along the minus strand of CAWGZO010000001.1, from coordinate 1,199,460 downwards.
TCTCGGCGCGCACCTGGCCGTAGATGTGGCTGGCCTTGTCGGCGTCGGCGCCGTCGCGCGCGGCGAGGATCGTGTCGACCGCCGACCACGCGTCGTGGATGCCGGAGTTCATGCCCATGCCGCCGAGCGGGTTGTTCATGTGGGCGCTGTCGCCGGCGAGCAGCACGCGGTTCTGGCTGAAGGTCGACGCGACGCGCTGGTGCACCTTGTAGAGGCTGTGCTGCAGGATCTCGAAGTCGTGGTCGAGGCGCACGAGGCCGTGCAGACGCTGCTGGATGCGCGCGTCGCTCACCGCCACGTCGTCCGGCTCGTCCTCCGGGATCGGCATGAGCACGCGCCAGTGGTCCGGCGTACGCAGCAGCACGCACCACTCGTCGGGGTCGTTGATGTACGCCACGTGCGCGAGGTCCGGGATCGAGTCGCGGAACTCGTGCGAGGTGGACATCACGAGGAAGCGCTCGGGGAACGTCACGCCGTCGAAGCCGAAGCCCAGCCCCTGGCGCACCATCGAGTTGGCGCCGTCGCAGCCGATCAGCCACTCGGCCTCGATGCCCTCGTCGCTGCCGTCGACCATGAGCACCGCGTGGTCGCCGTGGTCCTCGGCGGTCGCCGCGCGTACGCCGAACCGCAGCTCGACGTTGTCCATCGACTCGACGATCGGCCGGATGATGCGGGTGAGCTTGTTCTGCTCGAGCTGCAGCCGCCACGGGAAACGGGTCTCGTCGCCGAGCACCGTGAGGTCGAGCTCGGCGAGCACCCCGCCGTGGCGCTCGCGCTGCTGGAAGACCGGCGCGCGCAGCCCCTGCTCGTGCATGGTCTCGCCGATGCCGAGCGTGTCGAGCAGCTCGAGGCTCGGGATGTGGAACGTCGACGCCTTGGAATCCATCGCCAGGTCGTCGCCGGCCTCGAGCACCAGGACGGACACGCCCGCCTGCGCGAGCCTGAGCGCGGCCACCATGCCCACGGGGCCGGCGCCGGCGATCACCACCTCATGCCGAGTCACGAATGGAACGCTAATCCACCCTGTGGAACAGGTCAAGCGTTTCCGGGCGATCGGTGGATCACGGTTCCGGCACGCAGCAGCGCCCCCGTCGGCACGGGGCCGGTGGGGGCGCTGCTGTCGGGTCGAGCGACCTGGGACCTACTTGAAGACGGCCTCGCGGAACTCCTCGCGCTGCTCGCACGCGACCTTGATGCGCTCGAGCTGCTCGTCGGAGCAGTCGAGGTTGTAGACGTCGCGGATGAACTCGGGGAGATCGGGGCGGTAGTCGTGCGCCCACGCCTTGTAGGAGCCGGGGATCTGCGCGTTCTTCATGTCGACGAGCAGCTGGAAGAACGTGGTGAGCGGGCGCCAGCGCATCGACGACGGGATGCCGCGCGGCGAGCGTCCCGGCACCTCGGTCATGCCCGGGCGATCGGGGTCGAGCCAGGTCGGGCGCCGGTTGAGCAACGACGCCTGGAACTTGGTGACGCCGTCGTTGTCGTGGCTGAGCAGGCAGAACCGCACCTTCTCCTTCGCGTCGTCGCCGAGCGCGAGGAACTCCTCGTAGTCGTTGACGACCGCGACGATGCTCTCGTCGACGTCGACCCGCTTGTGGTCGAGCAGCTCCAGACGCCAGGCGCTCGAGGCGGGAGTGCCGATCCACAGGCCGCAGTCGATGCCGAGGGCCTCAGGGCCGAGGGTGCCCCAGCCCTGGAACGCGGCCTGGCTGGTGTGCGCGCCGAGGGACTCGCCGAAGATGACGACCTTCGGGCGCTTGTCCGGGGGCATGAGGCGCACCCGCTCGAGGATCCGCAGCCACAGCAGACGGTTCTGCTCCTTGGCGTCGCCGATCTTGCCCAGCGACAACGGCGACGGCCGCTTGGAGTACTGCAGCGTGATCGAGGCCATGTCGCCGCGCGTGAGGTACTGCGTCGCCGCGATCGCCACGTAGTTCACGTACCCCGTGCCCGTGGGCGAGACCAGCATGAGCAACGAACGCGACCAGGCGTCGGTGCGGTCCATCTCGGCGAGCGCGAGGTCGACGCGCTCCCTCGGCGACGGCGAGCTGTCGAGCCCGATGAAGATCGAGATCGGAGTGGCCTTGGCCTCCTCCTGCATCACCGTCTTGATCGACAGCTCGGGCCGCGGCGTGCCCTGGATCTCCGCGGGCCGGTCGAGCAGCGGCTCGGTGCGGACGTAGGTGACGACGTGCCGGCGCCCCTCGCGGCCCATGTCCTCCCAGCGCACGAGGCTCTCCGGGTCGCCGCTGACGTACTTGTTGGTCCACAGGCCCGGCGCCGTCTCGTCCATGCCCTCGTCGAACTGCTCCGTGCCGGACTCGATGCCGTGCATGGCGCGCTTCCACAGCTGATGCGTACCGACCCCGACAGCACCCAGCGCGAGCGCGTGACCGGCCCGACGCCACGTGGCCTCGGAGCCCGGCAGCACGCGGCTGCCGACCGAACCGAGCTGCTTGGCGATCCAGTACTCGCCGGCCGCGAGGCCGCCGATGGTCAGGATGACGCCGGCGCCGGCGGCGAGGCCCAGCAGCGGGCTGGACTTGGCCGGGTCGGCGAAGTGCTCCGGCGGGTTCTCGCGCTGGCGGATCCCCTCGAGCACGAACGCGACGCCGAGTCCGACGGGGATCGCGATCGGGAAGCGCTCGATGCGGCCCTCGGCGCCGACGGCCTGGTCGAGCGCGTGGGTGGCGGCGAGCGCAGCGGCGAGCAGCGTGGCGCCCGCCCCGGTCACGGCCGAGCGCCAGCCCAGCTGGCGGATGAGGCCGCGGACGTTGGTCTCGTTGGCGCGGTGCCCGATGAAGGCCACCAGGCCCATGCCCATCGGGATGACCATGACGTCGAGCAGCAGCGTCGCCGCCTTGGCGCGCTGCTCGTCGGTCCAGTGCTCGGGCAGCGGCAGCGTGGTCGAGAGCGCCGTGCCGCCCGCGTCGATGATGTCCTGCGTCATCGCGGTGAGCAGGAAGTGCGTGCCGGTGGCCAGACCGGTGATGAGCCCCTGGTCGATCCACGTGCGCTCGGACAGCGACCGGGTGAACGTCCCGGGCACCGCGGCCGAGGCGAGGACCAGCCCCACCTGCTGTCCGCGCCCGACGATCTCCGGCCGCACCGGGGCGAACTCCCGCCGTGCCATGCATATCCTCCGAAGTCCTGTCGTGCGCGCATCCCCTGCGTGCACGGTGCCCACGTGCGAACGTAGGCCATCGGAGCACCCGGAGGAAGGTGAACATGCGGACAGCAGGGCGCACGCTCGCGCTCGCCTTCCTCGTGGTCGGTGTGCTGGTGGGCCTGTTCGTCGGCGGCGACGTCGGCGCGGTCATCGGCGTCGTGATCGCCATGCTCGGCTTCCAGGGCCTCACCCGGGGGGTCGAGGGCGTGCCGTACGTCGCCGCCGCCCTGTTCACCACCGCGGGGCTGGTGCTGGTCGCGTGGGAGCACGACCTGTCGATGGCGCAGCTCGGGCTCGCCTGGTCGACCTGGATCCCGGGGCTGATCTGGTCCGCGGCGATCGTGCTGGTCGTCGGGATCGTGATCGGCATCGCCGGCGGCATCCCGCACACCCGTCACCTGTTCGCCGACGACCGCATCACCGAGGTCTCGGGGCTCACCACCGCGCGGCGCGCCCTGGTCGACATCCCGTTCGGCACGGTGCTCATCGAGGAGTTCGCGTTCCGTGGCGTGCTGCTCGCACTCACGATCGACATGTTCGGCACCCTCGGCGGCGTGGCGCTCACGTCGTTCCTGTTCGGCCTCTGGCACATCAGCCCGTCGCTCGAGATGCACGAGTCGCACAACGCCACCAGCGGCTCGGCGATCCCGACGGTGCTCTCGACCGTGCTGTTCACCGGGCTCGGGGGCGTCATGTTCGCCGTGCTCCGGCTCTACACGAACAGCCTGTTCCCGCCCTCGGCCCTGCACTGGGCGATGAACGGCACCGGCGTGGTCGTCGGCTGGTTCGTGCACCGCAACGGCCCGACAGCCGGCGCCACCCCCGCCGACGACGACGTCGAGCAGGTCTGACTCAGCGCGACCACGCCACCCAGGGTCCCGAGACCTCGGCCAGCCGGACCTCCCAGCGACCGCTGGGCTGGGTGACGGCGTACTCCAGCAGCAGGCCACCGGGGTCGACCACGAACTCCGCGCCGTCCTCGCCGTAGGCGCCGCCGACCCAGCGGTACGCCGTGCCCGCGTGCTCCGCACCGTCGACCACCACGACCCGCTCGCCGAGCACCTCGGCGGTGCGCGAGCTCGTCACGGGTGCGAGGAACCGGTCGAGGTCGGCGGGGTCGGCGACGTCGGGCACCACGACGTCGAGCCCCGTCACCGAGGCGCGCACGAGCGGCCCGGTGAACACGCGCATGAGCGGGTAGGAGGCGCCGACGGCCGTCACGGCCTCGTGCACCACCCCGTCGACCTCGCGCGTCACCGCCACGGTGCCCGCGGAGGCGGCGTACTCGGCTCTCGCGGCACGGGCGACACCCGGCGACGACCCGACCCAGCGCACGACGGCGTCGCTGCCGGTCGCCGTGACGCGCGCGTCGACCTCGAGCCGGGCGGCCGGCGAGCCGGTGATCCGGGTGGAGCGCACGCGCACGACGCCGGGCGCGATCTCGCCGAGGACGAATCGCTCGTCGACCGGCACGGGCTCGCCGTCGCGGGTGTAGACGTAGCGGCCGCGCGAGCGCTCGGCGTCCTGCGGCATCACGGGCATCGCTGCGTCGGCACGGGCGGTCGCGCTCTCGTCGGTGGTGCCGTTCGCGGGCGTCGGCTCGTCGGTCATGACCCCATGGTCCCAAGATGGTCGCCATGGAGCTGCGCGGGACCGTCAGTCGAGACACGCCGCTGCTCGTGGTCGCGATGCACGAGGAGGCCGTGCACCTGCGCACGGAGGTGCCGGTGCTCGTCACCGGCCCGGGCAAGGTGCGCGCGGCAACCACGGTGGCGGCGCTGCTGGCGGTGACGCCGCCGGCGTACGTCGTGAACCTCGGCACCGCCGGCGGGCTGCGCGCCGGGCTCGACGGCGTTCACGAGATCGGCACCGTGCTGCAGCACGACTTCGACGACGAGGGGCTCTTCGAGCTCACCGGCCAGCACTTCGGCGCACCGATCGAGCTCGGCGACGGCCCGGTGCTCGCCACCGGCGACCGGTTCGTGAGCGGCGGCGCGGTGCGCGAGGCCCTCGCCGCGCGCGCCGACCTCGTCGACATGGAGGGCTACGCCGTCGCGGCGGCCTGCCTCGCTGCGCGGGTGCCCGTGCGTCTGGTGAAGCTGGTGAGCGACGACGCGGGCGAGGACGCGCACCGCACGTGGGCCGAGTCGGTCGGCGACCACGCCGAGACCCTGGCGGAGTGGGTCCGCGCTCACCTGTCCTGATCGGCGCCAGGCGCGGTCGGCGGCTCGGGCGGGTTCGGCGACCCGGCTGTCGTCGGACCGGGCGCAGGGTCCGGCACCTGGGAGTACTTCGCGACGAACTCGTCGCTGCGCTGCTGCTCGGCCGCGCGCTCCGTCGCGGTCGCGCCGCGCGGGCGGAAGAGGAAGTAGAGCACCACGCCGACGAGGCCGAGGGCGATCACCACGACGCCCCACACCACCTTGGTGCCGGTGCTCGCGTCGTCCCGTCGCACCAGGTCCCGAATCGCGAGGAACCAGCCGACCAGGGTCACGACGAGCAGCGCGATGGCGAGCAGGCCGATGCCGCCCTCGTCGGCCGGCACCCCCAGGTTCGCGCTAGCCACGGTGGATCGGGCGCGTCATGCAGGTGGGCCCGCCCTCGCCCTTGTCGGACTCGCGCGAGTCGAAGGTGTGCACCTCGACCCCGCGCTCGCGCAGCTTGTCGGCGGTGCGCACGTTGCGCGCGCCCATCACGACGACGCCCGGCGACACGGCGAGGATGTTGCAGCCGAGGGTGACGTACTCCTCGTCGTCGACGACGACCCACTCGATGCCGCGCTTCGCCAGCGAGCGCAGCATCGCGACCGGCGCGAGCTTCTCGTAGACCACCGCGAGGTCGTCGCGGATCGGCGAGATGACCGACATCAGGTGCAGGCAGTACTCCGGCCCCATGTCGTGCGGCAGGTCGAAGACCTCGACGCCCACCCCGTCGCCGGCGAGGATCCCGCGCATCTGCTCCACGGCCTCCTCGTTGGTGCGATAGCTGCGACCGATCGCGACCGTGTCGCCGTCGAGCCAGAACATGTCGCCGGCATCCGCAGTCGCGTCGCCGACGAGGCGACCGATCGTGGGTACGCCGACCGACTCGAGGTCGGCCACGAGGCGCGCGCCCTCGCCGACGCGGGCCGCCTTCGCCGACTGGAACTCGACCGTGCCGGACGGGATCACGAAGGCCGGGTCGTAGGTGAAGACGGCGTCCGGCAGTCCGTCGACCGGCTCGAACTCCTCGACGACCGGCGCCGAGCTCGCGCAGCGTCGCGACGAAGCCCGCATGCTGCTCCGCCAGCGCCGCGGGGTCCGGCGTCTGCCAGTGCGCCTTCTCGTACTGCGCGACCACATCGGCGCCGCCGGTGAGGGGACGGCGTACCGCCACCCGCTTCAGCTGCGCGACCGACGACCTGACTCCGTACGACTGCTCGCTCATGACAGGTCACCCTGCCAGGTCGGTGGCCGTGCGCGCCTCCTTCGGCGTATCCGAGGTCACCTTCCGACCTTCGGCGAACGGGTCGAGGGACGCGGTGCCGCTTGGCATGCTGGGGCCGAACGGCACGCACCGCCCACCCGCGGTCGCGCCCGGCCCACCGACCCGACCCGGCGGGGGCCCCGGAGAGCCAGGCACCACCGCCTGCCCCGGAGGACCCGTCATGGCCTCGCACGCCGGCCGCATCGACCCCGCCACCGCCCAGCGCCACGTCGACGAGCTGCGCGCGATCGTCCTGGGCGACTCGCCCGTGCGCGACACCTACCCGACCGGGCCGCGCGGCCGCGGGCAGGGCGAGCACGTCCTGGTGCTCGGCGCGACGGGCTACATCGGCCGCGCGCTCGTGCCGGAGCTGGTCGCGCGCGGGCTCGTGCCCGTGGTCGTCACGCGCAGCGCCGAGTCGGCGTCCGGGATGCCGGACGTGCCGCTCGTGATCGCCGACCCGGTCGTGGAGGGATCGCTCGAGGCGGCGTTCGCGGCGTACCCGATCACGGCGACGATCTCGCTGCTGAGCTCACGTCGCCCCAACGACCCCGAGGAGTGCCGGCGAGTCGACTACGACGCGGTCACCAACGCCGCGCGCACGTCGGCCGCGCACGGCGTACGGCGGTTCCTCCACGTCTCCGACTACGGCGTCTACCGGCCGGAGCTGCTGCCGCAGATCTACAAGCTGCAGGTGGAGGGCGAGCTGCTCGGCGGGCACTTCGGGGCGCTGCCGTGGACCGTCGTGCGGCCGACGGCGTACTTCCCCTACCTCTCGGTGAACTTCGGCTCGGTGAAGAACGGCGAGCCCTACCGGATCTTCGACCACGGCGAGTACGCGATCTGCAACCCGATCGCGCGCGAGGACCTGGCCGAGTTCCTCGTCAACGCGCTGCTCGACGAGGACGCCGAGGGGCGGATCCTGCCGGTGGGCGGTCCATGGACGGCCGACAACGTGGTGAGCATCAAGAGCGCGGGCGACCTCATGTTCGAGGTGCTCGGCCGGGCGCCCGAGTTCAAGGTCGACACCCTCGACAGCTGGGACCGCACGGTCACGCGCATGCGTCGGGCGGGCGCGGTCTACCCCAAGATGCGCAACGTCGCGTTCTACCTCGAGGCGGCGCGCTACTGGTCGACCGTGACGCACGTGGCACCGCCGTACGGCGAGCGCACGCTGCGCGGGTTCTTCGAGCGGCTCAAGGACCGCGACTACCCGGCCGGATCGTTCCGCGACCGGATGAAGGCGGGGACATCGCTCATCCCGACCGACGTCTGAGACCACGGGGGTCGAGACGTCGGCCGGGTGAGCGGTCGGGCCTGCCGGGGACGGGCCGGCGGCCTGATGCCGTGCTGGTCGGTCAGAAGGTGGTGCGGGCGGAGGGGCCCGCGGGCCACCAGCCGCGCTCGGACTTCGCCTCGAGCGAGCTCGCGTCGGAGGTGTCGGTGCCGAAGATCGGCGCCAGCACGGCGACGAGCAGGGTGAACGCGAGGATGAGGAGCACGGCCATGGTCGTTCCTTCGTAGGTCGTCGAGGTCGTCGGGCGCGGGGTCCGCGCCTGCACCGGTGGTCTGCCCGCGGGCGGCGTCGCCGGAACTGCGACGTGCGCCACTCGGGCGGGGATCAGAAGCGCGGACGGGGCTGGGAGGTCGGACCGGCCGGCCACCAGCCGCGGTCGTCGCGGGCGTCCTCCGACCTCGCGTCCGTGGTGTCGGTGCCGAACAGGGGGGCCAGGACGGCCACCAGAGCGATCACCGCGATGAAGAGCAGGGCTGCCATCTGACTCACATCCTTCGTCTGCGTGGGAGAGCCGGGGTGGCTTCCGCACCTCCAGCATGAGCCCGCGACTGTGAAACAACAAGCAAGAGTCTCTTCACTTACGTTCAGTTCTGCTACATGATGGATCCATGCTCGACATCCGCCGCCTCCAGGTCCTCGCCACCGTCGTCGACACCGGCTCGGTCACCGCCGCAGCGACCCGGCTCGGCTTCACGCCGTCCTCCATCAGCCAGCAGGTCTCGCAGCTGGAGAAGGAGGCGGGCATGCCGCTGCTCGAGAAGCACGGCCGCGGAATCCGACCCACCGAGGCGGGCCGCCTGCTCGCCGAGCACGCCCGGCACGTGCTGCGCGCCGTCGCCGACGCCGAGGACGCGCTCGACGACCTGCGCGAGGGCCGCACCGGCCGCGTGCGCGTGATGTCGTTCAACTCCGCGGGCGACTCGCTGCTGCCGCCGGCCGTCGCGCGGCTGCGCGAGACGATGCCCGGCCTGCACATCGCCACCGTCCTGGGCGAGACCGACGACGCCTACGAGGCGATGCGCGCCCAGAAGCTCGACGTCGCCGTCGTCCTCGAGCCCTTCGGCAAGGGCGACGAGCCGCACGACGACCTCGTCCGCGTGCACCTGCTCGACGACCCCTACCGCGCGATGCTGCCGGAGGGTCACCCGCTGGCGGCGAAGAAGACCGTCGAGCTCACCGACCTCGCGTCGGAGGACTGGGTCGCCGCGCTCGGCGGCAACGGCTTCTGCCGCGACGACACCATCGACCTGTGCCGGCGCGCCGGGTTCACGCCGCGCTTCGTCGCGCATGCCGTCGAGTTCCCGGCGGCGCAGGCGTACGTCGCGACCGGCATCGGCGTCGGCCTCGTGCCCGAGCTCGCGCTCGGCACGCGCTACGAGGGCGTCGTCATCCGCCCGCTGCGCCGCGCCACCGAGCCGCGGCACGTGTGGGTGCTGGTGCGCCCCGAGGTCGCCTCGACCGCTGCGGTCGACCGCGACCGTCGCCGCGCTCCGGTACGCCGCCAAGGAGCACGAGAAGCGCATCGCGAAGCGCCCCCACGCCCTGCCCGTCACCGTCTCCGCCTGACCCCTGGCCCAGATGTGGGTCGTGCGCCGACCCTGGCCTCCAGCCAGCACACAGCTCGGCCGAAGGATCGCTTGACTCACAGGGATCGGGCGACCTCGGCGAGGGAGGCGTACGCCGGCACTGCGGGTTCGAGCTCCGCGAACTCGGCCGGCGGTGCGTGCACGCCGATGAACGCGACCCCGGCGTCGACGGCGGCGAGCGCGTCCCAGGTGCTGTCGCCGATCATCACGGCGTCCGACGCCGCGGATCCCAGAAGGTCCAGCGCCCGGCGCAGGCCGTCGCCGGACGGCTTCGGCCGCACCTGCGGGTCGCGGCCCACGACCACCGCCACCTCGAGGCCGTGCTGCGCGAGCGTCGCGCGGGCGACGGTCTCGGGCAGCAGCGTGATGACCGCGCGCGGCCGGTCGGCGAGGCGCGCCAGGAACTCGTGGACGCCGGGCATCGCGGTCGAGCGCGGCACGGCAGCCAGCTCGTGGCGCTCGATGGTGCCCGAGACCTCGCGCCACAGCGGGCCGTCCGGCAGCCCGGCGATCACGCCCATGCACGCGCGCGTCGCCGACGACCACGCGGTCGTCGGGCCGGATGCGGCGAGCTCGGGATCGACGAGGTCGCGGACCTCGGCCCAGGCCGCGTCGTAGTCGGTGAAGGTCTGCAGGTCGACCAGCGTGCGGTCGAGATCGAGGAGCACCGTGCGCACACCGGGACGCTAGCCCCGGCCCGGGCCACCGGCGTACGCCGTCCCGCGGAGGGACACGCGCTCACGACGACACCACGCCCGACCGGGGTCGGCCCGGTCGGGCGTGGTGGGTCGTGGAGCGTCGTGCGTCAGGCGGTGTCGGTCGCGGTGCCGAGGGTCACGGTCGCCGTGCTGGTCTGGCCGTCGCGGACGTAGGTGACCTCGACGGTCGAGCCCGGGGCGAGCGAGCGCACCGTGGCGACCAGGCTCTCCATGCCGGCGATGCGGGTGCTGCCGACCTTGGTCACGACGTCGCCGACCTGGAGGCCGGCCTTCGCCGCGCCGCCGTCGGCGGAGACCTGGGTCAGCGTCGCGCCGCCGCTCGCGGCGTCCTCGGCAGCGACGCCGAGCACGGCGCGGCTCGCGGTGCCGCCGTTGCGGAGCTGGTCGGCGATGCGCATCGCCTGGTCGATCGGGATGGCGAAGCCGAGGCCGATGCTGCCGCCCTGCGCGCCTTCCTGGGCACCGAGGGTGGCGATCGCCGAGTTGATGCCGACGACGCGGCCCTGCATGTCGACGAGCGCGCCACCGGAGTTGCCGGGGTTCACGGCCGCGTCGGTCTGGATCGCGTTGAGCACCGACTGGTTCGAGCCGCTGCCGTCGCCGGAGACGACCGGGCGGTTGAGCGCGGAGACGATGCCGGTGGTGACGGTGCCGTCGAGGCCCAGGGGCGAGCCGATCGCGACGACCTGCTGGCCCACGGTGAGCTCCGAGGACTTGCCGATCTGGGCGGGCGTCGCGTCGGTGACGCCCTCGGTCTGGATGACGGCGACGTCGGCGCCGGGGTCGCGGCCGAGGATCGTGGCCTCGGCCTTGCGGCCGTCCTGGAAGGTCACGGTGATGGCGCCGCCGTCGGCCGCGCCCTCCACGACGTGGTTGTTGGTGATGATCACGCCGTCCTTGGTCAGGACGATGCCCGACCCGGTGCCGGAGCCGGCCTGGCCGGTGAAGGCGATGGAGACGACGCTGGGCAGCACGGCTGCGGAGACGGCCTCGACGCCCGAGGCGTTGACGCCGCTCGGCACCAGCGGCGCGGCCGCGGCGGCCGGGGTGGTGGTCGCGGCGTCGCGCGTCGCGACCGTGGCGCCCACGGCACCGCCGATGCTTCCGGCCACGAGCGCCGCGGCGACGACCGCCGCCGCCGTACGGCCGCCGCGGCGCGGCTCCGGTGCGGGGGTCGGGGTCGGCGCGGGCGCCGCGTGCGAGCCGGTGGCGGACTCGAAGGGCGGGACGAACGTGGTGTCGGAGGAAGGAGTCAGAGTGTCCATGGCCCCGTTCTGACCCCGAACCTGTGAGGAAACTGAGCGGGCTCTGTGCGAACCTCATGAGCGTCGGCTGTCGATCCGTGGCGGGTCCGTTCGTGTGGAGGGTGGCCCCGGGATGTGCCGGGGCACCACCCGAGAGGAGGGGCCATGCCCCTGTACCTGCTGTCCGTCTGCTACCCCGCCGGCGCCGCCCAGCCCTCCCCTGAGGCGCTGGCCGCGATCATGCGCGACGTCGGCGCCGTCCGCGACGAGCTGGTCGAGGCCGGCGCGTGGGTGTTCGGCGGCGGCCTGGCCGACCCGTCGTCGTCCACCGTCGTGCGCGCCGACCGCGACAGCGACCCGGTGCTCACCGACGGGCCGTTCATCGAGTCCAAGGAGCAGATCGGCGGGCTGACCGTGATCGAGGCGGCCGACCTCGACGCTGCCCTGGCGTGGGCCACGAAGCAGGCGACCGCCCTGACGGTGCCCGTCGAGGTCCGTCCGTTCCAGCACGGCGGCACCGCCTGAGATCGTGGTGCCGACGCATCCGCAGAAATGTCGAGAACGGCGTACGCCGCACGTATGAGTGGTGCCGGACGGGGAACCGGACGGCAACCACCCACGAGAAGGAGCACGGACATGACCCAGTACCTGCTGTCGGTCCACAGCGACGGCGACGAGCCCCTACGCCACCGAGGAGCAGATGCAGCAGGCGTACCGCGACACCGGCGCGCTCAACGAGGAGATGCGCCAGGCGGGCGTCTGGATCTTCGCCGGCGGCCTCGAGCCGGCGAGCACCGCGCGGGTCGTGCGCGTGCGCGACGGCGCGCTCGAGCGCACCGACGGCCCGTACCTCGACAGCAAGGAGCACATCGGCGGCTTCTGGATCCTCGACGTGCCCGACCTCGAGACCGCGCAGGCGTGGGCCGACCGCGCCACGGTCGCCTGCCAGGGCGCCGTCGAGGTCCGCCCCTTCCAGGGCTAGTACGCCGCCGCACCACGATGACGACGGATCCCGCCACCGCCGCCGCGATCGAGCGCGCCTTCCGCGCCGAGTCGGGGCGCGCGGTGGCGGTCCTCGCCCGGATCACCGGCGACCTCGATCTCGCCGAGGAGGCCGTGCAGGAGGCGTTCGTCGCCGCGCTGCGCACCTGGCCGGAGCGCGGCGTGCCGCCCAGCCCGGCCGGCTGGATCATCACCACCGCGCGCAACAAGGCCGTCGACCGGCTGCGTCGGGAGTCGACGCGCGACGAGCGCCACGAGCAGGCCGCGCGCCTGCTCGCCCAGGAGGATCCCGTGCTGCAGCCGACCGGTTCGGTGGTCGACGACCGGCTGCGGCTGGTCTTCACCTGCTGCCACCCGGCGCTCGCCCCCGCAGCCCAGGTGGCGCTGACGCTGCGGCTCATCGCCGGCCTGCAGACCGCCGAGATCGCCCGCGCCTTCCTCGTGCCCGAGCCGACCATGGCGCAGCGCCTCGTGCGGGCGAAGAACAAGATCCGCGACGCGCACATCCCCTACCGCGTGCCCGACGACGCCGAGCTGCCCGACCGGCTGCGGCCGGTGCTCGCCGTCGTCTACCTCGTCTTCAACGAGGGGTACGTCGCGAGCTCGGGCGACTCGCTCGACCGGGTCGAGCTCACCGCGGAGGCGATCCGCCTCGGTCGGCTGCTCGTCGAGCTGATGCCCGACGAGCCCGAGGCCGTCGGGCTGCTCGCGCTGATGCTGCTCACCGAGTCCCGGCGTCCGGCCCGCACCGGCGCGGACGGGTCGCTGGTGCGCCTCGCCGACCAGGACCGCTCGCGGTGGGACGCGGCGCTCGTGGCGGAGGGGCAGGAGCTCGTGCGCTGGTGCCTGCGCCGCAACCGGCCCGGCCCCTACCAGCTGCAGGCGGCGATCGCCGCCGTGCACTCGGACGCCGCGACCGCGGAGGCCACCGACTGGCGGCAGATCGTGACGCTCTACGACCAGCTGGCGCGCGTCGCGCCGAGCAGCGTCGTGGCGCTCAACCGCGCCATCGCCGTGGCCGAGGTCGACGGGCCGGCCGCAGGGCTCGGGCTCGTCGATCGCCCTCGACCTCGACGACTACCACCTCTGGCACGCCGCCCGCGGCGACCTGCTCGCCCGGCTCGGCCGCGACGACGAGGCTGCGGCCGCGTTCACCGCGGCGCTGGCGCGCACCGGCAACGCCGCGGAGCGGTCGCTGCTCGGTGCGCGCGTCGCTGCGCTGACCGGCGTCGCGACGGATGACGCCGCCCCGGCGACTGGCTAGCGTGGCGGCCATGGCGGAGAAGGTGAGCGGGCCGGCGTCGTACTTCCCCTCGATCGAGAAGAAGTACGGCGAGCCGGTGCAGCACTGGTTCGACCTGCTCGCGACGGTCTCCGACAAGCCGCACATGGAGCAGGTCGCGTTCCTCAAGACCGAGCACGGCCTCGGCCACGGCCACGCCAACGCGCTCGTCGCCTACTCCCGCGCGCAGCAGCCCGGCTGAGCCCGGCGGTCAGCGGCGGTCGGGGTGCTCCTCGAGGGCGACCCGCACCTGCCGGTGCAGCACCTTGCCGATGGGCGAGCGCGGAAGCTCCTCGAGGACGAAGACCTGGCGCGGCACCTTGTAGCCGGTGAGGTGCTCGCGCGACGCCGTCCGCACCGCCTCGGGATCGAGCAGCTCGCCGGGTACGGCGACCACCGCGGCCACCACGGTCTCGCCGCCGGACTCGTGCGGCAGGCCGACGGCCGCGGCGTCCTGCACCCCGGGGATGCGGCGCAGCGCGTCCTCGACCTCCGAGGGATAGACGTTGAACCCGCCGGTGATGATGAGCTCCTTGATGCGGTCGACGATGCGCACGAAGCCGTCGTCGTCCATCACCACGATGTCGCCGGTGCGGATCCAGCCGCCCTCGAGCAGGACGTTCTCGGTGTCCTGCGGGCGGTTCCAGTAGCCGGAGAACACCTGCGGCCCCTTGATGAGCAGCTCCCCCGGCTCCTCGTGCCCACGGTCGACCGAGGTGTCGTGCGGGTCGACGATGCGGATGTCGGTCGACGGGAAGGGCACGCCGACCGTGCCCGGACGCCGGGTGCCGGCGACGGGGTTGCCCAGCGTCACGGGTGACGTCTCGGTCATCCCGTAGCCCTCGACGAGGATGCCGCCGGTGACCTGCTCCCACAGGTCGACGGTCGACGGCGGCAGCGACATCGCGCCGGAGATCGCGAAGCGGATGCGTGCTGAGGTCGACGCCGCGCGCCGGCGCCTCGACGGCCAGCGCCTGGTAGATCGGCGGCACGCCCGGCAGGAAGGTCGCGGGCCGGCGCGTGCATCGCCTCGAGCACCTGGTCGACGTCGAAGCGCGGGAAGAGCACGAGCACGGCGCCGATGCTCATCGCGAAGGTGAGGCACAGCGTGAGCCCGTAGGCGTGGAAGAGCGGCAGCACGGCGTAGACGACCTCCTGGCCGTCGGCGAGGCCCGGCACCCACGCGCGGCCCTGCGCCGCGTTCGACCGCAGGTTGCGGTGGCTGAGCATCGCGCCCTTGGGCACGCCGGTCGTGCCGCCGGTGTACTGCAGCAGCGCGAGGTCGTCGGCCGCGGGCCGCGGGTGCGACGCCGGCAGCGGCCGCCCGCGACGGACCAGCTGCTCCCAGCGCAGGGCCCCGGGCGCCGGGCGCGGTCATCGCCTCGCGCGTGCGCCGGGCCTTGGCCACCGGCAGCTTGCAGCATCCACCGCTGCTTGGTCGGCAGCGCGGTCGTGAGGTCGACCGCGATGACCGTGCGCAGCTCGGTGTCGAGCCCGACCTGCTGAAGCGTCGGGACGACCTTGTCCCAGGCGATCGCGACCGTGGCGCCGTGGTCGGCGAACTGGTGGTGCAGCTCCTCCGCCGTGTAGAGCGGGTTGTGCTCGACGACGACGGCGCCGAGGCGCAGCGCGGCGTAGAACGCGACCACGTGCTGAGGGCAGTTCGGGATCACCAGCGCCACGCGGTCGCCGCGGCGTACGCCCTGGTCGGCGAGCGCCTGCGCCGCGCGGGCGACCTGGTCGCCGAGCTCGCGGTAGGTGGTCGTGGCGCCGTAGAAGTCGAGGGCGACGTGCTCGGGGAAGCGGCGTACGGCCGAGTCGAGCAGGTCGCTGAGCGACTCGTCGGTGACCTCGATGTCGCCGGGCACTCCGGGTGCGTACTGGGTCTGCCAGGGACGGCTGGTGGTGGGCATGAGGCTCCCTCGGGTCGGCACCTCCACCCTGGCACGCAGCGTGGTGCGCCGTGGGCGGTGGGTGCGACCGCCGTGCTCCCGGTCACCGCGTCCTGCGGCGTAGGGTGCGCGCCATGCCGACCTGGGTGTGCCTGCTGCGCGCGGTGAACCTCGGCAACCACAACAAGGTGAACATGGCCCGGCTCCGGGAGTCGCTCGCCGACGCCGGGTTCGGCGACGTCCGCACCTACGTGCAGAGCGGCAACGTCGTGCTCGCCTCCAGCGCCCGCAGCCCGCGCACGGTCTCGACCGCGGTGCGCGGCGTGCTGCGCGAGACGTTCTCGATCGACACCCCGGTGCTGGTGCGCACGCCCGCGCAGCTGCGCGCCGTGGCCGAGTGGGACCCGTTCGCCGACCAGTCGGCCGAGCGCCCGGCCTCGGTGCACGTGCTGCACCTCGACGCCGAGCCCGACCCGGAGGCGCTCGCGGCAGCTGATCGGCACGGACTGGGGCGACGACCGCGTCGCTGCCCGCGGGCTCGAGGTCGTCATCGCGTACGGCGAGTCCATGCACGACAGCCGGCTCCAGCACGCCGCGCTGCTCAAGCGGCTCGCGGTCACCGGCACGGCGCGCAACTGGCGCACGCTGCTCGCCCTCGTCGACCTCGCCTGACCGACGCGATCCCGGTCGCGGCGCGCAGGTCACAGCTCGGTCCCATCTGCACCGCGCCGCGGCCCGACCTGGTGACGGGAGCCACGGGTCGACCTACCGTGGCGGCACGGGGCACGCAGCGACGAGGAGCTCGGCACTCCTGGGCTCACGACGAGGTGGGCGCGATGCGCGGAGCCGGCAGGAGCGGTGCACGCTGCCGACCCGTGCGCGACGCCGCCGCCGTGGTCGTGGCGGCCGCGGCCCTTCCCTCGGGCTGGACCTGGAACGACCCGGCCGCGCACCTCGTGGGCGCGACGGTCGTCCTGGTGGTCGGGCTGCGTCGTGCTCGTCGCCCGCGCCCGGGCGGAGCAGCCCGCGCGCGCGTACGCCGATGCGCTCGAGCGCGCGGGCGCGCTGCACGTGCACCTGACCCGCGCGCGCGTCGTGTGCCGCAGCGACGCCGGCGGCACCGCGCTGCTCGCCTTCACCTGGCACGGGGTGCGCACCGACCTGCTCGACGCCGACGGGCTCGTGCTGCACACCGTGCTGCGCAACTGCCTCGACTCCGGGTACACGGTCACCGTGCCCGTCGACGACCCGCACGTGGCAGAGCTCGTGTCGCGCGACCGGTTCGGCGGCACGATCGACATCTACGCGGCCGTCGACGTGGTTGCTCACCCGGAGGGCGGCATCGCCGCGCACGGCGTCGTGCGCGACGGGTACGGCCTCGTGTTCGCGTCGTGGTCCGGCGCGCTGACGGCGCGGGGCTCGGTCGCGCGCGCGGGCTCGCACCCCTTCTGACGGTCGAGACCCACGCCGCCCCGGACGACGACGGGCCCGGTGCGCCGCGATCGGCGTACCGGGCCCGTCGTTCAGGTGCTGCTGCTCGTCACGGCCCCGTCGCCGACGACACGGTGAGGTCGTCGAACGAGATCGACTTCGCACCGACGTTGCTCGACGAGCGGTTCAGCGAGAGGAAGACCTGGCCGGCGGCGGCCACCCCCGAGTCGCTGACGGTGCTGGTCCAGGTCGCAGGCTCGGGCGAGCCGTCGTTCCAGGCACGCACGTAGATGGTCGAGCCCACGGTGCGGATCCGCACCCACTTCTTGGCGGTGCCGACCGGCGAGGCACCCGTGAGGGTCGCCAGCGTGGTCTGCACCCCGCCGACGCTGCGCAGGACGAGCACGTTGGCCGAGTCGGACTGGAGCTGGACGCCGTAGCCGTTGTTGGGCCGGTAGGAGTTCAACCAGCCGCCGCTGCCGCGCGTCCACACGCCGGCGTAGGCGCGGGCGGTGCCGGCCGACCACTGGTACGAGAGCACCACATCGGCGTCCGCCACCGCCGCGAGGCCGGTGAGCTGGGTGCGCGCGAAAGCGCCTGCGGTGTCGTTGAACGCGAGCCGACCCGCGTTGCCCTGCACGTCGACGTTGCCGCCGGTGGTGCCGGTCGTCCACGACGGCGCCCACGCCGCACCGTTCGCGGCGGTGAAGGTGTCGGTGAACAGCGCGGTGCTGACCGGGTCGGTGGTGACCGACAGGCTCGCCGCCACGGAGGCGTTGGGCACCGCATCGATCGCGGTCACCGTGTAGAGGTACGACGTCCCCGGCGCACGACCGGTGTCCGTGTAGGTCAGCGTCGCCGCGTTCGTGGTGGTGAGCAGCGTGCCGTCACGGCGCACCTGGTAGCCGGTGACGCCGACGTTGTCGGTGGAGGCCGACCACGAGAGCGTGACCGAGGTGGTCGTCTTCGTCGCCGACAGCGAGCCCGGCGTCGTCGGCGGCGTCACGTCCGCAGGCGTGGCGTCCGTCGTGACCGACAGGGTCGCCGGCACCGAGGCGTTGGGCACCGCGTCGATCGCGGTCACCGTGTAGGCGTACGTCGTGCTCGGCGTACGACCGGTGTCGGTGAAGCTCAGCGTCGCTGCGTTGGTGGTGGTGAGCAGCGTGCCGTCACGGCGCACCTCGTAGCCGACCACGGCGACGTCGTCGGTCGCGGCGTCCCAGGTCAGCGACACCGAGGTGGGCGTGGTCGTCGCGGCGAGGTTGCCCGGGGTCGACGGCGGAGCGACGTCCGGCACATCGGCGTCGGTCGTGGCCGAGACGGAGGCCGGCGTCGAGGCGTTGCCCGCCGCGTCCACCGCGGTCACGGTGTAGGCGTACGTCGTGCTCGGCGTACGGCCGCTGTCGGTGAAGCTGAGCACGCCCGGTGCGGTCGTCGTCAGCAGCACGCCGTCGCGGCGCACCTGGTAGCCGGTGACACCGACGTTGTCGGTCGAGGCCGACCACGACAGCGACACCGACGACGAGGTGGTCGTGGCGGAGAGGCTGCCCGGGGTGGACGGCGGCACGGACTCGCCGGCGATGCTCACCAGCTGGCCCGCCGCGCCCGCGGCCCACATCGCGCGGACCTGCGCCGGGGTGAGCTCGGTCGGGAAGTCGGCGACCTCGTCGATGCTGCCGTTGAAGTAGAAGCTCAGCGGCGCGGTCAGGGTGGTCACGTTGCGGCCGAACACCAGGTAGAAGTTCGAGAGGTTGGTGTAGCCGACCCGCAGGTAGCTCGGTGCGGGGGTGACTGCGTTGGTGATCGGCGTGAGCGCCGGCGTGGAGGCCTGCAGGTCGCCGTCGACGTAGAGGTTCATGATCCCGGCGCCGTAGGTCGCCGTCACCTGGTGCCAGCGGCCGTCGGCGAACGTCGTGGCCGAGCGGACGAAGGCGAACCGGGTGCCGGCACGCTGGGCGAAGGCGATCTTGCCGTCGTTCTCCATGAACACGACGCGGTCGCTGCCCGTGGCCGGACCGGCGCCGGTCTGGTCGGGCGAGTAGCCCATGATCGTGCCGCCGACGCGCGTCGTGGTCTTGAAGTACGCCGTCTGCGAGTAGGAGTCGGTGTGCGTGGTCGGCGATGCGGCGGCGACGTAACCGGTGCTGCCGTCGAGGGTCACGGAGGAACCGCCGAGCACGGCCGGAGCCTGGCCCTGCGAGACGCCGCCCACGGTGATGCCCTCGGCGCCGGAGGTCGAGCTGCCCACGACAGGACCGCCTGCCTCGTCGAGGCGCCAGTACGTCGACGGCGCGTTGCCACGCACGGAGGTCGAGTACGCCGACGGGTTCGTGCCCGCGACGGTCACGGACGCCGAGACCGGGGAGAGGGCGCTGGTCGCCGTCCCGTCGCTGACGCTGACCCGGTAGGTGTTGACCGAGCCCGCGGCCCGACCGGTGTCGTCGAACCGGATCGTCGGCAGGCTCCACGGCCACGACTCGACCTGCGCGGTCGCGATGGGCGTGGTGCCGCCGTTGCGGAAGAGCCGGTAGGTCAGCATGCCGTTGTTGTTGTCGGCGACGCCGCGGACGGTCAACGTCACGGTGCCGGCCGAGCTGGAGGTGACGGTCGGCGCGAGCGGGGTGGCGGGCGTCGAGTTGCCACCCGCCGGGCCGAACCGCGTGAGGCCCTGCTGGGCCGACCCGCCGACCGAGGTGAAGTCGCCCGCGACGAAGAGCTGCGTGCCGTCGGTCGCCATCGCGTGCGGACCCACGTGGTCGGTGCCGGCGCCGTTGGTGTTGGGCGACCAGTGCACGAAGGTGCCGTCGGTGATCGAGTGCGCCTGCAGCCGGCACCAGAAGAACTCGCGGACGAGCGCGGGCCGACGAAACCGCCCGGCGTGCGTCCGCAGTCGTGCATGTGCGAGCCGCGGTAGACGACGTTGCCGATCACGGCGGTGGCCTGCGAAGCCCCGAGGCACTGGGCGTCCCAGACCACGCTGCCGTCGCTGAGGTTCGCGGCGTACTCGCCCTCGAAGCAGCCGGGCTGGAGCCCCTCGGCGACCACGTAGGCGCGAGTGCCGGCGATGACGATGTCGGTGACCTCGGAGTCGCAGCCGCCGCCGGCGAGCGCCCGCGGCACCATGCCGGTGGCGGCCCACGGACGCGTGGCGCCGGTGGTCGGGTCGAGCGAGGCGACGGCCGGCTGGATGACACCGTTCACGACCTGGAACGTGCCGCCGATGACATAGCTGGCGCCGTCGGGCGACAGCGCACTGGCGCGGGGGCGCGCGTCGAGCGAGCCGGTGAAGCCGGCGTTGCGCACGCCGGTGGTGGGGTTCACCGAGGCGACGCGCATCGCGGTGGCGCCGTTGATCGTGGTGAAGTCGCCGCCGACGTAGACCGCGTTGCTGCCGGCGGCGATCGTGGTGACCACCCCGTTGGAGTTGGCGGTGAAGGCCGTGAGCAGTGCGCCCGTGGTCGGGTTGACGGCCGCGAAGCGGGTGCGCGAGACGCCGTTGACGGTGGTGAAGTCGCCGCCGATGTAGAGGCGCGTGCCGTCGGGCGAGAGACGTACCGCGCGGACGCGGCCGTTGAGCGTGACGTTGAAGCCGGTGATGAGCGCGCCGGTGCTCGTGCTGAACGCGGCGAGGTAGGTGCGCGTGGTCTCGCTCGTGCCTGCTGCCGCGCCCGGGGGTCGCACCCGGGTGAACCGGCCACCGGCGTACAGCCGGCCGCCACCGGCGGCGAGGGTGTCGGTGTCGCCGTTGGTCTGCCACATGCTCGAGCGGTTGGCCGACAGGGTCGCATCGGGCGCGGCCGCTGCGGCTGGGGTGGCGGCCACGACGGCGATCCCCGCGGTCATGAGCGCGACGCTCACGACCAGGGCGACGGACTTGGGCAAGCTGGGCACGGGATTTCCCCTCAGGACACGGGACTTTCCAGCAGGGTCCGCGCGGCGAACTCCGGCGGTCAAGCCCAGGAGCGGGTCTGGAGCGGTTTCGTGCCCGGATGCGGCCCGTTCGGGGTACGGCGTACACCCACCGTGACCGAGGGAACACGCTCAAGCGCGGGGACTCGGACGATCACGCGAGCCAGGCGCCCAGCAGCACCAGCACCAGCATCACGAGCTCGACAAGGCCGATGACGGCGGGGCGTGTGGGCCGAGCACCGATCATGAAGGCCCGGAACGCCAGCGCCACAAAGGCAGGCACCAGCCACCAGCCGTCCGGCAGGCCCCACATCGTCGCGAGCGCCAGCACCAGCGCCACCGATGCCACCGCGACGACCCGCGACGCGACCGCGTACCGCGGATCGCGGCGCTCGCGGATGAGCGACTTCACGTGAAGCGTCGATCCGACGAGCACGAGCCAGCAGACGGCGGCGAGCACCCCCACCTGCGTCGGCACCGCCGCGGGCGTCGGCGCTGTGGACGCACTCGTGCTCACCGCCCATGTCACCGGGACGAGCAGTGCGCACTCCGTGACCACGACGAGATCGTTGACGAGAGCGCGCTCGTCGTTGCGACGCGCGTAGTGCGCGTTCACGGCGACGAGCGCGAGCAGGACCGCGCCCACCCAGATCAGCCAGGGGAATCGCAGCACCAGCACCGCCGCCGGCAGGGCAGCGCAGGCTGCCCATACGGCGAAGGCGCGCCGGAACCGCTCGGGACGTCGGTCGTGGAGCAACCGGGCACCGGCATAGCTCGCCGGGTACGCCGCGAACCACGCGACCGCGAGCACCGCCGTCCACCAGGTGGGGCTCGCGACCGTGCACGCGAGGAGGACGGGCAGCGCCAGGAACGCCCAGGCCCCGTGCTGCGGGGGCAGGATCGGCGGCCTCCGGATGGTTCGGTGCCGACGGGCCATGGACGTGCTCACTTGTGTCGGACCGGTTCCCATCCGGGACGCGGCGCGCGGGCCGAACCCTCGGGATCGCGGCTTCGGTAGACGAGGTAGGGCCGCGTCAGGTACCCCACAGGGGCGCTGAAGATGTGGACGAGGCGGGTGAACGGGATCAGCGCGAAGAGCAGCATCGCCAGGACTGCGTGGATCTGGAACGAGGGCGGCGCTTCGACCATGCCGGCGGCATCCGGGCTGAAGACGAACAGACTGCGGAACCAGATCGCGACACTCTCGCGGTAGTTGTAGCCGCCGGGGAACTCACCGGTGATGTTGAGCAGGTTGATCGCGACGGTGTTGAAGACGCCCACCAGCACGACCGCGCCGAGCATCACGTACATGACCTTGTCCATCCGCGTGGTCACCGTGAAGACCCGGCCGACCGTACGTCGGCGGTAGACGAGGATGGCCAGGCCAGACACCACCATCACTGCCGCGACGACACCGAACGCGACCGCCGCGACGTGGTAGACGTGCTCGCTGACGCCGACGGCCTCGGTCCAGCCCGCCGGCACGAGCAGACCGAGGATGTGCCCGCCGAGCGCCATGAGGATGCCGAAGTGGAACAGCGGGCTTCCGATGCGCAGGAGCCGCGACTCGTACATCTGCGACGACCGGGTCGTCCAGCCGTACTGGTCGTAGCGGTAGCGCCAAAACATCCCCACGACGAAGACCGCCGTGGCGACGTAGGGCAGGACGACCCACAAGAAGGTCTGGATGGCGGTCATGTCCGGGCTCCCACTCGCAACGACTCGACGGGGATGAACGGGGTGAGTCCGACCATCTCGGTCGGCGGGCCGCTCGCAGCCAGCTCGGCCGCCTTCGGCCCCTCGATGCCGACGGGGACGGCGGGGAGGAGCGCGGCGACGACGTCGGCGTACGGCGATCCGAAGCCGTCCAGGGCGTGGTGCAGCAGCTCGAGGCCGGCGCGGTGGCGCCCCAGGATCTGCAGCGCCGCATCGAGGTCGCCCACCGCACCGAACTCCAGCACCACCGGGAGGAAGTCGGGCAGCTCCCCGGAGTCGAGGGTGAACCCGACGCGCTGGTACTCCTCCTTGAACCCCACCAACGCCATGCCGCGGCCACGGGTGTCGCCGTTGAGGAAGTACGTGAGGTACAGGCACGCCTTGCGACGCCGGTCGAAGATCTCCACGTAGTGCTCCTGAGCCGGTAGGACACCGCTCCCGTCGAGCCAGTCGGCGAAGCGGCTCAGCGCCGCCCGCGACGGCGTCGGCAGGTCCCCCAGGTGCCCGCGTACGAGCGGGAGCCGGTCGACCGTCGACGGGTCGGGGTAGCTGAGCAGGAGCGAGCACGTCGCCAGCAGGCGCCTGGTTGCGCTCGGGCTGGTCATCGCTCGCCCCCCGCCTCGGGCAGCGACGAGTAGTCCTCGGCGAGCGCACGCTGCTTGGTGAGGTGGAAGCTCTCGATCGACACGGGGATCGGGCCCTTGCCCTCGACCGGGCTGCCCTGCATCCCCGGGCCGCCCTCGAAGTCCAAGGAGCAGCCGGGGCTCTCCTCGAGCGCCTCGGCCGCCTCGCGGTGCGCGGCCGGGATCACGTATCGGTGCTCGTACTTCGCGATCGCGAGCAGGCGGTACATCTCGTAGAGCTCTTCGCCGGTCAGGCCGACCGCCTCGGCGATCGACTCGTCCGCGTCGCGCCCGAGGTTGAGGTCGCGCATGTACGAGCGCATGGCGGCCAGGCGACGCAGCACTCCGTCGACGACCGAGACGTCACCGGCCGTCATGAGGTTGGCGAGGTAGCCGATCGGTATGCGCATCGCCTCGATAGCCGCGAACAGGTTGCCCTTGTCCTCGGCGTCGTGCCCGGTGTTGACAAGCGCGTCGACGACGGGCGAGAGCGGCGGGATGTACCAGACCATGGGCATGGTGCGGTACTCCGGGTGCAGCGGCAGCGCGAGGCGGTACTTCTTCGCCAGCGCGTACACCGGCGACTTCTGCGCCGCCTCGATCCAGTCGTCGGCGATGCCGTCACGGCGCGCCTGCTCGACGACGTCTGGGTCGTTCGGGTCGAGCAGCAGGTCGAGCTGCGCCTCGTAGAGGTCCTGGTCGTTCTCGACCGATGCGGCAGCGAGCACCTTGTCGGCGTCGTAGAGGAACAGGCCGAGGTAGCGCAGGCGGCCGACGCACGTCTCAGAGCAGACGGTCGGCTGACCGACCTCGATGCGCGGGTAGCACAGCGTGCACTTCTCGGCCTTGCCCGTGCGGTGGTTGAAGTAGACCTTCTTATACGGGCAGCCGGAGACGCACATCCGCCAGCCGCGGCACATGTCCTGGTCCACCAGCACGATGCCGTCCTCGGAGCGCTTGTACATCGCCCCCGACGGACAGGAGGCCACGCAGGACGGGTTGAGGCAGTGCTCGCAGATGCGTGGCAGGTAGAACATGAAGGCCTTCTCGAACTCGAAGGACACCTGGTCCTCGATGCCCTTGAGCATCGGGTCCTTGTGGCCGTTCTCGGCCGTGCCTCCGAGGTCGTCGTCCCAGTTGGCGCCCCACCTGATCTCCATGTCCTTGCCGGTGATCATCGACTTCGGTCGCGCCACGGGCACGGTGTCCATCGGGGGTGCGCTGATGAGCGTGTCGTAGTCGTACGTCCACGGCTCGTAGTAGTCGTCGAGCCCCGGGAGCTTGGGGTTGCTGAAGATCTGGGTCAGCCGGTGCCAGCGGCCGCCGCTGCGCAGCCGCAACTTGCCGCGCTTGTTGAGCTTCCAGCCGCCCTTCCACTGCTCCTGGTCCTCGTACCGCCGCGGGTAGCCCTGACCGGGACGCGTCTCGACGTTGTTGAACCAGACGTACTCGACACCTCGACGGTTCGTCCACGTCTGCTTGCACGTCACCGAGCACGTGTGGCACCCGATGCACTTGTCGAGGTTCATCACCATGCCCACCTGGGCCATGACTCTCGTCATCAGTACTGAACCTCCTGCGAGCGGCGACGGATCGTGGTGACCTCGTCACGCTGGTTGCCTGTGGGGCCGTAGTAGTTGAAGCCGTACGACAGCTGGGCGTAGCCCCCGATGAGGTGCGTCGGCTTGAGGAGCAGGCGCGTCAGCGAGTTGTGGATCCCTCCGCGCTTGCCGGTCTTCTCGACCCTGGGGACCCCGATCGTGCGGTCCTTCGCGTGGTACATGTAGACGGTGCCCTCGGGCATCCGGTGCGACACGACAGCGCGTGCCACGACGATGCCGTTGCGGTTGTGCGCCTCGATCCAGTCGTTGTCCTTGACGCCGATCTTCTCGGCGTCCTCCTTGCTCATCCAGATGTCCGGGCCTCCGCGCGAGAGCGCCAGCATGAACAGGTTGTCCTGGTACTCCGAGTGGATCGACCACTTCGAGTGAGGGGTGAGGTAGCGCACCACCACGTGACTCTCGCCGTGCTCGCCGAGCTTCGGGTAGCCCGACAGCGCCGCGAGGTTGAGCGGCGGACGGTAGGTCGGCAGGCACTCGCCGACCTCGGCCATCCAGTCGTGATCGAGGAAGAAGTGCTGGCGGCCCGTCAGGGTGTGCCAGGGCTTGCCCCGCTCGACGTTGATCGTGAACGGCGAGTATCGACGGCCGCCGTGCTCGCTGCCCGACCACTCCCACGAGGTGATGACCGACTGCGGCCGGCTCTGCGTGTCGGCGAAGGTGATCTGCTTGCCCTCGTGCTCGCGGGCAAGATCTGCGAGCTCGACACCGGTGCGCTTCTCGAGCTGTTCGAACCCGGCAACCGCGATCGCGCCGTTCGATACGCCGGACAGCGTGAGGATCGTCTCGCACGCCTGCTCCGCTGTCGCGAGCAGCGGGCGGCCGTCGGCCACTCCACCGCGAGCCACTCCGTTGACCCGGCGGAGGTGCTCGACGGACTCGGCCTGCTTGAGCGTGACGCCCTTGACCACCGTGCCGAGGTTCTCGACGTTCGGCCCGAGCGCCGTCATCATCGCCGAGATCTCGCCGTAGTTCCGCTCCACGACCGCGAGGTTCGGCATGGTCCTGCCGGGGATCGGCTCGCACTCCCCAGCCCGCCAGTCGAGCACGCGTCCGCCCGGCTGCCCGATCTCGGTCGGGGTGTCGTGCAGGAGCGGCGTCGCGACGACGTCGGTCTGCGTGCCCAGCCTCGGCCCTGCCATCTCGCTGAAGACCTCGGCGAGGCGGGTGAACGTGTCGTAGTCGGAGCGCGCCTGCCACGGCGGTGCGATCGCGGCGTTGAACGCGTGGATGTACGGGTGCATGTCGGTCGAGGCGATGTCGTACTTCTCGTACCAGGTCGCCGCCGGCAGCAGCACGTCGCTGAACAGCCCGGTGCTCGTCATCCGGAAGTCGAGCGAGACGAGCAGGTCGAGCTTTCCGACGGGCGCCTGCTCGCGCCAGACGACGTCCTTGGGTCGCAGGCCTTCCGGCGTCTCCATGTTGTCGATGGCGCCGTCGGCGCCGAGAAGGTGGTGCAGGAAGTACTCGTTGCCCTTGCCCGAGGAGCCGAGCAGGTTGGCCCGCCAGACCGTGAGCACACGCGGGAAGTTCTCCGGCGCGTCCGGGTCCTCCACCGCGAACTTGAGCCGACCGGCCTTCAGCTCCGAGACGACGTAGTCGGCCGGTGCCATCCCGGCCCTCTCGGCGTCGCCGGCCAGCGTGAGCGGGTTGCGGTCGAAGGTCGGGGAGCCCGGGGTCCAGCCCATGCGGACAGCCTGAGCGAGAGTGTCGGCGAACGACTGACCCGGCGAAACGACCCGTGCCCAGCGGGGTCGCGACGTCCTCGGCGCCGAAGGCGTCGTAGCGCCACTGGTCGGTGTGCAGGTACCAGTACGACGTCCCCGCCATCTGCCGCGGAGGGCGGACCCAGTCGAGCCCGAAGGCCAGCTGCGCCCACCCGGTGAAGGGACGGGCCTTCTCCTGCCCGACGTAGTGCGCCCAGCCGCCGCCGTTCTTGCCCTGGCAGCCGGTGAGCAGCACCAGCGAGATGATCGCCCGGTAGGTCGTGTCGGAGTGGTACCAGTGGTTGGTGCCTGCGCCGAGCGTGATCATCGACCGGCCGCCGGACTCCTCGGCATTCGCCGCGAACTCGCGCGCGATTCGTGTCACCGTCTCGGCAGGCACCGAGGTGATCTCCTCCTGCCACGCCGGGGTGTAGAGGCTCGCCGCATCGTCGTAGCCGGCAGCCCACTCACCGGGAAGGCCGTCGCGGCCGACGCCGTACTGCGCCAGCAGCAGGTCGTAGACGGTCGTGACGAGACGGTCGCCGATACGCCGGACGGGCACGCCGCGACGGATGATCGAGCCCTGCTCGCTGCCGGCGTCGCCGATGTCGAAGCGCGGCAGGTCGACGGCCACGGACTCGCCGCCATCGGCGTAGAGCGAGAGCACCGGCTCGATGCCGTCGAGCTCGAGGTTCCACTTGCCCATGCCGGACTCGTTGTGGCGGTACCCGATCGAGCCGTGCGGGATCACCGGATCGTCGGTGCGGCCGTCGATGAGGGCGGGCTTCCACTCGCCCGCCTCCTCGTCGATGCCGAGGTCGGCGGCATTGACGAACCGGTCCGGTACCCAGGCGTCCTCGCGCTGACGCAGCGAGACGAGGAAGGGCAGGTCGGTGAAGCGTCGGGAGTAGTCGACGAACATCGGCACCTGCCGGTCGACGTAGAACTCTTTGAGCACCACGTGACCCATGGCCATCGCCAGCGCGCCGTCGGTGCCCGGTTGCGCCGGCATCCACTCGTCGGCGAACTTCGTGTTGTCGGCGTAGTCGGGACTGACCGTGACGACCTTCTGACCCTTGTAGCGGGCCTCGGTCATGAAGTGCGCGTCGGGTGTGCGCGTCGTGGGGATGTTGGAGCCCCACATGATGAGGTAGCTCGCGTTCCACCAGTCGGCCGACTCGGGCACATCGGTCTGGTCGCCCCAGATCTGCGGCGAGGCGATCGGCAGGTCGGCGTACCAGTCGTAGAACGACAGCATCGTGCCGCCGAGCAGCGAGGTGTACCGCGCTCCGGACGCGTGCGACGCCATCGACATCGCGGGGATCGGCGAGAAGCCGGCGACGCGGTCGGGCCCGAACTTCGCGATGGTGTGCACCTGCGCCGCGGCGACTATCTCGAGCGCCTCGTCCCACGACGCGCGCACCAGGCCGCCCTTGCCCCGCTGCGAGTGGTAGCGGTGACGTGCGTCCTCGTCGTCGGCGATGGTCGCCCACGCCTTCACCGGATCGCCGTCGTTGGTCGCCTTGGCGGCGCGGTACATCTCGAGCAGCACACCGCGGACGTACGGGTAGCGCACACGGGTGGGCGAGTAGGTGTACCAGCTGAACGCTGCGCCTCGCGGGCAGCCGCGGGGCTCGTACTCCGGGGAGTCCGGACCCACGGACGGGTAGTCGGTCTGCTGGGTCTCCCAGGTGATGATCCCGTCCTTGACGTAGACCTTCCACGAGCACGAGCCCGTGCAGTTCACGCCGTGCGTGGACCGCACGATCTTGTCGTGCGACCAGCGGTCGCGGTAGAACACGTCGCCCTCACGGCCGCCCACCTCGTGGATGGCCCGGTGGTCGGGGGAGACCTCCGCCCTCCGAAGGAACGAGCGGGCCGAGATGAGTCCGTCGACGATCGGGTCGTCGATGCGGGGCGCGGGGTTCACGTCACTGCTCCCAGGGTCGGGGTGCGTCGGGCGCCGGTGTCGGCTCCGGAGCCGGGCGCAGGTCGGGTCGGTTCAGGTGGGCGACGCACAGGTCGTCCTTCACGAAGATGTCGAGCCGGCGGACCGAGACCCCGGAGTCGAGCTCGCGGAAGAAGCCGTTGAGCATCTCGTGGTGCAGCCGGCAGATCGCCCGGTCCTCGCGGGCGAGGTCGGCGAACGGGCAGGTAGACAGGTAGAGGCGGTCGCCGAGCGGGTCCGTGGTGGTCTCGAACCCGAGGACCTCGAGGCCCTCGACTGCCATCGTGATGCTCTCGTCCGGCGTGATCTCGGCACCGCCCGGTGCCACCTTCTCCCGCTGGTTGCGGGCGAGCCGGCGCCCGGCAGCGACGCCCGGCGAAGTGCCCGGCTCCTCCCCCGCAAGGCCGGCCGCGAGCTCGGCGGCCAGCACCCGGTAGGGATCGGCGACCTCCCCGTGCGGCAGGGCGCGGTAGAGCAGCTTGGGCCGGCCAGGACGGGTGCGGTTCTCCGGCACGGCCTCGACCCGGCCGAGGTCGAGGAGCAGCCCGAGGTGCGAGCGCACGGTGTTCGCGTGCAGGCCGGTGCCGGCGGTGATCTCGCCGACGGTGAGCGGCCGGCCCGCGGCGTCGAGCAGCTCGAGCACGCGGCGCCCCGAGGATTCCTGCGCGCCGACCTCGGAGCCGGCCGGCGCCGACCGCTTGACCAGCTTCACGACTCCTCCTGGTTTATTCCAACTCGTGTGTGTCCAACACCTGATCCGACCGTACGCCTCCGGACCCCGTGCGCCAACTGGCTGTGGTTGTGGCCCATGTCACTAGTAAAAACCAAGAGTGAGGCTGGACGAACCCCACCGCCACGGGCGTACCTTGACTCGCGAATAGTAAATAACAGTCGGAGGATGTCATGACCGCCACGGCCACCGAGGCCACCCCCGTCGGACGCGACGAGCAGCCCGCGCACGGCCGCTACCGCGTCCTGGTCACCTCGACGATCTCGTTCACCCTGCTGTTCGCCGTGTGGATGCAGTTCGGCATCCTCGGCGTCCCGATCCAGAAGGAGTTCGGACTCTCCGACACCGCGTTCTACTGGCTGACCGCGTTGCCCGTGCTCAACGGCGCCATCTGGCGCCTGTGGACCGGGATCCTGGCCGACCGCTGGGGCGGCCGGATCGTCATGACCGCCCTGCTCGCAGGTGCCGCGATCCCGACCTTCCTGCTGTCCGGGGTCAGCAGCGGCGCGATGCTGTTCGTCCTGGCCTTCCTCATCGGCTTCGCCGGCAACTCGTTCAGCTCCGGCATCGCGTGGAACAGCGCATGGTTCCCGCGGTCGCAGCAGGGCTTCGCCCTCGGTGTCTTCGGCGCAGGCAACGTCGGCGCGAGCGTCACCAAGCTGATCGGTCCCGGGCTCATCGCAGCGACTGCGGGCGGCGTGTATCTCGGCGGGGCGATCGACGGCGGCTGGCGCGTCGTGCCGGTCATCTATGCCGTCCTGCTGGTGGTGATGGCGCTCGTCCAGTGGTTCGCCGTACCGCGCCCGGACAAACGTCCGGGAGCCGACATCGCGGTGCGCGACCAGCTGCGTCCGCTGACGCAGATGCGCGTCTGGCGGTTCAGCCTCTACTACGTGGCCGTCTTCGGCGCGTACGTGGCGCTCGCCTCCGCGCTGCCGAAGTACTACACGACCGAGTACGGCATGGAGCTGTGGGCAGCCGGCCTGCTCACGGCTCTGTTCATCTTCCCCGCCTCGTTGCTCCGCCCGCTCGGCGGATGGCTCTCGGACAAGCTGGGTGCGCGCCGGGTCATGTACTGGACGTTCGGACTCATGCTGGCCAGCACCGGGCTGCTGATGATGCCCAGCGGCTACATCGTCGTGGACGTGCTGCCCGCGAAGAGCGCCGACGGAACTGCCGAGGTGCTGCCCTGGTCTCTCGGGATCGTGCCGTTCACTCTCGTGCTGATCGTGCTCGGCTGCGCCATGGGCATCGGCAAGGCCGCCGTCTACAAGCACATCCCCGAGTACTTCCCGCGCGACGTGGGTGCCGTCGGCGGTCTGGTCGGCATGCTCGGCGCGCTCGGCGGGTTCTTCCTGCTGCCCCTCTTCGGCTACGCCGTCGCACTCACGGGGATTCCTACGGCGCTCTTCGGGGTGCTCTTCCT
Organism: uncultured Actinomycetota bacterium; assembly: GCA_963827145.1. Lineage (GTDB taxonomy): Bacteria > Actinomycetota > Actinomycetes > S36-B12 > CAIYMF01 > Longivirga. The sequence goes on along the minus strand of CAWGZO010000001.1, from coordinate 1,168,696 downwards.
GCTCACCCTGGTCTGCCTCGTCTGGATGCACCTGACCGTCGTGCAGATGCTCCACCGCAGCTCGCCCCACCTGACCGACGACTTCGAGCAGCGCGACCACGAGCTCGACACCGTCTCAGCCCACTGACCGGCCGGATCCGAGGAGATCGTCATGACAAGCACCACACAGGACGTCCGGAAGGGCAGCGAGTGGCTGTCGGACTGGGACCCGGAGGACGAGGCCACGTGGAACTCGAGCCTCGCGTGGAGGACGCTCACGATCACGACCTTCGCGCTGACTCTCGCCTTCTGCACGTGGTTCCTGGCGAGCGCCATCGCGCCCACGCTGACCAACCTCGGGTTCAAGCTCGACAAGACGCAGCTCTACTGGCTTACCGCCATGCCCGGCCTCGCCGGCGGGAGCCTGCGCCTGCTGTGGATGTGGCTGCCTCCGGTCATGGGCACCCGCAAGCTCGTCACCCTGACCACGGCGCTCCTGCTGATCCCGCTGGTCGGTTGGGGCATGGCCGTCCAGAACCCGTCGACCACCTTCACGACGTTCCTGATCCTGGCGTTCCTGTCCGGCATCGGCGGCGGCGCGTTCTCCGGCTTCATGCCGAGCACGTCGTACTTCTTCCCGCGTCGCAAGCAGGGCACGGCGCTCGGCCTCCAGGCCGGCATCGGGAACTTCGGCGTCTCCATCGTCCAGTTCGTGACCCCGTGGATCATCGGCTTCTCGCTTCTCGGCGTGCTCGGGGCGTCACAGACCTTCCACGACCCTGCGAAGAACACCAACCGCGAGGTCTGGGAGCAGAACGCTGCGTTCATCTACGTGCCGTTCGTCATCGTCGCCGCAGTGCTGGCGTGGACGATGCTCAAGAGCGTCCCGGTGCGTGCCAACTTCCGTCAGCAGCTCGACATCTTCAGCAACTCCGACACCTGGTGGATGACCGCGCTCTACGTGATGACCTTCGGCATCTTCTCCGGCCTCTCGGCGCAGTTCGGGCTCCTCATCAAGAACCTCTACGGCGCGGGAAACCCGGCGATCGTCGCGACCGCGGCCGACGGGTCGACCTCCGCGCTGGTGGAGGGGTACGCCGTACCCCTCGCGCTCACCTTCGCGTTCATCGGACCGCTGGTGGGGGCCGGGGCCCGCGTCGCGTTCGCGCCGCTCACCGACAGGTTCGGTGGTGCGCGCTGGACGCTGATCGCCGGCATCGGCATCCTGCTCTCCCTGCTGTTCACCATCCAGCACGTCGATCCGGATCCCTCGCAGGGCGCCGCCGCGTTGACCGACGAGTTCCACCTGTTCCTCTACGGCTTCATCGCCATCTTCTTCTTCACCGGGATCGGCAACGCGTCCACCTTCAAGCAGATGCCGATGATCTTCGAGCGGCGCCAGGCGGGCGGTGTGATCGGCTGGGTGTCGGCCATCGCCGCCTTCGGCCCCTTCCTGTTCGGCGTCGCGCTGGCCGGCATGGCGGTCTCGTCGTTCCTCTGGGTGCTCGTGGCGTTCACGCTCTTCTGCATCGGCATCACCTGGGTGCGCTACGCGCGCCCTGGAGCGCCCAAGCCCTCCTGACCGCTCCCCCCGGTCCGCGCGCCGCGCGGACGGCACCTCACCCTCGAAGGACACCTATGGACATCAGCATCGACGCCGGCCCGGACTCCCCGACGACGTCCGGTGGCTGCGCCAGCGGCGTGTGCACATGCGGGAAGGGCAGCGATGCGGCACCCGTCCTGGACGTCCGCGCGATCCCGTCCGCCGTGCGGCACGCCGCCGTGCACGGCGCCCTCGGAGCCGTCCCGGTCGATGGTTCGCTCGTGCTCGCCACCCCGCACGACCCGATCCCCCTGCTCGCGGAGCTCGAGACGACGCGCCCCGGCGAGTTCGCGGTGAGCTACCTCGAGCGCGGTCCGGAGACCTGGCTCCTGCAGCTCACGCGCCAGCAGTGACCATGAGGGTGACCGCCATCGCGCCTGGTGACGTGCTGGTCTCGCCGTCGTGGGACGACGCCCGGCGCGTCGCCCACGCGGCCGGTGCGCCGCTCGGCGTCGAGACCCTCGCTCTGCGAGACGCTCACCGTCGCACGCTCGCCGTCGACGTGCGGGCCGCCACGGACCTCCCGCCCTTCCTCTCCTCCGCGATGGACGGGTGGGCCGTCTGCGGCTCCGGGCCCTGGTCCGTCACCGGCCACGTGCTCGCAGGTCACGCACCCGCCGCGCCTCTGACCGCCGGGCAGGCAGTCGGGATCGCCACGGGCGCACCGGTTCCCGCGGGTGCCTCGGCGGTCGTGCGTCGCGAGGACGGCGTCGTCCACGACGCGATGCTCCACGCCGAGGCCGTCCCCGGTCGGCATCTGCGACCCGCGGGCGAGGAAGCCACCGCCGGATCGCTCCTGATCGCCGCCGGCTCGGTCCTCGGTCCGGCCCACCTCGGCCTCGCCGCGGCCGCGGGCGCCGACACGGTGGGCGTCGTACGCCGCCCGACCGCGCGTGTGCTGGTCCTCGGCGACGAGCTGCTCGATCGGGGCACCCCCGGGGCAGGCCGAGTACGTGATGCGCTGGGGCCCCAAGTGCCGGCGTGGCTCGAGCGCATGGGGGTCGACTGCCTCGGCGTGACACGGGTACGCGACACGCTCGAGGGCCATCTCACCGCCGTCGACGAAGCCGACGATGTCGATCTCGTCGTGACCACTGGCGGCACCGCTGCCGGTCCAGCCGACCACGTGCACGGCGCGATCACGGCCCGATCGGGATCGCTCGTCGTCGACTCGGTCGCGGTGCGCCCCGGGCATCCGATGCTGCTGGCGACCCTGCCCGGGCATCGATGGCTGGTGGGCCTGCCCGGCAACCCGCAGGCGGCCGTCGCCGCGCTGCTCACCCTCGGCGGACCGCTCGTCGCGGCCCTGCTGGGGCGACCCCTGCCCGGGCTGGGCACCGCGGTGAGCACCACCGCACTGTCGGCCCCGCCCCATGCCACCCGACTCGTGCTCGCCGCGCTGGGGCCGGACGGGGCTGAGCCCACGACCCATCACGGCTCGGGCATGCTCCGCGGCCTGGCGGTGGCCGACGGCTACCTCGTCGTGCCGCCCGACGGCAGCAGCGCGTGCGAGCCCTTGCGGTGGCTCCCGCTTCCGTCATGACCCACTGGACGCATCCGCACGGCACGGGCGAGGCCGCGGCCGTCCTCGCCTCGAGGCGCGATCATGCGTCGTTGTCGGACTCCCTCGACCGCCGCGTCGAGGCCCTCCTCGTCGCAGTCGAGACGGCACCGGCGGACATCCCGGAGGCGCGACGCCAGGTGGTGGCGTTCTGCGAGAGGCAGCTGCTGCCCCATGCACTCGCGGAGGAGCGCTCGATCTATCCCGTCGCGGCGACCGACGGCCGCACCCGGTTGCTCATCGAGGCGATGACCGCCGAGCACCGGACGATCGCGGAGCTCGTCGAGGTCGTGCGCTACGCCGTCCATCCCGTGCGCGCGGCTGCCGCCGCCGAGGGCGTCCGTGTCCTGTTCGAGACGCATGTGGCCAAGGAGGACAGCATCGTCTATCCGCTGGTCGCCGCCGCCCCCGGATTGTCGCTCGAGACCCTCCTCGCGGGCATGCACGAGATGCTCGGGAGCGATGACCACGCACCCCAGCCACCGGCCTCTGCCTAGCACCGGGCCTCGGGATCGTGAGCCCGCTCCGTCCGTCGATCGCGGCAGGATCACGCGTCGGGACGACGCCGAGTGCACCGCGGGCGCGGCGTGGGGAGTAACGGTTACGCCTCGTCCTCGCGTCTCGGAAACTCCGGCAGGCTTCCGATGACAACGCCCCGTCCCCCTGGAGTGCCTCGATGACCAACGACCGTACTGCCGCCACGGCCGCGCCCGCGAAGCGCGGCAAGGGTGCGCTCATCACCGGCGCCGTGCTGATGGTGCTCGGCATCGCCATCACGTTCCTCGGCGTCGCCGTGCCCGCGGGCACCGCCAAGGAGATCACCGGCACCCAGCTCAGCGCCCCCAAGACGACACCGGCGGAGTGGACGACGAGCCTCGCCGCCGCCACGACGTACGGCGTCTACGAGGAGAAGGGCAAGGCGACCGTCCCCGCCTCCGACGTCACGGTCACCGCGTCGGACGGCACCGCGCTCACCGTGAAGACGAGCGACACGGCCGAGGTCAAGGGCGAGGGTGGCAAGACGTTCACCGAGGTCGCCAACTTCACCATCGGCACCTCCGGCACGTTCACCATCAAGGTCGCGACCAAGGACGCCGTCGTCGCGGTCGCGCCGTCGGTGGCGACGGAGTCGAAGGGCTTCGCGTTCATCGTCGGACTCGTCGTCGGCCCGCTGCTCGGCCTGATCGGCCTGATCCTGCTCATCGTCGGCTTCGTGCAGCGCTCGAAGTCCAGCTAGTCCTCCACCATCCACGTCAGGACCGGTGGCGCCGTCGGCGCCACCGGTCCTGATGCGTTAGGCGTGCAGTGGCTCGACAACGCCGGGAACCGCGCCATCAGCGCCGTCCGCGGCCTGTCGCTGCGGCGGGACCGCATCGTCGGTGTCGTGGAGGAGCGACACCAGCCGCGTGCGCTCCTCGTCGGTCAGCAGGAAGACGTCGCCGAGGTGCGCCCCCGGATCGTCCATGACCTCGGGCCGGATCTCGCGCGCGCGTGCGGCCTCGGCTCGCGCCTGGTCGCGGTAGCCGAGGCCGGACAGCGCCATCGCACGGAACATCGGCCCCCAGAGGTAGTCGCCCTCCGACGGCAGCAGCGCCGCCTCGGCCAGCGCCTGCTCGTAGTTCCCGTCCGCCAGCTGCGCGAACGCCAGCCAGCCGTGGGTCTGCCCGGACAGTCCCGGATTCAGCCGGATGGCCTCGCGGATCAGCGCAGAGCCTCGCGACCTCTCGCCGCAGACGATGAGTGCCATGCCGGCCGTGGAGAGATAGGTGGGCTGGTACGCCGCGAGCTCCGCCGCCTTCTCGACGAGCTCGACGGCCAGGTCGACCTGCCCGCGCTGCATGAGCGGATAGCTGAGGACGAGGTGCGCGTGGACGTTGCTGCCATCGCGCACGAGGGCCTCCCTCGCGAGGCCCTCGGCGCGATCGAGCTCGGTGTCGCGGTCGGCGAAGTCGTAGACGCTCGAGGTGTTGGCCAGGGCCGCTCGCATCGCCAGCAGCGGGGGTGTGCGGAATCCGGCGTCGAGCGCCTCGTCCAGCCGGGAGATCGCCGCGTGGATGGAGGCGACAGAGCCGTCATCGAGGTAGGCGTAGAAGGCGAGCCGAGCCGCGAGCTCCGGCTCCGAAGCGGGGCTCGGCTCGCGCGCCAGCTCCTGCCGGATGACCGGACCAGAGACGTCCCCGATCCTGGCCGCGATCTCGCGCGACCACTGGCCCTCGACGTCCAGCCCGGCGAGCGAGGCCACGTCGACGGACTGCTCCTGCGACCAGAGGACCTCCGACGAGGCCGAGTCGAGCAGGCGCACGGCGAGGGCCAGCCGACCAGCCCGCAGCCGGACGTGTCCGGTCAGGATCGTGGTCACTGCGGCTGCGGCGGCCACGGTGCCGGCATCGGACGTCGCCTCGACGGGGCCGACCACCCGGATGTGGCTGTGCGGGGCCAGGAACTGGACCAAGAGCTCCGACACGGAACGCGCTACCGCGGCGGCAGGCTCCTCGCCGGAGGCGGTCAGCATCACCACGACGACGCCGGGCACGACCGCCGCCGCGCCGTCCTCGGTGGTCGACCCCGACGGCTCGAACACGGGGACGTACGACCCCCGGGGCAGGACGATGCGCAGGCCGTCGTCGGCACCCTCGGACGCGTAGTAGTCCTCGAGGTGCTTGCGCACGCGCACCGCCTGCACGCGGACCGACGCGTCGGCACGGCCGTCGAAGTCGGCGTCGCGGTGCAGGGCCCTGCGGGCGATGGTCCGCTCCGAGAGGCGCTCGCCACGCCCCGACAGCGTCTCGGTGACGACGTACGCGAGGAACCCGCGCGCGCGGGGCGACCGTGCGAACTGGCGGCTGTCGAGCACTCGCACCAGTGCCGAGACCGCATCGGCAGGTTCCACCGGCCGCGCCGCGTCCTGCGCTGTCGTGTTCTGCATGGGCCTCTCCGTCACCGGGTCCCCAGGACGCGAGACTAGACCGGGTGCCCACGCAACGCTCGTCGCGGTTCCGGCGACCGGGCCGTCGTCGTACCCTCCTGGGGTGAGCGAGCGACTGGACGACGGTCCCTTCTTCCACGGCACGAAGGCCGACGTGCAGGTGGGCGATCTGCTCACTGCTGGCTACCGGTCGAACTACCGGCCCGAGATCGTGATGAACCACATCTACTTCACCGCGCTGCGCGACCCCGCCGGCCTCGCAGCTGAGCTCGCCGCCGGCGACGGCGAGCCGCGCGTGTACGAGGTCGAGCCGACGGGCGAGTTCGAGAACGACCCGAACGTGACCGACAAGCGGTTCCCCGGGAACCCGACACGCTCCTACCGCAGCACCGAGCCGCTGCGGGTCGTCGCCGAGGTCACCGACTGGACGCGCCTCACCCCCGAGCAGCTGCAGGGCTGGCGAGACCGCCTGGCACAGCTCCGCGCCGAGGACCGCGACGAGATCATCAACTGAGCCGCGCGGCGCCGGATTGCCGCAGCGCCGAGGTCGGCCAGACTGGGTCCGCCACCCCGGACCGACAGGAGCAGGCCATGAGCTTCCGCGTGATCGCCGACTACGACCGGTGCAAGTCCCACGGCCTGTGCATGGCGGTGGCCCCCGACGTGTTCGAGGTCCGAGCCGACGGCTACATGTACATCCTGCTCGAGACCATCGACGACTCCCGGCGCAGCGTCTGCGAGGAGGCGGTCGACTCCTGCCCCGAGCAGGCCCTGACGATCGAGGGCTGACCGGGCCCGCCCTCCCGGCGTACGCCGGGATGCACCGCGCGGGCGCACGCCCACCGGCGGCACGACACATCCGACGGGCGCGGTGCGGGATCCTCACGACACCGTCACACTCTCCGGACAGGCGGGCTCGTACGGCCGCCCCCCGAAGGCGTCCTGCCACTCGGTCGGGGAGAGGTTGCGCCCCGCGACGGTGCACGCGTGGGTGAGCCAGGCCTCCGGGTCGGCCTCGAACTCCACGGCGAGTCCGTCGCTGTAGACCACACGCACGGTATGGCCATCCGCGAGGAAGGTGGCCGTCGACTCCCGACCCGGTCTGCCCGAGCCCAGCCGCGCGAACGGTACGGCGTCCGTGGCATCGGACAGCACCACCTGGCCGTCGAAGCCCGTGCTGATCAAGGTCTCGCTGTCCGGCGAGAAGGTCACCCACGAGACAGGGCCGTCGTGCAACGGCTCGCTGGCCGTGACGATCTCGCCCGTGGCGACATCGACCACGCCGACCCCGCCGTCGAAGCCGCCGTAGCCGTAGAACCGGCCGTCCGGACTGAAGTTGGCACGCACAGCCCAGGCCGGAACGTCCTGGCTGCGCACCACCCGTCCCTCGTCGATGTCGGCGAAGGTGACCGCGGTCGGCGTCGTGACGTCCTGACTGATCGAGCTCGACACCGCGACGATCCCGCCATGGGTGGCCCGAATGCCCACTGGAGCGCCGCCGACACGCAGCGGCTCCCCGACCGGTTCGAGCGTGGCAGCGTCGAGAGCCGTCACCATGCCGTAGCGGTCCGCGACGACGATCGTGACGCCGTCGGGGGTGTAGGCGATCGCACCCTCGTTGCCGGTGTACGAGCGATGCTCGGCCAGCACAGCTCCCGTGTTGGCGTCGACGAGACTCACCGAGCCGCTCGCCCTCACTACGGCGACCTGGCCACCGTCAGGGTGGAAGGCGGCCCCCACCCACGGGAACTCCGGGTCGTTCGGGATCCGGGCGCGCCCGTGCCCTCCCTTGCTCATGTCCACGAAGACCCAGTCGTCGTCCTCGGCGGACAGCAGGACGGTCGAGCCCGTCGAGCTCCATGGCGTGGTCGGTGCCTCCGAACCGACCTCACGGATCCCCCCGACGACGCGTGACAACCCGGTGCCGTGGCGCAGGTCCCAGCGGAAGACGGACCCATCGGCGCCTGCGGTGTGCACCGTGCCGTCAGCGGCGACATCGACTCCATGAACGCTTCCGACGTGGCCCTGGAGTACGTCGAGCCGCTCGCCGCTTCGTGCGTCCCACACGACTGCCGTCTGATCGGTGCTGCACGTGGCGACCTGGTGGCCGTCCTCGCTGAACGCCACGGCGAGCACCGGCATGCTGTGCCCGACCAGCCTCGCGGTCCTGGCCCCTGTCGTGGTGTCGACGAGCTCGACCACGTTCCCGCTCGCGGCCAGCGCGATGGTCGTGCCATCAGGACTGAGTCCGAGCGCCCCCTTGCCGCCGAGCGAGCGCAGCGCGCGACCCGTCGTCGCGTCGAAGACCACCGTCGGGCCTGCGCCGCTGACCAGGAGCCGCTGGCCGTCCGGCGAGAACCGGAGCCAGCCCTGGACAGTTCGCTCAGGCGTGACGAGCGGGTTCACGCCGACTTCTCCCATGTCGATCCTGACGATCGGCTCTTCGGGTCGATCGACCCGCCAGATCACGACGTTGCCGGTCCCGTCGTTCCACGGCAGCGGCGCGACCGCCGCTAGGCGGTCTCCCTGGGGCGCGAACGCGATCCCGGCGATCGGGGACCCGAAGCCCTCGAAGCTCGGGCCGGCTGCGCGAAGGTCCTGCGCATCGAAGAGCCCCAGTCCGAAGTCCGTGCAGTTCCCCGCCCAGCAGTCCACGTTGACCCAGGCAGCCGCGACGCGAGTGGCGTCCGGGCTCAACGTGGGGGCCTGGTAGCTCCTGCCCGGCGTGCTGAGTCGGGCGACGCGCCGGCGGTCCTCGAGGTCGAGCACGGAGACGGCCTCGAGGTTGTCCAGCACAACAGCTCGTCGACCGTAGGTGTCCACGTCCAGCTCGAGCAGCCCTGCGCCGTCGGTGCGGACGATCGACGAGGCCTTCGGGCTGCGGTCGATCGTCGCGAGCAGGTTCCCGCGAGTCTCCGGGCTGTCCCACAGCCGCACGGCCTCCACGGCCAGGAGCAGGGACCGATCGTAGGGCCGCTCGACCAGCGCCCGTGCCGCCACCCGCCGTGCCTCGGCTACGGTCGACCTCTCCTCGGCCCGGTCACGTTGCACGGCCGCGACGGCCCAGGCCGATGCGGCCAGAACAGCCAGAACGGCAATGCCAGCGGTCAGCCGGCGGAGTCGCCCCACGGTCCGACGATCCCGGCTCGCCTGGGCGCGTGCAGCCGCGAGTTCGACCTGCTCCCGCGTGGCCGAGGCGTCGAGGAAGTCCCGCTCCACCGCCGTGAGATGTCGACCTCCCGCGTCGCGCCAGGCCAGGGCTCCGGCCAGGCGAGCGCCCCGGTAGAGCTCGGTCTCCGGGCGATCCATCGCCTGCCAGCTGGCTGCCGACAGGCTGAGGTGGCGCAGGATTCGCTGGCCCTCCACGTCCTCATCGAGCCAGATCCGGAGGCGTGGCCAGTTCCGGGCGAGCGACTCGTGCGCCATCTCCACCACACCCGCGTCGCTGGTCAGCAGCCGGGCGTCCACGAGCTGCTCGACGAGTCGATCGTCGGCCGACTCGGTGGTCACGAGCTTCCGCGGCACGCGCAGGCGCACGGGTTCCCCGTCGGGCGTCGGCTCGATCAGCCGGAGCATCAGGTCGCGCAGTCCGACCCGCCCGCTCGCGGGCAGGTCGTGGTAGACCTCCTCCGCCGACTGCGCGATGGCACCTCGGATGCCCCCGGTGGCGGCGTAACCGTCCACGGTCATCGTGCGGCCCTCGCGTCGGAGCCAGGTCTGACGCAACGCGTGGGACAGCAGCGGAAGCGCGCCTGGCTCTCCGGCAGCGTCGCGCACGAGGAGGTCGACCAGACCCGGTTCGAGCAGCAGCCCAGCCTGTCGGGCCGGGCGCTCGATCACCGCCCTGAGCCCCGCGTCCGACAGGGGACCCAGCAGGTAGAGGTTGCGCTCCACCACGCGTGCGAACTCCGGGAATCCGGCGATCTCGCCGAGTCGATCGGCACGCATCGTCACGACCAGGAGACCTCGCTCGGCATAGCTCGCCAGGGCAGCGAAGAATCGTCGTTGTTCACCCTCGTCATCGCACAGGAGCAGGGCCTCCTCGCACTGGTCCACCACCAGCGCGCCGAGGTGATCGCTGTCGGGGACCTCCGCAAGGGCCGTCATCGGTCGCGCCCCGGGCGCCATGACCACGACCGTCCGACCGTTGCGCCGCAACGTGGACGCCAGCCCCGCCCGGGCCAGCGACGACTTTCCGATGCCGGAGGGGCCGGCCACCACCAGCACGCCGGTCTCGGCCAAGGAGCGCATGCACGTGGCCAGGTCTTCCTCACGCCCGAAGAAGAGCTCGGCGTCCTCGACGTCCGCCGCCACCAGCCCGAAGTAGGGGCACTGCGTGCTGGGTTCGCGGTAGGTCACGCCAGTGCTCAACGACGCGTCCTCGTGCAGGATGGCGTGCTCCAGCGCGACCAGGTCGGGACCGGGATCTAGCCCCAGCTCGTTGGCCAGCATCCGACGCGCGCGTCTGAGCGTCGCCAGCGCATCGCCACGACACCCGTCGCGATACTGCGCTTCCGCGAGCAGCGCCCATCGCCGCTCGCGCAGCGGCGCCTCGGCCACCCGGCCGTGGGCGGCGCCCACCACCTCCCATACCGGGCCGGCCTGCAGTCGCGCCGAGAGCAGCGCCTCCTCGGTCTCCAGCCGCAGCTCGTCCAGCCTGCCGGCGGCGATGCGCGCGGGGTTCCAGTCCTCGAGCTCCGCGAAAGGCTTGCCCCGCCACAGGGCCAAAGCACCTTCGAACATGTGGGCCGACCGGTCCTCCTCGCCGAGAAGGGCTAGCTCATGGCCACGCGTGACCATCTGCTCGAAGGTCCGCGCGTCGCTGTCGATGTGCTCCGGGACCAGTCGGTAGCCCACGTGGGTGGTCTGGATCGCGCTCGCCCCGAGAGCCCGACGCAACCGCATGATGCATCCGGGCACGACCTTGGACCAGGAGGCCGGGGGCGCGTCGCCCCACAGCGCGTCAGCGATCTCCTCGGCGCGGAGGTCCTCCCCGAGCCGCGCGGCCAGGGCGGCCAGCACCACTCGGTCGCGCGGAGAGAGCGCTACTCGCCCCCCGTCGACGCGGATGGGCCCCAGGACCGACACCTGCACGACAGCCACGATGAAGCCGCCGCTGAGATCCGTCAACGGCCCTGATACCAGGCTGATATCGGCTGGGTCTGCCCTGACTCAGTCGACGGCAACGGCTGTCGACGTTCGCCCACACGGAGGGACGACGCTCATGATTTCCGTCCGAAGAAGCCTGGTGGCGATGGCTGCAGGGCTGATGCTGGCCGCTGTCGGCCTCGGGCCGGCGGCGACCGCGGCTCACGCGAAGGTCGACGTTCGACCAGCGACGTGGGGGGCACCCGTGCCCGTCACAGCGGTGAACGACCCGGTCGCGGCAGACGGCTGCCCGATCGAATCCCCCGACGGCCGGTCGCTCTACATCGCCTCGATGCGGGGACCTGGCGGAGACAACGACATCTGGGTGGCGACACGGTCGAACGACCGCGACGACTTCGGCGCGCCGATGATGCTGCCCGAGCCTGTCAACAGCGACGCCCAGGACTTCTGCCCCACGCCGCTCAAGGGTGGCGGCCTGCTGTTCGTCTCGACCCGAGGCGGGACCGACGCGTACGGCACCGCAGCGTGCGGGGCCGGCGACATCTACATCACCCATCGCAACCGGGCAACCGGCGAATGGGCCGCCCCTCGCAACCTGGGCTGCGCGCCTGACGGTCCCAACGGTCCCGGGATGGAGTACGGGCCGTCCTTGGTGCACACGTGGCGCGGGACTTTCCTCTACTTCTCCAGTGGAGCCCCGATCGGCGGCGGAACCCAGGACATCTACGTCTCCCGCCTGGGCCACCACCTGGACTTCGGCCCGCCCGAAGCCGTCACCGAGCTCAACACCGCCGGCTACGACGACTTCATGCCCAACGTCAGCAAGGACGGTCGGGAGATCGTCTTCGCCTCCTCACGGCCCGGCGGCCTCGGTGCGTCCGACATCTACACCTCGGTGCGGCGCCACGGCTCCTGGAACGATCCGGTCAACCTCGGGAGCACGGTGAACACCGCTGCGGCCGAGTCACGGCCGTCGATGTCCTCGGACGGCAGCCGGCTCTACTTCGGCCGCAGCGGCGACATCTACGTCAGCGAGCGTGGGTGCCGGGGCGGCCGGCACTGACCTCACGCTTCTACCGCGGTCAGGGGGATCGGCACGGGTCCGATCCCCCTGACCGCGACCCTGCTCCAGGCGTGATGCGATGGCCGACATCCGGCTTCGCCGGTGCGCGGAGGGCGAGGGAGCCGTCGTTGCGGGGCGAACTCGTCCGAGGGCGCTGCGCGCGGCCGGCACGAGCTCGCGTCTGCTCCTCCCGAATCCCTCGGAACCGTCCTTCAGGGGCGCCTTCGGCGCGGGGAGTCCTCCCGAATCCGTCAGCCTCGCCGGACCGGCTCCGCCGGTGAGCGGAGGGCGAGGGATTCGAACCCTCGGAGGTTTCGACTACCTCAGCGGTTTTCAAGACCGCCGCACTCGGCCACTATGCGAGCCCTCCCGTGCCGGCGACCGCGGTCGTGGGCACGCGCGCAGTTTCCCACAGGCGGGCTGCCGCGCCGCGGGCGTAGCGCGCACCTACGCTTCGGCGCATGGCTCCCTCGCGCTCCGACCTGTTCGTCGCCACGCAGCACCGTCTCGCCCGGGCGATGGACGCGCTGCCCGCCTCGGCTGCGCGCCGGGTCGCCGGCTCGAGCCGCGACGCCGACGGCATGGAGCTCGACCCGCACCTCGCGATGATCCTCAAGCTCGGCGAGCGCGCGCGGCCCGACCGGCACGGCGCGCCCGTCGACGAGCAGCGCGCCGGCATCCGCGACAGCTCGAAGGTCGCGGCCGGCCCGCCGATCCCGGTGGGCGCCGTCCGCGACCTGACCGTCGACGGAGCCACCGGGCCGCTCGAGGCTCGGCTCTACTCCCCCGCGAGCACCACGCCCGGCCCGCGACCGCTGCTCGTGTTCTTCCACGGCGGCGGCTGGGTCGTCGGCGACCTCGACACCCACGACCAGCCGTGCCGCCTCCTGTGCCGGTACGCCGACGTGCACGTGCTCAGCGTCGACTACCGGCTCGCCCCCGAGTTCCCCGCGCCGGCGGCGGCCGAGGACGCGGTCGCGTCGTACCGCTGGGCGCTCGACCACGCCGCCGAGCTCGGCGCCGACCCGTCGCGCGTGGCGGTCGGCGGCGACAGCGCCGGCGGCAACCTCGCCGCGGTCGTCGCCCAGCAGGCGCGCAACACCGGGATCCAGGCGCCGACCGTGCAGCTGCTCGTCTACCCCGGCACCGACGCGAGCACGCGCTACCCGTCGAAGGACCTGTTCTCCGAGGGCTACTTCCTCACCAAGAAGCAGATGGACTGGTACTGGGACACCTACTCCGCCGGCGGCTCCCGCACCGACCCGTGGCTCTCGCCGCTGTGCGCCGACGACCTCTCCGGCCTCGCCCCCGCGATCGTCACGACCGCCGCCTTCGACCCGCTGCGCGACGAGGGCGAGGCGTACGCCGCCGCCCTGCGCGCCGCCGGCACCCCGGTGGTGCTGCGCCGCGCTGCCGGCCTCGTGCACGGCTACCTGAGCATGACCGGCATCCACCGCGCGTCGTACGACGAGTCCCTCGCCGTCGCGGGTGCACTGGCCGCGCTGCTCGACGCCGCCTGACACCGTTTGTTCACCGGAACTGCGCCGACAGCGTCTCGGTCGGCGCAATCGGTGACAAACCGCCTCTCGGCGATCACGCGGCGTGACGCATGACGGCGCATTGCCTGCTTTCTCTGCGCAAAACCCTGGCGGTCGGCCGAACCTCACGTCACGATCAACTACTGCACGCGACCACTCACACTCGATCGGCCCAGAGTTAGGAAAGTTGATGAGCCAGAGCACCTCCCCGTGGCGCAAGCCCGGAGCGCGCCGGATCATCGCCGTAGCGGGGGTCAGTGCGGTGGTGCTCGCCGCCGCCATCGGACCCAGCTCGGCGAGCGGAAGCACCAGCGTCAGCGTGACCGCCACGACCTCGGTCAACGGCGTCGTCGGAGCCCCGGCCTTCACCGGCGAGGCGGGCACCGTCGGGATCACCCTGACCAACCAGTCGCTCAAGAACCTGGCCGGCTACGCCCTCGTCGTCCCCAAGGGCATCGGCACCGTCTCCAACCTGGGCGTCAGCAACGCGAACTGGAACCAGACCAAGGTCAGCTGCGGCTTCCTGAGCAACTGCTCCGCCCTCTACCTGGTCACCCCGAAGGCGTTGTCGTACGTCCTGTCGACAGGCAAGTCGATCACGTCCAGCTTCGGCGTCACGGCACCCGCCGCCGGCACCGCGCAGTTCCGCGTCCTGGGTGTCGGGAGCAACTACTCCGGCCTGGTCGTCGTCGGGTCGCAGCCCACGCTGACGATCGTGGACGGCGCCGCCACGGCCCTGCGCGTGTCCGTGACGCCCCCGGTGGTCAAGGGCCAGCCGAACAACGTCACGGTGAAGAGCGTCCGCGAGTACCCGGCCGGCACCTTCACCGCGAAGAAGTTCCCCGGGCCGCTCACGCCTCACGGCCGGCGACGGCGACATCCCTACGACTACACCGCTCCGGATGTCACCGGCAGAGTCCAGGTCACCTTCCCCGTGACGTTCCGAGCGTCCAGGTCTCGCCGCAGCAGACGCTCACCGCGACCTCGCGGCTCGATCAGCGGCAGCACCTCGTTCGACGTGGTGGCCGCGGGCTGTCTCGGGCAGCGGAACGGTCATCAAGCTGACCGGTGCCGGCGGTACGACGTACACCGCCGTGCTCCCCAACGGGTCCAACGGTCGACGTCACGTTCACCGAGGTCCCCTGCGACGCGCTCGCCGGCGACCCCGACTGCGACACCGAGGTCAACCTGGCCGGCAACTTCAAGGACGACGACGGCGAGCCGCTGTACTCCAACGACGACCCGGCCGGCATCGACTGGACCTGCCCGGCCGAGGAGTGCCCGGCGACCGGAGACCGGTCTACGGCAGCTTCGACCAGGACCAGGAGCTCGACTTCGAGAACTACCGCATCGAGGTCTCGCTGCTCGTCGACGGCGAGTACACGCCGTTCGCGGACGCCGAGCCGTGCAACCCGATCGTCGACGACCCGGCGCAGATGTCGTCACCGGGAAGATCACCGACGCCGGCACGCCCAGGCGGCAGGGCTTCTGCGTCGACGTCTACGCGATCAGCCGTGCCGACGACTCCTTCACGGGCGACCTCACCATCCCGGTGCTGTTCGTCGAGGACCCGAAGCTGCGCGGCATCTAGTCCCAGCACCACCGCGGAGCGGGCCGTCCCTCACGGGGCGGCCCGCTCCGTCGTGCGAGGGGTCGTCCGCCGGGCGCGGCGGGTCAGGCCACGAACGGGCGGGGGTAGCGCGGGCCGCCGACGTAGCCGAGCTCGGTGAACGCGGCCTCCGCCTCGGCTTCGCGGGCCGTGCGCGCGCCGTCGTCTCCCAGCCGTCGCGCCAGGTGCGCCAGCTCGGCCAGGACGAACCCGCGGTCGACGCGGCTCTGCGAGTCGGCCGCCGCGAGCGCGCGCACCAGCACGTGCTGCGCCTCGTCGAGACGGCCCGAGTCGGCCAGCGCCGCACCGTGCAGGCGCAGCGACCACGGCAGCAGGTAGCCGGCGTCGAGCGCGACGGCGCGGTCGGACGCGTCGCCGGCGAGCTCGGCCGCCCGCTCGGCGCGGTGGTCGAGCAGCAGCGAGTAGGCGATCGCGGCATCGGTCTCGACGACCTCCGCCGGCTCGCCGAGCGCCTCGAGCGCGTCGCGCGCCTCCTGCAGCATCCGCTCGCCCTCCTCGCGCTCGCCCTGCAGCACGAGGGCGAGCCCCAGCGCCCGGCGCGCGGCCGCGGTGAAGTCCTCCACCCCGAGCCCGGAGAGCACGGGCAGCAGCTGGCGCAGGAGCTCCACCGCCTCGTCGCTGCGGCCGAGGCGCACGAGCACGTCGCCCACGTTGTAGCTCGTGGCCGCCGCCCCACCGGTGTCGCCCGCTTCCTCGGCGAGCACCTCGGCGCGGCGGAACATCTCCAGCGACTCCTGGCCGCGCCCCGTGATCCACGCGTGCACGGCGAGGTTGTTCAGCGCCCGCGACTGGCCCACGCGGTCGCCGACCTGCTCGTAGAGCGCGAGCGCCTCCTCGCCGTAGGCGCGGTCGGAGTCGCGGCCGAGCATCGACAGCGCACCGTGCACCGCCTCCAGCGCATCCGCGAGCGCCGCGGGATCGCCGCACGCCTCCGCGTGCTCCTCGGACCGCCGGGCCCAGGCCAGCGCGTCGCGGTAGCGGCCCTGGTTCTCGCGGACCACGGCGTACGCACCCTCGAGGCGGCTGCGCGCCGTGACCGCGGGGGCCGTGCCGAGCGGCTCGACGAGATGCAGCCCGCGGCGGATGCTGCGCAGCGCCACCGAGTGCCGGCCCTGCCGGTAGTAGATCGACGCCTCCTCCTTGTGCAGCAGCGCCGCACGCACCGGGTCGTCGGTGATCTGGCGACGCGCCGCCTGGTAGGACGTGAGCGCGGCGTCGTTGCGACCGAGCCGGAACCGCGCCTCGCCCAGCGCCACCTGCACGTCGACGAGGTCGCGCCGGTCGATCTTGTCGCGCAGCGAGCGTGCCGCGATCGACGCGCGCTCGAGCAGCTCCTCGGCCTGCGCGTAGGCGTACTTGTCACGCGCGCGCAGCCCGGCGAGGCGCGAGTAGTCCCACGCCTTGTCCATGCGCGCGGCGTGCAGGAAGTGGAACGAGAGCAGCTCGGCGACCTCGTCGGGCGCCGCGGCGTTCGCCTCGATGACCTCGCCGGCGCGACCGTGCAGCGTTCGCCGGAGCCGGTAGGGCAGCCCCTCGTACGCCGTGTCGCGGATCAGCTGGTGGTCGAAGCGGTAGCGCCCGTGGCCCTCCTGCCGGATGAAGTACGACAGGCGGCGCAGTGCGTTCGCTCCTGTCGGGAGCCGATGCCCCTCCATGAGCGCGCGCAGCTCGTTCTCGTGGAAGCCGGCGCCGAGCACCGAGGCGAACCGCAGCAGCGTGCGCTCGTCCGGCGGCAGCCGGTCGATCTGGCTGGTGATGAGGCCCTCGAGCGTCTCGGGGAGACCGTCGAGCGGCGCGCCCGTGCGCGCGGCGAGCACCAGACCGCGCAGGAACAGCGGGTTGCCGCCCGCCCGCCGGGTGAGCGAGGCGACGTCCTCGGGCGTGAGCGTCGTGTCCTCGAGGTGCCGTCGGGCGAGCAGGGCCGAGGCCTCCGCATCCAGCGGTCCGGGACGCAGCTGCACCACGTGCGCGTCGTCCCCGGGGTGGAAGCCCTGCTCGGCCTCGCGTCGCATGAGCAGGACGAGCCAGGGTCGCCTGGGCACGCGCCGGCAGATGCTGGTGAGGAGATCGGCCGACGCGTCGTCCATCAGGTGCACGTCGTCGATGACGATCACCGACGGCTCGCGCAGCGCCGAGGTGAGGAAGCGGACGACCGTGTCCTCGAGCCGTGCCTTGCGGAACTCCTCGGCGAGCGCCGCGACCTCGGGCGTCGGGAAGCACTCGACGTCGAGCACCGTCGCGATGAGCGGCACCCACGGCAGCAGTCCCGGATCCAGCTCGGCGACCCGCTCCGTCAGCGCGTCGAGCACGTCGCTTCCCGGCGCGTCGGCGGCGACGCCCAGCACCGAGCGCAGGAGGGCGCGCATCGGCCAGTACGCCGTCTCCATCTCGTACTGGTCGCAGCCCGCGACGTACGCCGGCAGCGCCGCGGACGCGAGCAGCTCCTCGACGAGGCGCGACTTGCCGATCCCCGGCTCGCCGGCGAGGTCGACGACGCGTCCGGAGCCTTCGACGGCCGAGGCTGTCGCCTCGCGCAGCACCGCCATCTCCGCCTCGCGTCCCACGAGCTGCGTCGTGTCCGACGACGCCTCTCGCTCGGCGAGCATGGGCCCGACGCTCGCGGCCTCGATGGGCATGGACTTGCCCTTGACCATGAACGGCGCGAGCGGCTCGAGCTCGAACCGCGTCGCCGACCGCTCGAGCACCGCGGTGGTCGCCAGCATCTGCCCCGGCTGGGCCTTGCCCATCACGCGGGCGGCGAGGTTGATGGCATCGCCCTTGACCGAGAACGTGCGACGGAAGGGTGGCCCGAAGTCACCGGCGAACACCGGACCGCAGTTGACGCCGACCCGCACCGGGAGCCGGCCGATGCGCTCGACGATCCGCCGCGTGGCGCGCAGCATGCGCTCCTCGTCGTTGCCGAGACTGGCGGGAGCACCCGCGGTCAGCATGACCTTGCCGCCGTCGCGGTTGATGTCGGTCTCGAAGAAGGTGACGCCGTTGCGCAGCGTCGCCTCCTGCACGTTGCGCATGCACTCGTCGAGCGCGTCGGCGAGAGCCTCCGGGCCCTCGTCGCGCAGCAGGGCGTCGGTGCCCGAGAACTGCACGAACGCCACCGCGATACGCCGGTGCTCGGGCTCGCCGTCGGCCGAGAGCAGGTGCGATCGCACGGCGACCGGGAGCAGGCCCTCGAGGTCGACACCCTCGGACGATCCGCGCATCACGATGGGCACGTCGTCGAGCTCCGGCTCGCGGGCGAGCAGGAACGCGCCGTCCTTCGCGGGGCCGACCAGCTCGGGTGGCAGCAGCGCCGCGGTCTCCGCGGAGATGCCCACCTCGTCGGCGTCGGCGATCGCCTCGACCTCCGCGCACCGGCTCGCGGCGGGGCCGCTGATGATGAGCTCGCGGTGGATGTCCGGGTCGCCGACCAGGAAGAAGTGGAAGACGCCGCTGTGCACCCCCACCGACATCCGCAGCGTGACGCGGCCGGAGCCCGTGCCGATGCGGCCGATCTTCGTGAGCCGCGTGCGCATGCGGGCGGCGGCACGGCACGCGCGCAGCGCGTGGTCCTCGCCCTGGAAGAGCAGCAGCACGGCGTCGCCGCCCCACTTCACGAGCCCCGCACCGTCGTTGTAGGCGACCGAGAGCAGGTCGGCGAAGGTCACGTTGAGGATGTCGCTCATCTCCTCGGCTCCCACGCGACCCTTGCGCGCGAGGCGCTCGGTGAGCTGCGTGAAGCCGGAGATGTCGACGAAGGCGAGCGAGCCCTCGATGCCCTTCCAGCGCGCGTCGGGATCCTCCTGCAGCCACGTCACCACGAGGCGTGGCACGTAGGGCTCCAGGAGGGCGGCCTGTGCTGAGGTCACCTGCGGCGCTCCCCGGTCGCTGTAGAAGTCCCGATTCTAGGTGGCTGACCGGATCGTGCACGTGGCCTCCGCGGACGCGCGACGTGCCCTACGCTGCGCCGATGCGTCTACTCCTGCTCGGCGTGCGCGGGTCGACCGCCGCTCCCGGGGCCGAGTTCGTCCGCTACGGCGGGCACACGTCGTGCGTCGCGGTCTACCCCGACGGCTCGGACGTGCCGACCCTGGTGCTCGACGCCGGCACGGGACTGCGCGACCTGACCCCTCGGCTCGAGGGACGCCCCTACCGCGGCGCCATCCTCGTGACGCACCTGCACTGGGACCACGTGCAGGGCCTTCCGTTCTTCGTCGCGGGCGACCGCGACGACGCGCAGGTGAACCTCTACCTGCCGGCGCAGAACTCGCGGTCGGGTCGCGACCTGCTCGCCGCCGCCATGGCGCCGCCCAACTTCCCGATCACGCCCGAGGGTCTGCAGGGCGCGTGGACCTTCACCGCGCTCGACGCCGGCTACCACACGATCGGCGGCTTCCGGGTCCGCGCGACCGAGGTTCGGCACAAGGGCGGGCGCACCTTCGGCTACCGCATCAGCGACGAGACGTCGTCGATCGCCTACGTGCCCGACCACATCGTGTCCCACGGGGTGAGCGACGAGGTCCGCGATCTCATCCACGACGTCGACGTCCTGCTGCACGACGCGCAGTTCGTCGAGAAGGAGCGCGCGCTGGCCGACGCCTACGCGCACTCCACCGTCGACGACGCGATCGGGCTGGCGCGCGAGTGCGGCGTGCGCAAGCTCGTCCTGTTCCACCACGGGCCGGCGCGCACCGACGAGGCGCTCGACCGCATCGCCGAGGAGCTCGATCCGTCGGGCTCGGTCGTGGTCGCCGCGCAGGGCGCGGTCATCGACGCGGGCCGGTCCTGACACCGGCAGCCGGCGCTCAGCTCAGCTCGTCGCCGTACTGCTCGAGCAGGGCGCGCCCGGCCTGACGACCGGACTCGACCATGCGGTCGAGCTGGTGGAACTCGAGCAGGCCCACACCCATCGACGACGGCGTGACGACGATGGCGCCCGCCTCGCGGGCGGTCACGACGGCGCCGCCGCTGCCGATGAACAGCGACCGCATCAACGTCTCCCCCAGCGCCGGGATGCGCACGCGGGTCGGGGCCGGCGGTGCGTCCGGGTCTGCGGCCGGCCGTGGCCGCGCCTCGCCGCCCATGCCGATGTTGACCGCGATCAGCGGGCCCTCGTCGCGCTCGGTCAGCGCGCGCACCGGGAGGTTGTCGAGCACGCCGCCGTCGACGAGCAGCCGCTCCCCGTCGCGTCGCGGCGGGAACAGCCCGGGGATGCTGATCGACGACATCACTGCGCTCGTGAGGTCGCCGTCGCGGTGGATGTACGCGGTGCGGCTCTGCAGGTCGGTGCTCACGCAGCGGAACTGCCGCGGCAGCTCCTCGATGTGGATGCCCGTGAAGTGGCGGCGCAGCGCCTTCTCCGTACGCCGGCCGCGCACGAGCGACGTGCTCGGCACGCGTGTAGTCGCTGTAGGGGTTCTGCCGGACGAACTCCTCGTAGCAGAGCTCGACGCCCGTCCGTGCGTCGAAGCCGCGCGCGTGGATCGCGGCCATGATCGACCCCTGGCTCGCGCCGGCGACGCGGTCGACCGTGGATGCCCGCGTCCTCCAGGACCTCGAGCACGCCGAGGTGGGCGAACGCGCGGGCGCCTCCGCCGGCGAGCACGATCCCGACGGACCGGCCCGCGATGCGCGCCGCGAGGGGACGCAGGCCCGTGCCGAGGGCTCCCACGACCTGCGTGATCTGCCACGGCGCCAGCAGGGAGTGGAACGCGCGCAGCCGGTCGCTCGTCGTGGCCGGACCGACGAGGACGAGGTCGCTGCCGGTGCGTCCCAGAGACGTGATGGCGGACAGGTCGGCGTCGGACGACGCGACCACGACGAGCAGGTCGGCCTGCCGCACGCACACCGACCACCACTCGTCGGAGGAGTCGTCCGCGACGAGCACCACGCGGTCGGCGTCCTGCTCCGCGCGCTCCAGCCCGTCGGGGCCGACGCGGCCCGGCGCGACCACCGTGAGGTGACGGCCGAGCTGCTCGGTCAGCTCCGCGGCGACGTCAGCCGCAGGCGCCCCGGGGTGCAGCGCCACGACCGCGACCAGGGTCGGCCGCGGGGTGGTGGTGGACGCCGGCGGCGACGCCTCCTGCAGCTGCGTGGCCAGCACCCCGGTGAGCGCACGGAGCGCGCGCGGCGTCGGTGCCCACGACCTCCTCGAAGGTCTCGTGGGTGACGCGCAGGAGGTGGCTGTCGCGGCGGGCCCGGATCGACGCCGAGCGGCGTCCGCCGGTGAGCAGCGCGAGCTCGCCGAGCACGGCGCCGGCACCGACCTGTCGCACCGTCTCGCCCTGGACCTCGACGTCGAGGAGCCCCGCGGTGACGACGTACATGTCGGACGCCTCGTCGCCGGCGGCGAAGACGCAGCTCGCCCGCCGCGACCGTGACCTGCTCCGACCGGGCCTCGAGCCGGTCGCGCACGTCCTGCGGCAGCCGTGCCAGCAGGGGCGCGGCCGCCAGCGCCGACGACCCGGGCTCGACCGCTCGGGCCGGCTCGCGCGTCGACACCGTGGGCGGCCGCACCGAGTCGTCGTCGACGGGTTCGACGACGCGTCTCCGACACCCGGCCGAGGAACACCGCGATCACCGCGGTGACCACGAAGCAGCCGGCCGTGAAGACCCAGCCGACGCGCAGGCTGTCGACGACGGTGTCCGGCGTCGGGGTGCCGACGATGGCGACGAGGATCGCGATGCCGAGCACCGCGCCGATCTGCCGGGCGCTGGAGTTGACCGCCGACGCCGTCGCGAACCGACCGCCCGGCACGGCGGCGAGTGCTGCGCTGCCGAGCACCGGGAGCGTGGCGCCGACGCCGATGCCGGAGATGATCTGGCCGGGCAGCCACGCGCCGAGGAAGTCCGGCGTGACCTCGACGCGGGTGAGGTACCAGACGTACGCCAGAGCCCACACGATCGCGCCCGGGACGATGACGAGCCGGTAGCCGCGCTTCTGCGCGATGGGGCCGAGCACCGCGGCGAGCACGGCCGCGACGAGCGCGCCGGGCACGACGGCGAGACCCGACAGCAGCACCGAGTAGCCCCAGACGTACTGCAGCCACAGGATGTTGGTGAGCAGGTAGGCGTAGAAGCCCATCCCCGCGATGATCGTCGCCGTGTTGCCCACCGCGAACGGCCGGATGCGCAGCAGCGCAGGGTCGAGCAGCGGCGAGCGGTGACGCCGCGAGCTGACCACGAAGGCCGCCGAGCAGCACTGCCGAGATCACGAAGCAGGCGATGACCGCCGGGCTCGTCCAGCCCCAGTCGGGCCCCTTGACGATGCCCAGGGTGAGGACGGCGAGCATCGCGGCGGACAGGGCCGCGCCCGCGAGGTCGGGCATCCGTCGGCGGCCCGGTGCGCGGCTCTCGACGAGCAGGCGGCGTCCGGCCCAGAGCGCGGCGAGGCCGAAGGGCAGGTTGACCATGAACGCCCAGCGCCAGTCGCCCAGCTCGACGAGCGCGCCGCCGATGGGCGGGCCGAGGCCGGAGGCGAGAGCCGCCGACGCACCCCACAGCCCGATGGCGTGCGAACGGCGGTCCGGCGGGAAGGCCTCGACGACCAGTGCCAGCGATGCGGGGACGAGGATCGCGGCCCCGAGCGCCTGGACGACACGGAAGGCGATGAGCATCCCGACGCCGGGGGCGATCGCGCAGAGCACCGAGGCGAGGGTGAACAGCCCGACGCCGACGGTGAACGCGCGCCGCCGGCCGAGCAGGTCGGCCAGTCGGCCGGACACGACGAGGAACGCGGCGAAGACGATGCTGTAGGCGTTGAGGATCCACGACAGCTCGTCGATCCCGGCGTCCGGGAACGACTCCCGGATGTTGGGGAACGCGACGTTGACGATGGTCGCGTCGAGGAACGCGAGGAACGCGCCGAACGACGCGACGAGCAGGACCGTCTTCTCCGAGATGCGAGCGCGCACGCGAACGTCGGGACTGGTGGCCTCGGTCAGCACCTGCTGGAACTCCCTTGTGTCGTGCGCGTCGCGCGCAGCGCGCCAGCGTTGCACAACGCCGCGACTGTGAATGCTGAAACACGGGACTCCGTGGCGCCACCCGTGCCGAGGACTCCGGAGGCTCCGGAGGCGCACACCGGGTCGGAGTAGGGGACACTCGTCGGGTGCGGATCCTCGTGGCCTCAGACCTCCACTACCGGCTGCCGCACTACGACTGGCTGGTGACCGCCGCAGCCTCCCCCGACATCGATGCCGTGGCCCTCGTCGGCGACCTCGCCGACGTCGTGAACGCCGTGCCGCTCTCGGTGCAGTCGGTGGTGCTCGAGCGCTACCTGGGGCGGCTCGCCGAGTCGTCGCTGGTGCTGGTGGCATCCGGCAACCACGACCTCGACGGCCCCGGGGACAACGGCGAGCAGGTCGCCGACTGGATGCAGCGCGCGAGCAGCGACCGCATCCACGTCGACGGCACCTCGATCGACGTGGACGGCACGCGCATCACGATCTGCCCCTGGTGGGACGGGCCGTTGAGCCGTCAGGCCGTCGCCGACCAGCTCGCCGCCGCCGCGGTCGACCGTCCTGCCCGCTGGATCTGGCTCTACCACGCGCCGCCGGCGGGCACCGTGCTGTGCCGGGACGGACGCCGTGAGTTCCCCGACCACGAGCTCGCCGCGTGGATCGCGGAGCACAGCCCCGACATCGTGCTGTGCGGGCACATCCACCAGGCGCCGTGGGTCGAGGGCGGGTCGTGGTACGCGCGCCTCGGCGACACGTGGGTCTTCAACGCCGGCAAGCAGCTCGGGCCGGTGCCGCCGCACATCACCATCGACACCGAGGCCGGCACCGCCGACTGGTTCGGCGTCTTCGAGAACGACGCCATCGAGCTCTGAGCGGGGAGCCCGCCCGACGCGCTCAGTGGACGTGGTCGCCCTCGGGGTCGCGCACCGAGCCGGTGCGCACCGCCGGTGCCTGGTGGTTGATCAGCGTGTCGACGATCTCGCCGACCATCCCGAGGTGGCCCTGCTCGTCGGCGAACTGCGCCTTGACGTCGACGAGGTACTGGGTCAGCCCGTCGAGCCTGCTGGCCGTCATGCGCAGGACGCTGAGCGCGGCCCCCGGGCGCTCGGTGAGGAAGGCCTCGGGGTCGTCGATGACGTGCACCTCCACGTCGGTGGCTGCGCGCACCGTCGCGGTCGCCGGCTGCCGCAGCACGACGGCCATCTCGCCGAAGATCGCGCCTGGCGCCTCGATCCGGGCGAACGCGACGCCGTCGCGCTCGACCGTGATCGACCCGGAGGCGAGCACATACATCCGGCCGGACGACGTGCCCTCGGCGATGAGCACGCTGCCGGCCGGGACGGCCTGCACCGGGAGGTCCGCAGCGAGCTCGAGCATCTCCGTCATGCGCACAGTCTGCCCGACCTCCGGCCGCCGCACCTGCGGGCGGAACCACGGACGCGCGGAGTGTGGTCGCGACTGATGCCGGCGGCGTACGCCGTGGTCAGGCGGTCAACGACTGCGAGGGCAACGTCGGCTCGTGCAGCTCGACGGCCACCGGCAGCCAGACGCGGACCCCGTTGAGGTCCTCGGTCCAGCCGAGGTAGCGCTGCTGGAAGCGCGCGAGCAGCGTCTCGAGCCGCACGTTGCCGACCTTGCCGTCCTTCGGCCAGTCGGTGGAGCGCACCCATCCCCCGCCCAGCGAGATGACCACGTGCCCCGCGGAGTTGTCGCCCTGCGTGAACACCGGGACGCCGACGGGGATCTGCGAGAACGGTGAGCGATGGCGGTGCTTCGCATTGAGCCACGCGTACCGCGCAGTGGCGTACTTGCGCGGCACGCCGAGCGCGATGCGCACGAACTGCAGGCAGCGTCGCTGCCCGTACCGCTGGTGCGAGGCGGCCCAGCGGGTCGCGCGGTCGGCGCGCATGCGCAGCAGGCCGTCGCGTCGCAGCGTGACGGGCACCGGCGCTGCGCCGTCGTTCACGACGTGGATCTGGCGTCCGACCGCCGCCTCGCCCGTGACGCGCGACGGGAGCGTGGCGTCGGCCGCCCCGACGAACCCGGCCCACGCGAAGGCGAGAGCGCCGACGAGCGACGCGGTCACGACGTACGCCGTCCGCCGGCGACGGCGGGAGCGGGTGGACGGCGCGGGCACGAGTGCTACCTGATCACCCGAACCCCCTGCACGCCAAGGAATCCGGCGCGCGCCTCATCACACCCGCGCCACACCGGAACCACACGTCACACGAGCCCCACCCGACCCCGCGATAGCGGCGGTCAGCGGGCGCGGCGCAGGGCGGTGGAGCCCCGGACGACCATGTCGAGCGGGAGCACCACGTGCTGCGGCTCGGCACCGGGGTTGTCGAGCGCCGCGAGCAGCGCCTCGGCCGCGCGAGCACCGATCTCCTCGACCGGCTGCACGACCGTGGTGAGGTCGAGGTGCTCGGCCATCTCGTGGCCGTCGAAGCCGACGACGGAGACGTCGCGACCGGGCTCGAGGCCGTGCGCCCGCAGCGAGCGCAGCGCCCCGAACGCCATCTCGTCGGACATCGCGAACACCGCCGTGGGCGGGTTGGGTCGCGCGAGCAGCGTCGTCATCGCGCGCTCGCCGCCCTCGGTCGTGAAGTGGCCGCACGCCTCGAGGTCGGAGTCGAGCGCGAGGCCCGCCTCGACCAGGGTGTCGCGGTAGCCGAGGAAGCGGTTCTCCTCCGGCCGGAACGGCGTCGGGAGCGGACGGCCGGAGATCAGGCCGATCCGCTCGTGGCCGAGGTTGATGAGGTGCTGCACCGCCATGCGCGCGCCCTGCACGTCGTCGATGCCCACCGACGAGCAGCCGTCGCGGTCGGTGTCGATGAGCGCCACCGGCAGGTCGAGGTCGAAGATCTCGCTCACTCCCTCGGTGTCGGTGGGCAGCGAGATGACGAGGAAGCCGTCGACGCGGCGGCGCAGCTTGCGGTGCGGGGGCACGCGGTGCGTCTCGCTCGGGTCGCCGATGCTCGAGAGCAGCAGGTCGAGCTCGGAGTCCTGCAGCACGCCCTCGATGCCCGAGAGCACCCGCGCGAAGTACCAGCGCGCGATGTACGGCGTGATCACGGCGATGCTGCCGGCACGGCCCGAGGCCAGACGCGAGGCGGCCGGGGAGACCACGTAGTCGAGGCGCTCGGCGACCTGGCGCACCCGCTCGCGCGTGACCGGGTCGACGTTGGGCAGCCCGCGCAGGGCGCGGGAGACCGTGGCGGTGGAGACGCCGGCCTCGCGCGCGATGTCGCGGATCGTCATGGCCATGACCGGTGGGCTCCTTCGCTGGCGTGCGTGGTCAGAGTAGGGAGTCAGGCGCCGTTCTTGCAAGCGTTTACGCAGGCACGGAGCAGGCTCTCTCCGTCTCCGGCAGGTCCGAATTGTCGCGTTCCCACGCGGGATTCCGGCCCCCAGCCGTTCTTGCGCCGGTCGCGGCGGCCGACCAGGCCCGGGGCGATCCGGTGACGTATCTGCTGCAACGGGTATGCGCGTTACACCCTGGCCGCCCGGGCACCGCGTACCGTCGGGGGCATGACCGACGAGCATTCCCGCGTCGCCGCCCTCGTCCTGGCGGGCGGCAGATCGCGCCGCTTCGGCTCGGACAAGCTCGAGGCCGAGGTGCACGGCCGGCCGCTGCTCGACGCGGCGATCGACGCGGCCGTGTCGGCGAGCGACACCCAGGTCGTCGTCGTCGGACCCGTCGAGCGCGCGCTCCCTCCCGGGGTGCTCGTGACGCGGGAGGAGCCGGCGTACGCCGGGCCCTTCGCGGCGGTCGCCGCCGGGCTCGCCCTCGTCGACGCGGACGTCGTGCTGGTGCTCGCCGGCGACCTGCTCGACCCGGCGCCCGCGATCCCCGCGCTGCTCGGCGCCCTGGCCGACGACCCGCACGCGGACGCGGCCACGGTCGTCGACGCCGACGACCGACGGCAGCCGTTGCTCGCCGCCTTCCGCGTCATCCCGTTGCTCGGGTGCGTCTCCGGCGTCGACACGGACGGACGCGCCGCGAGCGAGCTGTTCGACGGCCTGCGCGTGGTCGAGGTGCCGGACGCCGGCACGTGGTCGCGCGACGTCGACACGACCGACGACCTGCCTGCCTGACCTCGGCGCTCAGACCGAGGGACGCACCTGCGTGCCGGTCGACGGCGTGGTGTCGAACGCGTCCAGGATGGCCTGCGTCGCCGTGACCGAGTCGGTCTGGAAGCCCACGCCCTCAGGCACGATCGCCGCTCCGGGCCACGTGTGCCCGCCGCCCTGCACGGTCCACAGCGCGA
Source organism: uncultured Actinomycetota bacterium (assembly GCA_963827145.1). GTDB lineage: Bacteria > Actinomycetota > Actinomycetes > S36-B12 > CAIYMF01 > Longivirga. Next base: position 1,141,058 of record CAWGZO010000001.1, on the reverse strand, counting down.
CGGTGACGCCCTCCCGGCAGCCGGTGTAGGTCTCGGTCGCGACGTCGGTCGACGCCTGCCCGGGAGTGCTTCCGCTGCAGCCCATCGCGGCCGCCCAGCGCGCGACGTCGGCCTGCACCGGACCGTTGTAGAAGGGACGCCGCGGCGCGCTCGGGTCGCTCGACGCGCTCGCAGCCGCAGCCGGATCGGTCGTCTCCGCGGCGGCGGGCGTCGGTGCCGTGCCGTCGTCGGCGCCGACGGACGCCGAGTCGGTCTCGATGCCGTCGTACGCCACGAGAGCGTCGTCGGTGCCGTGGATCGCGAGCACCGTGACCGGCGCCGCGTTCTGGCACGGCGGCACCAGGTTGAGGCCGGCGACGGGCGCGATGCCGGCGAGCAGGTCGGTCTTGCAGGCGAGCTCGGTCGCGAAGGCCGCACCGCCGGAGATGCCGGTGGCGAACACGCGGCTCGCGTCGACGCAGTAGGCGCGCGTCACCGTGTCGACGAGGCCGCTCACGTAGGCGACGTCGTCGGCGGCGTCGGGCGGGTCGAAGCCAGGGACGGTCCAGTGCGTCGGGAGCGAGCCGTCGGCGGCACCCACGCCCTGCGGCGTGAGCACGGCGTACCCCCGCTGACCTGCCGCGGGGATCATCCCGGTGTAGTCCTCGATCGACTGGATGGTGCCGCTCGTGCCGTGCAGCAGGATCACCATCGGCACCGGCGTGGTGCCGTCGTACGCCGGCGGCAGGGTCAACCGGTAGGTGCGGATCGAGTCGCCGACCGAGACGGACCCGTTGACGACCGACGACGACGCGACGTCGCCGGGGGTGCGCGCCGGGGCGCACTGCGTCGAGGCGCGCACCACGGCCGCGCTCGGGTCGCCTCCCCCGTGCAGCACGACCGCGACCGCCGTGAACGTGAGCGCCGCCGTCACCAGGATCGCGAGCATCCAGCGCAGGCCGGTGTTCTCCGGCTGCGCCGACACCCCACCCGAGGTTGCGTGCTGGCTGCTCATGGTCCGCTCCTGGACGGCTCCGCGCCGAACCACCCCCCTCGAGTGGTCCGTTCAGCGGAACGCCGTTCCGACGAGCGACGCTAGCGGCTGCGGAGCCCGCGCGTCGACCCGTTCGCGCAGGTCAGTGCCGGTTCCGGGCCGCACCGACCCCCGGGCGGAGCAGCCTCGTCGCCGACCGTGCCGGACCGGTCACGGACCGCGTCACTCCGGCGGTGCCCAGGCGGGACGGCGACGCTCGAAGAAGGCGGTCATGCCCTCGCGGGCCTCGTCGCTGGCGAAGTGCCCGGCGGAGACCTCGGCGGTCCACGCGAAGGCCTCGTCGCGCGGCATCGTCGGGCACGCGGCGCAGCAGCTCCTTGGTGCGGGCGAGCGCCTGCGGCCCGCCGAGCAGCAGCTGCGTCGACGTACGACGCGACCACGGCGTCGAAGCCGTCGACGTCGGCGACCGCGGTGACCAGGCCGGCCTCGAGCACGCGCTGCGCGGAGACCCGCTCGCCGGTGAGCATGCAGCTCGCGCGCGTGCGTCGGCGGTGCATCCGCGCCAGGCAGACCACCGAGATCACCGCCGGCGCGACGCCCGACGCGCACCTCGGTGAAGGCGAACTTCGCGCGTCTCCACGGCGACCGCGAGGTCGGCACGCGGCGACCAGTCCGTTGCCGCCGCCGGCGACGTGGCCCTGCACGCGGGCGACGATCGGCTTGGGGTGGTCGAGCATCGCCTCGAGCACGCGCCACCAGCGCCTGCGGCCCGCTGCCCGTGAAGCCGCTCGGCGTCGGCTCGCCGAGCGCCGCGCAGGTCGGCGCCGGCGCAGAACGTGTTGCCCTCGCCGGTCAGGACGACGACGCGGACCGCGTCGTCGGCCGCCGGCGCTCGCGAGGTGCTCGCGCAGCGGGCGCCATGCGCGTCGGCGTCGAGCACGTTGCGCGTCTCCGGCGATCGCCAGCGTGATCGTCGCGACCGCCGCCGGCGACGTCGTACCGCACCGCGCTCATCGCTGCCCATGCCCTCGAGCAGCGAGATGACGCGCAGCATGACCTCGTCGGCGCCGCCGCCGATCGAGATGAGGCGGGAGTCGCGGCAGTAGCGCGCGGGCCAGTTCTCCTCGGCGTAGCCCATGCCGCCGTGGAACTGCACGGCCGTGTCGGCGACCTCGCGGGCGAGCCGGCCGGCCTTGAGCTTGGCGATCGTGGCCATGCGGGTGACGTCCTCGCCCGTCTGCGTACCGCTCGGCGGCCGCGTGGTTGTACTCCTGCAGCACGTCGACCTCGGCGACCAGCTCGGCGAGGCGGTACTGCAGGTACTGGTTGGCCAGCAGCGGCTTGCCGAACGCCTCGCGGATCCGCAGGTAGTCGATCGGTGCGGTCGATCGCCCGGCGCGCGCCGGCGACGGCCATGTAGGCGCCGATCAGGCGCTCGTCCTGGAACTGCGCCATCTGCTGCTGGAAGCCGCGGCCGATCTCGCCGATCGTGTTGGCCACCGGCACCCGGACGTCGTCGAGGACCAGCTCGGCGGTGTCGCGAGGAGTGGTTGCCCATCTTCTCGATCTTGCGCCCGACGGTGAACCCGGGCGTGTCGGTCGGCACGATGATCTGGCGCATGCCCTGGTAGCCGCCCTCGTCGCTGGTGCGCGCCAGCAGGCACAGCCAGTCGGCCTGGGTGCCGTTGGTGATCCACATCTTGCGGCCGTTGATCACCCAGTCGTCGCCGTCGCGCACGGCCTTGGTGCGGATGCCGGCGACGTCGCTGCCGGCGTCGGGCTCGCGAGACCGCGACCGAGCAGACCATCTCGCCGCGCAGCGCCGGCTCGAGGTAGGCCTTCTTCAGCTCGTGGGTGCCGAACCGGGCCAGCGCCGGCGTCGCCATCGTCGGCCTGCACCGCGATCGCCATCGGCACGCCGGCGCAGTCGGCGCGGCCGAGCTCCTCGGCGAGCACCAGCGTGAAGAGTGGTCGGCGCCCTGGCCGCCGTACTCCGGGTCGTACTCGAGGCCGAACGCGCCCGATGCTCGGCGAGCTTCGGGAACAGCTCGTGCGCCGGGAAGATCCCGGCCGCCTCCCACTCGTCGACGTGCGGGTTGATCTCGTTCTCGACGAAGTCGCGCACGACCTTGCGGAACTGCTCGTGCTCCGGGGTGATGGTGATCATCGCTGGGTCCTCTGCGTCGAGCCCGAGGCCGCGGCGCCCACAGGCGGGTGAGCGTCTCCACTGCGGTGTCGTCGTCGTAGGGCGGCGTCGTCCTGCTCGCCGCGCCCGTACCAGTGCCGGCCGAAGCCCTCGACCATCGCGCACAGCGCGCGCCGCGGCGACGCCGGCGTCGAGGTCGTCGGCGCGCGAGGCCGGACTGCTGCAGGCGCGTGATGTCGCGCGTGCACGCGGGCGACGTGGTCGCGGCGTACGCCGTCGAGCGCGTCGCGGTAGCGCGCGTCGGTGGCCGCGGCCTCCTCGACGACCTCGAGCATGCGGCCGTGGCGGCGGTAGGCCGCGAGGTAGCGCCGGTTGGCCTCGAGCATGCGCTGCTGCGGCTCGGGGATCTCGTCGGCGATGGCCAGCGCGGCGAAGACCTCGGCGACGATGTCGCCGACGAGCGCGCGCAGCACGGCCTCCTTGTCGGCGAAGCACGTGTAGACCGTGCCGTGGCTGACACCGGCGGCCTTGCGCGATGTCGGCCATGCGCGTCGCGGTGTAGCCGCGCTCGCTCGAACACGGTGCGGGCCGCTGCAGCAGGTTGTCGCGCGTGCGCCGGCCGCGGTCGGTCAGCGGCGGCTGCTTGTCCTGCACCGCGAGCGCCTGCTGGAAGGTCTGGCGTCACGGGGACTCCCCGCGCTTCCCGCGTGCCGCGACGGGCAGCTCGACGATGCGCGCGCGCAGGTGCTCGCCGAGGCCCTTGGCCTGCGGGTCGAGGCTGGTCGAGTCGGCGACGCCGCGGCCGAGGAAGCCCGTGGATCACGACGTTGACCGCGCGCAGGTTGGGCAGCGGGTGCACGTCGATCTCGTACGGCGCCGCCTCGGGCAGCAGCGCGGCGCACGGCGTCCGGCGGTGCCGACCAGCAGGTCGAGCCCGCGGTCGCGAGCGCTGTCGACGCCGGGCGTCGCCGGTGCGCCGGGATCCAGACGCCCACGTTGGCGTCGCCGCCCTTGTCGCCGATCGGGCGCCGACGATCTCGCCGAGCGACGGTCGGCGCCACGGTCGTCGGCGATCGGCGTGCCGGCACCCGCCGGCGGCGATCGGTGCGACGGCCTCGCCGCAGGCTGCGGCCGCCGGGCACGCGCGCGATCTCCGCGCGCTCGCCGTCGCCGTCGAGGGTCACGACCTGCGTGACGTGCTCGCCGGCGACCGTGGTCGGCCAGTAGACGCCGTACGGCGTGCCCTCGGCGGGCGGCGCGGTCGGGAACATGCCGGGGTAGGTGCGCGAGCGCGCTCTCGACGATCGGGCGCGGTGAACGCCTTGCCGACCCTTGGGGTCGGCGGCCTTCACGGTGATGCGCAGCTCGGCCTGGCGCCTCGGCGGTCGTCGCCGGGTCGGCGCCGGTCGTGGCGCAGCAGCGCGACGTGCAGCTCGCGCACCGTGAACGTGCTGCGCCGCGGCGAGCTCGCTGCGGCGACGCCGAGAGTGCCTGCGCCAGAGCGCACGCCCGCGACCGTGCGCAGCGCGAGGTCGGCCTTGGCCTCGATGTCGAGCCCGGTCAGCACCAGCGACATGGTGTTGCGGAAGCCGCCGAGGGTGTTGACCGCGACCTTGAGCGTGCTCGGGCGCCGGCGCCGCCGCGCACGCCGCTGATGCGCACGCGGTCCGGCCCGACCTGCGTCGAGCTCGATCGTGTCGAAGCGCGCGGTGACGTCCGGGTTCGCGTACGCCGGCCCGCCGATCTCGTAGAGCAGCTGCGCGGTGACCGTGCCGACGCTGACCAGCCCGCCGGTGCCGTCGTGCTTGGTGATCACGCTGCTGCCGTCGTCGGCGACCTCGGCCACGGGAAGCCGACGTGCTCGAGGCCGGGACCTCGCTGGAAGAACGCGTAGTTGCCGCCGGTGGCCTGCGCGCCGCACTCGATGACGTGCCCGGCGACCACCGCGCCGGCGAGGCGGTCGAGGTTCGCGGCGTCGTCGTACGACCAGCCGTGCCACCAGGCGGCCGGGCCGATCGACGAGCGCGGCGTCGGTGACGCGACCGGTGATGACGACGTCGGCGCCGGCGGCCAGCGCCGCGGTGATGCCGCGGCCGCCGAGGTAGGCGTTGGCGGTGAGCGGCGGCATGCCGAGCGACTCGAAGCGTCTCGCCGGTGTCGAGGTTGGTGAAGCGTCTCGCCCGCCGCGCGCAGCTCGTCGAGCCGCGGCATGAGGTCGTCGCCCGTCGACGTACGCGATGCGCACGTGGCCGAGGCCGAGCTCGTCGGCCTTCTCGCGCAGCGCGGCGGCCGCGCCCGCCGGGTCGAGACCGCCGGCGTTGGTGACGACCTTGATGCCGCGGTCGAGGCAGGTGCCGAGCACCTGCTCCATCTGCGTGAGGAACGTGCGGGCGTAGCCGGTGCCGGCGCCGTGCTTCATCCGCTGCCGGGCCAGGATGAGCATGGTGAGCTCGGCGAGCCAGTCGCCGGTGAGCACGTCGATCGGGCCGCCCTCGACCATCTCGCGCGCGGCGGCCGAGCCGGTCGCCGAAGAACCCGCGAGCAGTTGGCGATGCGCACGGCACGACGCGGCTCGGTCATGACGACGCCTCCCGGCGACGACGGTGGCGACGCACGGTGTGGGCGTCGACGCTCTGGCCGACGCTCACGTGCAGCTCGGTCGACGATGCCGTCGGCGTCCGCGCGGATGGTGTGCTCCATCTTCATCGCCTCCAGCACCACGAGCGTCTGCCCCGCCTCGACCACGTCGCCCACCGCGACCGCGACGTGCGTGACGGTCCCGGGCACCGGCGTCGACGGCCCGGCTCCGCCGGCGGCGTGCCCGGAGGCCGCCTGCAGCGGCCGCACCGTGTACGTCGTGAGCCAGCCGTCGGCGTCGACCGACACCGTCTCGACGCCGTCGTCGACCGCGTGCCGGGCGAAGACGGTCCGCCGCAGCCCGTCGAGCTCGAGGCGCTGCTCGACGAAGCCGTCCTCCGCTGACGCGTCCCGCCGCTCGAGGCGCGCTGCACCGAGCTGGTCGACCTCGGCGAGGTCTGCGATCGCCTGTGCGGCATGGGGATCGACGCCGTCGACGACGGCGGGGAGCACCCAGGTGCCGCTGCCGTCGCGCGTCCAGGTGCGCCCCAGCACCGCGGTCACGTCGTCGGCGCCGTCGCGGTAGGACACCCGCAGCGTCTCCGCGGCGCCGCGGCACGTTGCGGTAGCCGGCGTGCGGCACCGAGCAGCAGCGAGCGCCGCGGCCGCGAGGTGCGTGCGCCGTACCGCGGCGGCGAGCTGCGGCGACCAGCAGGTCGGGGTGCTCGTCGAGGAAGGCCGTGGTCGTGTCGCCGGCCAGGAACGCGTCGGCTGGCGAGGATCGCGGCGAGCGACACCTGGTTGGTGGTCACGCCCACGACCGCCGACGCTGCGCAGGTAGCGCGCCAGCGCCCGCGGCCGCCGCCGCGCGTGTCGGCGCGTGCGCGATCACCTTGGCGAGCATCGGGTCGTAGAACGGCGAGACGACCGAGCCCTGCTCGAAGCCGGTGTCGACGCGCAGCCACGCGTCGCCGGACGCCTCGAGGTCCCACGCGGCGAGCGTGCCGGTGCTGGGGAGGTAGCCGCGGGCGGGGTCCTCGGCGTAGAGCCGCACCTCGATCGCGTGGCCGCGAGCGCGCGATCTCGTCCTGCTGCCAGCGGAAGCGGCTCGCCCTGCGCGACCGCGAGCTGCCACGCGCACGAGGTCGAGCCCGGTGACCATCTCGGTCACCGGGTGCTCGACCTGCAGGCGGGTGTTCATCTCGAGGAAGAAGAACTCCTGCGCGTCGCCCTCGCCGGTGACGAGGAACTCGACCGTGCCGGCGCCGACGTAGCCGATCGCCGAGGCGAGCGACACGGCCGCGGCGTACATCGCGCTCGAGGGTCGCGGGCGTCGCGCCGGGCGACGGCGACTCCTCGACGATCTTCTGGTGGCGGCGCTGGATCGAGCACTCGCGCTCGAACAGGTGCACGACGTTGCCGTGCGTGTCGCCGAAGACCTGCACCTCGACGTGGCGCGACGCGCTCGAGGTAGCGCTCGAGGAAGACGGTCGGGTCGCCGAACGACGACGCCGCCTCGCGCGCGCGCGCCGGCGACGGCCTCGAGCGAGGTCGGCGGCCGAGCGCACGACGCGCATGCCCTTGCCGCCGCCGCCGGCCGAGGCCTTGACCAGCAGCGGGTAGCCGACCTGCTCGCCCGCGCGCGAGCAGATCGTCCGCGTCGCCAGCGTCGGCGGCGAGCTCGGCGCCGGGCACGAGCGGCACGCCGGCGGCCGCCGCGAGCCGCTTGGCCTCGACCTTGAGCGCCATCGCGCCGCATCGACTCCGGCGTCGGGCCGATCCAGACGAGGCCGGCGTCGGCGACGGCCTGGGCGAACGTCGGGGTTCTCCGACAGGAAGCCGTAGCCCGGGTGGATCGGCGTCGGCGCCGGACGCGGCGCGCGGCGTCCAGGACCTTCGTCGGCGTCGAGGTAGGACTCCGCCGACGTGCGGCCGCCGAGCGCGACGGCGTACGTCGCCTCGTCGACGAACGGCGCGCTGCGGTCGGGGTCGGAGAACACGGCGACGGTCTCGATGCCCAGCTCGTCGCACGGTGCGGATGATGCGGCGCGCGATCTCGCCGCGGTTGGCGACGAGCAGGCGGGTGATGCGCCGCGGCTCCGAGGTGGTCATGGCCGTCACATCCGGAAGACGCCGTAGAGCTCGACGTCCCTGCACCGGCGTCGGAGTGCACCGCCGAGAGCGCGAGGCCGAGCACGGTGCGGGTGTCGCGCGGGTCGATGATGCCGTCGTCCCAGAGCCGGCCGGTCGCGAAGAGCGCGGTCGACTCGCCTCTCGATCTGCTGCTCGAACGCCTCGCGCATCGGCGCGAACGCGGCCTCGTCGAACGGCTGGCCCGCGCGCTCGGTGCGCCTGCCGGCGCGACGATCGAGAGCACGCCGGCGAGCTGCTTGGGGCCCATCACGGCGATGCGGTGGTTGGGCCAGGTGAAGACGAAGCGCGGGTCGTAGGCGCGGCCGCGTCATGCCGTAGTTGCCGGCGCCGTACGACGCGCCGACCATCAGCGTGAGGTGCGGGACGGTCGAGTTCGACACCGCGTTGATGAGCTTGGCGCCGTCCTTGATGATGCCGCCCTGCTCGTAGCGGCGTGCCGACCATGAAGCCGGTGATGTTCTGCAGGAACAGGATCGGCATGTCGTGCCGGTTGCAGAGCTGGATGAACTGCGCGCCCTTCTCGCGACTCCTCGCTGAACAGGATGCCGTTGTTGGCGAGGATGCCGACCGGGTAGCCGTGCGAGGTGCGCCCAGCCGGTGACGAGCGTGGTGCCGTAGAGCGGCTTGAACTCCTCGAACCGCGAGCCGTCGACGATGCGCGCGATGCACCTCGCGCACGTCGAACGGCACGCGGACGTCGGCGACTGGCGATGCCGAGCAGCTCGTCGGGGTCGTAGCGCGGCGCGCTCGACGGCGATCCGCGGCGGGCCGGCCCGAGCTTGCGCCAGTTGAGGTGCGCCGACGATCTCGCGGCCGATGCGCAGCGCGTCGCGCTCGTCCTGCGGCGAGGTAGTCGGACGACGCCGCGAGACGCGGGCGTGCATCTCGGCGCCGCCGAGCGTCCTCCTCGTCGGCGTCCTCGTCGATCGCCATCTTCACCAGCGGCGGGCCGCCGAGGAAGACCTTGCGCCGCTCCTTCTGCCATGACGACGTAGTCGCTCATGCCGGGCACGTAGGCGCCGCCGGCGGTCGACGAGCCGAACACCAGGCGGATGGTCGGGATGCCCGCGGCCGAGCAGCTGCGTGAGGTTCGCGGAAGCTCGCGCCGCCGGGGACGAAGATCTCGGCCTGGTTGGGCAGGTCGGCGCCGCCGGACTCGGTCAGGTTGATCAGCGGCAGCCGGTTGCTGCGCGCGATCTCCATGGCGCGCAGGCCCTTGTGCACGCGTGGTCGGGCTCTGCGCGCCGCCCTTGACCGTCGGGTCGTTGGCGGTGATCACGCACTCGACGCCGCGACGCACGCCGATGCCGGTGACCATGCCGCCGCCGAGCGGGTCGTCGGTGCCCCAGCCGGCCAGCGGCGACGAGCTCGAGGAACGGCGAGTCGCGGTCGAGCAGCAGCTCGATGCGCTCGCGCGGCAGCAGCTTGCCGCGGCTGCGCAGCTTGGCCACCGATCGCGCGTCCTTGGCCGGCGTCGCCCGAGCCGCCGCCGCGCACCACCTGCGCGGTGAGGGTGTCGATCTCGGCCAGCGCGTCGAGCATCGCGGCGCGGTTGTCGGCGTACGCCGTCGACCGCACGTCGACCCGGCTCGCGATCCGCGCCACGGCACCTCCTGAAGGGGATTGAGTTGACGCTAACGTCAAGTTGATACGGGCGTCAAGAGATTGCTGCGCACCGCGCTCACCAGCGACGACACCCGCCCGTGCTGCGGCGGGTCGGGCGGCGGGCGTGGGTGCGGGGCGGGAGGATCGGCACGTGAGCGTGCCTGCGGCCGAGCCGACCCCGTGGGGCCGGGCGCGCCGCGCTGCCCGCGAGGCCGCCGGACCGCTGCCCGTCGTGGCGACCTCGCTGCCCGATGCGGTCGGCTCCGTGCTGGCCCAGCCGCTCGTGGCCTCCACCGCGCTGCCGCCCTTCGACGCCGCCGGCATGGACGGCTGGGCCGTCGCCGGCCCTGGGCCCTGGGAGGTCGTCGGCGACCTGCTGGCCGGATCCACGCTCGACCGGCTGCCGGACGGACGCGCCGTCACCGTCGCCACCGGTGCGGCGCTGCCCGCCGGCGCCGACTGCCGTGCTCCGCCGCGAGCGCGGTCTGATCCTCGACGACGTCGGCGGCGGGCGGCTCTACGTCGGCGACGCCGCCTCAGGGCAGACCGCGCCGCACCCGGGCTACGTCGAGCCGGGCAGCGACGTCCGCCCGCGCGGCCAGGAGGCGGCGGCCGGCGAGCACCTGCTCGAGGCCGGAGGCGTGGTCACCCCGGCCGTCGTGGGCATGGCGGCCGCGGCCGGCTACGACCACCTCTCCGTCGTCCGCCCGCCCGACATCGCCCTGCTCGTGCTCGGCGACGAGCTGCTCGAGCGAGGGTCGGCGCGCGACGGGCGCGTGCGCGACGCGCTCGGCCCGATGCTGCCGGGCTGGGTCGCCTGGGCCGGTGGCCGCTGCTTCCCGCCCGTCCACGTGCCCGACACGCTCGAGGCCCTGCTCGCCGAGCTCGACGACGCCAACGCCGACATCGTGGTCACCACGGGCTCGACGGCGGCCGGCCCGGCCGACCACCTGCACGCCGCGCTGCGCCGGCTCGGCGCCCGGTGGGTCGTCGACGGCGTGGCCGTGCGCCCGGGCCACCCGATGTGCCTGGCCACGCTGCCCGACGGGCGGCACGTGATCGGGCTGCCCGGCAACCCGCTCGCCGCCGTCTCCGCCGTGCTCACCCTGCTCGTGCCGCTCGTGGCGGCGATGCGCGGCGAGACCGGCGCGGACGAGGCGCGCATCGAGCAGGCGATCCTCGACGCCGACGTCACCAACCACCCGCACGACGTGCGCCTGATCCCGGTGGTGCGCACCCACGGCGACCTCGTGATCCACGCGACCCCCACGATGCGCGACGGGCCGGCCATGCTGCGGGGGCTGACGCTCGCGGACGGCATGGCCGTGATCCAGCCCGGCGGCGGGGCTCGCGGCTCGGGCGTGCAGGTGCTCCCGCTCCCATGACGCGCGCGCCGCTCGCTACGGTCGGACCGTGAGCTCCACCGCCGTCGTCCAGCTGCCCGCGCGCCGCGTCGGCCCGCTCGGCTCGATCCTCGTCCGCATCGGCATCGCCCTCGCGTGCGTCGTCGCCGTCGCCGTCGTCGTCTACCTCGAGCGCGACGGCTACCGCGACGTGTGCCGCGAGGTCGACCGGTGCGTCGGCGAGGACTACCAGATCAGCTGGCTCGACGCGCTCTACTACGCGACCGTCTCGCTGAGCACCACCGGCTACGGCGACATCACGCCGGTCACCGAGGCCGCCCGCCTGGTCAACATCGTCGTCATCACACCGCTGCGCTTCCTGTTCCTCATCGTGCTCGTCGGCACGACCGTCGAGGTGCTCACGCAGCGCAGCCGGGACGAGTACCGCGTCAACCGCTGGAGGAACCGCGTGCAGGACCACACCGTGATCGTCGGGTTCGGCGTCAAGGGACGCAGCGCCGCGCAGGCGCTCATCGACAGCGGTGTCGCGCCCAGCAGCATCGTGGTGGTGACGACCGACCGCACCGCGGCCGACGAGGCGACCGCCCTCGGCTGCGTCGGCGTCGTGGGCGACGCCACCCGCGACGAGGTGCTGCGCGACGCCGGCGTCGACAACGCCGCGAGGGTCGTCGTCGCCACCGACCGCGACGACACCACGATCCTCGTGGTGCTCACCGCGCGCCGCCTCTCGCGCACCGCGACGATCGTGGCCTCCGCCCGCGAGAGCCAGAACATCGCCGTGCATCAAGCAGAGCGGCGCGAGCACCGTGATCCCCACGGCGGAGTCGGCGGGCCGCATGCTCGGCCTGTCGCTGATCTCGCCGATCGCCGGCCAGCTCGTGGAGGACCTGCTCGAGCCCGTCGAGGGTCTCGAGATCATGGAGCGCGACATCACGCCGACCGAGCTCGGCGTGCATCCGGAGTCGCTGCAGGAGCACGGCGACCTGGTGCTGGCGGTCGTCCGCGGCGACGTGGTGCACCGCTTCGACGAGCGCGTCCGTGCACGATCCTGCAGAAGGGCGACCGCATCGTCGTCATCCGCTCCGTGCCGTCGGGGGAGTGACGTGCACGCGGTCGTCATCACCGAGCCCGGCGGTCCTGAGGTCCTGCAGTGGCAGGAGGTCGCCGACCCGGTCCCGGCTCCCGGCGAGGTGCTCGTGCGCGTCGCCGCCTCGGCGGTCAACCGCGCGGATCTCCTTCAGCGCCAAGGGCTTCTACCCGCCTCCGCGCGGCGGTCGGCGTACCCGGGGCTGGAGTGCAGCGGCACGGTCGCCGCGCTCGGAGACGGCGTCGAGGGCTGGCAGGTCGGCGACGCCTGCACGGCGCTGCTGAGCGGCGGCGGCTACGCCGAGCTCGTCGCCGTGCCCGCCGGGCAGCTGATGCCGGTGCCGCGCGGGCTCGACCTCGTGACCGCGGCCGGCGCTGCCCGAGGTGGCGTGCACGGTGTGGTCGAACGTGGTGATGGATGCCGGCCTGCGCGCCGGCGAGGTGCTGCTGGTGCACGGCGGCGCCGGCGGCATCGGCACCTTCGCGATCCAGGCGGCCGTGGCGCTCGGCGCCCGCGTCGCCGTCACGGCCGGCAGCGCCGACAAGCTCGCGCGCTGCCGCGAGCTCGGCGCGGAGATCCTCGTGAACTACCGCGACGCAGGACTTCGTCGCCGCCGTCCGCGAGGCCACCGGCGGGCACGGTGCCGACGTGGTGCTCGACAACATGGGCGCGAAGTACCTCGGACGCAACGTCGACGTGCTGGCCACGAACGGTCGGATCCAGGTGATCGGCATGCAGGGCGGCACCACCGGCGAGCTCGACCTCGGCCGGCTCATGTCCAAGCGCGCCCAGGTGCGTGCCACGACGCTGCGTGCGCGCCCGACCGAGGAGAAGGCCGAGATCTGCGAGCGCGTCGCCGCCGAGGCGTGGCCGCTGGTCGGCAGCGGCGTCATCCGGCCCGTGATCGACCGGGTGCTCCCGATGAGCGACGCCGCCGAGGCGCACCGCGTGGTCGACCGGCAGCGAGCACGTCGGCAAGGTCGTGCTCGCCGTCTAGATGTAACCGGCCACGAGGTTGTTGACCGCGTGGCGCCTTGATCGAAACGAAGACCTCCGATGCGGTGGCTGATGTCTAAGGCACCCACTGCACGGAGGTCTTCGTGTCCCACGCTAATGCCCGCCTGACCTTCCACGGCCGCTGCCTGCTGGTTCAGCGCGTCCGGTTCGACCGACGCCCGGTCTCTCATGTCGCCAAGGAGATGGGCCTGTCCCGTCAGACTGCGCACCGGTGGATGGCCCGGTTCGATGCCGAAGGATTCGACGGGTTGCACGACCGGTCCAGTCGTCCGCACTCGACACCGACCCGGACTCCTGCCGCGGTCGAGACCGGTGTCCTACTCGCCCGCGACGAGCTGCGTGCCGGGCGGGACCGGATCGCGGCGGCTACCGGGGTCCCGGCTCGGACCGTCTCGAGGATCCTGGCCCGACACGGCCGCCCACCGATCGCTGCGCTGGACCCGGTGACCGGTGTCGTGATCCGAGCGTCGCGGGCAACGCCACACCGCTACGAGCGGAGCACTGCTGGGGACCTGGTCCATCTCGACGTGAAGAAGCTCGGCCGGATCCCCGACGGAGGCGGCTGGCGCGCCCACGGCAGGGCGATGGGCTCAACGGGAGTCCGAAAGCGGCAGGTCCTCGGGTTCGACTACGTCCACGCCGCGGTCGATGACCACTCACGGCTTGCCTACGCCGAGATCCACCCCGACGAGAAGGGCGCCACCGCTGCAGGGTTCCTGACCCGGGCCGCGGAGTTCTTCGCCGGCCATGGCATCGAGATTCGTGAGGTCATCACCGACAACGCCTGGGCCTACCGGCACTCAGTCGACTTCCGCGACACCGTCACCGCACTCGGCGCCAAGCAGCGGTTCATCAAGCCTCACTGCCCCTGGCAGAACGGCAAAGTCGAACGCTTCAACCGCACCCTGCAGACCGAATGGGCCTACCGCCAGCCCTTCACCACCAACGACGCCAGGGCCGAAGCCCTGGCGCCCTGGCTCAAGCACTACAACACTGAACGCAACCACCACGGCATCGGAGGCCACCCACCGATCAGCCGCTGCCCGTCACCAACGTGACGGCCGGTTACACCTAGACGCGGTGAGCGCCCAGCCTTGGCGGGTGCGCTCGGCGTGCATGCCGACCCGCTCGTAGAGCCCGACCGCGCCGGTGGTGTTCTCGGCATCGACGCCGAGCCGGGTGCCGGACAGGCCGCGGTCGCGGTCGCGCACGAACGCGCGCTGCAGCAGGAGCGAGGCGAGGCCGCGGCCGCGGAACTCGTCGAGGACGCCGAGGATCCCGACGTACCCCTCGTCGAGCGAGAGCCGCGAGTTCTCCAGCACGCAGATGCCGGCGGGAGCGCCGTCGACGACGAGGAGCCACATGCCCTCGGGGTCGCGGTTGGGGGAGTCGACGATCTCGCTGCGCCACTCGTCGTAGGGATGGGCGACGAAGTTCCAGTGCGCGGCGAAGGCGGCGCAGTCGACGTCGTACAGCCGGCGGTAGTCGGCCTCGTCGCGGGCCACCACGATCTCGACGCCGTCCGGCAGCGGCGGCGCCTGCTGCGGGATCTGCGGCGAGTCCGAGGCGATGAGCATCTGGTAGAAGCGCCGGATCGGCTCGAACCCGTACGACTCGAGAGCAGCGAAGTGCCGCTGGTCCTCGATCCAGCCGCCGCTGCGCGCGCTCCAGCCCGGCTCGCCGTCGTCGAGCGCGTGCTGACGGGCCGCGGCGAGTCCGTGCGCGACCCCGTGCCGATGCACCTCGTCGCTGCCCTCGCCCGGTCGGGTGTGGACGGTGAAGAACGTCTGCCGGGCCAGGGTGTCGCGGGTGACCCAGACCATCGAGCACGGCTCGCCGTCGCGCAGCACGAGCGACGTCGCCTCGCGGTCGGTCCACGGCTGGCTGAACGCCTGACGCACCTCCTCCTCGGGCGACTCGACGACGCCGAGGAGCTCGAGCTCGGAGGCAGCGACCAGCTCCGCGCACAGCGCGACGTCGTCCTCCCCCGAGGCGTCGTCCACGAAGCGCACCGGCCGGGTCGAGAGCTGCGGTCCCTGGTCCATGCCGCCGAGCATGCCGCGCCCGGCGTACGCCGTCCCTCGGGTTTCGCCGGTCCGTCCGGCTCGGATCACCCGTCGATCAGCGCGTCCGCGGGCAGTGGCTCCGGTTCCGGTCGCCCGAACAGGTACCCCTGGCCCGTCGGCCAGCCGTGCTCGCGCAGGATGGCTGCCTGCCCGGCCGTCTCGACGCCCTCGGCAACGCCCTCCAGGTGCAGGCTGCTCGCCAGGCTGGCCAGGCCACGGCTCAGCGCGTTCGCGGCGCTCTCGCCCTCGGTCAGGTCGGAGACGAAGGACCGGTCGAGCTTGAGGCCCGTCACCGGGAGCTCGCGCAGCAGCGCGATCGAGGAGTAGCCCGTCCCGAAGTCGTCGACGTGCAGCCCCACGCCCTTGTCGCGCAGGCGCCGGAGATCGTCGCGGGTCGAGTCGAGCAACGTGAGCACCGCGGTCTCGGTCACCTCCAGCACGAGCCGGTCGGCGGCGATCCCGTGCCGGCCCAACGCCTCGAGCACCTGCTCCGACCAGTCCAGTCGCGCGAGCTGAACCGCGGAGATGTTGACGCTGACCGTTCCCGGAGGGTCCGGCGCCGAGGCCAGCCGGCAGCAGACCTGGTCGAGCACCTGCGCTCCGATGTCGACGATGAGGCCGGACTCCTCGGCGACCTCGAGGAAGGCCGCCGGCGCCAGCAGGCCGCGGTCGGGATGCTGCCAGCGCACGAGCGCCTCGTGGCCCACCACCCGTCGAGATCGGAGGTCGATCACGGGCTGGTAGAAGGGCACGCAGCTCGTGCGCAGCGATGCCGCGTCGGAGGTCGTCCTCCACGGTGAGGCGGGCGAGGGCCTCGTGGTGCATCCGGTCGTCGAAGAACTGCCACCGGTTGCGCCCCGCCGCCTTCGCGCGGAAGAGCGCCGCGTCCGTGTCGCGGAGGAGGCTCGCAGGTGTCGACGACGCAGCGGAGACCGTCATGCCGATGGACGCGGACGTGACGATGCGGTGGGCCCCGAGCGCGAGCGGCTGCGCCACCGAGTCGGCGAGCTGCGCGGCCACGCGCTCGAGCTCTCCCCGGTCGGACAGACGGGGCACCACGACCACGAACTCGTCACCGCCGAAGCGACCGAGGCGATGGCGGTCGCCGCAGGCCT
Organism: uncultured Actinomycetota bacterium; assembly: GCA_963827145.1. Taxonomy (GTDB): domain Bacteria; phylum Actinomycetota; class Actinomycetes; order S36-B12; family CAIYMF01; genus Longivirga. The sequence goes on along the minus strand of CAWGZO010000001.1, from coordinate 1,124,954 downwards.
CGACGAGGCGCGCTCGCGACGGCGCGCAGCATCTCGTCGCCAGCCGCGTGGCCGAGCGAGTCGTTGACCACCTTGAAGTTGTCGAGATCGAGGAACAGGACGCCCACGGACCCGCCCGACGCGCGCGGCCTCGGCGAGGTCCTCGGCCAGCCGGTCCTCGACCCAGCGTCGGTTCGGCAGCCCGGTGAGGTCGTCGTGGTACGCCTGGAACATCAAGCGGTCGCTCGCGACCTTGGCGGCGGTGATGTCCTCGAGCTGCACCATGAGGAAGTCCGGGTCTCCCTCCTCGTCGCGGATCAGCACGCCGGCCCGGTGCACCCAGATGGTCGAGCCATCGGCCCGCACCATCCGGTGCTCGCGCACGCTGGACGTGATCTGGTCGGCGATCATCGCGTCCCTGTCGCCCAGCACTACCTCGAGGTCGTCCGGGTGCACGAGCTCCCGGAAGCGATGCTCGAGCAGCCACTCCTCGTCCCGGTCGACGAGGCGGCACATCGCGTCGTTGACGACGCGGAAGCGCCCGTCCAGGTCGGCGAGCGCCATCCCGATCGAGGCCGATCGCATCGCCGTTCGGAACAGCGCCTCTGACGCGCGCAGCGCCTGCTGGCCGAGGGTCTGCTCGTGCACGTCCCGCAGCGCGACGACCGACCCGACGATGCCGTCCCCCGCCGACATCGGCGCAGCTCGCACGGCCATCCACCGATGCTCGCCGCCGCGGCACCGGAACCGCTTGAGCACGTCGCCGCCGGTGTCGCCGTGGGGCTCGATGTGCAGCACGGTGTCCTGCTCGTGCACGCAGGTCGATCGCTGCACGGCCGAGGAGCTCCTCGACGTCCCAGCCGAGCACCGACGTCACCGACGGCGAGATCCAGCTGATCCGTCCGGCGACGTCGATCTGGTAGACGACGTCCGAGGCGTTCTCGGCCAGGAGCCGGAAGCGCGTCTCGCTCTCCCGTTGCGCCTCCTCGGCCCGCACCTCGGCGTCGACGTCCCGCCACGAGCTGATGCGCGAGGTCACGGCTCCCGTCGCTGTCGAGCACCGGGCGCACGGTGAACTCGTACCACCCGTGCGCCCCGTCCTTGCGACGCAGCAGGGTGCGGTCGTGCACCGTCCGACCCAGCGCCAGCTCGCTGTTGGCCCGGACCGTCAGCGGGAGATGGTCGGGGTGCACCAGCCACGACGCCTTCTTGCCGAGCAGCTCGTCGACCTCGAACCCGAGGGCGCGCGTGATCGACGGCGACGCCCAGGTGATCCCGCCGCCCGCCTCCGACCGCACGACGAAGTCCGACGCGTTCTCCGCCAGCAGCTGGAACTCCGCGCGGGAGTCCGCGAGCTCCTGCGCCGCGAGGCGCCGATCGGTGACGTCGCGCCAGGTGAGCGCCAGACCGTCGCCGTTGCGGACCCCGCGCAGGTCGTAGTAGCGGGTCTCTCCGAACATCTCGTTCCCGTAGGGGACGTCGTCGAGGATCATCGGGTCGCCGGTCTCGATCGCCGCGAAGTACGACGCGAGCGGGCCGTCCGCGAAGAGCCCGGGAAACAGCTGGAGCATCGTCGACCCGATCAGCTGCTCGCGAGGCAGCCGGTTGTAGGCGACCGCGGAGTCGTTGGCGTCGACGTACATCAGGTCGACGAGCCGGCCCGAGTCGTCACGGACGGACTCGAGCAGGACGAACGGATCGAGCAGCGAGTCCAGCGTCGCGCGCAGCCGCCGGGCGCCGCGCTCGGCCTCGAGGACGGCGTCCTGCAGCCGGTCCGCCTCGCGCAGGCGCGTCAGGCCGAAGCCGAGGTCGGCGGCGAGGTCCTCGAGAAGCGACAGGGCGAGGTCGTCGAACGACCCCGGCTCCTCGGCGTACACCCCGAGCACGCCCTCGACGGCGCCGTCGACCCGGACGGGGAGCGCGACCTTGCAGGTGAACCCGTAGGCGGCCGCGGCCGTGAGCCAGGGTTCGTAGGCGGGATCGGAGCCGATGTCGTCGCGCACCTGGGTGGATCCGGTGCGCACCGCCAGCCCCGTCGGTCCGAGACCCAGCTCGCCCTCCCCCCACGAGAAGGCGACGTCCGTCGAGGTAGCCGACGGCGGGCCCGGCCGCGGCGCACGGTGCGATGGTGCGGTCGGGGTCGTGCTGGGGTCGGCCGAACCAGACGAGCGGGTACCCACCCGTCTCCACGACGGCGGCGCAGACGGCGGCGAGCAGCTCGTCCTCGTCCGTCGCCCGCACCATCGCCTCGTTGACGCGTGACAGCGTCGCAAGGGCTCGGAGCACGGCGGTCTGCCGATGGACGTCGCGCAGCACCAGCACGATGCCGGTGACGATCCCGTCCGCGTCGAGGATGCGCCGCGCTCGCACGGAGCACGCGCGGTAGTGGCCTGCGGAGGTCCGGAACCGGACGTCGACGTCGTCGGGCTCGTCGCCCTGGTGGACGGCGGAGCGCAGCCGGATCGCGTGGTCGAGGTCGTCGGGGTGGACCAGGTCGCGCGCCACGGTGCCGAGCAGCTCGGCGGCCTCCCAGCCGAGCAACGACGCGACCGTCGGCTGCAGCCACACCAGCCGGCCCTCGGCATCGGTCTCGCACACGACGTCCGAGGACGTGTCGGTGGCGTGGCGGTATCGCTCCCACGACCACCCGGACTGCCCTCCGGCCATGCGACGCCCCCTCCCCCACGCAGGCCCATGATGCGCGCCGCAAGTCCGGGATGTAACCCCAGGAGAGAAGTGGCTTTCCGGAACTGGTCAACCGATCGGCCGGGAGAGCGATCAGCCGATCGGCAGCGACCAGGCGTCGATGACGCGGTGGGGGCGCATGCCGACCTTCTCGTAGAGGTGGTTCGCGCCCGTGGGGCTGTCGCTGTCGACCCCGAGCAGCACGGCGACGCAGCCGCGGTCGCGGTAGTAGGCGAAGGCGCGCTGCAGCAGCAGCGAGGCGAGACCGCGGCCGCGGAACTCGCGCAGCACGCCGAGAGAGCGCACGTACCCCTCGCGCATCTCCATGCGGCTGTCGTCGAGCAGGCACACCGCAGCAGGAGCACCGTCGACCGTCAGCAGCCACCAGCCGTCCGGGTCGTCGAAGCCCGAGACGAGGTACTCCACCCACTCGCCGTAGGGCCGCTCGACGTGGTTCCAGTGGTCCTCGAAGGAGGTGGTCTGCACCTCGTACGCCGAGCGGCGCAGGGGATCGGCGTAGGCCGACACGATCTCGACGCCGGCGGGCAAGGGCGCCGCGGCCGCTGCGAGGTCGGCGCCCGCGAGCTCGATACGCATGCGCCAGAAGCGCCGGACGCGCTCGAAGCCCGCCGCCTCGAAGGCGCGCACGAGGGCGTCGTCCGTCGCGAAGCACCCGCTGCGCAGATGCCACTCGGCGATCTCGGGCACGGCGGCGCGATGCGCCGTGGCGGCAGCCTTCCCGTGCGCGATCAGGGCGGCGGCGAGGTCGTCGCGAGGCGGGTCGACGTAGACGTCGACCCAGGACTCGCCGGCGGTGGGGTCGTTCTCGATCCACGCGAAGCCGGCGAGCGTGTCGCCGTCGTGGACGAGCACGGTGGCCTCGCGGTCGATCACGGGCCCGAGGAACATCTCCGCCACCTCGTCGGCGGTGCTGTCGATCTCCCCGAGCACCTCGGACTCGCAGGCGCGCACGATCGCGAGAGCAGCGGCCTCGTCGGCCGGGTCCGGGACGGGGACGGGGTCGCCGTCGAGGAAGCGCACCGGGCGAGCCGTGAGCCCGGCAGGCAGGTCCGTGATGGGCTGGGAAGCAGTCACGTCGTCAGCCTGACCGAGGCTTGTCGTTCTGTCGCACGGATTTCACGCCGGCACCCACCGGCCGCGGTCAGCCGAGGTCGTGCTCGTACGCCTCCATGACCATGACCGGGCGCATCCCGACCTTCTCGTAGAGCGCCGACCGCACCGGTGGTGTTGGTGGCGTCGACGCCGAGCAGCGTGGCCGTGCGGCCGAGGTCGCGGTAGTGGACGAACGCGCGACGCAGCAGCAGCTGCGCGAGACCCCGGCCGCGGAACTCCTTGAGGACGCCGAGGACGGCGACGTAGCCCTCGTCGCGGTCGGCGCGGTTCTCGTCGAGCAGGCAGATCGCCGCCGGCACGCCGTCGACCGTGAGCAGCCACCAGCCCTGCGGGTCGCGCGAGGGCCGCGACTGCCAGTACTCCCACCAGTCGTCGTAGGGGTAGTCGGCCCAGCCCCAGTGCTCGGAGAAGCTCTCGTTGTCGATGCGATGGATCGCGCGCCTGGTCTCGTCGTCGTCGCGTACGACGATCTCCACGCCCTCGGGCAGCGGCGGTGCGGTCTCCGGGATCGACGGCGAGGTCGACTCGACGCGCATGCGGTAGAAGCGACGCGCCGGCGTCATCCCCTGCGCGGTCAGGACCTCGAGGTGCTCCGTGTCGATCACGTAGCCGCCCGTCCGCGCCTTCCACGTGCTCGAGCCTGCCTCGGCGCGGTGACGGCGAGCCGCCTCGAGCCCGAGCGAGACCGCCTGCGCGCGGACGTGCACCGACCCCGGCCAGGGGAGCGCGTACGTGTCGAACCCGGTGACGCCCTCGAACTGGTCCTTCTCCACCCACAGGAATCCGACGACCTCCTCGCCGTCGAGGAGGAAGCACGAGGCCTCGCGGTCCATCGTCGGCACCGCGAGCATGCCTTCGACGTCGACCGGGGCCATGTCGGGCGGGTCGACGACCGCGGACTCGCAGCCGATCGCCAGCCTGATCGCCTCGGCCTGGTCACCGGGGTCGACGACTCCGTCGACGTAGGTCAGCGGCCGCGTGCGCAGCCCGTGCTCCGAGAGGCTCATGCCTCCGAGCATGCTCCGGCCCGGCGAGCCGTGTCGCCAGGGTTTGCGCGTCAGCGAACGGCGGGCAGGGCCGCGATGCGACGTGCGAGGTAGGGGGAGAACCAGCCGGCGTACTTCTCGTGCAGCTCGGGCTTGGTCCAGTCCAGCCCGGTGACGATGCCGCGGCAGGTGGGCTCGCCGCAGAGGCACTCGAACTCGTCGTAGTCGCTCGAGTCGCACGTGGCGTAGTCGAAGGTGAGCTCCTCGCCGACGGCGATGTCGCGCATCGCGACCAGGACGCTGGCACCGACGAGGCCGCAGCTCGGCTCGCACGAGTGGTTGAGCATGTCGCCCGGCTCGGGCGTCTCGCCGGACACGAGGTAGAGGTCCTCGTCGACCTGGATCGAGCGGCCCTGACGGTCGTGCTCGAAGGTGGCCAAGCGTCGCGCCGTCGACGCACCAGCCGCCGAAGCCGGCGACGGTGGTGCCGGCCGGGATCGGCTCGGTCGCGAACGAGCCCCAGCCCTTGCCCCCGACGGGACGGGCCTCCGCACCCCGGAACAGCCAGTTGTAGTCCACGTGTCGCCCCTTCGCTGACGATCGCGCAGCCCGGTGCCCATCGGGTCCGGTGCTCTCACCCCTCACGGTGACGCCGGTACGTGCGCGCGCCCCTGTCGAGCGCTGCACGTCGTACGCCGCACATTGGATCATGACGAGGTGAACAACGCCGAATCGCGGATCCCCTTGCGCCAGAACCTGAACGGCCGGTCAGGATCAAGCGTCGCCGTGGCAGGGCAGCCCGGTGGTTGGATGAGGCCATGACGCAGAGCACGCCGGAGGACGGCACGGAGGACCAGCGCATCGTCGTCGTCGGCCCGGACGGACAGCCGATCGGCGTGCTCGACCCGTCGGGCGAGGTCGACGGCGACACCGGCGAGGGCTCGGTCGCCTCGACTGGTCGAGCAGCCCGCGAAGGTGATGCGGATCGGCACGATGATCAAGCAGCTGCTCGAAGAGGTGCGCACGGCGCCGCTCGACGAGGCCTCGCGCGTCCGGCTCGCCGACATCCATCGCCGCTCGATCACCGAGCTCGAGTCCGGCCTCGCTCCGGAGCTCGTCGAGGAGCTCGAGCGGCTCTCGCTCCCGTTCACCGACGACCGGGTGCCGAGCGAGTCCGAGCTGCGCATCGCGCAGGCCCAGCTGGTCGGCTGGCTCGAGGGCCTCTTCCACGGCATCCAGACGGCGCTGTTCGCTCAGCAGATGGCCGCGCAGGCCCAGCTCGAGCAGATGCGGCGCCGTGCACTCGGCCCCGGCGGCATGCCGGGCCCGGGCGGAGGTCCCGGCGACTCGGGCGTGCCCGGCGTCCCGGCGCCCGGCGACGAGCGCGGCGGCGGCCTCTACCTGTGACCCCGGCGGACGCCGAGTACTGACGGGTCTCGGCCCGCGCGGGCGCACTAGGCTCGCAGCGTGATCGACCTCAAGCTCCTGCGTGACGACCCCGACCGTGTCCGGTCCTCCCAGCGCGCCCGCGGCGAGGACGCATCGGTCGTCGACCGGCTGCTCGCCGCCGACGAGCGCCGCCGCACCGCCGAGGCGTCGTACGGCGCCCTGCGCAACGAGCAGAAGGAGCTCGGCAAGGCGATCGGCCCGCTGCAGGGGCGCCTGAAGAAGGCCGACGACGCCGAGCGCCCTGCGCTTCAGGCCGAGCTCGACTCGCTCATGTCCGGCGCGTCGGACCTCGCCGACCGGGTGAAGGGCGCCGAGGCCGAGCGCGACACCGCCGACGTCGAGGCGGCCGAGCTGCTCGCGCAGCTCTCCAACGTCGTCGACCCCGCGGCCCCCGTCGGCGGCGAGGACGACTTCGTCGTCCTCGAGCACGTCGGCACGCCGCGCGACTTCGCGGCCGAGGGCTTCACCGCCCGCGACCACGTCGAGCTCGGCGAGCTGCTCGGCGCGATCGACATCGAGCGCGGCGCGAAGGTCAGCGGATCGCGCTTCTACTACCTCACCGGCGTCGGCGCCCTGCTCGAGCTCGCGCTCATCAGCCACGCGGTGGCCACCGCCACGGGCAACGGCTTCACGCCGGTCATCCCGCCGGCGCTGGTCAAGCCGCCGGCCATGGAGGGCACGGGATTCCTCGGCCAGGCCGCGGAGAACGTCTACCGCCTCGAGGCCGACGACATGTACCTCGTCGGCACCGCGGAGGTGCCGCTGGCGGCGTACCACTCCGACGAGATCCTCGACGCGGCGCACGCTGCCGCGCCGCTACGTCGGCTGGTCGCCGAGCTACCGCCGCGAGGCGGGCTCGCACGGCAAGGACACCCGCGGCATCTGGCGCGTGCACTGGTTCGACAAGGTCGAGATGTTCTCCTACTGCAAGCCCGAGGACGCCGTCGCCGAGCACGCGCAGCTGCTCTCGCTTCGAGCGGCAGATGCTCGACAGCCTCGAGCTGCCCTACCGCGTCATCGACGTCGCGTCCGGCGACCTCGGCAGCTCGGCCGCGCGCAAGTTCGACATCGAGGCGTGGATCCCGTCGCTACGGCGACTACCGCGAGGTCACCTCGACCTCGAACTGCACCGAGTTCCAGGCGCGTCGCCTCAAGGTGCGCCTGCGCGACGAGGACGGCGTACGCCCCCTCGCGACACTCAACGGCACCCTGGTCGCGGTCACGCGCATCATCGTGGCGCTGCTGGAGAACCACCAGCAGGCCGACGGCTCCGTGCACGTGCCGGTCGCGCTCCGGCCCTACCTCGGCGGCCGCGAGACCCTCACGCCGCTCGGCTGACGAACCGCCTCGTCGGCAAACCGGCGCGACAGGTCGGGTCGGCAGCACGGCATGATCCGCGGGTGAGCATCGACGATCCCGCGCACCCGGTCCCGCCCGACGTCCTGCACGGCCCGCGTCTCGACCTGGTGCTGGTCACCGTCGAGCAGCTGCTGGCGCGCGCCGCGTCGGACGGCCCGGTGCCGCTGGGCTTCGACGACCCGACCGACGTGCTGCACCCGGACCGCGCGCCGCTCGGCTACCGCGTGCCGCAGGTGCTCGCCGACCCCTCGGTCAACCCGTGGCTGCTGCGCCTCGCCGTGCTCCGCGCCACCGGCGAGATCGTCGGCTACGTCAACTTCCACGCGCCGCCGGACGAGACCGGCATGGTCGAGATCGGCTACACGATCGTCGAGGAGCACCGAGGCCATGGGTACGCCACCGAGGCGGCGCGCATCCTCTGGTCGTACGCCGCCACGCATCCCGACGTGCGCACGCTGCGGGCCACGGTCGAGCCGGACAACGCCCCATCCGTACACATCATCGAGGCGGCCGGGCTGGTCCACGTGGGCGAGCAGATCGACGAGGAGGACGGCCTCGAGCTGATCTACGAGATCCCCGCCGCCGACTACCGCCCCTGACCCGCCTGCCCGCGAGTCAGTCGAGGGCGGCGAGGTACGCCGCGCTGCGCTCGGTGTCCTCGAGCACGGCGGTGGCGTGGCGGCGGATGAGCTTCGTGGCGACGTCGCCGACCGCCAGACGCATCGGAGCGCTCTCGTCGGTCACGGCGGCTGCGATCGCTCGCGCGCACTCCTCCGGGTCGGGCGAGCCGGTCGCGTGCCAGGCGAGCCAGGCGTCGACCCCGGCCCAGCCCTCGGCGTACATCCCGGTGGATCCCTTGGCCGCGGCCTGGAACGCGTTGCGCGAGATGGGCGTGCGGAACGGCCCCGGCGTCACGATGACGACGCGGACCCCGTGCGGCGCGACCTCGAGCGCGAGCGCCTCGCTCGCCCCGACGAGCCCGAACTTCGAGGCGTTGTAGGCACCCATGAGCGCATCGGCCGTGCGGCCGGACACGCTGGCGACCTGGACCACCACACCTCGCGCCTCGCGCAGCGCCGGGAGGCACGCGCGGGTGAGCATCATCGGGCCCACCAGGTTGACCTCGATCGACTGCCGCAGCTCGTCGGCGGTGAGCTCCTCGAACGGGCCGCTCATCGCGATGCCCGCGTTGTTCACCAGCGCGTCGAGCCGGCCCCACCGCTCGCCGACCCGGACCCCGAGCGACTCGACCGCCGCGTCGTCGGTCATGTCGGCGACGACGACCTCCCACGGCACCTCGCCGAGCTGGTCGCGGTCGGCGTCCGTGCGCACCGTGCCGATGACCTCCCAGCCGTCGTCGACGAGCATCGTGGCGACCTGGTGACCGAGCCCGGACGACGTGCCCGTGATGAGTGCGGTGCGCATCCTCGGAACAGTAGGGCGTCGCGGCCGATCGCACCTGCGGCGCTTCGGTGGTGAGGGCGCCGCGGCTCTGCGAGGCTCGCGCCCGTGACCACGCACCCCCTCGACCCGCACCCGCCCACCGCCGACCTCGCCGCGGCCACCGCCGCCGAGATCGCCGCCGACCTCGAGGCCGGGCGTACGACGTCGGTCGAGGTGACGCGCGCGCTGCTCGACCGCATCGCGGCGGTCGACGACTCGGGCGTGGAGCTGCGCGCGGTGCTCGCCACCAACGCGGCCGCGCTCGACGAGGCCGCGCGGCTCGACGCCGAGCGCGCCGCGGGCACGGTGCGCGGGCCGCTGCACGGCGTGCCGATCCTGGTGAAGGACAACATCGAGGCCGTCGGGCCTGCCGGCCACCGCGGGGTCGCTGGCCCTGGCGGGGCGCGTGGTCGAGCGCGACGCTCCGCTCGTCGCCGCCCTGCGCGAGGCCGGGCTCGTGGTGCTCGGCGCCACGAACCTCTCGGAGTGGGCCAACCTGCGATCGCCCCGTTCGACCAGCGGCTGGTCGGCCGTCGGCGGCCTCACCGGCAACCCGTGGTCGCTCGACCGCAGCGCCGGCGGGTCGTCGTCCGGCTCCGGAGCCGCGGTCGCGGGCGGCCTCGCGCCGTTGGCCATCGGCACCGAGACCGACGGCTCGATCACCTGCCCCAGCTCGTTCCACGCGGTCGTGGGGCTCAAGCCGACGGTCGGCGTCGTCTCCACCGTCGGGGTGGTGCCGCTCTCGGCGAGCCAGGACTCGCCCGGCCCGATGACCCGCAGCGTGCACGACGCGGCGCTGCTGCTCGACGCGCTGACCGGCTCCTCGACGTACGCCGCCGCCATCGGCACCCTCGGCGCCGACGACGTGCACCTCGGGGTCGCGGGCGCCTGGCTGTCGGGGCACGGGCCGACCGACGAGCACTTCGCCGAGGTGCTCGAGCGCCTCGACCAGGCGGGCCTCACGCTCACGACCGGTCGACGTGCCGGAGCCGCAGTACGCCGTGGGCAACCACGAGATGCAGGTGCTGCTGTGCGAGACCAAGGACGAGATCGACGCCTATCTCGCCGGTCGTCCCGGCGAGGGCGTGCGCTCGCTCGCCGAGGTCGTCGCGTTCAACCAGGAGCACGCCGACACCGAGCTCGCGCACTTCGGCCAGGAGTACTTCGAGATGGCGGTGCAGACCGCCGGCCGCGCGGAGGAGGGGTACGCCGAGGCGCGCGCGGCCTGCCTCGCGTGGGCGGTCGACACCGCGCTCGACCCGGCGACGTCCGCACCGGGCGGGCCGGAGATCCTCGTGAGCCCGGCGTACCCGCCCGGCCTGGAAGAGCGACCTGTCGCTGGGCGACCACACGGTCGGGGTGAGCGGCACGATCAGCGCCGCGGCGATGGCCGGCTGGCCCACGCTCTGCGTGCCCATGGGCCTCGTCGACGGCCTGCCCGTCGGCCTCCTGCTGGTCGGCCGCCCGCACACCGAGGCGCAGCTGCTGGCGGTCGGTCACGTGGTGGAGCAGGCGCTCGACCTGCGCGCCGAGCTGCGCCCCACCTGGATCGCCCCCGCCCGCGGCTGACGCCTCCGCGCAGCCGTCCGTGAACCCCGCGAGAGGCGCTCGGCGAGACACGGTGCGGGGGCGCGCGGAACCGTTGTGCCGTACGCCGTGCGCAGAAGCGGCGTCGAGCGGGAGGCACCGCCATGCGCAGCACCACGACCCGAACCCTCACCGTGGCCGCGGTCGCGGCCCTCGTGCTCGGCGGCGTGACGTCGTCGGCCTGGGGCGGCGACACGGGCTCGAGCAAGGCCAAGCCGGTCGCCAAGGTGACCTGGTGCAAGCAGGCCTCCGGCGTGATGCGCCAGGTGGGCGCGGCCGCCACGTGCCGTCTCGGCGAGACGAAGTACGTCCTCTCCGCCGGTCAGGGCCCGGCCGGACCGCGCGGCGCCACCGGTGCCACGGGTGCACGCGGTGCGACAGGTGCGACGGGAGCACCCGGGGCGGACGGCACCGACGGCACGACGGACGACGGCACCGACGGGACGAACGGCATCGACGGGACCGACGGCACTGATGGCACGACGGTGCGCCCGGGCCGAGCGACGTCTACATCTCCGCGCACGATGCCGGGTTCGACGTGGCCACGGGCGGATACGTCGCCCTCCTCACGCTCGACGTCCCCGCCGGGTCGTACCAGCTCTCGCTGACCGCGTACGGCACGGGTGCTGACGCCGATGCCATCCTCACCTGCCGGGTCACCGCGTCCGGCGCCACCACGGCCTGGGTGCAGCCGCGGCAGGTCGTCGGGATCGTCAGCGGGCCGGTCGGTGCGTCGACGAATCCGGGCATCGCGGCCGACGGAGCCATCAGCTCGGCGGGTGCGCAGACGCTGACGGCGGAGTGCGGCGTCACCGCCGGGACCACCTCGATCGTCGCCACCCGGCTGACCGCGATCAAGACGGGCTCCCTGCACGTCACCCCGTAGCGGGCGGGGCGCACAGCTGCGCAGAACCTCGGCACTGCTCGGATCCCAGCCCCCGCTGGATGGTTCCAGCAGTCACGAGGCCTCGTCGCGACGCAGGTGCGCCTGGGAGACCTCGTCGGCGATGAGCCGGCCGTCGGGGCTGCCGGTGATGGCGGCGAGGAAGTCGTCGCGCTCGATGCGCAGCAGGCCCACCTCGTCCACGGCGGTGATCGTCGCGGTGCGGGGCACGTCCTGCAGCAGGGCGATCTCGCCGAAGCCGTCGCCGTGCTCCAGCGTCGTGCCACGGCGTACGCCGTCGACGTCGACCGTGAGCGATCCCGTGTCGACCACGTAGAACGCGTCGCCGCGGTCGCCCTGCTGGATGACGACGGTGCCCGCGGGGAGGTCGACCCGCTCGGCGCCCTGCACGAGGCGCTCGAGGTCGGGCGGCGACATGGCAGCAAGGAACGGCACTCGACGCAGCACCGCCAGCACGTCGGGACGGAAGTGCGCGCGCCCGTCGAGCTTGCGCAGCAGACCCCAGGAACCGACCGCAGCGACGCCGAGGCCCACGGCCAGGGGGACGAAGCCGCCCGAGGCGCCCAGCGAGGTCACGAGCACGGGGGCGATCGCAGCTCCGAGAGCGAGCCCGATCAGCATCACCGCCTCCTGGACGGCGAACACGCGCGCGAGCACCTCGTCGTCGGTCACGCGCTGCAGCAGCGTGCGGCCCGCCACCACCGTGACGGCCTCGCCGATGCCGCAGACCGCGAGGAGCACGACCGCCGGCACCAGCACGCTCATCTGCCCCATCAGCGCCAGAGGGGCGGCGGTCGCCAGCAACCCCAGGACGACGGCCGGTGCGAGGCGTGCTCGATACGCCAGACCGGTCGCGAGGCCCGCACCCACGAGACCGCCGATCCCGGTGGCCCCCACCAGCAGCCCGGCCGCGCCGTCGCCGGCGGAGAGCACCTCGTCGGCGAACGCCACGGACAGGATCTCCAGCGCCCCCATCACGAGGAACCCGACGCCCACGAGGAGCAGGAGGACGAGCACCGGCGGATCCTGCGCCACCGCGCGCAGCCCGCCCAGCGCGCTGCGCAGCCCGCCCTCGTCGTCCTCGCCGGCGGCGACCGGCAGCCCGAGCCGCACGGTCAGCAGGGACGCCGTCAGCATCGCCACCGCGCTGATCGCGAGCGCCAGCGCCGGACCCGAGACCTCGGTCAGGACTCCGGCGACCACCGGGCCGACGAAGATGCCGACGCCGTCGAGCGCGCTGCAGGCCGAGTTGGCGCGCACCAGCGAGCTGGGGGTGCGCGCGAGCTGGGGCAGCGACGCGAAGTGGATGGGCCGGGCGACGGAGACGGTGAGCGTGCCCAGCGCCGACACCGCGACGACGGCAGGGACCGGGGCGCCGACGGCGAGCAGGACCGCGGTCGCGGCGAAGAACACCGCCTCGGCGGCGTACGCCCCCGAGAGAGCGGCACCGCGCGGCAGCCGGTCGCCGAGCGAACCGAGCAGGGGCGAGAGCACAGCCGCGGGCACCAGCTGCACGACGCCCACGACACCGGCCAGCGCGACCCCGCCGACGGTGTACGCGTAGAGCAGGACCGCGAACCAGGCGCCGTACTCGACGACGGCGAACAGGCCGAACGCGGCCAGCACGCGTGGCAGGCGTCGGTCGCGCGCGCGAGTGGGACGCACCGGGGCCCGCCTCCCGCCCTCCGCGCCTCGGGGGTGACGCGGATCGGATCACGCTAGCGAGGCAGGATGCGTCCTGTGACCGATCCTGACTGGCTCGACCTCGCCGCCGGGATCTCCCTCGTGGCGACCGATCTCGACGGCACGCTGCTGCGCCCCGACACGACCGTCTCGGCGTTCACCGTCGACACCCTGGCGCGGGCGCGTGCCGCCGGCCTGCCGGTGGTCGTCGTGACCGGCCGTCCGCCGCGCTGGATCGTGCCCGTGGCCGCGGCGACCGGTCACTCCGGTGTCGGCGTCGGGGCGAACGGTGCGGTGCTCGTCGACCTCGCGACCGGGCTCGTCACCGAGTCGTTCCCGCTCGTGCCCGACGCGCTGGACGAGGTCGTCGCGACCCTGCGCGCCGAGGTTCCCGGCATCGGCTTCGCGATCGAGTGGGCGGCTCGGGACAGCGCGCACGCCGAGACCTTCGCCTACGAGAGCGCCTTCCGCCCCCGCTTCCCGATCGAGATCCCGGCGTACGACGGCGACATCCGCGAGGTCGCGCGCGGCCGTCGGGTGGTGAAGCTGCTCGCCCGCGTGGAGGGCGACCACCACGACGCCGACACGCTTCGTCGACCTCGCGGTCGGGCACGTCGAGCACCTGGTCACCGTCACCCACTCGAACTCCGACGACGTCCTGCTCGAGATGAGCGCGCGCGGGGTGACCAAGGGCTCGGCCCTGGCGCGGGTGGCCGCCGAGCTCGGCGTGCCCGCCGCGAGCGCGGCCGCTGCCGGGGACATGCCCAACGACGTGCCGATGCTGTCGTGGGCCGGCGTCGGGCTGGGTGTGGAGGGCGCGCACCCGCTCGTCCTGGGCGTGGCCGACGCCGTCCTGCCGGCGCCCGAGCACGACGGCGTGGCCCGGTTCGTCGACGCGGTGCTCGCCCGGGCCTGACCCGGGTGACGTCCGATTCGCCCTGGTTCGCGATGGTTCTGTAGTCGCGCCGTGACTCGTCGTCACCCTGCGTGACCTGGCTCACCCGTACGGGGTGACCGTCGTCACGTTTGTCCGGTTTCCGTCCCACTATCGGGCGCTGGTGACGAAGCGCGACGGACCCTCTGCCTACCGTTCCCGGGTCGTTCGCCACCGCCCGGACCCCTCCGGGCACGGACGACGCGCTCAATCGCCGGGCCCTCCCGCCCGGCGAGCCGGGGACCCAAGCACTCCGGGGCGAATCTCCGACGGCCGGCCCTGTGCCTGCCCTCGGCGTAGGGCACCTCTCTTGCCCGAGCCCGTCAGCTAACCCGGTCGGCGTGGAGAGGAGCTACACTCGTGCTGTCCGCCACCACCCGTCGTCGGGTCATGCCCGACCTCGCTGGTCATGACCGGCGCCCTCGCCATCGGCGCGCTGGCGCTCGGTCGTCCCCGCCCAGGCCTCGCCCTCGGCGCCCACCTCGACCATCACCTCGACCTCGACCTCCGTCGTCGCCGACCGCGCCCGCCGCGGCCGTGGTGCCGGTGCAGACGGCCGCGCAGAAGGCCGCCGCCGCGAAGGCTGCGGCCGCGAAGGTCGCCGCCGCCCGGGCCGCCGCCCGCGCCGCGCGGGTCGCCAAGATCCGCTCCAAGGCCGTCCGCGTGGCCCGCGCCCAGCTCGGCGACCGTCTACGTCGCCGGCCGCACCGGCCCCAACGCCTTCGACTGCTCGGGCCTGACCCGCTACGTCGTCAAGAAGGCCCACGGCCGGTCGCTGCCCCACTACTCCAAGGCGCAGTACCGCGTGACCAAGCGCGTCTCGAAGAGCAACCTGCGCCCCGGCGACCTGGTGTTCTTCTTCAAGCGCGGCGCCCACCACGTCGGCGTCTACATCGGCCGCGGCCGCATGGTGAACGCGACCAACCCGCGCGGCGGCGTCAAGGTCGACCGCGTCTTCAGCGGCTGGTACGGCTCGCGCTACAGCGGTGCGGGTCGCCTCGTCTGACCGCGCGCTCCTGCTCCACCGGTGCCCGGCCCCTCTCGGGGGGCCGGGCACCGCTGCGTTCCGAGCCGGCCGGCCGGCGGTGGTGTCTCGCAGGTCACGCTCCCGAGCCGGTGACCGGAATACCCCAGGGGGGTACCCTGGTTGCGATGGCAGACCCCATCACGACCTGGAGGAACCCGTGGCCCACGGATACGCCGGAGACAAGGACGTCGTCCTCGCGCGCCTGCGCAAGGTCGAGGGCCAGGTGCGCGGCATCGCGCGCATGGTCGACGAGGACACGTACTGCATCGACATCCTGACCCAGGTCTCGGCAGCGACCCGCGCGCTGGAGAACGTCGCGCTGCTGCTGCTCGACGACCACCTCGACCACTGCGTGCGCGACGCCGCCGCGCGCGGAGGAGCCGAGGCCGACGAGAAGCTCGCCGAGGCCTCCGCCGCCATCGCCCGGCTCGTCCGCTCCTGATCGCCCGACCCACCCGCACCACGCACCGAGGAGACCCGACGTGAGCACCACCGTCTGGACCGTGCAGGGCATGACCTGCAGCCACTGCGTCGCCGCCGTCACCGAGGAGGTCTCGGCGATCCCCGGCGTCACCGCCGTCGAGGTCGACCTCGAGTCCGGCCGGTGACCGTCACCGCGGACGCCGACCCCGCACCGGACGCGATGACCGCCGCCGTCGACGAGGCCGGCTACACGCTCGTCACCGTCTGACCCGTTCGACCCCGCACGCACCGCACGACCGACCCGAGAGCTCCCCATGACCTCCGCCGGCACCACCCCGCGCACGGACCTCCTCCCGATCGACCTCGCGGTCACCGGGATGACGTGCGCGTCGTGCGCGGCGCGGATCGAGAAGAAGCTCAACCGGGTGCCCGGCGTCGTCGCCACGGTCAACTACGCCACCGAGACCGCGCACGTCGAGCGCACCGGCGACGTGAGCGTCGACGACCTCGTCGCCGTCGTGGAGGCGACCGGGTACGGCGTCGCGATGCCCGACGACGAGGTCGACGACGACCCCGACGAGCTCGGCCGCCGGTGGCGGATCAGCGCCGTGCTGACCGTGCCCGTGCTGCTCATGTCGATGATCCCGGCGCTGCAGTTCGACTGGTGGCAGTGGATCGCGTTCCTGCTCGCCTCGATCGTGGTGCTGTGGGGCGGGGCGCCGTTCCACCGTGCGGCGTGGGCGAACGCCAAGCACGGTGCGACGACGATGGACACGCTCGTCTCGATCGGCGTGCTGGCGGCGTACACCTGGTCGGCCATCGCGGTGCTGTTCACGACCGCGGGCGCCATCGGCATGACGATGGAGATCTCGTGGCTGCCGATGCGCGACGGCACCGAGCACGACCACCCCGACCTCTACTTCGAGTCGGCCGCCGTGGTCACCACGTTCCTGCTGCGTCGGGCGCTGGCTCGAGCAGCGGGCGAAGCGTCGCTCCGGCGCCGCGCTGCGCGCGCTGCTCGACCTGGCACCGACGGTTGCGCGGGTGCGCACACCCGCCGGCGACGCCGACGTCCCCGCCGCGCACGTGAAGGTCGGCGACCTCGTCGTCGTGCGAGCCGGGGGAGCGCATCGCCACCGACGGCGAGGTCGTCGAGGGCTCGTCCGCGATCGACGCCAGCATGCTCACGGGCGAGTCCGTGCCGGTCGAGGTCGGCCCGGGCGACTCCGTCTCCGGCGGCACCGTGGTGCAGGACGGCCTGCTCGTGCTGCGCGCCACCCGCGTCGGCAGCGACACCGCGCTCGCGCGCATCACCGCGCTCGTGACCGCCGCGCAGAGCGGCAAGGCCCCGGTGCAGCGGCTCGCCGACCGCGTCTCGGCCGTGTTCGTGCCGGTCGTCCTCGTCATCGCGCTGCTCACGCTGCTCGGCTGGGGACTCACCACCGGCTGGCAGCAGGGCTTCACCGCCGCGGTCGCCGTGCTCGTCATCGCGTGCCCCTGCGCGCTCGGCCTCGCGACGCCGACGGCGCTGCTCGTCGGCACCGGGCGCGGCGCCACGATGGGCGTGCTCGTGCGAGGGCCCGAGGTCCTCGAGTCGACGCGCCAGATCGACACGGTCGTGCTCGACAAGACCGGCACCCTCACCACCGGCGTCATGACGGTCGTGCACCGTCGCGGCGACGACGACGCCATCCGCCTCGCGGGCGCGCTCGAGTCCGGCTCGACGCACCCGGTGGCGCGCGCGGTCACGGCGTACGCCGAGCAGCTCGGCGAGCTCTCGCAGCTCGGCACCCACGACGCCGTGCGCGGCTCGGGGGTCACCGGCGAGGTCGCGGGCCGGCTCGTCCAGGTCGGCCGGCCCGAGTGGCTGGACGTCGACGACGACTGGGCGCAGCGACGTCGCGTCGTGGCGCGCCGAGGGCGTGACCGTGGTGGCCGTGGCGGTCGACGGCGCGACCCGTGCGCTGCTCGGGATCGCCGACGAGGTCCGGGCGACGTCCGCCGAGGCCGTGAGCTCCTTGCGGGCCCTCGGACTGGAGCCGGTGATGGTGACCGGCGACGCTCCCGCGGTCGCGCAGACTGTGGCGGCAGCCGTCGGGATCGACCGTGTCATCGCCGATGCGCGGCCGGAGGACAAGGTCGCCGAGGTGCAGCGGCTGCGCGGCGACGGGCGCACGGTGGCGGTCGTCGGCGACGGCATCAACGACGCTGCCGCGCTGGCCGCGGCCGACCTCGGCATCGCCATGGGCGGCGGCACCGACGTGGCCATCGAGGCCGCCGACATCACGCTGCTGCGCGACGACCTGCGCACCGCGGGCGACGCGGTGCGCCTGTCCCGCGCCACGCTGCGCACGATCAAGCAGAACCTCGCGTGGGCGTTCGGCTACAACATCGCCGCCATCCCGCTCGCCGCCGCCGGGCTCCTCACGCCGATGGTCGCGGGCCTGGCGATGGCCCTCTCGAGCGTCTCGGTGGTCGCCAACAGCCTGCGCCTGCGCCGCTTCCACTGACCGTCCACCCCTGCGCGGCCGAGGGGTTCGGGGGCAGACTGGGACAGACCCCGGAAGGTGGACCTCATGCACCTGGACCCTGGCTCGCACGTCCGCGTCGCGCACCTGGGCGACTGGACCGTCCTGTCGATCCGCGCCGGTTACGACCATGCGGCGCTCATCTCCTCCGCCGAGCCCGAGCTCGCCCACGGGGCGCGCCTGGTGCTCGACTTCCACGGCTCGCCGACGGATCCGGACGGTCGAGCCGAGGTCCTCACGCGGCTCAGCCGAGCCGCCGTCGACGGTCAGGCGCGTCTCGTCGTGGTCGAGCGCGAGACCGCGATGCGCCAGCGCTGGCGCGAGATCGGCGTCGCGGAGGTGCACGAGTCGCTCGAGGCCGCCGTCGGCGACGTCGCGCCCGCGGTGCTCGACGGCCCCCCTCTCGAGCACCTCTTCCCGGCCGCGAGCGACGCGACCCTCGTGGCGAGCGACGACATCTCCGACAACCCGACCTCGCTGTGACCCGAACGCTCGACGGCTCGCGGGCGGCCGCATGACGGACTGGCGCAGCGACCGCATCGGGTCTGCCGCGCGGGGTGAGAACCCGACGGTGATCGCGCGGCTCCCGGCGTCGTACGCCGTCATCGGCGACGTGCAGTGGTTGCCGGGCTATTGCGTCCTGCTGACGGACGACCCAGCGGCGACGCGACTCTCGGACCTGTCGGCCGACGCCCGGGCGGCGTTCCTCGACAGCATGGCGTTCCTCGCCGCGGCAGTCGAGAACGTCTGCGGCGCAAGGGATCCCGCGTTCCGACGCGTCAACGTCGAGATCCTCGGCAACACAGACCCCTTCCTGCATGCGCACGTGTGGCCGCGCTTCGACTGGGAGCCGCCGGAGCTCGTGGGCAAGCCCGTGTGGCTCTACCCGTCGACGCACTGGAGCGATCCGGCGCACGCGCTCGGCGCCGGGCACGACGGGCTGCGGGCAGCGCTCGCCGAGGAGCTCGCCCGTGGATGACGACAGCATCGCCGCCGAGTGGGACGCCGAGGCGCTGGTCTTCGACGACGAGCCGCACCACGCGCTGACCGAGGCCTCCATGCGAGCGGCATGGGCGGAGGTGCTGCGCGACGCCCTGCCGACTGCTCCCTCGACGGTCGCCGACCTCGGCTGCGGCACGGGCTCGGTCTCGGTGCTGCTCGCGGAGCAGGGGTACGCCGTCCACGGCATCGACGTCTCGCCCGAGATGGTGGCGCGCGCACGGGCGAAGGCGTCGGCGTACGGCGTCGAGGCGTCGTTCGACGTGGGCGACGCCGGCGATCCGCGGATCGCGCCGGTCGACGTCGTGCTGACGCGGCACGTGGCCTGGGCTGTTCCTGACCTCGACGCCGCCGTGGGGCGCTGGGTCTCGTGCCTTCGCCCCGGTGGTCGGCTGGTCCTGGTCGAGGGTCTGTGGTCGAACGGCGCCGGGCTCGCCTCCGGGGTGCTGGCCGACGTCGTGCGCCGCCATCTGCCGTCGGTGTCCGTGCGCGAGCTCGACGACCCCGTGCTGTGGGGGTACGAGCTCACGGACTCGCGCTACCTGCTCGTGGCCCGGACTGGCGCATGATCGAGGTCGAACGCCTGCGCACCGGCGAGCTCGACCCGGCCGAGGTCGCCGGGCTGCGGGCGCTCATGGCGGCGGCCTTCGACGGCGAGTTCGACGACGACGACTGGGCGCACGCCCTCGGCGGCACGCACCTCCTCGTGCGCCACGACGGCGCCGTGGTCGCGCACGCCGCCGTCGTGCCGCGCGCGCTGGACGTCGACGGACTCCCGTTCCGCACCGGCTACGTCGAGGCCGTCGCGACGGCGCCCGAGCATCAGGGCCGCGGGCTCGGCACTGCGGTCATGACCGCGGCGGGCGACCTGGTGCGGTCGGCGTACGAGCTCGGCGCGCTCTCGACCGGGCGGCCCGCGTTCTACGAGCGTCTCGGCTGGGAGCGCTGGGCGGGGGAGACGTGGGTGCGCGAGGGCACGCGGCTCGTGCGGACGCCCGACGAGGACGACGGGATCCTGGTGCTGCGCGCCGGCCCCTCCGCCGACCTCGCGCTGACCGGCGCGATCGCCTGCGAGGCTCGACCCGGCGACGACTGGTGACCCGCGTCTCCCGGGACGGCGTCAGAGGCCGAGGGAGGCGAGGAGCGCGTGGAGGGTCTCGCCGTCGGTGCGCGCCAGCGCCGCGCCGGTGAAGCGCTCGTCCTGCGTGACGTCGGGGCCGAGGCCGTGCGGCAGCGTGGGTGGGAGCACCCGGTCGGCACCGAGATCGAGCTCGGCGAGCACGAGGCCGTCGAGGGCGCCGTGGAACCGGTCGACCGCGAGCACGTGACCGACGTCGAGCGGCACGTGGTGGCGGGTCTTGACCACGCGGTCACCCGGGAGAGCGCTGAGAGCGTCGTACTCGGCGGCGTCGAGGTAGATCGTCGTGTGCGCGAGCGCGGCGGGGTCGTGCTCCTCGAAGCGCACCTTCTGGCCGAGCTTGAGCACGTCCGGTGCGCCGGCCTCGCGCACCCGGCGCAGGCGCAGCCGCGTGCCGTGCAGGTAGCGGTCGTCGATCTCGAGGGTG
This sequence comes from uncultured Actinomycetota bacterium, assembly GCA_963827145.1. Lineage (GTDB taxonomy): Bacteria > Actinomycetota > Actinomycetes > S36-B12 > CAIYMF01 > Longivirga. The sequence goes on along the minus strand of CAWGZO010000001.1, from coordinate 1,104,269 downwards.
CGTACGGCGAGAGACGGATCGGGCGCCGTGAGCACCACGAACCGGTGCTCGCGCTCGACCACGGCGTACTTCATCGACGGCGCTGCCACACCTCGAGGATGCCACCGCGACTCGCCCGCGCGCATGGCGCGAACGAGCGATCCTCCGCGCCGTCGATGCGTGATGAGCGCGGTCTAGAGGTCCCGCTGATCACCCATGGACGGGCCGCGGATCGACGAGAGCCAGGCGTCGGCCTCGGCGAAGTCGTCGTCGGTCACGCCGGCGCGCACGAGCGGCGCCTTGCCGTCGTGGCGCGGGTAGGAGCCGAGGAACCGGACGTTCGCGCAGATGCGGTGCAGGCCGGCGAGTGCCTCGCCCACGCGCGCGTCGGCCACGTGGCCCTCGCAGTCGACCGAGAAGTAGTAGTCGCCGAGGGCCTTGCGCGTGGGACGCGACTCGATGCGCGTGAGGTTCACGCCGCGCACCGAGAACTCGGTGAGGATCTCCAGCAGCGCGCCGGGGTGGTCCTCGCGCATGTAGAGGAACAGCGTGCTCTTGTCGGCCCCGGTCGGCGGAGGGACGGTGCCGGGGCGCGCGATGAGCACGAACCGCGTCCACGCCTCGTCGTTGTCGGCGACGTCGTCGGCGAGCACGTCGAGCCCGTAGACGCCGGCGGCGATGGAGGGCGCCAGCGCCGCGTCGAAGGTTCCGTCGGCGACGGCCTGCGCGCCGGCCGCGTTCGACGACACCGGCACGACCTCGGCCTCCGGAAGCGTCGCCTGCACCCACGAGCGGCACTGCGCCGCGGCGACCGAGTGGGTGGCGATCCGGCGTACGTCGGCGAGCGCGGTGCCCGGCCGCACGACGAGCGCGAAGCGGACTCGGATGACGACCTCGTCGACGATGACGAGGGGGTCGCCGGACGCGAGGTTGTCGAGCGTGGCGTTCACGCCGCCCTCGATCGAGTTCTCGATGGCGACGAGCCCCTGGTCGGCCTCGCCGGTGCGCACCGCGTCGAGGACGGCCTCGGCGGTGGCGAGCGGGCGCAGCTCGGCGCCCTCGCTCACCGCCATGGAGCGCAGGGCCTCCTCGGTGAAGGTGCCGCGCGGTCCGAGGTAGGCGATCGAGGTCACGACTGCGCCCCTCGCAGGGCGAAGCTGACCGCCTGCTGCTCCTCGGGCGAGAGGGTGGCCTCGCTGGTGCCGGACTTCACGCCCTTGATGTACGACCGGGTCTCGGCGCGGCCGTGGATCGAGGTGAGCACGAGCCCGTCGCCGCCGTCGTCGAGCATCGCGGCCGAGAACGACAGCCGGCCGCCCATGTCGCCGAAGGCGTCGTAGCGCACCACGCTCACGTGCCGGATCGCGTCGGCGAGCTCGGTGCGGGTGCGGGCCAGCAGGGCCGAGAGGTCGTCGACCTCGAGCCGCAGCGCCTCGACCTGCTCGGTCTTGCGGGCCACCGCCGAGACGAACGACTCGCCGTCGTCGCCCGCGGCCAGCAGGGCGGAGTCGCGGCGCAGGCGGCGCAGGCGCAGCAGCGCGACGGCCGCGAGCAGGAGCGCCAGCACGGCGACGACGAGGGCGGAGACGACAAGGGCGTCGCGGACGGCAGGGTCGAGGGACACGTCGTCAGGGTATCGGCGAATAGGCTCGCACCCGTGCGCGTACTCCCCCCGGCAGCCGACGCGGATGCGGCATGACCACGTCGTTCCCGGTCTCGCTGCTCTGCTTCCTCATCGGGCTCGGCATCGTCCTGGCCGTCGGGTCGTCGATCTTGCGCACCCTGGTCGTGCCCCGCGGGGTGCGGAGCAAGCTGGCCAACCTCGTCCTGCGGGCGACGCTCGCGGTGTTCCGCGTCGTGGCCCGGCGTACGTCGACCTACCGGGCACGGGATGCGGTCCTGGCCTACGCCGCGCCGCTCTCGCTCATCGTCACCCTGATGACCTGGCTGCTGCTGCTCTTCGTCGGCTTCGCGTTCCTGCTCTTCTCGTTCTCGCCGCTGGACTGGGCGGCCTCGTTCCGGGAGGCCGGCTCGAGCCTGTTCACGCTCGGCTTCGCCAGCACCGACCGCGGCCAGCTCACCGTCATCGACTTCATCGCCGCGGCCACCGGCCCGATCGTCGTCGGGCTCATGGTCGGCTACCTGCCGAGCATCTACGCCTCGTACAACCGGCGCGAGGTGGCCGTCGCGCTGCTGCACGCCCGCGGCGGCGAGCCCAACTGGGGCCCGGAGATCATCGGCCGGCACGCGATCGTGAACTCGGCCGAGGAGCTCGTGACCCTCTGGAACGACTGGGAGCGGTGGGCTGCGGACGTCGCCGAGAGCCACGTGAACTACCCGGTCCTGATCCACGTGCGCTCGGCTCAGCCGATGCGCAACTGGCTGCTGGCGCTGCTCGCCGTGCTCGACGCCGCCGCCATCCAGATGTCGGTGAACCCGCAGATCGCGCAAGGGCCGGGCCGAGTGGCCCTGCGGCAGGGGATCGTGACGATCCGCGACATCGCCCGTGCCGAGGGCATCGTCGTCGACGACGACCCCGACCCGGACACCGACATCACGCTGACGTTCGAGGAGTTCCGCGAGGCCCACGAGATGCTGACGACCTTCGGCTACCCGATGGCGCGCTCGGCCGAGGAGGCGTGGCCGCACTTCAAGGGGTGGCGGGTCAACTACGAGGCCGCGGCGTACGAGCTGGCCCGTCGGATCGACGCGGTGCCCGGACCCTGGAGCGGCGTGCGTACGCCGCCCCTGCCGACGATCATGCCGGAGCGGCCGCAGAACCGGATGCCGGGCGGACGCACCGGTCGTCCGGTCGTGGGGGAGTAGCGGGTGTCGACCGGTCTCGACCTCACGGTGCTCATCGCCACCTTCGCGGTCATCTTCCCGGCGGAGCTGCCGGACAAGTCGTTCGTCGCCACCCTCGTGCTCGCGACCCGCTACCGCCGGCTGTGGGTCTGGCTCGGCGCCTCGGCCGCGTTCGGCATCCAGATGGTGATCGCGGTGGCCGCGGGCCAGCTGCTCTCGCTGCTGCCGCGCGAGCTCGTGCTCGGCGCCACCGCGGTGCTGTTCGCCGTGGGGGCCGCGACGCTGATCCGGGGCGGGCTGCGGGCCCGTGACGAGGAGGCGGCCGCCGAGGCCGAGGAGGCGGAGGAGATCGCGGCCAAGGCAGTGCCGGGTGCGCACGGTCTGCGCGCGTTCGCCACGACCTTCGCCGTCATCTTCACCGCCGAGTGGGGCGACCTCACGCAGCTGGTCACGGCCGGCCAGGCGGCGCGCACGGGGGAGTCGCTCTCGGTGTTCCTCGGCGCGTGGGCTGCGCTGATCACCGTCGCGGGCATCGGGGTGCTGGTCGGCGGATGGCTGCAGCAGCGGGTGCCGCTCTGGCGGATCCGGCTGGTGTCGGGCGGGCTCCTGGCGATCCTCGCCACGCTCACCGTCGTCGAGCTCGTGCGCGGCTGACCCCGGACACGTCGAACGGCTCGCCCCGAGGGACGAGCCGTTCGTCGTGTGCGGTTTCGCTACCGCCGCTGCGCCGTGATCGAGTCACGTCGTCGCATCGGTTCGGGCGACACCCCCGCGGACTCCCGTGCCGGACAGCCCCGTGGTGCCCCCGTACGCCGGCGCGGAAACCCTCCGGCGTCGTGCCCCCGTGTGGCCCTGACCACGCCGACGCGGGTCGGCTGGGCAAGAAAAATGATCGGACGCCACCGACGGGGGATGCAGCGGCGTCCGATCACGATGACCGTAAGCCGTCGAGCACCGAGCATCAACCCAGTCCGGCGGCATTTGCCGTCTCTTTAGGAAACCTTGAGGGCTTTGTCGCGCTTCGTGGTCATATGACCACGGATACCGGTGAAACTTGCGGCGCGAAAGGTCTAGACCGAAACGCTGCGTAGCGGTGCCGGGCTCGCCGTTGCTGACTCGCGGGTCAGCATCCGGCCCGCGTCAGCGCAGGGTGACCTGGCGGTTGGTGAGCCCGGCCCGGGCACGCCGCTCGGGCTCGGTGAGGTCGCCCGTCTCCTCGAGCGCGGCAGCCAGACGCTCGGCGAAGGCGGCCGCAGGACCCTCGACCTCGTCGGCCTCCGTGCCGGGGGCGAGGTCCCAGACCGGCACCAGCAGCCCGTGCGCGCGGAAGGTGCCGATGAGCCGGGTGGACTCGCCGAGGCCGTCCTCCTGGCGCGCGTGCAGCCGGGCCAGCGCGTCGAGCAGCGGCTCCTCGTCGTGCGGCATGACCCAGCGCAGGTGCTCCTTGGCACCGATCCGGCACCAGTACGCCGCCTCCACGCCGGTGAGCCGGCTCGTCGGCACGACGGAGGCGTTGGCGCGCTCCATGGACGCCTGGACGTCGTCGGTGGGGTCGCCGGTGCCCTCGAGCCAGAAGTCGAAGCCGCTGTGCACCGTCACCTCGAGCGGGCGCCTCGACGAGGACGTCCTGCAGGCGCGGGCCCGTCGCCGGCGCGAGCCGGCGGCACCGGGGTGCCGGGCTCGCGAGGCGACCGCGCGCAGGAGCGCGTCGGCGATGTCGCGGCTCGCGTCGCCGCCGCTGGTGGAGGTCTGCAGACCGAGGTAGACCGGCGCCGTCGGTGCGCACCAGCGCCGGCCAGGCCAGGGGGAGCACGGTCGCGAGGGTCACGGTGCGGCCCTCGAGCGGCTCGGCGTACTCCGGCTTGAGGGTCAGGGGCGCGGTGGCCGACGGGACGATCTCGCGCAGGGCGACCCAGTCGGTCTCGCCGGGGAGCCCGGCGAACGGACGGCGCACCAGCGCCTGGCCGACGTGCGAGGCGCCTCGGCCGTGGCACGCCTTGTAGCGGCGGCCGCTGCCGCACGGGCAGGGCTCGCGCATGCCGACGACGGGGACGTCGCCCTCGGTCGCGACGGGGGCGCTGGACTCGGAGCGGTTCTTCTTCGTGGCCACGGTCCGCGAGCGTACGCGAGTGCCCGGGCGGGTGGCCCGGACGGCTCAGCCGTGCGCCGCCGCCGCGCCGCCGGACGTGCCGCCGCCGGTCGCAGCCGCGACGTGCGCCACCACGACCCCTGGGCGGTTCGTGATGATCGCGTCGACCCCGAGGTCGAGGCACAGGTCGACGTCGGCGGGCTCGTCGACGGTCCACACGTGCACCTGCGCACCGGCACGGTGCGCGCGCTGCGACGTAGCGCGGGTGCTCGCGCACGATCTCGATCGACGGCCCGGTGATGCGCGCGCCGAAGGGCAGCGAGCCGTCACGGAACCGCAGGGGCACGCGGTCCATGAGGAACACGGTCGGCAGGCCCGGTGCGAGCGCGCGGACCCGGCGCATCGACAGCTGCGAGAAGCTCATGATGCGGATCCGCGAGTCGTGCTCGCTGCGAGGGCGCGACAGTCCGAAGCGCTGGAGCAGCTCGATGGTGCGCTCCTCGACGAGGCCGGCGTACCGCGTGGGGTGCTTGGTCTCGATCGCGAGGCCGATCTCGCGCTCGGAGTCGACCACGAGCTCGAGCAGCCGCTCGAGCGTGAGCACGCGCGAGCGCGCCTCGTCGACGACGACCGGGTCGGAGCCGAGCGCTGGCCGCGCGGAGTCGACCTGCCAGCGGCCGAAGTCGAGCCGGTCGAGGTCGTTCAGGGTCATGACCGAGACCACGCCGCGACCGTCGCTCGTGCGGTCGATCCGCCGGTCGTGCACGCACACCAGGTGCCCGTCGGCCGTGAGCCGCACGTCGCACTCGAGCGCGTCGGCGCCGTCGTCGACAGCCTGCTGGTAGGCGGCGAGGGTGTGCTCGGGAGCATCGGCGCTCGACCCGCGATGGGCCACGACAGCGGTCACGGCGCCCATCGTTGCACCGCACACGTGACCATCCCCGATGGCCAGGGTGTACGACACGAGGATTCGCGGTGAAACCCCGAGCGCCGAGGGACCACGACCAGGGAGCCCAGCAGCGAGGCGCCCGCGCCGGGCAGTACGCCGAAGCGGAGGGCGCGGAGGGCGGGGACGGGCCCGGCGAGGAACGAGCCGGGTCCTCACCGCCCGACAGGGAGGCGCCACTCAACGCACGCGCCATACGCAGCTGGAACGGCGCCGACCCAGCGCCCGAAGCGGAGGCGGCGCCGACGCGAGGAGCGAGGAACGAGCGACGAGCTTGGAGGCGCAGACAACACTGCGCCGCCAGGGCCGCGAAGCGGAGGCGGCCGCGACGCGACGAGCGCAGCGAGGAGCTTGGAGCGGCAGCAAACACAGCCGAGATGAGAGCAACGAGCCGCCTGAGCCTCGCCTGCGCCCGAGCGAACACGCGCACGACGCCGGGTACGCGGACGCCTGGAGGCGCACGACAGCGCGATGATGGGCAGATGACGACGTCCACCGGATCCGCGCGACCGGGACCGCGACGGCCGGACGGGATGCCGACCGGTCCGGACGAGGTGCGCCGGGCGGTGCTCGACTCCGCGGCAGCCCTGTTCGCCACCCGAGGTGTGGACGGGGTGTCGCTGCGCGACGTGGCGTCGTCGGCCGGGGTGAATCTGGCGCTGATCCAGCGCTACGTGGGTTCGCGCGACGAGCTGGTCGAGGCGGTGTTCGACCACGTCTCCGACAAGCTCGCCGAGTCCGTGGAGCAGCATCCGTTGGACGGCCAGGGCTTCGGACCGGACACCGTGATGGGTCAGTGGGTGCGGATCGCCGCGTCGCTGGCGATCTCCGGGCGGCGCCTCGAGCCGCGGCACGACGTCAACCCGGTCCTGGCCATGTCGGAGACGCTTCAAGCCGGCTACGGGCTGTCCGCGGAGGCCGCGCGAGTCCGGGCGGCGCAGATCGTCGCGGCGGCTCTCGGGTGGCGGATCTTCGAGTCGTACCTCATCGACGCGGGCGGCCTGGGCGAGCTGGCGCTGGAGGACCTGCGCGGTGACCTGGTGCACTCGGCGCGCCGTCTCGGTGCGACGCCGTGGCCGTCCCCGGTCGACCCGGCCCCGCACGGGACCGCCGCGTCGTAGCGGTCGCGTCGTCGCGGTCCCGCGTTGCTCCCCCGTTGTTCTGCGAACCGTGGGCCGCGCAGGCTACCGTCTATGTAGACGCTCGTACACATTGAGCGGGTCCTCTCCGTCGCACGACCCTCGTGCGCACGAGTCCGCAGTGTCGACGCGGGACGGAGAACGACATGACGACCAAGGTCTCGAGCACCGTGCCCCTCACGTGGAGCGAGGTGTACTACACGAACTGCCCCCTGGTGTCGGCCAGCAACGTCGACCAGGAGCTGGGCTGGGTCCGCGAGGAGTACAAGAAGCTCGGCGTGGAGTACGCCTTCCTCCGCTCGCGCCGCGAGAACAACTGGTACCCGCACTACATCCACAACATGGACAACCTGATCCGCTTCGGCGGGCTGTTCCCCCCGATCCACGTCCACGCCGACCTCCGCCGGACCGTGCTCCTGGGTGCCACGCACGCGCCGGCCGAGGGCGGATGCCTCCTGGTCCGTGCCCGCGACGACATCTACCGGATGAGCGAGCTGCGCGGGAAGAAGATCGGACTCACCAAGAGCCTCAACACGATCAAGAACGACTGGTGGCGCATCCAGGAGGAGCAGGGCATCGAGCTGATGCTCCGCGTCAACGGGATGACCCGTGACGACGTCGAGATCGTCGAGTTCCCGTACGCCGACGACTGGTACGACAAGCCGGAGATGCTCGATCCGATGAACAACCCCTCCGAGCTGTGGCTCAAGCGCGACCACAAGCACGACCTCGCGTTCCGTCCGCTCGAGAACGCGCTCGAGAACGGCACCGTCGATGCCATCTACACGCAGAGCGGGCCGTTCCAGCACCTGCAGGAGGACACCGGGAAGTTCAAGGCGATCGAGGACCTCTCCCGCTACCCGGACTGGACCCTGCAGGTCGCCAACATCCCGGCCGTGATCACCTGCACCACCGAGATGGCCGAGCAGCACCCCGAGCTCGTGGTCGCCTTCATGAAGGGCATGATCAAGGTCGGCCGCTGGTCCAACGAGCACAAGCACGCCGCCGCCGCGATCCTCAACAGGCAGACGTTCTACCGGGACGTCGAGGACACCTACGAGGGCATCAAGCCCATCGACATGGTCCCCAACCTCTCGCCGAAGAACCTCGCCTCGATCGAGATCGGCAAGGACTTCATGCTCGGCCACGGCTACATCACGAACGACTTCGACGTCCACGAGTGGGCCGCGCCCAGTTCCTCGAGGAGGCCGCCAAGCAGCTCCTCGAGGAGGAGTGGGCCCGCATCACCATGGCCAAGATCGGCACCCAGGAGTCGCTGGGCCTCGAGCACACCCGGCTCGGCTGACCTGTCCGCCGGACCCGAGGAGGTTTCGCATGTCGACGACAGCAGCGCAGATGGTGGCCCACGCCTCCGCACTCATCGGCCAGGTGTCACCGCACGAAGCAGCGGGGGAGCTCGACCGTGGTACGGCGGTCCTGCTCGACGTCCGCGAGCCGGTCGAGTGGGAGCAGTACATCGACGGCTCGGTGCAGGTCCCGCGAGGCCTGCTCGAGTTCCAGGCCGACCCCACCAGTCCGCGGCACAACCCGAGCCTGGATCCCGCCCGCCGCGTCATCGTGTTCTGCCGCTCCGGGGTGCGAGCCGCGCTCGCCGGAGAGACGCTCGTGGAGCTCGGTTTCGCGGACGTCGCGAACATGACCGGTGGGTTCACCGCGTGGAAGGACGCCGGGCTGCCGACCTCCGACCACCACGACGGCTTGTAGCCGCTAGTCGAGGAGGACCCCGGGGTTGAACAGACCTCGGGGGTCGAGCGCCGCACTCCGGGGTTGAACAGGCCTGGGGTCGAGCGCCGCTTGATCGCGCGCATCGCGGCGATCTCGGGCTCGCTGCGGGTCAGGCCGAGGTACGCCGCCTTCGCGCGACCGATGCCGTGCTCGGCGGAGACGGAGCCGGCGTGATCGGCGACGCAGCGCAGCACGACCTCGTCGGCGTGCTCGTCGTCCGGCTCGGGGCCGAGCACCTCGACGTGCAGGTTGCCGTCGGCGAGGTGGCCGAACACGAGCACCTCGTCGACCTCGGGCACCGTCGACAGCCGCGCCTTCATGTCGGTCACGAAGTCGTCCCACGCGCCCAGGGGCACCGAGACGTCGAAGCGGTGAGGGACCCCGAGGGTCGAGGCGGCCTCGGCGGCGCGCTCGCGGTAGGACCAGAGCCGGGCGCGGTCGCCCGCATCGAGGGCGACGATGGCGTCGCGGTCGTCGGGCAGGTGCAGCGCGATCTCGCCCGGCTCCGACTCGGTCTCGACCAGCAGCACGTGCGGCGCGTCCGGCGAGACCGGCCAGGGCAGCCCGGAGATGTCGCAGACGTGGCGCAGCATCGCCGCGTCGAGGATCTCGGCGGCGAGCAGGCGGCTGTGCGAGGGCACGACGTCGCGCGCGAGCGCGAGCCCGTCGGCGGCGTCGCGCACGCGCGACGAGCGCGACGTTCGACGACGACCGGCGGCCGCACCAGCGCGAGCCGGGCCGCCGTGACGACGCCGAGCGTGCCCTCGCTGCCGACGAGCAGGCCGGCGAGGTCGTAGCCCGTGTTGTCCTTGGGCAGGCCGGCGAGGTGCGAGATCACCGAGCCGTCGGGCAGGACGGCCTCGATACCCATCACCTGGCGCCGCGTCATCCCGTGGCAGCACACCCGGATGCCGCCGGCGTTCGTCGCCGAGCGTGCCGCCGACGGTCGCGGTGTCGCGCGAGGCGAGGTCGACGCCGTACTCCCACCCGGCGGCGCAGCGCGTGCGCGGTGCAGGTCGGCGATCGTGACGCCCGCGCCGACGGTCACCTGGCCGGAGAGGTGGTCGACGGGGTCGAGGCGGGTGAGCCGGCGCGTCGACACGACGACGACCGCCGGGCCCGTCGCTGCCGGGCACCGAGCCGCCGACCAGCCCGGTGTTGCCGCCCTGCGGCAGCATCGGCACGCCGGCCGCCGCGCACGCGCGCACCACCGCGACGACCTCGTCGGTGCTGCCAGGCCGCACCACGGCGAGCGCCGGGCCGTGGAAGCGCCGCGACCAGTCGACGGCGTACGCCGCCACCACGTCGGGGTCGGTGAGCACGTGCGTGTCGCCGACCGCAGCGCGCAGCGCCGCGAGCAGCGCAGGGTCGAGGCCCGGATTCACTTGAGGAACTTCGAGAATCGGCGGTCGGCCAGCGGCTTGCCGTCGGTCTGGCAGGTGGCGCAGTACTGCAACGACGAGTCGGCGAACGACACCTCGCGCACGATGTCGCCGCACACCGGGCACGGCTCACCCGTGCGTCCGTGCACGCGCATCCCGAGCTTCTTCTCGGCCTTGAGGTCGGCGGCCCCGAGCCCCTGCGAGCGCTCGACGGCGTCGGTGAGCAGGTCGTGGATGGCCTGGTGCAGCGTGGCGATCTCCTCAGGCGTGAGCTTCGCCGCGCGGCCTTGTACGGCGACAGCTTCGCGGCGTGCAGGATGTCGTCGCTGTAGGCGTTGCCGATGCCCGCGATGGTCGACTGGTCGCGCAGCACGCCCTTGAGCTGCTTGCCGCCGGCGTCGGCGAGGATCGCGGCGAGGACGTCGACGGTGAAGGCGTCGTCGAGCGGTTCCGGCCCGAGCCGCGTGATCCCCTCGAGCGCTCTGCGGGTCGCGCACGACGTACACCGCGAGCCGCTTGCGCGTGCCGGCCTCGGTGAGGTCGAAGCCGCCGGCGGCCACGCCGTCGTCGTCGACGAACGCCACGCGCAGCGCGATCGGACCCTTGCCCGGCTTGAGCGGCACCGACGACATCTCCTGACGCCAGTGCAGCCACCCCGCACGAGCGAGGTGCGTGACGAGGTGGAGCAGCTCGCCGTCCTCGTCGACGAGGCTGATGTCGAGGAACTTGCCGCGCCGTCCGGCGTCGATCGACCCGCGCTCCGACGAGGTCGGTGGCCGGCGGGTCGAAGGTCTTCAGCGCGCTGATCGCGGCGAGCTCGACGCGTGCCACGCGCAGGCCGGTCGCGGTGCGACGCAGGTACGTCGCCAGCGACTCGACCTCGGGAAGCTCCGGCACGGGGTCGAGCCTGCCAGGGTCGCTCTGGTCGGCGCGACCCCGCATGCCGCACACTGTCCGCGTGACAGACGAGGTCCAGGCGCCGGTCGACGCCGTCCTTCCCGGACGTGTCGGGCTGCTCGTGCGCATCCCGATCCAGCCCGGGCTGCGCGCCGCGGCGCTCGACGTGCTCAACCGGTACGTCGACGACCTCGACCAGGAGCCCGGCACCGAGGCCTTCCTCGTGTGCGTCGACCCCGACGACTCCGACGTCGTGTGGCTCTACGAGTGGTTCCGCGACGAGGCGGCGCTCGAGGCGCACCGCGAGGCGCCGCTGTTCGGCCGGCTCATGACCGAGCTGCCCGACCTCGTCGGCGACAGCCCCGGCATCATGCGCCTCGACCCGCTGCGCCTGCGCATGTCGACCTCGGTCACCGCGCAGACCTTCTGACCTCGCGCTCGCCGGTCAGCTCGCGTCGTCGAGGAGCGAGAGCACGTACTCGATGCCGCGGTGCATCGTCGGGTAGGCCCAGATCTGGCGCCGCAGGTCGGCCACCGGGATGCCGGCCTGCACGGCCACGGACAGCGCGCCGAGCACCTCGCCGCCGGTCGGTCCCGCGCTGGTCGCACCGACGAGCCGGCCCCCGCTCGCCACGACGGTGATGAAGCCGTCGTTGCCCGGGCCGTGGATCCAGCCGCGCGTCGCGGCGCCCGCCAGCGTCGCCGTCGCCACCTGCACGTCGAGGCCCTGCTCGCGCGCCTGCGCCTCGGTCAGGCCGACGGCGCCGATCTCCGGGTCGGTGAACGTCACGCGCGGCAGCGCGGTGATCGGGTTGCTCGCCGGCACGCCGTCGCGCAGCGCCTCGATCACCACTCGCGCCTGGTGCACCGCCACGTGCGTGAAGGCGCCCTTCCCGGTGATGTCGCCGATCGCGTAGACGCCGTCGACCGGCGCGCCGTCGGCGAGCACCCGCAGCTGGTCGTCGACCGGGACGCTGCGGCCGGCCGGGTCGATGCCGACCGTGTCGAGACCGACAGCTCCCAGGTCGACGCGGCGCCCTGTCGCCACGAGCAGCTTCTCGCCGGAGACCTCGGAGCCGTCGGCGAGCGTCACGGTGAACGCGCCGTCGGCGTACCGGACGGCGGTGGCTCCGACCCCGGTGCGCACCGCGATCCCCTCGCGACCGAACACCTCGGCGAGCAGCGCACCGGCCGCCGGCTCCTCCAGCGCGAGCAGGCGCGGCGCCGGCTCGACGAGCGTCACGGCCACCCCGAAGCGCGCCATCGCCTGCGACAGCTCGCAGCCGATCGCCCCGCCGCCGAGCACCACCACCGACGCGGGCAGCGTCGGCGACTCGATGAACTCGTGGTTGGTCCAGTACGGCGTACCCGCGAGCCCGTCGATCGGCGGCACCGCGGGCGCCGATCCCGTCGCGACGACGACAGCGCGCGAGGCCGTCACCGTGGTGGTGGTGCCGTCGGGCGCCTCGACCTCGACCGTGCGCGGGCCGGTCAGGCGCCCGCGGCCGCGCAGGAACGTGCCGCCGAGGCCCTCGAGCCGCTCGACGGCGACGCGGTCGTCCCAGTGGTCGGTCGCCTGGTCGGCGATCCAGGCGTGCACCGGAGCCCAGTCGGGGGTGACGCTCGCGCGGCCGGCGAGGCCGTCGATGCGTCGCGCCTCGCCGATCGCTGCCGCGGCGCGCGCCATGCGCTTCGACGGCACGCAGCCCCAGTACGGGCACTCGCCGCCGACGAGCCCGGAGTCGACCCCGACCACCGCGATACCGGCGCGTGCCAGCTCCTCGGCGACGGCCTGCCCGCCAGGTCCGAGCCCGATCACGACGACGTCCGTGGAGATCCCAGTCATGGGACCACCCTCGCCCCACCCGGGAGCGGGCGCCAGACCCGTCGCGCGTCCGTCAGCGAACGTTCATCGGTCGTGCTGCGAGCGCAGGAAGAGCAGGCCGAGGATCGGCAGCACCAGCGGGATGAACAGGTAGCCCATCCCGAACGCCGACCACACGGTCGCGCGCGGGAACGCGTCCGCGTCGACCAGGCTCAGGGTGCCGACCACGATCACGCCGACCAGCTCGACGATGATGCCGACGCGCGCCAGGCGCAGCGATCCCGGGGTGTTCTTCACCAGCGCGACGGTGATGACGACGTAGACGATCGCCGCGAACGCCGAGAGCAGGTAGGCGACCGGTGCCTCGGAGAAGCGGGTGAGCAGCTGGTAGAGGGCGCGCGCTGTGGCGGCCACCGCGAACACGGCGTACACCGCGATCAGCGCACGGCCCGGCCCGCGGCGCGGCGCGGCAGCCGGCTGCGGTGTCGGCCGCGTGCTCGGTGCTGTCGGTCATGGTGCGATCCCTCCGCCGGTGCCGCTCCAGACCTGCTCGACGCGCAGCACCAGCACGGCGAGCACGAGGCACGCGATGGCCACGACGCCGGAGCCCCAGCGGCCGGGCTCGCCTCGGCCCCACCACACCATGAGCGGCGGGATCGCGAGGCAGGCCAGCAGGTAGAAGAAGAAGACGACCGGCTCGGCCGGCGCGTCGCCGCCGATCCACGCGATGACGCCGATCGCGGCGACGACGAGGAGACCGACCTCGAGGAGCGCGACGAGCCCGAGCGCCCACACGGGCGTGGAGCGGTCGAGGAAGGCCAGCACGCCGAGGATCACGGCCAGCACCACCGCGCCCGCGACCACCACCGTGGCGGTGACGCCGCCGGGGAACGTGCTCGCCAGGGTCGGCGAGGTCGAGGTCAGCAGCACGTCCCCGATTCTGTCGTGCGTCGGCGGCCACGTGCGCGCGAGGGGCGCGTTCGACGGCTCGGCGTACGCCGGAGGTCCGACGATGCTGCCCGAACCGACGTCGAGGAGCCTGTTCCGCGACGGTTCGGCCAGCGGGGCGCGGTCAGCGGGCGGCGACGGCGAGCCCGGCGTGCCAGCCGGGGGCGCGGCCGTGCTGCGGCGGTGCCAGGTCGTCGGCCGGGATCCCGGCGCGCACCAGCAGCCACGCGACCAGCGAGTTGGAGTTCCACATGTCGCCGGTGCCGAGCTCGTCGCGGCCCCAGACCGGGGTCGGCACGGTGGGCGCGAGCTCGAGGATCCGGCGCGCGGCGGCGGGATCGTCGGTGAGCAGTCGCGCTCCGCCGACGGCGTACGCGCGGTCGGGGATGACGCCGTCGCGCCAGCAGTGCACCTCGTAGCGGAAGAACCGCGACCGCCCGAGCGCCCGCAGGCCCACCGGGCCCGTCGCCACGGCGCCGGCCGACGTGTGGCCCGGGCCCCATGCCGGCGTCATCTCCAGCGACGTGGCGCGCGCCGTCGGCCTCGACCTCGAGCGCGGCGTGGAACAGCGGCCGTCGCTCCCGGTGCTCACGACGGGCCGCGATCGCCTCGTACGCCAACCCGTTCCAGTGCACCACCGGCACGCGCGACCCGGCGCCGAGCGGGATCCACAGCAGCCACACCCCGGATCCAGCCATCGTGCCCACCACCTCGCCGAGCCTCGACTCCCATCATCCCGCGCACCGGGCGGTGGAGCGGACTGCTGCACCGGCTCTAGCAACCCCAGTTGACACTCGACCTTTGTCAACTACAGTTGCTCCATGCTGCGCATCGATCCCGACGCCGACCCCGCAGACGGCCTCGCCGCCGTCGTCGCGCTGCGTCGTCTCGCCGACCTGCTCGAGGACCACGAGGTCGAGCGCGCGATGCGGGCTGGTTGGGGATGGCCGCAGGTGGCCGAGGCTCTCGGGGTGACCCGGCAGGCGGTGCACAAGAAGCACGCTCCGCGACTCATCGCCGCGGGCGTCGACCTGAGGAGACGGTGATGGTGCAACGACTCACTCCCGACGCGAAGGCGCTGATCGCAGCGGCGGAGCAGGAGGCGCGCGACCACCGCTCGCCCCAGGTGGAGGCCGAGCACCTGCTGCTCGCGATGACCGTCGTGCCCACGACGGACGCCGGCGAGCTGCTGGCGACCGCGGGCCTCACGCACGACCGGCTCGACGCGGCGCTGGTCGAGGAGCTGGACGCGAGCCTCGCCGCGATCGGTGTCTCCGTCGACTCCGGGGCACTGGCTCGTCCGAGCGCCGACCCCCGACGGAAGCCGCGCCTGGGGGCGTCCTTCAAGGCGTCCCTCGAACGGTCGGTCACCGCCGCCGCGGGGACCCCACGCATCCGACCCGCGCACCTGCTCCTCGGCGTGCTCGGCGCCCAGCACGGCACCGTGCCCCGGAGCCTGGCTCGTGCGGGCGTCGACTCGGGCGAGCTCGCTCGACAGGCCAGGCAGGCGTTGGCCGGCTGACGCCGATCGATCAGCCGAGGGCGAGCAGCGCGGACGCGACGAGCGCCGTGACCATGCCGACCTTCTGCATGGGGCGCAGCCGTTCGGCGAGCACGAGGCGGGCGAGGAGCACGGTCGCCGCGGGGTAGAGCGATCCGAGCACCGCCACGACGGAGAGCAGCCCGATCTGCAGCGCGAGCACGTAGAACCCGTTCGCCGCGACGTCGAGCAGGCCGGCCACGACCGCCTGCACCCGCACCGGGTTGGCGGTCGGCATCACCGGCGCGTGCGCCCGCAGCGCGACGACCACGCCGATGGTCACCAGCAGCACGGTCGACGTGCCGCGCGCGAAGACCACCGGCCACAGACCCGCGTCGCTCGGGGCGTAGGACAGGAACGCGAAGAAGAAGCCGATGCCGGCGCCCGCGCCGATCGCGAGCAGCAGCGCCCGCGGAGAGAGCTTCTGGTGCGCGGAGTCGTCGGTGGGCGAGGTCGGCTCGAGCCCCACCGTGACGATCGCGACCACGGCGAGCGCCATGCCGACGTACGCCGCAGTGCCGGGCCGCTCGCCCTGCACCAGCCCGACGATCACCGGGATCGCCGCACCGAGCACGGCGGAGATCGGCGACACCACGCCCATCGGGCCGATCGTGAGCGCGGCGTAGAGCAGCAGGATGCCGAGGCCGCCGCAGATGCCCGCCGCGATCCCCGGCCACGCGCTGCCCACCGCCGTGCCGCCGACGAGGAACGCGATGGGCAGGATCCCGATGAAGCCCGCCGGGGTGGTGAGCACGAGGGTCTGCCACGGGGTGGAGCGCCGCGAGGCGAGACCGCCGACGAAGTCGGCGACCCCCCAGACGGCGGCCGAGAGCAGCGCGAGCAGCGCGGACATCGATCAGCCCGCGACCACGCGCACGAGCGACATGTCGGGCGCGATCGCGCCGCGCACGTGGCCGAACGGCGCCGCGGCCGTCTCCTGGAGGAACTCGAGGGTGGCCGCGGTGATCTCCTCGCCGGGCATCAGGTTGGGGATGCCGGGCGGGTACGCCGCGACGCTGTCGGCCGACACGCGCCCCACGGCCCGCGACGCGGCGACGACCTCGCTCGGCGCGAACCACGCCTCGCGCACGGTCATGACTCGGCGGCCGGGGTCGGGCAGCGCGATGTGATGGCGACCTGCGCCCTCGCGCGTGGGCAGGGCCAGCAGCGCGTCGGCGAGCTCGTCGGCGGCGAGCTCGTTGCCGGCGCCGACCAGCACGACGATCACGTCGTCGGTGGCCATCTCGACGTGGTGCCCGAGCTCGTGGAAGAGCACGGCACGCGCGTCGTGCCCGCTGATCCCACCGCTGCGCGTCTCGATCACCACGTGCAGCGGGTCGAACGCCAGCACGTCGTCGAACGCGGTGATGCGCGCTGTGGCGTCGTGGAAGCGGCCGTCCGCCGCGACCCGCGCTCGCAGCCGGTCGGCCGAGGCGATGCTCGCGCCGATGCGCTCGGCGCCGTGCACCGCTGCCTGCCGGCGGGCGAGGTCGAGGGAGGCGAGCAGGCCGGCGTACACCGACGTCGACTGCAGCGAGCGGAAGGCGCGGTCGAGCAGCGGCTCGAGCCGTGCGGCGTGCGGCCCGTGGCCCAGGTGCAGCAGCGCGGTCTGGCTCAGCGAGCCGGCCATCTTGTGCATCGAGGCGACGACCACGTCGGCGCCGAGGCGCACCGCGTTGACCGGCAGGTCGGGGTGGAAGCCCAGGTGCGCGCCCCACGCCTCGTCGACGACGAGCGCTGCGTCGTGGGCGTGCGCCACCTCGGCGAGGGCGGCGATGTCGGCCACCGCGCCGAAGTACGACGGCGACACGACGAACGCGGCCACCGCCTCGGGGTGCGCACGCAGCCGCTCGTCGAGCGCCGCGGGCGTCACGCCGTGCGCGATGCCGAGCTCGTGGTCGACGTTCGGGCTGACGAACTCCGCGACCAGGCCGGAGAGCGCCAGCCCGTCGACCACGGAGGAGTGCACGCTGCGCTGCGCCACGATCGTGCTGCCGAGCCCGGCGAGCGCGAGGCACGCCGTCTGGTTGCCCTGGCTCGAGCCGTTGGTGAGGAACCACGTGCGCGTCGCGCCCCAGGCGTGCGCGGCGAGCTCGAGCGAGCGGTCGAGCGGGTTGTCGGGCCCGAAGTCCACGCCCTCGATGGTCGGCTGCAGGTCGAGGTCGAGCGCGTCCTGGCCGAGCGCCGCCGCGAGCAGCGGCTGGGCGGTGCCGCTCGCCTGGTGGCCCGGGGTCGTGTGGCGCACGAGGCCGCGGTCGGCGTACGCGCGCAGGGCGTCGGCGTACGGCGACGAGTCCTGGTCGACCGTGCTCTGCTCCTCGCTCACCGGGTCACCCTAGGCTGCGACGCACGATCGGTGCCGAGCCGATCACGCGGACGAGGAGGCGGTCGGTGGAGCACGTCGACGTGCTGGTCGTGGGCGCCGGGCTCTCCGGCGTCGGTGCCGCGTGCCCGGCTCGAGCTCGAGCGCCCGGGCACGTCGTACGCCGTCCTCGAGGCGCGCGGCACCATCGGCGGCACGTGGGACCTGTTCCGCTACCCCGGCGTGCGCTCGGACTCCGACATGCACACCCTCGGCTACCCGTTCCGGCCGTGGGTCGAGGGACGCGCGATCGCCGACGGGCCGTCGATCCTGGCCTACGTCCGCGACACCGCGCGCGAGCTCGGCGTGGAGCCGAAGGTGCGCCTGCACCACCGCGTCGTGTCCGCCGACTGGTCGAGCACGCAGGCGCGCTGGACGGTGCAGGTCGAGCGCGCCGACACCGGCGAGCTGTTCGCGATGACGTGCTCGTTCCTCTACTCGTGCACGGGCTACTACCGCTACGACCACGGCTACGAGCCCGAGTTCGCCGGCCGCGAGACGTTCACCGGACCGGTGGTGCACCCGCAGCACTGGCCCGCCGACCTCGACGTGAGCCACCGACGCGTGGTCGTGATCGGCAGCGGCGCGACCGCCGTCACCCTCGTGCCGGCGCTGGCCGAGACCGCCGCGCACGTCGTGATGCTGCAGCGCTCGCCGACCTACGTCACCGCTCTGCCGTCGCGCGACGCGCTCGCCGAGCTCGCGCGCAAGCACCTGTCGCCGGAACGCGCCTACCGCGTGATCCGGCGCAAGAACATCGCGACCTCCGCGCTGAGCTATCGCCTGAGCCAGCGCTGGCCGACGCAGATGCGCGCGCTGCTCATGAGCGGCGTGCGCAAGCAGCTGCCCGAGGGCTACGACGTCGAGACGCACTTCGGGCCGTCGTACGGGCCGTGGGACCAGCGGCTCTGCGTCGTGCCCGACGGCGACCTGTTCGTGGCCATCAGCGAGGGGCGCGCGTCGGTGGTCACCGACCGCATCGACCGGTTCACGCCCGACGGCGTGCTGCTCGAGAGCGGCGAGGGCTCGTCGAGGCCGACGTCATCGTGACCGCGACCGGGCTCGAGCTGCTGCTCGATGGGCGGCACGGTCCTCTCCGTCGACGGCGTACCCGTCGACGCGCCGAGCACCGTCGCCTACAAGGGGATGATGCTCACCGGCGTGCCGAACTTCGCCTTCGCCGTCGGCTACACGAACGCGTCGTGGACCCTCAAGTGCGACCTCGTGAGCCGCTACGTGTGCCGGCTGCTGGCACACATGCAGGAGCAGGGGTACGACGTCGTCACCCCGGTGCCGCCGCCCGACGCGGGCCGCGAGCCGCTGCTCGACCTGACCGCCGGCTACGTCACGCGCTCGCTCGCCATGCTGCCCAAGCAGGGGAGCCGGGCGCCGTGGCGGATCTACCAGAACTACCGCAAGGACGTGCGGCTGCTCACGCGCGGCACGCTCGAGGACGAGGGCGTGCGCTTCGCGCGCGCTCCCCGGATGACGGAGGCACGGACGTGAAGCGGTACGTCGTCGACGGAGGCACGGCAGTCCTCACGGGCGCCGCGAGCGGGATCGGACGCGCGACCGCGCGCGAGCTCTCGGCGCGCGGCAGCAACCTCGTCCTGCTCGACCGCGACGCGGCCGGGCTCGAGGCCGTCGCCGCCGAGCTGCGCGCCGCGCGCCGCGACCGGCAGGTGACGACGTACGTCGTCGACCTCTCGGACCGCGACTCCGCGCTGGCCGTGGCGGAGACCATCCGCGACAACCACCCCCACCTGCACCTGCTGGTGAACAACGCCGGCGTCGCGCTGAGCGGCCGGCTCGACCAGGTCAGCCTCGACGACATCGACTGGGTGCTCTCGATCAACCTGCACGCCGTCATCCTCATGACGCACACGCTGCTGCCGAGCCTCGTCTCGACGCAGGGGTCGCACGTGGTCAACGTGTCGAGCCTGTTCGGGATCATCGGCCCGCCCGGGCAGGCGGCGTACGTCGCCAGCAAGTTCGCGGTGCGCGGGTTCAGCGACTCGCTGCGCCAGGAGCTCGCGCCGCACGGCGTCGGCGTCACGACCGTGCACCCCGGCGGCATCGCGCACGAACATCGCCACCAGCGCCCGGGTCGGCGGCGGCGTGGCGAGCGACGAGCAGGCCGCTCATCGCGACGTCGCGGCGAAGCTGCTCACCATCGACCCGGCGATCGCCGCGCGGAAGATCGTCGACGGCGTCGAGCGGCGCAAGCCGCGGGTGCTCATCGGCGCAGCGGCGTACGCGCTCGACGTGGTCGCCCGCGTGGCGCCCGGCTCCTACGGCGTCCTGCTCCGCAAGTACGACGAGCTCCTCGACCAGCGCGCCCGCGCCACCGCCCCGGTGGACTGACGTCCGCCTACCTCGAGATCAGAGGGGAACTCCCCTCGTCGTCTCCGGTCACCCGGTCGGTGCGGCTCCAGGAGCCAGCGGCTGCGCGAGCAGGTGCGCGGCAGCGGCGTACATCGTCGACTTGATCGTGCCGAGCGTGGCCGGGTCCTTGCCGACGAGCGGGGCGGCCATGGCGACCGCGGTGTCGAGCAGCGTCGCCTCGTCGGCCAGCGCGTCGACGAGGCCGGCGGCCAGCGCGTCCGGGCCGCCGAAGCGGCGCCCGGTGGTCATGGCGAGCGACGCGGTCTGCGGCGTGGTCTTCGACTGGACGAGCGCCGACATCCCCGGCGTGAACGGGATGCGGATGTCGACCTCGGGGAAGCAGACGAAGCCGCGGTCCTCGCGCATCACCCGGAAGTCGCACGCGATCGCGATCATCGCGCCCGCGCCGAACGCGTGCCCGTTCACGGCCGCGACCGTCGGCACCGGCAGGGTCAGCGTGCGCGAGAACAGCGCCTGCACCCGGTCGACGTACGCCGGCCACCGGGACGCGTCGGCCATCACCCAGTCGACGTCGAGGCCGTTGGAGAAGAACTTGCCCGTCGCGGTGACCACGAGCGCCGTGGCCGGGCCGGCGAGCACCGAGTCGAGCGCGGCACCGACCTCGTCGAGCCATCCGGGCGAGAAGCGGTTCTCGTCGTCGCCGAGGTCGAGCACGGTCACGGCGTCGCGGTGCGACAGCGTCACGGTCATCGCAGGTCCCTCTCCGAGCGGTCGGCGCACCCGGTGCTCCGCAGCGGGTCCAGGCGACAGCATCTCCCACGACCGACGCCGGCCGGCAGCACCCCCGCACGACGAAGGGCGGCCCCGAGGGACCGCCCTGTGCCGTGATGGTGCGCGAGGGGGGAGTTGAACCCCCACACCCTTTCGGGTACACGGACCTGAACCGTGCGCGTCTGCCTATTCCGCCACTCGCGCGCGCCGGGAAAGGCTAACACGCAGGCCAGGCCGTTCCCGAACCGAGATCCCGCGCGTGGACGGGCCGGGAACCGTGGTCTCGGAGCGTCCGTCCTACGCGCGGACGACGGCCGCCACGAGTCGCGGGGGCGGGTGGATCACCCCCGCCCGGTTACGATCACCGTCGGGACCTGTGCGCTCCGCCGCGGGTCAGGACGAGGGAGGCGACCGTGGGTCTGCTCGACCGCTTCGAGCAGCGGCTCGACCGCCTGGTCAACGGGGCCTTCGCGCGCGCCTTCAAGGCCGAGGTGCAGCCCGTCGAGATCGCCTCCGCGCTGCAGCGCGAGATCGACGAGCGCGCCGCCGTGGTCAGCCGCGGCCGCACCGTGGTGCCCAACGTCTTCACCGTCGACCTGAGCCCCCACGACTACGACCGGCTCTCGGTGTACGCCGGCACCCTCACCGACGAGCTCTCCACGATGGTGCGCGAGTTCGCCGAGGAGCAGCGCTACACCTTCCTCGGCGGCACCGAGGTCACGCTCACCCGCGACGAGACCCTCGAGACCGGGCTGTTCCGCGTGCACAGCGAGGCCAAGGCCGAGGTCGCGAGCGTGCCCCAGGGCGGCCGCGCGCCGTCCGCCCCGCCGGCCGGCGTGGGCCAGCCGCGCCTGCTCGCCGACGACATCGCGCACCCGCTCACCCGCGCCGTCACCCGGCTCGGCCGCGGCACCGACGTCGACATCCGCGTCGACGACCCCGGTGTCTCGCGCCACCACGCCGAGATCCTGCTCGGCGGCGACGTCGTCCTGCGCGACCTGAACTCCACCAACGGCACCTACGTCGACGGGGTGCAGGTCGGCGAGATCGTCCTGCGCGACGGTGCGGTGATCCAGCTCGGCGGCACACGGCTGACGTTCAAGGCCGGGTGACACCCCCGTGTCCGAGCTCGTCCTGACGCTGCTCCGGCTGGGGTTCCTGGCGCTCATCTGGGCGCTCGTCCTCGTCGCGGTCGCCGTGCTGCGCCGCGACCTGCGGGCACCGCGCGACGCCCGTCCGCTCGTGCCCGTCCCCGTCCCGGCGGCGCCGAAGCCCGGCAAGGCCCCGAAGCCGCCGAAGGAGAAGGCGCCCAAGGCGCCGAAGGGCGGGGCCCGCAGCCTCGTCGTCGTCGAGGGTGCCCTGACCGGCACGGTGATCCCGCTCGGCTCCGCCGACGTGACGCTCGGCCGCGCGCCCGACTCGACCGTCGTGCTCGACGACGACTACGCCAGCAACGCCCACGCCCGCATCACGCTCGTCGAACGGCGCCTGGGTCGTCACCGACATGGGCTCGACGAACGGCACCTGGGTCGACCGCCAGCGCATCACCGGCCCGACCGCGCTCGCCGTCGGGCACCAGCTCAAGGTCGGCCGCACCGTCCTCGAGCTGCGGAAGTGATCGCGCGATGCCGCTGATCCTGCGCTCCGCCGCGCGCTCGGACGTCGGGCTCGTGCGCCCCGGCAACGAGGACTCCGGGTACGCCGGCGACCAGCTCGTCGTCGTCGCCGACGGCATGGGCGGGCACGCCGCCGGCGAGCTCGCCTCGGCGACGGCCATCGCCACGATGTCGGAGATGGAGACCGCCGGTCTCGACGACTCCGAGGCGCTCGAGCGGCTCTCCGACGCCGTCGTCCTCACCGGCGAGCGCATCGCCGACGTCGTCGCCGCGCACCCCGAGTTCGCCGGGATGGGCACCACGCTCACCGCGCTCGCCTGGCTCGGCGGTACGCCGGCGCGCGTGGCCGTGCTGCACGTCGGCGACTCGCGGGCGTACCTGCTGCGCGAGGGCGTCTTCACGCAGATCACCCGCGACCACACCTACGTCCAGACCCTCATCGACTCCGGGAAGATCACCCCGGAGGAGGCCCTGATCCACCCGCGGCGCAACCTGCTCATGCGCGCGATCGACGCGGTGCACCCGGCCGAGCCCGACGTCTCCGTCCGCGAGGCGCACGTGGGCGACCGCTACCTCGTGTGCAGCGACGGGCTCTCGGGCTACGTCTCCGACGAGCGGGTGCACGAGCTGCTGGCGCTGACGGACCCCGTGGCCGTGGTCACCGCGCTCGTCGACGCCGCGCTCGCCGCCGGTGCGCCCGACAACGTCACCTGCGTGGTCGCCGACGTGGTCGCAGGTCGACGAGGCCCAGCCCGCGCAGGCAGCGGTCGTCGTCGGAGCGGCCGGCGAGCCGCGCAACCGCGACCAGCTGCCGCAGTACTCGTTCCCGGCCGACGAGCAGCTCGACCCGCACGCGGCGCACGTGGTCAAGGTGCGCACCGCCTCGGGCAACGGCAGCGCGGACGTCGATGCGATCGCCGACGTCTACCACGAGGAGCAACCGCAGACGCGCCACCGGCGTCGAACCCGTGTGGTCGCCGTCGTCGCCGTGCTCGCACTGCTCCTCGCGGGGCTCTCGGCCGTCACGTGGGCCTGGGGCCGCAACCAGTTCTACATCGGCAGCGAGGGCGGGTACGTCGCCATCTACCGCGGCCTGCCCGGCTCGGTCGGGCCGCTGGCGCTGCACACGGTCGAGCAGACCACGGCGATCACGGTCGACTCGCTGCCCGACTTCGAGGCGATGCAGGTCGAGGGCACCATCCCCACCGACTCCCTCGCCGTCCGCGGAGCAGGTCGTGCAGCGGCTCTCCGAGCGCGCGGCCCAGTGCGTCGCCGTGCCGACGACCCCGGGATGCCCGCAGACGACCGGCACCGACGCCGGCGTCGCGGACACCACCCCGACCGGCGCGGCGAGCCCGTCGGCGGTCGGCCCGTGAGCGCAGGCGTCCCCGCGAGCGCGGTGCCGGTGCCGCGCTACCGCCAGCCCACCCGGCGCAACACCGAGGCGGCGCTGTTCGTCGCGGCGTTCCTCGTCGGCTCCGCGGCGTACGTGCAGGTCGACCTCGCCGTGCTCGGCCGCGTCGCCGACGACACGGTGATGGTGCTCTCCGTCGTGGCGCTGCTGCTGCTCGTGGCCCACCTGGCCGTGCGCTTCACCGCGCGGTACGCCGACCCGGTGCTCGTGCCGGTCGTGGCGACGCTCAACATGCTCGGCCTCACGATGATCCACCGCCTCGACCTCGCCGAGGCGCAGCGCGCGGCGCGCAACGGCGGCGACGTGCCCAACCCCGACGTCTACGTCCAGCTCACCTGGACCGCGCTCGGGATCGTGCTGTTCGTCGCGGTGCTCGTCGCGCTGCGCGACCACCGGCTGCTGCAGCGCTACACCTACACCGCGATGTTCGCCGGTCTCGTGCTGCTGCTGCTGCCGCTGGCCCCGTGGATCGGCGCCACCATCAACGGCGCCACGCCTCTGGATCCGCCTGGGCGAGCTGTCGTTCCAGCCCGGCGAGCTCGCCAAGATGCTGCTCACGATCTTCTTCGCCGGCTACCTCACCGTCACCCGCGACTCGCTCGCCTTCGTGCGCACCAAGGTGCTGGGCATCGAGCTGCCGCGCGGCCGCGACCTCGGGCCCGCTGCTCGTCGCCTGGCTGGTCTCGCCTCGCCGTCCTCGTCTTCGAGCGCGACCTCGGCACCGTCGCTGCTGTTCTTCGGCCTGTTCGTCACGCTGCTCTACGTCGCCACCCAGCGGCGCAGCTGGCTCGTGCTCGGCGCGGTGCTGTTCCTCACCGGCGCGGTGCTCGCGTTCTTCGCCTTCGACCACGTGCGGGTGCGCGTCGACATCTGGCTCGACCCGTTCGGCGACGAGGCCAACGCCGGCTACCAGATCGTGCAGTCGCTCTACGGGTTCGCCAGCGGCGGCCTGTTCGGCACCGGGCTCGGGCAGGGCTTCCCGCAGCTCGTGCCGTACGCCAAGAGCGACTTCATCATCGCCGCCTTCGGCGAGGAGCTCGGGCTCATCGGGCTGTTCGCGATGCTCGTGCTCTACGCGATCATCGTCGAGCGCGGCCTGCGCACCGCGATCGCGTGCCGCGACGTGTTCGGCACCCTGCTGGCCGCGGGCCTGTCGATCGTCGCTGGCGCTGCAGGTCTTCATCGTCGTCGGCGGCGTCACGCCGGCTGATCCCGCTCACCGGTCTGACCACCCCGTTCCTGTCGCAGGGCGGCTCGTCGCTGGTCTCCAACTGGATCGCGATCGCGCTGCTCATGCGGATCAGCGACACCGCGCGCCGCCCCGACGTCGACACCGCCGCGGCGCTCGAGGACGCACCCACCCAGGTGGTGAAGCTGTGATCCGCTCCGTGCGTCGGCTCGCCGTCGTCATCGCGCTGCTGCTGGTCGCGCTCTGGCCAACCTGACCTACCTGCAGTACGTCGCCGCCTCCGACATCCGCAACCGGCAGGCCAACAGCCGGGTGCTGCTCGAGGAGTACAGCCGCGAGCGCGGCCCGATCCTGCTGGGGTCGTCGGCGATCGCGGCGTCGATCCCGACCGACGACCAGCTCAAGTACCTGCGTCGCTACTCCAACGGCCCGCTCTACGCGCCGGCCACCGGCTTCTACTCGATCGTCTACGGCGCCACCGGCATCGAGCGCGCCGAGAACGCCGTGCTCTCCGGCTCCGACGACCGCTTCTTCGTCGACCGCGTGCAGCAGCTGTTCGCCGGCCGCGGCGTCAAGGGCGGCGCGGTCCGGCTCACGCTCGACCCGCGGCGCAGAAGGCGGCGTACGACGGGCTCGCGGGCCGCACCGGCGCCGTGGTCGCGATCGACCCGCGCACCGGCGCGATCCTCGCGATGGCCTCCTCGCCGTCGTTCGACCCCAACAGCTCAGCAGCCACGACCCCGCGGCGATCCGCAAGGCCTACGACGCCTACAACGACGACCCCGCGAAGCCGCTGCTCAACCGGCCGCTGGTGCATGGCGCTGCCGCCCGGGCTCGACGTTCAAGCTCGTCACCGCCGCGGCCGCGCTGGAGTCGGGCCAGTACACGCCGACACCGTCGTGCCCGGCCCGGCCTCGCTCAAGCTGCCCGCTCACGGACAAGGAGCTGCGCAACTGGTCGCGGCACGGCGTGCGGCCCCGGCGGCAAGACCACGCTGGCAGAACGCGCTGCGCCATCTCGTGCAACACCGCGTTCGCCTCGATCGGCATGGACCTCGGCGACGACGCGCTGCGCGAGCAGGCCGAGAAGTTCGGCTTCGGCACGTCGTTCGAGGTGCCGCTGCGCGCCGCGACGAGCCACTTCCCCGAGGACCCCGACGAGCCGCAGACCGCGATGAGCGCGATCGGCCAGTTCGACGTGACGCGCCACCGCGCTGCAGATGGCGATGGTCGGCGCCGGCATCGGCAACAACGGCCAGGTGATGAGCCCCTACCTCGTCTCGCAGGTGCTCTGCGCCCGAGCTCGAGGTGCTCGAGACCGCCGAGCCCGTGGAGTTCTCGCCAGGCGATGTCGCCCGCCAACGCGGCGGAGCTGCTCGCCATGATGGTCACCGTCGTCGACCAGGGCACGGGCTCGAACGCGCGCGATCCCCGGCGTGCGTGGTGGGCGGCAAGACCGGCACGGCGCAGACCGGCGCCGGGCCAGCCGCCCCACGCCTGGTTCGTCGGCGTGGCGCCCGCGAGCACGCCCGGCGCGGCGCGAGGTGGCGGTCGCCGTGGTGCTGCAGAACGGCGGCGGCGCGGCGGAGATCAGCGGCAACCGGCTGGCGGCTCCGATCGCCAAGTCCGTGATGGAAGCGATCGTGGGGCGATGATGTCCCCAGGCGCGGCTCCGGGTCAGGACCCGGCGGCAGAGGAGGAACGGTGAGCGACGACATCCGGCGTCTCGGCGAGCGCTACGAGCTCGGCGAGGTCATCGGCCGCGGCGGCATGGCCGAGGTCCACGAGGGCAAGGACCTGCGCCTCGGGCGTCGCGTCGCGGTCAAGATCCTGCGCCCCGACCTCGCGCGCGACCCCAGCTTCCAGGCCCGGTTCCGCCGCGAGGCGCAGAGCGCGGCCTCGCTCAACCACCCCAACATCGTGGCCGTCTACGACACCGGCGAGGACGTGCTCGCCAGCGAGGACGGCACCGGCTCGGTCGTGCCGTACATCGTCATGGAGTACGTCGACGGCATGACGCTGCGCCAGCTGATGCGCAGCGGCCGGCGCCTGCTGCCCGAGCGCGCGCTCGAGATCACCGACGGCACGCTCGCCGCGCTCGACTACAGCCACCGCCACGGCATCGTCCACCGCGACATCAAGCCCGCGAACGTGATGCTCACCCGCGGCGGCGACGTCAAGGTCATGGACTTCGGCATCGCGCGCGCGCTCGCCGACTCCGGCCAGACGATGACGCAGCAGTCCGCGGTGCTCGGCACCGCGCACTACCTCTCGCCGGAGCAGGCGCGCGGCGAGGTCGTCGACAGCCGCAGCGACATCTACTCCACCGGCTGCCTGCTCTACGAGCTGCTCACCGGGCGCCCGCCGTTCACCGGCGAGTCGCCGGTGTCGATCGCCTACCAGCACGTGAGCGAGCAGCCGGTGCCGCCGTCGCAGCTCGACCCGGCGGTGACCGCCGCAGATCGACACGATCGTGCTCACGCGCGCTGGCCAAGAGCCCCGAGGACCGCTACCAGACCGCGGCCGAGATGCGCGCCGACGTCGAGCGCGCGATCGCCGGCCTTCCGGTGACCGCTCCCGTGCCCGTGCTGTCCAGCGACACCGCCGTGATGGCGCCGGTCGGTGCGACCGCGGCGTACGCCGAGGCGAAGCAGGAGTCGACCCAGCGCAGCCCGTGGTTCTGGGTGCTGCTCACCCTCGGCGTGCTCGCCGTCGGCATCGCCGACGCTGTTCGTCGGCCGGGCCATCTTCGGGACGCCGGCGGTGGAGAAGGTCGCCATGCCCAACGTCGTCGGCCTCACCGTCGCCGAGGCGCAGACCGCGCTCGCGGCCCAGGGTCTGGTGCTCGGCACGCAGACGCCGCAGTCGTCGACCACGGTGCCCAAGGACGCGGTGATCAGCCAGAACCCGCCCGCCACCCAGCAGATCGACAAGGGCACCCGCGTCGACATCACGGTGTCGACCGGCAAGGACCAGTCGACCGTGCCCAACCTCGTGGGGCTCAGCACGGAGGACGACGCGCGGCAGGCGCTGCTCACGGCCGGGTTGACGCTCGGCACGGTGAAGCAGGTCGACTCGGCTCAGCCTCTCGGCTTCGTCGTGGCGCAGAACCCGGCCGCGGGCGCCACCGTCGACGCCGGCACCGCGGTGGCGATCTCGGTGTCGAACGGCAAGTCGAAGGTGCCCGACGTCGTCGGCGAGTCCGAGGCGCAGGCCAAGAGCGACCTCATCAACGCCGGGTTCGACGTCAACGTCACCACGCAGGTGACCGACTCGAAGCCGGAGGGCACGGTGCTCGCGCAGTCGCCCAAGGCCGGCGCGAGCGCCGTCAAGGGCACGCTGGTCACGATCACCGTGGCCAAGGCCCCGCCGCCGACCCCGACGCCCACCCCGACCCCGACACCGACGACGTCAGGCGCAGCCAGCCCGTCGCCCTGACCCCGCACGACCGTCGACGACCCGTCTCCCTCGGAGGCGGGTCGTCGTCGTTGCGGAGGTGATGGCTCGAGAGGAGCGGCGCGCTCAGCGCGCGACGACGGGCGCGAGGCCGACGCTGGCCGCGACCGCGTCGGGGTCGCCGCACACCGTGAGCCAGTTGGCGAGCATCCGGTGCCCGCCCTCGGTCAGCACGCTCTCCGGGTGGAACTGCACGCCCTCGACCGGCAGCGATGCGGTGGCGCACGGCCATGATCACGCCGGAGTCCGTGCGCGCGGTGACCTCGAGCTCGTCGGGCACGGTGGCCGGGTCGATGGCCAGCGAGTGGTAGCGCGTGGCGGTGAACGGGTCGGGCAGCCCGGCGAGCACGCCGACGCCGTCGTGGTGCACGAGGCTGGTCTTGCCGTGCAGCAGCTCCGGGGCGCGGTTCGACGGTGGCGCCGTACGCCTCGCCGATGGCCTGGTGGCCGAGGCAGACGCCGAAGATCGGCAGCACGCCCGCGAGCTCGCGCACGACCTCGAGGCAGATGCCGGCGTCCGCGGGGGTGCCGGGGCCCGGGCGAGAGCAGCACGCCGTCGTAGCCGCGGATCTCCTCCGACGCCGACCTCGTCGTTGCGCCGCACGTCGACCTCGGCGCCGAGCTGGCGCGAGGTACTGCACGAGGTTGAACACGAACGAGTCGTAGTTGTCGACGACGAGGATGCGCGTGCTCACGGCTGCATCATCCCCCACCCGGCCGTGGGCCGACGAGCCGGATATCCGCGCGGCGTACGCCGACGGCTCAGGACGCGCTCGGCGCCGGCGACCCGACGACCGACGGCGTGACGGTGGGCCCGTCGCCCGGTGTCGTGATCTCGCGGACCGTGCCGTCCGCACCGGTGGAACCCGGTGACGGGGCGGGACCCGGCTCGGCCGGGCCGGAGGTGCTCTCGTCGACGGTGACGTCGTTGAACGGCAGCCGCGGCTCGAGCCACGGGAACACGACGGTGAACAGCAGCAGGACGACCGCCGCGAGCCCGGCCACCGACCAGATCAGCTTCGCCGGCCACGGGCCGGGGAGCTTGCTCCAGATCCAGGCGTACACGCGGGTCCTCGTCGGTAGGTCGGGCGGTCGGGCGGTCGCGGCGCCGGGCGGCGACGCGGGAGGCGGTGCTCGGCGGCGGCGCGGCTCAGGCGGTGCCGGTGAGGCCGTCGGGCGGCCCGTCGGCGGCGGGCGTCTCCGCGGTCAGCTCGCCCCACCAGGCCCAGCGTCCGGTGGAGCCGTAGCGCGGGGTGCAGGTGGTCATGGTGATGAGCTTCTCGTCGGGCGTGGCTCCCGGCTTGCCGGGCACCGGCTCGATCACCCACACGTCGGTCGGGGTCAGCGTCGAGTCGTCCTTCTGGAGCGTGTAGGTGTACCAGGCCTCGCGCGTCTGGACGTAGACCTTGTCGCCCACGCGCAGGTCGTCGATGTTCGCGAACGGCTCGTCGTGCGTCGACCGGTGCGCGGCGATCGCGAAGTTGCCGACCTCGCCCGGCATCGCGGTGTTGCGGTAGTGGCCCGCACCCTTGGCGAGGATCTCCTTGCCGGTGCCCTGGTAGACCGGGAGGCCCCACACCTTGTCGCGCATGCGCGGGATGTAGAGCAGCGCGAACCCGGTGCCGTAGGCCGGCTTCGGCTTGGCCTTCGCCTCCTCGCCCGCGGGCACCGCGGGCGTGGCCGGGCCGGCACCGCGGAAGTCGGCCGCGATCTGCTCACGCCCGAGGCCGATCGCCTTCGCGCTCTCCACGTTGGTCCACCACAGCTGGTAGACGCACATGAGCAGGAGCAGCACGCCGAGGGTGATGAAGACCTCGCCGATCCCGCGCACGATGGCGCGACCCGTGTCGCGCTTGGGCGGGGGCTGCTGGCCCGGCGTACGGATGGGCAGGGCGACGCTGCTCATGAGCCCGACCCCGACGTGCTCGGCGTCGCCGACGCGCGGCTCGGCGCCGTCACCGTCGCCGGCACGGTGGCCACCGACGGCAGGATCGTGCCGGTGAACGGCGGGATCGTCATCGACGACTCGCTGCGGACGAGGTAGCCGAGGCCGTAGAGGTCGACGTACTCGCGGTAGATCGAGACCGTGCGGTCGTTGTCGAGCGAGGTGGTCATCGCGGCCGGGTCGCCCACGGCGCTGATGACGAACGGCGGCGAGTAGACGCGGCCCTGGAGGATGAGGGTGTTGCCCACGCACCGCACGGCGGAGGTCGAGACGATGCGCTGGTCCATGACCTGCACGGCCGAAGCCCCTCCCCTCCACAACGCGTTCACGACGGCTTGCACGTCCTGCTGGTGTACGACGAGATCGTTGGGGGCCGGGTTCCCGGGACGATTCTGACCGATGCCGCCCCGCGGCGCGTCATCGAGGGTCACCGCGCAGGCCCGGACCGACCACCGGGGTGAGGCCGGCCTGCGGGGCCAGGGCGAGGGTGCGCTTCTGGGCCGCGGCCAGCGCGGCGCTCGAGCCCTGCTCGGCGGCGAGGTCGGCCACCTGCTGCTGCAGGGCGGCCACGGTGGCCTCCTGCTCGGCCACCCGCTGCGCCTGACGGGCCACGAGGTCGCGCGTCTCGACCGCGCGTCCCCCGCGCAGGTCGGTGCCCTTGGCCGTCGTGGCGCTGGCGGCGAACAGGATCCCGGCGAGCACGAACACGAGCCCGGCGACCAGGTGCGGGACGTAGCGGCCGGCGCCCGCGCGCGGCTCGTCAGGCGCCCCGGCGGGCGCCTGCTCGGGCTCGCGGGGGTCCTGCCCTCCCGCCGTCGCGTCCATGCTCGCTACGCTACGTCGTGTCGGGGCCGTCTCCGGCATCGACGTAGCCCGTCCGCCGCGGTGATGTGCACCGCGCCGAAGTCCAGAGGGGGACGACCGTGCCCGAGTCCCGGCTCCGCCGCAAGAAGTCGTTCACGCCCCCCACGACGCCCCGCTCCCAGGACCCGGTCAAGATCGGGAACCCGTCCTGGTGGGCCCCGGTCATGGTGGCGTTCTTCGTCGTCGGCCTGTTCTGGATCGTCGTCTACTACATCGTGGGCAACGAGCTGCCCGCTCATGAAGTCCCTGGGCTGGTTCAACATCCTCATCGGCTTCGGCCTCATCGGCGTCGGCTTCGGCATGAGCACGCGCTGGAGGTAGGGGTTCTCCCCAGGGGCTCATGCGCCTCGCT
Source organism: uncultured Actinomycetota bacterium (assembly GCA_963827145.1). Taxonomy (GTDB): domain Bacteria; phylum Actinomycetota; class Actinomycetes; order S36-B12; family CAIYMF01; genus Longivirga. The sequence goes on along the minus strand of CAWGZO010000001.1, from coordinate 1,072,659 downwards.
GCTCTCCGCTTCGCTGTGTTTGCTGCCGCTCCAAGCTCCTCGCTGCGCTCGTCGCGTCGCGGCCGCCTCCGCTTCGCGGCCTTGGCGGCGCTGTTCCAGCGTCGTGTGACCCGTGCGTTGGGTGGCGCCGCAGCGAGGGCTCGGTGACCCGGCTCGTTCCTCGCCGGGCCACGCTTCGCCCTCGCGGCCGCTCCGCTTCGGCGTAGTGCCCAGCTCAGACGTCGCTCTGCTCGGTGTTGGCCTTCGCTTCGCTCGGCCCTCGGGTGTCTCGATGCTGGGCTTCGCCCTCGGTGAGGTGTGGGCTCAGCGGCCTCCGGGGGCTCCGGAGGGCACACACCTCGGGGTCTGAGTCGGGGGTTGTCCACATGATCCACAGGGGCGTGGGGATAACGACACGGGTGTGACTTACAAGCCTGTCATTCATCCCCAGGTGTGGACGAACCTGTGGACAACCCGCGTGAGCACCCTGTGGGTAACGTGATCTTGGTCCACCCGCCCACCCAAGCCCGCCCCGCCGAGTGGCCCGTGAGCATCGAGTGACCCGAGGGCCGAGCGAAGCGACGGCCGACTCCGGAGCATCGAGGTCGCCTGAGTTGGGCAGTACGCCGAAGCGGAGCGGCCCCGAGGGCGGAGCGTGGCCCCGGCGAGGAACGAGCCGGGGTCACCGAAGCCCGAGTGCGGCGCCACCCAACGCACGGGTCACACGACGCTGGGACTGCGCCGCCAGGGCCGCGAAGCGGAGGCGGCGCCGACGCGACGAGCGCAGCGAGGAGCTTGGAGGCGCAGCAAACACAGCCGAGATCGAGAGCAACGATCGCACGTGCCCCCGACTGAGCCTACAGCAGCTCGAGAATCGTCGCGTTGGCCATGCCGCCGCCCTCGCACATGGTCTGGAGGCCGTAGCGGACGTTCTCGCGCTTCATGTGGTGCACCAGCGTGGTCATGAGGCGCGCGCCGGAGCCGCCGAGGGGGTGGCCGAGGGCGATGGCGCCGCCGTTGGGGTTGGTGAGCTTGGGGTCGGCGCCGGTGTCGGCGTACCAGGCGGCGAGCACGGCGGCGAAGGCCTCGTTGACCTCGAAGGCGCCGATGTCGCCCATGGTGAGGCCGGAGCGCTCGAGCGCCTTGGCGGTGGCCGGGATGGGGCCGGTGAGCATGATGACCGGGTCGACGCCGGCGAGCGCGACGGTGTGGATGCGCGCGAGCGGCGTGAGGCCGAGCTCGCGGGCCTTGTCCGAGGTGGTGAGCAGCAGCGCCGCGGAGCCGTCGGAGATCTGCGAGGAGTTGCCGGCGGTGACGACGCCGTCCTCGCGGAAGGCGGGGCGCAGGCCGGCGAGCTTCTCCAGCGAGGTCTCGCGGCGGATGCCCTCGTCGGCGGTGACGTCGCCGACGGGCACGATCTCGTCGGCGAAGCGGCCCTCGTCGGTGGCCGCGGCGGCGCGCTCGTGGGAGGCCAGCGCGATCTCGTCGAGCTGCTCGCGGGAGAGCTTCCAGCGGTCGGCGATCATCTCGGCCGACAGGCCCTGGGGCACGAGGCGGCCGTCGTAGCGCTCGAGCATCTTCGGCGGGAAGGGTCCGTCGCCGCCGACCATGTTGGAGAACATCGGCACGCGCGACATCGACTCGACGCCGCCGGCGACGACGAGGTCGTAGTGCCCGGCGACGAGGCCCGCGGCGGCGAAGTGCACGGCCTGCTGGCTCGAGCCGCACTGGCGGTCGATGGTGGTGCCGGGCACCGACTCGGGGAAGCCGGCGGCGAGCGGTGGCGTTGCGGGCGATGTTGACGCCCTGCTCGCCGACCTGCGAGACGCAGCCCCAGAGGACGTCGTCGACGAGCGCCGGGTCGACCCCGGCGCGGGTGACGAGGGCGTCGAGCACGGTGGCCGACAGGTCGCCGGGGTGCACGCCCGACAGCGACTTGCCCGGCTTGCCGACGCCGACCGGCGTACGAACGGCTCCGACGATGACGGCGTCGCGGTTGCTCACGTGAACTCCCCGGGTCGGTGACGAGCGGCCTGCTCAGGTCCGATGTTACTGAACAGTAGCCCGGCCGCGGACGCCCCCGCCAGAGGGGTCAGCGGGTCGGCAGGCCGCCGAGCTGGTCGATGACCAGCTGCGTGATCTGCTGGTCGCGGATCAGGACCGCGAGCACGAGCCCCGCGACGATCGCCACGATGCCCGACCACCTGGATCGATCACCCGGTTCCGCGCCGGCGCGTAGGCCAGCACGTACGCGACGAGCGACGCCGGTGATCAGCCCGCCGAGGTGCGCGCGCCAGTCGATGTTCGGCACGACGAAGCCGATGGCGACGTTGATGCCGATGAGCACGAGCACCTGCGTCACGTCGGCGCCGAGGCGCCGGCCACCACGAGGTAGGCGCCCATGAGCCCGAAGATCGCGCCGCTCGCGCCGGCCGCGGCGACCGCGACGTCGGAGAACCAGAACGAGGCGACCGAGCCGCCGAGCCCGGCGACGAGGTAGAGCACCGCGAAGCGCACGTGCCCGAGCGCGTTCTCGATCTGCGGGCCGAGCATCCACAGCACCAGCATGTTGAAGCCGATGTGCAGCAGGCTGTCGTGCAGGAACATCGAGGTGAAGAGCCGGTAGTACTCGTCGAAGACCGCGATGTACGCCGGCCGCATCGCGAAGTCGGTCGCGACCTCGTTCATGCCGCGCGAGGTACTGTACCCGAATCCCGCCACGCACAGCGCGATGAGGACGTAGGTGACGTACGGCTTGGTCGGCACCTTGGCGCCGAGCCGGGTGCGCACGGGGCGCACCGACGCCTTGCCCTCGGCGACGCACTCCGGGCACTGGAAGCCGACCGACGCGCTGGTCATGCAGTCCGGGCAGATGGGCCGCTCGCAGCGGGTGCACCGGATGTAGGTCTCGCGCTCGGGGTGCCGGTAGCAGACCGGCACCTGCGCGGGCGCCGCCGCGTCAGCGTCAGGCGTCGACACTCTCGACCGAGACCCGCTCGATGATGACGGCGTTCTTGGGGCGGTCCATCGACCCGGTGGGCACGGCCGCGATCGCGTCGACGACGGCACGGCTCTCGGCGTCGGCGACCTCGCCGAAGATGCTGTGCTTGAAGTTGAGCCACGGGGTGGCGCCGACGGTGATGAAGAACTGCGAGCCGTTGCTGTTCGGGCCGGCGTTCGCCATCGCGAGCAGGTAGGGCCGGTCGAAGGTGAGCTCGGGGTGGAACTCGTCGGCGAACTTGTAGCCGGGGCCGCCGGTGCCGGTGCCGAGCGGGTCGCCGCCCTGGATCATGAAGCCGGAGATCACCCGGTGGAAGACCACGCCGTCGTAGAGCGGGGTGCTGTTCACCGCTCCGGACTTGGGGTCGGTCCACTCCTGCGTCCCGTCGGCCAGGCCGACGAAGTTGCGCACCGTCTTGGGCGCCTGGTCGTCGAAGAGCTGGATGCGGATGTCGCCGTGGTTGGTGTGCAGCGTCGCGTAGGTGGTCACAGCGGAATCCTTGCACGCCCGGCGGCGCGGCGCCCGGGGCCCCGGCGGCTTCGGCGTACGCCGACCGCTCAGGTGCGCGGCCGCCACTGGTTGGCGCGACGGCCCTCGTGCGGCCTCGGACACCGTGGTCGCCACCCGGGTCGCGCGGGTCTCGGGCTTCTTGGCCTGCACGATCCACTCGAGGATGCCGCGCTTGGCCGACCTCGGGAACGCGTCCCACGCAGCCCTCGCGGCGGGGTCGGCGTCGAGCGCGGCACGCAGGTCGTCGGGCTCGACGAGGTCTTCCACGGCGTCGAGCATCGACCACGACCCGTCGCGCCGGGCCGCCTCCACCACGGCCGTGCCCGCGGGCAGCATCAGGCCCTGCGCGGTCGAGCCGTTCGACGCGCTCCTTGTTCGGTCGCGACCAGCCGCTGCCGGCCTTGCGCGGGGCGAACCACAGCAGGCTGCGCTCGTCGTCGAGCTTGCCGGGCTTGGAGTCGACCCAGCCCACGCAGAGCCCCTCCTCGACGGCCTCGGCGTAGGGCACCACGGGGCGGCCGGTCGCCTTCTTCCACGACACCAGCCACGCACCCTCGCGCTCGCCGTGGTGCGCGCCGAGCCACGCGCGCCACTGCGCACGGGTCTCGGCGTGCACCATCCGGCGACCGTCCGGTGCGGTTCCCTCGCGGGGCGCGCTCGCTGCCATGGAGGTATCGCAGCACGAGCCTGCGAGGTGCGCACCGCGACGGGTGCTAGGCATGGGCCGTGGAGCTCGGCGTACGCGACCTCGGCCCCGACGACCGCCCTGCGGCGCAGGCGCTGCTCGCGCGCGCGTTCGTCGACGAGCCCTACGTGGTGATGCTGCACGGCGACGATCCCGACGGCGCGACGCGCTGCGCTCGAGACGAGGTACGCCGCCGAGGCGCCCGACCGGCACACCCTCGCCCTCGGCGGCGTACGCCGACGACGCGCTCGTGGCGGTGCTGCTCGGCTCGCTGCCCGGCACGTGCCTGGGGTGCGAGCGCAACGAGGACACCGACCCGTGGAGCACCGAGGTGGCCGCCGTCCATGAGCGGCACCCACCCCACCAGCGGGTCGGCCGGCTCGGCGTGGACCCGGCGCATCGCGGCCTCGGGGCCGGCGCGGGGCTGCTGCACGCCGCGGTCGCGCGCGGCCGCAGCCTCGGGGTCGCGACGCTGCTCGAGTGCCAGGCGCACCGCATCGACTACTACGAGCGCGCGCGGCTTCGCGGTGCGTGGCCCGCGGTGCAGGATCCGCCGGGCGACCCGGGAGCAGTCCTCATCCGCAGGTGAGACCACCGTCGATGCGTGATGAGCGACGTCTCTAGGTTCCGCTGGTCACGCATCGACGGGGAGTGTGGAGGCTAGGTCCCCTACTGGCCGCGGTCCCAGCGGCTCATGGCGCTTGCGCTGGGTGGCGGCCAGCGGGGGCCCACGTCCCTACGCGCCAGGACGCCGTGAGGGGAGGGCCCCAAGACCGGGGGCCCTCCCCTCACGGCGTACGTGGAGGCTAGGGGACTCGAACCCCTGACTTCTGCCTTGCAAAGGCAGCGCTCTACCAGCTGAGCTAAGCCCCCGGGCGACCCGGCGTCGGCCGGGTCGTCGGTTCAGCGCAGGTCGGGCGCCGAGGTGGCCTCGGTCCAGAGGTCCTGCTCGGCCTGGGCGGCGGTCACCTGGCGGTAGACGACGTAGCCCACGGCGGCGAGCGCGGCGAGCACGAGGAGCTTCTTCACGGAGGTTCCACCTTCCCAGTCGTGCACGAGTACGACGTTCACCCTACCTGGCGTCCCGCACGGCTCGTCCGGCGTACGGCCACCGAGGAAGACCTCGCTGCGCCCGGCGGTTGCACCTGCCATGGACCAGCTGCCCGTCACCGTCGTCGTCTCCCGCCGCCCCGCCCCCGGACGCGAGCGCGAGCTCGAGGAGTGGGCGCACGGCCTGGTCGACCTCGCCGCGCGCTTCCCCGGGCACCTCACCGGCGAGGTGATGCACGCGGGCGACGCCGAGGGCGACCTCGTCGTGGCCATCTCGTGGGCGAACGCCGACGCCGTGCACTTCTGGGAGCGCAGCGAGGAGCGCGACGCCTGGCTGGCGCGCGCCGACGAGCTGCTGCTCGAGCCGGCGCGACCGCAGTCGCTGAGCGGGTTCGAGTCGATCTTCGCGGCGTCGTCGAGCACCGTCGCGGTGCCGCGGTGGAAGACCGCGGTCGTCATCGCGCTCGCGATCTATCCGGCGTCGCTGGTCGTGAACCTCGTGCTCGGCCCGCTGCTGGCCGACGTGCCGCTGCCGCTGCGGGTGCTGGCGACCACGGTGATCCTGGTGCCGTTCATGACGTGGGCGGGCGTGCCGTGGATCTCGCGGCGCCTCGACGGCTGGCTGCACCGCCCGGCACCGCGCCCCTGACGTGCGGGAGCCCCCGTCGGCGCTGCCGGCGGGGGCTCGTGCGTCATGCTCGCGGTGGGCCTAGATGGACTTGAACCATCGACCTCTTCCTTATCAGGGAAGCGCTCTAACCGAGCTGAGCTATAGGCCCGCGGGTGGTGCCGGAGAAGGTTACCTCAGCCCGTCGGGAGCACCCAAACCGCGGGGTTCGTCGGGCTCAGGAGTCTTCGGAGAGCGTGACCTCGAGCCCGCCGGTGAGGCCGACGGAGAGGTTGTAGAGGAACGCGAACAGCGTCGAGAGCGCCGAGACCAGCACGATCTCGATCGCCGCCAGCACCAGCGCCACGCCCATGACGCGGCTGAAGCCCACCAGCGACAGGAAGTCGAAGGACGTCGAACCGCTGCCGGCCACGTCGTCGATGGTGCGCCCGATCGCGGCGAACACGCCGGTGACGTCGAGGCTCCACCACAGCAGGGCAACGGCCACGAGCGTGACGATCGCGATGCTCACCGAGAGCATGAACGCGGACTTCATCACCGACCACGGGTCGACCCGGGAGACGAGCAGCCGCGCGCGTCGCGGCCCGGTCGGGCGTACGGCGGCGGCGGCCGGAGCGGCTGCCGCCACGCCGGAGCCGGCGCGCGGGTCGAGCTCCGGACGCGCCGGCGCGACCGGGGGCTCGGCCACCGGGGGTCGCGTGACGGGCGGCTGCAGCGGACCGGTCGCCGACGCCGGCGGCGTCGGGCGCACGACCGTGGTGGGTGCCGTGGGCGGCTTGCTCGCCGGCTTCGCCGGTGCCGAGGTGGCCGGCTTCGCCGGTGCGCCCGTGGGCGGCCTGGTCGGAGCCGCCGTGCTCGGCGCGGGCTTGGTGGGCGACGTCGTACCGGAGCCGGAGGTGGTCGACGACGACCCGCTCGGCTTCGCCGAGGTCGTGCCGCCCGAGGCCCCGGGCGACGCGGGACGCGCTGCTCCGCCCGAGGGACGGGGCTCGCCGGGGCGAGCTCCTCCCGCGGGTCGCGGCGGCGTGCCGGACGGGTCCACCGTGTCCGCTCCCTCGTCTACTGGTCGTCGGTCGCGGGCTCGCCGTCACCGGCGGGCGCGAGATCCTCGTCGATCACGGTAACCGACTCGGCGCCGTCCGACTCGGCGGCGGGCGTCGGAGCGTCCGTCGCGTCGCCGTCACCGGCGACCTCGAGACCCTCGTCGTCGCCGTCCTCGTCGTCGTCCGAGGCGTCGCCGCGCGCGACCGCGACGATGGCGTTGTCGCCGCTCACGTCCATGAGCGAGACACCCATCGTGTCGCGGCCGGTGGAACGGATCTCGGCCACGCGGGTGCGGATCACGACGCCGTCGGAGGCGATGGCGTAGACCTCGTCGTCCTCGTTCGCCACGAGCGCGCCCACGAGCGAGCCGCGGTCCTCGACGAGCTTCATGGCGCGCACGCCGTAGATGCCGCGGCCCTTCGGCGTCCAGTCGTCGACCGGCGTGCGCTTCGCGTAGCCGCCGTCGGTGACGGTGACGACGTACGACTCGGGGCGCACGGTGTCCATCGCCAGCAGGTGGTCGCCCTCGCGGAAGCGCATGCCGATCACGCCGGAGGTCGCGCGACCCATGGGCCGCAGGGTGTCGTCGTTCGCGGTGAACCGCACCGACATCCCCTTGGCGCTCACCAGCAGCAGGTCGGCGCCGTCGTCGACGAGCTGCGCGGAGATGAGCTCGTCGTCGTCGCGCAGGTTGATCGCGATGACGCCGCCGCTGCGGTTGGAGTCGAAGTCCTCGAGCTTGGTCTTCTTCACCATGCCGTCGCGCGTGGCGAGCACGAGGTACGGCGCTGCCGCGTAGTCGCGCACGTCGAGCACCTGCGCGATCGGTCTCCTCCGGCTGGAACGCCAGCAGGTTCGCGACGTGCTGGCCGCGCGCGTCACGACCGGAGTCGGGCAGCTCGTAGGCCTTGGCGCGGTAGACGCGACCCTTGTTGGTGAAGAACAGCAGGTAGTGGTGCGTCGTCGTGACGAAGAAGTGCTCGACGACGTCGTCGCCGCGCAGCGACGCACCGCGCACTCCCTTGCCGCCGCGGCGCTGCGCGCGGTAGAGGTTCGCGAGCGTGCGCTTGGCGTAGCCGCCGCGCGTGATCGTGACGACCACGTCCTCCTCGGCGATGAGGTCCTCGTCGGTGACCTCGCCGTCCCAGGGGATGATGATGCTGCGGCGCTCGTCGGCGTACTTCGCGGTGATCTCCGCGAGCTCCTCGCTCACGATCGAGCGCTGGCGCGGCTCGTTGGTGAGGATGTCGTTGTAGTCGGCGATCTTCGCCTGCAGCTCGTCGTACTCGTCGATGATCTTCTGGCGCTCGAGGGCGGCGAGCCGGCGCAGCTGCATGTCGAGGATCGCGGTGGCCTGCACCTCGTCGACCTCGAGCAGCGTCATGAGGCCGGTGCGCGCGTCGTCGACGGTGGCGCTCGCGCGGATGAGCGCGATGACGTCGTCGAGCGCGTCGAGCGCCTTGAGCAGACCGAGCAGGATGTGCGCGCGCTCCTCGGCCTTGCGCAGCCGGTAGCGCGTACGACGGACGATGACCTCGATCTGGTGGCTGATCCAGTGCCGGATGAAGCCGTCGAGCGGCAGCGTGCGCGGGATGCCGTCGACCAGCGCGATCATGTTGCAGGAGAAGTTGTCCTGCAGCTGCGTGTGCTTGAAGAGGTTGTTGAGCACGACCTTCGCGACGGCGTCGCGCTTGAGCTCGATGACCAGGCGCATGCCGGTGCGCGACGAGGAGTCGTCGCGGACGTCGGAGATGCCGGCGATCTTGCCCTCGTTGGCCAGCTCGGCGATGCGCAGCAGCAGGTTGTCGGGGTTGACCTGGTACGGCAGCTGCGTGACGACGAGCAGCGTGCGGCCGCGGTTGTCCTCCTGGACCTCGACCTCGGCGCGCATCATCACCGAGCCGCGACCGGTGCGGTAGGCGTCCTCGATCCCCTTGCGGCCCACGATGAGGCCGCCGGTCGGGAAGTCGGGGCCCTTCACCCGCTCGAGGAACGCCTCGAGCATCTCCTCGCGGCTCGCCTCGGGGTGCGCGAGCGCCCACTGCGCCGCCTCGGAGACCTCGCCGAGGTTGTGCGGCGGGATGTTGGTGGCCATGCCGACCGCGATGCCGGCGCTGCCGTTGACGAGCAGGTTCGGGAACCGGCTCGGCAGGATCACCGGCTCCTGCGTGCGGCCGTCGTAGTTGGGCGTGAAGTCGACGGTCTCCTCGTCGATGTCGCGCACCATCTCCATGGCCAGCGGCGCCATGCGGGCCTCGGTGTAGCGCATGGCCGCGGCGGGGTCGTTGCCCGGCGAGCCGAAGTTGCCCTGGCCCTGCACGAGCGGGTAGCGCAGCGCCCACGGCTGCGACAGGCGCACGAGGGTGTCGTAGATCGAGCTGTCGCCGTGCGGGTGGTAGTTGCCCATGACGTCGCCGACGATGCGCGCGCACTTGGAGAAGCCGCGGTCGGGGCGGTAGCCGCCGTCGAACATCGCGTAGAGCACGCGGCGGTGCACCGGCTTGAGCCCGTCGCGGACGTCGGGCAGCGCGCGCGACACGATGACGGACATGGCGTAGTCCATGTACGAGCGCTGCATCTCGACCTGGAGGTCGACCGACTCGATCCGGGGGTTGAACTCGGGGCTGTCGGTGGTGGTGTCGATGTCGTCAGGCATGAGGTTCCTTCGCGGTACGACGGGAGGCGGGAGGCGTACGCCGTACGGCTAGATGTCCAAGAAGCGGATGTCGCGGGCGTTGCGCTGGATGAAGGCGCGGCGCGACTCGACGTCCTCGCCCATGAGGACGCTGAACATCTCGTCGGCCTGGGCCGCGTCGTCGATGGTGACCTGCAGCAGCACGCGGCGGTCGGGATCCATCGTGGTCTCCCAGAGCTCGTCGGCGTTCATCTCGCCGAGGCCCTTGTAGCGCTGCACCGCCTCCTCCTTGGGCAGCTTCTTGCCCGCGGCGAGACCGGCTGCGATGACGGCGTCCTTCTCCCGCTCGGAGTAGGCGTAGCCCGGCTCCTCGCGCATCCACTTGATCTTGTACAGCGGCGGCTGCGAGAGGTAGACGTGGCCGCGCTCGACGAGCGGCTTCATGAAGCGGAAGAGCAGCGTGAGCAGCAGCGTGGTGATGTGCTGGCCGTCGACGTCGGCGTCGGCCATGAGCACGACCTTGTCGTAGCGCAGCTTCTCGATGTCGAAGTCGTCGTGCACGCCGGTGCCGAACGCGGAGATGAGCGCCTGCACCTCGTTGTTCTGCAGCACCTTGTCGATGCGCGCCTTCTCGACGTTGAGGATCTTGCCGCGGATCGGGAGGATCGCCTGCGTGCGCGGGTCGCGGCCGCTGCGCGCCGAGCCGCCGGCGGAGTCGCCCTCGACGATGAAGACCTCGCACTCGTCGGGGTTGGTCGACGAGCAGTCGATGAGCTTGCCGGGCAGACCCGCGCCGCCCATGAGCCCCTTGCGGTTGCGGGCGAGGTCGCGCGCCTTGCGCGCAGCGATGCGCGCGGCGGCGGCCTGCATCGACTTGCGCGCGATGTCCTTGCCCTCGCTGGGGTTCGCCTCGAACCACGCGCCGAGCTGCTCGTTGACGAGCTTCTGCACGAACGTCTTCGCCTCGGTGTTGCCGAGCTTCGCCTTGGTCTGGCCCTCGAACTGCGGCTCGCCCAGCTTGATCGACACGATCGCGGTGAGACCCTCGCGGATGTCCTCGCCGGAGAGGTTGGCGTCCTTCTCCTTGAGCACGCCCCACTCGCGGGCGAACTTGTTGACCAGCGTGGTGAGCGCCGCGCGGAAGCCCTCCTCGTGGGTGCCGCCCTCGATCGTGTGGATCGTGTTGGCGAAGGTGTAGACCGACTCGGAGTAGCCCGAGTTCCACTGCATCGCGACCTCGGCGGAGATCATCCGCTCGGTGTCCTCGGACTCGACGTGGATCACGTGCTGGTGGGCCGGGCCCTTGGTGGAGTTGAGGTACTTCACGAAGTCGGCGATGCCGCCCTCGTAGTGGTAGGTCACCGTGCGCGGCGCTTCCTCCTCCGGGTCGACGCCGTCGAGCTCGACGTCGATGGGGTCGGGGTCGCGCTCGTCGGTGAGGACGAGCGTCAGGCCCTTGTTGAGGAAGGCCATCTCCTGGAACCGGCGGGAGAGCGTCGAGAAGTCGTAGTGGGTCGTCTCGAAGATGTCGCCGTCGGCCCAGAACGTGACGGTGGTGCCGGTCTCGTCGGTGGCCTCCTCGGAGCGCAGCGGACCGGTGGGCACGCCGTAGGCGAAGTCCATCCGGTACACGACGCCGTCGCGCTTGACCTCGACCTCGACGCGGGTCGAGAGCGCGTTGACGACCGAGACGCCGACGCCGTGCAGACCGCCGGAGACGGCGTACCCGCCGCCGCCGAACTTGCCGCCGGCGTGCAGGACGGTGAGGACGACCTCGACCGCGGGCTTGCCCTCGCTCTCGACGATGTCGACGGGGATGCCGCGGCCGTTGTCGCGGACGCGCACGCCGCCGTCGGCGAGGATCGTGACGTCGATGGTGTCGCAGTAGCCGGCGAGGGCCTCGTCGACGGAGTTGTCGACGACCTCGTAGACCAGGTGGTGCAGGCCGCGCTCACCGGTCGAGCCGATGTACATGCCGGGGCGCTTGCGGACGGCCTCGAGGCCTTCGAGGACGGTGATGTTGCTCGCGTCGTAGGACACGGGTGGGGGCCCTCCTGCTACCGGGGTGCCCGGTCGGGCGCGGAACGAGGGTCGACGCCCGGGGGTGTCGTCCCGGCGCTGATCGACCGGTCGGGGCCGCTCGGACGTGGTCCGGGCAGCCCCGTGGAACTGGCCCTCAGTCTAGCGTGAGCAGGGCCCTGGGGCCGTCTCAGAGGCCTCGACATGTGGGGATATGTCGGCCGGGTCTCCGAGCCTGTGGACAGCCCCCACGCCCGACGAGCACGAGGCCACCTCGTCCCGAACCCCTGCCGCCATCACCGCACGGCGTGTCGCGCGCTGGATGACGCCGCGCCAACCCCAGGCCCGAGACGCAGTACGCCGAAGCGGAGGGCGCGGAGGGCGGGGACGGGCCCGGCGAGGAACGAGCCGGGTCCTCCCCGCCCGACAGGGAGGCGCCACCGACGCACGGGCCACACGACGCTGGAACAGCGCCGACCCAGCGCCCGAAGCGGAGGCGGCCGCCGACGCGACGAGCGCAGCGAGGAGCTTGGAGCGCGCAGACAACACAGCCGAAGTGGAGAGCAACGAGACGCCTGCCCTCACGCGCCGGCACCACTAGCCGTACGTGTCCCTCGGGCCTCGGCCGGAGATGTGGAGGCGGCCGTGCTTCCAGGAGGGCGCCGCGGGACCGAGCACCGAGATGTCGCGGACCGTGCCCGAGCCCAGCTCGGCGTCGATGCGCGCGCGCACCTGGGGCAGCAGCAGCCGCATCGTGGTGGCCCAGGCGGTGGAGTCGGCGCGCAGCACGAGCATGAGCCCGCGGCCGTCGGGCGCGCGGTCGAAGGTCTCGGGCACCACGTGCTCGGCGACGTCGGCGCCCACGATCTCGGCCCAGCGACCGGTGAGCCCGCCGACGGCGGTGGGCTGCTCCCAGCCGCGGTCGCGCATGAGGTGCTCGACCGAGGAGCCGAGCAGCTGCGGGTCGCGGGCATCCGGGCCCGGCACCGCTGCGGGTCGTGGTCTCCGGCCGGCGCCGGGTGCTCGCGGCCGGCGGTGCGCGGGTCGGGGGCGGCGGTGCGCGAGGCGGCGCGGGCCCGGGCGAGCGCCTCCTTGGCCGCGTCGATGCCGCTCGGCTCGTCGCCGGCGCCGTCGGGTCGGTCGCCGGGGGCTCGGGCGGGAGCTCGGCCTCAGCCACGCGACACCTCGCCGGCGCTGACCGCGACACGGTCGCCGGAGAGCAGGTCGGGCACGTCCGCCTCGACCGCCGCGGTGACCAGCACCTGCTCGGCACCGGCGACGAGAGCCGCGAGGCGCGCACGCCGCGCGACGTCGAGCTCGGCGAACACGTCGTCGAGCACCAGCACCGGCTCGCCGCCGGGCGACCCGTCGCTGCGCAGCAGGTCGTACGACGCGAGCCGCAGCGCCAGCGCGTACGACCACGACTCACCGTGCGAGGCGTACCCCTTGGCCGGAGCCGCGCCCAGCCGCAGCAGGAGGTCGTCGCGGTGCGGGCCGACGAGGGTGAGCCCGCGCTCGAGCTCGTCGCGCCGGCGACGTTCGATGCCGGCGAGGAGAGCCTCGGTGAGCAAGCGTGCGGTCGGCGGTGAGCTCGACGTCGGGCCCGAGCGACGACACGTACTCGAGCGAGGCCGGTCCGGCCCCCGAGCTCACCGTGTCGTAGGCCTTGTCGACCAGCGGGGTGAGCGCCGAGACGAGGTCGAGCCGGGCGGCGAGGAGCTCGGCACCGAGGGTCGCGAGGTGCGTGTCCCACACCTCGAGCGTCCGAAGTGCTTCTCCTGCACCGGATCCGCCGCGTCGGGCTGCGGACGCGGTCTTCAGCAGGGCGTTGCGCTGCTTGAGCACGCGGTCGTAGTCGGCGCGCACGGCCGACATCCGCGGGGCGCGCGCGACGAGCAGCTCGTCGAGGAACCGGCGCCGCTCGCTGGGGTCGCCCTTCACCAGCGCGAGGTCCTCGGGCGCGAACAGCACCGTGCGCAGGAGGCCGAGCACCTCGCGCGGTCGTGGCACCGGCGACCGGTTGATCCGCGCGCGGTTGGCGCGGCCGGGGTTGATCTCGACCTCGACGAGCGTGGCGCGGTCGTCGCGCGCGATCTGCGCGCGCACCACCGCGCGCTCGGCGCCGAAGCGCACCAGAGGCGCGTCGGTCGAGACGCGGTGGCTGTCGAGGGTGGCGAGGTAGCCGAGCGCCTCGACGAGGTTGGTCTTGCCCTGGCCGTTGGGTCCGACGAACGAGGTCACGCCGGGGCGCAGCTCGAGATCGACCTGCGCGTAGCAGCGGAAGTCGGTGAGCGAGAGTGCCGTGACGTGCACGCGGGATGGCCTCGCGATGGGTGCCGGGCGTCAGCCCGACAGCCGCACCGGCATGAGCAGGTAGCGGTAGCCGGACGTGTCGGCACCGCCGGTCAGGACGGCCGGTCGCGTCGAGGTCGTGAACGACAGGCGCGTCGAGGCGTCGTCGACGGCGGACAGGCCGTCGAGGAGGTACTGCGGGTTGAAGGCGATCTCGATGGCCTCGCCGTCGACCGCGCACTCGACGGCCTCGGTCGCCTGGGCCTCGTCGCCGGCACCGGCGCGCAGCTCGACCTCGCCGCCGGAGAACGTCAGCCGCACGGGGGTGTTGCGCTCGGCGACGAGCGCGACGCGCTTGACGGCGTCGACGAGGGCCGCGGTCTCGACCGTCGCGACCGTGGCGGACTCGCTGGGCAGCAGCGCGCGGTACTTGGGGAACTCGCCGTCGAGCAGGCGGGTCGTCGTGCGCCGGCCGTCGCCCTCGAAGCCCATGAGGCCGTCGCCCGCACCCGACGCGGAGAGTGCGAGGTGCACGACGTCGCAGTGGCCGAGCGTCTTGGCGGTGTCGGCGAGCGTGCGCGCCGGCACGAGAGCGTTGGTCTCGAGCGCGGAGTTCTCGGGGTTCCACGCGAACTCGCGCACCGCGAGGCGGTAGCGGTCGGTCGCGGCCAGCGTGATCGTCGAGCCGTCGATCTCGACGCGGATGCCGGTGAGGGTCGGCAGCGTGTCGTCGCGGCCGGCGGCGATCGCGACCTGCGCCACGGCGGCGGCGAAGGTCGCGCCGGGGATGGTGCCGGTGGAGCCCGGCATGTCCGGCAGCGTCGGGTAGTCGTCGACCGGAAGGGTCGGCAGCGTGAACGACGAGCGCCCGCAGCGGACCTCGACGCGGCTGCCCTCGGAGGTGACGGTGACCGGAGCGGCCGGCAGGGCGCGGGCGATGTCGGCGAGCAGTCGACCCGACACCAGGACGCGGCCCGGCTCGTCGACGTCGGCCGCGACGGCCACGCGACCGGACACCTCGTAGTCGAAGCTCGACAGGGTCAGACCGTCGGCGCCGGCGTCGACCAGCAGACCGGCGAGCATCGGCATCGACGGGCGCGACGGGAGCGTGCGCGCAGCCCACGCCACCGCATCGGCGAGGACGTCGCGCTCGAGCCGGAACTTCACGTCGGTCACTCCTGTCGGGACGGGCGGGCGGGAGCGGCAGGCTCCGGCCGGGGACGACGATCGCATGCGGGGTCCGCTGGCGGGGTCATCGTTCCACGGACCTCCCACGCTGGCACAGACGGCACCCCGATCGGTGCGCACCGGTTCCGCGGTGGTCGGGTACGACGCACGCCCGTCCGGGCCCGGCCGTCAGGCCGGGTCGGGCACTGCGTCGTCGACCGGCCGGAGGCCGGCACCGTGGTGCGGACGAGCGACGGCGAGGCCTGCATCCACAGGTCGGCCGTCGTACCTGGCTCGTAGTCGTCCCTGTGCTGACTATCAGGAGTTGTCGTCATAGGGGGTGTGGAACCTGGGGACAACCGTCGTCGGGCCAGGTGGGGCGGCGTGTCGTCGTCCACCGCGGCTGGGGACGGCAGCTCGGGACAACGGGCCCGCCTGGGGACGACAGGGTCGTCCGGTCGCGGCGTCCACCGTCGTCCACAGGTGCAGGACGCTGGGTCCCGCGGTTGTCCCCGGGCGTTCCCCAGGCGGCACGGCCATCGTCGACACCGCCGTCCACAGGGTTATCCCCAGGGTGTGAACGCAGGGTGTGACGGTACGCCGTTCGGGTCGTGACGCAGGGTGACAGGGTCGACGGACTCCGGTCGCGGCCGCTCACGCCTGGCGCGCGGTGCTCTTGATACGCGCGGTGAGGTCGGTGACCTGGTTGTAGAGCGACCGGCGCTCGGCCATCAGCTGGCGGATCTTGCGGTCGGCGTGCATGACGGTCGTGTGGTCGCGGCCGCCGAAGGCCTGGCCGATCTTGGGCAGCGACAGGTCGGTCAGCTCGCGGCACAGGTACATCGCGATCTGGCGGGCGGTGACCAGCACGCGCGAGCGCGACGAGCCGCACAGGTCGTCGACGGTCACCCCGAAGTAGGCGGCCGTCTGCATCATGATGATCGAGCTGGTGATCTCCGGGCCGGCCTGGTCGGTGATGAGGTCCTTGAGCACGACCTCGGCGAGCGGGAGGTCGACCGGCTGGCGGTTGAGGCTGGCGAACGCGGTGACGCGGATGAGCGCACCCTCGAGCTCGCGGATGTTCGTGGAGATCTTCGAGGCGATGAACTCGAGCACCTCGGGCGGCGCGGAGAGCCGCTCCTGCGCGGACTTCTTGCGCAGGATCGCGATACGGGTCTCGAGGTCGGGCGGCTGGACGTCGGTGATGAGGCCCCACTCGAACCGCGAGCGCATGCGGTCCTCGAAGTCCTGCAGCTGCTTGGGCGGCAGGTCGCTGGTGACGACGATCTGCTTGTTGGCGTTGTGCAGCGTGTTGAAGGTGTGGAAGAACTCCTCCTGCGTCTGCACCTTGCCCGACAGGAACTGGATGTCGTCGACGAGCAGGACGTCGACATCGCGGTAGCGGCGCTGGAAAGCGGCGGCCTTGTCGTCGCGGATCGAGTTGATGAACTCGTTGGTGAACTCCTCCGAGCTCACGTAGCGCACGCGGCTGCCGGCGTAGAGCGTGCGCGTGTAGTGGCCGATCGCGTGCAGCAGGTGGGTCTTGCCCAGGCCGGACTCGCCGTAGATGAACAGCGGGTTGTAGGCCTTGGCCGGCTGCTCGGCGACGGCGACCGCCGCGGCGTGGGCGAACCGGTTGCTCGAGCCGATGACGAAGGTGTCGAAGGTGTACTTCGGGTTGAGCCGGCTGGTCTCCTCGCCGCGGGTGCCGGGCGAGCCGGTGCCGGGGCGGACGGGCTCGGGTGCCGCGGCAGCGGCGGAGGCCGGAGCGGTGGCGGCGAGCGGCGCGACGACCGGGGCCGGCGTGACGCGGTCGGCGTAGGTCGAGTCGGCGAGCTCGTCGGTGGCGTCGTCGTCGAGGCTCGGGGCGATCGACGGGTCGACGGTCACCGCGATGCGGATCTCCCGGCCGAGCGTGCGCGAGAGCGCGTCGACGACCATCGGGCGCAGCTTGCTCTCGAGGACGTCCTTGGTGAACTCGTTGGGAGCCGCGACGAGCGCGGTGTCCTCGACGATCGCCAGCGGGCGGGTGAGCGAGACGAACGCGCGCTGCTGGGCGGTCATCCCCTCGTCGCCCAGGGAGTCCAGAGCGCGGGTCCACACCTCGGTGAGGTCCAGGTCGTCGGCCACGCTGCCGTCAGTCCCCTCGTCGTACGTCGTCATGTGCCGTGCCGGGCCGTGCTGTCGCGCTCCGCCGCAGGTCAGCGCCGTACGGCGACAGATCCCGGCGTCCACACGGTCGTCCACAGGTGTGGAGCGAGCGGTGCCGGCACGGCCCCGGTGGAGCGGGGGCGCGCCGTGCGGGCCGCCCCCGGAGGTCGAGTGGTGGGCGAGACCGTAGTGGCCGCGCTCCACACGCCGTCAAGGGGTTGTCCACAGGTGCGGGGGTGGAGTCTGCCACGGAACCAGCGCGGCGTCGGCGTGTCGCTCCCGCCGATGTCCGGTGGTCGGATGGGAGGATCGCGGGTTCGCACTGCGGACGCAGATCACACGGGCCGCGACCGGTCGCGGTTTGACCCTCCCGCGACACGACCCGTACCGTGGACGGGCCGAGGCGCGTGCTCACGCCGTGCGTCGGCGGCCTCTGCCGCATGCCTGCGCCCCTCCGGGTGCGCCGGCGTCCGGTGGCGGCCGACCGGCTCGCGCCTCACCGCGCGGGACGGCGCCGCAGACCGCACCGCACCATGCACGGCACGACCGACCGGATCTCCGGTCCCCCACGCCTGGCCAGGTCCACTGGCCCCACCCTTCGGAGCCGAACCGATGAGCAAGCGCACGTTCCAGCCCAACAACCGTCGTCGCGCCAAGACCCACGGCTTCCGCCTGCGCATGCGCACCCGCGCCGGCCGCTCGATCCTGTCGGCCCGTCGCCGCAAGGGTCGCTCCGAGCTGTCCGCCTGACGGTCCGGAACCGTCGCAGCGCCGTGCTCCCGAGCACCGCGCGGTTGCGGCGAAGCCGGGAGTTCGGCGACACGGTACGACGTGGCACGCGGGCAGGACGCCCGTTGCTCGTCGTCCACCTCGACCGCACCCCCGACGGCGACCGCACCGCCCCTCGATCCCACCCCGGGGACACCCCCAGGGTGGGTTTCGTCGTGAGTCGGGCCGTCGGCGGCTCGGTCGTGCGGCACACCGTGGCCCGTCGGCTGCGGCACCTGGTGCGTGCCACGCCTGCGACGCGCTCCCGGCCGGCTCGTCGGTGGTCGTCCGCGCCCTGCCCGGTGCCGCGACGGCGAGCTCGCAGCAGCTCGGCATCGACCTCGACGCAGCCCTCGAGCGTGCCGTGCGCAAGTCCGTGCCTGCCGCTGATGCGGTGGTGACGCCGTGAAGCGGTTCGCACACGCGGTGAACTCCGTGCTCAGCGCCACCGTGGGGCGGGTCTTCCGCCTGCTGCTGATCGGGCTCATCGTCGGCTACCGGAAGGTCCTGAGCCCGGTGCTCGGGCCGCGCTGCCGCTTCTACCCCTCGTGCTCGGCGTACGCCCTCGAGGCGGTCCAGGTGCACGGCGCCGCGAAGGGCACCGTGCTCGCGACGGCCCGGGTCTGCCGCTGCCACCCCTGGACGCCGGGCGGCGTCGACCACGTCCCGCCGAAGGGCGCCTGGAGGTCCGAGCCGTACGTCGCGCTCGAGGACCACTCCGAGCTCGCGGCCTCCCTGTCCCCCGACCCCGAGAACCCCGATCACGGCCGGAGCGCTGCGTGAGTCTCAACCCCCTCAACTGGCTCGAGTGGATCGTCAGCTGGATCCTCATCGCGTTCCACAAGTTCTGGTCGCTGTTCCTCGACCCGGCCGGCGGCTGGTCGTGGGTGCTGGCGATCGTCGGCCTCGTGGTCGTCATCCGCATCGCCCTGATCCCGCTGTTCGTGCGGCAGATCAAGAGCCAGCGCAACATGCAGATCCTCCAGCCCAAGATCAAGGAGATCCAGCAGAAGTACGCCGGCGATCGTGAGCGCCAGAGCCAGGAGATGATGGCGCTCTACAAGGAGACGGGCACCAACCCGCTCTCGAGCTGCCTGCCGATCCTCGCCCAGGCGCCGATCTTCTACGCGCTGTTCCAGGTGCTGCAGGGCATCGCCGGGCTCCAGGCCAAGGGCGTGCTGACCCAGGAGCAGGTGCAGCAGGCGCACGACGCGTCGATCTTCGGAGTGCCGATCTACGCGTACTTCATGGAGGCCGACAAGACGCCGTACCCCACGAACACGCGCATCCTCACCGTCGTCCTCATCATCCTGATGACGGCGACGACCTTCCTCACCCAGCGCCAGCTGATCGTGAAGAACACCGCGCGCGACAACCCGATCGCGCAGCAGCAGAAGATCCTGCTCTACGTCTTCCCGTTCTTCTTCATGATCACCGGCGTCAACTTCCCGGTCGGCGTCCTCATCTACTGGCTCACCACCAACCTCTGGTCGATGGGTCAGCAGTTCTACGTGATCCGGAACAATCCGCAGCCCGGCACCCCGGCGTACACCGCCTGGGAGGGACGCGAGTCGGCGAAGCGGGCGCGCAAGAACGGGGGAGTCGACCCCGAGGCCCCCGTGATCGTCGTGGCCCCGCCCCAGCCGCGCCAGCAGCCGAAGAAGCAGTCGCGCAGCAAGCGTCAGAACCAGGGCGGCGGTGCGCCGAAGTCGACGCCGCCGGCGGGTCAGACGCCGAGCACGCCGGCCGAGCCCGACCCGACGGACTGACCCCCACGGGCAGACCCGCGACCGCGGTGTTTCCCGTGAAACAGCACGACCCCGACCCCTGGGTGCCGATCCGGCACCCCGAGACCGAGACGAGCACGCATGAGCGAGACCACGGCCGTCGAGCCGACCGAGTCCACCGAGACCACGGACGCCCCCGAGGAGAGCGTTTCCCGTGAAACGTCGTCCGGCAGCCGCCGCGAGGCGCGCCGCGGTGCGGCCGTGAGCGACCTCGAGCAGGAGGGCGACATCGCCGCCGACTACCTCGAGGGCCTGCTCGACATCGCCGACCTCGACGGCGACATCGACATGGACGTCGAGGGCGACCGTGCGCTCGTGAGCATCGTCGGGGGCGACCTCGACCACCTCGTGGGCGACAACGGCAAGGTGCTCGACGCGCTCCAGGAGCTCACCCGGCTCGCGGTCACGCGCGAGACCGGCGAGCGCTCGCGCCTCATGCTCGACATCGCCGGCCACCGCGCCGCGCGTCGCGAGGCGCTCACCGCGCTCGGCGCCGAGGCGGCGCAGCGCGCCACCAGCTCCGGCGAGCCGGTGCGCCTCGAGCCGATGACGCCGTTCGAGCGCAAGGTCGTGCACGACGCGGTCGCCGCTGCCGGTCTCACCAGCGAGTCCGAGGGCGTCGAGCCGCGCCGCTACGTCGTCGTCCTCCCGAGCAGCTGACCGCTCGGCAGGAGGAGCAGCCCATGGTGGCGCCGGCGGGGGAGACCCCCGAGCGCGAGGAGGCGGACCTGCTCGTCGAGCAGGCCCTGTGCTCGCGCTACCCCGACGCCGCCGCCGGCCTCACCGCCTACGTCGACCTGCTCGCCACGGACGGTGTGGTGCGCGGGCTGATCGGACCGCGGGAGACGGGTCGGCTGTGGAGCCGGCACGTGGCCAACTGCGCGGTGCTCGAGGAGCTCGTGCCGTCGGGAGCACGCGTGGCCGACGTCGGATCGGGTGCAGGACTGCCCGGCCTGCCGCTCGCGCTCGTGCGCCCCGACCTGCGCGTGGTGCTCGTCGAGCCGCTCCTGCGGCGCGCGACGTTCCTCAGCGAGGCGGTCGAGGCTCTCGGGCTCGCGGACCGCGTCGAGGTGCTGCGCGGCCGCGCGGAGGACCAGGGCGGCCTGGGGGTGGACGTCGTCACCGCACGAGCGGTGGCCCCGCTCGACCGGCTGGCCGGCTGGACGCTCCCGCTGGTGCGCGTCGAGGGCGTGCTGCTGGCCCTCAAGGGCGACACGGCGGCCGAGGAGGTGCTCGCCTCCCAGCAGGCGCTGGAGAAGGTCGGCGGCGGGCGCGCGGAGGTCCTCACCTGCGGCGAGGGCGTCGTGGAGCCGACCACGACCGTGGTGCGGGTGGTCCGCGTGACCGCCGGACGCCGGAAGGGATCCCGATGAGCGACGAGCACCAGCGCCGCCCCGGGTCTCGGGTGGCCCACGGACGATCCTTCGGGCCGCAGCGCCCCCGGGCTGGGCTGGCCGGCCGATCCGCACGACCCCGACACCATCGACCCGAACGCCGAGGAGCACGCGTGAGCGCCGACGACACCCCCCTCGCGGTGGCTGCCGCGACGGCGGTCGCGGTCAAGACCCGTCGGTTCGGCGGCGACCTGCCGCGACCGGAGCGCACGCGCGTCATCACCGTCGCCAACCAGAAGGGCGGCGTCGGCAAGACCACCTCGACGGTCAACCTGGCCGCGGCGCTCGCGCTGCAGGGCCTCGCCGTGCTCGTGGTCGACCTCGACCCGCAGGGCAACGCCTCCACCGCGCTCGGCATCGACCACCACGCCGACGTGCCCAACGTCTACGACGTGCTCATCGAGGGCCGGCCCCTGGCCGAGGTCGTCGCGCCCGTGCCCGACATCGACGGCCTGTGGTGCGCGCCCGCCACCCTCGACCTCGCCGGCGCCGAGATCGAGCTCGTCTCGGTCGTCGCCCGCGAGCACCGGCTGCGCAAGGCGGTGACGGCGTACCTCGGAGTGCACGAGGCGACCCACGGCCGCCTCGACTACGTGCTCGTCGACTGCCCGCCGAGCCTGGGGCTGCTCACCCTCAACGCGCTCGTGTGCGCCGACGAGGTGCTCATCCCGATCCAGTGCGAGTACTACGCGCTCGAGGGCCTCGGCCAGCTCATGCGCACCGTGGGCCTGGTGACCGAGGAGCTCAACCCGGGCCTGCACGTCTCGGCGATCCTGCTCACGATGTACGACGCCCGCACCCGGCTGGCGGCCCAGGTGGCCGACGAGGTGCGCGCCCACTTCGCCGAGCGTGTCCTGCGCACCGCGATCCCCCGCTCGGTGCGCGTCTCGGAGGCGCCGTCGTACGGCCAGACGGTGCTCACCTACGACCCGGGCAGCACCGGGGCGCTGTCCTACCTCGAGGCCGCGCGCGAGCTGGCCCGGCAGGGGCTCGACCCCGAACCGGAGGTCGAGGTCGAGGTCGAGCCCGGCCCGGAGGTCGCGGTGTCGCACGAGGCCTTCACCGAGGCTCTCACCGAGGCGCTGACCGCCGCGGCGGGCGACTCCGCGTCGGCCGAGCGGGCCGGCACCGTCGACTGACTGGACCCAGAAGTGCCGCATCTGCGGTCTCTAGGGGCCACTGATCCGGCTGGTGCGGCACGATCCGCCGACCGCCGCGACGGCGCAGCGGGCGGCGCGGAGGCCGTCCTCCCGCCGAGGTAGGGTCGGCGCGCACGACCGCCGATCCAGGGGAGCAGCCAGGTGAACCAGCGACGAGGGCTCGGCCGCGGGCTGGGCGCCCTCATCCCCAACGCGCCGCGCGACGACTCCGCCGAGCCGGCGGCCACCGCGCAGGCCGACCCGGCCCCGACGGTCGTCGCCACGGTCGCCGACCTCGAGGTGGTCAGCGGGGCGCGGTACGCCGAGATCCCGCTCGACGACGTCCGCCCCAACCCGCGCCAGCCGCGCACCGTCTTCGACGAGGACGCGCTCGCCGAGCTCGTCCACTCCATCCGCGAGATCGGGCTGCTGCAGCCGATCGTCGTCCGACCGGTCACCGAGCCGGGCGCCGACGGAGTCCACTACGAGCTCGTCGCGGGCGAGCGGCGCTGGCGCGCGAGCCGCGAGGCCGGGCTGGAGCGCATCCCGGCGATCGTGCGCGAGACCGGCGACGACGTGCTGCTGCGCGACGCGCTGCTCGAGAACCTGCACCGCGCCAACCTCAACGCGCTCGAGGAGGCGGCGGCCTACCAGCAGCTGCTCGACGACTTCGGCTGCACGCAGGAGGAGCTCGCCACCCGCATCGGCCGCAGCCGCCCGCAGGTGAGCAACACGCTGCGCCTGCTGCGCCTGCCTGCCCCGGTGCAGCGCCGGGTGGCGGCCGGCGTGCTCTCGGCCGGCCACGCGCGCGCCCTGCTCTCGCTCGACGACACCGCCGCCATGGACTCGCTCGCCACGCGCATCGTGGCCGAGGGGCTCTCGGTGCGCGCGGTCGAGGAGATCGTCGCCGTGGGCGAGGCCGACGGCCGCGAGCGCGTGCGAGTCGCGCGCCCGCGCAAGACCGTCGCCCCGGGTCTCACCGAGATCGCCGACCGGCTCTCCGACCGGCTCGAGACGCGCGTGCGCGTCGAGGCCGGCAAGTCCAAGGGCAAGGTCACCATCGAGTTCGCGACCATGGACGACCTGCGCCGCATCGTCGACGTCATCGACGGCGACCCGCCGACCTGGCCGATCCCAGACCGAGCGTCGAAGCCTGAGAACCCTTGCGCTGCAAGGGCTCTCAGGCGCGCGCGATCGCGATCTGCACCAGAGAGGCCATGAGCGAGCCGAGGTCGAGCCCGCCGGCCGCGACGGCCTGGGGGTAGGTCGAGGTCTCGGTCATGCCGGGCGCGACGTTGACCTCGAGGAACCACGGACGACCGTCGGCGTCGACGATGAGGTCGCTGCGCGACAGGTCGCGCAGCCCGAGCGTCGCGGTGCACCAGCAGCGGCGGTCTCGGCGCAGGCCGCGAGCGACCTCGTCGGGCAGCCGGGCGGGCACGAAGAACTCGGTGGCTCCGGCGGTGTAGCGCGCGCCGTAGTCGTAGAAGCCGCCGTCGGGGACGATCTCGACGACCGGCAGGGCGCGCGGCCCGCTGCCGTCGTCGACGACCGAGACCGCCACCTCGGTGCCGGTGACGAAGCGCTCGATGAGCGCGGTGTCGCCGTAGGCGAACGCGGCCATCATCGCGCCGGGCAGGTCGGCGGCGGAGCGCACGACGGAGGCGCCGAGCGAGGATCCGCCGCGCGTGGGCTTCACCATGAGCGGCAGGCCGAGGCGTGCCACGACCGCGTCGAGCACCGCGGCGGCGCCGAGCTCGCGGAACGTCGACGACGCGCAGCACGAACGAGTCCGGCACGGCGACACCGGCGTCGTGCACGCGCGCCGAGGCGACCGGCTTGTCGAACGACGAACGGCAGGCGTGGGGGTCGGAGCCGACGTACGGCAGCCCCAGCGCCTCGAGCACGTCGCGCACGGCACCGTCCTCACCGGGTGCGCCGTGCAGCAGCGGGACGACGCACGACGGCGGATCGGCGGCGAGCGAGCCGAGCAGCCCCGCGTCGACGTCGAGCACGTCGACCTCGACGCCCGTCAGCGCGCAGCGCCTCGGCCACCCGGCGACCCGAGCGCAGCGACACGTCGCGCTCGGGCGAGAGCCCGCCGGCGAGGACGACGACGCGGGCTTCGGCGTTGGTGCTCATCGGCGAGATCCCTTGTGCGAGTGGATGATCCGGGTGTCGATGCGAGTGCCGCTCATGCGAGGTCCGGCGCTCGGCGCCGACGGGCCGTCGCGGTCGACGAGCGGCGCCGCGGCGCCGAACGTCTGGGCGAGCTCGAGCTCGGTCCTCGATCACGCCGGCGAGGCGGCGCACGCCCTCGCGGATGCGGTCGGGCTCGGGGTAGCAGTACGACAGGCGCAGCGACTGGCGGCCCTGGCCGTCGGCGAAGAAGCCGGTGCCGGGCACGTAGGCCACCAGCGCGGTGACCGCGCGCGGCAGCATCGCGGTGGCGTCCAGCCCGTCGGGCAGCGTGACCCACGAGTAGAAGCCGCCGCCGGGCACGGTCCAGCGCGTGCCGTCGGGCATGAGCGCCTCGAGCGACTCGAGCAGCGCGTCGCGACGCTCGCGGTAGACCTCGCGGAACACCTTCACCTGGTCGAACCACGGCTGCGTGGCGAGGTAGTCGGAGATGGTGAGCTGCGTGAGGTTCGAGCGGGCACAGCGTCGCCGTCTCGTTGGCCAGCACCAGCTTCTCGCGCACACCGTGCGGCGCCACCGCCCAGCCGACGCGCAGACCGGCGGCGATCGTCTTGGAGAACGTGCCGAGGTAGATCACGCCCTCGGCCTCGTCGGCGCGGATCGCGCGCGGCACGGTGCCGTCGAAGCCGAGCAGGCCGTAGGGGTCGTCCTCGAGCAGCAGGATGCCCGTTCGAGCGCGCGACCTCGCAGCACCTCGGCGCGGCGCTCCGGGCCCTGCGTGACGCCGGCCGGGTTGTGGAACGACGGGATCGTGTAGATGAGCTTGGGCGTCCGGCCCTGCGCGCGCACGGCGGCGATCGCCTCGCGCAGCGCGTCGGGCCGCATGCCCTGCTCGTCCATCGGCACGTGCACGACCTCGGCACTGGTACGCCGAGAACACGCCGAGCGCCGTCACGTAGGTCGGCGCCTCGACGAGCACGACGTCGCCCGGGTCGCAGAACACGCGCACCACGAGGTCGAGCGCCATCTGCGAGCCGGCGGTGACCACGATGTCGTCGGGGTGGGCGCGCACGCCGACCGGCTCCATCACCTCGAGGATCTGCTCGCGCAGCGTCACGTCGCCCTGGCCGGAGCCGTACTGCAGCGCCACCGCGCCGCGGTCGCGGATCAGGCGCGCGACGGTGTCGGCGATGGCGTCGAGCGGCAGCGCGGAGACGAACGGCATGCCGCCGGCCAGCGAGACGACCTCGGGGCGCGAGGCGACGGCGAACAGCGCGCGCACCTGCGAGGCGGTGAGACCGCGCGTGCGCTCGGCGTACGCATCGATCCAGGGGTCCAGGCGCGTGCCCGTGCTCACGTTCGTCGGCTGCTCCGACATCGCCGTGCTCTCACCGCCGATCCAGCTCCCGTCGTGGCGCCCGCGGGGGCGACGGCGACCTCCCGCAGGCCGTCCGCACGGCCTACGATGCCGGATAGGGCCTGGGAGGTGTCATGCGGGTTGTTCGCTGGGTGCTCGTGCTGCTCGCGCTCGGCCTCGTCGCGGGGTTCGTCGCCGGCCTGATCCGGCCCCATCGCGGCGAGCTGCCGCGACCGGTCGGGCGATGACGTGTCCGGGTCGCGCCGGCTCGCGCCGCTGACCCGGGACTCCCTCGCCGAGCTGCCCGGGCCGTGCCGGTCGTGCACGCGCTGGGAGCTCGACCCCGTGCAGCGCGGCCGGCTCGAGGACGAGCTCGCCGGCGTCGAGGCCAAGGAGTCGTGGCTGAGCGCGACCCTGCTCGACTGGGGCTCCTGCGGCCAGGTGGCGCGCATCGACGACGCGGTCGTCGGCTACGCGCTCTACGCGCCGCCGGCGTACCTGCCGGGGCTCGGCTCCTACCCCACGGCCCCGGTCGCCCCCGACGCGGTGCTGCTCGCGACGCTGCGCGTCGAGGACGAGCACGCCGACCGCGGGGTGGCCCGGATGCTCGTGCAGGGCATGGCGGCCGACCTCGTACGCCGCGGCGTGCGCGCGGTGGAGGCGATCGCGAGCACCGACGGCGCAGCGCCGTGCCTGGTGCCCGCGGACTTCCTGCTCGCGGTCGGGTTCACCACGGTGCGGCCGCACCCGAGGACGCCCCGGCTGCGCCTCGACCTGCGCTCGGCCGTGGCGTGGCGCGAGGACGTCGTGGAGGCCGCGATCGAGAGGCTGCTCGGCGGGCGCCGCCAGGTGGGCGCGCTGCACCGCGAGGATCCGACGAGCTAGCGCTCGGAGCCGACCTCGGCGGGCACGGGGGCGAAGAAGCGCACGACCGCGGCCGCGATGCCCTCGGCGACGGCGTCGCGGAAGGCGGGGTCGGACAGGCGTCGCGCGTCGCGCGGGTTGGACAGGTAGCCGCACTCGACCCGCACGGCGGGCATGCGCGTCATGCGCAGCAGGTCCCAGCGTCTTGGCGTGCGTGCGGCAGTCGAGTGAGGTCGGTGCGCGCGCAGATCTCGTCCTGCACCATCTCGGCGAACCGGGCGCCGAGAGTCGAGCCGGTGCCGGCCACGGCGTCGCCGTAGTAGAAGGTCGCGCACCCGGCCGGCGCCGCGGAGTCGACGGAGTCGGCGTGCAGCGACACGACGAGATCGGCCGCGGTGTCGTTGGCGAAGTGCGCGCGATCGGCCTCCTCGGGCGCCGAGGCGCCCTCGGGCGAGCGGGTGAGCAGCACCTGCACGCCGATGGCGGCGAGGCGGCCCTCGATGCGGCTCGCGAGGTCGCCGGCGATCACGGCCTCGGTGAGACCGCCGTGCACGAGACCGGTGTCGGCGCCGCCGTGACCGGGGTCGAGGACGACCACCTTGTCGGCGACGCCGCTGAGCAGCGTCTCGAGCACGTGCAGCTCGCGCAGCGACTCGGCGCTGCCGCCGCCCGTGCCGCCGCTCATCGTGCGGCGCAGGCGCTCCATCGCGCGGAAGGTGTCCGGGCCGCACGTGCCGTCCGGGTCGACGCCCACGCTGCGCTGGAACTCGCGCAGGGCGGCGTCGGTGCGCGCGGCCGAACACGCCGTCGACCCGGCCGAGGTCGAAGCCGAGGCCCGAGAGCCGCTGCTGCAGCGTGAGCACGTCGTCGCCGGTGACGAGGTGGCCGGGGCTGAACGACAGCACGCGGTCGCCGAGCGACCAGCGCGCCTCCTCGAGGCGCCGGAAGGTCTGCACGCCGACGACACCGTCGACGGTCAGACCGCGCTCCTGCTGGAAGGCGCGGACCGCCACGTCGACGGCGTCGTCGAAGCACGCGGTGGAGGGGTCGTGCCCGGGCGAGACGGTGGCGGCGCCATCGGTCAGCAGCCCGAGCCGGCCGAGGCGGTCACGGATCTCCGCGACCGCCGCGCCGGTGTCCCCCCGTCGGTAGGCGGGAGGGGTCACGCGGCTTACAGGAACTCGGCGAGGTCGGCCAGCAGCGCGGCCTTGGGCTTGGCGCCCACGATCTGCTTCACGAGACGGCCGCCCTGGTAGACGTTCATCGTCGGGATCGACATGATCCGCTCGGCCGCGGCGATCTGCGGGTTCTCGTCGATGTTGAGCTTCACGACGGTGAGCTTCTCGGAGTTCGCGTCGGCGATCTCCTCGAGGATCGGCGAGACCATCTTGCACGGCCCGCACCACTCGGCCCAGAAGTCGACGAGCACCGGCTTGTCGGAGAGCAGGACGTCGTCGGCGAACGACGCGTCGGTCACGGTCTTGGTGGCGCCCATGAGTGGCGTTCCTTCCTCGAGGGGTGGGGGGTCGGTGTGGCCGCAGGAGCTCCACGGTACGGCGTAGCGCCGACCGCGGGCCGCACCCGCGGCGCGGGGGTCAGACCAGGGCCTGCTCGGCGTCGTGCGTGGACTCCGCCGCCTCGATCGAGGCGAGGAAGCGCTCGGCGTCGAGGGCCGCGGCGCAGCCGGAGCCGGCCGCCGTGATGGCCTGACGGTAGGTGTGGTCGACGAGGTCGCCGCAGGCGAAGACGCCCGGCAGGTTGGTGCGGGTGCTGCGACCCTCCACGAGCACGTAGCCGTCCTCGTCGAGGTGCACCTGGCCCTTGACCAGCTCCGAGCGCGGGTCGTGGCCGATGGCGACGAACAGGCCGGTGACCTCCTGCGTGCGGGTCTCGCCGGTCACGGTGTCGCGCAGCACGAGCGACGAGAGCTTGTCGTCGCCCACGACCTCGGCGACCTCGGAGTTCCACGCGAAGCGGATCTTGTCGTTGGCGAAGGCGCGCTCCTGCATGATCTTGCTGGCGCGCAGCGAGTCGCGACGGTGCACGAGGGTGACCGTGTCGGCGAAGCGGGTGAGGAAGGTGGCCTCCTCGAGCGCGGAGTCGCCGCCGCCCACGACCGCGATGTGCTGGTTGCGGAAGAAGAAGCCGTCGCAGGTGGCGCACCACGACACCCCGTGGCCGGAGAGGCGCTTCTCGCCCTCGACGCCGAGCTCGCGGTAGCCCGAGCCCATCGCGAGGATCACGGAGTGGGCGCGGTGCTCGACGCCCTCGTCGTCGACGACGACCTTGACCGGGCCGGTGAGGTCGACGGAGACGACGTCCTGGGTGCGCATGTCGGTGCCGAAGCGCTCGGCCTGGGCGCGCAGGCTCTCCATGAGCGCCGGGCCCTGGACGCCCTCGGGGAAGCCGGGGAAGTTCTCGACCTCGGTCGTGTTCATGAGCGCGCCGCCGGCGGTGATCGCGCCCTCGAACAGCAGCGGCGCGAGCTGGGCGCGCGCGGCGTAGATGGCGGCGGTGTACCCGGCCGGGCCGGAGCCGATGATGATCACGGTGCGGACGTCGCTCACGACGGGCCTTCCTTGCCTCGAGTGACCCCCGGGGAGCGGGGGCGCGGGCGGCTGCGCGCCGCCAGGGACTGGAACGATCCTAGGCGGGTCGGCATTCCGTCCGGGCCAGGGCGCGGAGTCCCGCGCGGATCGCCCTCGGTGTACGCCGTCGTCGCAGGTCAGGGGCGTGCGCCCGCCGGTGGAGGCGCGGGCGCGTGCCGCGGATCACGGTGCGGGCGGCGCGCTCTCGGTGCTCGCCGGCGCCGGGGCGTCCGACTCCGGCGCCTCGGGTGCCGACGCGGTCCCCGGCGCGGGGATGGTGCGGAACTCGTACATCTGGACGTTCTCGCGGGTGCAGCCCGGGCCGATCACCCAGACCTCGAGGCGCGCCGCGTCGTCGGGCGAGGGCAGCACGACGACGTCGGCGGGCTGGCCCTCGTAGGTGCCCTGGTCGATCGCGACGGGCATCGCCCCCGGGCCGCCGGTGAGCTGCTCGAGGCACGCCGCGAGCGTGCCGGTCGAGAGCAGCTGGCGCGCCTGCGGGTCGGTGGCCCCGCTGGTGGTCGGCGCCGTGCTCGGGTCGACCTCCGGGGCGACCTCGGGCGCCTGAGCGCCGCCCTTGGCCGCGTTCGCGACGAGCGAGGCTGCCTGCGACGACAGCTCCGACCTGCTGTACGACGTGCCGGACGACCGGATCGGAACGGGCTCGCCGCCGCTGCTCGCATCGCTCGCGGTGGTCGTCGAGCCCGACGAGCCGCCGCTCGGCAGCGCGGCGCGGATCACCGCGGCGCCGCCGGCCAGCACGACCACGGCGGCCGCCGCACCCGCGACCCAGCGGAACGTGCGCGAGGTGCCGGACTCGCGGCGCTGCGTCGGCAGGGGGAGCACCGTCGCGTCGCTCGCGGAGGGGGCCGCCGCGGAGGCGGCGGTGGCCGCGTCGTCGCTGTCGCCGAGGGCGCTCGCCGCGCCGGGCAGCACCGGCTCGGTGCGCCGCAGCTCGGCGAGCACGCCGTCGATGCGCGCGGCCACGTGGTCGGGGATCTCGGGGTCGTCGGCGCGCAGCGAGCCGAGCAGGCCGGCGACGTACGCCTCCTGCTCGGCGGTCGCCTCGGGGCCGGGCGTCTCGGGGCCGAACCGCTCGTCGGGCAGGCCGGCGCCGGGGGTGGTGTCGGTCACTCAGCTCACCTCCGGGTCGGTCGGTCGGGTCGGGTCTGGCGCGGGGATCGGGTCGTCCTGCCTGGATGGGACGCCGGACCCGGCGTCCGGGTTCCGCAGCCCCGCCAGCGCCACGGCGAGCCGGGCGCGGCCGCGCGAGCAGCGGCTCTTGACCGTCCCCTCCGGCACTCCGAGGGCCACGGCCGCGTCGGCCACCGAGAGGCCCTCGACGTCGACCAGGATGATCGCGGCGCGCTGGTCGAGGGGGAGCGCGGCGAGGGCCTTGTCGATCTCCATGCGGAGCTCGAGGCGGTCGAGGTCGTCGCGCGGGTCGGCGATGCCGCGGTGGCCGGTCTCGCCGTCCTCCTCGGGCAGCGGCACGGTCGGGCGGACCTTGCGCCGGCGCATCCGGTCGAGGCAGGCGTTGACCACCACGCGGTGCAGCCAGGTCGTGACGGCCGACTCCCCGCGGAACGAGGCGGCGTTGCGGTACGCCGAGATGAACGCGTCCTGCAGCGCGTCGGAGGCCTCCTCCGGGTCGGAGGTCGTGCGCAGCGCCACGGCCCAGAGCCGGTCGCGGTGGCGGCGTACCAGCTCGCCGAAGGCGTCGGGGTCGCCGGCGACGTGCGCGGCGAGCAGGGCCTTGTCGTCGGGCGCGGCGTCGCCGTGCTCGACGGTGTCCCCGGTGCTGGTCATGGCGTCGGTCAGCCTACGGGCCGGGCCTTGCCTGCGGCCCCGGCCCGTGACCCCACCGGCATGTCGGCGCGGCGGGCGGGGCTACTCGCCGGGGCCCCGCACGCTGAGCACCGGGCACGGCGCGTCGAACAGCACCGACTGTGCCGTGCTGCCGAGCAGGATCTTCCCGACCGGCGAGCGGCGGCGCAGCCCGATGACGATGAGCCGCGCCGCGTGGACGGTCGCCTGCTCGACGATGAGCGTGGCCGGCTCGTCGTCGGCGTAGAGGTTGACGACCTCCGCGTCGACGCCCTGCTCGGCCAGGTTGTTGTGCAGAGCGTCGGAGTCCTGCTCGGCGGAGAACTCGCCGTCGAGCTCGCCCGGGCTCGGGCTTGTTGACGACGATGAGCCGCTCACCGGCGTTCAGCTGCTCCACGGCGGCGGCCAGGGCGGCCTCGCCCTCGGGTGTGCGGACGTATCCGACGACGACGGTCATGGCTCTCCTCCGGGTGAGGGCGCGAAGCGGAACCGCCTCGTTCGTCCCGGTTATAGCAGCGCAGCGCCCCGCCCGCCTTCCGCGCGTGAGTGGCACCGGCAGGGGAGGTACCCAGATCGGGTCAGGTCTCCTCGGCACCCCAGCGTCCGAGGGCGACGATCGCGTCTCGCAGGGCGAGCCCTCGATCGGTGAGCGCGTAGGCGCGGGTGTTGTGGTGAAGGGGCAGACGGTAGAGAACGCCGGCCTCCTCGAGCTCGCGCAGGCGGGTCGCGAGCATGTTCGTCGGCGCGCCGAGGTCACGCTGCAGGTCGCCGTAGCGCTGCGGCCCTTCCAGCAGGCGCTCCACGATGAGCAGTGCCCAGCGGCTTCCGACGACGCCGAGCGCCGCAGCGAGGTCGTTCACTCGGTGTGATCGGTGCTCGGCTTCATCCAGAACGGCGAGTAGTGGTAGCCGTCGGGGTCGTCGAACTGACGCTGGTACATGAAGGGGTAGTCGTCGGTGTCGCCGACCCGACCGCCGGCGGCGCCGGCGCGATCGACGAGGGCGTCGACCGCCTCACGGCTGCCGAGGTCGAAGGAGACGGTGACCTTCGAGGGGGTGTCCGGTCCGCCGATGACGTCCTCGGTGCCACCCACGCTCGCGTACATCTCCCGGCTGCCGAGCATGACGTACTGCTCGGGAGCGATCGCGAAGCACGACACGTTGTGGTCGGACATCTCGGCATTGAGGGTCCATCCGAGGGCGGTGTAGAAGGCCGTCGCGCGCTCGACGCTCTCGACCGGGCAGGTGATGAAGAGGCTCATGGCGGTCATACTTGCAAAATGCAAGTGCCCTGGTCAAGGCCAGGCGATGGCTACTCCGCGGCCTCGATCGCGTCGAGGTCGCGCAGCGCGTAGCGCAGGTGCTCCCACTCCTCCTCGAGGATCGTGTGCAGGCACGACCGCGTGGTCTCGGGGTGCTCGGGGGCCCAGGGGTTGGCGCGCACCACGTCGAGGTCGGCCTCGGTCACCGTGGCCAGGAACTCCCGCACGAGCGCGACCCGGCCGGCCCGGGCCGCGAGCACCTCGGCGTACGAGGGCGGCTCGGTCGCGAAGACCGACATGTCGAAGCCCTCCTCCTCCGCCTCGGCGTTGGTGAGCCCGAGCGGGTGGAACGGCTCGGCGAGGCCGATCACGGACTTCCCCAGCCACAGGTCGGTGGCGAGCACGAGGTGGCGCAGCGTCTGGGCGAACGACCATTCGCCGTCGACGTTGATGTCGACCGAGCCCTCCGGCATCGCGGCGGCGCGCTGGAGCGCGCCGTCCCACGCGAGCTCGAGCGCCGACCACGCGGCGCGCAGCCCGTCCGGGTCGCTCGCGCGACGCTGTGCCCGGCCGATGAACCGGCTGTCGAGCTGGTCGCTCACGTACGCCGTGACGTCGACGCCGTTCACCCGCAGCGAGCCGTCGCCGTCGAGCAGCCAGGGCGCCTCGATGTCGAGCCCGTCGACGTCGACCCCGCGCATCACGGCGTCGGCGAGCGACGCGCCGACGAAGCGCGCGCCGCGCAGGTTCGTGTCGTGGAACTCCGCGCCGGACAGGTCGTCGGCTCCGGTGAATCGCGTCATGGTGGCTCCCTCTCGTCGGCGTGACGGCGGTGCTGCTGCCACGGCGGCTGTCGAACCCGCAGGCGACCGTTCTACAGTGCCGACGTGGACCTGACCACGGCGATCATCACCGCGCTCGGCCTGGCCGGCGCCGCAGGCCTCAACGCCTACGTCCCGCTGCTGGTGGTCGGCCTCCTCGGCCGCTTCGAGGTCATCACCCTGCCCTCGACGTACGACGGCATCACCTCGACGCCGGTGCTCATCGTGCTGGCGGTGCTGCTCGGCGTGGAGTTCTTCGCCGACAAGATCCCCGGCGTCGACTCGGTCAACGACATCATCCAGACCGTGGTGCGACCGGCGGCCGGCGCGCTGCTGGCCGCGGGCGCGATCGGGATCGGCACCGACCTGCCGCCGTGGGTGGGCGTGGTCGCGGGCATCCTCGCCGCGGGCAGCGTGCACGCGGGCAAGGCGGTGGCGCGGCCGGTCGTGAACGTGTCGACCGGCGGCGTCGGCGCACCCGTGGTGAGCGTGGTCGAGGACACGACCTCGCTCGTCGCGAGCCTGCTGGCGATCCTCGCCCCGCTGCTGCTGGTCGTCCTCGTCGTGGTGCTGGCGTTCGTGCTGCGGTCGTGGTGGCGGCGTCGCTGGGCCGAACGTCGGGCCGCGCGCGAGGCGTCGGCCTGACTCAGCCGCGGACGCGGATGTTCGACACGCCGCCCTGGTAGGCGCCGTCGGCCCACGGCAGCTGCGTGAACCACACGAGCAGGTAGCGCGTCGTCACGGGCGCCGGCACGCGCAGCACGAGCGAGTCGCCGGCTCCGGTGACCTCGGACATCGACTTCCACTTCTTCGGCGCCTTGGCGAGATCGTCGCCGGCGCGCAGCGACACGTCGGAGCCGTTGCCCACGAGTGAGAGCTCGACGACCGACACCGGGCGCGGCGCCCCGAGGTCGATCATGAGGCCGACACCCGGCTTCCCGGACAGGTCGGCGGCCTTGTAGCGCACCGTGCGCCAGGCGGTCGACGGGTCGCGGTCGACGGCGTTCTGCGCCTGGCTGCGGTTCTCCTCGCGCGTGTCGCCGAACGGGTCGAAGTCCACGACGGACACGATCGGGATGGGCTTCTCGCCCGCGGCGGTGGGCTGCGCGACGGGCGACGGCGTGGAGCTGGGCCCGACCGGGGCCGTCGCCACCTTGCGGGGGACGGTGAGCGGAGGGCTGGCCGCGCCGAGGATCAGGTCGACGCCGAGCGCGGCGAGGCCCACGGCTGCCGCGGCCCCGACCAGGACGGTGCCCGCTCGCAGCAGCCGGCGACCGGTGCGTCGCGGTGCCACTGCCGCGACCGGCACGGCCGACGCGGCGGACAGGGCCGCGACGACCTCGGGGATGGAGGTGAACGACGGCTCGCCCTTGGGCGGCGTGGCCGTGGCGAGCGCCCGGGCCGCGATCCGGTCGAGCTCGGGCGGCACGTCGGCGCGCACGCGGCTCGGCCACGGCACGCGGCCCTTGTCGAGCGACGGGACCGACGGGATCTCCGGGACGACGCGACGGCCCCGGCCAGCGGCCCGGTGAGCCCGGCGTAGAGGATCGCTCCCGCCCCGTGGACGTCGGCGAGCTCGGGCTCGATGTCCGGCTCGGCGCCGTACAGCGCGCGGTCGATGCCCAGGCCCCGCACCCGCACCTCGCCGCCGTCGGTGACCATGACCGCGTTGGGGTGCAGGTGGGCGTGCGCGAGGCCCTCGGCCTCGGCCGCGGCGAGGAAGCGGGCCACCTCGAGCGCGATCCGGGAGGCCTCCTCGGGGGGCAGCGGCTCCCCGCCCCGAGCCGCGAGGAGCTGGCCGTACGGCGTCGCCGCGAGCCACTCGGTCACGATGACGAGCTGGCCGCTGTCGGGGTCGTCGGCGATGTCGAGCACGGGGACCGCGCGGCGGTCGGTGACGGTCGAGGCCGCCACGGCACCGGCCCGCAGCCGGTCGACGCGCGGGTGGTCGAGCGGCATCACGCGCACCCCGACCGCGCGACGCAGGCGCTGGTCGACGGCGTGCCACAGCGAGGTGCCGCCGCCGTCGCCGACCCGGTCGACGAGGCGGAAGCGCCCGAGCAGGACGGTGTCCGGGCCCGGCTCCGTGGAGCGCCCCTTGGCCGTCGTCTTCGTCACAGTCGACCAGGGTACGTGCCCGACCTGCACGATCGCAGCGCGCAGGCTCCCCGTGCGGACCGCGTCGCGCCGGAGGACGGTGCCCGATCAGCGCGGGCGGACCGCGCCGTAGTAGCCGCTGAGGTAGACCTGCGCCACGCGTACGTGGTCGCCGGTGTGCGGCGAGTGGGCCATCAGGCCGTGGCCGAGGTAGATCGCCACGTGGTGGATCGACCCGGGGCTGCTGCCGTACGCCCAGAACAGCAGGTCGCCGGGCCGCAGCTCCTTCATGCTCACGTGGGGGCCGGCGTACCACTGCTGGCGCGAGGTGCGCTGCAGGTTGAGGCCGCCCTGGCTGAAGATCCGCACCATGAGGCTCGAGCAGTCGAAGCCGACCGTGCTCGTGGCCCGGCAGGCCCCGTCGTCGGTGCGGCCGTCGTCCGGCGCGCTGCTCGAGCACCAGCCGGTCGAGGGACCGTTCTTGCCGCCGCCGCCCGCGGAGTACGGCGTCCCCAGCCAGCGTCGGAGGTCGGTGAGTGCACCGACGGCGTACGGCGTCGCAGGCGCGGCCGCTGCCTCGGCGATGGCGCGGTCGACCGCGCGCACCTGGTCGGCGGGCACGGGCTCGGTGGTCCAGTTCGGGTCGACGGCGGTCGCCGCTGCGCGAGCCGCGGCCTCGGCGCGCGCCTGGGCCATCGCCCGCTCGCGCTCGACCAGGTCGCGCACCAGCGCGGTCGCCGAGTCGTAGGCCACGCGCGCGCGGGCGAGCAGCGTCTCGGCCCGGGTGGCGGCGGCAGCGCGCTGCTGCTCGAGGGCGTGCTTGCGAGCCGTGAGCAGCGCGAAGCTGCCCCGCGTCACCTTCGCGGCCACGACCTCCTGCTCGGCCGTGTCCGAGGCGACGATGTCGCCGCGCACGATCGAGTCGACCGAGGCGAGCCGGTCGAGGACGTCGGAGATGCTCTCGCCGGCCAGCACGCTGGCGTAGAGCGAGCCCGCACCGCCGGTCATGTACATGTGCCGTGCGGCGTCCGCCGTGCGCCCGGCCGCCTTGTCGGCCCGGCCCTGCGCGAGGTCGACGTCCTCGTCGGCCACCAGCAGCTGCGAGACGGTCTGCTCGAGCGCGTCGTTCGCCGCGCCGTAGTCCTCCGCCGCGGCCTCGGCCTCGGCGTGGAGCCGGTCGAGCTTGTCGCGCAGCTGGGAGGCGGCGGCGCGCGCCTTGCGTGAGGTCGGGGTCGGCCGAGGCGCTCGGGGCGCCCGCGAGGATCGAGGCGCCGAGCAGGGTCGCGGCGAGCAGCGCGCCGGTCAGGGCGGTCCTCGCCCGTGCCCCTGCGCGCCGACCCTGTGCCGACCCCCTCGTGTCCACCGGCCCTACTTGACCTGGTCGCTGGCGCTGGCCGTGGCCGTGGCGACGACGTAGCTGTTGATGCGCGGGATGTAGCGGGCCAGCGATCACCGGCGCCTCACGGCGCAGCTCGACGGTCACGGTGTTCCGCGCGCTGACCGCGAAGCTCTGCGGGACGACGGTGAGGCCCTGCTCCTTGGCGAAGCGCACGACGGCGTTGTACGCCGCCTGCGGGTCCCTGCGGTCGTGCAGGACCTGATGGCCCTCCTGGGCGGCGGCCTGCGCGTCCTCCTTGAGGGACAGCGAGTTGATCGTCATGGTCACGGAGTCGTACCCGATCACCGCGAGCACGCCGACCACGAGGAGCACCTTGACGAGGGTGCTGACCACGATCACGCCGACGTCCTCCACCCGGAGGCGGTGCCCCAGGGTCGTCGGCATAGCGGGAGAGAGGTGTGCCACCTAGCGGGTGTCGGCGTCCTGGGACCCCCGCTTGAGCAGGAACGACGCCTCGACGACCCCGGCATCCCCTGGGTGGAGCAGCGCAGGAGCGCTGATGCGCCCCGCACTGGGCCGTCCGGGTCAGCGGCCGATCGGCACGCGGCGCCGCAGCGTGGCCAGCACCTCGGTCACCTCGGTGATGCGCAGCAGCTTCGCGAGCCCGAGGTAGACCACCGCCCCGAGCGCCCCGAGCACCACGATGCGCAGCACGGCGTCGAGCTTGGCGGTGCCGGGCGCCACCTGGTTGATGCCGACGAGACCGGCGGCCATCACCACGAAGGTGATGAGGCCGGCGACCGCCATGCGCGCCAGCGAGCGCAGGGTGCGCCCGGTCTGGAGGCCGCCGATCTGGCGCGAGAGCACGATCCAGCCCACCACCAGCGTCAGCCAGTACGCCGCCACGTAGCCGACGGCGAGGGCGACCGAGGGGCGCCGGACCGGTCTGGTTGCCCGCGACGATGCGGTAGAGCGGGACGGCGATGGCGAGGTTCAGCGCGTTGAGCACCACCGTCACCCAGAACGCGGTGCGCGTGCGCTCGAGGGCGTACCACCCGCGCAGCACGATGTAGTAGAGCGTGAAGGGCAGCAGGCCGAGCGCGAACACCGAGGCGAGCAGCCCGGTCGACCTGGGCGGAGGCGGTCGAGGTCTGGCCGTAGTTGAACAGCAGGATGCCGGCCTGGGTGCCGAGCACCACGAGCGCCGACCGACGCCGGGATGATCAGCGACGACGCCGAGCGCATGCCGCCGGCGATGTCCGAGGCGAGGTCGTCGTAGCGCCTGTCGTGCGCCGCGCGGCTCATGCGCGGCAGCAGCGCGGCCACCAGCGACACCGTGATCACCGAGTGCGGCAGCACGAACATGAGGTGCGCGTTCGTGTACGCCGTGAGACCCGCGGGCGTGGCGCCGACGTCCGCCGACGCGGCGTTGACGCCGGTGGCGAGCCGCACGATCACGGCGTACGCGACCTGGTTGACCAGCACCAGGCCGATGGTCCACGCGGCGAGGCCGCCGGCCACGCTGCAGCCCGGCGCCCGCGCCACCCGCCGCGGGGGTGGAAGCGGTAGCCCGCGCGGCGCAGCACCGGCACGAGCACGAGCGCCTGCAGCACCACGCCGAGCGTCGTGCCGATGCCGAGGAGCGCGATCTGGTCGGGCTCGAGGACGCCGTCGGCGCCGGCCTCCGGGCCGGCCACCACGATGAAGAGCACGAAGGTCGCGATGGCGACCACGTTGTTGACCAGCGGCGCGAACATCGGCGCACCGAAGTGGCCGCGTGCGTTGAGCACCTGCGACAGCATCGTGTAGACGCCGTAGAAGAAGATCTGCGGCAGGCAGAAGCGCGCGAACGCGATGGCGAGGTCGAGCTGCTGCTGCGTGTACTGCGGCGTGGCGTAGATGCGCACCAGGAACGGCGCGAAGACCACGGCACCGACCACGAGGATCGCGAGCGCGATGCTCACCAGCGTGATGAGGCGGTCGGCGTAGCCCACGCCGTCGTCCGGGTCGTCCTTCATGTGGCGCACGAGCTCGCGGGATGAACACCGCGTTGAGCGCGCCGCCGATGATGAGGATGTAGACGACGTTGGGCAGCGTGTTGCCGAGGGTGAACGCGTCGGCGACCGTGCCGGCGCCGAGAGCCGCGGCGAGGGCGACGCCGCGCAGCACGCCGCCGAAGCGCGAGAGCACCGTGCCCGCGCCCATGAGCATGCTCGAGCGCAGCACCGACGCTGATGCGGTCGCGTTGGCCGGCGAGGTGGCCGACGACGGCACGTCGTCGGTGACGACGTCGCCCGCGAGCTCCTCGGACAGCGCCTCGGTCGAGCTCGTCCGTGCTCGCCGGTGCGTCGCCCGGGCCCGTCTGGTCGGGGGCCTGCGGCTCGTCGGGTGCGGGTCGTCACGAGGCACCGCCCGCGGCCTTGGTGCGGCGACGGCGTACGACGTTGACGCCGAGCAGCACCACGAGGATGCGCGAACAGCCCGATGACCACCCACTGCGCGGCCAGCGCGTAGGCCGCCGAGCGGACCTCGGTGCGCACCGGCCGCCCGAACTCGTCGCCCTCCGGGGTGAGCAGCACGATGTCGACGACCACCGCGCCGGTGCCCACCACGCGCGCGCTGACCTCGAGCGTGCGCTTCTCGCCGGGGGCGAGCGTGACGGGGGCGACGTCGGCGGCGTCGAAGCGCACGGCGGGCGTGCCCGTGAGCCGCACACCGACCCGCGCGGGCCGGTCGAGGTCGTTGGCGACGGTGACGGGGATGACGCCCGAGTCGCCGGGCAGCGTCA
Source organism: uncultured Actinomycetota bacterium (assembly GCA_963827145.1). Classification (GTDB taxonomy): domain Bacteria; phylum Actinomycetota; class Actinomycetes; order S36-B12; family CAIYMF01; genus Longivirga. The sequence continues at coordinate 1,033,329 of CAWGZO010000001.1, read as the reverse complement.
CCGGCGCGCGCGACAGCACCTTGACCTGGGCGATCTGCGTGTCGATCTGCTTGGTCAGGATCGTGACCAGCCGCCGCCCGCCGGCGCGGTCGTCGCGCCAGGCCGCGGACTCGGCGCGCGTGAGCGCCGACTCGTAGCCCTCGGTGCCGGTCGTGCCGGTGCCGGGGACGTCGGGTGCCACGGAGCGCAGGCCGGCCAGCGACTCGCGCGTGCGCGCGACCGAGGCGAGGTAGGAGCGGCTGAGCTCGGCCTTGCGCGCCGCGGGCGGGTAGTCGGCGCGCTGGCGCGGCACGCTGCTCGTGCCGCCCACGACGAGGGCGTCGAGCCGGTAGGGCCGGGCCCAGGGCGAGTCGGCGACCGCGGTGACGAGCTCGCGGCCCGACACCGCATCGGTCGCCCAGCGCATCGGCGGCGCGATGACGAACGTGCGCGACGACCTCGGGCAGCTGCAGCGTGGTGAGCGCGATCTCGGCGAGCGCCTGCTGCCGGCGCGCCACCGGGTCGTCGTCGGGGGTCTTCGTCGTGGGCGCGGGGAGGGTGACGAGCCGAGACACCACCGGGTCGAACGCCGCGGCCCGCAGCGGGGAGCCGCCGGTGGCGAGGTCGACCGCGCTGCTCGGGGTGTAGGGCACGGGCGGCGTGGGCGGCAGCGCGGCCGACGAGCAGCACGACCACCTGGGCCCCCGTCGCGCGCAGCACGTCGAGCGTGCCGTCGTCGGTGACGCCGTTCGGCGGCCACGCGAGGCCGCCCGCGACCGGGCGCCCCAGCACCACGTCCGGCACGTCCGCTCGCGGTCGTGGCCGCCAGGGCGATGTCGACGTCGAGGCCCGACCGGTGCAGCGCGACGACGTCCGGGTCGGCGTACGACGAGGCCGTCACCTCGGCGCCGGCGGTGAGGTCGCGCAGGCGCTCGAGCCAGGCCGCGGCGGCGGGCCCGCGGGTGCCGGGCGTCAGGGCGCCGTCGCCGGCGCGGACGTCGTACCCGTCGGACATGTCGACCAGCGACTCGAGCAGGGCGGGGTCGACCACCCAGCTGAGCGCCTCCGGCTGCGAGTCGGCCGCGTCGAGCAGCCGGCTGCAGCCGCCCGCCCTCGACGACCTCGTCGCCGAGGTGGTCGTCGAGGAAGACGTTGTCGGTGACGCGCGACGGCGTGCTGCTCAGCGGGCCAGAGCCAGACGACGCGGGTGGGCTTCGACGGCGTCCGGCGCCGGGAACCAGGGCAGGAACGTGCGGGTGAAGCCGGTCTGCACCGGGGCGTCCTGGCCGGTGCGCGCGATCGACTCGACGCCGAGCACGATCACCTCGTTGGTGTCCTCGGACAGCGGCAGCGCCGACGAGCGGGACGCTGATGCGTGAACGAGGCGCGCGGCGCCCGGCTGCAGCGAGGCCGTGACGTCGGTGCGGGTGCGCTCGATCGCGATGCCGGTCCGGCCGGCGGTCGCCGGCGAGGATCGGGCGCGATCTCGGCCCGGTTGCGCACCGGGGTCGGCGACACGCGCAGGCGCACCTGGACGTCGCGCACCACCGCGTCGGTGGTGTTGGTGACGGACGCCGCTGATCGCGAGGTCGTCGCCGGGCTCGGGCACCACCGGCGCGAGGCTGGTGAGGGTCACGGTGACGCCCGGGGGCACGTCGACGGCCGGGGCGAGCCCGGCGACGGCGCGGGCGCGGCGGGTGCCGCCGGGGCGGCCGCCAGCCCGGCGAGCAGCGCGCCGGCCGCGGCCACGGCGAGCAGCGGGAGCCGTCGGCGGGTCGAGGTGCGGACGCGCGGCATCAGCGCGGTGCCCGGGGTGGCGCCGTGCTCGTCGAGCACCTCGGGCACCCGCGCGACGAGTCGGCGCTCGTCGGCGTACGCGAGGCGGGCGGGCACGTCGTCGAGCGGCACCCAGGCGACCTCGACCACCTCGATGTCGTCGTCGGAGAGCTCGCCGCCCTCGGCCTCGAGCAGGTAGTGGTGCACGGTCTTGTGCACGCGGCGCTGCTCGGCCACGAACCAGAAGTCGATGATGCCGAGGTGCCCGAGCACGCGTCCCCGGATGCCGGTCTCCTCCTCGCACCTCGCGGACCGCGGCCTGCTCCGGCGTCTCGCCCTGCTCGACGTGGCCCTTGGGCAGCGACCAGACCAGGCGGCCGCGGCGGTCGTGCCGCGCGATGAGCGCCGCACGGGCGACGCCCGAGCTGCTGCGGTCGAGGATCAGGCCGCCGGCGCTGGTCTCGTCGACGCGGGCGAGCCGGGGCGGGGCCGGGCGCCGTACCGGCCGCCCGCCCGCGGGAGGCGCGGGACGCGGGGAGCCGGACATGCGGTCCGAGGATAGCCGCGGCCCGCGGCGCCTAGGCTGTCGCGACGTGCCCCCCGTAGCGACCGACCACTCCCGACGAGCGCGCCGCCCTCGTGCAGCGCGCTGTCGACGACCTGCGCGAGCGCGCCGGACGTGGCGCTCGAGCTCGGCGAGCGCTTCACCGCCGCCGGGCACGAGGTCGCCCTGGTGGGCGGGCCGGTCCGCGACGCGCTGCTCGGGCGTGCTCGGCGACGACCTCGACCTGACCACCGACGCCCGGCCCGAGCAGGTGCTCGAGATCGTCGTCGGGCTGGGCCGACGCGGTCTGGGACGTCGGCATCGCGTTCGGCACCGTCGGGGTGCGCAAGGGCGAGCACAAGCTCGAGATCACGACGTACCGCGCCGAGGCCTACGACCGCGAGTCGCGCAAGCCCGAGGTCGCGTACGGCGACGACGCTCGCCGACGACCTCGTGCGCCGCGACTTCACCGTCAACGCGATGGCGGTGCGGCTGCCCGTCGCTGGAGCTCGTCGACCTGCACGGCGGCATCGACGACCTCGCCGCCGGCGTGCTGCGCACGCCCGGCACGCCGGAGGAGTCGTTCAGCGACGACCCGCTGCGGATGATGCGCGCGGCCCGGTTCGCCTCGACGCTGCGGCTTCACGGTGGCGCCCGAGGTGGTCGAGGCGATGACCGCGATGTGCGGGCGCCTGGCGATCGTGTCGGCCGAGCGGGTGCGCGACGAGCTCGTGAAGCTCGTGCTCGGCGACGACCCGCGCGCGGGCCTGGCGCTGCTGGTGCGAGACCGGGCTCGCCGCAGCTCGTGCTGCCCGAGCTGCCGGCGCTCGCCCTCGAGGTCGACGAGCACCACCGCCACAAGGACGTCTACGAGCACACGCTCATCGTGCTCGAGCAGGCCATCGAGCTCGAGACCACGCACGAGCCCGTCAGCGGCCCGGACTTCGTGCTGCGCTTCGCCGCGCTCATGCACGACGTCGGCAAGCCCCGCACCCGCCGGTTCGAGGACGACGGACGCGTCTCGTTCCACCACCACGAGATGGTCGGCGCGCGCATGACGCGCAAGCGGATGCAGGCGCTGCGCTTCTCCAACGACCGTCACCGACGACGTGAGCCGAGCTCGTCGAGCTGCACCTGCGCTTCCACGGGTACGGCGACGGCGAGTGGACCGACTCGCGCCGTACGCCGCTACGTCCGCGACGCCGGCGACCAGCTCGCGCGGCTGCACAAGCTGACGCGCGCCGACTGCACCACGCGCAACAAGCGCAAGGCCGACGGCGCTCGCCGCGCACCTACGACGAGCTCGAGGAGCGCATCGCGCGGCTGTCCGAGGAGGAGGAGCTCGCCTCGATCCGCCCGGCGCTCGACGGCAACCGGATCATGGAGCTGCTCGACATCGCCGCCGGGCCGCGAGGTCGGCGAGGCCTACCGCATGCTGCTCGAGGCTGCGCCTCGACCGCGGCCCCATGACCGAGGACGAGGCCGAGGCCGTGCTGCGAGCCTGGTGGGCCGACCGCACCGCGTGACGCGCTCGTCCCGTCGCTCCGGTCGACGTACGGCGGAGATCCGTCCTGCTCAGCACCTTCTGCCGAGCGGCCCCGAGGGCTAGCGTCGGAGGATCCGCGGAACCGGGCAGGTCCGCACCCGCCGGTCGAGGAGTCCATCGTGCTGTTCACCATCATCGTCATCGTCATCGTGGCGCTCATCGCAGCGCTCCTGTTCACCCGCCGCGGCGGCAACAAGGGCGAGAGCGACATCGGCACGGGCGGGGTGACCGACGTGGGCCGCAGCGGCCCCGAGCGCCCGAACACCCCGCGCGGCGGGAACGCCGCCGGCCGCTGACGCGACCGGCCCGTCGGGTCAGCGGACGAGGGCGGCGACGAGGCGCTCGACGGCGGCCTCGTCGGCGTAGCGCAGGAACAGCGACGGCTCGCTGAGCTCGAGCTCCAGCACGCAGTAGCGCCCGTCGTCGTCGCGGACGAGGTCGACCCGGCCGTACGTCGGCGTGCCGAGCCGCGCCGACACGTGGTCCATCACCGCCTGCGCCACCGCGACCTGCTCGCCCGTCGCCTCGTGCAGGGCGTTGGACTCGGCGGCGAACAGGTCCTCGACCGACCCGGCCCGTGGCAGGGAGACCCGCTTGCTGGCCGCGTGGCTGAACCGGCCGTCGACGAACACCATCGGCCACTCGCCCTCCCGCGCGACCGACTCGAGGAAGGGCTGCACGAGCACGACCTGTCCGACGGCGTGCAGCCGCTCGACGTGCTCGACGGCGAGTGCCTGCTGCGTCTCGTCGTACGACGACGCGTCCCGGCTGCCCGCGCCGACCGCGGGCTTGACCACGAAGCGACCGGCGGGGAACGACGGCGCCGACCCGGGGACGACGAAGCGCGTCGGCGTGATCGGCAGCCCGGCCGCCTCGAGCTCGGCGAGGTAGTGCTTGTCGAGGCTCCAGCGAACGGTCGCCGGCGGGTTCACCAGGTCGCTCACCGCTGCGACGCGGTCGAGCCAGTCGAGGAACTCCGGGAGCCGCTCGGGGTAGTCCCACGCCGAGCGCAGGACGACACGGTCGAAGCGCGCCCAGTCGACCGCCGGGTCGTCCCAGTCGACGACCTCGGTGGCGACGCCGACCCGCTCGAGGACCGCGAGCGCGATGGGCTCGTCCTCGTCGAGCCCGCGGGCGCCGCGCGTCGTCACCCACGCCAGCGACGCGATCACGTCTCCACCGCGGGGCTGCGGTCGTCGGTCCGGGGGTGGATCGGCATGGGGACCACCGTAGGACGGCAGGTCCAGCGGGCGACGCGGGGTCAGCTGTCGGTGAGCTCGGACTCGTCGCTGCTGCGCTGGAAGCGGTCGACCAGGCGGGGAGGCGTGGCCGGCCCCGGGAGTGCCGGGCGCGCTCCGGGTGTGAGGACCTCGTCGTCGGGCCCGCGCAGCCAGCGGGCCACGCGGCCGTCGCCCTCGCTGAGGACCGGACCCAGCGCGACGGAGGCGAGGATGAGGAAGCCGAAGCCGACGAACCACGTGACGAACGACAGCGAGACGCCGACGAAGCCGAACTGCCCGACGTTCTCGGCGATGACGCGCGGCATCCAGACCGACGCCGCTGCGGCGTACACCGCTGCGCCGACGCCGGTGGCGATCGCGGTGGGCAGCAGCGGACGCCAGCGCACCTCGCCGCGCAGCAGCGTGTGCGCCGTCCACCACCACAGCAGCGACGAGCCGCCGAGGCCCAGGACGACCGTCGCGACCGTGCCCGGCGGCCCGGTGAGCACCCGGGACACCGCACCCACCATCGCGAGGAACGCGAGCATCATCGCGAGCCACACGAAGCCGCGCTGCCGGTCGCGCAGCGAGCCCTGCGGCGGCCGACGCCAGACCCGCAGGTAGCAGCGCTGCAGCGCGGTGGTGAACGAGACGGCGAACAGCACCGTGAGCACCAGCCCCACGATGCTCGTCGACGCCCGGATCTGGTCGGCCGTCGCGAAGGCCTCGCGCACGAGCTCGAGCGCCTTTCCCTCGAGGCCGAACCGCGAGGCCATCGACGCGAGGATCGCCTGCCCCACGACGGGAGGGGTCAGCGCTGCGGCCACCGCCATGAGCGGGAACAGCGACACGAACGCCTTGGCCGCCAGGGCGATCGAGCGGTCGACGAACTCCACCTCGACGAGCCGCTGCCACAGGCGGCCGACCGTCGAGCGGTCGACGGCCTCGGCGAGCCGCTCGAGCCGTCCACCGCCCTCGGCCGGGTGCGCGGTCATCGAGACCTGCTCAGCCGGACGTCGACACGTCCACCGTCACGGCCTCGTCGTCGTCCGCCGGCGCCGCCTCGACGGCCGGCGCCGAGGCGGCGAGGAACTCCACGACGACGAAGGCCAGCACCGCGATCAGCGCGGTCCAGAGGATCACCGAGCCGGTGAGCGGGCTGGTGCTCAGGAGCACGAGGCCGGCGACGCCGACGATCAGCGCGCGCCAGAACACCACCGTGCGCTTGACCCACGCGCCCACCTTCGCGACCGGGGTGTCGGACGCCTTCGCGCCCGCCCCGGAGACCAGACCGCCGAAGAAGCGCCGGGTCGCGAGCGCGGAGTCGGTGCCCGAGAGGAACCAGCCGACGATCGCCAGCACGAGCCCCAGCGCGAACGCCGCGCGCACCGCCGTGAGCAGGTAGGAGGTGAGGATCGTGAAGAACGCGTCCTGGGCGACCTCGAACGGGGTGCCGTCCAGGGTCATCGCGAGCTGGTTCTGACCGACCGCCATCCCGAGCCGGATGACGATGGCCCCGATGAGGATCGCGACGCCGACCGCGATCGTCATGCGCGCCCGTCGGCGCGAGACGAGGATCGCCACGACGAACAGCAGCAGGACGACGTAGATCAGCCACTGCGCCACGGGCTGGCCCAGGGCGTACGCCGTGCGCGCGGTCTGCAGCTGCGGGCTGGTCAGCAGCACGATCTGCCGGTCCGCGATCGGCGGGACGGGGATGTTGGCCGCGATGGTGAGCCCGCGGTCGACGAGGCGCTGCTTGACCTCCTCGATGAGGTCGCCGGTGTCGAGGATGACCTGGTCGCCCTGGATGGTGATCGGACCGGTGGGGTCGTCGGACAGGGCGGCGATCAGGCCCTGCTGCAGCTTGGTGTTGACGTCGACCCAGATCTGGGCGAAGCGGTCGCTCGCGAGCAGCTTGTCGACCTCGGTGCCCACGAAGCTGTTGACCCCGCTGGCCAACGGTCCGGCGATCGGCTGCAGCTTGGGGTAGTCGGCGAGGAGGTTGGAGATGCGCACCTGCGCGTCGAGCTGGGTCACGATGACCGTGGTGACCTTGTCGCCGATGGCCTCGCGGACCGTCGGGTCCTCCGCGAGCGGGGCGACGGTCGCGACGTAGCGCTCGGTGTCGGTGAGGGTGCGCTGGCCCCAGAACGCCGTGAGCGCGATCGGGAACAGCAGCGCGGCCACGATCACGATCACCCACGCGCTGAACCCGCGGCCGTCGAACCGGCGCTTCGGCTTCTGGGCCTCGAGCTCGGCGATGCGTGCCTTGAGCGCGTCCACGTCCTCCGGGGACTGCGCTGCCTGGTCGGACATGGTGGATCCCTCCGTCGGTGCCGCTGTCGACCCTAGGACCGCAGCACCTGCTGAGTCCGGGTTCGTCGCTGCGGGGCACGACGCTAGGGGCTGCCGCCCGGATCCGCCTCATCCCGTGGGGGTGAGCGGCGCGCCGTGCGTCGGGGCGGCGGTCGGTCAGTCCTGGCCCGGCACGCCCTCGGGGTTCGCGGCGTACGACCGTGCGGGGTCGCGACGCTCCGCCGTGAGCGCCCACCAGGCGCCGACGACGGCCAGCGCCACCATCCACGCGGCCGACGAAGGCCGAGCGGCCGTCGGCGGGCGCGGCGAAGGCCGCGGCGGTGAGGCCGACGACGATCGCGATGTTGACGCCGACGTCGTAGAGCGAGAAGACACGTCCGCGCCGGTCGTCGTCGACGTCCTCCTGCACGATCGTGTCGGAGCAGACCTTCACCGCCTGGCCGGCGAAGCCGACGAACAGGCCCTCGACGAGCAGCCCGGGCAGGGTGCCGACGGAGACGCCGATCGCGCCCAGCGTCACGCCGGCGACGAGCGCGCCGGCCGACCACCGGACCGCGCCGAAGCGCGCGCGAGGCGCGCGGCGTGCTCACCGCGCCGAGGAACGCCCCGAGCCCGGCTGCGGCGGTGGTCGAGGGTGAGCGCGCCGATCGCTGCCTCGGGGTCGTCCGGGTGCAGCGCGCCGCGCACCTGCAGCACGGCGAGCGCGACGGCGATGCCGAAGATCACCCGGTGCACCATGACGAGCCCGATGGCGCGCGCCGCGGGACGCCGCTCGCGCAGGTGCCGCAGTCCGTCCACCATCCCGCGAACCACGCCGCGCACGGACTCGGCCTCGGTGTCGTCGTCCGGCCCGAGCTCGGTCGGACGCAGGCGCGTCGCGACCAGCGAGGCGACGACGTACGCCGCGATCGCGCAGCCGAGCACCACGACCGAGCCGAGGTCGCCGCCGCCGGCGGCGCTGCGGATCGCGACGCCGGCGAGCCCGCCGACGACGGAGGCGACCGTGCCGGCGGTGGGTGCCAGGGCGTTGCCGGTGACGAGGTAGCGGTCGGCCACCACGTGCGGCAGGCCGGCGCTGAGCGAGGCGAGGATGAACCGGTTGACGCCGAGCACCACGAGCACGGCGACGGCGAGCACCCAGTCGTCGCGGCCGGAGAAGACCACGGCCGCGAGCCCCACGACGAGCAGCGCCGCGCAGCAGGTTGGCGCGCACCAGGATCGTGCGGCGCCACCACCGGTCGATGAGCACGCCGGCGAAGGGCCCGACGAGCGAGTAGGGCAGCAGCAGGATCGCGAACGCGAGCGCCACCCGCGCCGCCGTCGGCTGCCGCTCCGGCGAGAAGAGCACGAAGGTGGCGAGCGAGCTCTGCACCAGCCCGTCGCCGAGCTGACCGGTCAGGCGCGTGCCGAGCAGCAGCCGGAAGCCGCGCACCCCGAGGATCGCGCGCAGCCCGACGCCGCCGCCGGTGCTCGCGATGCTCATGCGCGCGAACCTACCGGCGGCGACGACGGCGTACGACGAGAGGGCCGGACCCCTGGCGGGATCCGGCCCTCTCGGGAGAGCTCAGTGCGGGTGTGGCGGGATCAGCGCTCGATCTCGCCGGCGATGAACGCCTCGACCGCCGTCGCGGCCTCGTCGTCGGAGTACTGCACCGGCGGGCGACTTCATGAAGTACGACGACGCCGACAGGATCGGGCCGCCGATGCCGCGGTCCTTGGCGATCTTCGCCGCGCGGAGCGCGTCGATGATGATGCCGGCCGAGTTCGGGGAGTCCCACACCTCGAGCTTGTACTCGAGCGAGAGCGGGACGTCGCCGAAGTTGCGGCCCTCGAGGCGGACGAACGCCCACTTGCGGTCGTCGAGCCACGCGACGTAGTCGGACGGGCCGATGTGCACGTTGCGGGGCGAGATCTCGCTCGCGCAGCTGCGAGGTGACCGACTGGGTCTTCGAGATCTTCTTCGACTCCAGGCGCTCGCGCTCGAGCATGTTCATGAAGTCCATGTTGCCGCCGACGTTGAGCTGGTAGGTCCGGTCGACGGTGACGCCGCGGTCCTCGAACAGCTTCGCGAGCACGCGGTGCGTGATGGTCGCGCCGACCTGGCTCTTGATGTCGTCGCCGACGATCGGGACGCCGGCGTCCTCGAACTTCTTCGCCCACTCCGGGGTGCCGGCGATGAAGACGGGCAGCGCGTTGACGAACGCGACCTTGGCGTCGATGGCGCACTGGGCGTAGAACTTCGCGGCCTGCTCCGAGCCGACGGGCAGGTAGCAGACGAGGACGTCGACCTGGGCCTCGCGCAGGGCGGCGACGACGTCGACCGGCTGCTCGTCGGACTCGGTGATCATCTCGCGGTAGTACTTGCCGAGGCCGTCGAGGTGTGGCCGCGCTGCACGGTGACGCCGGTCGGCGGCACGTCGCAGATCTTGATCGTGTTGTTCTCGCTGGCGCCGATCGCGTCGGCGAGGTCGAGGCCGACCTTCTTGCGCGTCGACGTCGAACGCGGCGACGAACTCGATGTCGCGGACGTGGTAGTCGCCGAACTGCACGTGCATCAGGCCGGGGACCTTGGCGGACGCGTCGGCGTCCTTGTAGTACTCGACGCCCTGGACCAGCGACGCCGCACAGTTGCCGACGCCGACGATCGCTACGCGAACCGAACCCATCGGGATTCCTCTCTCAAACACCGTGGGCGGACGGCTGGTTGCCGGCCCCGGACGTGGTGTGCTGCGGCTGCCCCGACGGGGCGGCCGTGTCGTGCTGGGGGTGCTCGCGCTCGCTGGCGATGAGCTCGTCGAGCCAGCGCACCTCGCGCTCGACGCTCTCGAGCCCGTGCTGCTGGAGCTCGAGGGTGTAGCTGTCGAGGCGCTCGCGGGTGCGGGCCAGGGACGACTTGAGCGCATCGAGGCGCTCCTCCAGCCGCGACCGGCGTCCTTCGAGGATGCGCAGTCGGACGGAAGCCTCGGTGCGGCCGAAGAACGCGAGGTGCACGCCGAAGCGCTCGTCCTCCCACGTGTCCGGCCCGGCCTCGCCGATGAGGGCCTGGAAGCTGCTCCTTGCCCTCCGCGGTGAGGCGGTAGACGATGCGCGCCCGCTTGCCCGACAGGGCGGGGCCGGCGGCCTCGGCGTCGTTGTCCTCGATGATCCAGCCGCGCGCCACGAGGTCCTTGAGGCACGGGTAGAGCGAGCCGTAGGAGATCGCGTGGAACGTGCCGAGCACGCCGGAGAGCCGCTTGCGCAGCTCGTAGCCGTGCATCGGCGACTGGTCGAGCAGGCCGAGGACGGCGAGCTCGAGGACGCCGCTGCGCTTGCCGGGTCGCGGGGACATCGGGGCGGGCACCTCCTCGTAGGCTCGGGCCGTCCAGCGGCCGCGGGTCACCGGCTCGATGTATCGAACCGATATAACGGGGACACTAGACGGCGGATGAACGCGATGCAAACTCGCGCCTGCTCGGCGCGTCGCACCCGCCGGTCGAGGCACCCGCCGCGGGAGGCGCACGCCGTCGCGCGGGAGGAACCCGGGCGCGTGCGCGCCTAGGCTTTCCGGCATGGCGGCTCCCCGGCACCCGAGCCACCGGGCCACGCGCATCCGCGGCAGCCGCCCGGCGGAGCCCCCGCACGGCCCGCTGCCGCCGGCCGAGCCGGTCGCCGACCCGGCCCGGCCGCGCTCGGTGATCGACTACGGGCTCACCCGACGCGGCGTGCTCGAGCGCATCCGCTCCGGCGACTCGTTCGCCCGCGACGAGCACTGCGACGCCGACCCGTACCTGATCCGGGCGGCGCGCCACCACGGCGAGGCCACCGAGCGGCCGTGCCCGATCTGCCGCGACCCCGAGCTCGTGCACGTCACCTACGTCTTCGGCGACGAGCTCGGCCCCTTCTCCGGGCGCGTGAAGTCCAGCCCCGAGCTGCCCGTCATGGCCTACGAGCACGGCCAGTTCCGGGTGTACGTCGTCGAGGTGTGCACCGCGCTGCGGCTGGAACCACCTCACGATGTCCTACGTGCTCGGCGACGGCACGCCGCGCCGCCCGCTCAGGAAGCCCGCGGACCTGCTGGACTAGCGCGGCCGCGCCATCTCCCCACCGAGACCGCCGCCGGAACTGGACGCGCGGGAGACGTCGGTCACACGCCGTGGGCGGTTTCCCGTTCGGCGTGCTCGGGCAGGAGAGCAGGGCCACATCCGTGCGATGCGGGCCCTCGCCGCGAAACCTGGGACCGTCGTCGTACGTCGCACTGGCGACAGGCTCGCCATCTTCCCCGGGGCAGCGCGACCGCCCGACGCACGACCGACGAACAGGATGACCTCGTGAGGATCGACTACCCGCGTGCGGGACGCACCGGAGTCCGCCGCTGGCTGCCCTCGTGGCGCCAGCTGCTCTCGGTGGTCGTCCTCGGCGGTCTCGCCCTCGTCGGCGCGTTCGCCCTGCTCGTCGCGCGCACCGAGGTGCCTGCAGCCGAACGACGTCGCGACCGCGCAGACCTCGATCGTCTACTGGAACGACGGCACGACCGAGCTCGGCCGCCTCGGCGACGCCAACCGCATCAACGTGCCGCTCGACGCAGGTGCCGCTCGACGTGCAGCACGCGGTGCTCGCCGCGGAGGACCGCGACTTCTACGAGCACGGCGGCTTCTCGCCCACGGGCATCGGCCGCGCCATCTGGAACAACGTCTCCGGCGGCGACCTCGCAGGGCGGCTCGACGATCACGCAGCAGTACGCCAAGAACGCCTTCCTCACCCAGGAGCGCTCCTTCACGCGCAAGGCGCAGGAGCTGCTGCTCGCGGTGAAGCTCGAGACGTCGGTGTCGAAGGACCAGATCCTCGACGACTACCTCAACACCATCTACTTCGGCCGCGGTGCCTACGGCATCGAGGTCGCGTCGCAGCAGTACTTCGGCAAGTCCGTCAGCGACCTCGACCTCGGCCAGGCGCGCAGCCCTCGCGGCGATCATCCGCTCGCCCGGCAACTACGACCCGGCCGACCCGAACAACGTCGAGCGCCTCAAGGGCCGCTGGACCTACGTGCTCGACGGCATGGTCGAGAAGGGCTGGATCACGCCGGCGCAGAAGGCGTCCGCCGAGTTCCCCAAGTTCAAGAAGCAAGAAGCCGGCCAACCGCTTCGGCGGCACCAACGGCTACCTGCTCGAGAGCGTCGCGCCAGGCCCTGTTCGCGCAGGGCATCACCGAGGACGAGCTCAACCGCGGCGGCTACCGCGTCGTCTCCACCTTCGACAAGACGGCGCAGCGCGCGGCGGTCAAGGCCGTCGAGGACGAGGCGCCCACCAGCGGCACCAAGGGCCTGCGCATCGGCCTCGTCGCCGTGAAGCCCGGCACCGGCGAGGTCGTCGCGATGTACGGCGGCAAGGACTTCATCACCAGCCCGATCAACAACGCGACCCAGGCGATCGGCCAGGCCGGCTCGACGTTCAAGCCGTTCGCCCTCGCCGCCGGCGTCGAGGACGGCGTCGCTCTGGACTCGGTCTGGAACGGCGACAGCGGCGTCACCATCGACGGCTACAAGGTCAACAACTACGGCGACCGGTCGTGGGGCGAGATCACGCTGCTCAAGGGCACCGAGCAGTCGGTGAACTCGGTCTACGTCGGGCTCTCGGAGAAGGTCGGCTACGACAAGGTCCTCGAGGCCGCGACGCGCGCCGGCATCCCCGAGGACGCCGTCGGCCTCGTGCCGGTGCGCTCGGTCGCGCTCGGCGTCGCCTCGCCGCACGTGATCGACATCGCCGGGGCGTACGCCACCTTCGCCGCCCGCGGGCTGCAGACCGACACGGTCGTCATCAAGGAGGTGCGCGGCCCCAACGGCGGCGTGATCTTCGCGCTCGACCCGACCCCGACGCAGGCCTTCGACCCCGAGGTCGCCGACACGGTCAACTACGCCCTGCAGAAGGTCGTCACCAACGGCACCGGCTCCGCCGCGCGCGCCCTCGGCCGCCCTGCTGCGGGCAAGACCGGCACCACGAACGACAACAAGTCGGCGTGGTTCGCGGGCTACACCCCCGACCTCGCGGTCGCGGTGATGTTCGTCAAGGACGGCGCCGACGGCAAGCCCGTCTCGCTGTCGGGTGTCGGTGGCATGGACTCGGTCACCGGCGGCTCGTTCCCGGCGCGCATCTGGACCGCGTTCATGCGGGGCGCGCTCGAGGGCACCCCGGTGTCGAAGTTCGTGCGGCCCATGAACCTGCCCACGGCGACCCCGACGCCGACCGAGAGCCCCTCGGTGTCGCCCACGCCGACGACCTCGCCGACCGCTACTCCCACGGCCACGCCGAGCCCGTCCGGCTCGCCGAGCAGCAGCCCGACCCCGACCCCGACCCCCACGCCGACCAGCACCCCGAGCGCCTCGCCGACCACGTCGGCGGGCGTCGGCGGGTCGGCGCCACCGGTCGCCAACCCGTAGCAGCCGACCGTCCCGAGCCGGACACGACGTCCGGATCCGGGAACGGCGCTGGGTGGCGCGGACGTCGTACGGCACGATGACGCCCGTGCACCCGACCGACCAGCCGCTCGTCCTGCCCGCCGACTCCGATCCCGTGGTGGCCGCGGCCACCGAGCGCATCGGCGGCCGCGTCGGTGCCCGCCGCCGGTGGGGGCACGAGTTCTGGACGCCGCTGCGCGTGCTCGTGATCCTCGCGGCCACGGCGTACACGGTCGGCTACCTGAGCAAGCTGCCGTGCCACGCCGAGAACTTCGCCGGCGACGCCCGCTACACGCGGCTGTGCTACTCCGACATCCCGTACCTCTACATCGGTCGTGGCTTCGCCGACGGGTGGCTGCCCTACATCCAGACGGGCGAGGGCCAGGGGCCGCCGCTGGAGTACCCGGTGCTCACCGGCTTCTTCATGCAGATCGCGTCGTGGCTCACGGGCACGAGCGGCACCGCCGTCGAGCGCTCGATGCTGTTCTACGACTGGAACGTGCTCATGCTGTTCGTCTGCCTGCTGGTCACGGTGGTCGCCACCGCGCTGACCGTGCGGCGGCGGCCGTGGGACGCGGCGATGGTGGCGATCGCGCCCGGCGTGATCCTCTGCTCGCTCATCAACTGGGACCTGCTCGCCGTCGCGCTCACCGCGGTGTCGATGCTCGCCTGGTCGCGCTCGCGCCCCGGCTGGGCGGGTGTGCTGCTCGGCCTGGCGGTCGCGGCGAAGTTCTACCCGCTGCTGCTGCTCGGCCCGCTGTTCCTGCTCTGCCTGCGCTCGGCGAGGCTGCGCGCGTTCTGGGTGACCGTCGCCGGCGCGGCCGGTGCGTGGCTCGTGGTGAACGTGCCCGTCTACCTCGCGAACCCCGAGGGGTGGAAGGAGTTCTACACCTTCTCCCGCGAGCGCGGCGTCGACTGGGGCTCGCCCTGGTACGTGCTGCAGGTCATCGGCAAGGGCATCCCCGGCGAGCAGAACAACATCTACACCGGCGGCGCGCTCGTGCTGCTGTGCCTGGGGATCGCGGCGCTGATCCTCTTCGCGCCGCGGCGTCCGCGCTACGCCCAGGTGGCGTTCCTCGTCGTGGCCGCGTTCTGCCTCACCAACAAGGTCTACTCGCCGCAGTACATCCTCTGGATGATCCCGCTCGCCGCGATGGCCCGGCCGCGCTGGCGCGACTTCCTCATCTGGCAGGCCGGCGACGTCGTCTACTTCGTCGCGATCTGGTACTTCCTCCAGCAGTACGGCAACGACAACAAGGGCCTGCCGGAGGGCTGGTACGCCGCGGCGATCCTGGTGCACGTGGCCGCGACCGCGTGGTTCTCCGGGCTGATCGTGCGCGACATCCTGCGGCCCGAGCACGACCCGGTGCGCACCGACGGTCGCCCCGAGCACCTCGACGACCCCGGCGGCGGCGTCCTCGACGGTGCGCCCGATCGTCCCGGCTGGCGGCGCGAGGCCGAGACCGACGAGCTCCCCGACGAGCCCGAGCCGGTCGGCGCGCACGCCGCCGGCCCCTGACACCGGCGTACGCCGTCGGCACGGCACCCACGGCACGCGCGAGGGCCCGCACCCGGGTGGGTGCGGGCCCTCGTCGTCGGACGGGCGGTGCGGTCAGGCGCGGCGGGCGTCGCGCGCGGCCTTGGCCTCGGCGATCTGCGCGGCGCCGTAGCGCACCTCGAGCAGCTGCTGCGTCCGCTCGGCCCCGAGGAAGTTCTCGCTGATCTTGTTCATCGGGTCCTGCGTGTAGCCGTACTCGCGGATCTTCCAGTCGCGGTCCTGCAGCGCGTCGCGCTCGGACTCGGGCACCGGCTTGGCGTTCTCGACCCAGCGCATCCAGCGGTCGAAGCGGCGGTTCACGTGGTCGCGCAGCACCTCGATCATCTCCGGGGTGCGGTCGGTCGTGTACGAGTGCGCCGACGGCGAGAGGTAGGCGCGCATGTACGTGCCGTGCGAGACCGACCAGGAGAAGCGCTTGTCGCCGCGCAGCTCGAGGTAGTCGGCGTTGTCGTCGCCGTAGTACGTGTTCAGGTAGTCGAGGTCGGTCATGAGGTCGCGGCGCGGCACGAGCTCGGAGTAGTAGAAGAGCTGCGGGATCGTGCCGAAGACGAAGACCAGGTGCGGCACGTCGATCTGCGGGCCGAGCCAGACCTGCAGGTTCATGTCGAGGATCGAGGCCTTGCGGTTGCCGATCCAGGAGTTGGCCACGTGC
Source organism: uncultured Actinomycetota bacterium (assembly GCA_963827145.1). Lineage (GTDB taxonomy): Bacteria > Actinomycetota > Actinomycetes > S36-B12 > CAIYMF01 > Longivirga. The sequence continues at coordinate 1,017,304 of CAWGZO010000001.1, read as the reverse complement.
TCGGCGCGCTCGCTGGTCCAGGTGGCCATCGAGCCCTCGTAGCCGCTCTCGGTCGACCAGTACTCCAGGCCCTCGCAGGCCGGCTGCGGCACGAGCTCGGGGAAGTACGCCTGCACGCGCTCGCGCAGCTCGGTGAGGATCCCGAACAGCGCGGCGTGGCTCTCGCTCACGTCGACGTCGGGGTTCTCCGCGAGGTACTCGTGGATGGTCTTGGTCTGCGACACCGCGACAGCGGGCTCGAGGTCAGCACTCATGACGGCACCGTACCGCCAAATGGAACGCTGTTCCAGACCCAGTCCAGCGGCGATGCTGGCCGAACCGTCGCGGAGCGTCGCGCTCCACGACAGATGGGCCAGCGGGACGGCGTACGCCGAGGGCGCGGCGGTCAGTCGAGGCCGCGGACGGCGTCGAAGGCGGCCGTGGTGAGGCGGACGTCGCAGTCGAGCTCGGTGCCGACCGCGGGCAGCGGGGTGCCCTCGGGCACGCGGATCAGGGAGACCTGCATGTGCGGCGGCTCGGCGAACCAGCGCTGGCGGCCGGCCAGGTGGAACGGCGAGAGCGCTCGCCCGCCGGCCTCGAGCACGCCCGTGCCGGCGGCGACCGCGCGCTGGCGCATCGACCCCGCCGGCGACGGCGCCTCGAGCGCGACGCCGTGCGCGGTGCCGCCGCCGACGACCACGACCGCGCTGGCGCGGGCCGCGCGGCGCTGGCGGTAGCCGCTGGCCTGACCGCGGCCGACGAGATGCACCGCGAGCACCGTGCCGCGGGCCTGCAGCGCGCCGCGGTCGCCGAGCCAGAGCCGGGTGCCGATGCGGGCGTAGAGCGCGATGTCGGGCAGCGCGCCGCGCAGGCGAGGCGAGCTCGACGTCGTCGAGGTGGCTCACCCACAGCCCGGCCGCGTCGGTGAGCGCGGTGACGGCGTGCTCCGCGCCGGCGGCGGAGAGCCGCTGCGGAGACCTCGGCGAGCTGGTTCTGCCACCCCAGCCCCCAGGCCAGCGGACTCGATGACGCGCGCGCTCGCCCCGGCGGGCGGTGCGGGGGCGACGGCGGCGTCCTTCCACCGCGCGCCCGGGACGGCGCGGTGGTCGGGGCTCGGCTGCGCGAGCGGCAGGTGCAGCGCGAGCCCCTGGAGGCGCACGCGGTCCTGCGCGAGGGCGACCAGGGTCGCGTCGTCGGCGAGCAGCAGCGCGAGCTCGTCGGCGGTGAGCCCGAAGCGGCCCATCGAGGTGAGCGCCTCGAGCACCACGCGGGCCGGCCCCGGTCCGGCGGCCACCGAGTCCCAGGCCTCACGGCTGGAGATGGTGCGCACGACCCGGTCGCCGTTCGGGCCGGAGGCGAGCGCGTCCCACACCGGCGCGGCGACGCGGTCGCTCGGCTCGAAGGGCGTGAGCACCAGCAGGTCGCCGTCGTAGCGCCCGACGAGGTCGGCGGCCTCGAACACCGTGCCCACCGCGAGCCGGGTGAGGCCGAGCGAGGCGGCCTCGCGTGCGAGCCGCGCGTTGCCCAACCCGTAGCCGTTGCCCTTGGCCACGGGCACGAGGTCGCCGTCGGCGTGGTGGTGCGTGCCGGCGCTGATGGCCCGGCGTACGTCGTCGCGCACCCCGGCCGCGTGCGAGCGCCACCGATCCCCGTCGACGTGCAGCGTGAACGTCATGGGACCAACCTAGAGCGCGCGGGTCGCGCCCCGTCAGCGCCGCGAGAGGTACACGTCGAAGGCCTTGGCGAGCACGGGGCGCAGCGGGAGGTCCCACTCGCCGAGGTACTCCTGGGCGTAGCCGCCGGTGCCGAGCTTGAACTGGATGAGCCCGAAGAGGTGGTCGTCCGGGTCGAGGGTGTCGCTGATGCCGCGCAGGTCGTAGACCGCGCAGCCGCGGGCGAGCGCGTCGCGGATCATCGCCCACTGGATCGCGTTCGACGGGCGTACGTCGCGGCCCTCGTTCGACGAGGCGCCGTAGGAGTACCACGCGTGCCGGCCGACGGTGACCATCGTCGTCGAGGCGAGCACCCGGCCCTCGTGCCGCGCGAGGTAGAGCGTGAGGCGCTCGTCGTCCTCGCTGGTCATCGCGCGGTACATCCGCTGGAAGTAGGCCAGCCCGCGCGGGGTGAAGCGGTCGCGCTCGGCGGTCTCGACGTAGACCTCGTGGAAGGCGGGCAGGTCGTCGCACGTGCCGTGCACGACCTCGACGCCGGCCTTGTCGGCCTTCTTGATGTTGCGGCGCCACAGCTGGTTGAAGCCGCTGAGCAGGTCGGCCTCGGTGCGGCCCTCGAGCGGCACCTGGAAGACGTAGCGCGGCTGCACGTCGCCGAACCCGGCGCCGGTGTCGGCCTTCTGCGACCAGCCGAGCTCCTGCAGCCGGTCGGCGACCGCGATGCCCTGCGGCCACGACTCGTCGGGCTCGACCTCGCGCAGCCGCTTCGCGTCGCCGGCGGCGATCGCGTCCTTGAGCGTGTTCGCGTGCCAGCGGCGTACGACGACGGTGGGGCCCATCTTCACCGCGAAGGCGCCCATCGCCTTGAGGTGCACGGCCATCGGGTCGAGCCAGTCGGACAGCGGCCGGCCGGTGCGCTCGCCGGTCCAGTCGATGTCCGGGCCCTCGGGCAGGTAGGCGAGGAAGCGCTTGACCTTCGGCACCTGGCGCAGCAGCACGAGCCCGGCGCCGACGAGCTCGTCGCCGTCGAACCAGCCCAGCGAGGCGTGCGCCCACTCGGCCTTCACGCCGGCCCAGCTCGGCACCTGCAGGAACGACACCGAGCGCTCCTGCGACACCGCTCGCACGTAGGCGAGGTGCTCGTCGGCCGTGATGCGGCGGACGGTCAGCGCGGAGGAGGTGGACATCGGCACGAGCCTAGGCGCTGCGGACTCCGGCGTACGCCACGCGCGCGCAGTGCTGTGCCGGGCATCACGCTGCCGCGCTGCTAGCGTCGCCGCGACGGGGCCCTGCGACCTTCCGGGAGGCGCGATGGCCGGGCTCTCGCGCCGGCAGCTGCTCTCGAGCGTGACCGCGCTCGCGCTCGGGTGGCGGGTGCCCGCCGACCTGCTCGGCCGCACGGCCACCGCCGACCCCGTGATCGATCCCACCGGCACCACGCTCGAGAAGCGCATCGCGCTCGGCCCGGTGAGCAGCGGCTCCTACCGCACCCTGGTCGAGAAGCCCGGCGAGCCGTACGTCGTCCGCCTCGACGTCCTCGGCCGCGTGCCGGCGGCCGCGCGCGAGACCAGCCGGCGCTCGTTGGCCTACCTCGGGCACTTCTCCGACATGCACGTGATGGACGCGCAGTCGCCCGCGCGCCTCGAGCCGCTCGCCGAGCAGGACCACAAGCTCTGGGGCGGCGCGATGCGCCCGCAGGACGCGCTCACCGTGCACGTCGCGGCGTCCATGGTCGAGTCGATGGCGGCGGCGCGCACGAGCCCGGTCACCGGCGCGCCGATGACCGCCGCGGTGGTCACCGGCGACAGCGCCGACATGCTCTCCAGCCTCGAGCTGAGCTGGGTGGTGCAGTCGCTCGACGGCGCGACCATCTCGGCCAACAGCGGGGCGCCCGGCGTCTACGAGGGCGTGCAGGTCTGGCCGGAGGCGACGTACGCCTATCACCCGGACGATCCGAGCGGCGACCAGTTCGGGGCCTACGGCTTCCCCGCGGTGCCCGGGCTGCTCACCGCCGCCGTGAGCACGCCGGTGGTGTCGCCCGGGCTGCCGGTCCCCTGGTACGCCGTCTACGGCAACCACGACACGCTCTACATCGGCACGCTGCCGGTGTCGGCGGCGCTGCGCTCGAGCGCGGTGGGCGACACGAAGGCGGTGTCGTGGCAGGCGCTCGGCGCCGACTTCCTCGCCGGGCTCGGCGCGCAGGCGAGCGCGTTCCAGCGGGTGCTGCAGTCGTGGATCTCGGACAACGCGCGCGCGTCCGGGCTGCGCACCGTGACGCCGGACCCGGCCCGCAAGCTGCTCGACCAGGCCGACTTCATGCGGATCCACCTCGACAGCCCCGCGGTGCCCGGCCCGGTCGGGCACGGCTTCACGCCCGACAACCTCAGCACCGGGCGCACGTGGTGGAGCGCCGACGTGGGCCCGGTGATCCGGCTGCTCGGCCTCGACACCTGCAACCAGGTGGTGGGTGCCGACGGCGCCGTGCCGCAGGACCAGTTCGACTGGCTCGAGGCCGAGCTGGTGCGCTGCGAGCAGGACAAGCGCATCGCGGTGGTGCTCAGCCACCACAACAGCGAGACGCTCGAGAACGCGGCGGTGCCGGCGGTCGGCAGCGCGCAGCGGCTGGTGCACGCCGAGGAGCTCATCGCGATGCTCGCCTCGCACCCCGTGTGCGTCGCGTGGGTCAACGGGCACACGCACGTCAACACCATCACCGCGCACCGGCGCGAGGGCGGTGGCGGCTTCTGGGAGATCACGACGGCGTCGTGCATCGACTTCCCGCAGCAGCAGCAGACCATCGACATCGTCGACAACCGCGACGGCACGATCTCGCTGTTCTCCACGGTGCTCGACCACACCGCGCCCACGACGCCGTCGCGCGGCAACCTGACGCAGAGCGGGATCGCGTCGTGGAGCCGCGAGCTGGCCGCCAACGACTGGGTCGAGAATCCCGTGTGGCTCATGGGATCCGAGCTCGACCGCAACGCCGAGCTGCTGCTGCCTGCGCCGTTCGACCTCACCGCGATCTCCGACGCGTCGCTCGAGGCCGCGGCGGTGGCGTCGACGGCCGCGTTCCTCGCCTACGAGGGGCGCACGCCATGACCGCCGTACGCCGGCTGCCGGTCATCGGGGTCGTGGCCGCCGCCGTGCTCGCGCTGAGCGGCTGCTCGCAGGTCGACGCGCTCGTGCCCGTGAGCGGCGGTCCGGAGTCGATCGTGCGCAACGCGACCATCGACGTGCTGCTGCGCGCCGACGTCGACGTGCTCATCGCGCCCACGTGCGCGGCGGACGACGGGCGCACGGTCATCCGCTGCACCGGCCGCAGCGGCGACGACCAGCCGATCGAGACCAGCGCGACCCCGAAGGCGCCGTACGACATGACGGTGACGGTGGGCGGGTCGCGAGATCTACCGCGGCACCGCGCAGGCGGCCATCGACGAGGCGGCGCAGTCGTGAGCGCGGCCGAGGACGTCGTGGAGGTGGCCGAGGCGCCGCGCTTCTACGGCTGGTCGGCGCTGGTGGCCGGTCGTGCGCGGCGCGTGGCGCGGGTGGCGCGTGGTGCTGCCGGTGGTGGTGCTGAACGCCGTGGTGCAGGCGCTGCTGGTGCTGCCCGACCCGATCCCCGGGCAGTCGTCGTACGCCGGAGTCCTGGCCGTCGCGTCGTTCGTCGCGCTGCTCGTCACCGCCGCGCTGCTCACCGCGTCGGCGCTCGAGTCGGTGCTGGGGCCGGTGCACTGGGGAGCGGCTGCGGCGCGCGCCCGGCGCAGCGCCGCGTGGTTCGCGCTGTGGTTCGTCGTCTGGGTCGCGGTCGGTGCGGTCGGGCTCGCGCTGTGGACGTGGCCGGGTCTGCTGTGGCTCGCGGTGACGCCGTACCTGCTGCTCGCGGCCTCCGACGGACACCGCGGGGCGATCGTGGCCGGCCTGCGCGCGATCGCCGCGCGACCGGTGCGCTGGCTGGTGACGACGCTGATCGTGGGGATCGTCGCGGGGGTGGCGTGGCTGCTCGGTGCCGTGACCGGGTTCTTCGTCGGCGGCGCGGTGGGCTCGGCCCTCACCTGGTTCTGGTTCGGCCTGCTCGCCGCGTGGTTCCTCGCCGCGTGGGCCGCGGTCTACCGCAGCACCCCGGTCGGCGCCCCGCCGGTGTGAGGCGAGAGGTCGGCACGCGGCCGGGCGTGAGGCGTGACGTCGTCAGGCTGTGACGGCGAACCAGCGACCCTCGGGGTCGCTGAAGGCGAAGTTGCGCACGCCGGAGTGCTCGCCGATCTCCAGCGCGGTGACGCCGCGCTCGAGCAGCTGCTCCCGCGCCGCCTCGAGATCGTCGGCCCGCAGCGCGATGGACGGGGTCGCGAGATCGAGGCCGTCGGGGTTGTCGGCCATCAGTGCGAGAGGAACCAGCTCGAAGGCGAACGGCTGGTCGGCGAAGCCGACCTGGACGACGGAGAACTCGCCGAGCTCCGTCCGAGCCTTCTCCACCATCCCGACCTGCTCGACCCAGAACCGGCGGCAGGCCTCCGCGTCGGTGACGTAGAGGACGACGTAGCGGACGCTCAGCATCTCGTTCCTTCCGTTGCGGGTCAGAGGGCGACGTCGACGACGACGGGCGCGTGGTCGCTGGGCGGGGTGGTGCCCTTCGTACCGGGCTTGCGGGCGTCGCGGTCGACGTAGGCGTCGGTGACGGCGCCGCTGAACGACGGCGAGCCGAAGACGAGGTCGATGCGCATGCCGGTGTTCTTGGGGAACGCGAGCTGGCGGTAGTCCCAGTAGGTGTACGGGGTGTCGTACTTCAGCGCGCGCGGCAGCACCTCGACGAGGCCGGCGGTGCGCAGGTCGTCGAGCGCCGCGCGCTCGGCCGCGGTCACGTGGGTGCTGTCGGTGAACTTCGTGATGTCCCAGACGTCGGCGTCGGTGGGCGCGACGTTGAAGTCGCCGAGCACGACCCAGGGGGCGCCGGCCGGCGAGCTCGGCGACGGCGGTGTCGCGCAGCACCGAGAGCCACTCGAGCTTGTAGGCGTAGTGCGGGTCGTCGACCGTGCGGCCGTTGGGCACGTACACCGACCAGATGCGTACGCCGCCGCACGTCGCCCCGATCGCGCGCGGCTCCACCGAGCCGTCGAACTCGGGCTGCCCGGGCAGGCCGCGCGTCACGTCGTCGAGCCCGACGCGGCTGAGGATCGCGACGCCGTTCCAGCGGCCGTCGCCGTGCGCGGCCACGGCGTACCCGGCCGCCTCGACCTCGGCCACGGGGAACTGCTCGGCCGGCACCTTGAGCTCCTGCAGGCACAGCACGTCCGGCTGCGCCGACTCGAGCCACGCGAGCAGCCGATCGGTCCGGACCGTCACCGAGTTGATGTTCCACGTAGCGATGCGCACGGGGCCATTCTGCCGCTCCAAGCGAGAGGCTCCTCCGTCGCCTCTCGCGTCGCGGCCACCTCCGCTTCGCGGCCTCAGCGGCGCAGTCCCAGCGGAGCGTGCCCACGCGCTCAACGGCGCCGCATCTCGGGCTTCGGTGACCCGGCTCCTCCGTCGCCGGGCCACGCTCCGCCCTCGGGCCGCTCCGCTTCGGCGGACTGCGCTGCACGCCCGCACTCATACCGGACGTCCGCACGATCCCCGCGCGGCCCCGCGACGTGGGAGCGCTCCTCCCTGACAGTCCGCACCCGCGTGCCTAGCGTCGCGAGTCGAGCAGCTCCGGGATCCCGGCCCGGCGCGCGTGGCGAGGAGGAACGTGATGGGTCGACGACCCGGTCGGATCGTGGCACTGGCGGCGTGCACGGCGGCGGGAGCGCTCGTGGTCGGCTCCTCGGCGGTGCCCGCCTCGGCGCACGACCGGCACCACCCGCGCCACCACACGCCGAAGCCCGTGACGCTGCAGCTGCTGTCGTTCAACGACTTCCACGGCCACCTCGCACCCCCGACCGGCGGCGACGCCGCGCTGCCTGGCGTCACGGGGTCCTACGGCGGGTCGGCGTACCTCGCCTCGACCCTCGCCGAGCTGCGCGGCGGGCAGCGCAACTCGCTCACCGTGGCCGCCGGCGACCTCATCGGCGGGAGCCCGATCGTCTCCGGGCTGTTCAAGGACGAGCCGGCCGTGGAGGCGCTCAACGCCCTCGGCCTGGACGTCTCGGGCGTCGGCAACCACGAGTTCGACGAAGGTGTGCCCGAGCTGCTGCGCATGCAGTACGGCGGTTGCCACCCGACAGAGGGCTGCTTCGACGCGGACGGCTACTCCGGCGCCGACTTCCCGTGGCTGGCGGCGAACGTCACCTACAAGTCCGGCGTGAAGGCGCAGAGGCCCAAGCACGCCCGCCACTACGGCGACTGGTTCCGCTCGCGCACGGGTCGCACCGTGCTGCCGCCCACCTGGGTCACCCGGGTCGAGGGCATCAAGGTCGGGTTCATCGGCATGACGCTCGAGGGCACGCCCGAGCTCGTCGCCCAGGCAGGGATCAAGGACGTCGACTTCCGCGACGAGGTCGTGTCGGCGGGGCTCGCCGCGCGCGACCTGCGCAAGCGCGGTGTCGAGGCGATCGTCGTCCTCCTGCACGAGGGAGGCATCCCGCCCACGGGGTCGGCGTACGACTTCCAGTGCACGGGTGCCACTGGCGCCAGCGCCATCTCCGGGCCGATCGTGGAGATCGCGAAGAACCTCGACCCGAGCATCGACATGGTCGTGAGCGGGCACACGCACCTGGCCTACACCTGCTCGATCCCCGACCCCGCGGGCAACCCGCGGCAGGTGACGAGCGCGCAGTCCTACGGCCGGCTCGTGACCGAGACGACCCTGCAGCTCGACCGCAGGACCAAGGACGTCATCCGCACGACGGCGAGCTCGGTCAACCGTCCGGTCGCGCGCACGACGGCCGATCCCGCGCTCGAGTCGATCGTGGCCAAGTGGACCGCCCTGGCGGCGCCGATCGCCAACGAGGAGGTAGCCACGATCACGGCCGACATCCGGCGCAGCGCCTCTCGCAGCACCGAGTCGAGCCTCGCCGACCTCATCGCCGACGCGCAGCTGGAGCGCACGCGGGTCAACGGTGCGCAGATCGCGCTGATGAATCCCGGCGGCGTGCGTGCCGACCTGACCTTCGCCTCGGGCGCGGCCGGCGAAGGCGACGGCGTGGTGACCTACGGCGAGGCGTTCGCCGTGCAGCCGTTCGCCAACACGCTGGTCACGATGACGCTGACCGGTGCGCAGGTGCGCACGGCGCTCGAGCAGCAATGGACGCCGCAGCCGGACGAGTCGGTGCGGTTCCTGCACCTGGGCATCTCCGACGGCCTGACCTACTCGTGGTCGGCCGGCGCCCCGGTCGGCAGCAAGGTGAGCGACCTGCGGCTCGACGGTGCGCTGATCGATCCGGCCGCGTCGTACCGCGTCACGGTCAACTCGTTCCTGGCCGACGGAGGCGACGCCTTCGTGGTGCTCCGGGAGGGCACGGACCGGGTGGGTGGTGGCGTCGACCTCGACGAGTTCATCGCCTACCTGTCCGCCGCCAGCCCGGTCACGGGACCGACGCCGAACCGGGCAACCCCCCTGCCCTAGGCGTCCGGTCCCCGCGGAACCGTGCGGCCGCCCGACCAGGGGGCGGCCGCACGGGCGCGCCCGGGGTCGATCAGCCGACCGTGGCGGCCATCCGCTCGACGGCCTCCGTGAGCGTGGCTCGCGACGCGGCCAGGTTGATCCGCACGTGCCCGTCGCCGCCGTCGCCGAACGTCGGCCCCGAGTTCAGGGCCACCCGACCCGTCTCGAGGAAGACCGCCGCGGGGTCGTCGCCGAGGCCGAGCTCGCGGCAGTCGATCCAGGCGAGGTACGTCGACTCCGGCACCAGGAGGCGCGCGGCCGGCAGCTGCGCGGCGAGCAGGTCGGCGAGGAACGCGACGTTCGACCGGATGTTGGCGTTGACCGCGGCGAGCCAGTCGTCGCCGCCGTCCCACGCCGCCTCGTGCGCGATGCAGCCGATGAGGCTCGCGCCGTAGTGCACCGACTCCGGCAGCGCCGCGACCGTGGCGGCCGACTCCGCACCGGCGATGATCACGCCCGCCTTGAGCCCGGCCAGGTTGTAGGCCTTCGACGCCGAAGTCACGACGAACCCGCGCTCGGTCAACGAGAGGTACGGCGTGAACGCGACGCCGTCCGGCACGAGGGGCGCGTGGATCTCGTCGACGACGACGCTCGCGCCCCGGGCCTCGGCGACGGCTGCGACCGCGGTGAGCTCGTCCGCGGTGTGCACGGTGCCGGTGGGGTTGTGCGGGCTGCACAGCATGACCACGCGCGCACCCGTCTCGGCGAGCGCTCGGTCGATCGCGGCGGGATCGAGCCGGTGCTCCGCGGTGAGGGCGGCGGGCACGACGCGGCGCCCGGACTCCTCGGTGATCATGAAGAACGGCGGGTAGACGGGCGACGGGATCACGACGCTGCCGCCGGGCTCGGTCAGCGCCAGGAGCATGGCGCGCATCCCCGTGAGCACGTCCGCCGCCATCGAGGTCGCGGCGACGTCGAGCTCCCAGCCCCAGCGGCGCCGCGCCAGCCGGGCGAAGGACTCGGCGTACGTCGGCTGGATCGAGGGGTAGCCGGTGTCGCCGGCCCGCATCGCCGCCGTGACCGCCTCGACGATGCTCGGCGCCGGCATCGCGTCCATCTCCGCGACCCACAGCGGCAGCACGTCGGGGCCGTGCATCCGCCACTTGATCGAGGTCCGGGCGCGCAGCTGGTCGGCGGAGAGCTCCTCGAAGGGCTCCGGCAGCAGGGTCACGCCGCCGATCCTGGCACCCGCCCGCCCGCCCACTCCCGGAGTCACTGACCTAAGTGACCGCGAAGGCGGCTGTTCGCGGTCACGTACGTCAGTGACTCGCGTCCGGGTGCTGGACACCGCCTTGCATACTCGGTATAGATACTCGGTATGGCGATCAGACGGGGGCTGCTGGCCCTGCTCGACGAGGGGCCGGCGTACGGCTACCAGCTCAAGGCGGCGTTCGAGGAGCGCACCGGGGGCACCTGGCTGCTCAACATCGGGCAGGTCTACACGACCCTGGCGCGCGCCGAGCGCGACGGCCTCGTGGCCCACCTCGAGGTCGACGACGAGGGTCGCGTCATCTACGAGATCACCGCCGAGGGCCGCGCGCTGGTGGCCCGGTGGTTCGCCGAGCCGGTGCGCCACGAGGCCGCGCCGCGCGACGAGCTCGCGATCAAGCTCGCGGTCGCGGTGACCGCGCCGGACGTCGACGTGCGCGCCATCGTGCAGACCCAGCGCACCGAGACCATGCGCGAGCTGCAGGAGCTCACCCGGCTCAAGATGTCGGCCGACGCCGACTCCGACCTCGCCTGGCTGCTCGTCCTCGACCGGCTGATCTTCGACCTCGAGGCCGAGGCCCGCTGGCTCGACCACTGCGAGTCGCGCATCGCGCGCGCCGCCGCCGAGGCGGCCAAGACCGTCGCACAACGCCGTACGCCGTCCACCCAGTCACGCGCAGCACAGGGGAGTGCACGATGACAACACCGGTTCTGGAGCTCCGCGACGTCACGCGCATCCACGGCAGCGGCGCCACCGCGGTCCACGCGCTGCGCGGCGTCACCCTCGCCGTCGCGGCCGGCGAGCTGGTCGCGGTGATGGGGCCGAGCGGCTCGGGCAAGTCGACGCTGCTCAACGTCGCCGGCGGCCTCGACACCGTCACGTACCGGTGCCGTGCTCGTCGAGGGCGCACGACCTCGCGGCGCTGTCGCAAGGCCGACTGGCCGCCGTACGCCGACGCAGCGCGCGGGCTACGTGTTCCAGGACCTCAACCTGATCCCGACGCTCACCGCGGCCGAGAACGTCGCGCTCCCGCTCGAGCTCGACGGCCGCCGGCGGACGTGCGACGCCTGGCGCGGCTCGGCGCTCGACGACGTCGGCGTCGGCGACCTCGCGAACCGCTACCCCGACGAGATGTCCGGCGGCCAGCAGCAGCGCGTGGCGATCGCGCGCGCCCTGGTCGGCGAGCGCCGTCTCGTCCTGGCCGACGAGCCGACCGGCGCGCTCGACTGCGAGACGGGCGAGGCGGTGCTCACGCTGCTGCGCCGCCGCGTCGACCAGGGCTGCGCGGGCGTGCTCGTCACCCACGAGTCGCGGCACGCGGCCTGGGCGGACCGCGTCGTGTTCCTGCGCGACGGCGCGATCGTCGACTCCACGTCGTACGCCGTCGCGTCGCCGCGAGGACGACTCGTCTCGTGACCGCGCTCGCTCGAGCGCCCGCCACCGCCGGCGCCGCACGCCGCGCGCCGGCGCCGTCGCGGCTCGCGCGCTGGTGGGGCGGCTGGCGCGTGGCGCTGCGCCTGGCCCGGCGCGACGCGTGGCGCGGCAAGGGCCGCGCGCTGCTCGTGCTGCTGCTGATCGCGCTTCCGGTCGCGACCGTGACCGGCGTCGATCGTCTACTCGCGCGCCGCGAGCACGACCTGCGCGCAGGCCGGCGCAGCAGGCGCTGCGTCTGGCTCGGCAGCCGAGGCCGACGCGCGGCTCCTGGTCACCGGGTCGACGGTGGTGCCCAGGGCTGTGCTCGGCACGCCGAGCGACCACCGACGATGCCGGCGAGTCGACGGCCGCACGCGCCGAGGCGTCGCTGCGCGGCGCTGCCCGCCGGGTCGCGCACTGGTCGAGCACCGGCGGTCGCCGCGTCGGTCGATCCTCGAGTCCGGCCCGTGGGGGATGCACTGCGTCGATCCTGCGTCCAGGACGTCGCGCGACCCCCTCCTCGCGGCCGCCTGGTCGCGTCCGCGACGGCCGGCTCCCGCAGTCTGACTCGAGGTAGCGCGCTCGTCCGTCGGCAGACCTGCGGCGCCTGCAGGCCGGCGTCGGGTCGACCGTCACGTCGCACGCATCGACCAGGCGCGACGCGCGACGCGCACGCTCACCGTGGTCGGGGCCGATCGACCGGCCTCGGCAGGACCACGGCGGCGTGGTGCTGCCCGGCGTCGTCTCCCGGTGCGATCCCCGGGCAGGCGGTCGCCGTCGACGGACCTGCCTCGTCGACGTCGCCGGCGCCGCCTGACGTGGGCCGACGTGCGCCGGCTCAACGCGCCTCGGTGCGGTCGTCGTGCGCGCCGCGGCGTCCTCGAGCTCCCGCCGCCGTTCTGCGACCCCGACCGGCTGTGCCTCGACTCGCGGGGCAGGCCGCCGGTCGACGCCCGGATGACGACGGCGCCTCGCCGACCTGCAGATCGCCGAGGCGGCGCGCGTCGCGGCGCTCGGCGCCGTCGGCGCTCGTGCTCGTGGTGCTGCAGGTGGCGCTGCTCGCCGGGCCGGCGTTCGCGGTGCAGCTGCGCCGGCGGCAGCGCGAGCTCGGGCTGGTCGGCGCCAGCGGCGGCGACGCGGCCGCGCTGCGCCGCACGGTGCTCGCCTCGGGTGTGGTGCTCGGCGTCGTAGGTGCGGCGCTGGGGGTGGCCCTGGGCTGGGCCGCAGTCTGGCTGGTCGGCGTCCCTCTCGCGTTCGGTGCCGCTGGTCCAGGACGCCGGCATGCCGCAGGGCGTGCCGCCGCTGCCGTGGTACGTCGCTGGCGTCGCCGCTGGTCGGCGTCGTCGCAGCGCCGTCGACCGCGGCGCTGATCCCGGCGGTCGTGGCCGGTCGCGGCGACGTCGTCGACACCCTCCGCGGACGGCGCCCGCTGCCGCCGGTGCGGACGCGCACGCCGCTCCTCGGCCTGCTGCTCGGCGCCGTCGGCATCGCGCTGCTGCTGGCGTACGGCGTCGCGCCGCTCACCGACCCGCTCATCCTCGGCGTCGGGCTCGTCGTCGGCGAGCTGGGCCTGGTGGTCGTCATGCCGTGGCCTGGTGGTCGCGGCTTTCGAAGCCCGCGGGCCGCCTGCCGCTGGCGCCGCGACTCGCCGTGCGCGACGCCGGCCGGCACCGGCTGCGCACCACGGCCGCCGCCGTGCGCCATCGCGGCAGCGGCCGCGGCGCCACCGGTGGCGGCCGCCATCGCCGGCCACCTCGAGCGCTGCAGGACAGCGGCACCGGCCTCGCATACGCCGGACGGCCGGTCGCGTCTCGTCATCGTCGACGACGCCACGCTCGGCGAGAAGGGCGTCCGCGCTGCCTAGCGTCGGATGCGGACGTCGGACGCGGCGCTCGCGTCGATCGAGCGCGCGCTCCCAGGATCGGCGACCGCCATCCTGACCGAGCTCGTCCCCGACTGCGCTCAGCCGACGGGGCGGCGCCTGTCGTGCGTCCAGCCGACGGCGTCGCGGTTCCGGCGCGTCCGGATACCGGCTGCATGGCCCGGAGGACATACGGCGGCTCCTGCCTGGGCTCGCTCCTCGTCCGTTGCGTGATCGACGACCCCGACGCACTGGCGATGCTGCTCGGTCCGCTGGCGCCCATCGACGAGGCGCGCGCCGACGCTCGACCGGGGCGACGTGCTCTCGCTGGGCTACAACGCGGTCGACCGCTGAGGGCGGCGTGACGCTGTCCGTAGACGCTTTCGACGAGCCAAGGCTCAGTCGTGCAGCGAGGGCGGCTCCGGGCACCGCGCGTACGCCGTCACCACCGGCACGATGCCGGCTCAGTTCCTGGTCGGGCCCGCGGCGCTGGAGCCCGGGCAGCCGCTGTCCGGGCCGTCGTCGACGCCGGGCAAGCATCGCCGTGGTGGTGCCGGCCGAGGCCGACCCGCCGACGCGCCGACAGCCCTCGACCGGCTCGCCCTGCAGTCTCGTCAAGGACGGCCAGGGCGAGCTGTTCTGGAGCGATCCCTCGCGCCGACGCCGTCGACCGACGACCCTCGTCCGTCGGTGCCGCCGCGGCAGCGACCGCAGTCGTGGCCCTGCTCGTCGGCCTCATGGTCACCGCGCTGGCGCTCGCCGACGGGCGGGCCGACCTCGTCACGCTCGCCGTCGGTCGGTGCCCCGCCGGGATGTGACGGCGCCGCATGGCGGCCTCCTCGGCCGGCGTTCGTGTCCGTGCTCGGGCTGCGCGGCCGGGCGTCCTGTCGGGGCTCGTGGTGGCCTCGTGGGTGCTCGCCCCGCTCTACGGCCCCCCGGTGAGCGGGCGGCCCGCCTGTTCGTGGCGCCGTGGGCCCTGATGGCCGCCCTGGTGGTCGTGTCCCGCTGCTCACCGCCGCTGTCGCCTGGCCTCACGACTCGGCCGCAGGTCCCTCTGCCGTCCGCCGTACCGACTCCTGACCGGGCGTGGCTGGCCGGCGCGGTTTGGGGTACGCCGGGCCTGCCGGTACCCTGGTCGGACGTGCCCGGACCTCCCGGCGCCCCTCCTGGGGCTCCGCGTTCCGGGCGCACTGACGCTCGACCCTCCTGCCACGGAGAGACCGTGGCCGCCAAGTCCAGAGGAGGTGGGTAGTAATGCGTCATTACGAGGTCATGGTGATCCTCGACCCCGATCTCGAGGAGCGCACCGTCGCCCCGAGTCTCGACACGTTCCTCAATGTCGTGAAGCAGGACGGGGGCACCGTCGACAAGGTCGACATCTGGGGCCGCCGCCGGCTGTCGTTCGAGATCAACAAGAAGGCCGAGGGCATCTACGCCGTCCTCGACCTGACCTGCACGCCGGCCGCCGTCCAGGAGCTGGACCGCCAGCTCAACCTGAACGAGGCCGTGCTCCGCACCAAGGTCATGCGCCCGGACGCCAAGTAGCCGTCGGTCACTGTCCACAGTCCGCGCCCGACGGTCTAGCCGTCGTCGGAGCGCACCCGTAAGGTCCGGCACGTCCGTACCCACACCTTCCACGCAAGGCGGTCAGCACCATGGCGCAGGGCGACATCAACGTCACCATCGTCGGGAACCTCACCAACGATCCCGAACTGCGGTTCACGCCGAGCGGCGCGGCGGTCGCGAGCTTCACCATCGCGTCCAACTCGCGCTACCTCGACAAGACCACGAACGAGTGGAAGGACGGCGAGCCCGTCTACATGCGTTGCAGCGTGTGGCGGCAGTACGCCGAGAACGTCGCCGAGTCGCTCACGCGGGGCACCCGCGTCATCGCGACCGGCCGTCTCAAGCAGCGCAGCTACGAGACCCGCGAGGGCGAGAAGCGCACTGTGGTCGAGATGGAGGTCGACGACGTCGGCCCGGCGCTGCGCACCGCGACGGCGAAGGTCACCAAGGTGGCCCGCGCCGGCGGCGGCGGATTCGGTGGGGACGGCGGCTTCGGCGGCCAGGCAGCTCCGGCCGGCAACGACGACCCCTGGGCGTCCAGCGCCCCGGCGGGCGGCGGTGCCGGTGCCGGCGGCGGCGGTGGCAACTGGGGCGGCGGTGGCGGCGGCGCGTCGTACGACGAGCCCCCCTTCTAGTCCCGGACCTTGCAGCACGACCCGGCTGCGCCCCAGCGCCCGCCGGCTGACCCGTTCGACCCCATCCCGGCCTCACCGCCGGGCTCCCGATAAGGAGCACCACGATGGCCAAGCCTGCTCTTCGTAAGCCGAAGAAGAAGGTCTGCGTCTTCTGCAAGGAGAAGATCGCGCACGTCGACTACAAGGACACGGCGCTGCTGCGGAAGTACATCTCCGACCGCGGCAAGATCCGTGCCCGTCGCGTGAGCGGCAACTGCACCCAGCACCAGCGCGACGTCGCCACCGCCGTGAAGAACGCGCGCGAGGTTGCCCTGCTGCCCTACACCTCGACCGCCCGCTGACGAAGGAGGCGACTACACCATGAAGCTCATCCTGACTCAGGACGTGAACGGTCTCGGCGCCCCCGGCGATGTCGTCGAGGTCAAGGACGGCTACGGCCGCAACTACCTGCTCCCGCGTGGTCTCGCGACCGCGTGGACCAAGGGCGGGGAGAAGCAGGTCGCGCAGATCCAGCGCGCCCGCGCCGTGCGCGAGGTCAAGGACCTCGACTCGGCCAACGCCATCAAGTCCTCGCTCGAGGGCCTGAAGGTGAAGCTGTCGGCCCGCACCGGCGACACCGGCCGCCTGTTCGGCGCGGTCACCGTCTCCGACGTCGTCGAGGCCATCTCGGCCGCCGGCGGCCCGTCGGTCGACAAGCGCAAGGTCACGATCGTCTCGCCGATCAAGACCGTGGGCTCGCACAAGGTGGAGGTCCGGGTGCACCCCGAGGCCCTCGCCACGCTCGACGTCGAGGTCGTCTCGGCCTGACGTCACGCACGCCCGTCGGAGGGCCGTCACCCGCAGGGGTGGCGGCCCTCCGTCATGCGCGGGGCCGCCGGTGCGGCGTTAGTGTCGGTGACGTCGTCGTACGCCGCGCCACGAAAGCCTGAGGACCGCCATGCAGCTCGGACTCCACCTCGCCCGGCTCAACGCGCCCGGCGGCGACGTCGCGGCGTACGGCCCGGTGCTGGCGGCCACAGCTCGCGCCGTCGAGGAGGCGGGTTTCCGCGACCTCACGCTGATGGACCACTGGTTCCAGATGGAGATGCTCGGCGGCCCGGCCGAGCCGATGCTCGAGGGCTACACGACGCTCGGCTACCTCGCCGCCTGCACCGAGCGCGTGCGCCTCGGCCTGCTGGTCACCGGCGTCACCTACCGCTACCCCGGCGCTGCTGGCCAAGACGGTCACCACCCTCGACGTGCTCTCCGGCGGCCGCGCGCGGCTCGGGATCGGCGCCGCCTGGTACGAGCGCGAGCACGTCGGCCTCGGCGTGCCGTTCCCGCCGGTGGCCGAGCGGTTCGAGCGGCTCGAGGAGACGCTGCAGATCTGCCACCAGATGTGGAGCGACGACGACGGCCCCTTCACCGGCACGCACTACCAGCTCGCCGAGACCGTCTGCGAGCCCCGGCCGGTGCAGCGCCCGCACCCGCCGATCATGGTCGGCGGCAGCGGCGAGAAGAAGACGCTGCGCCTCGTCGCGCAGTACGCCGACGCGTGCAACGTGTTCGCCACCACGCCCGACGAGGTCGCGCACAAGCTCGACGTGCTCGCCGGCCACTGCGCCGACCTCGGCCGCGACCCGGCGACGATCGAGAAGACGATGCTCATGGGCGGCGACCCGCTCGCCGACGTCGACGCGTTCGTCGACCAGATGTCGGCGTACGCCGCTCTCGGGATCGAGACCGTGGCGCTGAGCGGACCGGGCGCGGACTGCGCCGACTGGGTCCGCGAGCTCGGCGACAAGGTCGTCCCCCGCCTCGCCGAGCTCTGACCCGTCGACGCGTGACCACGACGACCTAGAAGTCGTCGTCATCACGCATCGACGGAGGCTGCGGAGTCTCAGGGGGTTCACAGGGTTCCGGCAGGGTTCCGGGAGCCGCGGCAGGCACTGTCGCTGCCATGAGACGGACCCGCCGACAGTGGATGCTCAACGCAGGCCTGGCCGTGGTGCTGGCCGTGGTGGTCGGTGCCGGGCTGCTGATCGCCTCCGGGCGTACGGCGTCCGGCACGGAGACCGCGGCCGTGCGCACGGTCGCCGTACGCACGGGTGACGTGACCGCCTCGGTCACCGCCGACGGCAGCGTCGAGGCGGTGAACGAGGTCGCGGCCAACTTCGAGACCACCGGCACCATCGCGCGGCTGCTGGTGAAGGTGGGCGACACGGTCGCCAAGGGCGAGGTGATCGCGACCCTGGAGCGCGCCGACGCCCGGCGCGAGGTGAAGGTCGCCCGGCTGCAGCTCGCCGCAGCCCAGGACCAGCTCGACGCCGCCGAGGAGGGCACGACCACGACCGACCCGCAGACCGGGAAGTCCACCACCTCGGTGAGCTCGTCGCAGGTCTCCTCCGCCGAGGCGCAGGTGGTGCAGGCCCAGGCGACGCTCGACGACGCCGAGGCCGCGCTCGACGCGACCACCCTGACGGCGCCGATCAGCGGCACGGTGCTGCAGGTCAACGGCAAGGTGGGGTCGTCGTCCGGAGCGTCGAGCTCGCAGACCGGTGCGGCCGGTGCGACGACGACCTCCACCGACCTGGTGCTCGTCGCCAACCTCAAGGCGTTGCAGGTGTCGGTCTCCGTGCCCGAGAGCGACATCGGCTCGTTGAAGGTCGGCCAGAAGGCGGCCGTCACCTTCCCCGCGGTCGACGACGCCGAGGCCACCGGCACCATCACGAGCATCGACCCGGTCGCGACCACGTCGAACAGCGTCGTGACCTACGGCGTCGTCGTGCGGCTCTCGGGCGTGCCGAGCACCGTGCGGCTCGGCCAGTCGGCCTCGGTCACCGTGACGACCGACAGCGCCACGGACGTGCTCGTGGTGCCCTCGACGGCGGTGACCACGACCGGTGATCGCAGCACCGTGACGGTGCTCGCCGACGGCGTCCAGACGCCGACCGTGGTGACCCTCGGTGTCGCCGGCGACACCTGGACCGAGGTGACCGACGGGCTGAGCAGCGGCGACCAGGTGGTGCTGACGACGTCCGCGAGCAGCTCGACCGGCATCACCGGGTTCCCGGGCGGCTTCGGCGGGCTGACGGGCGGCCCGCCGGCCGGCATCCCGGCGGGTGGCGGAGTGCCGGGCGGTGGCCCGTGACCAGCCCCGACCCCGCGCAGGTCGCGTTCGTCCCGGGCTTCGCGCCCGACGTCGCGCCCGAGGAGCACGCCGTACCCGCCGTGATCGACCTCCGGGCGGTCACCAAGACCTACGGCGCCGGCGACACCGCCGTGCACGCCGTCCGCGGCGTCGACCTGCTCGTGCAGCGGGGCGAGTACGTCGCGGTCATGGGTGCCTCCGGCTCCGGCAAGTCGACGCTGATGAACGTCCTCGGGTGCCTCGACGTGCCCACCACGGGCAGCTATCTGCTCGACGGGCTCGACGTCGCCGAGATGGACGAGCACGCGCTCGCGCTCGTCCGCAACCGGCGTATCGGCTTCGTGTTCCAGGCCTTCAACCTCATCCCGCGCACCGACGCGCTCACCAACGTGGAGATCCCGATGGCCTACGCCAAGGTGCCGCGGCGCGAGCGCCGCGAGCGCGCGATGGCGGCGCTCGAGACCGTGGGCATGGCCGATCGTGTGCACCACAACCCCAACGAGCTCTCCGGCGGGCAGCAGCAGCGCGTCGCCGTCGCGCGCTCGCTGGTGATGGCACCGTCGTTGATCCTCGCCGACGAGCCCACGGGCAACCTCGACAGCGAGTCGACCGACGAGGTGCTCGCCGTGCTCGACCGGCTCAACAGCGACGGCCGCACCATCGTGGTGATCACGCACGAGGACCACGTCGTACGCCACGCGCGCCGCCGGGTCGAGATGCGCGACGGGCACGTGATCGTGGACGAGCCCGTGGGGGTGCCGGCATGACCGTCACCGACGTGATGCGCTCGGCGCTGAGCGGGCTGTCGGCGAACAAGCTGCGCTCGTCGCTCACGATGCTCGGCATCCTCATCGGCGTCGCGGCGGTGATCCTGCTCGTCGCGGTCGGCAACGGCTCGGCGGTCGCGATCCAGAACCGTCTGCAGGCGCTGGGCACGAACACCCTCACGGTCTCGGCCAACTCCGGGCCCGGCGCGATGGGCGGAGCCGCACGCGCGAACAGCCAGAGCCTGACCGTCGCCGTCGCGGATGCGTTGGCCGACAAGGACATCGCGCCGGACGTCGAGAGCGTCTCGCCCGTGCAGTCGACGTCGGCGACGGTCGCCAACGGCGCCACCAGCTCGACGGTGACCGTCACCGGCACGGTGCCGTCATGGTTCACCGCGACCAACAAGACGGTCACCTCCGGGGAGCTGTTCGACCAGCAGGACGTCGACGCGCACGCGCGCGTCGCCGTGCTCGGGTCGAGCACCGCGACCGACCTCTTCGGCGAGGGCACCGACCCCGTGGGTCAGACGGTGACCATCGGCGGGACGACGTACCAGGTCGTGGGGGTGCTCGACGAGGTCGACTCCACCGGGCCGCAGGACAGCAACGCGACGCTCGTCGCCCCGCTGACGACCGTGCGCGACACCCTCGCCGGCTACGGCCCGCTCTCGAGCATCACGGTGCAGGCGACCAGCTCGGACACGGTGACGATGGCGCAGAACGAGGTGACCGCGATCCTCGACGCGGTGCTCGGCGTCTCGTCGTCCGACCAGGCGACCTACCGCGTGCTCAACGCCTCGCAGCTGCTCAGCACGGCGACCTCGTCGGCGGACACCTTCACGGTGCTGCTCGCCGCGGTGGCTGCGATCAGCCTGCTGGTCGGCGGCATCGGCGTCACCAACATCATGCTCGTCACCGTCACGGAGCGGACCCGCGAGATCGGCATCCGCAAGGCCCTCGGGGCGCAGCGCGGCTCGATCCTCGGGCAGTTCCTCACCGAGGCGACGATCCTCTCGCTGCTCGGCGGTGCCCTCGGCGTGATCGTCGGAGTGGTCGGGTCGCAGTTCACCATCGCCGGCACCGAGCCCGTGCTCGTGCCCGCCTCCATCCTGCTGGCGTTCGGAGTCTCGGCCGCCATCGGACTGTTCTTCGGCAGCATGCCGGCCAACCGGGCCGCGCGGCTGCTCCCCGTCGAGGCCCTGAGGTACCAGTGAGCGAGCAGACGATCCTGCAGAACGCGCCCAGCAACCTCGACGAGGACGAGCTCGTCGACGCCCTGAAGGTGGCGCCTCCGTCCACCCGCTCCGTGCGGTTCACGCGCGTGCTCTCCGCGCTGCTGCTCGTCGCCCTCGGCGCCACCGGCGCGACGTGGTGGGCCCAGCGCGACGGCGGTACGTCGCCCACCTCGGGTCGACCGTCGTTCGCCGACGGCGCGCTGCCCAGCGGCTTCCCGGGCGGCCTGCCCGGTGCCGCGGCGCAGGGAGGTGGGACGAGCCCCACGACCGCGGCGGGCACGACGGGCACGGCCTCCTCGACGGCCGCCACCACGGGCGAGGTCGTCCTCGTCGACGGCGCGAAGGTCTACGTCCGCACCGCGAGCGGCGCGGTCGTGACCGTCACCACCAGCGCCGGCACCACCGTCACCCGCGCCGCGCCGTCGACCGTGGCGAAGCTCGCCGCAGGCGACACGGTCGACGGTCACCGGCACCACCACCTCCTCCGGCGTGACCGCGACCGCGATCACCGCCTCCTGAACCCCGGGGCCGGGTCATCCCCCGTGCCCGGCCCCGGACCCACCGCTCCCGACCGAAGGACCTCTCGTGCCGATCCACGCCACCCGCAGCCGCGCCGGCCTCGCCGCCGCCGGTGCCGTCGCCCTCCTGCTCCTCACCGCCTGCGGCTCGAGCTCGAGCTCGTCGACGCCTGATGCTGGAGGGGCCGACGGCTTCGCGGCGTACGCCGCGTGCCTGTCCGAGAACGGCGTGACCCTGCCGAGCGGCGGGCCCGGCGGGCCCGGCGGTACGCCGCCGTCCGGCGCGCCGAGCGGCATGCCCGAGGGCGCACCGAGCGGTGCGCCGAGCGGGATGCCGGGAGGTGGCGGCATGGTGCCCGAGGGCGTCGACGCGTCGGCCTTCGCGGCGGCGCAGGAGGCGTGCGCCGACCTGCGTCCGAGCGGCGGACCCGGCGGTGCGCCCGGTGCCGGTGCGCCGGCGATCGACAGCGGCGCGCTGGCGGCGTACACCGGCTGCCTGAAGGACCACGACGTCACGGTGACGACCGCGGCCGACCTGCGCACGCTCGACACGTCCGACGCGACGGTCGCCGCGGCGCTCGCGACCTGCGCCCCGCTGCGACCGACCCCCGCAGCCTCGCCCTCGTCGACGTGACGCCGTCGACGCGTGATCACGACGACCTGAGCCGTCGTCATCACGCATCGACGGACCTCAGGCGAGCAGCTCGCGGATGCGGGCGATCGTGCCGGGTGTCGCGGCCTCGATCATCGCGAGCACGTCCTCGAAGTCGCGCGTGCTGCCGTAGTACGGGTCGGGCACGTCGAGGTCGTCGGCGTCCGCGTCGAGCGCCGGGTCGAAGGCGCGCATCAGCACGACCTCGGCGTCGGGCGCGAGGCGGCGCAGGTCGCGGGCGTGCGTGGAGTCCATGGCGAGCAGCAGGTCGGGCGCATCCTGCGGCGTCGAACCAGCGCGCGGTGATCTGCTGCACGCGGTGCGCGCTGCCGTCGTACCCGTGCCGGCGCAGCACCGCGACCGAGCGCGGGTCGGCGCCCTCCCCGACGTGCCAGCCGCCGATGCCGGCCGAGTCGACGACCACCGCGTGGCCGAGGCCGGCGCGCTCGACGGCGTCGCGCAGCACGCACCTCGGCGATGGGCGAGCGGCAGATGTTGCCGGAGCAGACGGCGGTGACGCGCAGAGGTGTGCTCACGAGGTCGAGTCTGCCGTGCCGCTCGGGCGCAGCCACGCGTCGCCCCGTGCGCGCCAGCCGAGCAGCGCGAGGCGCACCACCATGAACCAGCTGATCGCCCACCACAGCCCGACCACGCCGAGGTCGAGCACGAGCACGAGGTACGCCGCCGGCAGGAAGACCACGAGCATCGCGGTGCCGGCCCACGCGAGCCAGCGGCCGTCGCCCGCGCCGATGAGGACGCCGTCGAGGACGAACACCGGCACGATGAACGGCTGCTGCAGCGCGCCGACGAGCAGCGAGCCGGTGATGAGCGCGACCACCACGGGGTCGGCGGAGAACGCCTTCGGCAGCCACGGCAGAGTCGCGAGCAGCAGCAGCCCGAGGATCACCCCGAGCCCGACGCCGATCCGCACGAGCCGCGCGGTCACGCGCCGCGCCCCGACGACGTCGGCTGCACCGAGGTAGCGGCCGAGCAGCGCCATGCCCGCGATCGACGAGCGCGTCGGCGGCGAGCGCCAGCACGATCCAGATCTGGAAGCTGACGTGGTACGCCGCGAGATCGGCGTCGCCCATGCGCGCGGCGACCGCCGCCGCGACGAGGTAGACCGCGCGCAGCACGACCGTGCGCCAGAACAGCGGCATCCCCGTGCGGGCGGCGGCGAGCACGCCGATGCCCGACGGCCGCAGCGTCACGTGATGCCGCCGCGCGACGCGCACCACCACGAGCACGTAGGCGATCGCCTGCACCCACTCGGCGATCGCGGTGGCGACCGCCGAGCCCGCGATGCCGCGCTGCAGCCCGAGCACGAGCCACACGGCGAGCACGGCGTTGACCGCCACCGCGAGCAGCGTGACGAGCAGCGTCGTGCGCGTGTCCTGCAGGCCGCGCAGCACACCGATGCCGGCCATCGCGACGAGCGCCGCGGGGAACCCGAACGAGACCCACTGCAGGTAGGTCACGGCGTACGGCGTCACCGCGTCGGAGGCGCCGAACGCGCGCACCAGCGGCTCGGCGCCGAGGAAGGCGGCGATGCCGATGAGCAGTGCCGAGCCCGAGCCCGAGCGCCATGCCCTCGACGCCCTCGCTGACCGCGGCGTCCCAGCGCAGCTCGCCGACGCGGCGCGCGACCGACGAGGTGGTGGCGTACGCGAGGAAGACGCACAGGCCGACGGCGAGGCTCGCGATGGTGGCGGCAGCGCCGAGGCCCGCGAGCGGCAGGGTGCCGAGGGTGCCGACGATCGCGGCGTCGACGAGGACGAACAGCGGCTGCGCCACCAGCGCGCCGAGCGCCGGCACGGCGAGCCGCGCGATCCCCCGCAGCGACCCGGGGTCCCCCTGCCCGCCGCCGTCGGTCCGCCCGCCGCCGTCGCCGGACGGGAGCTGGGTCTCCGGCGTCGCACCTGGCTGCTCGCTCACGCCGCACATCCTCCCCGCTCGCCCGCGCACCCCCGACCGGGCTGCGTTCACCCCTCGATTCGCGAGCACCCTCCGATCGTCGATCGGGCGCCCGGAATGTCCGGATCTGCGCGAGGATCCGGGGGTGATCGAGGATTCAGGGGTGAACGCGGCCGGGGTGGTCGCGGCCGTGGCGAGCACCGGCGTGCGGGGGCACCGGAGCGCGGTCCGGGCGATGCGCCGGCGGTGAGGCGGGCGTGAGCAGAGGTGGACGCAGGGTGAGGGTGTTCACCTGTCGGACAGATCCGGCAAGTTTCTTCCCTCCCCAGGCTTGGGACAGCATCGCCGCAGGTCAGAGCGCTTCGTGATCTTGAATTGATCGGTTATCCCACGGTTGTCCACACCCTTGTCACCGCCTCCGTGGCGCGTCGCCCCCAGGCTGTCCACAACGTTGTCCACAGGGGTCGTTGAGGTGGGCCCGGGGAGCCCCTAGGTTCACGCGAGCGATGTCGGACCCCCGGCGTACACCTGGGGGAAGCAGCCGGAGTCGTCCACGGCCCCCCTCCGGCGGCCGTCCCCCAGGCACCATCTCAGGAGCAGCCCCGTGAGCGTCGTCGAGCTCTCCCCGCGCGACGACCACGGCGGCGCCCCCGACCGCACCCCGCCGCAGGACATCGCGGCCGAGCAGTCCGTGCTCGGCGCCATGCTGCTGAGCAAGGACGCGATCGCCGACGTCGTCGAGACCCTGCGCGAGGGCGACTTCTACCGCCCCGCCCACCAGCTCATCTACGCCGCGGTGCTCGACCTCTACGGCCGCGGCGAGCCGGCCGACGCCATCACCGTCTCCTCCGAGCTCACCCGCATCGGCGAGCTCGGCCGCGTCGGCGGCGCGCCCTACCTGCACACGCTGGTCGCCTCGGTGCCCACCGCGGCCAACGCCGCCTACTACGCGCGCATCGTGCAGGAGCGCGCCGTGCTGCGCCGCCTGGTCGAGGCCGGCACGCGCATCGTGCAGATGGGGTACGCCGGCGACGGCGACGTCGACATGGTGGTCGACCGCGCGCAGGCCGCGGTCTACGACGTCACCGACCGGCGCACCAGCGAGGACTACCTCCCGCTCGCCGACATCATGCCGGGCACGCTCGAGGAGATCGACGCGCTCGCCTCGCGCGGCGGCGTCATGGCCGGCGTGCCCACCGGCTTCGCCGACCTCGACTCGGTCACCAACGGCCTGCACGGCGGCCAGATGATCGTCCTCGCCGCGCGTCCCGCGATCGGCAAGTCCACGCTCGGCCTCGACCTCGCGCGGTCGGCGTCGATCAAGCACGGCCTCACCAGCGCCATCTTCAGCCTGGAGATGAGCCGCAACGAGATCGCGATGCGCCTGCTGTCCGCCGAGGCGTCGATCGCGCTCAACCACCTGCGCAGCGGCACGATGTCCGACGCCGACTGGCAGAAGCTCGCGCGCAAGATGAGCGCGGTCGTCCGAGGCGCCGCTGTTCATCGACGACAGCCCCAACCTCACGATGATGGAGATCCGCGCGAAGTGCCGGCGGCTCAAGCAGCGCCACGACCTGCGCCTCGTCGTCATCGACTACCTGCAGCTCATGAGCTCGGGCAAGAAGGTCGAGAGCCGCCAGCAGGAGGTCTCGGAGTTCTCCCGCTCGATCAAGCTGCTCGCCAAGGAGCTCGACGTCCCGGTCGTCGCGATCAGCCAGCTCAACCGTGGCGCCGAGCAGCGCACCGACAAGCGCCCGCAGATGAGCGACCTGCGCGAGTCGGGCTCGATCGAGCAGGACGCCGACATGGTGCTGCTGCTGCACCGCGAGGACGCCTACGAGCGCGAGTCGCCGCGCGCGGGCGAGGCCGACTTCATCCTCGCCAAGCACCGCAACGGCCCCACGGCCAACATCACCGTGGCGTTCCAGGGCCACTACAGCCGCTTCGTCGACATGGCCCAGGCCTAGCCGGAGCGTCAGCGCACGCGGGCTCGGCGTACGGCCAGGTCGGCGAGCTCGATCACGCGGGCGTGCTCCGCCGCCCATGCGTCCCACACCGACCCGGCCCACTCCCGCGTGCGCGCGTCGCGCTGCTCCGGGCGCGCCTCGACGACGTCGGCCACGGTGCGGCCGCGCAGATCGGGGACGTCGCGGATCGCGGGCGGATCGGCCTGCTTGTCCGGGAACACGGCGCCCAGCACCAGGCGGATCCGCGCGGCGCTCTCGCCGGAGTGGAGAGCCAGGGTGAGCCCGACCAGGTGGGTGAGCACCGAGCGGCACCCGGCGGGCGTCGACACCGAGGCGTGCTGCGCCAGGTAGGCGTCGACCGCGAGCTGGGACGAGCCGACGAGGTGCAGCCGACCGAGCGTCGCCCAGCACGCCGGCGACGACGCGCCGTAGGGATCGGTCGGCCCGTCGACCTCGGGCGCCACGAGACCGCACGCCGGGCAGACCTGCACGCCGCCGGTCATGGCGGTGGCCGTCGGGGTCCGGTCAGCCGCCGGACTTGCGGCGGAACTCGCGCTTGCCGCCCTCGGGGCCGTGCGCGCTCGGCGCGTGTCCCTCGGAGCCGTGCTTGGTGCCCCCGGGCTTGCTGGCGCCCTTGTTCTTGCGCTCCAGGGCCTCGCGGAACTTCGCCTTCTGCGCGTCCTCGGGCTTCTCGTCCGGCTTCGTCGCCATCGTGCACCTCCGCGTGTGTGGTCCCAGTCTGTCGCGCGACGGCGTACGACGGCCACCGGGATCCCCGTCGAGCGCTCCGGGCTCACGGCTCGCGCTCGATCGCCGCTGCGCCGCCCGCCACCGAGCCACCGTGCTGCACGACGTCGTAGCGTCGGACGCGTCGCCCACCGGAGGAGCTGTCATGCACGCCGTACGCCGTGGTCTCACCGTCGCCCTCGTCCTCGGGACGGTCTCCCTCGGGCTCGGCGCCTGCTCGAGCAGCTCGGGGTCGCCCAGCCCGACGATCACGATCACCGAGACCGCGACGCCGACCGACTCGCCCACGGGTACGGCGTCGCCCACGGAGTCGCCGACGAGCACCGACTCGCCCTCGCCCACGGGCTCGCCGAGCACCGTGACGCCCTCGCCGACCGGCAGCGTCCTGGGCATCACCGTCTCCTACGCACCCACCTCGGCCGCGAAGGACCAGCGCGTCGACATCGTCGGCACCACCGACCCGAGCCTGGCCGGCAAGCCGGTGTGGATCGTCAAGACCAACGACGGCGCGCCCCAGGTGCTCGGCACCGGCTCCAACGTGAACGCGAAGGGCGTCGCGAAGAGCTACGTCCAGCTCCTGCGCACCGGCGTGCTCAAGCTCGTCGTCCCGGCGGGCCTGCTCACCTCCGGCCCCTACGACCCCGCGACTCCCGTGCTCGCCGAGTCGGCGCCGTTCACCGTCACCATCGGCTGACGACGACAGCGACGGCGGCGCGCCCGCGGCGCTCCCACCGGCAGAGCGGCGGCGATGCGGCCAGGATGACCGCATGGGCATCTTCGAGGGCGACGACGAGACGGCCGTCGACCTCGGGCGCGGCTCCGAGCTCTCCGCGTCCGTGCACCACGATCTGCGGCTGGATCCGCTGCGCCACGCCATCGGTGCGCTGCTCGACGAGACCGGTGCCCGCGTCGGCACGATCGTCACCGAGGTCGAGGTCTGGTTCCGCAAGGAGGGCGTGCTGCGTCGCCGCGACGTGGATCCCGCCGAGGTGGTCAACGTCGAGGTGGGCTTCGATCCGGTGCAGCTCGACGACGACGGCTACCCGACCGTGCTGCCCTGGGTGGAGGCCGACTTCGAGCCCGACGACGAGGAGACGACCGAGCTGCTCGTCGGCCGCCTCTGGTACGACGGGCGCGAGCTGACCGTGCAGTGGTTCGACGCCGGCGAGGCCGCGCGGGAGCGTCTCGCGTGGGAGACGCGCTTCGACGACACCGACGAGCCGACCGGCTGACCGGCTGCCGAGCGCGAGGCGATCAGGCTGTCGGCGTACGCCGGTCGGCGAACAGGAACGCGGCGAGCACGCCGGACGCCGCCCCGCACAGGTGGCCGAGCCACGAGACGCCGGGTGCGACGAAGAACGGCAGCGCACCCCACAGCAGCGAGCCGTACACGATCACCACGGCGATGCCGACCACGACGTCGATCCAGTGCCGCGTCCGGAAGCCCGCGGTGATCAGGTAGGTCAGGAAGCCGAACACGAGCGCGCTGGCGCCGAGCGTCACGGTGTTCGCCGGCCCGAGCAGCCAGACGCCGAGCCCGCTGCCGACCACGACCGTGATGACGACCGGCCAGAACGCCGAGCCCGCGCGCCACGACACCAGCAGGCCCAGCACGACGAACGGCAGCGTGTTGGCCATGAGGTGGCCGAACCCGCCGTGCAGGAACGGCGCGAGCGGGATGCCGAGCAGACCCTCGATCGAGCGGCTCTCGATGCCGAGCTGGTCGGCGTCGTAGGGCAGCACCGCGTCGACGAGCTCGGCGGCCCACATGATCGCGACGAGCGCGACGACCGGCGGCCACACGCGACGGGTCGAGGTCGCGGGGACGACGGCGCTGCTCACCTCTCGAGTATCACCGAGCCGCCCGCGAGCGGCGATCCCGGCGTCGGACCCCGGATGTTGCATGAATGCTATGAGAGCATTTATGCTACGAACGTGGGACGACGACCGAAGGCCGACGAGCCGGTGTTCAGCCGCATCGAGACGCTGCGCGCCGAGCGCGGGTTGAGCCGCCAGGAGCTCGCCGACGCGGTCGGCGTCCACTACCAGACCGTCGGCTACCTCGAGCGCGGCGAGTACAGCCCGAGCCTCTCGCTCGCGCTGCGGCTCTCCGCGGTGCTCGAGGCCCCGGTCGACGCGCTGTTCTCCCTCACTCCCTTCCCCGAGACGCAGGAGACCCGATGACCCTCAAGGAGCGGTGGGCCGCCAACCAGGAGCGCAACGCCGCCGCCGTCGCGGCGAGCGCCGAGAGGCTCATGACCGACACGCGGTACGACCGCTACCGCACCCGCCGCGCGCGGCTGCTCCTCGTCGGCACGTATCTCGCGCTGCTGGTGCTCATCCCGGTGGCCTACCTCGTCATCGGGCAGCTCGCCGGTCTCGTCGCGGTGATCGTGACCGCCGGGGTGTGGAGCCTGCTGCGCGTCTCGGTGCGCACCATCGCGGACCTGCCGGACGAGTACCTCGACGAGCGCCAGCTCGCCGTGCGCAACGCGTCGTACGTCGAGTCCTACCGCTACCTCGGCACCGCCGTCGCGCTCGCGGCGACGGTCGGCCTGATCGCCTTCGTCGTCCAGGGGTCCGAGTTCGACACGTGGGACGTCACGCTGACGTGGGAGGGCGTGATGGCGACGTTCTGGGTCTTCATCGGGCTGGCGCTGGGCCTGCCGTCGATGGTGCTCGCGCTCAACGACCGGGTCTGAGCGGCGCCTACTTCTTCGCGGGCTTGGCGGGCGCGGCAGGCTGCCGGGCGAGCTGCTCGAGAGCGGCCAGCGTGTGCTTGGCCGACATCTCCTGCACGCTCGGGTAGCTGAGCACCTGGAGCATCTCGCGGCCGTTGGTCCACACGCACCAGCCGCCGCCGTTGCCGTTGAGCGTCACCGGCATGCACCACGCCTTGCCGCCGACCTCGGAGCCGTACTCGCGCGACGGCGTGCCGTTCGAGATCGCCGTCGGTGTGATCGCCATGCGCGTGCTGATCGTCGAGATGAGCCGCTCGGCGGCCGCCGGGTCGGTCTGCGCGCGCACCGCGTCGGCGCGCGTGTCGGCCGGCACGTCGGCGGCGAGGTAGACCGTGCGCTCCGGGCCCTTGCCGTACGACGCGCCCCAGGCCCACGACGAGCCCTGCTGCGTCGCCGTCGACGCGCTCGCGCTCGGGTTGATCCCCGGTGCGCTCATCGCCTTCTGCCCGGCCAGCGCGCGCGGCGCGGCGTGCGGCAGGACGGTGGGGGTCTGCGCGGCGGCGTCGAGCGCCTGCTTCTCGCGCAGCTTCGGCCCGACCCCGAACGTGTACGCCGCCCCGAGCAGCGCCAGCACGACGACGGCGATGACGAGGCGCTTGACGAGGTGGCCGCCGCCGGTGCCGGGCAGCGAGCCGACGGGGATCGGCGCGGCGGAGCCGCTGCGCACCACGGGCCCGCTGGGTGCGCCGGTGCCGCCGAAGCGCGCTCCGCCGACGGCGCCGTTGCCGCCGGGGCGGACCGGTGCTGCGGCCTCCCACGGGGCGCTGCCGGGCAGCGTCGAGGTGGTGGCGGGCCGGTCGATCGGGTGCCGACCATGGGCCGGCTCCGTGCCCAGGGGATCGGGCGCGAAGCCGGGGGAGACGGGCGGCGCGGCGGGCGCCGCCGGTGCTGCGGCGGGGGCCGGGGTCAGGGTCCGGACGGGCTCGGGTCGGGCTGCGGGAGCCGGCGCCGCGGTCACGACGGGGGTCGTGACGCTGGCGGCGGGGGCGACGGGAGCGAGCGGCTCGAGGGTCGGGATGGCGCTGCGGGACGCGCCACCGGTGGCCACGCCGGCCCCGACGGGCTCACGGACGGTCACGGTGACGGGAGCCAGCGGCTCGAGCGAGGGGACGGCCTGCACGGGGGCCGGGGCGGGTGCCGGTGCAGGGGTCGCGGGGGCCGGGTCCGCCGTCCGGGGGACGGCTGCGGCGGGGTGCGCCTCGGGGCTCCAGGCGGTGCCGTCCCAGTAGCGCACCCAGGCAGGGTCGGAGGGGTCGGCGTACCAGCCGGCGTCCGCAGACATAGGTCCCCCCTCCCGCCTTGAGGCGTTTCATGACCCTCTCTACTTCGACCGGGTACGTCGCTCACTGAAGCCTCACGGGAGGTGCTCGTGATCATGGACGGCGCCCGCTAGGCCGATCGGGTGCCCATGGCGGTCCCGCGACCCGGCGCCCCGCCACCGCATGGGCCGACCGGCCCGCCGGTCAGGACGTACGGCGGACGGCCACGAGGGTGATGTCGTCGCGGCGCCACTCGCGCGCCCCGCCGCGCAGGCGCGCGAGGAGCTCCGGCACGAGCACGCCGGGCTCGCCGGTGCCGAGCTCGGCCACCACGCCGGCCAGGGCGTCGTCGTCGAGCTCGTCGTCGGCCGACGCGCGTCTCGACGAGGCCGTCCGACCAGGCGAGCAGCACGTCGCCCACGCGCAGGTCGCTGCGGCCCGTGACCCACCGGCCGCCGAAGCTCGACAGCAGCGGCCCCGTGGGGCGCAGCCGGACCCGATCCGTGGTGCTGCCGCCCGGCAGCAGCCAGCCGGCCGGGTGGCCCGCGTTGGCCCACTCGACGGTGGAGGCGCCCGGGTCGAGCACGGCCACCAGCGCCGTGGCGAACCGGCCGTCGTCGGTGTCGGCGAGCGAGATCGCGGCGCGCTCGAGCGCCGTCGCCGGGTCGAAGCCCGAGCGCAGCGCCACGGTCATGACCGCCCGCAGGCGCATGGTCACCAGCCCGGCGAGCGGCCCGTGGCCGGAGACGTCGAGCACGAGCAGCGCCGTGCGCTCGCCGTCGAGGGGCACGGTCGCCCCACCAGTCGCCGGCCAGCACGCCCTCGGCGGGGTGCAGCTCGCCGTGCACGCTCAGGTGCGCCGCGACGGGATCGGTCTCGGTCGCGAGGTCGGCGCGCACGGCGGCGACCACCGGGCCCTGCATCGCGAGGCTCTCGTCGGCGGCACGTGCCGCGTCGGTCTGCGCGAGCAGCGAGCGCCGCATCGACTCGGCGTCGGCGCCGACCGCGCGCAGCTCCGGCGGACCGCTCGGCTCGATCACCCGCTCGCGGCGGGCGCCCGAGGCGACGTCGCGCAGCTGGCCGCTGAGGTCGTCCAGCGGCGTGAGCACCCAGCGCCGCACCAGCAGGTACGACGCCGACACGAGCGCGAGCAGCGCGAACCCGGCCAGCGTGAGCGCCAGCGCGAGGCGCCGCGCGACCGCGGTGAGGTCGTCGAACGCGGCGTCGCGCGCGTCGTTGACCGACTCCTGCAGCGTGTCCGTCGCGGTGCTGACCGGCTGGAACGCCGAGGTCGAGGCGGCGATGAAGTCCTGCAGCTGCTCGACGGTGAGCGGCCCGGCCGTGCGGGCCGCGACGGCCGGCTCCACCACGGGCGGGATCCAGTTCTCGGCCGCAGCCGTCACGTCGACGAGGTCGGCGGCGAGCGACGGGTCGGGCGCGAGCAGCGGTCGCAGCTTCTCGGTGTCGGCCACGGCGCGCTCGCGGGCCGCGTCGTACCGCGTCTTCGCCGTCGGGTCGCCGGTGAGCACGAACGCGCGCGACTCGCGGTCGATGCGGTCGTAGGCGACCACGAGGTCGGCGCTGAGGTCGGCGGCCGGCGAGAGGCGCAGCGCCACGTCGTCGCCGGTCCGTCGGACGTCGGCGTACGCCGCCCACACGAGCAGGGCGATGAGCCCGAGCAGCACGAGGCCGACGACGGCCAGCAGCGTCACCCGGGTGCGCAGGCTCGGCCCACCTCCGCGATCCATGCGGCCACGCTAACGACCCGACGGGCTCCGGACGTGCCACGAGCGGGCCGCGCGGCTCGCGCCGTCGGCCCGCTCGGGAGCCCGGGAGTGTGCCCCGGGACGGCACAGCGGCCTGGGTAGGACCGCACACACCTTGGAGGGAGGTGCCGAAGCCGCGCGACGAGCCCCCAGGTCCCGTCGTGCGTCTCCTCTGAGATGTCGGCACCCTCGGCGCGGCCTTGAGCCCGGACGCGCGTGCCGGCCCCGCGAGCCCGGCCGTAGGGTCGCTCCCATGTCCGGCACCGCACCCCGTCTGCGCGACGCGCTCGACCGACTCCCCGCCTACGTCGCCGGCCGCCCGCCGGCCGGGTCGTCGGAGCTGACGCCGTACAAGCTCTCGAGCAACGAGAACCCCTACCCGCCGCTGCCCGGCGTGCTCGAGGCGATCGCCGACGGTGCCGCGGTGACCAACCGCTACCCCGACCCCGCGTCGTCGGCGCTGGTCGACGCGCTCGCCGAGCGCCACGGCGTGCCCCGCGAGCACCTCGCGCTGGGCACGGGGTCGGTGGGCCTGCTCCAGCAGGTCGTGCAGATCAGCGCGGGCCCGGGCGACGAGGTGCTCTTCGCCTGGAGGTCGTTCGAGGCCTACCCGATCATGACGATCATCGGCGGCGCGACAGCCGTGCAGGTGCCGCTGCGCGACGACCAGACCCACGACCTCGACGCGATGGCCGACGCGATCACCGAGCGCACCCGCCTGATCTTCGTCTGCACGCCGAACAACCCCACGGGCACCGTCGTGACGCAGGCCGACCTCGACCGCTTCCTCGAGCGCGTCCCGGACGACGTCCTCGTGATCGTCGACGAGGCGTACGTCGAGTTCGTCCGCGACCCCGACGCCGTGCGCGGCATCGACACCTACCGCGGGCGGCCGAACGTCGCGGTGCTGCGCACCTTCTCCAAGGCCTACGGGCTCGCCGGCCTGCGGGTCGGCTTCGCGATCGCCCATCCCGCCGGTGGCGCACGCGCTGCGCCAGACCGCCGTGCCCTTCGGCGTCTCGACGGTCGCGCAGGTGGCGGCCATCGCGTCGCTCGCCGCCGAGGACGCGCTCCTCGAGCGCGTCGACGCCCTCGTCGCCGAGCGCACCCGCGTGGAGGCGGCGCTCGCCGCCCAGGGCTGGGTGCTGCCGCCGAGCCAGGCGAACTTCGTGTGGCTGCGCCTCGGCGACCGCATCGGCGAGTTCGTCGAGGCGTGCGAGGCGGTCAACCTCTCGGTACGCCGCTACGCCGACGACGGCGTCCGGGTGACGATCGGCGAGACCGAGGCCAACGACCGCTTCCTCGAGGTCAGCGCCCGCTTCGTCTGATCGGGTGCCGCGTCGGTGGCGTCCGGCCTAACGGCTCTCGCCGGATCGCCGAGGCCCACGTACCCTCCGACGAGGAGGTCCGATGCGGTCACGGTTTCTCGCGGTCGACGGATGGCGCACGTCCGCCACCGACCGGCCTCCGCGCGCCGCGGTGATCCTGCTCGCCGGCGCGCAGCTGCTGGCGGCCTCGTTCCTGCTGGCCTTCGCGCTGCTGCCCGGTGAGGGAGCCGATGCGCAGCGCGGCTTCAACTGGGCGATGACCGGGGTCGCGGTCCTCGTCGCGATCGTCACCGTCGTGCTGACGCCGCGCACGGGCATGTGGCTGTGGGACCTCTCCCTCGGCACGAGCAGCATCCTGCTCGGCTTCGTCATCACCTACGAGTCGGACGCCGCCGGCCAGGTGCTCGACGGCCTCGGCCTGGTCATGCTGGCGCTGATCGCGGCGTTGTTCGGCTCGCGGCGCCGGCTCACCGTGCACCTCGTCGTGATGCTCACGGCGTACATGTCGGCGCTCGTCATCAGCAACACGCTCCCGACCCTGCTGCACGGGGTGATCGCCAGCGTGATGGTGGTGTCGGTCGCGCTCGTCGTGCACGCGCTCGTCGACCAGCTGCACCTGCTCTCGAACGTCGACCCGCTCACCGGCGCGCTCAACCGTCGAGGGCTCGAGCAGCAGGCGCCGGGTGTGCGGTCCGTGGCTGCGCGCAGCGGCTCGGTCACCAGCGTCGTCATCGTCGACATGGACGAGTTCAAGGAGTTCAACGACGAGCACGGCCACGTCGCCGGCGACGCCCTGCTCGCCCGCGTCGTCGCCGAGCTGCAGGACCACCTGCGCCCGCACGACCTCGTGGCGCGCTACGGCGGCGACGAGTTCGTCATCGTGCTGCCCGGCAGCGGCGAGACCGAGGCCGACGCCGCGGTGCGGCGCGCGGTCGAGGAGAGCAGCCACCCGTGGACCTGGGGGATCGCGCGGTGGGACGTCGGCGAGACGCTCTGGGAGGCGATCGACCGCGCCGACCATGCCCTCTACGACGCGAAGCGCGCGCGCCGCGCGTCAGCCCGTGCGACTGCTGCCGCCGACCTGCCGGGTGCCGTCCCGGAGGGCGTGCCCGGCCCGCGAGCGGCCGCCAGCGACGTGGCGGAGCCGAGCGAGCGCTAGCTCGTCGGCGCCCCTGCGGCCACGGGCGGTGGGCCCGACCGCCGCTCCCCGCTCACCACCAGCACCACTCCCGCCACGACGACCGCACCGCCGACGACGACCCCGAGCGTCAGCTCCTCGTGGAGCACCAGGAAGCCGAGCGCGACGGCCACCACCGGGTTGACGTAGGCGTACGTCGTCACGAGCGACAGCGGCGCGTGCGACACCAGCCAGACGAACGCCGTGTAGGCCAGCAGCGAGCCGAAGGTGACGAGGTAGGCCAAGCCGATCCACGACCGCGTCGACGCCTCGGCGAAGTCGCCGAACCGCTCGCCGCGGGCGAGGCCGAGCAGGACCAGCACGACACCGCCGGCGAGCATCTCGTACGTCGTGAGCACCAGCTGGTCGCGCGGGGTGCGGAGGCGGGGCTGGAGGAACGACCCCACGGCCCAGCACACCGACCCCGACATGATGACCAGCGACCAGAGCATGCGCTGCTGCGGCGTGGCACCGCCCAGCGAGGCGACCTGGTCGCCGGGGAGCACCAGCACCGCCACCCCGGCCAGGCCCACGATGACCCCCGCCCAGGTCACGCGGTGCGGGCGGTCACCGGTGCCGACCCGGAGCAGCACCACCCACAGCGGCACCACCGCGACCAGCAGGGCGGCGACGCCGGTGGGCACGTAGCGCTCGGCGAGGGTCAGGAAGCCGATCCCGCACACCGAGCAGCAGGACGCCGACCACCGAGGCTCCGCGGATCTCGCGCCACGGGACGACGAGGGAGCGCGGACCTCGGCGTACGGCGAGGAACAGCGCCATCAGCGTCGTGGCGGCGAGGAACCGCGTGCCGAGGGCGATCAGCGGCGGCATCGACTCGATGACGACGGCGATCGCGAGGTACGTCGAGCCCCAGACCAGGTAGACGATCCACAGCGCCGACCACACCGTCGCGGTGGACGCCGCGGGCGGCGCGTCGGAGGCGGCATCGACCGGAGGGGCGCTCACGCGCACATCCTGCTGCCTGCGACCGCCGGTCAGGGAATCGCGCGGACTGCCCGGTCCGGAAGCCGCCATCGGCAGTGCGGAGGGTGACAACTCAGGGCAGCCTCACCCGCGTCACGATGATCCGTGCAGCGCCGGCGGCTGCGGTGGTGAGGGCAGCCTTGTCTTGGCGACACAGTTCACAGCGATTTGGCCACTCGGCACGGTTTACGAGGAGCAAAGTGTCCAGCGCACGGATGTGTGCAACCCGGCTCTATAGAGGAGCTCGTCCATGGGCGCGCTAGATCTGGCACGGTGGCAGTTCGGCATCACCACCGTCTACCACTTCCTATTCGTTCCGCTCACGATCGGCACCTCGATGCTGGTCGCGATCATGCAGACGATGTGGTTCCGCACGAACGACGAGAAGTGGCTCAAGGCCACCAAGTTCTTCGGCAAGCTCTTCCTGATCAACTTCGCGATGGGTGTCGTCACCGGCATCGTCCAGGAGTTCCAGTTCGGCATGGCGTGGAGCGACTACTCCCGCTTCGTCGGCGACATCTTCGGTGCGCCGCTCGCGGTCGAGGCGCTCGCCTCGTTCTTCCTCGAGTCGACGTTCCTCGGACTGTGGATCTTCGGATGGGACCGCCTGCCGCGGGGTCTGCACCTCGCCACGATCTGGGCAGCGGCGCTCGGCACGATGCTCTCGGCGTACTTCATCCTCGCCGCGAACTCGTTCATGCAGCACCCGGTCGGCTACGTCATCAACCCCGAGACGGGGCGTGCCGAGCTCACCAACTTCGGTGAGGTGCTCTTCCAGAACACGACCGTCGCGACCTTCGCGCACGTCATCACGTCGGCGTTCCTCGTGTCCGGCGTCGGCATCGTCGCGGTCAGCCTCTGGCTGATCATGAAGGACAAGTCCGCGCCGGCGATGCGCAGCACCCTCAAGCTCGGTGCCTGGACCGCGATCATCATGGGCTTCCTGGTCATGTACACCGGCGACGTCCAGGCCAAGATCATGGTGCAGCAGCAGCCGATGAAGATGGCCGCGGCCGAGGCGCTGTACGAGACGCAGGAGAACGCGCCGTTCAGCCTCGTCACCGTCGGCAACCTCGACGGCAGCGAGGCCTACTGGGCGCTCGACATCCCGGGCCTGCTCTCCTTCATGGCCACCGGCAACTGGACCGGCCCCGAGTCCGAGGTCGAGGGCATCAACAACCTGCAGACCCAGTACGAGGAGAAGTTCGGCCCCGGCGAGTACGCGCCGTACGTCCCGCTCATCTACTGGGCGTTCCGCGCGATGATCGGGCTCGGCATGCTGGGCGTCGCTCTTCGCGGTCTTCGCCCTCTGGGTGACCCGGAAGGGTCGAGTGCCGTCCAAGAAGATCGTCGGGCTCACCTCGACGGTCGCCGTGCTGGTCCCGCTCATCGGCATCTCGGCCGGCTGGATCTTCACCGAGATGGGCCGTCAGCCCTGGATCGTCTACGGGCTCATGAAGACCGAGGCCGGTGTCTCGCCGACGCTGACCACATTCCAGGTCGCCACGTCGCTGATCGTGTTCACGCTGCTCTACGGCGCGCTCGCGGTCATCGAGGTCGGCCTGCTCATCCGCGCCGTGAAGATCGGCCCGCCGGAGACCGTCGAACTGATGGACGCCGACGACGCCAACTCCGGCAAGCCCCTGACCTTCTCGTACTGAGACGCGGAGCATCGACATGACTCACGACCAGCTCGGCATCATCTGGTTCGGCCTCATCGCCGTGCTCTTCAGCGGCTACTTCGTCCTCGAAGGGTTCGACTTCGGGGTCGGCGTGCTGCTGCCCTTCGTCGGCAAGAACGAGGCGGAGCGCCGCACCGTCATCTCGACGCTCGGCCCGGTGTGGGACGGCAACGAGGTGTGGCTGCTCACCGCGGGCGGCGCGATGTTCGCGGCGTTCTCGCTCTGGTACGCGACGCTGTTCAGCGGCTTCTACCTAGCGCTGCTGCTGATCCTCGTCGCGCTCATCATCCGCGGCGTCGCCTTCGAGTTCCGCAGCAAGAAGAGCAGCAAGACCTGGCGTCGCAACTGGGACTGGGCCATCTTCATCGGCTCGTTCCTGCCGGCGCTGCTCTGGGGCGTCGCGTTCGCGAACATCGTCGCGGGTGTGCCGCTCGAGCTGCAGAACGGCAACAGCGAGTTCACCGGCAACCTGTTCACGCTGCTCAACCCGTACGGCCTGCTCGGCGGTCTGACCACGCTCGCGCTGTTCGTGACTCACGGCGCGGTCTTCCTCGCCCTGAAGACCGACGGCGAGATCCGGGTCCGCTCCAACAAGCTCGCCGGCCAGGTCGGCCTCGCGGCCGCGGTGCTCGCGGTGCTGTTCGGCGTGTGGACGCAGCTCGCCCACAGCAACAACACCGTGGTGAGCGCGATCATCCTGCTCGTCGTGGTGCTCGCCTGGGTCGGCGCTCTGGCGGCCAACCGCCTCGGCCGTGAGGGCTGGGCGTTCCTCGCCTCGGCCATCACGATGGTCGGCGTCGTGGTGTTCCTGTTCGCGTGCCTCTACCCGAACGTGATGCCGAGCTCGACCAACCCCGACGCGACGCTCACCATCGCCAACGCGATGAACTCGCAGTACACGCTCACGATCATGACCTGGGTCGCCGTGATCATGACCCCGATCGTGCTCGCGTACCAGGCCTGGACCTACTGGGTGTTCCGCAAGCGGCTCTCGCCCAGCCAGATCCCGGACCCGGAGCACGGCAGCCTCGACCTCCCCCACGAGGTCAACGCCTGACGGTCCCGAACCCGGTCCGGCCCGACGCGGAGGTGCGCCCCCTCCCGTCGGGCCGGACCGCGTCGGTCCGCCTTGCGCAGACACCCTTACGCTGACGCCGTGGCCCGCCCGCTCGACCCTCGCCTGCTGAGGTACGCGCACGGGGTGCGCACCCTGCTGATCGGGTCGATCGCCGTCGCCTCCGCGACCGCGATCCTCGTGGTGGTGCAGGCGTTCTGCATCGGGTACGTCGTGCCCCAGGTGTTCCTCGACGGCGCGTCGTTCGACGACGTGTCCACGGTGGTCTGGGTGCTCGCCGCCGTGGTGGTCGGTCGGGCCGCGCTGGCGATGGTCGGCGAGTCGCTCTCGCAACGGGCCGCCACGCGCACCTCGGCGCAGCTGCGCGCCGCCCTCCTCGCGCACGTCGTGCGCCTCGGCCCGGTCTGGCTCTCCGGCGAGCGTCGCGGCCAGATCGCGACGCTGGCCACGCGCGGTGTCGACTCGGTCGAGCCCTACGTCGCGAAGTACCTGCCGCAGCTGGTGATCGCGGTCATCGTGCCCATCACGGTCGGCGTCGCGATCCTCACGCAGGACCTGCTCGCCGCCGTCATCGTCGCGCTGACGGCACCGCTGATCCCGCTGTTCATGGTGCTCGTCGGCATGTACACCCAGTCGGCGACCGCCAAGCAGTGGTCGACGCTCGGCGTGCTCTCGGGTCACTTCCTCGACGTGGTCGCGGGCCTGCCCACGCTCAAGGCGTTCGGCCGCGAGCGCGTGCAGTCGACCCGCATGGCCGAGATCGACGCGCGCTACCGCAAGGCCACCCTGGGCGTGCTGCGCGTCTCGTTCCTCTCGTCGCTCGTGCTCGAGCTGCTCGCGACCCTGTCGGTGGCCGTCATCGCCGTCGCCATCGGGCTCCGGCTGGTCAACGGCACGCTCGACCTGCAGACCGGGCTCACCGTGCTGATCCTCGCGCCCGAGGTCTACCTGCCGATCCGCATGGTGGGCGCGCAGTTCCACGCCGCGGCCGACGGCATCGACGCGGCCGAGCAGGTCTTCGAGGTGCTCGCCGTCGAGCCGGCGAGCACCGGCACACGCACCGACATCCCCGCCGGCGACATCGGCGTGGACGCGGTGTCGGTGACCTACCCCAACGGCGACGTCGTGGCGCTGGCGCCGGTGTCCCTGACCGCGCAGCGCGGCAAGGTCACCGCGGTGGTCGGCCCGTCGGGCGTGGGGAAGTCGACGCTGCTGGCGGTGCTGCAGGGCTTCGTCGCCCCGACCTCCGGCGCGGTGTACGTCGGCGACGCCGACCTCGCCGAGCTCGATCCCTCGGTCTGGCGCACGCAGCTCGCCGTCGTCGCGCAGGACCCGGTGCTCGTCGGCCCGACCGTCGCGGACGACGTCCGGCTGCGACGGCCCGGCGCCTCCGACGACGAGGTCGAGGCCGCCCTGCGCGCGGCCGGCATCGACCCCTCGACCTTGCCGGACGGCGCGGCCACCCGCGTCGGCGACCTGGCCAGCGACGTCTCGGCCGGCCAGCGGCGCCGCGTCGCACTGGCCCGTGTGCTGCTCGCGCCCGCTCCGCTCGTGCTGCTCGACGAGCCGACCGCCGGGCTCGACGACGACGCCGAGGCCGACGTCGTCGCGGCGATCCGGCGTCTCGCCGACGCCGGGTCGGCGGTCATCGTGGTCGCGCACCGCCCTTCGCTGGTGGCCGGCGCTGACCTCGTCGTCCCCCTCTCGCCGGTGGAGGTGCGCGCATGACGGCCGTCGAGCTGCCGGCCCGCGGCGTCTCGCCGGTGCGGCGGCTGGTGCCGTGGATCGCCACGCAGCGCGCCCGGCTCGCGCTCGGGGTGCTGCTCGGCGCGCTCGCGATCGGCTGCGGCGTCGGGCTGCTCGCGGCGAGCGGCTGGCTGATCTCGCGGGCCGCGCTGCAGCCGCCGATCCTCGAGCTCAACATCGCGATCGTCGCGGTGCGCGCGTTCGGCATCGGTCGAGGCGTCTTCCGGTACGCCGAGCGTCTCGTGTCGCACGACGCGGCGTTCCGCGCGCTCTCGCAGCTGCGCCTCGCGGTCTACGACCGGCTCGCGGTCGTGGCGCCGGCGGGTGTCCCGGCGTACCGGCGGGGCGACCTGCTCGAGCGGCTGGTGCGCGACGTCGACGCCACGCAGGACCTCCCGCTGCGCGTGCTGCTGCCGTACGCCTCGGGCGCCATCGTGGCGCTGGCGTCGGTGGTGCTCGCCTTCCTGATCCTCCCGGTGGCGGGCCTCGTGCTCGCGATCTCGCTGCTGCTCGCCGCCACCGTGGTGCCGCTCATCACGGCGCGCGCCGCCGCGGACGCCGAGCGCGCGAGCGCGCCCGAGCGCGGCGAGCTGAACGCCGACGTGCTCACGCTGCTCGACGGCGTCGCCGACCTCTCGACCTCCGGCGCGGCACCCGCGTGGCTCGACCGGCTCGCCGCGGACGACCGGCGCATCGGCGGGCTGGCCGCCCGCAGCGCCACGGCGGCGGGGCTCGCCTCGGCGCTCGGCGTGCTGCTCTCGGGCGGCGCGGTCGTGGCCATGCTCATCGTCGCGATCCCGGCGGTGCGCTCGGGCGTGCTCGTCGGCGAGAACCTCGCCGTGCTCGCGCTGCTGCCGCTGGCGACGTACGAAGCCGTCGTCGCGATGCCCACTGCCGCACTGGCTCTCGGCCGCGTGCGCGGCTCCGCGCAGCGCGTGGTCGAGGTGCTCGACGCGGTCGACCCCGTGCCGGACCCGGCCTCGCCGGTCGCGCCGCCCGAGGGCGTCGTGGCGCTGCGCATGGAGGCCGTCGCCGCGGGGTGGCCCGGTGGTGACGACGTGCTGCACGACCTCACCCTCGAGGTGGGGTCGGGCGAGCGCGTCGGTCTGCTGGGCGCCTCAGGATCCGGGAAGTCGACGCTGCTCGCGGTGCTCGCCGGGTTCCTGCCCTACACCGGGTCGATCACCCTCGGCGGCGTGGAGCTGCACGACATGCGCGGCGAGGACCTGCGCCGCGTCGTGGGCTGGTGCCCGCAGCTGCCGCACGTGTTCGACACGTCGGTCGTGGAGAACGTGCGCCTCGCCCGCCCGGACGCCACCGACGAGGAGGTCCGGGAGGCGCTCGACGCCGTCGGCCTCGGCCCGTGGCTCGACGCCAGCCGCGACGGCCTGGCCACCTCGGTCGGCGACCACGGCGCCCTCGTCTCGGCGGGTCAGCGCCAGCGCCTCGGTGTCGCGCGCGTGCTGCTCGGCGGGCACCCGGTGGTGCTGCTCGACGAGCCCACCGAGCACCTCGACGAGGAGACCGCCGACGTGGTGGCCGCCGAGCTCGTGCGCGCGCTGGCCGGCCGCACGGTGCTGTGGGTGGCGCACCGCCCGCACGGCCTCGCAGCCCTCGACCGCCTCCACACCCTGGACTAGCGGGCATCGCGGAGCTCCGCGCACGAAGTGCCCGGAGAATGGGCCGTTATCCGGGCACTTCGTGCGCGGAGCAGATCGGTCGACGCCCGCACCAGTCTCAGCGCAGCCGGTTCCCCTCGGTGGGGTCGACGATCGCGGGGTGGCGGGGGTCGTCCCAGCGCACCACGAGGTCGGCGGCGCCGAGGGGGTCGCGCTCGGCGGCGTACCGCTCCAACGCCGGCAAGGTCCACGTCTGGTCGGGCGGCGTACGCCGGGCCAGGGCGGCCGCCGAGAGCTGCAGGTGCACGGCCACGTCGAACGGCAGCCCGCGGCCGAGCAGCACGCTGCCCGACACGACGACCACGCCGTCGGCCGGCAGCTCGACCGGCGAGGCGCGCACCGACCGGTCGCTCACCGGATCGCGCAGGGCCGGCAGCACCGACCCGCGCTCGACCAGCGCGTCGAGCACCTCGCGACGCAGCGCGGCCTCGTCGAGCCAGCCGTCGAGCCAGGCCCAGTCGTCCTCGTGCCCGTACTCGAGGCGCAGGCTCGCCGGCCGCCAGAACGAGTCGGCCCGCACGTGCACGGCCCGACGAGGAGCCAGCGCCTCGACCACCGCCGCGCCCAGCGCGTGCGGGTCGGCCGCCGCGGCGCCGTCGACCGCGACCCGCACCCGCCCCGGCAGCGCGTCCACCAGCCGCACGACCGCGTCCGCCACCCCGGCCGGCGTGCTCGCCCGCACCGTCATCGCGGGCGTCCGGCGCGGGCCTGCTCGTCCGGCGGGTAGGGGCAGTGCCGGCAGCCGCTGCCGCAGCACGAGCCGCGCCGCGCGAGCGTCGGGGCGGTCATGACGACGAAGCCGGTGGCCGGGTCGCGATAGGTCTCCGCCCCCGCAGCGACGGCCGCGTCGTGCGCCGCGCGGATCGCCTCGGGAAGCATCCCGCGACCCTACGTCGGCGCCCCGGGCGGCGCTGTCCGGCACCGCACGGGCGACGACACCGGCGTCCGGTACCGAGCACCGCCCCGGAGGTGCCAAGATGCGGGGAACGCGCGGCGTGGCGCGGGCGGTGCAGCGGCGATCCCGAGGCCCTCCGGCGTACGCCGCATGACGGCAACCGCAGGAGGTCCATCCATGACCGCAGACGGAGGCCCCGAGCTCATCCAGCTCCTCACCCCTGAGGGCGAGCGGGTCCACCATCCCGAGTACGACGTCGACCTGACGCCCGACGAGCTGCGCGCGCTCTACCGCGACCTCGTGCTGGTCCGCCGGGTCGACGCCGAGGCCACCGCGCTCCAGCGCCAGGGCGAGCTCGGCCTCTGGGCCCAGCTGCTCGGCCAGGAGGCGGCGCAGGTCGGATCCGGACGCGCGCTGCGCCCCGACGACTTCGCCTTCCCGACCTACCGCGAGCACGGCGTCGCGTGGACGCGCGGCGTCGAGCCGCTGCAGCTGCTCGGGCTCTTCCGCGGCGTGAGCAACGGCGGCTGGGACCCGCACGAGCACAACTTCGCGCTCTACACGATCGTCATCGGCGACCAGTGCCTGCACGCCGTCGGCTACGCGATGGGCATCCAGCGCGACGGCGCCGAC
The DNA here is from genome assembly GCA_963827145.1 of uncultured Actinomycetota bacterium. Lineage (GTDB taxonomy): Bacteria > Actinomycetota > Actinomycetes > S36-B12 > CAIYMF01 > Longivirga. Next base: position 973,496 of record CAWGZO010000001.1, on the reverse strand, counting down.
GCGGCGGTCATCGCCTACTTCGGCGACGGTGCGACGAGCCAGGGCGACGTCAACGAGTCGTTCGTCTTCGCCTCGGTCTACAACGCGCCGATCGTGTTCTTCTGCCAGAACAACCAGTGGGCGATCAGCGAGCCGCTCGAGCGCCAGACCCGCATCCCGCTCTACAAGCGCGCCGACGGCTTCGGCTTCCCGGGCCTGCGCGTCGACGGCAACGACGTGCTCGCCGTCCTCGCCGTCACGCAGGCGGCGCTCGCAGGCCGCGCGCGACGGCCAGGGCCCGACCCTCATCGAGGCGTTCACCTACCGGATGGGCGCGCACACCACCTCCGACGACCCGACGCGCTACCGCGTCGCCGCCGACCTCGAGGCGTGGAAGCTCAAGGACCCGATCGAGCGCGTGAAGGTCTACCTCGCGCGCAGCGGCATGGCCGACGCCGCGTTCTTCGCCGGTGTCGAGGAGGAGGCCGAGGCGATGGCCGTGGCTCTGCGCGACGGCTGCCGCGCCCTGCCCGATCCCGCGCCGGACTCGATGTTCGACCACGTCTACGCCGAGCCGCACCCGCTCGTGGACTCCGAGCGCGCGGCCTTCACCGCCTACCACGCGTCGTTCGCGGACGGAGGTGCGCACTGATGGCGATCACCACGATGGCCAAGGCGATCAACGCCGGCCTGCGCCGCGCGCTCGAGGACGACGACAAGGTCCTGCTCATGGGCGAGGACATCGGCAAGCTCGGCGGCGTCTTCCGCGTCACCGACGGCCTGCAGAAGGACTTCGGCGAGGCGCGCGTCATCGACTCGCCCGCTGGCCGAGAGCGGCATCCTCGGCACCGCGGTCGGCCTCGCGATGCGCGGCTTCCGTCCCGTCGTCGAGATCCAGTTCGACGGCTTCGTCTACCCCGCGTTCGACCAGATCGTCTCGCAGGTCGCGAAGCACCGCGCCCGCTCGGCCGGTCGTACCCCGATGCCCATCACGATCCGCATCCCGTACGGCGGAGGCATCGGCGCGGTCGAGCACCACAGCGAGTCGCCCGAGGCGTACTTCGCCCACACGGCCGGCCTGCGCGTGATCTCGCCGTCGAACCCGCTCGACGCGTTCGTCATGGTGCGCCAGGCCATCGCGTGCGACGACCCGGTCGTGTTCTTCGAGCCCAAGCGCCGCTACTGGGACAAGGCCGACGTCGACGACGCCCTCGACCTCGCCTCGGCGCCGTCGCCGTTCCGCGCCCGCGTGGTGCGGCCGGGCACGTCCGTGACCGTCGCCTGCTACGGCCCGATGGTGCGCACCTGCCTCGAGGCCGCGACCGCGGCGGCCGAGGACGGCACCGAGATCGAGGTGATCGACCTGCGCTCGATCTCGCCGCTCGACACCGCCGCCGTCGTCGCGTCGGTGCGCCGCACCGGGCGGCTCGTCGTGGTGCACGAGGCACCGGTGTTCCTCGGCCTCGGCGCCGAGCTCGCCGCCCGGGTCACCGAGGAGTGCTTCTACTCGCTCGAGGCGCCGGTGCTGCGCGTCGGCGGCTACCACACGCCCTACCCGCCGTCGCGGATCGAGGAGGAGTACCTCCCGGACCTCGACCGTGTGCTCGATGCCGTCGACCGCGTGATGGCGTACTGAGGGAGCCTGCACAGATGAGCGACGTGAAGACCTTCCTGCTCCCCGACGTCGGCGAGGGCCTGACCGAGGCCGAGATCCTGTCGTGGCACGTGAAGCCGGGCGACGCGGTGGTGGTCAACCAGACCATCGTCGAGATCGAGACGGCCAAGGCCGCGGTCGAGCTGCCCTGCCCGTACGCCGGCGTCGTCGCCGAGGTGTTCGTCGCCGAGGGCGACGTCGTCGCGGTCGGCTCGCCGATCCTGTCGATCACCACCGAGGCGGTCGCCCGGAGCGGCGCCGCACCGCGCCCGCGGCCGCGGCGGCCGGCCGCCGCGGCGGCCGAGCCGGCGCGCGAGGCGGTGCTCGTCGGCTACGGCGTACGCCAGACCGGCACGCCCAAGCGGCGGGCGCGCGTGCTCGCGCACGACCCGCACGGCACGCGCGGAGCCCGAGGCCGGCCCGCCCGGCGAGGCGGTGAAGCCCGTGCGCATGGGCGGCCTCGAGATGGGACGCCGCGCCGAGGAGCTGCTCTCGCACCGCAGCCCGGTGCTCGCCAAGCCGCCGGTACGGCGCCTCGCCAAGGATCTCGGCGTCGACCTCGAGGCGGTCGACGCGACGGGGCACGACGGCGTGATCACCCGCGCCGACGTCGAGCGCGCGGCGCTCATCGGTGGTGCGACCTCGAGTGCTGCGCGGCCGGGAACCCTTGCGACTAGTGCGATCCCGCGACCGATCGCGGCGGGGGAGCGCGAGACGCGCACGCCGATCAAGGGCGTCACCAAGCTGATGGCCGAGGCGATGGTGTCGAGCGCGTTCACCGCGCCGCACGTCACCGAGTGGGTCGAGGTCGACGTCACGCGCACGCTCGAGCTGGTCGAGCGGCTCAAGGCCCGGCCCGAGCTCGACGGCGTCCGCGTGAGCCCGCTGCTGCTCGTGGCGCTCGGTCTCGTCCGCGCGGCCCGCCGGCACCCGGGGATCAACGCGGTCTGGGACGCGGCGGCGCAGGAGATCGTGACGAAGCACTACGTCAACCTCGGGATCGCCGCGGCGACCCCGCGCGGTCTCGTCGTGCCCAACGTCAAGGACGCCGACGCGCTCGACCTCGTCGGGCTCGCCCGTGCCCTGCACGACCTCGTCGAGACGGCCAAGGCCGGGAAGACCTCGCCGGCGGACATGTCAGGCGGCACCATCACCATCACCAACGTCGGCGTCTTCGGCGTCGACGGCGGTACGCCGATCATCAACCCGGGCGAGTCCGCGATCCTGTGCATGGGTCGTGCGGTCGCCAAGCCGTGGGTCGTCGACGGCGAGGTGCGCGTGCGCCAGGTGATGCAGCTGACGCTCTCGTTCGACCACCGCCTCGTCGACGGCGCGCTCGGCTCGCAGGTGCTCGCCGACGTCGCCCGCTTCCTCGAGGACCCGGCGGTCGGCCTCCTGCTCGACTGACAGCTGACGCGACGAAGGGTCCCGGCGCTCGACCAGCGAGCGCAGGGACCCTTCGTCGAGTCCAGTCCGGTGTCAGCGGCGCTTGACCTTGATGGTGAAGGACTTCGACGTGACGGCCTTCGTGCTCGACGTGGCCGAGACCACGACGCGGTAGGTGCCCTTCTTCAGCACGCGCACCTTGCCGGCCTTGAGCTTCACCGTGGCGGCGCTGCCGACCTTGACGGTCGACACGGTCCGCCAGGTGGTGCCCTTCTTGCGCTGCAAGGTGACCGTCGCACCGGTCGGTCGCGGCGAGAGCAGCACCGTCACGGTCACGGTGGTGAGCGCGCCGCTGCGCTTCTTGACGACCTTGGCCGCCACGACCGGCGCCGCCTTGGTCGACACCGTCACCGTGGTGTACGCCGACGGCAGACCGGCGGTCACCGCGCGGTAGCGCGTGGTCGTTCCGGGCTTGACGACGAACGTCGCGAGCCCGTCGGCGTCGGAGACGGTGCTCGTGACGAGCACCCAAGCCGACCCCGCCTTGCGCCACAGCGTGACCACCGCGTCGGACGCGGGGACGCCGTCGAGGCCGAACTCGCTCGTCAGCGTCGTCGAGGCGCCGGGCTTCACCGTGGACGGCGCCGCCGTGAGCAGCGCGGTGGGCAGCGACGCGTTCTGCGACTCCACGACGATCACCTGGGCGGCGAACGCCGAGCTGCCGAGCGCGTTGACGCCGCGCACCGAGATGGTGTGCCGGCCGTCGGCGAGACCCACCACGTCGTAGGACGTCGTGGCCGCCGGCAGCGACGCCTCGTCGGCGCCGTCGACCGTCACGACCCAGCTCACGACCGGGAAGTCCGTGCTGTCACCCGCGTTGGGCGTCCACGACACCGGGATGATGCCGTCGATGTCGGGGTCGCCCACGACGAGCGTGGGTGCTCCCGGCGTACGCCGGTCGAGGTCGTTGGTGGTGAACGAGACGGAGACCGGGTCGCTCCAGCCGGACTCGTTGTGGGCCCGGACGACGACCGTGTGCGAGCTGCCGGGCTCGAGGCCCGTCAGCGAGCGCGAGGTGATGCCGGCACCGACGACCGCGGGTGCGCCGTCGACGGCGATCTCGTACTTGTCGACCGCGCCGTCACCGACGACGCTCGACGCGTCCCACGTGATCGATGCCGTCGTGCGCGTGATCGAGCCGGCGACGAGCCCGGTGACCGCGGCGGGCGCCGGGATCGTCGGGCGTCTCGAACGAGGTCGAGACCCAGGGGCCGAACTCGGTGCCGCGGACGGCGCGTACGGCCGCCCGGTGGGTGGAGCCGGGGGTCAGCGGCGTGACGTCGAGGGTCAGCGTGGAGGCCGAGACCGACTGCGGCGTGCCGTCCACGACCACCTCGTAGCCGTCGACCGGACCGAACTCGACGGCCGGGTCGGGGGTCCAGCTCAGCGTCGCGCTGCGCGGCGCCAGGTCGCTGGCGACCAGGGAGGTCGGCGAGAGCGGCGCGCCCGGCGCGAACGAGTCCACCGTGCGCGAGCCGGACACCGTCACGTCGAGGCCGTCGACGTAGGCGACGTAGTTCGTCCACGTGGGGCTGACCGAGCTGGCGCCGAAGGTGAGGTAGACCCCGCCGAGCACCGGGTGCAGCGCCAGGTCGGGCGCGAGCTGCAGCCACTCGAGCAGCGTGCGGTAGGTCCAGGTCGGCTTGCCCGCGATGGTGCGGGTGTTGCGCCACTTCGCCGTGGGCGAGAACGGGTCGAACGTGCGCCACACGCCGTTGGTCGTGGGCACGGCCGACGGGTTCGACGCGGGGTCGCTCGGGTCGAAGACGAGGTTGGCGTACGACGCCCCGCCGCCGGCGACGGTGAGCATCGTGTACGGCTGAGCCGCACCCGTGTTGGCCTCGTCGGTCAGCACGCGGTACGACAGGCCCGTGACGTCGCCGAGGGGGACGCCGGGGATCGATCGGCCGAGGTAGTACTTGCCGTTGTTGTCGCTGCTGGTGGCCGGGTTGGTGGTGACCGGGCCGAGGTCGACGCGGAACGTGCCGTCGCCCAGGGCGCCGGACGGGCCGGCGGTGATGCGCCCGGTGGCCGAGCTGGGCCAGCCAGGCTCGCGGAAGGCCTGCCAGCCGCCGACGTGGGTCGCGAGGTCGGTCGGCTCGATCACGCGCGAGGTGACGGCCGCCGCGGGCGACTGCACCGTGGTCTGGGTCAGGCCGTCGATGAAGAAGCCCTTGCCGGCGTTGGCCGGCGCCGCGATGCTGGATGCACGGAACAGCAGGGAGTCGACCGTGCGGGTCGGGTTGCCCTCGCCCTGGCGGAAGTACTCCTCCCACGACCCGATGACCTTCGGCGCACCGCCGTCGACCGAGACCGAGACGCGGTCGTTGGACGGCCCGTCGATCAGGTCCATCACGAGCGAGAACGTGTGCGGCACCGTGCGGTCGAGGTCGGCGGCGAGGATGGTCTCGGGGAAGGACTGGTCGCCGGCGTCGAAGCCGAAACCGGTCACCTTGAGCCCGGTCGGGGTGTCGTACAGGCGGACCAGCGACATGCGTGCGCCGTCGCCGCGGTCCGGGCTGATCCCGAGCATGAGCCCCGGCTGCTCGGCCGAGGGCTGGGCCGAGGCGAAGGTGAACGAGGCCGAGTAGCGCGTCTGCCGCGTACCGCCGCCGAGCCCGCCGTTCTCCGCGCTCGTCTCGCCGGCCTCGTCGGCGAGCTGCTGCGAGAACAGCTGGTCGCCGAAGCTGCCGCTGGTGACGGCGTTGCTCATGCGCAGGGCGCGGGTGCCGAGGGCACCGCCGAAGACCGCGCTGGTGTCGGCGACGGCGACGTCGTACGACGCCCCCAGCACCTGCCAGCCGGACTGCCCGTTGATCGAGCCGAGGCTGAAGCCCTCGAAGCTCTGCGACGAGGTCGCGGCGGAGGCCGGGACGGCCGGGACGGTGAGCAGAGCCGACGCGACACCGATGGTGACGACGCCGGCGAGCAGACGTGAATGCACGGAAGATCCCCCCAGGCTTCGAGCGCGGGCCCCGTGGGGGACGCCGCGCTCGGGCACGGACTCACGGCGGCAGGTGCCGCCTCCTAGGGGATATCGGCGCGCCCGGCGAGAAGTTGATCTCTGATCAGGGGGTGATGGCCAGCGCCTCGAGCAGGCGGCCGGCCAGCTCGGGGTCGCCCGACACCGTCGCGCGGGCCTGGACCGCCGGATCCGTCACGTCGAGGCGACCGGCGCCCAGCCGGGCGTAGGTCTCCCAGTCGGTGACCAGGCTGATCGTCGCCTCGGCGTCGCCGACCGGGCTGTCGAGGTCGACCCCGCGCCCGTCGTCGTCGACCATCGCCCAGCGCTCGAACGAGATCGGGCCGCTGACCGTCACGTGCAGCGTCGTCCCGGGCGGCGCGTCGACGTTGCGGGCCAGCATGAACCCGGTGGCGGCCGCCATCTGCAGCGCCGAGACCTGGGCGCCGGGCGAGGCCTGGTTGGCGGGCAGCCCGGTGGCGCGGCGGATGTCCTGCTCGTGGGTCCACAGGTCGAAGACGCGGGTGCGGAGCATGTTCTGCAGGGGCACGGGGCGTCCCATGAGCCCCATCACCTCGGTGTCGAGGGCGAGGGGCTCGAGCGCCATGAGCTGCGCGAGGCGCAGGTCGATGAGCCCGTCGAGCTCGGCGCACACGTCGGCCTGCGCGTCGCCGCGGCGCACCTCGACACCGAGCTCGGTCATCTGCTGGAACGGGTTCTGCACGTGCGGGAAGCGCTCGGCGTCGAGCTCGCCCTCGGGCATCGGGCGACCGGCGAGCATGCCCTCGACCCAGCAGCAGTGCCGCACGATGTCGCCGGTGCTCCACCCGGGGCACTCGGTGGGCTGCTCCCACCCCTCGGCGCTGAGCCGCTTGCCCAGCTCGTTGACGGCGTGCGCCGAGCCCTCCCACGCGTCGAGGAGCTCGGCGATGGAGTAGGTCTCGGCGGCCAGCGGTGCGCTCATGCGCCGCAGGCTAACCCCGCGGCGGGGGTTGCGGCAGGATCGTTGCGTGACCCTGACCCTCGCCTGGCGCGCGTGGTGGGACGAGGCGCCGGAGCGCGTCGTGCTCGTCGACGCCGGATCCGGGCGGACCCTCACGGGTGCCGACGTGCTGCGGCTCACCGGCCGCGCGGCCGCGCGGTTGCACGCGGACGGCGTCCGGGCCGGCGACCGGGTGCTGCTCTCCTGCTCGCCCTCGGTGCAGACCGTGCTCGCCTACGTCGCGGTCCTGCGGCTCGGCGCGGTGGTCGTGCCCGCGAACACGGCGTACACCGCGAGCGAGCTCGAGCACATCGTCGGCGACGTCCGTCCCGCGGTGGCCGTGCTCGACGAGCCGGCGCGAGCGCCTGCCGGGCTCGCGACCCGGACTGCCGACGGGCTGTGCGCCGACGCGGCACCGGACCTCGACCCGGTCGAGCCCGTGCTCGACGCGGCCTCGGCGCGACGACCTCGCACTGATCGCGTTCACCTCAGGAACGACCGGGCGGCCGAAGGGCGCGATGCTCAGCCACGGCAACCTGCTCGCGGGCGCGCAGGCGCTGGTCGAGGCGTGGGAGTGGACGCCGGACGACCGGCTGCTGCACGCGCTGCCGATGTTCCACATGCACGGGCTCGGCGCGGGGATCAACGGCTCGCTCACGGCGGGTGCGTCGATGGTGGTGCTGCCGCGGTTCGCGCCGCCGGCCGTGGTCGAGGCCGTGGCGGCGTGCGACGCGACCATGTTCTTCGCGGTGCCGACCATGTACGCGCTGCTGCGCGACGCCGACGCGCTGCCCGCCCTGCGCGGCCTTCGGCTGCTCGTCAGCGGTTCCGCGCCGCTGGACCCTGTGCTCTTCGCCGACGTCGCCGCGACCGCCGGCCAGGCCCCGGTCGAGCGCTACGGGATGAGCGAGACCGTCATGCTCACCTCGAACCCGGTGCGCGGGGAGCGCCGAGCGGGTTCCGTGGGGCTGCCGCTTCCGGGCGTCCAGGTGCGGCTCGGTGAGGGCGACGGCGTGGAGGTCAACGGGCCCAACGTCTTCCGGGGCTACTGGGAGCGGCCCGATGCGACCGCGGACGCCTTCACCCCCGACGGGTGGTTCCGCACCGGTGACATCGGCGAGCGCGACGCCGACGGCTACCTGCGTCTGGTCGGCCGCGCCAGCGACCTCATCATCACCGCCGGCTACAACGTCTATCCCCGTGAGGTCGAGGACGTGATCCGCGAGCACGAAGACGTCGTCGACGTCGCGGTCGTCGGGCTGCCGGACCCGACCTGGGGCGAGACGGTCGCGGCCTACGTCGTGCTGCGCGGCGGTCTCGACCAGCTCGAGCCGGAGCTCGTGGCGCTGGTGGAGGAGCGGCTCGCGGCGTACAAGCGGCCGCGGCGCTGGGTCGCCGTCGATGCGCTGCCGCGCAACGCCATGGGCAAGGTGCAGCGCGACGTGCTGCGCGCCTCGATCGGCGAGCACGATGGGAGGATGGGGGCATGACCCGGGTGGCGCTGATCCAGCTCGACGTGTCGGACACCGAGACGCCGCAGGCGCGGATCGCGCGTGCCGCGGGGCTGGTGCGCTCGCTCGACGGGGTCGAGCTCGCGGTGCTGCCCGAGCTGTGGCACGTCGGCGCCTTCGACCTCGAGGCCGCGCGTGCCGAGGCGCAGCCGCTCGACGGCCCGGTCGTCAGCGCGATGCGCGACGCCGCGCGCGACGCGGGCATCTGGCTGCACGCGGGGTCGGTCTCCGAGCTGGCCGGCATCGAGCGCTTCAACACCTCGGTCGTCATCGACCCGTCCGGCGACGTGGTCGCGACGTACCGCAAGCTGCACCTGTTCGGCTGGGAGGACGGCGAGCCGTCGGTGATGACGGCCGGTGTCTCCCCGGTGATCCTGCCGACGCCGCTGGGCGCCACCGGCCTCGCGACCTGCTACGACCTGCGCTTCCCCGAGCTCTACCGCCGACTCGTCGACTCGGGCGCGGAGACGTTCCTCATGGCCAGCGGCTGGCCGGAGGCGCGCATCGCGCACTGGACCGTGCTCGCCCAGGCGCGCGCGATCGAGAACCAGGCCTGGGTGGTGGCGTGCAACAGCGCCGGCACCCACGCCGGTGTGGTGATGGGCGGCCGGTCGATCGTGGTCGACCCGCGCGGCACCGTGGTGGCGGAGGCGGGGCAGGGCGAGGAGATCCTCGAGGCCGACGTCGACGTCGATGTGGCCCGCACCTGGCGCCGCAGCTTCCCGGTCCTCGCCGACCGGGTCCTCTAGCCGGTCGGACGGCTACACCGGCAGGTTCTCGCGGGTCCAGCTCTGCAGGGTGGCGAGCCACCCGGCGGCCCCGATCCTGGAGTACGTCGACTCTGCGCTCGCGAGCTCCGGCTTGGCGTCGGAGTAGCGCTCCTGCGACACCAGCCAGCGACCCAGGTCCTCCTGCGTCTGTGCCCGCATCGACACGGCGCCGAACTCCTCGAGCAGGTCGACCGCCTGCCTGAGTCGCTCCTCGACACGATCGAGGGCGACCCCGTCCGCGGCATCGATCAGGGCCTCGAAGCGGTGGATGTTGGCCTGCACGAGCGGCGGCACGAGCGCCGGAGCGGTGGAGAGCACCGGGGCGATCAGCTCGCGGGCGAGCCCGGTGTCGTCGGCCGCCAGCGCGGCGAGGACGGTGTCGGGCCAGAGCACGCCGAAGTCCTCCTCGATGGCCGACTCGAACATCTGCGCCTCGAGGACGCCCCTGGCGAGCGAGCGGGCGAGCTGGGTGTCGCCCATCGCGCGCGCCCGAGCCAGCGACCCCGAGAGCAACCACGCGTGCAGGCCATGGTCGTCGCTGTCGTCCGGGCTCAGGTCGGGCAGCTCGGGAAGGTCGGTGCCGCGGGCGACCGCCAACCACGTGGCCACCGTCGGCAGGCACGGCACGATCGCCGGGTCGATGACCGACTCCTCCGCCTCGGCGCACAGCGCGACGGCGTCGTCGAGGTTCCCGGACAGCCAGCGGCCGATGAGCAGGTTGAACATGCCGAAGTCCACGTAGGTCTTCTGCCCGGCACGGCGCGCCGACTCGACGGCGTCGAGGGCGTGGGCCTGGGCGGCGGCGAGGCCGCGGCTGTTCATGATCCCCGACAGGTTCGACAGCGCGGTCGGCAGAGCCTCCCCTCCGTACTCCCTGGCCAGGGTCACGGCGGTCTCGTACGACGCGCGCGCGCTGAGCGGCGCACCGTTGAACAGGTAGGCCGTGCCCACCTGGATGTGAGCGCGGGCCAGGGCGCCGCGATCGCCCACGGCCTCGGCCAGGCGCAGCATGCGGTCGGTGTAGAACGCCCGCTCCACATGCTTTCCGAGCCGCTCGCTGGTGCGCGAGAGCTGGGTGGCCAGCTGGAGCAGAGCAGGCTCGATCCCTGGCTCGTCCTCCAGCGCGGCCCAGTGCGCCTCCGCGACGCTGAACGCAGCGGCTCTGTTGCCCTGGCTGTAGAGCGCACCGGCGCGGGCTGCCGCAGCCGTGGCGGCGGACACGCGGTCGTCGAGCTCGAGGTAGAGCTGCTCGGCCCGTTCCGCGTGGTGCTCGCTGTCGACGTGGTGGCTCGCGTCGCCGGCGACGACGGCGGCCATCAGGTGGAGCCGGGCCCGCACGCTCGGCTCCTCGATGCGGTCCAGTGCGGTCTCGATCAGGCGCTGCGCCTCGCCGGGTGCACCGAGCGCCTTGGCGCGTGCCGCCCCGCGGGCGAGGAGGTCGCAGGCGCGGGAGACGAGGTCGACGACGTCGTCGTCGGCGGGCAGCGAGGCGTCGGCGGCGTCGAGCAGGTGCTGCGCGACGAGCACGGCGAGGTCGTCGCTGGGGTCGGGCAACGACTCGAGGTACGCCGCAGCACCGAGGTGCCGCGCCTTGCGGTCGCGGCGCGACTGCGTGCCGTAGGCGACCTGCCGCACGACCGTCTGCACGAACTTGAACTGCCCCCGCTCCGTGCTGAACCGATCGGTCGACAGCACCAGGATCTCCTTGCGCTGCAACGACTCCAGGGCACCATCCAGCGCCTGAGGGTCGACCCCCAGTGCCACGAGGCCCTCGCCATGGAACGTCGCTCCGAGCACGCTCGCGGCAGTGACGACCTGCTTCTCCGCGGGTGAGAGCGCGTCGAGGCGGGCGGCCACGAGAGCCTGCAGCGATGCGGGAGCGCCGATGACCTCGAGGCCGGCGTCGACGCCGGGCTGCGCGACGTAGCGTCCCTCGTGCGGCACCACGAGATCGCGGTCGATCAGCGCACGCACCGTCTCCACCGCGAACAGCGGGACACCCTCGGCGCGTTCGACCAGCGCGGCGCGGGTCTGCGGCTGCAGCCCGTCCACGAGACCGTCGAGCAGCGTCGACATCTGGTCGTCGTCGAGGGGTTCGAGGCGTACGACGGTCGTCCGCCGCCCGCCCAGTGCGGGGCGTCGGGCCATCAGCTCGGGACGCGCGAGCGTGAGCACGAAGATCGGCGCGCGCGCTGTCGCCAGCAGATGGTCGAGGAAGTCCAGCAGCCCGTCGTCGGCGTGCTGGGCGTCGTCGAGCACGAAGACCACCGAGTTGCCGTCGCGCCCCAGGATCTCGAGGAAGGTGGTCCACGCCGCGAACAGGTCCTCCCGGGCGAACGACGTGGCGCCCCCAGCGCCCAGGAGCACGGCCAACCGTGGACGCAGCCAGTCGCGCTCGTCCGCGTCGGCGACCATCCGCTCGAGCCCTCGGTCGAGGTGCTCGATCACGGTGGCGCCGGAGTCGGCCTCCACCAGGCCGAACCGGGCGCGCATGGCCTCGGACAGCGCCCAGAACGCGACGCCGTCGCCGTAGGACAGGCAGCGCCCGCGGTGCCACCACGCGTTGTCGGACAGGGCGTCGACGTACTTCTCGAACTCCCACGCGAGGCGCGACTTGCCGATCCCGGCCTCGCTCTCGAGGACGACGAGACGGGGGCGACGTGACTCGTGCGTGGCGTGGAAGAGGTCCTTCACGAGGCGCAGGTCTGCCGCGCGTCCGGCCAGCGGCGCCTCGAGCCCGTCGACGCGCCGCTGACCGCCGAGCTCCGCGACGACCCGGCCGGCCCGCCACAGGTGGACGGCCTCGGCCTTGCCCTTGAGCTCGTGGCTCCCCGCGTCGGTGAACGTCACGGATGCCGAGGCCAAGGATCGGGTTCGGTCGTCGACCCAGACCTGGCCGGGTTCCGCCGCCGACTGGACGCGCGCAGCCGTGTTGACCGAGTCGCCGGTGACCATCCCCTCCTGGGTGGCCCCGACGGTGACGGCCACCTCGCCCGTCACGATGCCGACGCGGATCGCGAGGTCGTCGGCTCCGAGCTCCGAGCCGAGGACGGCGATGGCGGAGACGAGCTCGAGCCCGGCGCGCACGGCGCGCTCGGCGTCGTCCTCGTGCGCCACCGGCACGCCCCACACCGCCATCACGGCGTCGCCGATGAACTTCTCCACGGTGCCGCCGTAGCGGCCGATGATGACGCGGCACTGGGCGAAGTAGCGCGACATCAGCTCGCGCATCTCCTCGGCGTCCCGCTTCTCGGACAGCGTGGTGAACCCGACGAGGTCGCCGAAGAGCACGGAGGTCATCCGCCGTTCCGCCACCGGGCCGGCCGAGGGGTCCGGCTCCTGCGGGGCCGCGTCGTCGATGGCCGTGCCGCACCGGCCGCAGAACCGGCCGCGGGCCGCGAGGGTGCCGCAGGACGGGCAGACGCGGACGGCGACAGGGGTTCCGCACTCGAGGCAGAAGTTGGCGTCCTCGGGAACGTCGGCCGTGCACCCCTGGCACACCTTCACGCGACCACCCCCACGCGGGCGCGAGCGCGCAGCCCGGACCCCTCCGACCAACAAGTGCCTTCTCGGCATGATCACCGACGGAGGACGGCCGGGCGAGCGTTTCGCCAGCATCCGCCACGCAAATTCGACGGGGGGCCGGACAGGTGCCGTGGGCGTTGCGGCTGCCGACCGAGGCGCTGGTCGACCGCTGGCCCGCACCAGACGCTGCACCATCCCGGTCCTCGCCGACCGCGTCCTGCAGTCCGCCTCACCGATACGGTGCGATGGGATCGTGCCGTTCATGCACGAGCGACCGGGGGGAGTCAGCGCAGTGCGGTTCGTGGCGGGGCCGGCCCTGGCCCGCAGGGTCCGTTCGCCGGAAGGCATGCGGCTGAGGCTGGCTGGAGCTTTCGACTTCGTCCGCTTCGTGCTCGCGGGCGCAGACGACGACGCGCAGCGGTGGCTCGGCTGGAGGCCGGACCAGCTCGTCGCCCCCAAGGAGGAGCGACGGCTGAGAAGGCTGGTGCGCGGTGATGGCAGCGGTCCTCCGCACGAGGAGGGCGACGGCAGCACGTTGCTCGCCGCCTTCATCGGGTCGGACTACGTCGGGGGAGTGATGCTGGCTCCCACCGACGGCACCGACTACGCCGCCGTCGTGGGCGCAGGGTCCCTGTCGCTCGGGGGTGTGGTCGTGCCCGCGCTGCGTGGCCGCGGGATCGGCAGCTCGATGTTTGCGCAAGGGGCGGCGTACGCGCACGACACTCTCGGCGTGAGAACGGTGGCGGCCGCCTGTGCGACAGCGCACGAGCCCAGCCGACGGGCGCTGCTCGCGGCGGGATTCGAGCCCACCGAGGGTCCTGCGGTCCACGCGCTGCCGGACGGTCGCGTCCTCCCTTCGTCGTGGTTCACGCGTTCGCGGTGACGGGTCCGTTGTCGGCATAGACGGTGTTGGATGTCGACGTGACGACGAGGCGAGCGCGGGTGCGCGCACCGGAGCTGACCGGGCGCGGCGGGTGGCTCAACACGGGCGGGCGCGAGATCACGCTGGCCGAGCTGCGCGGCAAGATCGTGCTGCTCGACTTCTGGACCTTCTGCTGCGTCAACTGCCTGCACGTCCTCGACGAGCTGCGCCCGCTCGAGGAGAAGTACGCCGACGTCCTGGTCACGGTCGGTGTGCACTCGCCGAAGTTCGTGCACGAGGCCGAGCACGCGGCCGTGGTGGCCGCGACCGAGCGCTACGGCGTCCACCACCCGGTGCTCGACGACCCCGAGCTGAGCACCTGGAAGCAGTACGCCGTACGCGCCTGGCCGACGCTCACCGTGGTCGACCCCGAGGGCTACGTGGTCGCGCAGATGAGCGGCGAGGGGCACGCGCACGCGCTCGACACGCTGATCGCCGAGCTCGTCGCCGAGCACGAGGCGGCCGGCACGCTGCACCGCGGTGACGGCCCCTACGTCGCGCCGCCGCCGCGTGAGGGGCTGCTGTCGTTCCCGAGCAAGGTGCTGGTGCTCGACGACGGCACGCTGCTCGTCAGCGACTCCGTCGCACCACTCGCTCGTCCACCTCGACGCCGACGGCACCACGCTGCTGCGCCGGATCGGCGACGGGCAGCGCGGCCTGCGCGACGGCGCCGCCGCCTCCGCACGGTTCAGCGAGCCCAACGGCCTGCTGCGTCTCCCGCCCGAGGTTGCCGCCGCGGTCGGCTACGACCTCGTCGTCGCCGACACGGTCAACCACGCGCTGCGCGGCGTCGACTCGAGCACCTGGACCACCCGCACCATCGCCGGCACCGGCGCGCAGTGGATGCAGGGCGAGCCCACGGCCGGCGACGCGCTCGCGGTCGCGCTCTCCAGCCCGTGGGACCTCGCCTGGTTCGACGGCGCGATCGTCGTGGCGATGGCCGGCGTGCACCGCCTCGACCGGGTCGACCCGGTGGCCGGCACCGTCACGGCGTACGCCGGCACCACCAACGAGGGCCTCGTCGACGGCGAGCTGGTCCATGCGTGGTTCGCGCAGACCAGCGGGCTCGCGTCGAGCGCCGACGGCGACACCCTGTGGGTGGCCGACTCCGAGACCTCGGCGCTGCGCCGCGTGCGCAACGGCCTCGTGACCACCGAGGTCGGCCGCGGGCTGTTCGACTTCGGTCTCGTCGACGGCCCGGCGGCCGACGCGCTGCTGCAGCACCCGCTCGGCCTCGTCGAGCTCCCCGACGGCTCGGTGGCGATCGCCGACACGTACAACGGGGCGATCCGCCGGTTCGACCCGGCGACCTCGACCGTGACCACGCTGGCCACCGGTCTCGTCGAGCCGAGCGACCTCGCCGTCGTCGCCGACGAGGTGCGCGGCCACGTGCTGCTCGTGGTGGAGTCCGGCGCGCACCGGCTCACGCGCGTCGCGCTGCCCGAGGAGGCGTTGCGCGTCGAGGCGGCGGCGTACCGGACGGCGCGTCCGCCGACGGCGATCGCTGCCGGCGAGCTCGACCTCGAGGTGCTGTTCACGCCGCCGTCGGGGCAGAAGCTCGACGACCGCTACGGCCCGTCGACGTTCGTCGTGGTGTCGGCCTCGCCTCCCGAGCTGCTCGTCTCCGGCGCCGGCAGCGGCCCGGAGCTGCGCCGGCCGCTGGTCGTCGCCGACCCGGCGAGCACCGGGGTCTCCGAGGGCGTTCTGCACGTGTCGGTGCGGGCCGCGTCGTGCGACGACCCGGACGCACCGGGCGCCGCCGAGTTCCCCGCCTGTCACGTGCACCAGCAGGACTGGGGAGTGCCGGTGCGGCTCGACGCGGGCGGCGCGAAACGGTTACCGCTCGTGCTCGCCGGCCTCGAGTCCTGACAGACTCCCGACCAGACCCGGACGTAGGGGGCAGCGAGAGGACGACCTCATGAGCGACCAGCCCGGCGGCAGCACACCGACCGACGACAGCACGACGTCGTCGGTGGCGGTGCAGGCGACGTCGGCCGAGGAGGTTTCCGCGGCGGCACTGCCCGACCCCGTGCCCGCCAAGGGGCAGCGCGTGGTCCTGCTCTCGCCGCGCAACGTCTGGAACGTCGGCTGGGTCGTCATCGCCCTGCTGGCCATCGCGACGTTCTTCGGCTTCGTCATCGGCGACGGCGGCGCTGTCTTCTTCACCGTGCTCATGTCGTGGTTCGCCTCGGTGGCGATGGAGCCGGCGGTCGGGCCGCTCTCGCGGCACATGAAGCGCGGGCTGGCGACCGGCCTGGTCATGCTCACGTTCCTGGTGCTGACGGTGCTGTTCCTCGTCGTCTTCGGGCAGCTGCTCTTCGACCAGATCGCCGAGCTGGTGAAGTCGCTGCCCAGCCTCGTGCAGGGGGTCCTGGACAGGATCTCGGCCGCCACGGGATCGAAGCTCGACATCAACGGACTGCTCGACCAGCTCGACATCTCGCCCGCCACGATCGCCGGGTACGCCGGCAACATCTTCGCGAGCGCGATCGGGATCCTCGGCACGGTGCTCAGCTCGGTGTTCGGCGTCTTCACCTTCGTGCTCTTCACGTTCTACCTCTCGGCCGACGGCCCGCGCTTCCGCCGCTGGATCGCATCCCTGTTCCCCGCGCGGCTGCAGAAGCTGGTCGTCGACGTCTGGGACGTGACCGCGGAGAAGACCGGCGGCTACGTCGCCGCCCGCGTGGTGCTCGCCACCATCAACAGCGTCACGACGGGCATCGTGTTCATCGTCATCGGGATGCCGTACTGGCTGCCGCTGGCGATCTGGACCGGCCTGGTCGCCCAGTTCGTGCCGACGATCGGCACCTACATCTCGATCATCCTTCCGGTGATCGTGGGCCTGCTCAGCCCCAACCCGATCATCGGAGTCATCGCGCTGGGCTGGGCGCTGGTCTACCAGCAGGTCGAGAACCTCACGATCGAGCCGCGCATCAGCGCGAAGGCCGTCGACGTGCACCCCGCCGTGGCGTTCGGCAGCGTCATGCTCGGTGCGGCGCTGTTCGGTGCTGCCGGCGCCCTGCTGTCGATCCCCGTCATCGCGATGGTGCTGAGCCTGTCCGAGACCTACCGGTCGCGCCACGAGGTGCTGCCGGAGCTGCTCGAGCCGCACACCAGCACCCCGTCGCTCATGAGCCTGCCCAAGCGCGGCCGCAAGGACGCCGCGGCCGCGACCGAGTGATCCGTCCACCGTCTCCGCGCGGCGTCCCCGCCCGGGGTTGACTACGGTTCAGGACCATGGACGACGTCGCCGATGCCGCACCGGAACGGAAACCGCGGAGCATCCTCGGCTGGACGGAGCGCGAGCAGATCCGCGAGGGCGTGCTCATGGCGCTCTACATCGGGCTCTCGCTGCTGGCCGTGCTCGTGGTCAGCCCGAGCCCGGACGCCGAGGACACGGCGCGCGAGGTCGCCGGCACGGTGTTCCTGACGGCGCTGGGTCTCGTCCTCGCGCACCAGGTCGCCTTCCGCCTCGCGACGCGTCTGGTCAACAAGGGCAAGCTCGACGAGGAGGCGCACTCGGCGCTGCGCGCCCAGTGGGTCGCCGGGCTGGCGGTGTCGGTGGCTGCCGCGCTGCCGGTGCTGCTGCTCGGCGGCGACGACGGGCTCCTCCTGTCCGAGCTGCTGATGCTCGGACTCGTCGCCGTGGTCGGGTACGCCGTCGGCCGCGCCGCGGGCAGGGGCCGTCTGCGGTCGCTGCTCTACGTCGCTAGCCTCACCCTGGTGGTCGGCGTGGTGCTCGCGGTCAAGCTCGCGGTCGGTCACTGAATGGGCGGCACGACGGGAGAGACGCATGGCGGACGACGACGGCATCGAGGTCGAGGCTGCCGCCTCGATCGAAGGGGCGACGGCGGCGACGACCCGCACCATCCCGCCCGGGGTGCTGGTGCGATCGGCGCTGAGGGCGCTGGCGTTCGTCGTCGTCCTGCTCGTCGTCTACTGGGTGATCCCCCTGAACGAGAGCACTGGGACGACCATCACCGTCGTCGTGCTGTGCAGCCTCGGCCTGGTGCTGTTCGCGATCGTGTTCGTCCGTCGTCTGCGGGCGATCACCCGCAGCGACTACCCGCTCGTCACCGCCGGCGAGTCGCTCATCGAGGTGCTCGCGGTCTTCGTCGTGCTCTTCGCGATGATCCACCTGGCGATCGCGGATGCGGCGGTCGACTCCTACTCCGAGCGGCTGGACCGCCTGGACGCGATCTACTTCGCCGTCACCGTGCTGACCACGGTCGGCTTCGGCGACATCTCACCGGTGAGCAGCAGCGCCCGCCTCGCCACGACGATCCAGATGCTCGCCGACCTGTTCCTCATCGCTGCGGCCGCGCGCGTCATCATCGGTGTGGCTCGCCGCAGCGACGCGCGTCGCCAAGGGCTCTCGAAGACCGGCGGCGGCACCACGTCCTGACGGCTACTCGATCGGCAGCGTCAGGATCATCTCGGTGAGCTTGGCCGTCTTGGCCTCCGACCAGTTCGGCGGAGAGGTCACGTCGGCGAACACCGCCGGCATCGCGCCGCCGTAGTTGTGGCCCTGCCCGTCCGGCACGTTGACGCCGACGAACTGGTCGACGGTGACCTGCAGGAACGTGAGGATCGGGTACCACCGCATCGTCGGCGTACGCCCCGGGCCGGGCGGCTCGACGAGCCAGTCGGGCTCCTGGATGAGCAGCGCCGGGCTCCACCAGACCACCGGGTCGTTCGCGTGCTGCACGTAGGCCACGCGCGGGGGACCCCACGTGCCGGCCGGCGAGTCGAGGTCGGACGGTGTCCCTGCGAAGCGGACCACCTTCCCCTGCTGGTAGATCGGCTTCCACTGCGGCGATCCCGGCTCGCGCTCGAGCGAGATCTGGCCCCACGGCTGCGAGAAGTTCGGCGAGCCGACGAACACCGCACCCTGGGTGCGCGTGGCGAGGTCCTGCGCGGAGGTGAACGGCGACTGCATCGAGAAGGACCCGAGGCTCAGGCCGTAGGCGATCAGCTTCGGCCGCGAGTCGGCGGGCAGCGTCTCCCACTTCGCGTGCACGGCCTCGAAGAGCGCGGTGCCGGCCTCCTTCGCCTTGTCGACGTCGACCAGCGTCGAGATCCAGCTCGGGAGGTACGAGTACTGGATGCCGACGACGGCGGAGTCGCCGTTCCACTCGTACTCGACGGTGTCGACCGTCTGCGGCTCCAGCCACCCTGTGCCGGTGGTGCCGGCGACCACGAGGATCCCGCGGTCGAAGGCGCCGGTGCGCTCGAGCTCCTTGACCGCGATGGCTGCGCGCTCCTGCGCGGTGGAGGCGGTGTCGAGGCCCACGTAGACGCGGATCGGCTCTTGCGCCGGAGTGCCGGAGAAGGCCGTGAGCTTCTGCACCGACGGGCCGCGGGCGACGAAGTTGCGGCCCTCGACCCCGAGCGTCTGCCAGCTCGCGAGCGACGACGGGGAGCCGGAGCGCTGCGGGACCGTCGGCGCGACGATCCCCTCGGCCGTGCTCGCGTTGGTGTCGGCGTAGATCTTGTTCATGAGCGCGACGAAGCCGCGGAAGAGCACGCCGGTGACCGCGAAGTAGACCAGTCCCGCGATGATGAGCACGGCCAGCGCGGCGGACAGCCAGTGCGGCAGGAAGCGCACGAGCCCGCCGAGGATCCAGGCGAAGAACTTCCGGATGACGCGGCCGACCAGCACGGCGAGGATCGGCGACGGGGATCGCGACCGCGGCGACCTCGACCGCAGTCACGAGCCCTTCGTCGGACTCGCCGACGAGTGTGCGCACCTCGTTCTGCCAGCCGACGCCGAGCAGAAGCCAGTAGACGAACGCGATCGGGCCGAGGATCGCCAGCGACCGCCACGCGATCCGCTTCGCGCGCGGCCCGGGCTCGCGCCCGGGGAAGCGGCGGATGAACCAGCTGATGAACAGGCCGACGCCGTAGCCGATCGCAGCGCCGATGCCGCAGATGATGCCCTCGAAGATCCACGGTCGTGGCAGCAGCGACGGCGTGATCGAGGCACCGAAGGCCAGCAGGGCGCCGACCAGACCCAGCCAGTTGGGCAGACGGCGCCGAGGCTTCGGCGGCGCGCTCGGCACCGACGGCTCGGCGGTGATCACCCCGGTGGCCGTCCCACCGCCCGCGGCGCCGTCGCTCGTGCTGGGCTCGGGGAGTGCAGGTTCCTGCTCGTCGCTCACGGCAGCACCCTAGGCCGTGGCAGGTCTCCGGCAGCGGTCCGAGCCGTCACGACGGGTGCGTGCCCGCGCCCGCGTCTGCGGTCAGTCCGTGGGGTCTCCGCCGCTGGAGACGGCGGCGAGCGGGTCGGCGGCGAGCGGCGGGGGTCCGTCGTCGGCGTACTCCTCGGTGGGCATGCGCCGGTCGCGCATGAACAGCAGCACAGCCGCGAGGGTCCACACCACGGTCGCGACGCCGCCGCCGACCAGACCGCTGCGCGGCCCGAACTGCTCGGCCGCCCAGCCGATGACCGGCGCCCCGATCGGGGTGCCGCCGAAGAAGACGAGCGTGTAGATGCCGAGCACGCGGCCGCGGACCCAGCCGGCGGCGTTCGACTGCAGGTAGCTCTGGCTCGACGTGGTGAAGGTGAGGGCGCAGGCTCCCGCCAGCGGCAGCACGACGAGCATCGAGAGGTACGTGGGCACGAGCCCGACGACGATCTCGACGGCGCCGAACACCAGGGCCGCGCCGACGACGAGGCGCATGGTGGAGCGCCCGCGTCGTGCGGCGAGCAGCGATCCGATGAGGGCGCCGAAGGCGAGCGAGGTCGACATGATGCCGAACCCGGCGGCCCCCACCTCGAACTCCTGGTTGGCCATGAGCGCCATGGTGATCTGGTAGTTGAGCCCGAAGGTGCCGACGCCGAAGACGAGCACCAGCACCATGAGCAGGTCGCGGTGCCGGCGCAGATAGCTCACGCCCTGGCTCAGCTTCACCTGTCCCGCCTGCATGTCCTTGCGGCGCAGCTCGCTCCTGCGCATGAGCAGCAGCGCGACGATCGTGACGCCGTACGACGCGGCGTTGAGCAGGAACACCCAGCCGCTGCCGACCGCCGCCACGATCACGCCGGCCAGCGCAGGGCCGACGAGGCGAGCGAGGTTGAACGACGCGCTGTTGAGCGCGATGGCGTTGTGCAGCGACTCGGGACCGACGATCTCGTTGACGAAGGCCTGGCGCGCCGGGTTGTCGATGGCCGAGAAGCAGCCGAGCAGGAACGCGAAGACGTAGACGAGCGGCACGGTCGCGTGCCCGGTGATCGCGACGATGCCGAGGGCCAGCGCGAGCAGGCCCATGAGGCCCTGCGTCCAGATCAGCAGCTTGCGGCGGCTGAACCGGTCGGCGAGCGTGCCGCCCCACAGGGCGAAGAACAGGTACGGCAGGAACTGCAGGCCGGTGGTGATGCCGAGGGCCACGCCGGAACCGCCGGAGAGCGTCAGGACCAGCCAGTCCTGGGCCACGCGCTGCATCCAGGTGCCCGTGTTGGAGAGCACCTGCCCGGTGAAGTACAGGCGGTAGTTGCGCACCGAGAGCGCGCGGAACATCGGAGTCACGAGTCGGCGAGCACCTCCAGCACGGGCAGCGCGGCGGCGAGCCGGGCGCGGTCGTCGGGGTCGAGACCCAGCAGCAGGGCGGCCATCCACTCGTCGCGGCGTCGGCGGTCCTCGCGCAGCAGCCGGCGCGCCTTGGGGGTCAGCGAGACCACCTGCGAGCGTCCGTCGGTCGGGTCGGCGACGCGCTCGACGAGGCCGGCCTCGTGCAGGTTGGCGAGCACCTTGCTCATCGACGGCGGACGCACCTGCTCGTGCTGCGCGAGCGCGCCCGGCGTGAGCGGACCCATGCGGTCGAGCGTGGCCAGCGCGGAGAGCTGGCCCAGCGGGAGGCCGTGGTCGGCGCGCTCCTGCCGCGCCCGCCGCGCGAGCCGCATGACGGCGAGCCGCAGGTCGTGGGCGAGGTCGGCGGTGACCGCGGGACTGGGAGACATGTCGTTAGCCTAACTAACGATCTCGGATCCCGCCACCCCCACGTTGCCGGGCCGTCGGAGCGGGGGTCAGGGGCGGGCGGAGCCGACGGCGGCGCGCTGGAGGCGGTCGAGCACCGCTGAACCCAGGGCTCCGGCGCCGTCCGGCGGCGCCACTGCGACCACCGTGCGCACGTGCGCGGCGTCGGCGGCGCGCAGGGCGGCGTACAGCGACCGGGCGTACGCCGCGGCGTCGCCGGGCTCGGCGAGGCGCAGGACGCCGTCCGGGGTCGGGACCGTGGCCGGCGCCAGGAGCGCGACCGGTGCCGCTGCGTCGGCGACGACCGCCTCGACGCCGTCCACCGTCGCGAGCACCACCTCGGCGCTCGGCGCGTAGTGCGCGGCGAGCGTCCCGGGGGCGCGTACGCCGACGTCCGCGGCCTCGACCTCGAGCCCGGTCACCGCCTCGACCTCCTCGACGCCGATCGCACCGGGGCGCAGCAGCCGGGGAGCCGTGCCGGTGCAGTCGACGATCGTCGACTCGACGCCGACGTCGCTGGCCGCGCCGGCGAGCACCACGTCGGACCCGGCGACGAGCACGTCGGCCAGCTCGTCGAGCACGTGCGCCGCGTCCGTCGGGCTCACGCGCCCGAACCGGTTGGCGCTCGGCGCCGCGATCCCGCCGCCGAAGGCGGACAGCAGCGCCAGCGCGACCGGGTGCGACGGCACGCGCAGCCCGACCGTGCCCTGGCCGCCGGTGACGTGGTCGCCGGCGCGCGGCCCGCGGTGCAGCACGAGCGTGAGGGGGCCGGGCCAGCACGCGGCTCCGAGCAGCCGCGCCCACGCGGGGACGTCCACCGCCCAGCCGTCGTCGATCGCGTCGGCGGAGGCGAGATGCACGATCAACGGGTGGTCGGCGGGGCGGCCCTTCGCGGCGTACACGCGTGCGACGGCATCGGGGTTCTC
Source organism: uncultured Actinomycetota bacterium (assembly GCA_963827145.1). Classification (GTDB taxonomy): domain Bacteria; phylum Actinomycetota; class Actinomycetes; order S36-B12; family CAIYMF01; genus Longivirga. The sequence continues at coordinate 950,843 of CAWGZO010000001.1, read as the reverse complement.
GGCGTCGGCACCCAGGCCGTAGACGGTCTCGGTCGGGATCGCCACCAGGTGCCCGGCCCGCAGCGCGCGCGCCGCGACCGCGACGTCGTCGGTGAGCAGCGGGTGGGTCACCCCGCCATCCTCCCAGCCACCGACACCCCGGCACGGCGAAGGGCGGACCCGAGGTGTCGGGTCCGCCCTGCGTCGTGGTCCGGCTTCGCGCCGATCAGGTCGCGGTGCCGGTCGGCGGGGTGGTGCCCCGCCGGGTCGGTGGTCTCGCCTCGGCCTAGAAGGCGGCCTCGTCGAGCTCCATGAGGCTGTTGTCGGCGCTCTCGGCGATCGAGCGCTCGGCGGACAGCAGCGGGAATCGCTGGTGGGCGAAGAACTTCGCGGCAGCGATCTTGCCCTGGTAGAACGCGCGGTCCTTCTCGGACGGCGTCCCGTTGAGCGCCTCGACGGCGACCGCGGCCTGGCGCAGCAGCAGCCAGCCGATGACGAGGTCGCCGAGGCAGAGCAGCAGGCGCGTGGTGTTCTGGCCGACCTTGTAGAGCTCGGTGGCGTCGGTCTGCGACTTCATCGCGTAGCCGCCGAGCGCGCCGACGATGCCCTGCACGTCCTCGAGCGCCTTGCCGAGCATCTCGCGCTCGACCGCGAGCGTGCCGTTGCCGGCGTCGCCCTTGGCGAAGTCCTGCACCTCGCCGCCGAGGCGCGTGAGCGACTGGAACTGGTCGCGCACCATCTTGCGGAAGAACAGGTCGAGGCCCTGGATCGCGGTGGTGCCCTCGTAGAGGGTGTCGATCTTCGAGTCGCGGATGTACTGCTCGATCGGGTAGTCCTGCAGGAAGCCGGAGCCGCCGAGGGTCTGCAGCGACTGCGCGAGCTGCTCGTACGAGCGCTCGGAGCCGACGCCCTTGACGATCGGCAGCAGCAGGTCGTTCATGCGCTCGGCCGTGTCGAGGTCGACGTCCGCAGGCGCGCCGGCCTGGTTGAGCTCCACCTGGTCCTGGTAGTAGGCCGTGTAGTGGATGAGGGCGCGCATGCCCTCCGCGTACGCCTTCTGCATCATGAGGCTGCGGCGGACGTCGGGGTGGTGCGTGATGGTCACGCGCGGGGCGTCCTTGTCGGCGAACTCGGCGAGGTCGCCGCCCTGCACGCGGTTCTTCGCGTAGTCGAGGGCGTTGAGGTAGCCGGTCGACAGCGTGGCGATCGCCTTGGTGCCCACCATCATCCGGGCGTACTCGATGACCTTGAACATCTGCGCGATGCCGTCGTGCACGTCGCCGACGAGCCAGCCGATCGCCGGGTGCTTGTCGCCGAAGGTGAGCTCGCAGGTCGTGGAGACCTTGATGCCCATCTTCTTCTCGACGTTGGTCGTGTAGACGCCGTTGCGCTCGCCCGTGAGCTCGCCGCTCTCGTGGTCGAAGTGGAACTTCGGGACGACGAACAGCGAGAGGCCCTTGGTGCCGCCGCGCGCGCCCTCGGGACGCGCCAGGACGAGGTGGATGATGTTCTCGGTCATGTCGTGCTCGGCCGAGGTGATGAAGCGCTTCACGCCGGTGATGTGCCACGTGCCGTCCGGCTGCTGCACGGCCTTGGCGCGGCCGGCGCCGACGTCGGAGCCGGCGTCGGGCTCGGTCAGCACCATGGTCGCGCCCCACTGGCGGTCGATCATGATCTGCGCGATGCGCTTCTGCTCGTCGTTGCCGAGGTGGTCGAGGATCGCGGCGAAGCCCGGGCCCGACATGTACATGAACGCCGGCGGGTTGGCGCCGAGCATGAGCTCGCTCGCGGCCCAGCGCAGCGACGGCGGCGCGTGCGTGCCGCCGAGGTGGCGCGGGAGGTCGAGGTTCCAGAAGCCCGACTCCATGAGCGCGCGGTAGGACGCCTTGAACGCCTCCGGCATCGTGACCGTGCAGGTCACCGGGTCGTAGACCGGCGGGTTGCGGTCGGCCTCGGCGAACGACGCCGCCAGCGGGCCGGTCGCGAGCCGCTCGACCTCGCCGAGGACCTCGCGCGCGGTCTCGGTGTCGATCTCGCTGTACGGGCCGGTGCCCAGGCGGTTCTGCGCACCGAAGACCTCGAAGAGGTTGAACTCGATGTCGCGCAGGTTGGACTTGTAGTGGCTCATCGCCTGGTACTCCCTCGTGGGTCACGGTTACCCGTCAGTAACAGATGATGCTACCCGTCAGTAACACGCGCAAGTGGGGTGGGTCACACCCGGCGCGCCGCACTGCATCGCCGCAGGTCAGCGCCGCGCGGTCCCAGTTCGCTCCGTCAGTCGGGTCAGGCCGGGAGGTCCCGGCGGCGCCAGCCGACGTAGCCGGCGGCCGACACGGCGGCGGCCACGGCGGTCAGCACCAGCACCGGCGCCAGCCCGTCGGCGCCGACCGGCAGGGTCGGGGCGTGCCGGAGGGGGGACAGGTTCATGGCCCACTCGGGCAGGTTCCACAGCGCCCCGAACTCGCCGAGCGCCACGAAGGCGACCAGCAGCCGCCCCAGACCGCGACGGTGAGCCGCGGGGCCCAGCCGAACGCGAGCATGACGAGGCTCGTCACGACCCAGACGGCCGGCACCTGAGCCAGCGCGGCGACCAGCACGCGACCGAGCTGCGACGAGTCGCCGAGCGAGGCGCCGCCGCCGCTCCGATCGACACCCCGACCAGCAGCTGCAGCAGCGCGGCGCCGCCCAGCGCGATGAGGTAGTGGCTGCTCGCCCAGCGCACGCGCGAGGTCGGCGTCGACAGCACCAGCTCTGCCGGTCCGTCCGACCTCCTCGGTGCGCAGACGGTCCGCGGCGCTGATGCCGTACGCCGCCGCGATCGCGCGCGATGATCGCGACCTCCGCACCGAGGAACACGTCGACGAGCTCCGACGTGCCGCCGATCCTCTCGAAGAACTCGCGCATGGCCGGCGACGAGCACGAGCTTGTCGACGCTGCTGGCCAGCGAGCCCAGGACGAGGCCGAAGAGCACGAACGCGAGCGACCATGCCAGCAGCACGCGCGACTGCAGCCGCCAGGCGAGGGCACCGACCGGAGCCGAGTCCTCCCGTGGCCGGTCCTGGGCGCTCGGTGCGCATCCCGGCTCCCAGGTCGCGCGCACCACGCAGGCGATAGGCGACGGGCACGAGCACGGCCGTGGCCACCAACGGGACGAGCAGGACCCACCACCGGTCACCCGCGTACGCCCGGATCTGCTGGTTCCACCCGATGGGCGACAACCACGACAGGAAGGACGGCCCCGGCTCGCTGAGGTCGCCGACGGCGCGCAGGGCGTACGTCACCGCGATCACCATCAGGCCGACGCCGCGGGCCGCGCGAGCCGACGTCGTCAGCTGCGCGCAGACGGCGCCGATGGCGCCGTACACGATGCCGGTCGCCGCCCAGCCCATCCCGAAGGCGAACGAACCCGCGGCCGGGAGACCGGCCGCCGTGTTGGCCAGCCCGGTCAGCACCCCGAGCAGCGTGCTCGCCCCGACGACGAGCAGCAGCGCCGCGGTCAGCGGTGCGAGCCGACCGAGTCTGCCGCCGCTGAGCAGCTCGATCCGACCGGTCTCCTCCTCCGCACGGGTGTGGCGGATCATCACGAAGAGCATGACGACGCCGACGATCGCGGCACCGACGCGCGCGAGGCGGTGAGCTCGACATCGACACCGCGCCGAGCGACGTCGGGTCGTAGATCGGCCGTAGAGCGACGACCGCGGCGGAGGCGTTGATCGTCTCGGCGGCCTCCACGCGCGACGCCTCGGTCGGGTACAGGTCGACGGTCGCTGCCGCGGAGAAGCCGGCCATGGCGGCCAGCCCGAGCACCCACGCGGGCAGCACCACCCGATCACGGCGGAGCGCGAGCCGAAGGGCTGTGGTGGTGCCGATGTTGTCAGCCATCGCGCTCACCGGGGCCGTACTGCGAGAGGAACAGCTGCTCGAGGGTCGGCGGCTGGCTCTCGAGGCTCACGATCCCGGCGGCCGACAGGTGCGACAGCAGCTCGCCGAGATGGGTCGGGTCGACCGTGCACCGCAGGTGGCGGTCGTCGAAGACGACGTCGTGCAGGCCGGGGATGTCGCCGACGCCGTGGAGCTCGTGCTCGGTCTCCGCGGAGATCGAGAGCCGCTGCAGGTGCCGGAGGTCGGCCAGCGTCCCCGTCTCGACGGCGCGACCCGCGCGGATGATGGTGACCGTGTCCGAGAGCGCCTCCGCCTCGCTGAGGATGTGGCTGGACAGCAGCACGGTGCAGCCGCGCGTCGCGCAGCTCCGCGGACGCAGGTGCGGAACGCCTGCTCCATCAACGGGTCGAGTCCGCTCGTCGGCTCGTCGAGCAGGTAGAGCTCCGCGTCGGTAGCCAGCGCCGCGACGAGCGCCACCTTCTGCCGGTTGCCCTTCGAGTACGACCGCGACTTCTTGGTCGGGTCGAGGTCGAACATGCTCGAGCAGCTCCGCGCGACGAGCCGGATCGTGCCCGCCCTGCAGCCGACCCATCAGGTCGATGACCTCGCCGCCGGTGAGATTGGGCCAGAGCGCGACGTCGCCCGGCACGTAGGCCAGCCGCGCGTGCAGCTCGCCGATGTCGCGCCACGGGTCCATGCCCAGCACCGAGACGGATCCCCCGTCCGCGCGCACCGAGCCGAGCATCACGCGCAGCGTGGTGGTCTTTCCGGCGCCGTTGGGCCCCAGGAAGCCGTGCACCGTGCCGCGCTCGACTCTGAGGTCGAGGCCGTCGAGGGCGCGAGTGGCTCCGTAGGTCTTGACCAGGCCGCGGATGTCGACCACCGCGTCGCTCGAGGCTCTCGTCGTACCGGGAATCGCGCTGATGTCCACGACTCCGTTCTACTCCTCCGCGAGCCCGGGCGGGTGTGCTCGGGCGGCGTGGTGGCGGGCGGGCGCGCCAGCGGACAGGATGGCGCCAGCGCGGAACCCGGCTGCGCCCTCCTTCTCGTGGACAGGGCGGTCGCATGCTCGAGCTCGCTTCCCCGCAGTGGGGCCTCGCGGTCGGCGCGCTCGTCGTGGCGGCCGGGTTCGCGGTCGCGCTGCGTCGGCGTACGGCGTCGCGCGAGGTCTGGCGCTACGACACGGTCGCGGCGTGGCTGCGGGCCTTCACCTACTTCGCCGTGTGCTGGGCGATCGCGGCGGCCACCGGCACGGTCGCGACCATCCTGAGCAACCCGCTGGTCTTCCCGGGCCAGACGCAGAGCTGGTTGTGGTGGCTGCTCACGGCGGCCGCGTTCGGCATCGCGGTGGTGGGCTACTGGGTCGTCTGGGCGCGCGGCACGCGACCGCACGGCCGCCGGATCGCCTGGCCGGAGACACCGCTGTTCGGTCTTGCGTGGGGGGTCTCCGAGGGTCTGCTGATGGCCTCGGTGTGGGTGGTCGCCACCCGCGTGTGGCGCGCGCTGGTCGGCGACGGCGGACTCAGCGACGCGCTCGTGCTCATCACGGTCATCGTCGTGCTCAGCGCCTGGATCGCCCTGTGGCACGCGCTCTACTGGGACATCAACGTCTCGCCCGAGCACAACATCATCGAGTGGAACACCATCAAGGTCGCGGTGGTGCACACCCCCAACGTCGTGGTCTCGACGGCGTGGCTGACCGCGTGGGAGAACCTCGGGCTGTTCGTCCTCGTGCAGACCATCGCGCTGCTCGGGTCGTCGATGACCATGCCGTTCCCGACCTTCCGGCACCCGCACCCGCAGGATCCCGACGGCCCCGTCCTCGGTACGCCGACCGCCGAGCCGGCCGACCTCACGGGTCGCACCGTGGTGCTCACCGGGGGCGCGCGCGGCATGGGTCGCGAGGCGGCGCTGCGCCTGGCCGCCCTGGGCGCCCGGGTCGTGATCCTCGACGTCGACGACGCAGGTGCGACCGCGACCGCTCGAGCGATCACGGATGCGGGCGGCTCGGCCGACACCGTGCACGTCGACCTCGCCGAGCCGGAGTCGGTGCGCACCGCTGCTGCGGCCGTGCTCGACCTGTGTCCGCGGATCGACGTGCTGCTCAACAACGCCGGCACGTTCCGCTCGGCGCTCACCCGCAACTCGGACGGGGTGGAGTCGACGCTCGCGGTGAACCACGTCGGGCCGTTCCTGCTCACGCAGCTGCTGCTCGACCGGCTCGTCGCGTCCGATGCTCGGATCGTGTTCGTCTCGAGCGACGCGCACTACCAGGCGACGGCGTTCGACGACGTCGACACCGCACCGCTCTGGAAGCGCGACAAGCCCGACCCCAACGCCGGCTTCGCGGCGTACAACCGCTCGAAGCTGCTCGTGGCGGCCTGCGCCCGCGAGCTCGCCGAGCGCACGCGCGGCACGGGCGTCACGGTGAACACGCTCACCCCCGGTGCGCTCATCCCCACGAACATCTACGACGAGGTGACGGGACCGTTCGCGATGTTCGTCGGAGTGATGAAGCCCGTGCTGCGCACCGTCGACGAGGCCATGCCGAACTACCTCTACGTGTGCACCTCGCCCGAGCTCGCCGGCGTGAGCGGCTTCTACTTCAAGGACCGCCGCGCCCAGGAGGCCGCGCGCGCGGTCCTCGACCCCCAGCGGAGAGCGGACCTCTGGGCCTGGACCGAGCAGGCGGCCGGCCTCGTCCGCACCTGACCCGTCCATGCGTGATCAGCGACGTCTAGAGGCTCCGCTGATCACGCATCGACGGGGAAACCTGCGCGACACCGCGGGGTCGGGCGGGCTAGCGTCGTGGTGATCGAGCCCGCACGAGCCACCTGGAGGACGCCATGACCGAGTTCCCTCGCGCCGCCGTCCCCGGTGCCCGCAGCTGACCACCTGTCGCTGACGCGCCGCTCGACCAGGCGGAATCCCCCCGCCCTCCCGCGCCGATCCTCGGCGCCCGCACCGTGCTGGAGCCATGGTGTCCGTCCCGATCCCCCTGGCCGACCTCGGCTGGGACCCGTCCCTCTCCCCTGATCTCCCCGACGACCTGCGCCCGGCCCGCGTCACGCTGCACGGTCGCGACGTCTGGCGCGTCCACGACGGCGCGACCGAGCTGTCGGTGCCCGTGCGCGGCCGCCTGCGCCAGGACCCGCACGGCCTGCCCGTCGCCGGCGACTGGGTGCTGCTCGCCGGCGCCGGTGACGACAGCGTCGTCGAGTCCGTCGTGCCTCGGCGTACGGCGCTGGTGCGCAAGGTCGCCGGCGCACGCACCGAGGAGCAGGTCGTCGCCGCGAACGTCGACGTCGTGCTGATCTGCGCGCCGGTGCACTCGCTCAACGCCCGACGTCTCGAGCGCGAGCTCACGCTGGTGTGGGAGTCGGGCGCGCGTCCCGTCGTCGCGATCACCAAGGCCGACCTCGACGACGAGGTGTCCGAGACCGTGGCCGAGATCGCCGCGATCGCGGTCGGCGCCGAGGTGCTCGCGGTGTCGTCGTACGACGGCGCCGGCCTCGACGAGGTGCGCGGCCTCATGCCGGCCGGCACGACGATGGCCGTGATCGGGCCGTCGGGCGCCGGGAAGTCGACGCTGGTCAACGCGCTGGTCGGCGCCGAGGTGCTCGCGACGACCGCGATCCGCTCGGACAACCGAGGCGTGCACACCACGACCGCCCGCCATCTCGTGCCCGTGCCAGGCGCCGGGCTCGTGCTCGACACACCGGGGATGCGCGAGCTGGCGCTGTGGGCCGACGAGGACGCGCTCGACGCGACCTTCGTCGACGTCGACGACCTCGCGGCCACGTGCCGCTTCAACGACTGCCTGCACGGGAGCGAGCCGGGCTGCGCCGTGCGCGCGGCGGTGGAGGCCGGCGAGCTCGACCCCGACCGGCTGGCGAGCTGGCGCAAGCTGCAGCGCGAGCTCGCGTTCCTGGCCCGCAAGCAGGACGTGCGCCTCGCCGCGGAGGAGCGCCGTCGCTGGGCGCGGCTGAGCCGGGAGATGCGCGGCAGCATCCGCCCCTGATCCGACGTGCGCCGTCACGCCGACGGTGGGACGACGCATCTCGGGCTCACACGATCCTGACGTCGCGGTGACGCGCACGTGGCGGTCGACCGGCGACACTGGGTGTCATGCGGGGCAGGTGGGTGGCGGTGGTCGCGGTGGCGACCATGCTGCTGCCGGTCGCCTGCAGCTCGCCGGCGCCCACGGCGACGAGCACGCCGACGGCGTCCTCGTCGTCGGTGCCGCCGTCCTCGAGCGCCGACCCCTCGGGCTCGGCGTCGTCGTCCGGTGACAGGGTGCCCACGGTGTGGCTGTGCCGCCCTGGGCTCGAGGACAGTCCGTGCGACGGAGATCTGGCCACGACCGTGATCGCGACCGACGGCACCCGCACCCGCGAGCCGTTCCGGCCCGCCGCGGATCCGGCGTTCGACTGCTTCTACGTCTACCCGACGGTGTCGACGGCGAAGGGGCGCAACGCCCCGAAGCGGTCGGCGCCCGAGATCGTCCGCGTCGTGCGTGCGCAGGCCGCGCTGTTCCAGCGCGTGTGCCGCCTCTATGCGCCCGTCTACCGGCAGGTGACGTTGGCCGGGCTGTTCTCCGGCGGCTTCACGGATCCGAGCGCCCGCGCGCTCGCGCAGAAGGACGTGGTCGACGCCTTCCACGACTACCTCGACAACGACAACGACGGCCGACCCTTCCTGCTGCTCGGGCACTCGCAGGGCGCCACGGTGCTGACCTCGCTCGTGCAGACCGAGATCGACGGCAACCCCTCGCTGCGCGGTCGCCTGGTCTCGGCGATGCTCATCGGTGGCGGGGTGTGGCTCGCACCGGGGAGCACGACGCGAGGGGCGTTCCAGAACGTGCCGCCGTGCCGCGCGGCTTCGCAGACCGGCTGCGTCGTGGCCTACAACACCTACGACGACGTCCCGCCGCGGCTCTCGCTGTTCGGCCGCACCGTCGACGGTCGCACGGTGGTGTGCGTGAACCCCGGCGACCCGTCGGGCGGCTCGGCGCGGCTCGACCCGATCGTCCCGGTGCCCTCGAGCCCAGGTGCGGTGGACGTCGTCGGCTTCGCGTCGTATCCGGGATCGGTCGCGGGCCGCTGCCGGTCGAACGCCACCTCGACGTGGCTCGAGGTGACGACGACCGCGCGCTCGCAGCTGCCCGAGAGGGCGCTCGCCTCGCAGCTCTCGCCGGCATGGGGTCTGCACCGCGTCGACATCACCGTGGCGCTCGGCGACCTCATCGACCTCGCGAGCAGCCAGGCAGCAGCCCTCGCCCCCTGACGGTGGGGGCGCGTCGGCGGGTCCGGTCAGACCTGGCCGGCGCGCTGGGTCCGCGGCGGGCGCGACAGCGAGCGGTCGAGCGTGCGCAGGTTGGCCTCGTTCAGCCCGAGAGCAGCCGCGCGGTCGCGCGCAGCCGTCGCCTCGGCGTCCCGCCCGAGCCGGTGGAGCAGCTCGGCCCGTGCCCCGTGCCACCACGCGTAGGCGTCGAGACCCTCGATCGCGTCGACCTCCGCGAGGCCCGCTGTCCGCGCCGTCCCGCTCGGCGACCGCTGACGCGCGTCCGAGCCGCGCCGCGCCCGTCGAGGTGATCGTCAGCAGCACGTCGTACCAGGAGATGATGGCCGACCAGTCGGTCTGCTCGTACGTCGGTGCGAGCGCGTGGCAGGCGGCGATGGCGGCCTGGACGACGTACGGGTCCGGCCGGTCCGGGCTGCGGCGCAGGGCCTCGCCGACCAGCTCGACCCCGGTCCGGATCTCGCGCCTCGATCCCACAGCGAGCGGTCCTGATCGGCGAGCAGCACCGCACGAGCCGTCGGCGGCGACGCGGGCCGCCCGGCGGGAGTCCTGCAGCAGCATCAGGGCCAGCAGCCCGGTGACCGAGGCCTCGTCCGGCATCAGGTCGCGCAGCAGCCGCGCGAGCCGGATCGCCTCGTCCACGAGGTCGGCGCGGACGGCTGCGGTGCCGGCGCCGGGCGCGTAGCCCTCGTTGAAGATCAGGTAGACCGTCGCGAGCACCCCGCGCAGCCGGTCCGGCAGCTCGGCGTCCGACGGAACGCGGTAGGGGATGCGCGCCTGGGCGATCTTCTGCTTGGCACGGGTGAGCCGCTTGGCCATCGTGGCCTCGGGCACGAGCAGCGCACGAGCGACCTCGGGCGTCGAGAGACCGCCGAGGGTGCGCAGGCTCAGCGCTACCTGCGCCTCGGTCGACAGGCTCGGGTGGCAGCACGTGAAGACCAGCCGCAGCAGGTCGTCGCGCACCATGGAGTCGCTCGGTGCCGGGGGCTCGCGGCTCGTGCAGCCACATCGCCTCGGCCTCCTTGCCGTCGCGTGCCGGCCTCGCGGCGCACCCGGTCGATCGCGCAGCGGCGCGCGGCGACGATCAGCCACGCGCGGGGTTCGCGGGGCACGCCGTCGCGCGGCCAGGTCTGCAGGGCCCGGACGACGGCGTCCTGCACGGCGTCCTCCGCCGACGTCGACGTCGCCGGTGACGCGGATGAGCGTGGCCAGGATCCGCGGGTACTCCTCGCGGATCAGGCGCTCGACCGCGTCACCGGGCGACGTCGTCATCGGGGCTCCTCAGCCGGGCAGCTCGATCAGCGGCCGCACCTCGACCGCGCCGTTCCACGCGGCGGGGATCCGCGCGGCCGTGGCCGATGGCCTCGTCGAGGTCGGCGCACTCGAGGATGAAGAAGCCGGTGAGGGCCTCCTTCGTGTCGGCGTACGGGCCGTCCGTGGCGAGCGTGTCGCCGCCCTTGCCGCCGGAGACGCGCACCGTCGTGGCCGTCGCGGTCGGGTAGAGGACGCCGCCGCCGCGGATGACGGCGGCCGCCGCCTCGCCGAAGGCGCCGTACTCGGCCATCTCGGCACCCTGGTCGGGGTGCGACCAGTCGACGTCCGGGGTGTAGGTCAGGGCGATGTACTGCGGCATGTCTGCTCCTCGGTACGGGCGGCTCGGTCGGCCGCTCTCACGTCTGGACGAGCGGGCGGACCGGAAAAGGACACCAGCCCGCGACGAGTTTCGCGACCGGACCTCGGAGGGCAGGGGTGTGCAGCGGAGGCTGCGGCTGTCAGTGTCGCGGCATGACTCCCGAGCAGACCGCGCACGCGGCACGCATGGCCGGCCTGTTCGACGCCCTCAGCGGCACCTACGACAACGTCGGGGTCGACTTCTTCCGCCCCATCGCCACCGGGCTGGTCGATGCGCTGGCGCCGGTGCCCGGCGAGAGCTGGGTCGACGTCGGGTGCGGCCGCGGGGCCGTGCTGCTCGAGGCGGCATCGCGCGTGGCACCGGGCGCGGCTGTCGGGTTCGACATCGCCCCGGCGATGGTGGCGACTGCGCGCGAGCTCGCCGACGAGCGCGGGTTGACGGACGTCACGGTGCTCGTCGACGACGCCCAGGACCCGGCGTACGCCGGAGACGCGGCCGACGTGGTGTCGTCGTCGCTCGTGCTCTTCTTCCTGACCGACCCGGCGGCCGCGCTGGTGGCGTGGCAGCGCCTGCTGCGGCCCGGCGGACGGCTCGGCGTGACGACGTTCGGCGGCACCGACCCGCGCTGGCACGAGGTCGACGACGTGTTCACCCGCTTCCTCCCGCCGCTCATGCAGGACGCGCGGACCTCGGGCAACCGCGGCCCGTTCGCGAGCGACGCCGGCATGGAGCAGCTGCTGACCGAGGCGGGGTACGCCGACGTGCGCACCGTGTCGGCGAGCGTGCCCGTGCGGTTCGCGGACGCCCAGCACTGGTACGACTTCTCGTGGTCGACCGGGCAGCGGGCGATGTGGCTCGCGGTGCCCGAGGAGTCGCGCGCCGAGGTGCGCGCCGAGTGCGAGCGCCGCCTGCTCGCGCACGCCGACCACGACGGCTCGGTGACCTTCGCGCAGCCGGTGCGTCACACGCTGGGCGTCATGCCTGCCCGGTGAGCTGCACGACCCAGAAGGCCGCGCCGTGGGGATCGGTCAGCGCGGCCATGCGGCCGAACTCTGTGTCGAACCCGGGGCTCAGGACGAACCCGCCGCCGGCCTCGGCCGCGGCGACGGTGGCGTCCGTGTCCGTCACGGCGAGGTAGACGATCCAGTGCGAGGGGAACGAGTCCATCCCCATCATCCCGCCGAGCCCGCCCACCGGCGGGCCGTCGCCGAGGTGGATCGTGGAGTAGTCCGGCCCGGCCATCGGCAGCGGCTGGTAGCTCCAGCCGAAGACGTCGGCGTAGAACGCCCGCGCCGCGTCCGGGTCGGTCGAGCGCAGGTCCTCCCACGCGAGGCCGCCGGGCTCGCTGTGCACGCCGCTGCCGATGTGCTCCCCGGCCTCCCACGCCGCGAACTGAGCGCCCATCGGGTCGTTGGCCACGACCATGCGACCGGTGGGGCCGAGGTCCATCACGCCGCCCTGCACGGTGCCGCCCGCAGCGGTGATGGCCGCGGCCGTGGCGTCGACGTCGTCGGTGGCGACGTAGAGCGTCCATGCCGGGGTCATCCCCGGGCGTGCCGGCGCGAGTCCGGCCGCGGGCGCGCCGTCGACCAGTGCGCGGCGGTAGCCGCCGAACGCCGGGTCGCCCGGCCCGTAGTCCCACCCGAGGGTCGCTGCGTAGAAGGTCTGCGCGGCGTCGAGGTCGGGGGTGACGAGGTCGAGCCAGCAGGGCGTGCCGGCGGGCCAGGGCGTCGTACGGCGTGGGCTCATGGGTCACACCCAACCGGCGCTGGCGACCCGGCGTCCAGGGCCTGGGCTCAGATGTTGTTGATGGCGCTGGAGATCACGAGCGTGGCGAGCACCAGCGACGACGACGACTCGAGGATCATGATCGTCTTCGCCCACGGCCTGATCGCCGAGACGTCGGTCGGGCTGAACGCGGTGGCGGTGTTGAACGAGAGTGCGAGGTAGTCGACGAACTGGGGGAACCAGCCGGGCCTGAGCTCCGGCAGGTTCATCTCGGGGAACACGAACGCGGGGTCCGCCCACGCCCCCTTCGTGGCGCGCTGGACCGAGCCGCCGCCGTCGACGTCCCAGTACCAGAGGCCGAACGCGATGACGTTCGTCGCCCAGATCACCGCACCGATCCCGAGCAGCTGGTAGCCGTCCTTCGCGAAGTCGGCGTCGTCGAAGATGCCCTCCACGAGGCGTATCGCGGAGAGGAGGTTCGTGAGCGCCATGAGCGCGATGAGCAGCCCCGTCACCAGCCGGAGCCAGCGCTTCTCGGTGTCGATGAGCCCGGGGTCGCCGGCGATCAGCAGGACGAGGAACACCGACATCACGACCGGGTAGATCCACAACGGTGCCAGGCGGAAGTCGGAGGGGAGCAGCTGGTGCATCACCATCGCGACGATCACGGCCGTGACCATCGGCCAGCGCCGCTCGCCCACGATCTGCTTGCGTCCGGCCGAGCCCGTCGTCTCCGTCACGCGGCCACTATCGCGCGTCGGCGGCGTCGATCCCGTCAGGCGCGACGGACCGGCACGACGACCTCGTTGTGCCGCGCGAACCACGGCTTCCACGGCGGGTCGAAGCGGGCGTAGCGCGGTGCGCCGACCACCTCGTACCCGGCGGCGGAGACACCGGCGAGCAGCTTCTCGACCTGCGTGCGGTACGCCGACGCCGACCACCGGCCGGAGAACCTCGCGGCCGCGGCCGTCTCCTCGGGCACCGTGCGCATGCGCACCCGGGGGTCGGACGGCGGCGGCAGCTCGTCGAGCCGTGACCCGTCGGGCATCACGAACGCCACGGTGTACCGGCCCGGGCCTGCCTCGGTCATGGTCGTGAGGGCGGTGTCGAGGTCGTCCTCGTCCTTGCTCTGGACGACCGGCGCGGTCATCGCGATGCCGCCCTTGCCGATGTAGGACACCAGCGGGCGGAAGGCCTGGTTGCCGGCGGCCTCGAAGGAGGCGTCGACCTCCACCTCGGCCACCACGTGCTCGGGGTAGCGGCGCAGCTCGAACCCGGGCTCCGCGGCGACCACCTCGTAGCGCTGCTGCTCGGTCATCGGCGTACCTCCACCTCGACGGTACGTCGGATGCGCGGCCGACGCCCCTCGGGAGCGGCTGGTCAGGTGCCGGCAAGACCGGTGTCGAGGAGCTCGGCGGTGCCGGGCGCGGTCGACTCCACGACGATCCGGGCGATCGTCGCGAGCTGGGCGATCTGCGCGGGGGTGAGCAGATCGATCACCAGCCGTCGCGCTTCGCGGACGTGGGCCGGCGCGGTCGCGCGGACCTTGCGCATCCCCGCGGCGGTCAGGTGCGCGTCGGTGTGCCGGCCGTCGTCCGGCGACGGCCGCCGCACCACCCAGCCCTGCTTCTCGAGTCGACCCACCGCGTGCGAGAGCCGCGACGGCGAGCCCTGCGACATGAGCGAGAGCCGGGTCATCCCGAGGGTGCGTCCGGGCGCCTCGGACAGCGCGGCCAGCACGTAGTAGTCGAAGACGCCGATCCCGGCGTCGCGCTTGAGCTGGGCATCGAGCGCCGCGGGGAGCGTCTCGGTCATCGCGGAGAGCGCCATCCACGCGCGCAGCTCCTCCGCGGAGAGCCACGGGGTGTCGTCGGCCATGGGGGAATGCTAGCGGTCACTTGAAAGTTCAAGCGAATCCCTCTATGTTTCGTTGAAGAGTCAATTGAACGTTCAAACCTCACGATGGAGAACCTGATGAACATCGCTCTGTGGATCGCCGCGGGCGTCCTGGCCGCGGCCTTCCTGGCGGCCGGCCTGATGAAGATCACGGGCAAGCGCGAGCAGATGATCGAGCGCATGCCCTGGGTCGCGGACTTCCCGCAGGGCCAGATCAAGGCGATCGGCGCCATCGAGGTGCTGGGCGCCCTCGGCCTGATCCTGCCCGCCGTGACCGGCATCGCGCCGATCCTCGTGCCGCTCGCCGCCACGGGCCTCGCGATCACCATGGTGCTCGCGGCGATCATGCACCTGCGCCGCGGCGACGGCTTCGGCGCCGTCGTCCCCAACATCGTGCTGTTCGCGCTCGCCGTGTTCGTGGCCTGGGGCCGCTTCGGGGCGTACGCCTTCTGATACCCGCCCACCCGGGTCGCGCTCGACCGCGACCTGGGTGGCAGGGTGGCGTCAGCCTCGAGGAGCCACCGACCGGCGGCGGCGACGCGAGCGCTCCGAGGAGGCGGCGATGTCGGGCACGCGAGCGCTCGTGGTCGGTGCCGGGCTGGGCGGCCTGCGCACGGCCGAGGCCCTGCGCGCCGGCGGGTTTGCCGGCGAGGTCATGGTCGTCGGCGACGAGCCGTGGGCGCCGTACAACCGACCTCCGCTGTCGAAGGAGGCGCTCGCCGGCGAGCTGAGCCACGAGTCGCTGGCCTTCCGGGTGCGCGCGACCGCAGCCGACCTGGTGTGGCGCCACGGCGAGACCGCGGTGTCGTCAGACCTGGCCGCACGCACGGTGACGCTCTCGCACGGCGAGCAGGTCGAGTACGACGCGCTCGTCGCGGCCACCGGGGTCAGCGCACGGCGACTGCCGGTGCCCGGGCCGCCGCCCACCACGGCTGCGGGGCGTCATGTCATCCGCACGCTCGACGACGCGATCGCGCTGCGCGCCGCGCTCGTGCCCGGCGCGCGACTGGTCGTGCTGGGTGCCGGCTTCATCGGGTGCGAGGTGGCGGCGACCGCGCGGACCCTCGGCTGCGAGGTGCACTGCGTCGCGATCGACGCGTTCCCCATGCTCCGGCCGCTCGGGCCGGTGCTCGCGGCCGAGCTTCAGCGGCGGCACGAGGAGCGGGGTGTCGTCTTCCACCTCGGCGTCGGCGTGACCGAGATCCTCGGCGACGAGCGGGTCGAGGGCGTGCTGCTGACCGACGGCACCAGGCTCGAGGCCGACGTCGTCCTGGAGGCTCTCGGGTCGCGGTGCAACGTGGAGTGGCTCGAGGGCAACGGGCTCGACCTCGCTGACGGAGTGCTCACCGACTCGTCGCTCCGCCCGCTGGCCGAAGGGGCGCCGGTCGACGGCGTCGCGGTCGTGGGCGACATCGCACGCTTCCCCAACCGCCGCTTCGACGACGCCGCCTTCCGGGTCGAGCACTGGAACGTGCCGACCGACACGGGGCGCCGGGCCGGGGCCGTGCTGGCGGCGTACCTCCAGGGGGAGGGGTACGACGAGGCCGTCGACGCTGCGTGGGACCTGCTGCCGTCGTTCTGGTCGGACCAGTACGACGTGCGGCTGCAGTCGTTCGGCATGCCCGGGCTGGCCGACTCCGACGGGGTCCGTCTGCTCGAGGGGAGCCTCGACGGCGAGTGCATCGTGGGCTACCACCGGGGTGCAGACCTGATGGCGGTCATCGGCATCGGGATGCTGCGCGAGGTCACGGCGTACCGCCCCCGGATCGGCCGCGGCCGGGCCTGACGACGCCGCTCGTCCAAGGAACGTCCAAGGCTCGGCAGGAGTTCTGCCGGAAGGGGCCGGACGGGTGGCTCCGAGCGGGTGACACCGTCGATGATCCGATCAAGCCGAGCGCGGGGCGGCCGATCCTCGTGAGGTCGCCTGAGAGCTGGCGGCCGATCATCAGGGCAGCCCGGACGGGTCGCTCGGACCTCCGTCATAGGAACAGGTGAGTGCGATGACCCGCACCCGAAAGACGACAGTCGGCGCCGCCACGGCGGCGATCGCCGTGGCCGGCATGCTCGTGGCCATCGTGCCGAGCCAGGCCTTCGCCTCCGCCCGTGCCGCCGGCGGCACCGCGCACGCCGGCATCGTGGTCGCCCAGGACAGCGACGACGATGACGACGACGACCTCGACGACGACGGCATCTGCGGCTGCGACGACCGCGACGACGACGGCGACGGCAAGGGCGACTGGGACGACGACGACAAGGACGGCGACGACCTCGACGACTCGATCGACGACGACGACGACGCCGACGGCATCGACGACGACCTCGAGACCGATCTCGACTGCGACGGCCTCGACGACGACTCGATCGAGGAGAAGGACATCGACGGCGACGGCCTCAAGGACGTCGCGAAGGTCGAGAAGGACATCGACGGCGACGGCCTCAAGGACTCCGGCAAGCGCGAGAAGGACATCGACGGCGACGGCCGCTCCGACAGGTCCGACAAGGACATGGACGGCGACGGCGTGAAGAACTCGCGCGACAAGGACCGCGACGGCGACGGCGTCCGGAACTTCCGCGACGCGCGACCGAGCGGCCGCTGACCCACGGGGTCACGTCCCACCGCACCGAACGACGACGGGCGGGTCACCGAGAGATCGGTGGCCCGCCCGTCGCACGTCTCCTGGGTCGACCGGGGTTTCGACGCGGCGGCACGGGGTAGTGCGCGGCCCCTACCTTGGAGGCAGCGTGACCAGTCGCACCGTCGTCCCGGAGGAGCAGGCGTCCGACGCGTCGGCGCACGATGTCGAGCGGGCGCTTCCGGAGCTCCTCGAGGAGATCCGCATCGCCCAGATGGGTGCGCAGATCCTTCTCGGCTTCCTGCTGGCCGTGGCCTACACCTCGGTCCTGCAGGACGCCGAGGACGGAGACCGACGTCTCTACGCCGTCGCCGTGGTCGTCGCGACCGGAGCCGTGGTCCTGCTCCTCGGGATCGTGCCCCTGCACCGACTGAACTTCGGCCTGCGTGCACGCCCGGAGATCCTCGAGCTCGGGCACGTGCTGGCCGTCGCCGGCCTCGTCATGCTCGGGGGCGCGATCGTGCTCAGCGTGCTGATGGCGGCTCGCATAGCGATGCCCGACCTGGTGCTGCCGGTCGTCGTGCCCGTCGTCGTCCTGGTGGTGTGCGCATGGGTGCTGCTCCCGCTGTGGCTGCGTTCGCGGGCCGGCCGCGAGCGCGCGGAGGGACCTGCGCCCTCGGCGTCCGCTACAGGAAGCCGCGACGACGCATCAGGTTGAGCGAGACGTAGCCGTAGATCGCCGGCACGAAGTACGTCGCGAGCCGGTAGACGATCGCGGTCGACATGGCCACGGCCTGCGGGATGCCGATCGCGACCAGACCGGCGGTGATGGCCGCCTCCGCGACGCCGACGTTGCCGGGCACCGGCATGAGCCCGGAGAACAGGGCCACGAGGGTGTTCACGAGGATGAGCGAGGCGAAGTCGGCCGAGTAGCCGAACGCGTTGAGCGAGCAGCCGAGCACCAGCGCGGCCACGACGTTCCACATCACGCTGCCGAAGCCGAGGCGCAGCAGCTTGCGCGGCGAGCGCAGCACCCGCAGCGAGTCGCGGCCCTCGGCGGTGCGGTCGACGACGAACTGCCGCACCTTGGGCACGAAGCGGACCACCAGCACCAGCCCGGCGAGCAGGACCAGGCACATGATGCCGACCATGGCCCAGTCGATGCCCGCGAGCGCCGAGCCGATGCCGGTGCCGTCGGTGGTGGTGGGGGTCAGGGTCACGAGCCCGGTGAACAGCGTGAGCACGATGACGAGGATCTGCACGAGCAGCCCTGCGAGCGCGTCGAGCAGGCTGATCGTGACCGCGGCCGTCGGGTTGGAGCCCACCAGCTGCAGGAACCGGATGGTGAGCCCCACCTTGGCGGCCGACGCGGGCACCGCCAGCCCGACGAACGCCACCGACATCTCGAGCCCCACGACCGGAACGAACGGCAGCGGCTGGATGTTGGCACCCTGCACGGCGAACGCCTGACCGACGTAGATGAGCACGGCCATCAGCACGGCCGCGCCGACCCACCACCAGTTCGCACCCTGGAACTGCGCGATGAGGGTGTCGAGGCCGACGTCGGCGACCGCGCCGATGATCACGTACGCGACGACCACGACGACGAGCAGCATCACGATCGACGACAGGGAGACGCGGCGCAGCTTCTCCAGAGGGGGAGCCTCGACGCCGGTGCCGGCGGTGATGGCATCGCGCAGGTCGCCGACCTTCCAGCCGGCGTCCTTGATCTCGTGCCGCGTCTCGGCGTCGAACGCCGCCGGCTGCAGGTAGGGCATGGTGGCCACGAGCGCGTCGTCGCCGAGCACCTCGCGGGCGAGCGCCACCGCCGCATCCACCCCGAGGCGCACGGCTGTGACCGCGAGCAGCTCGGAGCGGTCCGATGCGCGGTCGGGCTCGTCCGCGCCCTGCGTCGCCGACGCGAGGTCGGTCAGTCGCACGGCTCCGTGGTCGTCGAGGGTCACCGTCCGCGAGCGCAGGTCGCGGTGGGCGAGCCCGGCTCGGTGCAGGGCGGCCAGCGCCGCCCATGCCGCCCTCGCCTGCGGCTCGCCGAACGTGCCGGGCGCGAGGTCCGTCAGCGGTACGCCGTCGGCGCGCCGCACCAGCAGCGCGTCGCGCCCCCACGCGGTGCCCGCCGCGATCACCGGCTCGACGGGGACGCCGGCGCGCTCGGCGACCATCGTGAGGAACGCCTCGTGCTCCGCCCGCTCCTGCCGACCCACGGCGGACGCGGCGGTCTGGCGGTACCAGAGCCGTTGCCACACGCTGGCCAGGAGCGAGGCCTCCCACGCGTCCCGCCCGTAGATGCGCACCAGCACGGGTCGATGCTCGGCATCGGTCGCGCGGACCACCGCCGACATGTGCCCCGGCTCGTCGACGTACTCCAGGTCGGTGAGCTCGACGTCGAGCTCCCGGCCCTGCTCCTGCAGCTGCTCGAGCGCCACGTGCCCGCCCGGCGAGCCGGCGACGAGGTGGACGACCGCGGCGACGGTGACACCGAGGACGAGACCCGCGACGAGCCCGAGCAGTGTGTCGATCGCCAGTGCGAGCGCACCGATGCCGCTGACCAGCGCCACCCACGTACCGAGGCGTCGCGGCGGGCGGGCGAGGTGCGGTGCGGTCACCGCCACCACCGCCACCACGACGATGAAGCGGATCGCGGGGTAGACGGTGGTGCTGTCGTGCGCGACGAACGACGCCCACACCTGGTCCCAGGTCGCCCCCTCGAGCACGGCGAGGAGACCGCCGACCCCGAGCGAGAGCAGCACGGCGCCCAGCTGCTCGACGGCGAGCACGCGCCGGTGCCGGGTGAGCACCGCGGTCAGGACGAGCACGATCACCCAGAGCAGGGAGGCGGCGTACATCGTCTGCCAGAGCCACGTGAGCAGGCCCGGGAACGCGGCGATGGCGGTGGCCACCTTGCCGTCGATGTCGGTGGGCCCGGGCGCCGCCAGGCTCAGCAGCGCCATGATGATCACGCCGCCGACCGCGACGCCGACGTCGGTGGGGCGTCGCTCGCGCGGCGCGTCGGCGGCCGACGACCAGAACGTCACGCCGGCCGGGCGCAACGACCGACGCGATCGCGGAGCTGTCGCCCCGGTCGCCTCCGTCGCGTCCGTGCCCTGGTCCATCCCCGCCCTCGTCTGCGTGCGTCCGTCCGGACGGACGCTACTGCGTGCGGGCTCCCGCTGCGGAACCGCACCGACGTACGGCGTCAGCCCAGCAGCGTCGTCTCCGCCGGGGCCATGCGCGTCGAGAGCCGCGCGCGGAACACGTACGCCGTCCAGCCCTGGTAGATCAGCACGATCGGCAGCAGCACGACCGCGACCCACGTCATCACCGTGAGCGCGTAGCTGCTCGCCGCCGCGCCCGCGATCGTGAGGCTGAAGGCGGGGTCGGTGCTCGAGACCATGACGTCCGGGTAGAGGCCGGCGAACACCGACGCGACCGTCGAGCCGATGGTGATCGCGGTGAACACGAAGGCCCATCCGTCCCGGCGCAGCCCGACCGCGCGGAACACGCCGAGCGCCGAGACCACCCCGAGCACGGCCAGGGCGATGCTGAGGACGGAGCGCCCCGACAACGAGTACGTCCACACGCCCTCGACCACGACCACGACGAGGGCGACCCAGCGCAGCTGGGAGGCGATGGCGATCGCCCGAGCGCGGACGTCGCCCTCGGTCTTGAGCGCGAGGAAGGCCGCGCCGTGCAGCAGCGACAGGGTCAGCAGCGTCAGGCCCATGACGAGCCCGTACGCCGTGAGGAGGTTCCAGAAGGAGCCGGTGTACTGGCCCTCCTCGTTCAGCGGGAGCCCGACGAGCAGGTCGCCGAGCCCGACGCCGATCAGCAGCGGGGCGAGCACCGAGCCGATGGTGAGCGTGGTGCTCCAGGTGCCACGCCAGCGCGGCGAGTCCGACTTGCCGCGGAACTCGAAGGAGACGCCGCGGATGATGAGCGCGACCAGCACGAGCACGAGTGCGAGGTAGAGCGCCGAGAACCACGTGGCGTACCAGGCGGGGAACGCCGCGAACATGGCCGCTCCGGCCACGACGAGCCAGACCTCGTTGCCGTCCCAGAGCGGGCCGATCGAGTTGATCGCGACGCGGCGCTCGACGTCGTCGCGGCCGACGAAGCGGTGCAGCGCACCGACGCCGAAGTCGAACCCCTCGAGCACGAAGAAGCCGGTCCAGAAGACGGCGACGATGACGAACCAGACGACCTGAAGATCCATCTCGGCCCCCTCAGTACGTCAGCTCGGGGACGCGGTCGCCCGCGTCGTCGCCGTCGGTGGGGATCGGCTCCGGGCCGGAACGGACGTGGCGCAGCATGAGCACGAGTGCCACGACGCCGATGACCGTGTAGAGCAGCAGGAACGCGACGAGGCTGATGGCCACCTCGGCGGTGCTGACCGACGGCGAGAGCCCGTCCTTGGTCAGCATCAGCCCCTGGACGATCCACGGCTGGCGCCCGTTCTCGGTGAGCACCCAGCCGGCCGTGCCCATGATGAACGGGATCACCACGGCCCACGACGCGACGCGGTGGAACAAGTGCGCGGAGTCGAGCTTGCGGCGCCAGAGCAGGAACACTCCCCACAGTCCGATCAGCGCCCCGATTCCGGCGAAGTACGCCATGGCGCGCATCGACCAGTACGCCACGAACACGTTGGGGTAGTACTGGATCTCGCCGTTCTGCGGGTTGGCCGCGGTCTCCTGCTGCTGCAGCTCGTTGATGCCGACCACCTGGCCCTGCGGGTCGCCGGTGGCGAGGATCGAGAGCAGGTAGGGGATCTCGATGATCTTCGTCGCCGGGTCGTCGGGGGTCCAGCCGCCGATCTGCGACGACCGAGAACGAGCACGGCTGGCAGGTCTCCCAGCTGGCCTCCATCGCCGCCACCTTCATCGGCTGCACCTGTGGTGATCGACCTGCCGAGCTTGCCGCCGACCTGCACCTGCAGGATCGCCGTCACGAGCAGCACCCAGATGCCGAGCTTGGCCGTGCGGTGGAACAGCGGCACCTCGCTGCCCGCGACGCAGGTGCCACGCGGAGACCGCCAGCATCACGGCGCCGCCGTAGAGCAGCGCCGCGGCGATCACGTGCACGTACGCCGGGCAGGAACACCGGGTTGGTGAAGACGTCGCCGATCGAGCTGAGCACCGGCGCCTGGGTCTCGGGGTCGAGCGTGTAGCCGACCGGGTTCTGCATCCACGAGTTCGCCGCGATGATGAACACGGCGGACAGGCAGCTGCCGAGCGCCACCGCCCAGGCCGATGCGAGATGGACGCCGCGCGGCAGCACCTTCCAGCCGAACACCCACACGCCGAGGAACGTCGACTCGAGGAAGAACGCGGCCAGGCCCTCCATCGCCAGGGGAGCGCCGAAGACGTCGCCGACGAACTTCGAGTACTCCGACCAGTCCATCCCGAACTGGAACTCCTGCACGAGACCGGTCACGACGCCGACGGCGACCGAGAGCAGCAGCAGCCCGCCGAAGAACCGCGTGAGACGCCGGTACTCGAGGTTGCCCGTGCGGTACCACTGCGTGTGCAGCACGGCGACGAGCAGCGCGGTCCCGATGGTGACCGGGACGAACAGGAAGTGGTAGATGCTCGTCATCGCGAACTGCAGCCGGGCGAGGTCGAGCTGCGACAGGTCCACGTGCTGTCCTCCAGGTCAGGCCGGCCAGGGCTGCCCGTCGCCGCTGTGGTTCGTGGTGGTCGCGGCCGGCACGAGATGGCCGCGCGCGCCATGGTCGCAGCCGCGCGGTGCGCATGGGCTGATTTGCCGTGTCCGGCGGAGGGGTCTGTGCCGTGGGATGCGTCGGGTCGATGCTGCGCGGAGACGTCGGGCTGTCGCGTGGCGCTGTCGGTGCGTCGGATGGCGTCGCTGGGTGCGTGGGTGGCGTGGTGGGTTGTCGCGTGGCGCTTCGCGTGCCTGGGCGTTGCTCGTGGTCCTGGCGGGTGACGGGATCCGTCACGTGGGGCGCCTTCGGCGCGTGGGGTTCCTCCCGATTCGCCGGACCCGCTCCGCGGGGCGATGCGGGCGGCCTTCGGCCGCGGGGATCGCGTGGTGGAGCGGGTGACGGGAATCGAACCCGCACTGTCAGCTTGGGAAGCTGATGTTCTGCCATTGAACTACACCCGCGTGCTCGGCCCCCTGGTGCGAGCCGGTGCGGAGATTATGCCGGACGGCGCGGCAGCCGTGCACCGGCGGGCCGCCGTGGTGATGCAGCGACGGCGTACGCCGCACCGTGTCAGGGGTTGCCGCACGCCGAGATCAGCTCGGCCCAGTCGACCTCGGCGAGCTGGGCCTCGGCGCGCGCCTGCGCCTTGGGACGGGCGAAAGCCAGGGAGTCGGCCCACCGAGCCGCGACCGCCGACAGCTGGCCCAGGCTCCGCGAGACGTCGGGATCGGCGCACGAGGTCGAGGCTTGGGACACCAGTGCCGCGAACCGTTGAGGGTCTCCCCCAGAGCGCGCGGAGAGAAGGTCGTCGATCAGCTCGTCGGGAGGCGCGTCTGCGGAGACCGCGCCCGGGGTCGCTGTGCCGCTCGCGGCGGAGGTCACCGTCGGGTCCGACGCCGACATCCCCGAGCCCGTGGCTGCGCCGCATCCGACGAGCAGCGCGGCCCCAGCGGCGACGACCGCCGCGGTCCGGAGGCGGCACGGTGTCATCTCTCGAGTCTCGCAGCGGCGCTGCCACCGGGCGAGTTCACCGGTGATCGCCTCCCCGCGACGGCACCAGCGGCATCACCGCAGATGTGGGCCGTGCGGAGAGCGGGGACTCCGGTGAGCACACATCTCGCGGGGGTCAGCGGACGGAGCGGCCGGCGAGCAGGGCCAGGCCGCCGCCGGTGAAGCAGGGCTGGCTGGCGAGCGCGTAGAGGCCCGTGCGGTCGCCGGCGGCGTACGTCGTCACCGGCGGGTTCGTCACGAACGGGTTCATGACCTGCGCGGTGTCGCTGTAGTGGCCGAGGCCGACGGCGTGACCGAACTCGTGCAGGTACAGGCTGTGCAGATCGTTCGCGTCGAGCGAGAGGCGGGTCACGTCGCCGTAGTCGATGAGCACCTGGCCCGCGATGATCCGGGCGCCGGCTCCGGAGATCGACCACATCGGGCCGCCGTAGCCGATCACGTTGCCCGCGAGGTCGGGTGCGTTGTAGGCACCGGGGTCGTTGGGGCTCGCGTAGGTGACGATGACGTCGGCGCTCGCGTAGCCGCCGGTGCGCGAGCCCATTCCGGTGATGCCGCCCGAGGCGTCGACGGTGCCGGCGCCGTCGGCCAGGTCGACGTACTGGAAGGCGTAGCCGCTCACCGCGGAGACCTCGGCGAACACGCTCTCCCAGCGCGCCTTCTCCGCTGCGCGGTTGAGCCCGTTGCCCGCGGTGGCGCGGGTGAAGTCGGCGGCCCAGCGGATCGTGGTGCAGCGGTTCCACCGCGGTGCGTCGGCCGGCGAGCTGATCGCCGTGCCGTCGAGGAACGAGTAGTGGGTGCTCGTCGGCACAGGCGGCGCCGGCGGATCGACCGGAGGATCGACCGGCGGGTCGACGGGAGGATCGACGGGAGGATCGACCGGCGGCGTGCCCGGCTTGGAGAGCACGAAGGTCTTCGTCGCGGTGACCGCCGAGCGGTACTTCTTCGTGGCGGGCAGGCGCAGCCGCGCCAAGGTCGTGCCCTGCGGCACCGTCAGGCGTACGGCGAAGGCGCGCGTGCGGTTCGTGCCGGTGCGGCCGACGGCGATGGTGCGCCACGTGGTGCCCACGCGCTGCTGGAGCTGCACCTTGCGCTGCACCGGCCCGGTGGCTCGCACCGTGAACGACCACGCGCGCGAGCTCGCCGTCGTCGTGACGCGGTAGGTCGTCGCGGACCAACCGGTCACCTTGGTGCGCTTCTTCGCCGTGATGCCGTCGAAGTCGGTGACGAGCACCTCGGTGCTCGCGGCCGGCGCGGGTGTCGCCACCTGCGGGCCGGCGGCGGCCGTCGTGGCCGCAGGCCCTGCGGCGAGCCCGGCCAGCGCGAGACCCGCCGCTGCGCACACGGCAGCCAGGCGTCGGGTCGCAGGCACGGGTCGGTCCTCTCCAGGAAGCGGTGGTCACCGCCAGGCTAGGAGCGGGCTCACCGCCTGCCCAGAGCAGTTCGCGTGGTCCACCCGTCCGGCCCCGCGCCGCCGCACCCGTGCGGGTGGAGCGGGTACGCCGGTGCTTCAGCGCAGGCCGGTGACGGTCGATGGATCAGGGATCACGACCGTCACGTCGCTGCCGTCGGTGAGGGTCAGCGTCACGGTGGCGCCGTAGGCGACGCGGTCGCCGGGCACGGGATCCTGCGCGACCACCTGTCCGGGCGGCAGCGCCGCATCGGCCGGTGCGGTCGCAGGGTCGAGCGTCACGCGATAGCCGGCTCGCAGCAGCGCCGTGATCGCCGCGTCGCGCGAGAGGCCGCGCACGTCGGGCACGGGCGGGGTCAGGCCGGTGAGCGCCGCGGTCTGCGGCGAGAGGAACCCGCGCACGGGCACGCCGCGGTGCAGCGCCGTCATCGTCTCCCTCCAGATCGGGCCGGCCACGGTGCGCCCGTAGACGGCGCCGAACTGGCGGCCGTACGCCTCGATGTTGCGCAGGGGATAGCGCTGACCGCCGCGCGGGTCGCCGATCCACACCGCGGTGGCGTACTGCGGCGTGAACCCGCTGAACCACGTGGCGGCCGAGCTGTTGGTGGTGCCCGTCTTCGCGGCGGCCGGTCGTGCGCCGAGCGCGAGGCCCGCGCCGGTGCCGCTGCTGGTGAGCACCCCGCGCATCACGTCGGTGACCGCCGCAGCGACGTACGGCGTGAGCACGCGCGTGCACCCGGCCTTCGGCACCGTGAGCGCCGTGCCGCGGCGGTCGGTCACGGCGGTGATCGCGACGGGGCGACAGCCGATGCCGCCGCTCGCGAACGTCGCGTAGACCGACGCCATCTCCAGCGGCGACACCTCGTACGAGCCGAGGGTCAGCGACGCGTCGCGAGGGGTGATGGCGCGCTTGCCCGTGCGCGGCAGGCTCGTCATGCCGAGCCGCTTGGCCATGTCGGCCACCCGCAGCACGCCGTAGCGCTCCTCGAGCTGGATGTACCAGGTGTTCACCGAGCGCGCGGTGGCCTGGTAGGCGTCGAGCACGCCGTTGTTGCGGTTGTTGTCGTTGTGGAACCCGCCGCGCGGGTAGTTCATCTTCGCCGGCTTGTAGCCGTCCGGCGTGTCGAAGCGCGTCGTGAGGTCGAAGCCGCGCTCGAGCGCCGTGGCGAGCGTGATCGGCTTGAAGTTCGAGCCGGGCTGGTACGCCGGGCGCACGGGCAGCAGCAGCTGCGTCTGCCCCTTCGCCTTGTTGCGGCCCCACGTGCGGTTCGTCGCGATCGCGAGCACCTGGCCGGTGCCGGGCTGCACGACGGCGATGCCGGTCGCGACCCGGTTCTTCGCGGCGAGCGCGCGCGTGGCCGCCTTCTGCGCCGCCGCCATCGCGCGCGGGTCGAGCGTGGTGCGGATCGTGAGGCCGCCGCGGTAGAGCAGGTCCTGCCGCGCCTCGGGGGTCGCGCCGAAGGCCGGGTCGCTCGCGATGATCTCGGTCGCCCACTGGCAGAAGAACGGGTAGAGCGACGCACCGCAGCCCTGCACCGGGTCGGTGACGTTCAGGGTCACGGGCGCGGCCACGGCGGCGTCGTGCGCGGCCCGGTCGATCCGCCCCGTCGCGAGCATCCGCGCCAGCACGACGTCGCGGCGCACCTGCGACGACTCGGGGTTGTCGACCGGGTTGTAGTTGGTCGGGCTCTTGAGGATGCCGACGAGCAGCGCCGCCTGCGGCACGGTGAGCTTCGCCGCGGGCACCGCGAAGTAGTGCTGCGCGGCGGCGCCGATGCCGTAGGCGCCGTCGCCGAAGTTCACCGTGTTGAGGTAGCGCTCGAGGATCTGGTCCTTGGTGAGCTTCTTCTCCAGCTCGACGGCGTACCGCAGCTCGCGGAGCTTGCGGTCGAGGGTCTGCTCGGTGACGCGCTTGGCATCCTCGGTGCTGGCGGCCTGGCTGAGCAGCAGGTTCTTCACGTACTGCTGCGTGATGCTCGACCCGCCCTGCACGCTGCCCGTCGACCGGTTGCGCAGCGCGGCGCGGGCCAGCGACGGCAGGTCGGCGGCGCCGTGCTCGTAGAAGCGGTCGTCCTCGGTGGCGAGCAGCGCGTCGACGACCGCGGGCGAGATCTGCGCGAGCGTGACCGGCTGCCGGTTCTGGCCGTAGAACACCGCGATGGTGCGTCCGTTGCGGTCGGTCATCACGCTGCGCTGCGGCAGCTCGGCGTCGATCGGCAGCTCGGTGGGCAGGTCCTCCCACGCGTAGACGGCCTGGCGGGCGGCGTACGACGGCGGCAGCACGAACGGCACCGCGAGGCACGCGACCGCGATGCCGGCCACGGCCGACCACAGCAGGAGGCGCGGGGCGCGGGCCAGGCGACGGTGGAACGGGGCTCGCCCGGGAGCGGACGTGGCCGTGGGCAACCCGCCGGCGAACAGGTCGTCGAGACCTGAGTCGACCGGCCGGCTGGAGGCGGCATGTCGTGCGCTCACGGGGGTGCGGACTCGTTTCCGTGGGACCAGATGTGACCATGATGGGGTGCGGACCGCCGGGGTCCGACGAGCCGAACGCCTTCCAGTATCCGTGGCGTCGGCGGACGACAGGTGACGAGGGGGTGACGGTCGTGGCACGTCATGCCGCATCACCGCCACCCCGCCGCGCCGCGCCGCGCGCGGCCTCCGTCGTCCCGGCGGCCGACGCGCAGCCGGGACGCACCGGTCGCTCCGTCGCGGCGGGCAGCGTCGTCGCGGTGGCCGGCGTGACCCTGGCCGCACTCACGGTCGGAGCCATCACCGCCTCGGGCGTGAGCCTGCTGCCGCGCGACCAGGCCCCGCCGCCGCCCGCGCCCACGACCGCACCACCGGTCGAGCGGGCCGCGCTGGTCACCTCGCCGGCGCAGGTCGCCATCACGACCGTCCTCTCCACCGCTCCCGCGCCGACCTGGTCGCCGGCCGGGTCCGCGACCTGGACCGCAGCGACCCCGTTCGACGAGGAGTGCGGTCGACCCGGCGGCCTCGACGCCTCGCTCGCGGGCGCGCGTGCCTTCACCGTCGGCAAGGACCAGGTGCTCGTGAGCATCTCGGCGTACTCGGCGGGTCAGGGCGCGCCAGCGCTGGCCGCGTGGTCAAGCGCGCTGGCGAGCTGCTCCTCGTCCGGCCGGGTGGGCCGCGTGCGGGTCGACGGGCCCGGCGGCTCCGGCGTCGCGGCGTGGCTGCGCGGCACTCCCGGCACCCCGCAGGCGTCGATGCTCATGTGGCGCCGCGGCGACGTCCTGGCCGTGGTGGCCGTACCGACGTCCTCGCCCGCGCGCCTCGCCGAGCGCGCGGTGGTCGTCGACTCCGCACTGCTCCGCGCACTCGTGGGCCGATGCGCCGACACCAGCTCGACGCGGTCCGACGCGGCCCGCTCGCCCTGGGTGTCGCGCGCCGAGTTCACCGGGCTCACCGAGCCGCTCACCGTCGCCGTCGAGGCGTCGCCGACACCGGTGCCGCCTCCCGACGCGCTGCCCGTCCCGGACTCGTGGACGCCGGCACCGCTGCCGACCGTGTCGATCCCGGCCCGGCCGGTGGAGCCGGTGTGGCCGATCGACCTGCCGCTCCCCGTGGCCTCGCCGCTCGCGCCCCAGCGTCCGGCGCCGGCCCCGGTGAGCAGCGCGGTGCCCTCGCGCGTCGACGACCCGGTCGGCCCCGGCTGCGGGTGGGCGTTCACCGGACAGGTGGCGCCGCGGTACGACGCCGCCACGGAGGCCGCGCTGACCGCGGCACGTGCCGCGCAGGCCGAGGCCGAGCTCGCCACCCTGCAGGCCCAGTGGCAGAACGACCTCGTCACGTTCTGGCGCGACGTGCCGGCCTACGAGCAGCAGGCCGCGCTGTTCGCGGCGTACGCCGACGGCGTCGACGATGTCGCGACGGCCTGGGACGCGATCACCCGCCAGCGCGAGAAGTACGCCGCCGCCGTCGAGGAGTACAACGCGGCGGTCGCCGCGCGCGAGGAGTTCTTCGCGGCGCAGGCGCTCGCGCGCTCGCAGTACGAGGCCGCGGTGGCCCTGTGCGGCAGCACCCCTACGCCGCTGCCCACCACCACGCCGCCGCCGGTCGACCCGACGGCCGTCCCGACGCCGACGCCGAGCCCCACGGACGACGGTCACGCCCGGCTGCCCGCCCGAGGTGCCGGCGATCCTGTTCGAGCTGCCTCCCGAGCTGCCGCCGGTGCCGACGCCTCCGCCCGACCCGCGGCCCTCGCCGACTCCGACGCGCTGAGCGCCTGCCGCGGACGTCGTGGTGCGGGGCCGCCCGGCGCCGGCGCTGCGACACTGGGCGCGTGCCCGACCGTGCGCCCGACCCCTCCGCCGCGCTGGGTCTGAGCGACGCCCTGCAGGCCCGCAACCGCGGGCTGGGCAGCGTCACGATGGCGCTGCGCGTCGCGGTCGCGACGACGGCGTCGTACCTCATCGCCGAGCGCGTCTCGGGGTCGGCCGCTCCGATCTTCGCGCCGATCACCACGCTGCTCGTGGTGCAGACCAGCCCGTTCAGCACGCTGGGCATGACCGCGCAGCGAGTGCTCGGTACGGGGCTCGGGGTCGCCGCAGCCACTCTCTACGTGACGTTCGTGCCGATCACGTGGTGGTCGGTGTTCCTCGCGGTGCTCGTCAGCCTGCTGGTGGCGCGGGCGCTCCCCATCGGTCTCGCCGGCCAGCTGCAGCTGCCGCTGGCGACCGTCTTCGTCCTGGCGCTCGGGCCGGGCGACCTGTCGGTCGACCTCTGGCGCGTGGCCGACGTCGTCCTCGGCGGGGTGATCGGGGTCGTCGCGGTGTTCGTGCTGCCACCACGGCCGCAGCTCGAGCCGGCCCGTGTCCAGCTCGAGGCGTTCGCCGGCGAGATCGTGGCGCTGCTCGGGTCGATCGCCGACGAGGTGGGATCGCACGCGCGTGCCGTTGCCCGCTGGCGCGCGGCACGCGTTCATCGCCCCGAGCCGTGCGATGCGCACCCGCACCCAGGCGGTCGTCGACGCCGTGGCGCTCGCGGTCGAGTCGGTGCGCTTCAACCCTCGTGCCCGAGGCGTCGGCACCGAGCTCGACCTGCTCGACCAGCGCGCGATGTGGCTGCGCCGTATCGCCATCCAGTCGCGCGGCCTGGGCGGCGCGGTCGACCGGCTCTACGACCGCGCCGGGCCGGGCCCGGCCCTCGCCGCGCCGGTGCTCGCCGGTCTGCTGCGCGATCTCGCGGCGCTGGTGAGCGTCGTCGCCCGCGACGGCGTGCACGACGACGACTCGCACCAGCTCGACGTCCGGCTCAGCCAGCAGCTCACCGGGGCCGTCGCCGCGACCACCGCGTCCTTCGCCGCGGCCGACGCCCTGGACAGCCTGTCGATCCTCGGTCGCATCGACCACCTCCGGGCGCTCACGGCCGCCGGGCCGCAGCCGGACGACGACCTCGAGGCGGCGCCCGAGGACGAGCCGGAGGAGGCGGCGCCGCGCGCCGTCGACCGCGTGCGCCGGATGCTCGGCCTGGAGAACCCGCCCACGTAGGTGGAGTGGAACACTGGTCCTCAGAGTGGAACGGCGTCTAGGCTGCGTCGCATGCGGATCCTCATCGTCGGGTGCGGCCTGGTCGGCACCGAGCTCGCCCGGTCGCTGCGCGCCGACGGCCACCACGTCATCGGCACCACCACCACGGCCGCCAAGGTCGCCCGTCTCTCGGAGGTGTGCGACGAGGTCGCCGTCCTCGCCGGCGGCGACCGCGAGAAGGTGCATGCCGCCGCCGCGGGCGTCGACGCGATCGTCGTCACCGCCGGCCCGGCCGCGGCGCAGGCGATGACCGTCGAGCAGCGCCAGCGCACCTACCGCCAGGTGCTCGTCGACACCGCCGAGTCGGTGTCCAGCGTGCCGGGCACGCCGCACCTCGTGATGCTCTCGTCGTTGTCGGTGTACGGCGACGCCGCGAACCACCTCGAGCTCATCGACGAGAGCGCGCCGCTCACGACCAGCAGCGACCCGAGCCCCGCGATGTTCCAGGAGGCCGAGCGCACCTACCGCGAGGCTGCCGGCGACCGGCTCACGGTCTTCCGCTGCGCCGACATCACCGGCGGCGAGGACCCGCCCATCGCCGACAAGGTCCGCATGGCCCACCAGGTGCTCGGCGGCTCCGTGCCGTTCCACGACGAGGCGCTCTTCTACCGCGTGCACATGCTCGACGTCGTGCGCGCGATCAAGTACGTCCTCGACAACGACGTGCTCGGCACCTTCAACCTCACCCACGCCGAGGTGCCGCCGCGCATGGCGCCGTACTTCGACGCGCTGAGCGCGATCGACGGCCTGCCGCCGCTGCACCTACCGCAACGAGCTGCGCGCGCCGACCAAGTCCCGGTGTCCGTCGATGCCTTGCTGGGCACGGGATTCCGGTTCGAGCACACGCAGGTCGAGCAGATGCCGGACGCGGACGCCGCTCCGGCGCCGCGCCAGGTGCCCGAGATCGACCGCAGCGGTCGGCAGATGGTCACCGGCGTCGCTCGAGCGCCTCGTCCGCGAGCTGGGTCTCGCCGAGGAGACCGGCGCCGACGGCGACGCCGCGCTTCCGCTGCACGCGGTCGGCGGACCGCTCGACGGCGCGCGCATCGGCGAGTTCCGCGTCTTCACCCGCGCGGACGGCGTACGCCTGGTCTACAGCGCGCTGTCGATCGACGACTTCGGCATGGACACCCACCAGGTGTACGTCTTCACGCCCGCCGACAGCGCGCTGCCGCACCTGTTCGTCGACACGGCCATCTCGCCCAACACCGACGGCACGTTCCACTTCGGCCTCGACCTCGCGCCGCGCGTCGACCTCGGCGCGAGCCTCGACTACCTCGACGCGGTCTACACGCCGCTCACCGAGCCCCGCGCGGCCGCGCTCGCCCAGCCGGGGATCCTGCCCGTGCCGTCGATCGGCCCGCTGCAGTGGTCGCTGCGCTCGCCGTGGATGATCGCCGCGATCGCGCTGCCCGCCGACCTGAAGTCGCTCGGCTCCATCACCGACGTCTACGTCGACCGCTGGCTCGCGCTGACCCGCGCCGGGCTGTCGGCGGAGGTCGCCGCGGGCATCGAGTGGCAGGACGTCGTACGCCGCGACCGGCTCGCGCCGCGAGGCGATGTTCTCCGCGCGCACGAACCCGGTGTGGACGCTGCTCGACCGTCTCGTGGGCGCCGAGTCCGCGGCCGCGATGCGCGCCCTGCTCGTCGGCTGACGGGGCTCGCGCCGGGGGGCATCGCGCGGACGGTAGCCTCGCGCCGAACCGTTCTTCAGGAGGCCGTTGTGCTGCTGTCCGACCGCGACATCCGCGCCGAGCTCGCCGCGGGCCGCGTCGTCCTCGAGCCGTTCGACGAGGCGATGGTGCAGCCGTCGAGCGTCGACGTCCGCATCGACAAGTTCTTCCGGGTCTTCGAGAACCACCGCTACCCGCACATCGACCCGGCCGAGGAGCAGCCCGAGCTGACGCGCGAGGTCGCAGCCTCTCGACGGCGAGCCGTTCATCCTGCACCCGGGCGAGTTCGTGCTCGGCCTCGACCTACGAGGTCGTGACGCTGCCCGACGACATCGCCGGCCGCCTCGAGGGCAAGTCGTCGCTGGGTCGGCTCGGTCTGCTCACCCACTCGACCGCCGGCTTCATCGACCCCGGCTTCTCCGGTCACGTCACGCTCGAGCTCTCGAACGTCGCCACGCTGCCGATCAAGCTCTGGCCCGGCATGAAGATCGGCCAGCTCTGCCTCTTCCGGCTGTCGTCGCCCGCCGAGCACCCGTACGGCTCGGCGCTCTACGGCTCGCGCTACCAGGGCCAGCGCGGACCGACGCCGAGCAAGAGCCACCTCAACTTCCACCGCACGGAGATCTGAGGCGTTCTCGCCCGCTGCGCTCAGGCGCGGCTCATCGCGGCACGCAGCGCACGCTCGACCGGTGCGGCGAAGTGCGCGCGCATGTAGGTCTGCGTCCAGTGGTTGTCGTCCTTGAACATCAGGTACGGCTTGTCGATCGGGCCGCACCAGCCGCCGGGGCACGTCGGCGTGGTCAGGTCGATCGTGACGACGCGGCCGGGGAAGCTCGCGGCGGCGCGACGCTCGGCCGCCCAGATCGCGGCCTTGAGAGTGCGACCCGTGGTGCCGCCGCAGCGGTTCTGCGCGGCGAGGCCGTAGCGCTTGAAGCACGCCTGAGCCCCGGCGATGCTGCCGGGCAGGTCCGGCGAGTCGCGCAGCAGCACCACCTGACGCACGCCGCCGAGCATGGTGGCGAGCGCCCGGCGCATGCCGGCCTCCCACGCGGTCGCCTTGGCCGACGCCGAGAGCTTGCTGCCGCGCACGGAGCTGAGCACCGCATGGAAGTGCCAGTTGCTCACCACCACCACGTCGACGCGGCCCCACGTGCCGGCGGCCAGGCCGCGCAGCGCCCGCCCGCGCCACGTCGGGCACTGCGGGTACGGGGCCGTGGACTTGTACCGGCGCACCGGCACGTCGGCGACGGGGCAGCCCGACTTGGTCAGCGTCCGCATGCGCCAGCCGTGGGTGCGGGCGGCGCTGAGCACCGCCGCGTGCCAGTGCGCGGCGTGCGAGTCGCCGAGGAGCAGGACGGTTCGGTCGCCGCCGCGGGCGGCGAACGTGCAGGGCCGGGGCTTCGTGACGGTGCGACCCGCGTGGCAGCCGTTGCGGTAGGTGACCGGCTCGTCGGCCCGGGCGGCGGCGTACGACGGCACCGGCTTCCACGTGCCCACGGCCACGAGCGCAGGGGTGGTGGCGGCGGCCTGCCGCACGGCCGGGGCGGCGGAGGCGCGCGGCAGCAGGCTCAGCGCGAGGGCGAGCGCCAGGGCGATCGCGACGCCGAGTCCGGTCCGAGCGGTGGGTGCAGCGGGCACGCAGCGGACCCTACGCCCGGCGTGCCGGCGTGCACAGGACCGCACGGGTCACGCCGGGATCCGACGACGGTCCGGTCGCGAACGCGCTCGACCGGGAGCCGTCGTCGTACGACGATGCACGCATGGCCTCGCACCTGCACACGCTGACCTTCGACGCCCTCGACCCCTACGCGCAGGCCGCGTGGTGGGCGCAGGTGCTCGACGTGCCGATGTCGCCCGACGATGCGCCGGGCGACCCCGAGGCGCTCGTGCGTTCAGAGCACGGCGACGTGCTCTTCGTGCAGGTGCCTGATGCGAAGACGGTGAAGAACCGGGCGCATCTCGACCTGCAGCCCAGCGACCGCACCCGCGACGAGGAGGTCGCGCGGGTGACGGAGCTGGGGGCCGCGCTGGTCGACGACCAGCGGCGCGACGACGGCACCGGCTGGGTGGTGCTCGCCGACCCCGAGGGCAACGAGTTCTGCGTGCTGCGCAGCCAGGCGGAGCGAGCCGTCGTCGGCTAGGTCAGGCGGGCATGCGCGGCGGGCCGAGCGGGCGCGGCGCCGAGGCGGGCGCGTGGGGCGTGGTCATGCTGCACCTCCCTCCGCATTCACGAGCTCGGGGGAGTCAGCCGGTACGGGCTCGTCGTCGCGCGCGGTCCACAGGACGCGGCCGACGACGGCGATCACGACGAGCGAGAGCAGCGCGCAGCCGACGATGAGCTCGCGCACGCCGACCAGGGCGAGCAGCGCGCCGCCGGCCGTCGTCGCCACGATCATCCCGGCGCCGACGAGCGCGGAGAGGGCGGCGAAGACGCGCCCCAGCACGGCCTCCGGCGTACGCCGCACCACGATCGACTGCACGAGCACGGTGAGCAGGCCGTTGCCCAGCCCGACGGCGAAGGTCGCGGCCCCGGCGACGACGAGAGACGGAGCCAGGCCCAGGACGACGAGCGCCGCCGACATCCACGCGAGCACGACGACGAGCAGGCGCGCGGATGCGCGAACTCCGAGGCGCCGACGCCCGGCCGTCGCTCCGGCCATGAGGCCGAGCGCGAACAGGGCGCCGACCGCTCCGTAGACCTGCGGGCTGGCGCCGAGCACCTGGGTGAGCAGGAAGACCTCGGCGACGTTGACCGCGCCGATGGCGAGCAGCGTCGTCGCGAGCAGCACGAACATCGCCCGCAGCAGGGGCGCGCCCGCGACGAGCCGGACGCCGGCCCACGCGGCCCCCTTCTGCCGCGGGCCCGGCTCCGGACGGCGCTCGGTGCGCAGCGCGAGCGCCAGCCCGGCGAGCAGCAGGAACGACACCGCGTCGACCACCAGCGCGACGGTGATGCCGACACCACCGACGAGCAGGCCGCCGACCGCCGGGCCCAGGAGCATCGCTGCCGCCGTGACGGTCTGCAGCAGCGACAGCGCCCGCGGCAGGTCGTCGCCCGGGGCGATCGTGGGCACGAGGGCCTGCCAGGCCGGGTTGGCGACCGCCTGCCCCACGTTGAGCGCGAGCACGCCGACCACCACCAGCGGGAGCGAGCCGGTGCCCACCGCGACCGCGAGGCCGAGCACCACGACCGACTGGAGCGCCGAGACGGTGGCGACGAGCCGGCGGGTGGGCACGCGGTCGGCGAGCAGCCCGGCGAGCGGCGCAGCGAGCAGCTGCGGCAGCGCGGCGGCCACCACGAGCGCGGTGACGGCGAGCGCGCCCTCTCCTCGGGCGCTGGCCCACAGGACCAGGCCGAGGACCGCGACCTCGTCGCCGAGGAGCGAGAGCCCGCGACCGGTGGCGACCAGCCCGAGCTCGCGGCGCTGCGAAGATGTGAAAGACATGTTTCGAAAGTAATGTTTCAGATATGTCCTGTCAACCCCCGCCCGGCCGGGGATCCGTCCGCCTGCCCGCTAGCGTTCGACCCGTGGCCCGACGTCCCCAGAAGTCCGAGCCCGACGCGGTCGTGCTCACCGACCCGGCGGCCGTCCGCGCGCTCGCGCACCCGGCCCGCCTCGTGGTCATCGACGCCCTCTACGACGGCGAGGTCCTCACCGCCACCGAGTGCGCCGAGCGCGCGGGGGTCACGCCCAGCGCCATGAGCTATCACCTGCGCGCCCTGGAGAAGGCGGGCCTGGTCGTCCGGGCCGAGGCGCGCGGCGACGGGCGCGAGCGTCCGTGGAAGCGGGCCGGGCGCGACCTGCACATCGACGTGGCTCGCAAGGGGGCGGAGTCCAACCCGGCCGGCCTCGCCGCGGCGGAGCTGCTCGTCGTGAACTCGCTCGACCTCGACCGCAGCCGGCTGCTCGAGTCGCTGCGCGCCGACGCTCGGCGCCCGAAGGGCGAGGGCCGCGGATCCCACTACGCGCGCGACACCGTCGTCCTCACTCCCGCCGAGGTCAAGGAGCTCGGCGCGGCGTTCGACGCGCTGCTCGCGCCCTTCCGCCGCGCCAACCGTGCGCAGCCGCCGGAGGGTGCAGCGTCGTACGCCGCCTCCTTCATCGTCGCGCAGGAGCGCCCCGCCCCACCCCCCGTCGACGCGTGATGAGCGGAACCTAGAGCTTCCGCTGATCACGCATCGACGGCGTACGACGTGGCCGCGCGCCACTCCCGGCACGTCGCCTCCGCCGCTCGGGCGCGCGCGTGATCGACAATGGCGGGGTCATGACCACGGTGGACCTGCGTGATCGCGCGCGTACCGGTGCGCGTCCGCCCGACGGGCCACGCGTCCAGCGGCACCGCGCCGAGCAGCGTCATGCCGGCCCTCCGCGCGAGCAGTCGCCGTCCGGCTTCCGTCCCGACGTCGAGGGTCTGCGCGCGGTGGCGATCCTCGTCGTGGTGCTCTTCCACGCCGGCGTCAGCGTGCTGCCCGGCGGGTTCGTCGGCGTCGACGTGTTCTTCGTCCTCTCCGGCTTCCTCATCACCGGCCTGGTGGTCCGCGAGATGCGGACGACGGGCACCGTGTCGGTCGCGCGGTTCTACGCGCGCCGCGCCAAGCGGCTGCTGCCCGCGACGGCGGTGGTGCTGCTGTTCGTCGCCGTGGGCTCCCTCGTGCTCGTGTCCGTCGTCGACCGGGGCGACGTGCGGGCTCGACGTCGTCGCCTCCGCGCTCTACGTCGCCAACTGGCGCTTCGGCCTCGACGCCGTCGACTACTTCGCCGCCGGCGTGCCGAGCCCGGTGCTGCACTTCTGGTCGCTCGCGGTCGAGGAGCAGTTCTACCTCGTGTGGCCGTGGCTGCTGCTGCTCGTCACCCGCTGGGCCAGGCGGTCCGGCCGGTCGCTGACCCCGCCGCTGCTCGTGGGGCTCGTGCTCGTCGCGGTGCCGTCCCTGTGGTGGTCGAGCGTGCAGACCGAGTCGTCGCCGGGATGGGCGTACTTCTCGACCTTCACCCGCGCCTGGGAGCTCGCGGTCGGTGGTGCGCTCGTCATGGTGCTCCCGCTGCTGCGCCGTCTGCCGCGTGCGGTGGCTGCGCTCATGGGATGGGCCGGGGCGCTCGCCGTGCTGTGGTCCTGCCTGCGCTTCACCGAGTCGATGCCCTTCCCCGGCACCGCCGCGCTCGTGCCCGTGCTGGGCACGGCCGCGCTGGTCGCCGCCGGCAGCCGGTTGCCGGACGCCGGCGCGTCGCGGCTGCTCTCGCACCCGGCGATGGTGCGCATCGGCGGGGTGTCGTACTCCTGGTACCTGTGGCACTGGCCGCTGCTCGTGTTCGCCGCGATCCTCGTCGGCGGCGAGCTGCCCCTGTGGCTGGCCCTGCCGGTCGTGGCGCTGTCGTACGGCATCGCCGTGCTGAGCCGGCGGTACGTCGAGGAGCCGTTCCACCACTCGCCCGTGCTGAGCCGGCACCCCGAGCGCGCGCTGCGCCTCGGCGCGGTGTGCACGGCCGCCGGCGTGCTCGCCGGGCTCGCCCTCGTCGTGCCTGCCGTCGTCGCCGACCGCGCGGCCGCCGATCCGCAGTCGGCCCTCGGCGCGGCCGCACTCGGGGCCACGGCCGCCGACTCCGACTCCGGCGGTGGCCCGCAGGCCGCGCCGCTGATCCCGGCGGTGCCCGGCCCGGGCTTCGTCCCGGCCATCACGAAGCTGCGCGACGACCTGCCCGCGACGTACGCCGACGGCTGCCACCAGCGCTTCCCCGACACGGCCGTGCCGGACTGCGTCTACGGCGACGCGCAGGGCGCGCGCACCGTGGTGCTCATGGGCGACTCGCACGCCGCGACGTGGTTCCCCGCGCTCGAGAAGCTCGCGTCGCAGCGCGGCTGGCGGCTGGTGAACCTCACCAAGCACGGGTGCCCCGTCGCCGTCGCGCGGGTCTGGAGCGAGCAGCTGCGACGCGGCTATCGCGAGTGCAGCCAGTGGCGCACCGCGGCCCTCGCCCGCGTCGCGCAGGAGAAGCCTGACCTCGTCGTGGCCACCAGCCGCACCGACTACGGGGTCATGAAGGGCACGACGCGGCTCGACGGCCCGCAGTCGGGAGCAGCGCTGGCGGCGGCCGCCGAGCGCACCTACCGCAAGCTCGACTCGGTGGCGGGCGACGTGCTGGTCCTGCGCGACAACCCGATGCGCCCGGACGACCCCGTCGAGTGCCTCGCGCGTCACCTCGACGACCCGGCGTCCTGCACGCGGCCGCTGGCCGACGCCGTGCCCGTGCCCGATACGGCCCGCACCGCGGCGATGGCCGCGGGCGTCGACTATCTCGACACCACGCCGATCTTCTGCGTCGACGGCAGCTGCCCCGCCGTCGTCGGCGGAGTCGCGGTCTACCGCGACGGCCAGCACGTCGCGGCGACCTACGCCCGCACGCTGGCGCCCTATCTCTCGCCGGTGCTCGCGCGGCTGCTGCGCTGATCGGCGTACGCCGCTCCTATCCTGCGAGGGTGAGCGGCGTCGCGGGTGCACCACCGGTGCGGGATCCGGCGTCCGCGACCGGCCCCGCCGACGCGACCTCGGCGTGGGGCTTCCGCCCCGACGTCGAAGGCCTGCGGGCGATCGCGATCGTCGCCGTCGTCGGCTACCACGTCGGGCTGCCGCTGTTCGGCGGCGGCTTCGTCGGCGTCGACGTGTTCTTCGTGATCTCCGGCTTCCTCATCACCGGCCTGCTGGTCGCCGAGGTCGCAGCGCGACGGCGCACGTGTCGCTC
The DNA here is from genome assembly GCA_963827145.1 of uncultured Actinomycetota bacterium. GTDB lineage: Bacteria > Actinomycetota > Actinomycetes > S36-B12 > CAIYMF01 > Longivirga. The sequence continues at coordinate 911,793 of CAWGZO010000001.1, read as the reverse complement.
GCCCGCTTCTGGGCGCGTCGGGCCCGCCGGCTGCTGCCCGGCCGCGACCCTGGTGCTCGCGCGTGGTCGCCGTGCTCGTCGTGGTTCGCGCTGCCGCGGCTCGACCACCGCAGCGTGGGCCTCGACGTCGTCGCAGCGGCGCTCTACGTGTCCAACATCCGCTTCGCCGCGCAGGCGACCGACTACCTCGCCGCGGACGCGGCCCCGAGCCCGGTGCTGCACTTCTGGTCGCTCGGCGTCGAGGAGCAGTTCTACGTCGTGTGGCCGCTGCTGGTCCTGCGCGGTCGCGCTGCTCGCGCGTCGTCGGCGCGGCCGACGCGGCCGGCGTACGTCGCCGGCTCCCTCGCGGTCGCGCTCGCGGTGCTCGGCGCCGTGTCGTTCGCGCTCTCGCTGTGGCTCACCGCGCGCGCGCAGCCGTGGGCGTTCTTCGGGATGCCGACGCGCGCCTGGGAGTTCGCGCTCGGCGGGCTGCTCGCCATCGGCGCGCGCGAGCTCGCGCGCCTGCCCGTCCTCGCGCGCCGTGCCGCGGGCTGGCTGGGCGCCGCGGCTGCTGCTCGGCTCGGTCGTGCTCGTCGACGCCGACCGGCCGTATCCCGGGCACCCAGGCGCTGTGGCCCGTGCTCGGCACGACGGCGCATCATCGTCGCCGGCACGACCGCGCGACGACCGCGAGGTCGGCGTGCCCGCGCTGCTCGGTCGCGTGGCCGATGCGCGCGCTCGGGCGGCTGTCGTACTCCTGGTACCTCTGGCACTGGCCGGCGCTGGTGCTCGCGGTCGCCGTGTGGGGCGAGCTCGGTACGCCGGTGCTGCTGGCGGTCGCGCTGCTCATGCTGGTGCCCTCCGCGCTCTCCTACCGGTTCGTCGAGCAGCCGGTGCGCCATCCGGGCGTCGCTGGTCGCGAGCTCGCGGCGCTCGTTGCTGCTCGGTCTCGGTCTCTCGCTCACGGCTGCGACCGCGGGCGCGCTGCTCGCCGTCGTTCCGGGAGGCGGGGCGTGGGCCACCGCCGCGCCCGTCGCGACCGCCGAGCAGGACGGCGCCCGCGGCGAGGCACCGGCCGCGCCGGGCCGACCACCTCGAGCGCCCCGACACCCGGGCCGTCCGGGTCGGCGCAGCCGGTGGTCGTGGCCCGCCGGGCCGCTCATGCCCGACCCCTCCGACGCCCGTGACGACCTGCCGGTGATCTACCGCGACGGCTGCCACCTCTCGATCGCGGCGCACCGAGTCGCCCGAGTGCGCGTACGGCGACATCGCGTCGGCGACCACCGTCGTGCTGCTCGGCGACTCCCATGCGGCGCCAGTGGTTCCCGACGCTGCGCCGGCTCGCGGAGAAGAACGGCTGGCGCCTTCTCGTGCGCACCAAGTCGGGCTGCCCGGCCCCCGACGTGACGATCCTCCAGCGCCGACTGCTCGCGGCCGTACGACGAGTGCGACACGTGGCGCGCGCACGGTGCTCGACGAGCTGGTCCGCACGAAGCCGGCGCTCGTCGTCGCGGCCGGCACGCGCACCGACTCGCTCGTCGATCGCGGCACGGGCGACCCGGTCGCGTCGTCGGCGGCGCGGCGCCGAGTGGAAGGCCGGGTGGCGGCGCACGCTCGCGCCGCTCGACGAAGGCGGGCGTCACCGTCGCGGTGCTGCGCGACACCCCGTGGCCGGGCAAGGACATGGCCGTGTGCGTCGACCGCAACCGCGGCCGACCCGAGCGCGTGCGACGTCTCGCGCAAGGCGCTCGACTCGCCGGCGTACGACGTCCGGACCGCGAGCGGGTCGCCGACGGCGCACGGGGTCGACCTCAGCGACGTCATCTGCGACGCCGACCGCTGCCCGGCCACGCGCGGCAAGTACCTCGTCTACCGCGACACCGACCACCTCACGGCGACCTTCGCCCGCGCGCTGGCGCCGTACCTCGACGAAGCAGCTCGCGCCGCTCCTGCCCTGAGCCCGCGCGGGGCCGAGGGTCAGGTGCGGACGGAGTCGAGCAGCAGGGTCGCGACGTCCTTGACCTCGGCGACCGGGGCGTCCTTGCCCTGCGAGCGGTTGGTGACGCCGTCGTTGATCATCACCGAGCAGAACGGGCACGCCACCGCGATCGTCGACGCGCCGGTGGCCGAGCGCCTCGTCGGTGCGGTTGAGGTTGATGCGCGTGCCGAGCTTCTCCTCCATCCACATGCGCGCGCCGCCGGCGCCGCAGCAGAACGAGCGGTCGGCCGAGCGCTCCATCTCGGGAGGGTGAGGCCGGGCAGCGAGCCGATGAGCTCGCGCGGCGGCGTGTAGACCTTGTTGTGCCGGCCGAGGTAGCAGGGGTCGTGGTAGGTCACGGTGCCGTCGACCGGCGTGACCGGCGTGAGCCGGCCGTCCTTGACCAGCGTCGCGAGCAGCTGGCTGTGGTGCACGACCTCGTAGTTGCCGCCGAGCTGCGGGTACTCGCGGCCGAGCGTGTTGAGGCAGTGCGGGCAGGTGACGACGATCTTCTTCGCCTTGATCTCGTTGAGCATCTCGACGTTCTGCATCGCCTGCATCTGGAAGAGGAACTCGTTGCCCGCGCGTCGCGCCGGGTCGCCGGTGCAGGTCTCGCCCTCGCCGAGCACCATGAACTGCACGCCCGCGAGGTTGCAGCAGCTCGGCGACGGCCTTGGTGGTGCGCTTCGCGCGGTCCTCGAAGGCGCCGGCGCAGCCGACCCAGAACAGGTAGTCGACGTCGTCGGGGATGGCGTCCTCGCCGTCGGCGCCGAACACGCGGACCTCGAAGTCGACCTCCTCGATCCACGCGTTGCGCAGCGAGGCGTTCATGCCCCACGGGTTGCCCTTGTTCTCGACGTTCTTGAACAGGCCGGCGAGCTCGGTGGGGAACTCCGACTCGATCATCACGCGGTTGCGGCGCATGTCGACGATGTGGTCGATGTGCTCGATGTCGACCGGGCACTGGTTGACGCACGCGCCGCACATCGTGCACGACCAGAGCACGTCCTCGTCGATGACGGCGTTGTCGTTCTCGCGCGAGCCGACGAGCGGCCGCGCGTGCGCGTCCTGCACGCGCCTGCGAGTACGACGCGATCTCGACCGGCACCGGCACCGAGGCCTTGCCCGGTGCCGGGCGAGGCGAGGTAGGTCGGGTTGCCCTTGTCGACGAGGTACGGCGCCTGCGCGAGCAGGTTGTCGCGCAGGTCCATGATCAGCAGCTTCGGCGAGAGCGGCTTCTCGGTGTTCCACGCCGGGCACTGCGACTGGCAGCGGCCGCACTCGGTGCACGTGAGCAGGTCGAGGTTGCCCTTCCACGTGAAGTCCGTGATCGCGCCGCGGCCGAAGATCGCGTCGTCGTCGGGGTCCTCGAAGTCGATCCGCTCGGTGCCGGAGTACATCGGCAGCAGCGGGCCGAGGCCGTTGGGACGGCGCGAGAACAGCACGTTGAACGGCGCCAGGAAGATGTGCATGTGCTTGCTGTAGAGCACGAGGATCGTCGTCCCGAGCACCGCGCCGAACGAGAGCAGGATGAAGACCGTCTCGATCCACTCGTTGGCCACGAGGCCCAGCGGCGCGAGCAGCGTCGCCACCCACTCGGAGACGAACGCGCCGCTCTCGAACGGGAACGTGCCGGTGTTGATCTGCGCGCCGCGGTAGACGAACAGCGTGATGACGATGGTGGCGATCGAGGCGAGGATCAGCCACGCACCGCCGGTGTGCGAGCCGTAGAACCGCGACTGCGCGCCCGATGCGGTGCGGGTTGCGCCGGATGCGGATGATCGCGAAGACGGTGACGCCGACGAGCACGAGCAGGCCGAAGAGGTCCTCGAGGAAGCCGACGATCGGCCAGGTGCCGATGACCGGCACGTGGAAGTCGGGGTCGAACAGGGCGCCGAAGGCCTCGATGATCGTCAGCCCCAGGATGATGAAGCCCCAGAACGTCACGAAGTGCGCGGCGCCCGGACGGCCCCCACTTCAGCAGCTTGCGCTGGCCCAGCACCTCGACGACCTCGGTCTGCAGGCGCACGCCCTTCTCGTCGGTGCGCCCCACCGCCGGCTGGCCCGAGCGGATCGTCTGGAAGATCTGGTTGCCGCGCCACGCGGCCAGCGACAGGGCTCCGAGCGTGAGCAGCACGCCCAGCACCAGACGCACGGTGAGGTGCGTCTCGGAGAACGGGGTGAGCTCGGCGACGTCGGTCGCCAGAAGCAGCGAGGGCACGCGGGCCTCCGGGGTGCGGGGGGACTGGCCGAGAAGAGCCTACTGGCCAGTAACTTATGCGGCGAACCGGGTGTCCCCACGCTATCGACCGCCCGTGCGGCGCTGGAGCCCGGGTGGCCGCCGTCACGTCGGGACACGACGTGAGCCAGGTCACACCGACCAGCCTCGTCGTCGGGGAAGATGGCGCGTCCGCGCATAGTTATGTCTACTGATATGAGTCACACAGACTCAGATCATCTGATCTTCCGATTGACGACTTCGGTGAGCGAGAGCAGTCTCGTTCTCGGAACCCGCGTGACCGGCGGCCGCGAGGCCCCGGGCACGACGACATGACCCGCACCAATCACACGAACGAAAGGCACGTCCCATGGCACGAGCAGTCGGCATCGACCTCGGCACCACCAACTCCGTGGTCTCCGTCCTCGAAGGCGGAGAGCCCACCGTCATCCCCAACGCCGAGGGCGCCCGCACGACGCCGTCGGTCGTGGCCTTCGCCAAGAACGGCGAGGTGCTCGTCGGCGAGGTGGCCAAGCGTCAGGCGGTCACCAACGTCGACCGCACGATCCGCTCGGTCAAGCGCCACATGGGCACCTCGTGGACCGTCGACATCGACGGCAAGGCGTACACCTCCGCAGGAGATCAGCGCCCGCGTCCTGCAGAAGCTCAAGCGCGACGCCGAGGCCTACCTCGGCGACGTCGTGACCGACGCCGTCATCACGGTGCCGGCGTACTTCAACGACGCCCAGCGCCAGGCCACCAAGGAGGCCGGCGAGATCGCGGGCCTCAACGTGCTGCGCATCATCAACGAGCCCACCGCTGCCGCGCTCGCGTACGGCCTCGACAAGGGCGAGAAGGAGCAGACGATCCTGGTCTTCGACCTCGGTGGTGGCACGTTCGACGTGTCGCTGCTCGAGATCGGCGACGGCATCGTCGAGGTCAAGGCCACCAGCGGCGACAACCACCTCGGTGGCGACGACTGGGACGAGCGCCTCGTCGACGCACCTCGCGACGCAGTTCAAGAACGCGCACGGCGTCGACCTGACCAAGGACAAGATGGCGCATGCAGCGTCTGCGCGAGGCTGCGGAGAAGGCGAAGATCGAGCTCTCCAGCTCGATGCAGACCTCCATCAACCTGCCCTACATCACCGCCGTCTGCCGAGGGCCCGCTGCACCTCGACGAGACGCTGACCCGCGCGCAGTTCGAGCAGCTCACCGCCGACCTGCTCGAGCGCTGCTCGGCGCCGTTCAAGTCGGTCATCAAGGACGCCGGCATCGCCGTGGGCGACATCGACCACGTCGTGCTCGTCGGCGGCTCGACCCGCATGCCCGCGGTCACCGAGCTCGTGCAAGGCGCTGACCGGCGGCCAGGAGCCCGAACAAGGGCGTCAACCCCGACGAGGTCGTCGCCATCGGCGCCTCGCTGCAGGCCGGCGTGCTCAAGGGCGAGGTCAAGGACGTCCTGCTCCTCGACGTCACGCCGCTCTCCCTCGGCATCGAGACCAAGGGCGGGATCATGACGCGCCTCATCGAGCGCAACACCACGATCCCCACGAAGCGCTCGGAGATCTTCACCACGGCCGACGACAACCAGCCCTCGGTGCAGATCCAGGTCTACCAGGGCGAGCGCGAGATGGCGGCGTACAACAAGAAGCTCGGCACGTTCGAGCTCACCGGCCTGCCGCCGGCCCCGCGCGGCGTGCCGCAGATCGAGGTCACCTTCGACATCGACGCCAACGGCATCGTGCACGTGCCGGCGAAGGACCTCGGCACCGGGCAAGGAGCAGTCGATGACGATCACCGGCGGCTCCGGCCTGCCGAAGGACGACATCGAGCGCATGATGCGCGACGCCGAGGCCCACGCCGAGGAGGACCGCCAGCGCAAGGAGGAGGCGGAGATCCGCAACTCCGCCGAGTCGCTGCTGCACCAGACCGAGAAGTTCCTCGCGGACAACGGCGACAAGGTGCCGGAGGACGCGAAGAGCAACGTCGAGGGCCCGCTCGCCGAGCTCAAGACCGCGCTCGCCGGCGACGGACATCGACGCGATCAAGAGCGCCGCGGAGAAGGTCGCCACGACCAGCCAGGCGCTCGGTGCGGCGATGTACGCGCAGAGCAGCGCTGCCGCCGGCGGCTCGGACGCACCCACGGGTGAGCCCACCGCCGAGAGCAGCGACGACGACGTCGTCGACGCCGAGATCGTCGACGAGCCCGACGACAAGGCCGGCCAGTGACCGAGCCCGACGAGCCGCGCTTCTCCTTCCAGGACAAGCGCCGCATCGACCCCGAGACCGGCGAGGTCCGGGAGCAGCCCAGCGCTGCTCCCGGCCCCGCCGGGTCGGCGGACTCCCTCGACGCGTTCGAGGAGATCGTCGAAGGACTCGTGGTGGAGGAGGAGCTCGTCGAGGTCGACACGAAGGTGGCCGAGCTGACCGCCGACCTGCAGCGGGTGCACGCGGAGTACGCGAACTACCGCAAGCGGGTCGACCGCGACCGCGAGTCGTCCCGCGACCTGGCGGTCGGGGAGCGCGCTCGCCGAGCTGCTCCCGGTGCTCGACGACATCGGCCGGGCGCGCGACCACGGCGACCTCGAGGGGGCCTTCAAGGCCGTCGCGGAGTCGCTGGAGTCGACCGTCGCCCGGCTCGGGCTCGAGCGCTACGGCGCCGAAGGCGACCCCTTCGACCCGACGATGCACGAGGCCATCAGCCACGCCCACTCCGACGAGGTCGACGGCCCGACCTGCGTCTCGGTCTTCCAGCCCGGCTACCGCTACGCCGGAAGGGTCCTCCGCCCCGCCATCGTCGCCGTAGCCGATCCCGCCTAGGAACCGAGCACCGTGACACGAGTGGGCGGCAGCCGCCCGACGGGAGCCCGGGGCGAAGCCCGGGGCGAACGTCGGGCCCACCACCCACCACTGAAAGATCCGAACGACTGCCAGCGGGGACGAGCATCCCGGCCCCAACGAGGAAATAGAAACGCCCTGCCCTTTCCGAGTGGGGCCGGGAGCTCGTCACCCGCCACCACGGACAACGAGCAAGACAAAGGAACACGAGACGACCACGACCAAGCACGAGCACCGCCGTACGACGACAGACCAGCTGAGAGGAGGGACGCCGTGAGCCAGAAGGACTGGATCGAGAAGGACTACTACAAGGCGCTCGGCGTCTCCGAAGACCGCGAGCCAGGCGGACATCAAGAAGGCGTTCCGCGGCCTCGCCAAGAAGCACCACCCGGACTCGAACGAGAACGACCCGAAGTCCGAGGCGAAGTTCAAGGAGGTCTCCGAGGCCTACGACGTCCTCTCGGACGAGGGCAAGCGCAAGGAGTACGACGAGGCGCGCACGCTGTTCGGCAGCGGCGGCTTCCGGCCTCCGGGCGGCTTCGGCGGGCAGCCGGGTGCCGGCGGCGCGGGGTCGTTCGACCTCAACGACCTGTTCTCGCGCATGAACAACGGCGGAGGCGGGGGTGCCGGAGGTTCCGGCGGCGGTGGCGGCTTCAGCGACGTGTTCGGCGGGATCTTCAACCGCGGTGGTGGTGGCGGCGGTGCGCGGCGCGCGTCGCCCGCGCCGCGGTGCCGACGTCGAGAGCGCGGTGACGCTCTCGTTCGACGAGGCGCTGCGCGGCGTCACGCTGCCGCTGCGCCTCACGAGCGACGCCCCGTGCACGGTGTGCGCGGGCTCCGGCGCGCGCAACGGCACGACCCCGCGGGTGTGCCCCACCTGCCAGGGCGTCGGCCAGGTCAACCGCAACCAGGGCGGCTTCGCGTTCCCCGAGCCGTGCCGCGAGTGCCGCGGTCGCGGGCTCGTCGTCGACGACCCGTGCCCGACCTGCTCGGGCAGCGGCCGGGCGCCGTCGACCCGCACCGTGCAGGCGCGCATCCCCGCCGGCGTGAAGAGCGGCCAGAAGATCCGGCTGCGCGGCAAGGGCACGAGCGGGGAGAACGGCGGTGAGGCGGGCGACCTGCTCATCGTCGTCACCGTGAAGCCGCACCCGGTCTTCGACCGCGACGGCGACAACCTCACGGTGACCGTGCCCGTCACGTTCAGCGAGGCGGCGCTCGGTGCCGACGTCGACGTCCCCGCTGCCGACCGGTGGCACCGTGAAGGTGCGCCTGTCCGAGGGCACGTCGAGCGGGTCGCGTGCTGCGCGTGCGCGGCAAGGGCGTGACCCGCAAGGACGGCACGAAGGGCGACCTGCTCGTCACGGTCGAGGTGGCGGTGCCGCAGAAGCTGTCGTCGGCGGCGCGAGATGCGCTCGTCGTCGTACGCCGACGCCACGAAGGACCACGACCCGCGCGCGGACCTCATGGCTCGCGCCCGGCAGGGCGGAGGCTCGTGATGAGCCACGACCATCTCTCGACCGGTCCGCTGCGGCCGGACGACTCGGCGCCGGTCTACGTCATCTCGGTGGCGGCGCAGATCGCGGGCATGCACCCGCAGACGCTGCGGCAGTACGACCGTCTCGGCCTGGTGTCGCCCGACCGCACGTCCGGACGCAACCGGCTCTACTCGCTGCGCGACATCGCGCGGCTGCGCGAGGTCGCGCGCCTCACGGGCGACGGCGTGAACCTCGCCGGCATCCAGCGCATCCTCGCGCTGGAGACCGAGAACGACCGGCTCCGCTCGGAGGTCGGTCTCCTGCGCGCCGAGGTGCAGCGGCTGCGGCCGCGCCTTCCCGCGCGCTCGTCGGACGAGGCCGACGGCCCGTCCACCGCGCTGGTGGTCTGGCGTCCGCGCCCGGCCGACCGCGATCCGCGTTCCCGATGAGGGAGCCCGCGACGCGCTAGACGCGCGGAGGCTCCCGGGACCTTCCCCACCCACGACCTCAGCAAGGACATGACACTCATGGACATCCAGCTCACGACCAAGTCGCAGGAGGCGCTCGCCGGCGCCGTGCGCCGGGCCGCCACGTCGGGCCAGGCGCAGGTGGAGCCGCGTGCACCTGCTCGGCACGCTGCTCGCGCAGTCGACCTCGGGCGAGGGCATCGCCGCCGCGGTGCTCGAGAAGGTCGGCGCCGACCGCGCCGCGCTCACCGCGTCGCGTGCAGACGGCGCTCGACGCGCTGCCGTCGGCCATGGGCCAGACCGTGCAGTCGCCGCAGCTCTCGCCGTCGACCTACCGCGTGCTGCAGGCCGCGCAGGAGCTCGCGACCGAGCGCGGCGACGAGTACGTCTCGACCGAGCACCTGCTCGTCGGGCTCGCCCAGCAGGGCGGGCCGGGCGTCGCCGACCTGCTGCAGGAGGCCGGCGCCAGCCCGGCTGCGCTCGTCGACGCGATCTCCGCCGTGCGCCAGCGCCCGGTCACCACCGCCGACCCCGAGTCGTCGTTCCAGGCGCTCGAGAAGTACGGCGTCGACCTCACCGCGCTCGCGCGCGACGGCCGCATCGACCCGGTCATCGGCCGCGACGCCGAGATCCGGCGCGTGGTGCAGGTGCTCTCGCGGCGTACCAAGAACAACCCCGTGCTCATCGGCGAGCCCGGCGTCGGCAAGACCGCCGTGGTCGAGGGGCTCGCGCAGCGCATCGTCGCCGGCGACGTGCCCGACTCGCTGCGCGGCAAGAAGCTCATCTCGCTCGACCTCGCGGCGATGCTCGCCGGCGCGCAGTACCGCGGCCAGTTCGAGGAGCGCCTCAAGAGCGTGCTCGACGAGATCAAGGGCAGCAACGGCGAGGTCGTCACGTTCATCGACGAGCTGCACACCGTGGTCGGGGCGGGCGCGAGCGGCGACTCCGCGATGGACGCCGGCAACATGCTCAAGCCGATGCTCGCGCGCGGCGAGCTGCGCATGGTCGGCGCGACCACGCTCGACGAGTACCGCGAGCGGATCGAGAAGGACCCCGCGCTCGAGCGCCGCTTCCAGCAGGTGCTGGTCGGGGAGCCGAGCGTCGAGGACACCGTCGGGATCCTGCGCGGCATCAAGGAGAAGTACGAGGCCCACCACAAGGTGGCCATCGCCGACGCCGCGCTCGTGGCTGCCGCGACGCTGTCGGACCGCTACATCACCTCGCGCTTCCTGCCGGACAAGGCGATCGACCTCGTCGACGAGGCCGCCTCGCGCCTGCGCATGGAGATCGACTCGTCGCCGGTCGAGATCGACGCGCTGCAGCGCCAGGTCGACCGCATGCGCATGGAGGAGCTCGCGCTCGCGCGTGAGACCGACGCCGCGTCGGTCGAGCGACTCGCCAAGCTGCGCGCCGACCTCGCCGACCGCTCCGAGGAGCTGGTCATCATGCGCACGCGCTGGGACTCGGAGAAGCAGGGCCTCGACCGCGTCGGCGAGCTGAAGATCCGCATCGACGAGCTGCGCATGCTCGCCGAGCGCGCCCAGCGCGACGGCGACTTCGAGCAGGCGTCGCGCCTGCTCTACGCCGAGATCCCGCAGCTGGAGGCGCCAGCTCGCGCAGGAGATCGCGTCGTCGAGCGACCGTGCGCGCATGGTGCGCGAGGAGGTCGGACCCGACGACGTCGCCGAGGTCGTCGCCGCGTGGACCGGCATCCCCGCCGGTCGGCTGCTCGAGGGCGAGACCGCGAAGCTCCTGCGCATGGAGGAGGAGATCGGCCACCGCGTGGTCGGTCAGGCCGAGGCTGTGCGCGCCGTGTCCGACGCGGTGCGCCGCGCGCGTGCCGGCGTCAGCGACCCCGACCGTCCCGACCGGGTCGTTCCTGTTCCTCGGCCCCACCGGCGTCGGCAAGACCGAGCTGGCCAAGGCGCTCGCGGAGTTCCTCTTCGACGACGAGCGCGCGATGACGCGCATCGACATGAGCGAGTACGGCGAGAAGCACTCGGTGGCTCGGCTCGTCGGCGCCCCGCCCGGCTACGTCGGCTACGACGAGGGCGGTCAGCTCACCGAGGCCGTGCGGCGCAGGCCGTACACCGTCGTGCTCTTCGACGAGGTGGAGAAGGCGCACCCCGAGGTCTTCGACGTGCTGCTGCAGGTGCTCGACGACGGCCGCCTCACCGACGGTCAGGGCCGCACGGTCGACTTCCGCAACGCGATCCTCGTGCTCACCTCCAACCTCGGCTCGAGCGTGCTGGCCGACCAGACGCTCACCGAGGAGCAGAAGAACGAGGCCGTCATGGGCGTCGTGCGGGCGAGCTTCAAGCCGGAGTTCCTCAACCGGCTCGACGACACCGTGATGTTCCACCCGCTCGGGATCCACGAGCTGTCGAGCATCGTCGCGCTGCAGGTCGACCTGCTGCAGGCCCGCCTGCGCGAGCGCCGACTGACCCTCGACGTGACGCCGGCCGCCCGAGAGTGGCTGGCGCTCAACGGGTTCGACCCGGCGTACGGCGCACGTCCGCTGCGGCGCCTGGTGCAGACCGCCATCGGCGACCGGCTCGCGAAGGCGATCCTCTCCGGCGAGGTCGTCGACGGTGACACCGTCGTGGTCGACGTCGCCCCGGACGCCGACGGCCTCACCGTCCTGCCCGCCGCCCGCGACTGACACGATCGGCCGCGTCCCGAGCAGGGACGCGGCCGATCGAAGGACGGCTGGTGGCTACTGCGCCCCGCCGACGGGGGTGCCGCTGACGTCGGAGAGGCGCTCCTCGACCGACTCGTGCGCGATGCTCGGGATCTTCGAGCGCACGGCGAGTCCGTAGACGAAGGCGACCGCGGCGAGGATGCCGAACAGGACGAACGGACCGGCCGGGCGCCAGGCGTCGTACAGCGTGCCGCCGAGGGCGAACGCGATCATGATGCCGATCCCGCCGCACAGCGCGAACATCCCGATGACCGAGCCGCGCGTGGCCACCGGCGACTGCTCGGCGACGAGCACCTGCGTGGAGATGACCGCGCTGACCTGGCCGACGCCGATGAGCGCCGCGATCGCGTAGCCGAGCGGGCTGAACGGGTTCTCGATGAAGATCGTGGCGGTGTAGCCGACCGCCGCGATCGCCAGCGAGATGAGCACGGCGTCCTTGCGCGTGAGCCGGTCGGCCACGATGCCGATGACCGGGGCGGCGATGAGCGCGACACCGTTCGCGATGCCGAGCAGGGCGCCGGCCTTGGCGAGCGCCGCAGCCTCCGAGAGGCCGAGCTGGTCGGTGCCGTACTGCTGCGCCCACAGGGTGAGGAAGGCACCGACGAGGGCGAGATCGGCGCGGGCGACGAAGGCGCCGACGTAGGAGAACGCGACGCCCGGACGGCGCGCCTCGCTGACGCCCTCCTTGAGCAGCGTGGTGATCGGGATGTGCTCGGTGTGGTCGCTGACGCGGCCCTTGCGCAGGCCGATGCGCATGAGCAGCGCGGTGCCGAGCGCGACGCCGGCGACGAGGAGGTACGTCGCCCGCAGGGCGCCGGTCTCGTCGAGCCCGAGCCCCTCGAACAGGTTCGGCAGCTTGAGCAGCACGAAGAACGTGACGATGGCGCCGAGGCCGTTGCACAGGCCGAGGAAGCCGTTGGCCTTGCCGCGCGTCTCGTCGCGCACGTAGTCGCTGACGATCGCGGTGATCATCACGGTGATCATGGCGAGGCCGACCGCGATGATCGCGCGGGCGGAGTAGAACGTCAGCAGCCCGCCGACGAACGGCGTCAGCGCGATGCCGACGCCCATCAGCGCGTAGCCCATGACGGCGATCGGGCGGCGGCCCAGGCGGTCCGACCACGCGCCGGCGAGGCCGACCGTGGCGATGAGCACGATCTCGCCGATCAGACCCGTGACGCCGACGACGCCGCCCTGCTCGTCCTTCGGCACCGAGAGCACGGTCGTGAGCAGCGCGGTCTGCGCCGCGGGCACGAAGGTGAAGATCATGATCGAGGAGAACGCGAGCCAGTAGTACGTGCTCAGGTTCCAGCGCGTGATGCCGCGCGCCAGGCGCAGGGGGCCGTACGTCGTGACCTGGTCGTCCACGACGGCGAGGTCCGGGCTCACCGGGGCGCCGGAGGACGCCGCCTTGCTCGTGCCGGCACTGTGTCGACCCGCCATCGGTGCGCCCTCTCTCGGCGTGCGTCCCGGCCTAGGAACCGGAACAGCGTTCCGATCAACGTAACAGCGGTGCGCGCGGGCCGCCAGACGTCGTGCGCCGCGCACGGACCGGCCCTGGGTCAGCCGAACGCGCGGCCCAGGCGCTCGAGCGCCTCGGCGAGGACCTCCGGCCGCTTGCAGAACGCCCAGCGCACGAACGGGCGCCCCGCCTCCGGGTCGTCGTGGAAGACCTCGTGCGGGATGGCGACCACCCCGGCCCGGTGGGGCAGGTCGCGGCAGAACGCCCAGCCGTCGGCGTACCCGAGAGGTCGCACGTCGGTCGTGGCGAAGTACGTGCCCTCCGGAACCGTGACCGGGAACCCGAGGGCTGACAGCCCGTCGCAGAGCTGGTCGCGCTGCGCCTCGAGGCCGTCGCGGAACCCGCGCCAGTAGTCGTCGGGCAGAGCGAGTCCCTCGACCACGGCCCACTGGAACGGCCCGCCCGAGACGAACGAGAGGTGCTGGCGCGGCACCCGCACGGCCGCGACCAGGTCGGTGGGCCCGGTGGCCCAGCCGACCTTCCACCCGGTGAACGACAGCGACTTGCCCGCGCTGCCGATCGTGACGGTGCGCTCGGCCATGCCGGGGATCGTCGAGAACGGCACGTGCTCGGCGCCGGAGTAGACGAGGTGCTCGTAGGCCTCGTCGCTGATGACCCACAGGTCGTGCTCCTCGACCACGGCCGGCGATCGCCGTGAGCTCGTCGCGCGTGAACACCGACCCGGTCGGGTTGTGCGGCGAGTTGAGCAGCAGCAGGCGGGTGCGCGGCGTGATCGCCGCACGGAGCGCCTCGGCATCGGGCCGGAAGTCGCCGGCCGTCAGCGGCACCTCGACGCGCGTGCCCCCGGCCAGGCTCACCGCGGCGGCGTAGAGGTCGAACCACGGCGAGAACATGACGACCTCGTCGCCGGTGTCGACGAGCGCCAGCAGGGCGGCCGCGATCGCCTCGCTGGCACCGGTGGTCACGACGACGTCGGTGACCGGGTCGAGCTCGATGCCGTAGAAGCGCTGCTGGTGCTCGGCGATGGCCGTGCGCAGCTGCGGCAGCCCGTGCGCGGGCGGGTACTGGTTGCCGCGCCCGTCCTCGATGGCGCGGATCGCGGCGTCCTTCACCAGCTGCGGGCCGTCGGTGTCCGGGAAGCCCTGCCCGAGGTTCACCGAGCCGGTGGCCACCGCCAGCGCGCTCATCTCGCCGAACACGGTGCTCTGGTGCTCGAGCATGCGCGGCACGAGGGGCGGCGTACGACGGCTCACGACCGCGACCCTACGAGTGCCGGAGCCGCGTGGCAGGCTCATCGGCATGAGCACGCTGGTGGTCACGGGTGGTTCGCGCGGGATCGGCGCCGCGGTGTGCGTGGCGGCGGCCGCGGCCGGATGGGACGTCGTCGTCGACTTCGCGCGCGACGAGTCGGCTGCGGCCGACGTCGTACGCCGGATCACCGACGCCGGGGCGCACGCCCTCGCCGTGCAGGCCGACGTGCGCGACGCCGCCTCGGTCGAGGCGCTGTTCGCCGCGGCGGACGCGTGGCGCGGCCCGGTGACCGGCCTGGTGAACAACGCCGGGATCTCGGGCGGTCTGGCCCGGGTCGACGAGGTCGGCGAGCCGGCGCTGCGCGACGTCCTGGCCGTGAACGTCGTCGGCCCCTTCCTGTGCGCGGCGCGGCGGTGCGCCGGATGTCGACGCGGCACGGCGGCAGCGGCGGCGCGATCGTGAACATGTCGTCGCGCGCCGCGGTCCTCGGCGGGCCGGGCGAGTACGTGCACTACGCGGCCTCCAAGGCGGCGCTCGACGCGCTCACCGTGGGGCTGTCGGTGGAGGTGGCGACCGAGGGCGTGCGCGTGAACGGCGTGGCCATCGGCCTGATCGACACCGACTTCCACGCCGCGGCCGGCGAGCCGGGTCGGCCCGACCGGATCCGCCCGACCGTGCCGATGCGGCGCTCCGGAGAGCCGGACGAGGTGGCGGCCGCGGTGGTGTGGCTGCTCTCCGACGCGGCGTCGTACACGACCGGCACCGTGCTCGCCGTCTCCGGCGGTCGCTGAGCCCCGGCGGCGCGCGGGAGGATGGGGCCATGACCACCGCCCTCATCACCGGAGCGCACCGCAGGGATCGGCGCGGAGTTCGCGCGCCAGCTCGCGGCCCGCGGCAACGACCTCGTCCTCGTCGCACGCGACGAGGAGCGCCTCGACGGCGTTCGCGGCGGAGCTCACCGCGCGTCATCGCGTGCAGTGCGAGGTGCTGCGTCGCCGACCTCACCGACCGGGCCCAGCTCGCGACGGTCGAGGACCGGCTGCGCGACCGCACGCGCCCGGTCGACCTGCTGGTCAACAACGCGGGCTTCGGCGTCAACCAGCTCTTCGTCGACGGCGACGTCGACGCCGAGCAGCAGATGATCGACGTGCTCGTCGTCGCGGTCATGCGCCTCACGCACGCGGCGCTGCCGGGCATGGTGGCCCGCGGCACCGGCGGCGTCATCAACGTCTCGAGCGTGGCGAGCTTCATCGCGGGCGGCACCTACAGCGCGGCCAAGGCCTGGGCCACGGTGTTCAGCGAGTCCGTCGACCGCCAGGTCGAGCGGCACCGGCGTGACCGTGATGGCGCTCTGCCCCGGGTTCACGCACACCGAGTTCCACCAGCGCGCCGACATGGACGTCAGCCACCTCCCCGACTGGATGTGGCTCGACGCCCCGGCGCTGGTGTCCTCCGCGCTCAAGGACTTCGGGCGCGGCAAGCCGATCAGCGTCCCGGGCGCGCAGTACAAGGCGCTGTCGACGCTCGCGCGCTACCTGCCGCGCCCCGTGGTGCGGCGCGCGTCCGGCGTACGCGGGCCCGACCGGGTGGCCGCCAAGCGGGGCTGACCCGCTCACGCGTCGAGGGCCACCGCCGTCGTGATCGCGGCGAGGGCCGCAGGATCGCCGGTGCGGGCGTGCACGTCGAGCGCGGTGTCGGCGAGCTTCACCACGTGCTCGCCCCCGTTGTCGACCGCGACCTGCCACGCGTCGTCGGCGTCGCGCTCCCCGGGGCCCTCCGGGCTCAGGTCGCGCGGGAGGTACGCCGCCAGCACGGCGGCCGTGGCGGTCCAGGCGAACCGGTACGCCTCTGCGTGCATCGTGACGGGCAGCGACGGCAGCACCCGCGCCACGGCGTTCGGGGCCGTCGCCGCATGCACGAGCATCGTCGGCTGGCCGTGCGCGATCCGGGGGTACGCCAGCACCACGGCGTCGACGAGGCGGTCGAGCGCGGCACCGGCGCCGTCATCGGTCGCCGGCGCGAGGCGGGCGACGTGCTCCGCCCAGCCGGACGTGCCGGCCAGCTGCGCGAGGCGGTCGCGGATGCCGTCGCGCTGCTCGGGCACCCGGGGCACGCCGGTCACGAGGTCGTCGGGCGCGGCCTCCCCCGTCAGGCGGATCGACGGCACCGGCTGCGACCGGCCGGCCCAGTAGCCGAGCGCGTGCGCGAGCTCGGCGCGCCGCACCGGGTCGTCGACGTCGCGCAAGGCCTGCACGGCGTGACCCGTGCGGATCACGCCGTGCGTCGCCCCGGCCGCGATGCCGGGCAGGAGGCGGGGCCACCACCGCACCAGCACGTCGGTCCAGTGCGACTCGCGCACCTCGGCCCGGAACAGCTCGATCCAGTCGCCGAGCCGCGCGGGGTCGCCGAGGGCCTCGCCCCAGTCCGCCGTGGTGATGCCTCGCGTGGGCAGCGGCATGCCCTCGAGACGTCGGGAGTAGGCGTCGGTCCAGCGGTGGACGACCTCGGACCGTCCTCGGCGGGCGAGAGACTCGACGACCATCGGGCCGTGGTTGGACAGCCAGCCGTCGAACTCGGGGCCGGTGCGGTGCAGGCGCTCGAGCGCCTCGTCGTAGGTTCCGGTCTGCAGTGCGCTCATGGGAGCATCACAGGACATCAAGTGAACTTGAGGTCAAGTCATGAACCGAGACGATCTGCTCCCCATCGGCGACGTGGCCCGGCGCAGCGGCCTGGCGCCGAGCGCGCTGCGCTACTACGAGGAGCTCGGGCTCATCACGAGCACGCGGACGGCAGGCGACCGGCGCCGCTATCGCCGGGCGGTGCTCCGGCGCATCGCCGTGATCCGCAGCGCGCAGAACGTCGGGCTCTCCCTCGACGAGATCGCGGCCGCTCTCGCGACGGTCGGGGCCGAGGAGGCGCCGACCAAGCGCGAGTGGCGTCGGATGAGCGCCGCGTGGCGTCCGGCGCTCGACCGGCGGATCGCCGCGCTGGAGTCGCTGCGTGCGAACCTCGACAGCTGCATCGGCTGCGGCTGCCTGTCGATGCGCCAGTGCACGCTCTACAACCCGCAGGACGAGCTGGGCGAGCAGGGATCCGGACCGCGCCGGAAGGTGGCGGTGCTCGACCCGGAGCGGCCGACGGGCGCCGGCGGCTGACCGGGCTCAGCGCGCGGCGACGGCGGCGATCGCTTCGGCGACCGTGCCGGGCGCGGCGTCGGGGATCTCGACGACCTCCCACCCGCGCAGCCGTGCCTGGTTGACCTCGAGGTCGTCGGCCGCGGGCGAGGCGACGAACCACACCGGGGCGTCGGGCCAGTCGCCGCCGCGCGACTCCGCCGGCGGCGTCGCCGCGTCGACCAGCACGTACGCCGCCACCGCACGGCGGGCCGCCTTCTGCGCGAACCCGAGCGCGGGGGCGAGGGCGCCGGCCGACCCGTCGAGCACCAGCAGCAGCGGTGCGACGGCGCCGCTGGTCGCCAGCGAGACCGCGAGGTGCGCGACCCAGTGCGCGCGCAGCGTGCGTTCGTCGTCACCGGGCTCGCCGTCCGGCACCTCCGGTGCGAGCAGCCGGACCCCCGAGAGACGCGGGTCGTCGAGCAGCACGTCGAGGGTGTCGGGCACGTCGTACGCCGTCGCCGCACCCGGCAGCGGCGGGCACAGGACCACGGTGGCGATGCTCACCCGACCACCATGCCGCACCGCGGCGCCGGATAGCCTGCGCGACGTGAGCAACGCCGACGATCGCGCCCGCCTGCGACAGGACATCCTCGACAAGGCCGTCGTGCACGGCCGGGTCGTGCTCTCCAGCGGCAAGGAGGCCGACTACTACGTCGACCTGCGCCGCGTGACCCTCGACGGGGCGAGCGCCCCGGTCATCGGCCGGGTGATGCTCGAGGCCACCGCCGGGCTCGACTACGACGCCGTCGGCGGGCTCACGCTCGGCGCCGACCCGGTCGCCACCGCGATGCTGCACGCGGCCGCCGCGCAGGGCCGCACGCTCGACGCCTTCGTCGTGCGCAAGAGCGAGAAGGCGCACGGGCTCCAGCGCCGGATCGAGGGGCCCGACGTCGCCGGTCGCCGCGTGCTGGCGGTGGAGGACACCTCGACCACCGGGGGCTCGGTGCTCACGGCCGTCGAGGCGCTGCGCGAGGCCGGTGCCGAGGTGGTCGGTGTCGCCGTCATCGTCGAGCGCGGGGCAGCTCCGGCGGTCGACGCGGCAGGCCTGCCCTACATCGCGGCGTACACGCTCGGCGACCTCGGGCTGGCCTGAGAGCACGCAGCGTGACCGGCTGAGCGGGTGAGTCTTCCGGGCTTCACCTGTTCGGCTCATCCCCGCAGGACGCGCAGCGTCGACACTTCCTGCAGGCGCACGTCCAGGTGCGCCCCTGGGGGTGGCAGATGGCGTTCGGGGTATCGACCTCCGTCGTGGTGCCCGTCGTCCCCGCCCAGGCGACGCGCGCGTTCGGCCGCCTGACCCTCACGCACTCGCGCAAGGCGCGCCTCAAGCGCTACGCCCGGGCGATGGACTGGGAGTTCTCGCCCGAGGGCCACCTCGTCGGCGAGGTCGACGGCATCGCGCTGCGCGTCACCGAGGGCCACGACCGCGACGCCGTGATCGACATGCTCGCGCCCGCGATCCTGCCGCGGATGGAGATGCGCCCGCGCGGCGATGGCGCCGCGCTGCCGCTCGACGGGATGCGCGAGGTGCCGACCGGCGACCTCACCTTCGACCGGCGCTACGACCTCGCCGCCACGGAGCCGTGGCTCGTGCGGGCGATCATGGATTCCGGCGTACGCCGCGTGCTGCTCGCAGCACCCACGCAGTCGTGGAGCGCGGTCGGCGACCACCTCGTGTCGCACAGCGGCTCCGGCTTCGACCCGCTCGACCTGCTGGCCCGCGCCACCGCGCTGCGCGCCGTTCTCCAGGCCGTGCCGTGGGAGGCGTACTCCGACCGCACCCAGATCCCGTCGCCGGCCGCCGTGCAGGCGGCTCTGCGCACCCGTCGGCTGCGCCCCGTCGAGGAGCTGCCCTCGATGCCGCGCCACGCCTGAGCGGCGACGGACGGCTCAGGCCTCGTCGGCCGCTGCCTCGCCTGCGGCGTGCTCGCGCCGGGCCTTGAGCCACTCGAAGCCGGCGGGGAGCACCGAGAGCACGACGATCAGGATCGCGATGATCTCGATGTTGTTCTTCACCCACGGCACGTCGCCGAGCAGGTAGCCGAGCAGCGTGATGCCGCCGGCCCACAGGACGCCGCCGATGCTCGAGTAGATGAGGAAGTGGCGGAAGTCCATCTTGCCGACGCCGGCGAGCACGGTGATGAACGTGCGCACGATCGGCACGAAGCGCGCCAGGATGATCGAGCGCGGGCCGTACTTCTCGAAGAACGCATGCGTCTTGTCGACGTTGGCGGGCGTGAGGAAGCGCGCGTCGGGGTTCTTGAACAGGGCGGGCCCGGACTTGCGGCCGATCCAGTAGCCCGAGATGTTGCCCGCGATCGCGGCCGCGATGAGCAGGATGCACGCGAGCCAGATGTTGATGTCGATCGTGCCGGCGCCGATGAACAGGCCCGTGACGAAGAGCAACGAGTCGCCGGGCAGGAAGAACATCAGCAGCCCGCACTCGACGAACACGATGACGAGCACCGCGACGAAGGCCCAGGTGCCGAAGCGCTCGAGGATGTACTCGGGCTGCAGCCAGCTCGGGCCGATGGCGAGCGTGGAGGTGAAGGGGAAGGGCACGTGACGAGCCTAGGTCACTCGGCGGGCTGCTCCTCACCGCTGGGCTGCGAGCCCGCTGAGGATCCTTCGCCCGGCGCCCCGCCGCGCCCGCCGCGAGCGCGCCGCACCCACGAGCACGGTGATCACGGTGCCGGCGATCGCGATCCCCGCCACGACGTAGGCGATGTCCCGGAGCAGCGGCACCTGGTAGGCGAAGTACCCCAGGAGGGGGAGACCGACCGCCCAGGGCAGTGCGCCCACGATGTTGGCCGAGGTGAAGGCGCGACGGTCCATGGCCGCCGTGCCGGCGATGATCGGGATGAAGGTGCGCACCCACGGGATCCAGCGGGCCACCACGACCGACAGCCAGCCCCAGCGGTCGTAGAAGGCCTCGGCCCGTCTCAGCTGCTCGCGGGCGCGGCCCTTCTCGCGGCCCTCGACCCAGTCGCGGCCGTACCGCCGTCCCGTCGCGTACCCGACCTCGTTGCCGATCACGGCCGCGAGGAACGCCCCGACGACCAGGACGACGATGTTGACGTCGCTGTTGGGCGACGCGGCCACGAGACCGGCGCCGAACAGGATCGTGTCGCCGGGGAGCAGGAACCCGAGCAGCAGGGCGCACTCGGCGAACAGGAAGCCCCAGAGCACGGCGTACACCGCCAGCGCTCCCAGCGACGCCAGGTCAGGGCCCTCCCACACGCTCCGAGCCTAGGCTGAGGTCGTGGATGCGCCCGCCGACGAGGCCGAGCCGGAGCCCGGCGCACTGGCCGTGGGTGTCGGTCCGCACCCGCTGCCGTGGCCGGACGACGCGCGGCTCGACCCCGAGCTGCTGCGCGACGGCGACCGGCGCAACGTGGTCGACCGCTACCGCTACTGGCGGGTCGAGGCGATCGTCGCCGACCTCGACACCACCCGGCACCCGTTCCACGTCGCGATCGAGAACCTCGAGCACGACTTCAACATCGGCTCCGTCGTGCGCACGGCCAACGCGTTCAACGCGGCGTCCGTGCGCGTCGTCGGTCGCCGGCGCTGGAACCGGCGCGGGGCGATGGTGACCGACCGCTACCTGCACGTCGTCCACCACGACGACGTCGCGTCGCTCGTGGCCTGGGCGCGCGGCGCGGGGCTGGTGCTGGTCGGCGTCGACAACCTGCCGGGCGCCGTGCCGCTCGAGACGTACGCCGTGCCGCGGGAGTGCGTGCTGCTGTTCGGCCAGGAGGGCACCGGGCTGTCGGACGCGGCGCGCGAGGCGTGCGACGTGACCGTGTCGATCGCGCAGTTCGGCTCGACGCGCTCGATCAACGTCGGGGCGGCCGCGGCCATCGCCATGCACGGGTGGGTGCGCGCGCACGCCGATATCGGCAGGCTGTCCTCATGAGCGACGAGCCGGGCACGGGCCTGCCGGCCACGCCGTGGATCGGCGTGCTCCTGGCGGTGCGCTTCGCGCTCGAGATCCTGCTGCTGGCGGCGTACGCCGTGATCGGCACCGGGCTCGTCGAGGGCTGGCTCGGCTGGGTGCTGGCCCTGGTGCTGGTGCTGCTGGTGGCCGGTGTCTGGGGCACGTGGCTCGCCCCGAAGCGGCGCATCGACTCGCCGCTGCGGGTGCGCATCGCGCTCGAGCTCGCGCTGTTCGTGGTCGCCGGCCTCGGCCTGGCCGTCGTCGGCCACGCGCTGTGGGGAGCGATCCTCGTCGGTGCCGAGGTCGTCGCGATGGCGCTGCTGAGGCGGCCGGGCGAGCACGTCGAGGGCTACCCGTCGGGCTGAGCGCGGCTCGCAGCGGGGCGGGGTGACGCAGGTTACCGACGAGTTCTCCGTGCACCCGGGAGCGCACGCGGCGTGCGTGGAAGGATGAGCACGAGACCCGCTGGGCAACGTCGCCGGGCGGACCCGGTTCCACGTTCGAGGAGCGCGTTTCCCATGCCCATCGCCACCCCTGAGGTCTACGCCGAGATGCTCGACCGCGCCAAGGCCGGCGCGTTCGCCTACCCGGCGATCAACTGCACGTCGTCCCAGTCCATCGTCGCCGCGATCCGCGGCTTCGCCGAGGCCGAGAGCGACGGCATCGTCCAGTTCTCGTGGGGCGGCGCGGAGTTCGCCTCGGGCCAGACCGTCAAGGACATGGTGACCGGCGCTGTCGCGCTCGCCGAGTTCGCGCACGTCGTCGCCGAGAAGTACGACGTCCAGATCGCGCTGCACACCGACCACTGCCCCAAGGAGAAGCTGGACGGCTACATGCGTCCGCTGATCGACGTCTCGCTCGAGCGCGTCGCCGCCGGCCGGCTGCCGCTGTTCCAGTCGCACATGTGGGACGGCTCGGCGGTGCCGCTCGAGGAGAACCTCGACGTCGCCGAGGAGCTGCTCGACAAGTGCCACCGCGCGAACATCATCATGGAGCTCGAGATCGGCGTCGTCGGCGGCGAGGAGGACGGCATCGAGGCCACGCACGACGCCAAGCTGTTCTCCACCCCCGAGGACGGGCTCGCGACCGCCGCCAAGCTCGGTCTCGGAGAGCGCGGCCGCTACATGGTCGCCGCGACCTTCGGCAACGTGCACGGCGTCTACAAGCCCGGCAACGTCGTCCTGACCCCGTCCATCCTCAAGGAGATCCAGGACGCGGTCGGCGCGAAGTACGGCAAGGACAAGCCGTTCGACCTCGTGTTCCACGGCGGCTCCGGCTCGCTGCTCTCGGAGATCCGCGAGGCGCTCGACTACGGCGTCGTGAAGATGAACATCGACACCGACACGCAGTACGCGTTCACCCGCCCGGTCGCCGACCACATGTTCCGCAACTACGACGGCGTCCTCAAGATCGACGGCGAGGTCGGCAACAAGAAGCAGTACGACCCGCGCGCCTGGGGCAAGGCTCGCCGAGGCCGGCATGGCCGCGCGCGTGGTCCGGGGCTGCGAGGACCTGCGCTCGTCGGGCACCAAGATCCGCTAGTCGCAGGGCACCATCGGCGTACGACGACGGCCTCGACGACCTCACGGTCGCCGGGGCCGTCGGCCGTTGTGCGGGCCGCGAGCTGCGTGCCAGGCTCGGCGCGGAGGTGCCGCATGGGCAGGATCGTGATCGCGTGCTTCCGGCCGCTGCCGGGCAAGCAGGAGCAGCTGCGGGCGCTGACCGAGACCCACGTGCAACGGCTGCGCGACCTCGGGCTCGCGACCGATCGCTCCGGCATCGCCATGGAGGCAGAGAACGGCGACGTGGTCGAGGTCTTCGAATGGGTCTCGGCCGAGGCCATCGCGACCGCCCACGAGCATCCCGAGGTGCTGGCCATGTGGGCGGAGTACGAGCAGTGCTGCACCTACATCCCGGTCACCGAGGTCCCCGGCGCCGGCACCCTCTTCCCCGACCACGCCCCCCTGCCCACCCTCGGCTGACCCAGCGCCGCGGCTCGTACGCCGCTCCCCCGCCTGAACCCTCGGAGAATCGGCTGGTTTCCGGGGCTCTGGGCGGGGGAGCGGTGCACGACCGGCGTGTCGTCCACAGCAACGCTCAGCCGACCCAGCGAGTCGTCGTCTGGCGCCGTCAGCCTGCCGCCATGGGTACGCATCGTGAGTCGCACCGGAAGCTGGCCGCCCTCCTCGAGTCGGCGGGCCCTGGCCCCTGGGATCGGGAGCAGTTGAGATCTCAGGGGTGGTCCGACGGGCAGCTCGAACGCGCCCTGGCACGGGGCGACATCGTGCGCCTTCGTCGCGGTCTCTACGTCGTCCCCGACGCGGAGCAGGTGGCGCAGCAGCTGGCGATCCCGTATGACGCGTATCGCGCGAGACTCGCCGGCTTCGCCCGATCGCTCCCGGGAACCACCGTGTTCAGCCATGGCTCGGCGGCGCACGTGCTCGGGCTGTGGGATCCCTTCCCGCGCAGCCCGCTGGTGCACGTGACGGAGCCTGGGCGGTCCGGACGGACGGACGGGGTGCTCCGGGTCCATGGCGCGGCGCTGCCGCCGGAGCACGTCGCCGAGGTGGACGGGCTGCCATGCACCACCGTGCCTCGCACCGCGGTCGACCTCGCCCGTCGTGGTGATCTCCCTGCGGCCATCGTCGTCATGGACAGCGCGATGCGACTGCTGTTGGCCAGGCGTTTCCACGACCTGACACGCAGGCTGCGGTCGGGCTCCGTGGGTCGGGACGCGGTGGAGGACGCGCGGACGCAGCTGCAGTCGGCCGGTGGGTTCGTGCGCGGGTGGCCCGGGGGACGCACCGTGGCGGCTGCGGTCGATGCGGCGGATCCGCGCAGCGAGTCCCCCTTCGAGAGCTGGTCACGCGGCTGGATGCTCGCGGTGGGACTGCCGACTCCGCAGCTCAACGTCGTGGTGCGGGGGCGCTCGGGTCGGGCGTATGTCGGCGACTTCGTGTGGGGCGAGGAACGTGTGATCGGCGAGGCGGACGGGGTCGGCAAGTACGGTCGCAGCGGGCCCGAGATCCGCTCCGCCCTGCGGGCCGAGCGCGAGCGCCAGTGCGACCTCGAGGCCGACGGCTGGCGCCTCGTGCGCTGGGTCACCGGGGACCCAGGCGCGCAGATCGTGGCGCGGGTCAGCCGGGCCTTGTACCTCGACGCGCGCTCCCCGGCCTGAACACCCGGAAACAAGCCGAGTTTCCGGGTGTTCGGGCGGGGGAGCGGCCCGGGCGGCGTGGTGGCGGGGGGTGCGGGAGGATGGCGGCATGACCACGCCGATCGACCAGAACCTGCTGGGCGGACCGCCGCCGACCTACCTTCCCGACGACCCCGGCCCGCGCGAGGCGCTCGCCGCCGGCCAGGACCCGTACGAGGTGGCGGCGGCGCACCCCACGAGCAGCCTGGTGTGGGCGACGCTGGCCGACCAGGCGTACGCCGAGCAGCGCGTCGTCGAGTCCTACGCCTTCGCCCGCGTCGGCTACCACCGCGGCCTCGACCTGCTGCGCCGCAACGGGTGGAAGGGCCACGGCCCGGTGCCCTGGGAGCACGAGCCCAACCGCGGCTTCCTGCGCTGCCTCAACGCCCTCGCCCGCGCCGCCGGCGCGATCGGCGAGGAGGAGGAGGCGACCCGCTGCACGCTCTTCCTGCGCGACTCCTCCTCCGCGGCGGCCGACGCTCTCGAGGGTCGCTGATCCTGCCGTGGGCCGCGCACGCGTCGCCGTCGTCGGCGGCGGCATCTCCGGCATCGCCTGCGCGCGGGCGCTGCACTCCGCCGGCCTCGACGTGGTCGTCCTCGACCGGGGCCGCAGGCTCGGCGGTCGCATGGCCGCGCGCACGCTGCGCGACACCGGGCTGCCGTACGACGGCCGCGTCGTCGACGTGGGCGCGTCGTACCTGACCGCGGCTCACCCCGACTTCCTGCGCGTGGTCGAGAGCTGGGTCGAGCGCGGGCTGGCCCGTCCGTGGACCGACAGCTTCACCGTGATCGACACCGAGGGGAGCCGCGCCGACACCATCGGGCCCATGCGGTACGCCGCCCGCGCAGGCCTGCGCAGCCTCGTCGAGGACCTCGCCTCGGACCTGCCGCAGGTGGTGCAGCCGCACGAGGTCGAGCAGATCGAGCGCGTGGGCGACCGCTGGTCGGTCGACGGCGACGAGGTCGATGCCCTGGTGCTCGCGATGCCCGCGCCGCAGGCTGCCGACCTGCTGCCCCCGGACCACCCGGTGCAGGACGTCCTCGGGCCGATCCGCTTCGACCCGGTGCTCGCGCTGGTCGCGGCGTACGACGAGCGGACGTGGCACCCCTTCGACGGCATCTTCGTCAACGACTCGGCGGTGCTCACCTTCGTCGCCGACGACGGCCGCCGCCGCGGCGACGACGCGCCGGTGCTCGTCGCGCACTCGAGCGCGGTGCTGGCGGCCCGCCACCTCGACGACCCCGTGCGTGCGCTGCCGATGATGCTGGCCGCGCTGCACGCCGCGATCGGCACCGACGTCGATCCCGTGTGGGCCGACGTACGCCGGTGGGGGCTCGCCAAGCCGCACGCCACCACGGGCAGCCTGTGCCACCTCGAGGACGATCTCGGCCTGTGCGGCGACGCGTGGGGCCGCACCTCGCGCATCGAGACGGCGTGGCTGTCCGGCGACGGGCTGGGTCGCCGCCTCGCCGCGCGGCTCGCCCGCTGAACGGACGTGTGAACAAAGCCTGACGATCGGATCTGGGGGGATCCGCTCGTCGGACCCCGGGGTTAGCCTCGAGACAACGCCCGGCCGACGGCTCCCTGCCGCCGGCGCCCCGATCCTCGCCGTCCCGCCCCGGGCCACGGTGTCGAGGAGGTCCTGCTCCATGTCGACAACCGCCTGGGACGCGGACGCCCTCGTCGAGCGCTTCGACGAGGTCCGCGCCCACACGGAGGTGCTCGCCGCGCCGCTCTCGCCCGAGGACCAGACCGTCCAGTCGATGCCGGACGTCTCGCCGACCAAGTGGCACCGCGCGCACGTCACGTGGTTCTTCGAGACCTTCGTGCTCGCCGACCACGAGCCGGGCTTCGCGCCGTTCCAGGACCGCTACTGGTTCCTGTTCAACAGCTACTACGAGACCGTCGGCCCGCGCTTCGCCCGCGCCGCACCGCGGCGTCATCACGCCGCCCGGGCGCGCACGACGTCGGGCGTCTACCGCGGCAACGTCGACGCCCGCGATGCGCGA
Organism: uncultured Actinomycetota bacterium; assembly: GCA_963827145.1. GTDB lineage: Bacteria > Actinomycetota > Actinomycetes > S36-B12 > CAIYMF01 > Longivirga. Next base: position 885,078 of record CAWGZO010000001.1, on the reverse strand, counting down.
CCTGGTCGAGCACCCTCGACGACGGGCACGCTCGAGCAAGCTCGCCGCCACGCATCGAGCTCGGCTTCCACCACGAGCAGCAGCACCAGGAGCTGCTGCTCATGGACATCAAGCACGTGCTCTCGCTCAACCCGCTGCAGCCGGTGTACGCCGGCACGCGCGAGCCCGCTGCGCCGAGCCCGACGCGCTCGGCTGGGTCGACGTCGAGGGCGGCCTCGTCGAGGTCGGGCACGAGGGCGACGGGCTTCCGCTTCGACAACGAGCTGCCGCGCCACCGCGTGTGGCTCGAGCCCTACCGGCTCGCCGACCGGCTCGTCACCAACGGCGAGTGGCTGGAGTTCATGGCCGACGGCGGCTACCGGCGCGCACGAGCTCTGGCTCTCCGACGGCTGGGCGCGGGTCAACGCCGAGGGCTGGCAGGCGCCGCTCTACTGGACCGAGCGTCGACGGCGTCTGGTTCGAGCACACCCTGCACGGCACCTGGCCGGTGAACCCCGGGCCTGCCGGTCAGCCACGTCAGCTTCTACGAGGCCGACGCCTTCGCCACCTGGGCGGGCAAGCGGCTGCCCACCGAGGCCGAGTGGGAGCACGGCGTCGTCGCGGACGGCCAGGCCGAGGTCGACGCGGACGCGGCCAACCTCGCCGACACCGAGACCTTCCACCCGCGCGCGGCCGGCCCGGCGACCGGGCGATCTGCGCCAGGTCTACGGCGACTGCTGGGAGTGGACCTCCTCGGCCTACCTCCCCTACCCGGGCTTCCACCCGGCCGCCGGGCGCGATCGGCGAGTACAACGGCAAGTTCATGTCCAACCAGATGGTGCTGCGCGGCGGCTGCGCGCTCACCCCGCCGGGTCACGCCCGCGCCGACCTACCGCAACTTCTTCCCGCACGGCGCCCGCTGGGCGCTGTCCGGCGTACGCCTCGCCGACGGCGGCGCCCCGGCGGCGGTGAGCGCATGACCGAGGTCAAGCGAGCCCGTCGTCGTCGGTGCTGCTCGATCCCGACTGGGCCGTCGGGCAGCCTCGTCGACGACGTACGCCGCGGGCTCGGGCTCGCACCCGCGCAGCCTGCCGCCGAAGTGGCTCTACGACGACGCGGGCTCGCAGCTCTTCGACGAGATCACCCGGCTGCCGGAGTACTACCCCACCGAGCGCGAGCGCGACGATCCTGCGCGACCACGCCGACGAGATCGCGTCCGCGTCGCGGCGCCACGACGCTGGTCGAGCTGGGCAGCGGCACCAGCGACAAGACGCGCACTGCTGCTCGACGCGTTCACCGCGACCGGCCAGCTCGAGCGGTTCGTGCCGGTCGACGTCTCCGAGGAGACGCTGCGCGACGCCGCCGACGCAGATCGCGCGTGCAGTACCCCGGCGTGCAGGTCGAGGCGCTCGTCGGCGACTTCACCCTGCACCTCGGCCACCTGCCGCAGCGGCGGCCGGCGGATGGTCGCCTTCCTCGGCGGCACGATCGGCAACCTCTACGTCGAGGAGCGCGCGGCCTTCCTCGGCGCGCTCGCCGACTCGCTCGAGCCCGGCGACTCGGTGCTGCTCGGCACCGACCTGGTCAAGAGCGCCGACCGGCTGATCGCGGCGTACGACGACGCGCAGGGCGTGACCGCGGAGTTCGTGACGCAACTGCCTGCGCGTGCTCAACCGCGAGCTCGGCGCCGACTTCGACCTCGACGCGTTCTCCTACGTGCCGTTCTGGGACCCGCACATGGAGCGGATGGACCTGCGGCTGCGCGCCGAGATGCCGCAGCGGGTGACGATCCCGGGCGCCGACCTGGTCTTCGACCTCGCGAGCGGCGAGGAGATCCGGGTGGAGATCTCGACGAAGTTCCGCCCCGAGGGCATCGCGGCCGAGCTCGACCGCCGCCGGCTTCACCGTCACGCGAGTCGTGGACCGACCACGCCGGCGACTTCGCGCTCACCCTCGCGCACCGCACGGCCCTCCCGCCCCAGCGCTGACCGGTGCGACCGCGACCACGACGACCTCTAGGTCGTCCTCGTCACGCGTCGACGGGGATGCCTCGGCGCGGGTCGCGGGCCGGTAGGCTCTGGTGGCACCACCCCCTGGTGGTGCGCGGTCCATCTCGAGGGGGTCGGCATGCCGGCGATCGTGGTGCTCGGAGCCCAGTGGGGCGACGAGGGCAAGGGCAAGGCCACCGACCTGCTCGGCAGCCGCGTCGACTACGTCGTGAAGTTCAACGGCGGCAACAACGCGGGCCACACGGTGGTGATCGGCAGCGAGAAGTACGCGCTGCACCTGCTGCCCAGCGGCATCCTCACCCCCGGCGTCATCCCGGTGATCGGCAACGGCGTGGTCATCGACCTCGGCGTGCTGTTCCACGAGATCGACGGCGCTCGAGGCGCGCGGCGTCGACACCGAGCAAGCTGCTGGTGAGCGCCAACGCGCACATCATCCCGTCGTACAACCGCACGCTCGACAAGGTCACCGAGCGCTTCCTCGGCAGCCGCAAGATCGGCACGACCGGCCGCGGCATCGGCCCGACGTACGCCGACAAGATGAGCCGCGTCGGCATCCGCGTGCAGGACATCTTCGACGAGAAGATCCTGCGGCAGAAGGTCGAAGGCGCGCTCGCGCAGAAGAACCACCTGCTGGTGAAGGTCTACAACCGGCGCGCGATCGAGGTCGACGAGGTCGTCGACGAGCTGCTCGCGCACGCCGAGCGGCTGCGCCCCATGGTCGCCGACACCTCGCTCGTGCTCGGCGACGCGCTGGCGCGCGACGAGGTCGTGCTGCTCGAGGGCGGCCAGGCGACGCTGCTCGACGTCGACCACGGCACCTACCCGTTCGTCACGTCGTCCAACGCGACCGCCGGCGGCGCGATCACCGGTGCCGGCATCCCGCCGCGCTCGCTCACGCGCGTCATCGGCATCGCGAAGGCGTACATCACGCGCGTCGGCGAGGGCCCGTTCCCGACCGAGCTGTTCGACGACGACGGCGAGAAGCTGCGCTCGCTCGGCCACGAGTACGGCACCACCACGGGTCGCCCGCGCCGCTGCGGCTGGTACGACATCCCGATCGCGCGCTACGCCTCGCGCGTCAACGGCGTCACCGACATCGTGCTGACCAAGCTCGACGTGCTCACCGGCTGGGACCGGATCCCGGTGTGCGTGGCGTACGACGTCGACGGCGAGCGCACCGACCGAGCTGCCGATGACGCAGACCGGCTTCCACCACGCGAAGCCGGTCTACGAGTACCTCCCCGGCTGGAGCGAGGACATCAGCGGCGCGCGCACGCTCGCCGACCTGCCGGCGACGGCGCGCGACTACGTCGCGTTCCTCGAGGAGCGCTCCGGCGCGCCGATCTCGGCCATCGGCGTCGGTCCCGAGCGCGACCAGACCGTCGTCGTCCGCGACCTGCTCGGCTGACGCCGACGGCACCGGCATGGTGACCATCCGGCACGCGCGCCTCGACGACCACCCGCGCATCATCGAGGTCGTCGACGCCTGGTGGGGCGGTCGACGCATGAGCGCGCTGATCCCGTCGCTGTTCCTCGAGCACTTCGCGGGCACGTCGTACGTCGCCGAGACCGACGACGGCGCGCTCGCCGGGTTCCTCATCGGCTTCGTGTCGCAGGACCACCCCGACGAGGCGTACGTGCACTTCGTCGGAGTGAACCCCGAGCTGCGCGGCGAGCAGCTCGGGCGGCGGCTGCACGACACCTTCGCGGAGCAGGTCGCCGGGCTCGGCGTACGCCGGGTGCGGTGCGTGACCTCCACCGTGAACACCGCGTCGGTGGCGTTCCACACCAGCATCGGGTTCGTGGTCGACGGCATCGACGACCCGGTCGCGGCCGAGGGCGTCGACGACGACGCCGGCCACGTCCGCCTGGTGCGCGAGCTGCGACGAACCCGGCGCTCGCCGCACCCGTCCGCCGCGACTAGCCTGGGGACGTGACCGTGGAGCGGTTCGAGCCGCGCGAGGACCCGCGCCCGGACGACGTGCACTGGCCCGTCGCGCAGTGGCCGCCGGCGCCGGCCGTGCACCTGCGCGGCACGTGGGTCGAGCTCACGCCGACCACGTTGCACGACGCCCACGGCCTGCGCACCGCGCTCGACCACGACCACGTGTGGCAGCACCTCGTCGGCGGACCGCTCCCCGACGACGCGACCGCGCGGCACTGGATCAGCGAGGTCCTCGACCGCGGCTGGTTCCCGTGGACCGTGCGCCTGCTGCGCGACGTCGGCGAGCGCCACGCGGGCACCGTCGTGGGCTGGTCGTCGTACCTCGAGATCGCGCCCAAGGACGCCCGCCTCGAGATCGGCAACACCGCCTACGACCCCGGCGTGTGGGGCACGGTGGTGAACCCCGAGTGCAAGCTGCTGCTGCTCTCCTACGCCTTCGAGAACCTGAGCATGGGTCGCGTGCAGCTCAAGACCGACATCCGCAACGAGCGCTCGCAGCAGGCCATCCACCGGCTCGGCGCGACGTACGAGGGCGTGCTGCGCCGCTACCAGCGCCGCGGCGACGGCACGGTGCGCGACACCGTGGTCTTCTCGATCACCGCCGAGGACTGGCCCGACGTCCGTCGCGGCCTGTCCGACAGGGTGTCGGCGTACGACGCCCTGGCCTGACACCCTGCCCGTGCCGCAGGCGCCCGGTCGCGCCCTACCCTGAGCGTGCACCCGACCTGCTGGAGAGCCTCATGAGCACCCCGTTCACGCCCGACCCCGCCGAGGGCAAGCGCGTCCACGACCTCGACCGCGCGCACGTCTTCCACTCGTGGTCGGCGCAGGGCGCGCTGAACCCGATGCTCGTCGCCGGCGCCGAGGGCTCCTACGTCTGGGACTACGACGGCAACCGCTTCCTCGACTTCTCCAGCCAGCTGGTCAACACCAACATCGGTCACCAGCACCCCAAGGTGATCGCCGCGATCCAGGCGCAGGCCGCCAAGCTCGCGACCGTCGCGCCGCAGCACGCCAACGACGCGCGCGGCGAGGCCGCGAAGCGCATCGTCGACCTCGCGCCCGACGGCATGAACAAGGTCTTCTTCACCAACGGCGGCGCCGACGCCAACGAGAACGCGATCCGCATGGCGCGCCTGCACACCGGCCGCCGCAAGGTGATGTCGTTCTACCGCAGCTACCACGGCAACACCGGCTCGGCGATCGTCGCCACCGGCGACCCGCGTCGCGTGCCCAACGAGTTCGCCGACGCGCACGTGCACTTCTTCGGCCCGTACGCCTACCGCTCGTCGTTCTGGGCGGCCGACGAGCAGCAGGAGTCCGAGCGCGCGCTCGCGCACCTCGAGCAGGTCATCACCTTCGAGGGCCCGGCCTCGATCGCGGCGATCCTCATCGAGACCGTCGTCGGCACCGCCGGCGTGCTGATCCCGCCGCCCGGCTACCTCGAGGGCGTGCGCGCGCTGTGCGACAAGCACGGCATCGTGCTCATCCTCGACGAGGTCATGGCCGGCTTCGGCCGCTGCGGCACGTGGTTCGCCTTCGAGAACTTCGGCGTCACGCCCGACCTCATCACCTTCGCCAAGGGCTCCAACTCCGGCTACGTGCCGGTCGGCGGCGTGATCATCAGCGACCCGATCGCCGCGACCTTCGACGACCGCGTCTTCCCCGGCGGCCTCACCTACTCCGGCCACCCGCTGGCCTGCGCCTCCATCGTCGCGTCGATCGACGCGATGAAGGAGGAGGGCATCGTCGAGAACGCCAAGCGCATCGGCGAGGACGTCCTCGGCCCCGGCCTGCGCGAGCTCGCCGAGCGCCACCCCGTCATCGGCGAGGTCCGCGGCCTCGGCGTGTTCTGGGCGCTCGACCTCGTGACCGACCGCGCCACCCGCGAGCCGCTGGCGCCGTACGGCGGATCCTCGACCGCGATGACCGAGCTGGTCGGCGAGTGCAAGAAGCGCGGCCTGCTGCCGTTCACCAACTTCAACCGCCTCCACGTCGTGCCGCCGTGCAACGTCAGCGACGCCGAGGCCAAGGAAGGCCTCGCCATCCTCGACGACGTCTTCACCGCGATCGACCACCACTACGCCGGCGCCTGACCGTGTCAGATCGCCGCGGCGGCTTCGCGGGCAGGCGGGAGGCTAGGTTCTCGCGCATGACGGAGACGCCGCAGCACGCCGAACCCCGTGCTCGACCCCGCGCACGCAGCGGCAGGTGGCCGTCGCGCTGTTCAACCGGGTCTGGGACCTCCTCGACGCGGGCGACGCGCGCAGCGCCGACGCGACCGACGAGATGATCGACGCGGCGCACGCCTCGCGCTTCCTCTGGCGCCAGATCGGCGGCGTCGAGCAGGCGATCGTCGGCGAGTGGCAGATCAGCCGCACGTACGCCGCCGCCGGGCTCGGGCGCGAGGCCGTGCGGCACGCGCAGACCTCGCTCGTGCTGCTGGAGTCGGACCCCGACGTGCCGGACTGGCTGCCGGCCTCGGTGCACGAGGGGCGCGCCCGCGCCTACCTCGCCGCCGGCGAGCCGGAGGCCGCCGCCCTCGCGGCGGCGAGCGCCCACGCCGCGCTGCTCGACATCGCCGACCCCGACGACCGCGACCTCGTCGCCGCGCAGCTCGCCGAGCTCGGCCTCGACCACGACCCCGAGTCACTGACGTAAGTGACCGCGAAGCACCGCCGTTCGCGGTCAGTTGCGTCAGTGACTCGCGACGTCAGCGGGCGGGTGGGGCTGGCGCGTGGCGGCGTCACTAGGCTCGGGCTCGTGAAGGTTCTCGTGCTCGGCACCGGCGCCCGCGAGCATGCGCTCGTCCGCGCGCTCGCCTCCGACTCCGACGTCTCCGCGCTCTACGCCGCACCCGGCAACGCCGGGATCGCGGGCGAGGCCGCCGTCTACCCCTGCGACCTCACCGACCCCGAGGCTCCGGCGCAAGCTCGCGGTCGAGCTCGGCGTCGACCTCGTCGTCGTCGGCCCCGAGGGCCCGCTCGTCATCGGCGCGGCCGACCGCATCCGCGCCGCCGGCATCGCGACCTTCGGCCCGGGCGCCGCCGCGGCGATGCTCGAGGGCAGCAAGGCCTTCGCCAAGGACGTCATGGCCGCAGCCGGAGTCCCGACCGCCATGGCGCACGTGTGCGACACCGTCGACGAGGTCGAGATCGCCTTCGACCAGTTCGGGGCGCCGTACGTCGTCAAGGACGACGGCCTCGCGGCAGGCAAGGGCGTGGTCGTCACCGACGACCGCACCGCCGCCACCGAGCACGCGCGGGCCTGCCTCGACAAGCCCGGCGGCCGCGTCGTGGTCGAGGAGTACCTCGACGGCCCCGAGGTCTCGCTGTTCTGCCTCTCCGACGGCGAGCACGTCGTGCCGCTGCAGCCCGCGCAGGACTTCAAGCGCGTCGCCGACGGCGACCTCGGCCCCAACACCGGCGGCATGGGCGCCTACTCGCCGCTGCCGTGGGCGCCGGCCGGCCTCGTGCAGGACGTCGTCGACCGCGTCGTGCAGCCGACCGTCGACGAGCTGCGCCACCGCGGCACCCCGTTCGTCGGCGTCGTGTACGCCGGTCTCGCGCTCACCTCGCGCGGCCTGCGCGTCATCGAGTTCAACGCGCGCTTCGGCGACCCCGAGACCCAGGTCGTCCTCGCGCGGCTGCGCACGCCGCTCGCGCACGTGCTGCTCGCCGCCGCCACCGGCGGTCTGCACGACCTCGAGGACCTGCGCTGGAGCGACCGCTCCGCCGTGACCGTCGTGGTCGCGGCCGAGAACTACCCGGGCACCCCCGTCACCGGCGGCGTGATCGGCGGCCTGGCCGAGGCGGCCGAGGTCGAGTCGGCGTACGTGCTGCACGCGGGCACGGCGTACAACACCGATCGCGAGGTCGTCTCCGCCGGCGGCCGCGTGCTCTCGGTGGTCGGCCTCGGCGCCGATCTCGCCGACGCGCGCGAGCAGGCCTACGCCGCCGTCGAGCGCATCGAGCTCGCCGGCAGCCACTACCGCAGCGACATCGCGCTCGCCGCCGAGCTCGGCGAGGTCCGCATCCCCTGACCGCGCCGGAGTCCGCGAGTACACCTCGAACCGACCGGTTCGAGCGCGAACCGGTCGGTTCGAGGTGTAACTCGGGCTCGCATCGTGCAACCCTGCGGGTGTTCGTCGCATCTAGTGGGTGTGAGCGTGGCGCGGGAGGGGGTCCGGTGAGCGTGCCGCACGACCGACCGCCGGACTTCGAGTCCTACGTCGCCGCGCGCCGCGCGCAGCTGCGCCGCACGGCGTACCTGCTCTGCGGCGACTGGGACCGTGCCGAGGACGTCGTGCAGGAGACGCTCGCGCGCCTGTTCGTGCACTGGCGGCGCGCGTCGCGGGCCGACAACGTCGACGCCTACGTGCGGCGGTCGCTCGTCAACTGCTACCTCGCCGAGGGCCGTCGGCCGTGGCGCCGTGAGCGCTCGACCGACCGAGGTGCCCGAGACGGCGTACGCCGACGCGACGAGCGCCGTCGACACGCGCGACGAGCTGCGCCGCGCGCTGGCCGAGCTCGGCGCGAGCCAGCGCGCCATCGTCGTCCTGCGCTACTGGGACGGCCTCACGGTCGAGGAGACCGCCGCGGCCGTCGGGCTGCTCGACCGGCAACGTGAAGAGCCAGTCCGCGCGCGGCCTCGACCGCCTGCGCGCCGTGCTGACCGCCGTGGAGGTGGACCATGACCGATGAGCCGTACGCCGAGCCCGAGCTGCGCGCCGCGCTCGCGCACCCTGCTGCGTCGACGAGCCGGCCGCGCCGCCGGTCGTCGACGACGTGAGCCGCGGGCGCGCGCTCCGGCGCCGCCGCCGCGCGCGCTCGGCGCCGGGCCGGTCGTCGCCGTCGACCGTCGTCGTGCCGTGGTCGCTGTCGCCGGCCTGCGGTCGCCCCTCGGGCCTCGGCGCCCCGGTCGGCGGATCGCTCGTCGGCCCGGCGGCCCGTCGATCAGGTCGCGGCTGTCCTCGGCCGTGCCACGACCGCTCGGCTCACGGTGACGTCGACCGGCCTACGCGTCCGCGTGCGCGACCGCGACGGGTACGGTCCGACGTCGTGCGCCAGTCCAGCGCCGCGGCGACGCGTGGCCGCCGTGCCGACGGCACCGTCCGGGCGTGCGACCGCGTGGCGCGGCGGCGGGTCGAGCGCTCCGGGGGCGTCGATCGACGCGGGCGCGACCGGGACCGCGTGACCGCGCAGCCCGTCGGACGGTCGGCTCCGCCAGTACGGCACCTGCTGGGCGGCAGTGGTCCGCGACGACCGCTGCCGCCACGGCGAGCCAGGTGCCGGCGCATCGCCGCGGGCTTCCTGCGCCGACCGGTCGATCACGCCGCTCGAGCGGCGTCGGCCACGCCGCTGACGCGCTGCCCGCCCGATGCCTGCGCGGACGTGCGTACGACCGGCGCCTTCCTGCACGCCGGCCGCAGATCGCAGGTGGTCCTCCGTCGCCGGCGGCCGGCAGCGACGGCAGCTCGCCCGGCGCCGTCGGCGAGCCCGCCGACGGTCGTGCGCGCGTGCCGGCGGCGACGTCAAGCCCGATCCCGAGCCATCGACCCGAGCTCGGCGCTGCTCGCGACGTCGGCTGCGTCGTCGACGGTGCGTGCCCGCGCATCCGGACGTGCGACGCGTCGTCCAGGGCCATCCCGACGGTGCAGGCCGTGGACGCGCCGCGGGAGCGACTGGCCGTCCAGCAGGTGCCGACGAGTCGCCGCAGACGGTCCGGCTGCACGGGCGGTCATCGCGCCGGGCCGGCGATCGCCGTGCTCGGTGACGCAGGCGGCGGGCGCCGGCCAGCTCGCGCACCGTGCGCGGCGGCCGGTGCACCGGTCGACGCGCGCGGCCGACGTCGTGCGCTGCTCGTGACGCTCCCCGGTCGACGGTGCGCTCACCGTGCACCGACGATGCGCCGGTCGGCGCTGGCCCCGGTCGGCCTGCCCGCGAGCGAACGCGGCCGGCGTCGCGCGTGCGCTCGGTGCCCGCGCTCCGCGGCGCCCTGAGCCGCCGGGACCGGCGTACCGGCCGCACGGCGCCGACCTGAGAGGATGGGGCGTACCGACCGCCCCACCGTGAAGGCCGCCGCATGCCCAGCACGCCCGCGATCCCCGACGTCCTCGCCTCGCGCTACGCCTCCACGGCGATGGCCACGATCTGGTCGCCGGAGCACAAGATCGTGCTCGAGCGCCAGCTCTGGATCGCGGTGCTCAAGGCCCAGCGCGACCTCGGCATCGACGTGCCCGACGGCGTCGTCGAGGCCTACGAGGCGGTCGTCGACCAGGTCGACCTCGACTCGATCCGCGACCGCGAGAAGGTCACGCGGCACGACGTGAAGGCGCGCATCGAGGAGTTCTCCGCGCTCGCCGGCCACGAGCACGTGCACAAGGGCATGACCAGCCGCGACCTCACCGAGAACGTCGAGCAGCTGCAGATCCTGCGCTCGCTGCAGGTCACGCGCGACAAGGTCGTCGCGGTGCTGGCGCGGCTCGCCGCGCGCGCCATCGAGTACGACGAGCTCGCGATCGCCGGCCGCTCGCACAACGTCGCCGCGCAGATGACCACGCTGGGCAAGCGCTTCGCGAGCGCCGCCGACGAGCTGCTCGTCGCGCAGCGCCGCCTCGAGGAGCTCATCGCGCGCTACCCGCTGCGCGGCATCAAGGGCCCGGTCGGCACCGCGCAGGACATGCTCGACCTGCTCGACGGCGACAGCGACAAGCTCGTCGAGCTCGAGGACCGCGTCGCCGCGCACCTCGGCTTCGCGCACGTGTTCACCAGCGTCGGTCAGGTCTACCCGCGCTCGCTCGACTACGACGTCGTCTCCGCCCTCGTGCAGCTCGCCGCCGGGCCGTCGTCGTTCGCCACCACCGTGCGGCTCATGGCCGGCAACGAGCTCGTCACCGAGGGCTTCAAGCCGGGCCAGGTCGGCTCGTCGGCCATGCCGCACAAGATGAACAGCCGCTCGTGCGAGCGCGTCAACGGCTTCGCGGTGATCCTGCGCGGCTACGCGTCGATGACCGCCGAGCTCGCCGGCGCGCAGTGGAACGAGGGCGACGTCTTCTGCTCCGTCGTACGCCGCGTCGCGCTGCCCGACGCGTTCTTCGCGATCGACGGCCTGCTCGAGACCTTCCTGACCGTGCTCGACGAGTTCGGCGCGTTCCCGGCGGTGGCCGAGCGCGAGCTGCGCCGCTACCTGCCGTTCCTCGCCACCACCAAGGTGCTCATCGCCGCGGTGCAAGAACGGCGTCGGGCCGCGAGACCGCGCACGAGGTCATCAAGGAGCACGCCGTCGCCGTCGCGCTCGAGATGCGCGAGAAGGGCACCGAGGGCAACGACCTGTTCGAGCGCCTCGCCGCCGACCCGCGCCTCGGGCTCACCGCCGAGCAGCTCGACGGCGCTCGTGGCCGAGCCGATCGAGTTCACCGGCGCCGCGCGCGCCCAGGTGCAGCTTCGTCGTCGACGAGATCGAGCACCTCGTCGCCGAGCGCCCCGACGCCGCGGTCTACACCGCCGGAGCCGATCCTCTAGCCGCGCGCACGATGCTGGCGGAACCGTCGCCGAGCGGCACGCTCAGCGTCAGTTCGCCCAGCGTGGTGGAGTACGACGCGATCAGTCGCGGGCGGTCGAGGGCTTCGCGCCGTAGACGAGCGACTGGTAGTCGGGGTGGCGGGCGATCCAGCCCGAGATGAACGGGCACAGCGGGAGCACCTTGCGCTCGCCGGCGGCGCGCACGTCGTCGAGGGCCTCGCGGGCGATCGCGCTGCCGACGCCCTGGCCCTCGAAGGCCGGCTCGACCTCGGTGTGCGTGAACACGATCAGCTCGTCGGTCGAGCTGGAACTCGGCGAACCCGGCGAGCACGCCGTCCACCAGGCCCTCGTAGCGCTTCTTCTCGTCGTTGCGCACGACCTGCACAGCCATCCCGTCCACCTTCCGCTCGGCACCGTCGTCCCCCGTGCAACCACGGGCGCGCCGCCGCTATGCCCGCCACCGGGCCCGTACGCCGGCCGCGGCCGCGGCGGATAGGGTCGGCGGCGTGAGCAGCGCAGCACCTCAGCAGATCCCGGCCCCGGAGTACGACCTCCCGGAGGGGTTCACGCACGTCTACTCGGGCAAGGTCCGCGACCTCTACGAGACCCCCGAGGGCCGGCTGCTGTTCGTGGCCAGCGACCGGATCTCGGCGTACGACTGGGTGCTGCCCACGCCGATCCCGGACAAGGGCCGCATCCTCACCGCGATGTCGCTGTGGTGGTTCGACCGGCTCAGCGACCTCGTGCCCAACCACGTCATCTCCACGCGCGTGCCCGACGCGGTGGCCCGCCGCGCGATGGTGTGCACGAAGCTCGACATGTTCCCGGTCGAGTGCGTGGCCCGCGGCTACCTCACCGGCAGCGGCCTCGTGGAGTACGCGCGAGTCGGCGTCGGTGTGCGGCGTGAACCTGCCGCCGGGGCTCAAGGACGGCTCGAAGCTGCCCAAGACGATCTTCACGCCGGCGACCAAGGCCGAGCTCGGCGACCACGACGAGAACGTCACCTTCGACGAGGTCGTCGCGGCGATCGGCCAGGACGAGGCGCAGCAGCTGCGCCGCCTCACCGTGGCGGTCTACGACCGCGCCGCCTCGATCGCCGCCGACCGCGGCCTGATCCTCGCCGACACCAAGTTCGAGTTCGGCACCCGCGCCGACGGGCAGATCGTGCTCGCCGACGAGGTGCTCACCCCGGACTCGAGCCGCTACTGGCCCGCCGACGAGTGGGAGCCCGGCCACGCGCAGCCGTCGTTCGACAAGCAGTTCGTGCGCGACTGGCTGACCTCGCCCGCCTCGGGCTGGGACCGCCGCTCGGGCGAGGCGCCGCCGCCGCTGCCCGACGAGGTCGTCGAGAAGACCCGCGCGAAGTACGTCGAGGCCTACGAGCGCCTCACCGGCAAGCGCTTCGCCTGACCGATCGCGTCCGAGATCCGTTGCGCTGCTTGCGATCCCGCACTCGGGCACTACTCTCCGGACCGTCTGCCGAGTCGCTGAACGGTCGCTGAGGCCGCGCCCCGCGCGCGATCCTGCGTCTAGGGTGGTCGGCATGACCTGGATGCTCACCGGAGGCGCCGGCTACATCGGCGCGCACGTCACCCGCGCGCTGCTCGAGTCCGGCCGACGCCGTGGTCGTGCTCGACGACCTCACCACGGGCCTCGCGCGCAAGGTGCCCGAGGGCGTCCCGCTTCGAGCAGGTCGACGTCGTGCGACCGCGCCGCCGTCGCCGACGTCCTGCGCCGCCACGAGGTCACCGGCGTCGTGCACCTCGCGGCGAAGAAGGCCGTCGGCGAGTCCGTCGAGCGCCCGCACTTCTACTACCGGCAGAACGTCGAGGGCGCGATGGCGCTCACCGAGGCGATGGCCGAGGTCGGCGTACGCCGTCTCGTCTACTCCTCGTCCGCCGCGGTCTACGGCCCCACCGACGCGCCGCTCGATCACCGAGGACTCCGACGACCCTGCCGATCTCGCCGTACGGGCAGACCAAGCTCATCGGCGAGTGGATCGGCGCCGACCTCGCGGTCGCCGAGGGCTTCTCGGTGGTGGCGCTGCGCTACTTCAACGTGGCCGGCGCGGGCGCCGACGACCTCGGCGACACGGGCGCGTTCAACCTCATCCCGCATGGTGCTGCGCGCGCACACGAGCGGCCGGCGGCCGAAGATCTTCGGCGACGACTACCCGACCCCGGACGGCACCTGCATCCGCGACTACATCCACATCACCGACCTCGCCGACGGCCACGTGGCCGCCGCGGTCCGCACCGAGGCCGGCGAGCCGGGCTTCGCGGCGTACAACCTCGGTCGCGGCGTCGGGTCGTCGGTGCGCGAGGTGATCGACGCCGTCTCCGACAGCGCTCGGCGTCGCGCTCGACCCCGAGGTGGTCGACCGGCGGCCCGGCGACCCGCCGCTGGTCGTGGCCTCGGCCGACCGGGCCCGCGACGAGCTGGGCTGGACGGCCACCCGCGGCCTCGACGAGATGTGCGCGAGCGCCTGGTCGGCCTGGCAGGCCTACCCGCCGGCCTGAGCCTGCCCGCCGGCGGAGAGCCGCGGTCGGTCGGGCGCCGGAGCGCCCGATAGGATGAGGCGTACCGCCTGACCACCCACCCCTTGGAGCGCTCCGTGGCCCGCGTCGTCGTCGACGTCATGCTCAAGCCCGAGATCCTCGACCCGCAGGGCAAGGCCGTCGAGGGCGCGCTCGGCCGCCTCGGCCTCGCCGGCGTGACCTCGGTCCGCCAGGGCAAGAGCTTCGCCCTCGAGCTCGACGGCGAGGTCGACGAGGCCCGCCTGGCGCAGATCCACGAGCTGGCCGCCTCGCTGCTGTCGAACCCCGTCATCGAGGACTACGTGATCCGCGAGGTCACCGCATGAGGGTCGGGGTCGTCACCTTCCCGGGCTCGCTCGACGACCGCGACGCCGCGCGCGCCGTCCGCATCGCCGGCGGCGAGGCCGTCGCGCTGTGGCACGGCGACGCCGACCTGCACGGCGTCGACGCCGTCGTCCTGCCCGGTGGCTTCTCCTACGGCGACTACCTGCGCTGCGGGGCGATCGCCCGGTTCGCCCCGGTCATGGGCGCCGCTCGTCGACGCCGCGAACGGCGGGCTGCCGGTGCTCGGCATCTGCAACGGCTTCCAGGTGCTGTGCGAGTCGCACCTGCTGCCCGGTGCGCTGATCCGCAACGACGACCTGCACTTCGTCTGCCGCGACCAGAAGCTGCGCGATCGAGAACGCGGCCACGCGCGTGGACGCGCGACTACGAGGCCGGCGAGGAGATCGTCGTCCCGCTCAAGAACGGCGAGGGCGGCTACGTCGCCGACGAGGCGACCCTCGACGTGCTCGAGGGCGAGGGCCGCGTCGTCGCGCGCTACCTCGAGCGTCAACCCGAACGGCTCGCCGCCGCGACATCGCCGGCATCAGCAACGAGGCGCGGCAACGTCGTCGGGCTCATGCCGCACCCGGAGCACGCGGTCGAGGCCCTCACCGGCCCGGCGACCGACGGCCTCGGGTTCTTCACCTCGATCCTGACCAGCTGGTCGGCGGTCGATGACCGCCGCCATGAGCGCGCGCATGACCGACACCGTCGCCGACGCGCAGCGCCCACCCCGAGCGCGAGCAGCCGTACGCCGAGCTCGGCCTCAAGGCCGACGAGTACGCCGGATCCGCGAGATCCTCGGCCGCCGCCCGACCAGCGCCGAGCTGGCGATGTACTCGGTCATGTGGAGCGAGCACTGCTCGTACAAGTCGAGCAAGGTGCACCTGCGCCAGTTCGGCGACAAGAAGCCCGAGACCGACGCGCTGCTCGTCGGGCATCGGCGAGAACGCCGGCGTCGTCGACATCGGCGACGGCTGGGCGGTCACCTTCAAGGTCGAGTCGCACAACCACCCGTCCTACGTCGAGCCCTACCAGGGCGCGGCCACCGGCGTCGGCGGCATCGTGCGCGACATCATGCGCGATGGGCGCCCGCCCGGTCGCGGTCATGGACCCGCTGCGCTTCGGTGCGGCCGACCACCCCGACACCCGCCGCGTGCTGCCCGGCGTCGTCGCCGGCGTCGGCGGCTACGGCAACTGCCTGGGCCTGCCCAACATCGGCGGCGAGGTCGTCTTCGACCCCTGCTACCAGGGCAACCCGCTCGTCAACGCGCTGTGCGTCGGCGTGATGCGCCACGAGGACATCCACCTGGCCGAGCGCCCGGGGCGTCGGCAACCTCGTCGTCCTCTACGGCGCCCGGACCGGCGGCGACGGCATCGGCGGCGCCTCGGTCCTGGCCTCCGAGACCTTCGACGACGGCGGCCCGACCAAGCGCCCCGCGGTGCAGGTCGGCGACCCGTTCATGGAGAAGCTGCTCATCGAGTGCACGCTCGAGGTGCTGCACGCCGGCCTCGTCGAGGGCATCCAGGACCTCGGTGCGCGCGGGCATCTCGTGCGCGACCACCGAGCTCGCCAGCAACGGCGAGGGCGGCATGCACGTCGTACCTCGACCGCGGTGCCGCTGCGCGACGCCACGCTCACGCCCGAGGAGATCCTCATGAGCGAGTCGCAGGAGCGCATGGTCGCCGTCGTCGCGCCCGGACAAGATCGACGAGTTCCTGGCGATCTGCGCCAAGTGGGACGTCGAGGCCGACGTCATCGGCGAGGTCACCGACACCGGCCGGCTCGTCGATCGAGTGGCACGGCGAGGCGATCGTCGACGTGCCGCCGCGCACCGTCGCCCACGAGGGCCCGGTCTACGAGCGCCCGTTCGCCCGCCCCGCGTGGCTGGACGCGCGGCAGGCCGACGCCCCCGACGCGCTCGCCGCGCCCGGCGACCGCCGAGGAGCTCCGCGACACCGTGCTGCGCTGGTCGCCTCGCCGAACCTCGCGGCCAAGGCCTGGGTCACCGACCAGTACGACCGCTACGTGCTGGGCAACACCGTGCTCGCGCAGCCCGAGGACGCCGGCGTGATCCGCGTCGACGAGGAGACCGGCCTCGGCGTCGCGCTGGCCACCGACTGCAACGGCCGCTTCGCCGCGCTCGACCCGTACGCCGGCGCGCAGCTGGCGCTGGCCGAGGCCTACCGCAACGTCGCCGCCACCGGTGCGGTGCCGCTCGCGGTCACCAACTGCCTCAACTTCGGCTCGCCCGAGGACCCGGGCGTCATGTGGCAGTTCGCGCAGGCCGTCACCGGCCTCGCCGACGGCTGCCTCGAGCTCGGCATCCCGGTCACCGGCGGCAACGTCTGCTTCTACAACCAGACCGGCGACGTCGCGATCCACCCGACGCCCGGTGGTCGGCGTGCTCGGCGTCATCGACGACGTCGCGCGGCGCACGCCGATGGCGTTCGCGGCCGACGGCGACGCTCGTGCTACTGCTCGGCGAGACCCGCGACGAGTTCGGCGGGCTCGGAGTGGGCGCACGTCGTGCACGGCCACCTCGGCGGGCTGCCGCCGCACGGTCGACCTCGAGCGCCGAGCGCGCGCTCGGCGCAGATCCTCGTCGCAGGCGTCGCGCGACGGCGCTGGTCACCGCCGCGCACGACGTGTCCGACGGCGGCCTCGCGCAGGTGCTGGTCGAGATGGCGCTGCGCGCCGGCGTCGGGCGCGCCGTCTGGGTGCCCGACGGGCTCGACCCGTTCGTGCTGCTGTTCTCCGAGTCGACCGCCCGTGCCGTCGTCGCCGTCGCGCCCTCGGCGTACGAGTCGTTCCTGGCGGCCGCGGCCACGAACGGCGTGCCGGTCACGCCGCTCGGCGAGGTCACCGGCAGCGACGACCTGGTCGTGCTCGCGGCGTACGACGACGAGGTCATCTGGTCGCTCGACGAGCTCCGCGCCGCCTCCGAGGCCACCCTCCCCGCGCTCTTCGGCTGACCGCGCGGGGTCGAACTCGCGGACCCCGGGCGGAAACGAGTCGGGGCGTCCACAATGTCGGGCATGGCGACGAACCCCTCCGACCCGCCCAGCCCGTCCGGCGACGCTGATCCCGCCCCGGCGGCGCCGGCCAAGCCGCGCCGCGCGCGCTC
Source organism: uncultured Actinomycetota bacterium (assembly GCA_963827145.1). Taxonomy (GTDB): domain Bacteria; phylum Actinomycetota; class Actinomycetes; order S36-B12; family CAIYMF01; genus Longivirga. Next base: position 867,633 of record CAWGZO010000001.1, on the reverse strand, counting down.
GAGCGCGTCCGGATCCGCGGCACCCCGCGCGCGCACGACGAAGCCGAAGGCGGCGCCCGCGGCCCCGGCGTACGTCGACCGCGGCGACGCCTGGTGCGTCGTGGGCGCCGGCCCGCACGGGATGTCGGCGCTCAAGGCGCTGCTGCAGAACGGCATCGAGGCCGACGGCTATCGAGCGCGAGTCCGACGTCGGGGGCAACTGGAACTACGGCGCGGAGAACAGCCGCGTCTACGAGTCGACGCACCTGATCTCGAGCAAGCCGTTCACGCAGTTCCCGGACTTCCCGATGCCCGACTCCTACCCCGACTACCCGAGCCACCGTCAGGTGAAGGAGTACTTCGGCCGCTACGCCGACCACTTCGGCCTGCGTCGCGCGATCCGCTTCGGCACCGACGTCGTGCACGCCGAACCCGTCGACGGCGGCCGCGCGTGGGACGTGACCGTCCGCGACCGCGTCTCGGCGCAGGAGACGACCTACCGCTACGCCGGCCTCGTCGTGGGCAACGGGCACAACTGGTCGCCGAAGATGCCGACCTACCCGGGCCAGGAGACCTTCCGCGGCGAGATCCTGCACTCGGCCGACTACAAGGGTGCCGACGTGCTGCGCGGCAAGCGCGTGCTCGTCGTCGGTGCCGGCAACACCGGCTGCGACGTCGCGGTCGAGGCCGCGCAGAACGCGACCCACGCCTGGCACTCGACGCGGCGCGGCTACTACTACAACCCCAAGTACATGACCGGGCGCCCCAGCGACCAGGTGGCCGACAGCCTGCTCGCGCTGCGCCTGCCCCTGCGGCGTGCGCCGCGTGCTGTTCAAGGCGTCGCTGGCGATCGCGGTCGGCGACCTGACGAAGTTCGGCCTCAAGAAGCCCGACCACAACTTCTTCGAGACCCACCCGATCGTCAACCAGCAGCTCGTCTACTACGTGGGCCAGGGCGACATCACGCCCAAGGACGACATCGCCAGCTTCGACGCCGACGGCGTGGTCTTCACCGACGGGTCGCGCATCGACGTCGACCTCGTCGTGTTCTGCACCGGCTACCTCGTGCGGTTCCCGTTCCTCGAGCAGGAGTGGCTCAACTGGCAGGACGACCACCCGCAGCTGTTCCTGCAGATGTTCACGCCGTCCTACGACAACCTCGTGGTGAGCGGGCTGATCCAGCCCGACAGCGGTCAGTGGACGCTGGCGCACTGGCAGGGGATCCTCATCGCCCGCGTGGCCGAGGCCCTGCGGACGAAACCGCCTGTGGCACAACGGTTCCTGGCACGGTCCGCGGTCGAGTCCGACCGTCGCTTCACCGCCGGCGCGCAGTACAAGGACTCGACGCGGCACTACTACGAGGTGGCGCACCAGGAGTACCTCACGGCGCTTCAGGACGCGATCCACGAGCTGGAGGCCTCGGCATGAGCGGCACGTCGTACGGCGTCGACCCGGTGCGGCGCAAGACGCGGGCGATGCGGCCGTGGGAGTGGTCGTTCCCGTCGCGGCCGATCAGCCACCGCGAGGTGATCTCGGCCCAGCCGGAGACCGACACCGGGCGTCCGCCGCTGCTCATGGTGCACGGCATCGCGCACGCCGCCTGGTGCTACGCCGAGAACTGGGTGCCGGCCGCGGCGGCGGCGGGCTGGCCGGCGCACGCCCTGAGCCTGCGCGGCCACGGCGGATCCGGGGGAGCCCGGCATCTGCGCACGACCACGACGCGCGACTACGTGCACGACGTCATGCAGACCATCGTCGAGCTGCCCGAGCCGCCGGTGCTGATCGGGCACTCGATGGGCGCGATCGTGGCGCAGCTGGTCGCGGAGCGGTACCCGCTGCGCGGGCTGGTGCTGCTCACGCCTGCGCCGATGCACTCGGCGGTGGGCGACCTCGTCGCGATCGCGAAGGACCGGCCGGCCGACCTCGGTCGCGCGGTGATCGGGCAGACGCTCTCGATGGAGCCGGACATCCTCTTCGAGGGCCTCGACCCCGCGACCGCGCGCGCCTACTCCGACCGCACCCAGGTCGAGTCGCCGCTCGTGCAGTGGGAGCTGCTGCTGCGCCGCACCGTCGGCCCCGTGCGCTGCCCGGTGCTCGTGATCGGCACGCCGTCCGACCGGCTCGTGCGGCCGGCCGACGTGCAGCGCACCGCGGAGTCGTACGGCGTGGAGCCCGTGTGGTTCCCCGGCATCGGCCACGACGTCATGCTCGACGCCGGCTGGGATCGCGTGCTCGACACCGTGCTCGAGTTCTGCGCCGACCTCCCCGCCTGGGGCACTGCACCGGTCCGCTGACCGGCGCCGCCTGGCAAGGTGGGCGCGTGACGACCGAGGAGCTGCTCGACGCGTGGGCGGCGGGCGAGGTGCCCGACCGCGCCGCGGTCAAGGCCGCGGTCAAGGCGAGCCTCGCCGCGCTCGTCGAGGTCGCGCCGGGTCACGCCGTCGAGGTGCGGGTGCCGCCGTACGCCGCGGTGCAGGCGATCGGCGGCACGCGGCACCGGCGCGGCACGCCGCCGGCCGTGGTCGAGTGCGATGCGCGCACCTGGCTCGAGCTCGCCGCCGGTCGACTGTCGTGGTCGGACGCCGTCGCCGACGGCCGCGTGCGCGCCAGCGGCGAGCGCAGCGACCTCTCGGAGCACCTCCCGCTCTGACGGCGTCAGACCTCCGGGGGCACCTGGCGGGAGAAGGCCTCCCAGGTGGAGAGGATCGGGCCGGTGGTCCAGTCCGTGGGTGCGTCGAGGTAGTCCGGGCAGCGCTGCTCGATGGTGCGCAGCAGCGGGCGCGGGATGTCGTCGAGGCCGCGGCGGCAGGTGCGCGAGAACAGCCGCCCCGTCATGACGCCGGCCGAACGGCCGCTCGGGGTGTCGAAGGCGAACCCACCCATGCGCATCCACGGCCAGAACGGCGAGATGCGGCTGAACCCGGCGCGGAAGTGCGCCGAGGGCAGCGAGGTGTCCGAGAGCTCGGCGTAGGAGGAGAAGATCGTGAAGTGCTCGCTCGGGTTGATGCGGTCACCGGTCGACGCCTTCGGCCACCGGGCCGGGTCGACCGGGTTCGGGTACTCGTGCGCGTAGTCCCACTCGAGGAGCACCTCGTCGCCGTAGACCTGCCACGGCAGCACGAAGGGGATCGACCCCGGTGAGGCGTCAGCACCGCCGCCGGTGTCGTTCATGAGCGAGCCCTCGTCGTGGTGGTCGCCGACGGTGAGCACGGGCATCTCGGTGGTCACCGTGCCGCCGATGCGGTCGTTGAGGAAGTGGAACACCTCGACCGTCTCGCCCGTGAACGGGTTCTCCCACGTGTCGATGGGCTCGCCGCTCGCCAGGTCGGTGAAGAAGCCGGTCTCCTTGCCGCGCATGGTCAGCGCGGGTCCGGTGTCCGTCTCGTCGAGGCGGCACAGCGTCACGCCGGTGCCCTGGTAACCGAACATCGGCAGGAGCTTGCGCCCCTCGACCCACGCGTACATCGTGCCGTGGAACACGCCGTACACGGGGTCGTCGCCGAAGGTCCCCCACGTCTTGCCGAAGGCGTAGAGGTTGTGCGCCGGGTTCGCGAGATCGAGGTCGTGGCCGCCGAGGACGGCGGCGGGGTCGCCTGAGGTGATCGTCACCCGGTGGACGCTACCGACCGCCGTTCGACGCTGCGCAGGTAGGCACCCGGATCGTCGCTGAGCCGACGCGCGAGCTGCGCGGTCGCGGCGTCGAGCTCCGCGAGCGCCGAGGCGCGCTGGGCGCTGAGCCACTGCTCCGCGGCGCGCAGCCGCTGCACGGCGTGCCGCACCGCGGCGGGGTCGTCGCTGCACGAGGCGATCTCCCAGGCGCGGTCCGCCGTCGCGAGCTCGAGCATCGGCTCGACGTGCCGCACGGGCGAATGCTGCAGCCGGGTGCCGCAACGCTCCGCCCCGCCGAGCACGTCGGCGAGCGCCTCGGTGTCGGTCCCGTCGAGGCGGGCCTGGAGCAGGTCGAGGCGCCCCTGCACGACGCGGCGCCAGTACGAGAGCTGCTCCTCGTGCGTGCGCAGTCCGGAGCGCCGGTCGAGCAGCTCGTCGAGCGAGAGCGCGGTCGGCAGTGCGGCAGGCGGCTGCAGGTCGAGGGACACGGTGGGCTCCTGGTGATCGTGCGCGAGTGTGTCGTCGACGTCGCGGGCTCGACCATCGTCGGTCCCCCGTCGCCGTGCGACGCGGCCGTCCCCCGGCGTCAGCGTCGACTGAGGCATCGGCCGTCGGGTGGACGCGTGGATGCGTCGTACGGGTGAGCCCGATCGGGTGCACGCCCGAGCGACCGCCGCCCGGACGGTCGCAGACTCGACGGGAGCCGTACAGGGGAGGTCGCCGTGCTGGTGCTGGCGCGAGGTCCGGGTCAGAGCGTCGTCCTCGACGACCGCATCACGGTGACGGTGCTGGCCTCGCGGCCGGGGCTCGTCCGTCTCGGGATCGAGGCGCCGGACGGTGTCGGCGTACGCCGCGGCGAGCTCGAGCTCCTCGACCCGGCGGCTGCGCCGACGGACGCGGCCGACTGAGCCGGCCCGGGCGGTCCTGACCTGCGCCGCCCGCATGCCTGACGCATGATGGTGAGCCCGCCCGAACCGCCACCAGGACGGAACTCGCATGCACGCCGGCTCGTTGGGCTCCCTGTGATCGCCTGGCTGCGCGCGTCCCGGGCACGCCTGGTCGTGACGGTGCTCGTCGCCGTGGCCCTGGTCGCGGGCGGCGTGTCGCTCCTGGCGGCGCGCAGCGCCGGCCCGGCCGTGGCAGAGGAGGCCCTGCGGGTGCCGGTGGGTCCGGAGCCCGACGGGACGCCGGTCGACCTCGACGTCGGCGTCTACACGGCCGACACCGGAGTCACGAGCCCCAAGCCCGCGGTGATGCTCGCCCACGGCTTCGGGGGCCAGCGCCAGGACCTCGTGACGCAGGCGCAGCGACTGGCGGCCCAGGGGTACGTCGTCCTCACCTGGACCGCGCGCGGCTTCGGGCAGTCCGGCGGTCGGATCCACCTCAACGCCCCTGCCTACGAGGTGGCCGACGCCGAGGCCCTGGTCGATCTCCTGGCGGCGCGCGACGACGTGCTGCTCGATGCCGAGGGCGACCCGCGCGTGGGTGTCGCGGGCGGGTCGTACGGCGGCGCGATCGCGCTGCTCGCCGCGGGGTACGACGCGCGCATCGACGCCATCGCCCCGCGGATCACGTGGCACGACCTGGCGCAGTCGCTGTTCCCGCAGTTCGCGTCGGACGGCGAGCCGACCACTCCCGCTGCGGTCGCGCCGATCCGCGACCCCGGCGTCTTCAAGCGGCTGTGGGCCGGCGTGTTCTTCGGCAGCGGCTCGGCGTCGGAGACCGAGCCGACCGTGTGCGGCCGGTTCGCCGACGACGTGTGCGCCGCCTACAACGCCAGCGCCGCGCCGCGGTGTCCCGACCCCGGAGATCCTGCGCCTGCTGACGGCCTCGAGCCCGGCCTCGGTGCTCGACCGCATCGACGCCCCCGCGCTGATCCTGCAGGGGCAGGCCGACTCGCTCTTCCCGCTCTCCGAGGGCGACGCCAACGCTCGCGGCATCGCCGCCGACGGCACCCCGGTGAAGCTGGTGTGGTTCGCGGGCGGTCACGACGGCGGCGACCAGGAGGAGGACCGCCTCGATGCGCTGACGCTCGCCTGGTTCGACCGCTACCTGCGCGACGACGGCACCCCGCAGGACACCCGGTTCGAGGCGACCGGTCAGCCGGCGTCGTTGTTCGGCGCACGCACCGGCGCCGACCCGCAGGTGCTCGCCGCTGCGGCAGCGCCGGGCATCGGCGGCTCACCCGCGCCCGCGCGTCGCGACGTCGCGCTGGCCGGAGAGGCGCAGACGGTGGTGGCTCCTGCCGGGGGCAACCCGGCACAGGTGTCGAGCCTGCCCGGGCTGGGCGCCGTCGTGTCGACGCTGCTGCGCGGCTCGCAGCGAGCCCTTCCGGACATCCCGGGTCAGTCGGCCGTGTTCGAGACCGCGCCGTTCGACGTGCCGTTCACCCTGGTCGGGTCGGCGACCGCCGACGTCGAGGTGCGCACCGACGCACCCGACGTGACGCTGTTCGCCAAGCTGCTCGACGTCGGCCCCGGGGGAGCGGAGGCGGTGCTGCCCAACCGGCTGGTCTCCACGGTGCGGCTCGACCGCGGCGGCGTCCAGACGGTGCGGGTGGTGCTGCCGGCCGTCGTCCGCGAGATCCAGCCCGGGCACTCGCTGCGCCTCGTGCTGACCACGACCGACCAGGCGTACGCCATGCCCGTCGACCCGCGCACCTACGACCTCTCGCTCGCAGGCAGCGGCGTCCTCTCGCTGCCGATCGTCGACGTCGCGCCGCTGCCGTCGGACAGCATCGGCCTGCTGGTGGGCTCCGGGATCGTCGTCCTGCTGCTGCTCGGCATCGGCGTCGCCGCCGTCGCCGTGCGTCGGCGCAGCCGGTCCGTCGCCGAGGAGGTCGATCCCGAGCTCGTCGACGTACCGCTGGTCGTGCACGCGCTCGGCAAGGAGTACGCCGGCGGCTTCCGCGCGGTGACGGACGTGAGCTTCCGCGTGGAGAAGGGGCAGGTCCTCGGGCTGCTCGGTCCCAACGGCGCGGGCAAGACCACGGTGCTGCGCATGCTGCTCGGCCTCATCCGTCCTACCGAGGGCGAGCTGCTCGTGTTCGGCCACCGCGTGACTCCGGGGGCGCCGGTGCTCTCGCGGCTCGGCGCGTTCGTCGAGGGTCCGGGCCTGCTGCCCCACCTGTCCGGGCGGGCGAACCTCGAGCTGTTCTGGCGGGCGACCGGGCGCCCGATGGAGGAGGCCTACCTCGACACCGTGCTGGAGGTGGCCGGCCTCGGTGCCGACGTCGAGCGCAAGGTGCGCACGTACAGCCAGGGCATGCGCGCGCGCATCGCCATCGCGCAGGCGATGCTGGGGCTGCCCGAGCTGCTCGTGCTCGACGAGCCCACCAACGGCCTCGACCCGCCGCAGATCCGCGAGGTCCGCGAGGTCCTGCGCACCTACGCCGACACCGGCCGCACGGTGGTCGTGTCGAGCCACCTCCTCGCCGAGGTCGAGCGCACCTGCACGCACGTCGTCGTCATGCACCGCGGCGAGCTGGTGGCTGCCGGCCCTCTCGACCAGGTGGTGGCTGCCGACTCCGCGGATACCGCACCTGCCGACCTGGAGACCGTGTTCCTCGGACTGATCGGAGCGTCGTCATGAGCGGCACGTCGACCTCGCGCGGCGTCCACGACCTCCTGCGTGCCGCACCGCCCCCGCCGACGGCGGCCCTCGACGGGTCTGCCGCCGGGTGGTCGGCCCAGCGCACCCTTCCCCTGCGCGTCGAGCTGGTGCGTCAGTGGCGGCGCCGGCGGACTCAGCTCGTCCTGGCAGGGCTCGCGCTGTTCCCGGTGGTGCTGGCGGTGCTGTTCGCGCGCAACCGTGGCGCGGCCGCGGGCGGCACGCGTTTCGTCGACCTCGCCACCGGCGGCGCGGTGAACTTCGCCCTGTTCGTCGTCTTCGCGTCCTCGACGTTGCTCATCATCGTCGTGGTGGCCCTCTTCTGCGGCGACACCGTGGCCAGCGAGGCGCAGTGGTCGTCGCTGAAGTACCTGCTGGCCTCGCCGGTGGGGCGGTCGCGGCTGCTCCGGCAGAAGCTGCTCGTGTCGTTCGGCCTGGCGCTGACGGGCCTGGTGATCCTGCCGGTCTCCGCGCTGCTGGCGGGCGGGATCTTCTTCGGGTTCGGGCCGGCGCGAACACCGCTGGGCAGCGTCATCCCCACGGGCGAGGCGCTGTTCCGGCTCGCGATCGTGATCGGCTACCTCGCCGTCTCGATGCTGTTCGTCGCCGCGCTGGCGTTCTTCCTCGGCGTCCACACCGACGCCCCGCTCGGCGCCGTCGGCGGCGCGGTGATGCTCGTGATCGTCTCGTCGATCCTCGACCAGGTGGAGGATCTGGGCCCGGTGCGGGAGATCCTGCCCACGCACTACATCGGTGCCTGGGTCGACGCCTTCAACGATCCCGTCGTGTGGTCGGACATGGCCCGCGGCGCGATCCTGTCCACCGCCTACGCCGCAGTGCTCCTGGCGCTGGCCTGGCGCAAGTTCCTCCGCAAGGACGTCCTCTCGTAACGCGACGCCAGGATCCGTGGTCGGACCCGCACCTGACGACCGAAATCGCACAGTTCGGTCACGATCACGACGGAATCGGTGCCCCGCTCTCGATCTGACGGGTGCGCCCCCGCTAGGGTGCGCGTGCGCATCGGGGGTGCGGCCGGTCGCGGCCGTCCTCGACGCGCTCCGGCCCCCGCCGGGATCCGCCCCGACCCCGAGGACGCGTCATGACCTCCCCGTCGCCCGAGGCCCACGCCGCCGGCACGGCTGCCGTCGCCATCCGGCTGCGCGGCCTGCGCAAGACCTTCGGCGAGGTCGTCGCCGTCGACTCGGTCGACCTCGACATCGCCGACGGCGAGTTCCTCACGCTGCTCGGCCCGTCGGGCTCGGGCAAGACCACCGTGCTGCGCATGATCGCCGGCTTCGAGCTGCCCACGGCCGGCACGATCGAGCTCGCCGGCGTCGACGTCACGCGACGCGCCGCCGTTCGACCGCGACGTCAACACCGTCTTCCAGGACTACGCGCTCTTCCCGCACATGACCGTGCAGCAGAACGTCGAGTACGGCCTGCGGGTGCAAGAGGCGTCGGCAAGGCCGAGCGCCGCAGCGCGGCGACCGAGGCGCTCGAGGCCGTGCGGCTCGAGGGGTACGGCGACCGCAAGCCCGCGGCGCATGTCCGGCGGCCAGCGCCAGCGCGTCGCGCTCGCCCGCGCGCTCGTCAACCGCCCCAAGGTGCTCCTGCTCGACGAGCCGCTCGGCGCGCTCGACCTCAAGCTGCGCGAGCAGATGCAGGTGGAGCTCAAGGCGATCCAGCGCGACGTCGGCATCACGTTCGTGTTCGTGACGCACGACCAGGAGGAGGCGCTGACGATGAGCGACCGCATCGCCGTCTTCAACGCCGGTGCGCATCGAGCAGATCGGCACGCCGGCCGACGTCTACGAGCAGCCGGCCACCGAGTTCGTCGCCGGGTTCGTCGGCACGTCGAACCTGCTGCGCGGCGAGGCCGCGCGCGACCGTGCTCGGGCACGAGGGCGTCTTCAGCGTGCGGCCCGAGAAGATCCGCGTGGCCGAGCCCGGACGACGCGGCCGGCGACGGCGAGGACTCCGCGCTCGGCACCGTGCGCGAGGTCGTCTACGTCGGCAGCGGCACCCGGTTCCTCGTCGACCTCGAGGTCGGCGGGTCGCTGGTCGCCCTGCAGCAGAACCAGCGGACGTCCTCCATGGACGTCGTGGCCATGCGCGGACGCCAGGTGCGCCTGGTGTGGCGCAAGGAGCACGAGTACCGGGTCGGGGCCTAGCCCGTCGGCCGGCCGGATCCCCGGCCACCACCCGACGTCCCGCGGTCAGGAGCCGTCGGGCACCAGATGACAGGAGGAAGCGAGTGCGCAGCAAGCGACTGCTCGCGATCGGCGCCGGCATCGCTGCCGTCGGTCTGCTCGCTCGGCCTGCGGCAGCAGCGCGTCGTCGTCGGGCGGCGCCGCCGCTCCCGACGCCGTCGCCGTACGCCGGCCCCGTCGGCGCCGGCGAGGGCACGCTCAACGTGCTCGCCTGGCCCGGCTACGCCGAGGACGGCTCGACCGACCCCGCCGTCGACTGGGTGACCCGCTTCGAGAAGGAGACCGGCTGCCAGGTCAACGTCAAGACCTTCGCGCACGTCCGACGAGGCCGTGCAGCTGATCTCGAGCCGGCGAGTACGACGTCGTGTCGGCCTCCGGCGACGCCTCGCTGCGTCTCGTCTACGGCGACCACGTCCAGCCGGTCAACACCGCGCTCGTGCCGAACTACGCCGACATCTTCGCCGAGCCTGAAGAACCAGCCGTGGAACACCGTCGACGGCGTCAACTACGGCATCCCGCACGGCCGCGGCGCCAACCTCCTGCTGTACCGCACCGACGAGTTCACGCCCGGCGCCCGACGTCGTGGAGCGACATGTTCGACCCGGACTCGCCGCTCAAGGGCAAGGTCACGCCGTACGACGACGCCGATCTACATCGCCGACGCCGCCGTCTACCTGATGGCCACCCAGCCCGAGCTGGGGATCACAGAACCCGTACGCGCTCGACCAGACCCAGTTCGACGCCGCCGTCGCGCTGCTCACGCAGCAGAAGCCGCTGGTCGGCGAGTACTGGGCGGACGACACCAAGTACCAGCAGGCGTCAAGGCCGGCGCCACCGGCCCGTCGGCAGCGCCAGGGCTGGCAGCTCACCGCGAACCTCGCCAACGGCCGACGGCACCCCGGTGGCGACGCGTGAAGCCGAAGGAGGGCGCGACCGGCTGGTCGGACACCTGGATGGTCGCGAAGGACACCAAGAGCATCAACTGCTCGTACCTGTGGCTCGACCACATCGTCTCGCCCGAGGTGCAACGCGCAGATCGCCGAGTACTTCGGTGAGGCGCCCGGCCAACAAGAAGTCCTGCGCGCTGACGCACGAACAAGGACCACTGCGCGACGTTCCACGCCGACGCGAGACCGACTACTGGAGCGACGTCTACTACTGGACCACCCCGTCGACCGAAGTGCCTCGACGGTCGCACGGACGTGAAGTGCGTGCCCTACGACGAGTGGGTCGAAGGCGTGGAGCGTCGCTGCGCAACAGCTGACCTGACGCTCGGCAGGCTCGTCCGGGTGGCCCGGCCGTCCGCCGGCCGGGCCACCCGACCCACCGCGCGTCCACGCCTGAGAAGGCCCGATGAGCACCGCCGTAGCCGGCACCGCGCACCGCGAGCGTCCCGGCCGCCGCGTGGCATGTACCGGCACCCCAGGGCCCGGCTGGCCCGTGCTGCTCGCGCTGCCGCTGACGTGGCTGGTGCTCGCTCTACCTGGTCCCGCTCGCCGCTGCTGTTCGTCACGGCGTTCTGGACCGTCGACTAGTTCACCGGGCAGGTCGTGCGCGGGTTCACGCTCGAGAACTTCACCGAGCTGCTCACCGATCCCGCGCTACTACGGCGTCGCTCTGCGCACCATCGGCATCGCCGCGGCGGTCACGGTGCTCGCGCGCGCTCATCGGCCTGCCGATGGCCTTCTACATGGCGCGCGTCGCGCAGCCGCTCGCACCGCGCGCTGCTCGTCGCGCTCGTGCTCACGCCGCTGTGGGCGTCGTACCTCGTCAAGGTCTACGCGCTGGCGCACGATGCTCCAGCCCGAGTCCGGCGTGATCGCGTGGTTCCTGCAGCCCTTCGGCCTCGGACTCGCCCGGGTACGGCTGCGCTCGCCACGATCGTGACGCTGACCTACCTGTGGCTGCCGTACATGGTCCTGCCGCTGTACGCCGCGTCTCGAGCGCATGCCGGACTCCTACCTCGACGCCTCCGCCGACCTCGGCGCCCGGCCGTGGCGCACCTTCCGCTCGATCGTGCTGCCGACGATCTTGCCCTGCGCTCGTCGCCGGCTCGATCTTCACGTTCTCGCTGATCGCTCGGCGACTACATCACCGTGCAGCTCGTCGGCGGCACAGCGCAGATGCTGGGCAACGTCGTCTACCAGAACTTCACGCTCAACCTGCCGTTCGCAGCAGCGGTCGCGACGATCCCCGTGCTCGTCATGGTCGTCTACCTGCTCGCCGTACGCCGCACCGGCGCGCTGGACAACCTGTAGAGGCCGCGGACATGACCATCTCCCGCACGACGCGCATCGTGCTCCGCGTGCTGTTCCTCCTCGGGATGGCGTTCATCTACATCCCGCTCGCGCGTCATCGTCATCAACTCGTTCAACGCCGACCGCACCTTCTCCTGGCCGCCGCACGGAGTGGACCACCGAGTGGTGGCAGAAGATGGTCGAGAACCAGGGCGTCCGCGACGCGCTGGTGTACGTCGGTCATCGTCGCGTCCGATCGCGACCGCTGATCGCCCTGGTGCTCGGCACGCTGGTGTCGATGGCGCTGGCGCGCTACGAGTTCTTCGGCCGAGACTCCGTCTCGCTGCTGGTCGATCCTGCCGATCGCGCTGCCCGGCATCGTCACCGGTATCGCGCTCAACAACGTGTTCACCAGCTACCTCGGCGGCCTGACCTTCCTGTCGATCGTGATCGGTCACGCGACGTTCTGCATCGTCGTCGTCTACAACAACGCGCTCGCGCGGCTGCGTCGTGTGCGGGACCGGGTTCGAGGAGGCGTCGATGGACCTCGGCGCCGCCGGGTTCACGACCTTCCGGCTCGTCACCTTCCCGCAGATCCGCTCGGCGCTCGCTCGCCGGCGCGCGTGCTGGCGTTCGGCCTGTCGCTTCGACGAGATCATCGTGACCACGTTCACCGCGCCGCCGGACATCCAGACCCTGCCGATCTGGATCTTCAACAACCTGTTCCGGCCGCAACCAGGCGCCGATCGTCAACGCGGTCGCCGCGGCGCTCGTCCTCATCTCGATCTTCCCGGTCTACCTCGCGCAGCGGCTCTCCGGCGACGCCGCCGGCGGCGGCCGCATCTAGGCGATCGTCGGCTCTTCGGTGCGCGCGACCACCGGGACGGCGAGGATGTCGTCGTGACCCAGGACAGCGGCGCGGCGTTCGTCGAGGACGACTCGATCCTCACCCTCGAGGCACCCGAGCCGGACGTGATCGTCACGTGGGGCCCGGGTCCCGAGGACATCGGCGAGGTGCAGCTCGGCGGTGACGACAAGCCGCTGCTGATGCTGCTGCACGGAGGCTTCTGGCGCCCGGAGTACGACCGCATGCACCTGCGTGCGACGGCCCATGCGCTCGCCGCCGCGGGCTACACGACCTGCGTCCCCGAGTACCGCCGTGTGCCCGGCAAGCCCGACGCCGCCTGCGAGGACGTACGTGTCGCTCTGCGGGTGCTCCCTGTCGAGCTGCGCGGGCGCCATGACGGCCGCGTCGTGGTGGTCGGGCACTCTGCCGGCGGTCATCTCGCGCTGTGGGCCGCCTCCGCCGCTCCGGCCGCCGGTCTCGTGGGCACCGTCGCGCTCGCGGCGGTCGCCGACCTGGCCACCGCGGACCGGGAGCGCGTGGGCGGCGACGCCGTCGAGGCCTTCCTCGGCGGGCCGGCGGCGACCCGCACCGACCTCGACCCCACGCGCCGGGTCTCGGCCGCAGGCCCGGTCGTCCTCGTGCACGGGATCGAGGACACCATCGTCCCCGTGGGGCTGGCCGAGGCGTACGTCACAGCCCACCCGTCGGCCACGCTCATGACGGTGCCCGGGGCCGGCCACTTCGACCTCATCGACCCCCGGTCGGCCGCGTGGAGCCTCGTGCTGAGCGCGATCGGCGGGGTCGCGGGCCTGGGCTGACGGCGTACGCCGCGGCCGAGCGACCGCCGGGCGATCCGGCCCGGCGCGGGCTGTCGGGACGACCCCGGCAGCCACGTAGACTGCACCCGTGCCGCGCGGCGACGGACGGCTCAACCACGACCTCCTGCCCGGCGAGAAGGGCCCGCAGGACGCCTGCGGCGTCTTCGGGGTCTGGGCCCCGCGGCGAGGAGGTCGCCAAGCTCACCTACTTCGGCCTCTACGCGCTGCAGCACCGCGGCCAGGAGTCGGCCGGCATCGCCGTCAGCGACGGCTTCCACATCATGGTCTACAAGGACATGGGCCTGGTCTCGCAGGTCTTCACCGAGGCCTGCGCTCGAGAGCCTGCAGGGCCACGTCGCCATCGGCCACGCCGCTACTCGACCACCGGCGCCAGCGTCTGGGAGAACGCCCAGCCGACGTTCCGCGCCACCGCCACCGGCCACGTCGCGCTCGGCCACAACGGCAACCTGACCAACACCCACGAGCTCGCGCGCCGGGTCGCGCGAGCGGGCCGACGCCAGCGGCGAGCTGCCGCTGGGCACCGACTCATGCACTCGACCTCCGACACCGACCTGCTCACCGCGCTGCTCGCCGCGCACCCCGACCTCTCGCTCGAGGCCGCCGCGATCGACGAGCTGCCGCTGCTGCGCGGCGCCTTCTCCCTCGTCTTCATGGACGACACCACGCTCTACGCCGCCCGCGACCCGCAGGGCATCCGCCCGCTGGTGCTCGGCCAGCTCGAGCGCGGCTGGGTCGTGGCGTCCGAGACCGCGGCGCTCGACATCGTCGGTGCCTCGTTCGTCCGCGAGATCGAGCCCGGCGAGCTCATCGCCATCGACGAGCACGGCCTGCGCACGCAGCGCTTCGCCGCGGCCGAGCCCAAGGGCTGCCTGTTCGAGTTCGTCTACCTCGCCCGCCCCGACACCACGATCTCCGGCCGCAGCGTCCACGCCGTGCGCGTCGAGATCGGCCGCCAGCTCGCCCGCGAGCACCCGGTCGAGGCCGACCTGGTCATCCCGGTGCCGGAGTCCGGCACGCCGGCCGCGGTCGGCTACGCGCAGGCAGTCCGGCATCCCGTTCGCCGCAGGGCCTGGTGAAGAACGCCTACGTCGGGCGCACGTTCATCCAGCCGTCGCAGACCATCCGCCAGCTCGGCATCCGGCTCAAGCTCAACCCGCTGCGCGAGATCGTCAGGGCAAGAGGCTCGTCGTCGTCGACGACTCGATCGTGCGCGGCAACACCCAGCGCGCGATCGTGCGGATGCTGCGCGAGGCCGGTGCCGCGCGAGGTGCACGTGCGCATCTCCAGCCCGCCGGTGAAGTGGCCGTGCTTCTACGGCATCGACTTCGCGACGCGCGCCGAGCTCGATCGCCAACGGCCTCACCGTCGAGGAGATCCGCACCTCGATCGGCGCCGACTCCCTCGGCTACGTCTCGCTCGAGGGCCTCGTCGACGCGACCGGCGTCGCGATGGACCGCCTGTGCCGCGCCTGCTTCGACGGCGTCTACCCGATCGCCCTGCCCGAGCCCGAGCTGCTCGGCAAGCACCTGCTCGAGGGCCTCGAGGGTCTCGAGACCCGCGTGCTCGAGTCCGAGAAGTCCGGTGCCGTCATCGACGTCGACGGCCTGCCCTCGCTGCTCGGCGGCGGCGGTGCGGCCGAGGCGCTGAACCGCCCGTGACCGAGCCGCTGTCGGGCGACGTCGTACGCCGCCCGTCCTCCGCCCCTGCCACCTACGCCGCGGCCGGCGTCGACGTCGAGGCCGGCGAGCGCGCGGTCGCGCTGATGAGGGCGGCGATCGCGCGGGCGCAGCGCCCCGAGGTCGTCGGCGGCGTCGGCGGCTTCGCCGGGCTGTTCGACGTCTCGGCGCTCAAGCGCTTCGAGCCGCCCGCTGCTGGCGACGTCCACCGACGGCGTCGGCACCAAGGTCGACGTCGCGCAGCGCATGGACAAGCACGACACCATCGGCATCGACCTGGTCGCGATGGTCGTCGACGACCTCGTCGTGTGCGGCGCCGAGCCGCTGTTCATGACCGACTACATCGCGGTCGGCAAGGTCGTCCCCGAGCGCGTGGCCGCGATCGTCTCCGGCATCGCCGAGGGCTGCCGCCAGGCGGGCTGCGCGCTGGTCGGCGGCGAGACCGCCGAGCACCCGGGCCTGCTCGCGCCCGACGAGTACGACGTCGCCGGCGCCGGCACCGGCGTGGTCGAGGCCGACGACCTGCTCGGCCCGGACCGCGTGCGCGTCGGCGACGTCGCTGATCGCGATGGCGCCAGCGGCCTGCACTCCAACGGCTACTCGCTGGCGCGCCACGTGCTGCTCCGACCGGCGGCCTGCGGCCTCGACTCGCACATCGACGTGCTCGGCCGCACCCTCGGCGAGGAGCTGCTCGAGCCGACCCGGATCTACTCGCTCGACTGCCTCGACCTCGCGCGCGCCGGCGACGTCGAGGTGCACGCGCTTCGCCACGTCACCGGTGGCGGGATCGCCGCCAACCTCGCGCGCGTGCTGCCGAGCGACGTGCACGTGGTGATCGAGCGCTCCACCTGGACCCCGCACGCCGATCTTCGGCCTCGTCGGCGACCTGGGCCGGGTCGCGCTGCCGGAGCTCGAGAAGACGTTCAACATGGGCGTCGGCATGATCGCGATGGTCGCCCCCGAGTCGGTCGACACCGCGCTCGGCCGGCTCGCGTGCCCGCGGCGTCGACGCCTGGGTCCTCGGCGAGGCGCGCCTGCGCGCGCCGGGCGAGGAGGGCGACGCACCCGCCAAGGGCGGCAAGGGCGGCGCCGTCTCGCTCGTCGGCACCCACGCGCACTGACGCGCGCCAGGGCTTCCGGGGTGGCCGGGCCAGGTCTACCGTCGGGGCATTCGCGGGGGTGATCCCGGGAGGATCCATGCCCCAGTCCCAGCTCATCCGTGCCGGTGCCCGGTGGCCCCCTCGTCCTGAGCGACTCGGGGCTCGAGACCGATCTGGTGTTCCTCAAGGGCGTCGAGCTGCCCGAGTTCGCGTCGTTCCCGCTGCTCCGCGACGAGGTCGGTCGCTCGCTGCTCGAGAACTACTACCGCGAGCACGCCCAGGTCGCCGCCGACCACGGCCTCGGGTTCGTCTTCGAGACGCCGACGTGGCGCAGCAGCTCGGACTGGGGCGCACGCCTCGGGTTCGACCAGGCGGACCTCGACGACGTCAACCGCGACGCCGTGGCGCTCGTGCGCGGCGTGCGCGACTCGATGCCCGGGCTCACCGGGCCCACGACGGTGAGCGGCGTGCTCGGCCCGAGGGGCGACGGGTACTCGGTCGGCGAGGCCATGACCGCCGAGACGGCGCGGGACTACCACCGCCGCCAGGTCGAGGTCTTCGCCGGCGCCGGCTGCGACATGGTGTCGACGATGACGATGACCTACGCCGCCGAAGGGGCCGGCGTCGCCCTGGCCGCGCGAGACGTGGGCATCCCGGTCGCCGTGTCGTTCACGGTCGAGACCGACGGACGTCTGCCGGACGGCTCGACGATCGAGGACGCCATCGCCGCCGTCGACGCCGCGACCGAGCGCTACGTCCGCTACTTCGGCGTGAACTGCGCCCACCCCGACCACCTGCGACCGACGTTGGGCGGCGACGCGGACTGGGTCGGACGCATCGGCTGGCTGCGCGCGAACGCCTCGCGCCAGAGCCACGCCGAGCTCGACGCCGCCGAGACGCTCGACGACGGCGACCCGGCCGAGCTCGGGGCGCAGTACGCCGAGCTCCGGTCGATGCTGCCGTCGCTCGCCGTGGTCGGCGGCTGCTGCGGCACCGACGTACGGCACGTGCGAGCCATCGCCGAGGCTCTCGCCCCCTAGCCGGGCGGCGTCAGAGACCAGCTCCCGGCAGGGTGAGGATGTCCGCGCCGTCGTCGGTGATGGCGATGGTGTGCTCGCTGTGCGCCGTCAGGCAGCCGGTCTCGCTGCGGAGCGTCCAGCCGTCGGGATCCATCACGAGGCGGTCGGTGTCGGCCATGACCCAGGGCTCGAGCGCGAGCAGCAGGCCGGGGCGCAGCCGGTAGCCGCGACCGGGGCGTCCGGCGTTCGGCACGTGCGGGTCCTGGTGCATCGTCGACCCGATGCCGTGGCCGCCGAAGTCGGTGTTGACCGGGTAGCCGGCCGCGGTGAGGACCTCGCCGATCGCGTGGGAGATGTCGCCGATGGTCGCTCCCGGGCCCGCAGCCCCGATGCCCGCGGCGAGCGCCCGCCGGGTCGCGTCGATCATCGCGACGCCGTCCGGGTTCGGCGAGTCCCCGACGATCACGCTGACGGCCGAGTCGGCGGCCAGGCCGTCCAGGGACACGGCCAGGTCGAGCGAGAGCAGGTCGCCGTCGGCGAGCGTGTAGTCGTGCGGCAGTCCGTGGAGCACCGCGTCGTTCACCGACGTGCAGATGTAGTGCCCGAAGGGGCCGCGGCCGAACGACGGTGCGTAGTCGACGTAGCAGGACTGCGCACCGGCCTCGGCGATCATGTCCTGCACCCAGCGGTCGATCTCGAGCAGGTTCGTCCCCACGCCCACGCGGCCGGTGACCGTCTGCAGGATGCGGGCGACCAGGGCGCCTGACGCGCGGGCGCGCGCCACCTCGGCGGCGTTGAGGATCTCGATCATGCGACCGACCCTCCCACAGCGCGTCGCCGGGCGGTGACGACGACGGGCGCCCACCCCGGAGGGTGAGCGCCCGGTCGGCGTCAGGGGGACGGGGCGATCAGTCG
Source organism: uncultured Actinomycetota bacterium (assembly GCA_963827145.1). Taxonomy (GTDB): domain Bacteria; phylum Actinomycetota; class Actinomycetes; order S36-B12; family CAIYMF01; genus Longivirga. The sequence continues at coordinate 849,593 of CAWGZO010000001.1, read as the reverse complement.
TCGTCCTCGTCGTCGATGTACTTCGAGTACAGGTCGTCGTCGTCCTCGTCGGGCTCGACGACCTTCGCCGCGGTCGCGGGACGGTCGTGGCTCCCACCGGTGAGCTCGGCCTGGAGCGCGGTGAGGTCGGTGTTGCCGGAGCTGTACTTGAGCTCGCGCGCAACCTTGGTCTGCTTGGCCTTGGCCCGGCCACGCCCCATGGCTTGACCCCCTCTGGAACCGACACGGTCCCGGATCGACCGACATGTGTGAGTCCGCCGACGCGAGGGGCGCCGGTGGTCAGACGCCCATCATAAACGTCCGGGGTTGGCCTGTCTGACCGGGTTCGCCCCCAGCGGATCTGGCGAGTCGCGCAGCGGGGCCGCGGGACGGCGTACGGCGTCGTCGCAGGTCAGGCGCCCGGAGCGGAGAACGGCTCGCGGGGCGGGGCGGCGGCGATGCGCGCCTCGGCCAGGCGCTCGGCGGCGACGAGGGGGGTGACCCCCTGCTCGTGGGAGGTCCGGAGCACCTCGAGGAGGGTCGCGCCGACGGCGCGCGCCCGCTCCCGGGCCCGCGCGTCGTCGTAGGTGCCGCGGCCGGCGTACTCCTCGCCGACGGCGATGACGCCGCCCGCGTTGACCAGGAAGTCGGGTGCGAACAGCACGCCGCGCTCGGCCAGGCGGTCGTCCAGGCCCGGCTCGGCGAGCTGGTTGTTGGCACCGCCGCACACCGCCGCGACGGCGAGGCGGTCGACGACCTCGGCGGTGATCATCCCGCCGAGCGCGCACGGCACGAGCACGTCGGCGTCGGCCTCGATCAGGGCGTCGGGATGGTCGGCCACCTCGGCCTCGGGGTGGGTGTGCAGGAGCCGGCCGATCGCGGTGGCGTCGACGTCGGCCACGAGAACGTGCCCGCCCTCGGCGAGGACGTGCTCGGCGACGCGGCGCCCGACCTTGCCCACGCCCGCGATCGCGAAGCGCCGCCCGGCCAGCGACGGGCTGCCCCACAGGTGCTCGGCCACCGCGCGCAGCGAGTGGTGGACGCCCACCGCGGTGAGGTCGCCCGAGTCGCCGGCGCCGCCGTGCTCGGGGCTGCGCCCGGTGGTCCACGGGTTGGTGGTGGCGACGACGTCCATGTCGGCGACGTAGGTGCCGACGTCGGCCGCGGTGACGTAGCGGCCGTCGAGCGAGGCGACGAGGCGTCCGTAGGCGCGGAGCATCTCGGGTGTCTTGTCGCGGTGCGGGTCGCCGACGATGACGCCCTTGCCGCCGCCGTGCGGCAGCCCGGCGAGCGCGTTCTTGTACGTCATCGCACGCGCCAGGGCGAGCGCGTCGGCGAAGGCGTCGTCGAGGTCGGCGTACGGCACGAACCGCGTGCCGCCGAGTGCAGGACCGAGGGCGGTCGAGTGCACCGCGATGATCGCGTGCAGCCCGCTCCCCTCGTCGTTGCCGACGACGACCTGCTCGTACTCCGACAGCGCGGCGGGAAGGCTCACAGCACGAAGGCTACGGCGCCGTGCCCGTCGAGGTGAGGTCGGCGAGGCGGGGCGGCTCGGCTCCGGCCCGCGTGCAGGTGATGCCGGCGACCACGATGGCCCGCTGGGTGGCCCGGCTCACGGCATCGAGGTCGCCGAGGTCGTCGCGCCCGAGGCCCGCGTCGACCCACGTGGCCAGGAAGCCGCCGCCGAACGAGTCGCCGGCACCGACCGTGTCGACCACGTCGACCTTCGGCACCGGCAGCGAGAACGACCCGATGGCAGTGAGCACGTGCACGGCCGCGGCACCGTCGGTGAAGAGCACGACGGAGGGGCCCCGGTCGAGCAGGGAGCGAGCGGTGTCCATCGTCGGTGCGTCCGGGTCGAGCCACTCGAGGTCGTCGCCCGACACCTTCACGACGTCGGCGCGGGCGAGCACGCGGTTCAGCCGTGCGTGATAGGCGGCCGGGTCGTCGATGATGCGCGGGCGGCAGTTGGGGTCGAGGAAGACCAGCACGTCGTCGGGCACGTCGGCCACGAGCCGCTCGAGGCTGGTGGCCATCGGGTCGAGCACCAGGCCCAGCGTGCCGACGTGGAGCACCGTCGTCTGCGGCGTGACGGTGCCGTGCGCGTCGGCGTCGGTGACCGCGGGCGCGGAGGTCTGGCTGAGGTAGAAGCGGTAGTTCGCCGTGCCGCTCTCGTCGAGCTCCGCCACCGCGAGCGAGGTCGGCAGCGGCACGGCCTCGGGCATCCCGAGGCGTACGCCGTCCTCCTCGAGCCGCGAGCGCAGCAGCTGCCCGAACCGGTCGTCGGACAGGCCGCCGAGGAACACCGTGTCGACGCCGAGCCGCGCCAGTGTGCGGGCCGCGTTGAACGGTCCGCCGCCGGCGGCTGCGGCGAGACTGCCGTCGGGTCGCAGGATCAGGTCGATGAGGGCCTCACCGGCGACGACGACGGTCATGGGCGGCAGGGCTCCTCACGGTGGGCGCCGCGGCGGCGTGCTGCCGCCCGGCGGTCGAGGATCCCGGTGCGCGGGGGTCGCCCGCAAGTCCCTGACCTGCGACGGCTCAGCCGCACCCGGGGGAACGTCACGAATGGGGAACGGAAGCGCAATTCGCCCAGATCCGGTGGGATAGTCGCCGCCGGACCAATCGGACCAACCGGACACGCACGGGTGGTCGGCCGAGCGGTCGGATCCCACGTCCACGAGGGGGACACATGGCCGGGCGCATGACGGATGCGGACGAGCTGCTCACTCCGGCGGAGGTCGCCGCGCTCTTCCGCGTCGACCCCAAGACGGTCACGCGCTGGGCCAAGGCGGGCAAGCTCACCTCGATCCGGACGCTGGGCGGCCACCGCCGCTACCGCGCGGTCGAGGTGCGTGCCCTCCTCGAGAACATCCCGGGCCAGCGCCCGCCGGCCGACAACAGCGTCGGCGACCAGCCCGCCGACTAGGGCTGGGTCAGCCCGCGCAGCATCCCCGCGAGGAGCTCGCTGACCCCGTCGTGGGGGTGGACGCCCTCGTCGTGCTCGTGGCCCTCGGGCACGATGTAGCTGGCCAGCGCCGCTCCGAGGCCGGAGTGGTTGATGACCATCTCGCAGAGGGCGAGCGCGTCGTCTCCCGCGAGGCCGGGCTTGGCCAGGCACAGCGACACCGCACCGTGCGCGGAGGCCCACAGGCTCGTGGCGACGTGCGACGGGTCGGTGCCCGGCGCGAACACCCCGACGTCGATGCAGCGCTGCACCGCGGTCGTGAGGTGGTGGTAGGTCGGCCCCGCGACGATGTCCTCGGCGGTGAACGGGTGGTGCTCGCCCTGCGCCGGCATGCGCATCATGGCGAGGCGGTACTGCTCCGGGTTCTCGAGCGCGAAGCTCGCGTACGCCAGACCGCGCATTCGCAGGCCGTCGAAGGGGTCGGAGGTCTGCGCCGCGGCCTCCTCCATCTTGGTGTCGAGGTCGGAGAACACCGCCTCGCACACCGCGTCGAGCAGCGCGGCCTTGTCGGAGAAGTGCAGGTAGATCGACGGGGTGGATACGCCGACCCGCTCGGCGACCGAGCGCACCGAGACGGCGTCGGCGTCCTGGGTCTCGGCGAGCAGCCCGCGGGCGGCGACGAGGATCTCCTCGCGCAGCCGCTCACCCTCGCCGCGACGTGCACGGCGGCGAGGGTGAGCAGCAGCGGTGGTCATGCGCATCAGACTACGGCCACCGGCTCCGTGGCCCGCGGGGACGGCGCGGACTCGCCCTCGCTGAGCCCGATCCGGGAGTGCAGGCGCTTGAGCGGCGCCGGCGCCCACCAGTTGAAGTCGCCCGCGACCCGCATGAACGCGGGCACCAGCAGGCCGCGCACGATGGTGGCGTCGACGAGAACCGCCAGGGCCACGCCGATGCCGAGCATCTTGATGATCGTCACGCCGCTGCTCGCGAACGCGATGAACACGATGGCCATCAGGGCCGCCGCGCTCGTGACGAGGCGACCGGTGCGCTGCAGGCCCATCGCGACCGCTGCGGTGTTGTCGCCCGTGCGGTCGTACTCCTCCTTGATCCGCGAGATCAGGAAGACCTCGTAGTCCATCGAGAGGCCGAAGGCGATGCAGAACATGAGGATCGGCATGGCGGTGTCGAGCTGACCGGTGACGGTGAAGTCGCCGAGCAGGCCGCGAGAGGTGGCCCTCCTGGAAGATCCAGACCATCGCGCCGAAGGTCGCCGAGAGGCTCAGCGTGTTCAGCAGCAGCGCCTTGATCGGGATGATCACCGAGCCGGTGAAGAGGAAGAGCAGCAGGAACGTCGAGATCGCGATGATGCCGATCGCCCAGGGGAGCCGGTCGCCCATCGCGTCCTGCGAGTCGGCGAAGACCGCCGCCGATCCGCCCACGAGCGTCTCGCCGAGCGGCGAGTCGACCGCGCGGATGTCGCTGACGACCTGCTTGCCCTCGTTCGAGTACGGCTCCACGTCGGTGACGACGGACAGCCAGGTGCCGGTGCCGCTCGCCGTGGTGAAGCGCGCCGAGGCGGGGTTCGCCGGGGCGACCTGGTTGCCGTCGGCGTACGAGCCGGTGAGGGAGTCGACGCGGGCGACGCCGTCGACCCGGGAGACGGCCGCCGCGTAGTCGGAGACGCGTGGCTGCGTCGGCGGTGCTCGCCGTGGCGACGACGGTCAGCGGGTCGGCCTCGCGGGAGTCGAACGAGTCGCGCAGGACCTGGCCTGCGACGGCCGCCTGCGCGGTGGGCGGCAGGACGCGGTCGTCGGTCTGGCCGAACGTGACGCGCAGGAACGGCAGGCCGAGCATCACGAGCAGGCCGACACCGACGACGAGCACCGGCCACGGGCGACGCATGACGCCCATCGACAGGCGGTACCAGAAGCCGTGGTCGCTCACCTCGGTGCTGCTGCGCAGGACGCGGAAGCGGTTGACCCGCGTGCCCAGAACGGCGAGCAGCGCCGGCAGGACGACGACGGCGGCGATGACCGCGAGCGCGACGGTGGCGATGCCGGCGTAGGCGAACGAGCGCAGGAAGAACTGCGGGAAGACGAGCAGCGCCGAGAGCGAGATCGCCACGGTGATGCCGGAGAAGACGACGGTGCGGCCGGCGGTGGCGACGGAGCGGATCACCGCGTCGTGCGGCTCGCGGCCGGCGGCGAGCTCCTCGCGGAAGCGCGTCACGATGAACAGGCCGTAGTCGATGCCGAGACCGATGCCCAGCGCGGTGACGAGGTTGATGGCGAAGATGCTGACGTCGGTGACCTGCGTGGTGATGAACAGCGCCAGGAACGAGCCGAGCACGGCGACGGCGCCGATCACCGCGGGGAGGCCGGCGGCCACGAGCGTGCCGAAGACCAGCAGCATCAGCAGCATCGTGATCGGGATCGCGATGCTCTCGGCGCGCGCGAGGTCCTTCTCGATGGTCGAGCCGACCTCGGCGAAGACCACCGGCGCACCGGAGACGTGCACCTCGAGCACGCCGTCGCCGGTCTGGCCGGCGTACGCCGCCGCGATCTCACCCGCTCGCTCCTGGCCGGCGTCACCGCTCTCGACGAGGTGCGCGGTGATGAGCGCCATCGTCGAGTCGGTCGAGCGCAGCGCCGGGTTGGGCGCGTCCCAGTAGCTGGTGACCTCCTCGATGCCGGGCTCGGCGGCGAGGCGCGCCTGCAGTGCCTGCGCGGCGGCGGCGACCTCGGGGGAGTCGACCGTCGCGCCGTCGCGGCTGCCGGCGATGACGACGAGGTCGGCGGGGGAGGCGTCGAAGGTGTCGGCCAGCTGCTGCGCGGCGACGGCGGACGGCGACGACGGGTCGTCGAAGCCGCCGGAGGACAGGCGTGAGATGACGCCGGTGCCGATGGAGCCGGCGACGACGACGAAGAGCACCGCGAGGACGAGGATCACGCGGCGGCGGCGGACGGTCAGCGCCCCGAGGCGGTCGAACCGGCCCGGGCGCGGCCCGGCGACAGGGCGCCGGTCGGTGGTGGTGGACATGAGGTGCTCCCGGAGGGGTGGCCGGCGTGGGCGCCGGAGTGACTGAACGGCGGTACGTTATCCACGTTCAGTTAGCAGTGTCAACCTAACGTCCGTCACCCGACTCGCCCGGCCCGAGGGTGCGGGACGACGAGCCCCGTAGAGGCACTAGCTGACCTACGGTGGGCGGCCCGGCCCACAGCCGCGGGTGCCGTCGCCCGCGCTCGAGCGAGGAGGACGCGCCGCATGGTCCGCTACGTCGGCATCACCGAGGACGAGGCGCGGGCGCGCCTGTCGACGATCGGCACGCAGCTGCTCACCGACCCCGACCAGCAGTCCCTCGATGCGGTGGAGGCGACGCTGCCGCCCGAGATCCGCGATGTCCGTGCGGCCGTGGTGATCCCGCCGCCACCCGCCGGCGAGGAGCACAGCGGCATGGGCGCGTGGCACGTCAACGCCGAGACCGAGGCGCACCTGGTGGTCAGCGGCGAGGGACTGGTCGAGTTCATGACGCCCGAGGGCCCGGTGGCCGCGGTGATCACCGGCGGCGACGTGATGGTCGTGCGGGGCGGCGAGCACCGCTACCGCCCGCTCACCGAGCAGGAGTGGATCATCCGGCACAGCGGCGGCCCGGATGCGGAGCTCGGCTCGCGCGAGACCGGCCGCGCGTCGACCCCGTGGCCGGCGACCTGACTCAGCCCGCGAGCTCCAGCACGGCGTTGGCACCGTTGCGTGCCGGCGCGGCCGGCTCGTCCAGCCACACGCCGCCCGGCGCGAGGTAGCGGAACTCGGCGCGGCCGCAGTCGAGCTCGACCGCGACGCTGCGCGTGCCGTTCGAGCGGCGTACGAGCACGTGCGTGCCCGGCGTCCAGTCGTTGAAGTCGCCGACGACGCTCACCGGCCCCACCTCGTCGGGCAGCACGAACGTCACCGTCCGGGCCGATCCCCCGCGCGCCTTCGCCACCTTGATCATCCCGCGTCCGCCTTCCCGTGCCCGAGTCTGGACGACCGGCCGGAGCCGGTCGCGCAGCCAGGATGCGCGCGGCCGGCGTACGTCGGAAGGCGCCACGACCACGCGAAACATGATGTTCACGAGGCGATCCCGGGGATCGGCGCTAGCGGCCCTCGCCGAGGTCGACGACCGTGATGCCCGAGGCGGACGCCGGGGAGCTCATCGCCATCAGCGCGGCGGGGGCCTCGTCGAGCGTGATGGTGCGGCCGACGAGCCGCTCGACCGGGAGCGTGCCGCTCACCACGAGGGCGAGCATCTCGTCGTAGTCGCGCGCGGGCATGCCGTGGGCGCCGATGACCTCGAGCTCGAGGGAGACGACGCGACCCATCGGCACCGGCGGCACCGCGTTGTCGGCGAGCATCAGGCCGACCTGCACGTGGCGTCCGCGCGGACGCAGACCGAGCACCGAGCCCTGCATCGTCGCGACGGATCCGAGCGCGTCGATCGAGGCGTGCGCGCCGAGCCCGGTGATCGCGGTGGACCTCGGCCGCGACCGCCTCGGCGTCGAGCCCGGTGGCGTCGATCGTCGTGGCACCGAGCTCGCGGGCCGCGGCGAGTGCCGGTGGCGCGACGTCGATCGCGACGACCTGCGCGCCCCGCGCCACGGCGATCATCACCGCCGAGAGCCCGACGCCGCCGCAGCCGTGGACGGCCAGCCACTCGCCGGCCTCGACCCTCGCGCTCGCGACGACGGCGCGGTAGGCGGTGGCGAACCGGCAGCCGAGCGCCGCCGCCTCGATGAACCCGAGCGAGTCAGGCAGCGCGACGACGTTGGTGTCGGCGGCGTGCACGGCGACGAGCTCGGCGAACGACCCCCACCCGGTGAAGCCGGGCTGCGTCTGGTGCGGGCACACGTGGGTGTCGCCCGTCGCGCACTGCTCGCAGCGACCGCAGCCGCACGCGAACGGCACGGTGACACGGTCGCCGACCGTCCAGCGCGTCGACCTCGGCGCCGACCGCGGCGATGGTTCCGGCGTACTCGTGCCCGGGCACCATCGGCAGCGGCACCGGGTCGTGCCCGATCCACGCGTGCCAGTCCGAGCGGCAGACGCCGGTGGCGCCGACGCGCACCAGCACGCCGTCGTCCGGGCACGCCGGCTCGGGCACGTCGGTGACGACCGGGGTCGCGCCGTACGCGTCGTAGACGACCGCTCGCATCACGCCTCCGGGCACGGGGTCCGGCGGTCGCTCCGCCGACGAGCACAGTCTGCTCGCGCACGCCCCACCGAGGCTCAGTTCACCCCCGAATCCTCGAACACCCCGGTTGCTCGAGATCCGGGCCCGATTCGGCAGGAATCTCGCGCAAACGGGGGTGTTCGAGCATCCGGGGGTGAACTCGGCCTGGTCCGGGTCGAGCTGCGCGGTCGCGTACGGATCAGGGGTCGCGAGGAGTGCCGGCAGATCGGCCGGTGTCGCGTCGACGAGCGCGAGGAGCCGGGCGGTGGCGGTGGGCGAGAGCGATCCCTCGACCGGGACGAACGCGACCGCGCGTCCCTTGGCCGCGAGCCGCAGGTGCGAGCCGCGGCCGCGTCGCGGCACGGCGTACCCGGCGCGCTCGAGGATGCGCGTCATCTGCTCGGCGGTGCAGGTGGGGGCGTCGACGAGCGTGCCCGGCAGCGCCGGCACCTCTCCGTGCCGCGTCACGACCGCGACGTCGGTCGCGACGTCGAGAGTGCTCGCGGTGAGGTCGGGCCCGAGGTGCCGCCACGTCGCGCGCCTCGTCGGTCGCGCGCTGCCCTCGTTCACGCGCGCGTGCAGCTCGCCGAGCCCCTTGTCCCACGACTCGGGCGCGAGGTAGTCGCCGGCGACCCGGTAGCCGGGCTCGTCGTGCGCCCACCCCGAGCGCACGAAGTCGAGGACGGCGCGGCGCAGGTCGTTCGCGATGCCGGCGCAGTGCGCGCGGCGCGAGAGCGTGCGGTGCACGAACGCGTTCGCGAGCGCCTCCTCGAGCTGCTCGTCGGTGCCGGCGGCGCGGGCGTACGCCTCGCGGTAGTAGGTGACGTAGCGCGGCTTCTGCTCGACCACCTGCATGCGCAGGGCGAGCATCTCCACGCGGTGGTGGAACAGCTGGTGCAGGAACAGCACCGTGAACGCCATGCGCAGCAGCTGGCGAGCAGACTCGTCGGTGGGCGGCAGCTGCACGCCTGCGCCGGCGGCGTACGCCGCGAGATCGGTCGCCAGGTCGACCACCGCCTGCTCGCGGACCACGATGCCCATGTCGTACGCCGCGAGATGCGCGGGCCGGTACCACGCGTCGACGTCCCAGCGCACCGGACGGGGGTCCGCCGCCGCGGCGTCGGCGAGCGGTGCGAGCACGGTGGGGGCGAGCGCCGCGACGTCCCACAGCCCTGGGGCGCTCGAGGCGCCGAGCAGCGCACGGGCGTCGAGCGGTCGGATCACCTCGTCGGCCTGGCGTCGGCCGGGCCACGGGCGGCGCGCGTCGAGGTCGAGCCCGCCCGAGGTGTCGAGATAGGCGATCACCTGGCTCGGCTTCACGTCGCTCCCCCCGGGCTGCGCGCCCTCGCGGCCTCGCCATCGTGGCGCACAGTCCGAGCTGTGAAGGGTCGGCCACGCCGTGCGCCCGCGACGGTGGCACGTGCCAGGGTGGAACCGGTCGGGCGCCCCGTGATGCCGGTCGGCGCCCCGGGGGTCAGGCGTCCCGGCACTTGGCGCGGCAGCTCGCGGTAGACCGTCCCGAGGGCTTCGCTCATGCTCGGGAACGCGTGCACGGTGTCGACGAGGACCGACAGCGGCACCTGGGCGCGCACGGCGAGTGCCGCCTCGGCCATCCAGTCGTCCGCTCGCGCGCCGATGGCCGAGGCGCCGATGACGACGCGACGGTCGCGGTCGGCGGTGACGACGAGCAGTCCGCCCGTCCCCTCCTCAGCTTGGGTGCGCGCGAGGTCGGAGAGGTCGACGGAGGCGGAGACGAGCGAGTCGCGACCGTCTGCACGGCCGACGCTGGCGACGGGGGGATCCGTGTACACGACCCGCGGTATGGCGTCGTAGCTCGCGCGGCGCTGTGCAGCAGCGACTTGCTCGGCATGCAGGCCACGTACGGGCACTCCCCGCCGACGCGCAGGCGCTCGACGAGTGCCACCGAACGGCCGCTGCCGGCGAGCGAGGTCGCAGCCACCTCTCCGGCGGAGCCGGCACCGAGGACGACGACGTCGACGTGGTCCATGGGAACGTTTCTAGCGCGGTCGGCGCTGCGCTGCATCGGGGTCACGCAGCGTGCGCACGTCGACACCATGGGCGACTGTCGCAGGAAGGGTCGAGAGGAACGCCCTCGACCGTTCGCCGGTCGGCCGCGGCCGCTCAGGCCGACGACGGGAACTCGACGGCTGCGCGTCCGCCGGTGCGACGTGGTTCGCGGGCTCGGGCCGGTGCGAGTGACGGGCTCACGGGCGACGCGCATGGTCGTGTCCGTCATGCGGTGGCCGGGCCGCGTGTCGGAGCGGGTGTCCTGGGCGCAGGCCAGGTCAGGGTCGAGCCACACCGGCGACGGCCCGACCTCCAGGGAGTTCCGGGCTGACGTCGAGGTCGCGGTGCGGGCTGGCTGCGGTCGGTCCGGCGACGCCGTAGTCGATCCCCGTCGCAGAGCGGAGGTTACGGGCGGACGGTCAGGGGCCTGAGCCATACGGGCGACCCGTTGACCTTGAGCGTGCTCCCGGCCTTCGCGGTCGTGATGTACCCGCTCGCGGACTGCTTGTGCTTGACGCCGCGCGGGATCTTGATCTTGAGGGTCTTGCCCTCGCTCCACACGATCCTGGCCACCGAGCTCGTCGGGGACGTCGTGGAGCTGACCTTGCATGTGACGAGCTTCTTCTTGCTGATGGTGCACCCGCGCCAGTACTTGCCCGCGAGCCAGGAGTAGGCCGTCTTCTGCGCGCGGGGTCCGACGTACCCCGGCCACATGGTGACGCCGTACACCGCGTTCTTCGGCGTCCACGCGCTCCAGTAGACCCGGCTGACGCCGAAGCGCAGGGAGTCGAGATAGGTGCGGACGACGTACGCGGCACCCGTGGCGTTGTCGAGCACCCGGTGTTTGATGCTCGTGGTCGGGCCACCGACGCCGTAGTTGATCTCGCCGTCCCAGAGCGGGCGGGCGGGAGCCTTCGCGGCCTTGAGGGTGGCCTTGACCGACGCGAGGAGCTTCTGCCGCGTCACCGGGCTGCCGTTGCCGGCGGGGTAGAGGTGGGCCGAGAACGCGTCGACGGGCCAGCCTCGCTTCTTCAGCTCCTTGAGGTACGGCAGGTACCAGCGGGTCAGGTCGCCGAGGCGTGCGGTGGTGCTCGCCGCGACCACGGTCGCACGGGGGTCGACCTGGTTGATGACGTAGTTGGCCTGCTTGGTGAGCTCGGCGAGCTGCGCCGGCGTGCCCTTCCAGCGGCTCGGCAGGTTGGCCTCGGACCACACCTGGTAGGAGGTGGCCTTGCCCTTGAGCGCGGTGGCCACGGCGCGCACGTAGCCCTTCCACGCCTCCATGCTCTTGGGGGGTGAGGCGTAGCCCGGTGCGGGCTCGCCGGCGACCGCCTTGGTGCTGGCCGCGGCCCACAGCGGGGTGCCCGTGAGGATCACGTGGACGTCGCGCAAGCCCTGGGAGCGCGCCGCGTCGACGACGCCGACCAGGTAGGTCGTGTCCGGGGCGACCGACGCGCTGGGCTGCACCGACGACCACTCGTTGCCGTTGGAGAGGATGAACGCCGTTCCGATGCCGTTGGCCGGGGTGACCGCGCCGAGCTGTGCGGCGGTCGGGGTCGGGCTCAGGACGGCGGGGTGCATCCCGAACAGCGTGGTCGGGACCTTCTTGCCCGGGGCCTTGGCGAAGCCCGCCGCCGACATGGCGGGGGCAGCCGACGTCGTGGGTGCCGAGTCGCCCTCGCTCGGTGCGGCGACGGCGTACGCCGCCAGCAGCCCGAGGGCGACGGCGGAGGCGATGACGGTGCTCGGCAGGCGATGCATCAGTGGAGTTCCCCCGTGGAGTCAGCCCTTGAATCCGTACAAGTCCGGCTTTTCCCCCAGTGTGGCACATGGCGCTGAAGGAATCCTTGGACGCTCATCCGATCGGGATTCGCAGGGTCGTCGGCTGGTCGACCACCTGCGTGACGGACGACCGCCGGCCGTCGGGGCCCTCGGCCGTGACGCTGACGGTCTCGGGCTGCCAGAGTCCCTGCGGGTCGACGTGCACGGTGTACGCGAGGTCGCCCTCGGTGCCGAACGTGCCGGGCGGCAGGTCGTAGGTCAGCGTCACCTCCGCCGAGGCGCGCGGGGCGAGCTCGCCCTTGAACCGGGTGAGCACGTGGCCGTGGCCGTCGTCGGCCCAGGGCTGGTAGCCCCGCCAGTTGAGGGGGACCCACCCCTCGGGCAGGTCGATCTCGACCCCGGTGGCCGCGGGCGGGCGGTAGACGTAGAAGCCGGATCCCGCCCAGGTGGTGGTGTAGCCGGTGCGCTCGTCCGCGTCCGGGATGCCGGGCGGCGTCGCGTTCGTGATCACGATGCGTTGGCTGATGCTCGCGGACCCGTCCGCGCGCACCTTCGCCGTGACGGCGATCCGACGCTGCTGGAAGACATCGACCTTGCTCGCGTTGTAGTTCTGGCTGAACACGCCCACCTGGTCGCCGTCGGGGCCGTCCACCGCGCCGTCGACACCGATCTCCTGCACCTGCTCCTGCAGCGCAGGGTCGGCCATCCACACCTGGAAGTGGCGGCCCGCGGCGGCAGCCCCGAGCCCGCGCACCACACCGAGCAGGCTGCCGCCCGACGTGACCCGCTGGAGCATCGTGTCGACGATCCGCTGGTTGGCGGTCTGGCGCGCCTCCTGGTCGTCGGCGAAGTCGCGGTAGCCGTCGATGAGCAGCTTCTGCCCGAGATTGTCGGCGGTGAGCTCCCCGTACGGCGAGTTCGCGATCGGCCCTGTGGCGCGAAGGATCTCGGCGATCGCCTGGACGTCGATCGCGATGACGCCGTCGACGCTCTCGTAGCCGGCCACGTTCCACGAGGCGACCAGGTCGTAGCCGGCGCTGCGGAAGTCCGGGTGGAAGTTCGAGTTCTGGAACGGGCCCCTCCGGAAACCCTGGCTGTCGTTGAAGGGACTGCCGGGTGCACCGCGCCAGCTGCTGGAACCCGTACCACCACGGCAGCTGCGCGACAGCGGAACGCCGCAGGACGGTGAAGCGACCCTGGTCGAACTGCACCACCGCGACGGACAGCGGGGTGCCCCCGCTCGCGCGCAGCTCGGCCTGGTTGAGGATCGTGACGAGGTACGTGCGCGCACCCTCGGCGCCCACCACGGACGGCAGGAGCGGCAGGGCAGCGCGCAGCCGGTCACCGTCACGAGGTCGGCTGCACCTCGGCGAGCGCCTCGTCCCGGGCTGCGCGAGCCGCTCGGTCCGGCGAACGTGGCTCGCACGCCGCGCAGCTCGTCCTCGGTGAGGTTCAGGTGTCGTCCACGTGACGCACCGAGTCGCTCAGCGACGTCAGTGATGCGAGGTCGACCTGTCCGTCGGCGAACAGCCGGGGAGCCCCGACGGCACCGCCCGACACCGTCGAGTAGATGTCGACGACCTCGCTCGTCGCCTCGCCGACCAGAGACGCCGCATTCACGAGCCGCTGAGCGTCGTGGACCGGGTTGCCGTCCCACGGGATGAGCGCGAGGAGCCTCACGCTGTGGCGTGAGCGAGGCGCCGCCCGCCTCGTCGAGCTCGGAGCGAGCCCGGTCCGATGCGGTCCGCGCCGCAGCGACGTCACCGGCGAGGATCGCTGCCTGAGCGTCGCGCAGCGCCGTCTGCGCAGCTGCGGCATGCACCTCGAGAGCGGCCGCCGAGCCCCGGACGCCCGACGCGAGCCAGAGCAGCAGCACGACCTCGAGGACGAGCGCGAGCGCGACGATGAGCAGCGCGTCGCGTGTCCCCCGACCGCGCAGGCGCGGAGTCTCGTCGGTCGTCGTCACGTCCCCCGCGCTCCCTCGTGGCGTGCGTCGCCCGCGTGCCGTTCGTCAACCCGAGTCGACGTGCTCCTGTTCGACGTGCCGCCGGTCACCGGGGTTCCGGGCATGGACGTGGTGTGCCTCTCACCCGGTCCCGGTCGCGCTGCGCGGATCACCCGCGAAGGCCGGCCCACCGAGCGTGCTCGAACGCGGTGGAGAGGATGAAGTTGCGCACGCGGATGCTGGTGTCGGCCACCTGGTAGTCGCGCGGCGTCTCGGTCGTGGCGAAGTCCGCGCGCGCTGCCTCGATGCCGTCGAGGACGCTCTGCACACGCAGGTCGGTCATCATGATCGACCCGGTGTCGAGAGCCTCCGGACGCTCGATCGACGTCGCGCAGCGTGATCGCGGGGAAGCCGCAGCAGCGAGGACTCCTCGCGATCGTGCCGCTGTCCGACAGCACGCAGAAGGCCCCCGATCTGCAGCCGGTTGTAGTCGTGGAACCCGAACGGCTGCGTGGAAGTCGAGGCCGCGCGTCGAGATCGGCGAGACCCAGGGCCTCGAGCCGCTTGCGCGTGCGCGGGTGCGTCGAGACCAGGACGGGCAGCGCGTACCGGTCGCGACGACCGCTGCAGGCAGTCGAGCAGCCGCGGCGAGACGCTCCGCGTGTGTCGACGTTCTCCTCGCGGTGGGCGCTGACGAGCGAAGTACCCGCCTCGGCGTCGAGCCCGCAGGTCGGCGAGCACCGTCGACGCGTCGATCTGCGGCCGGTAGTGCTCGAGCACCTCGCGCATCGGCGAGCCCGTCAGCAGGATCCGGCGAGGGTGCAGCCCCTCGGCCAGCAGGTTGCGGCGGGCGTGCTCGGTGTAGACGAGGTTGAAGTCCGCGACGTGGTCGACGAGCCGACGGTTGGTCTCCTCGGGGACGTTCTCGTCGAAGCAGCGGTTGCCGGCCTCCATGTGGTACGTCGGGATCCGCATGCGCTTGGCCATCACCGCCGCCATGGCAGCTGTTGGTGTCGCCGAGCACGAGGAACGCGTCGGGCTGCTCCGTCGGCGAGGACGCGCTCACTCTGTGCGCAGGAGCATGTCGCCGAGCGTCGGCACCGAGGCTGGAGGTGTCGACGTCGAGGACAGTGGTCCGGCATCCGCAGCCCGAGGTCCTCGAAGAAGATCCCGTTGAGCGCGGTAGTCCCAGTTCTGACCGGTGTGCACCAGCACGTGCTCGACCCGAGTCCCGTCGAGGCGCGCGATCACGCGCGCGAGCCGGATGAGCTCCGGGCGCGTGCCGACGACGGTGACGACCTTCATCACTGCTCCTTGATCGCGACGCCGACATCGCGCCGGCTCGCTCGTACTCCATTGTCGAGCATCCGCAGGGTGATCAGGACCACGGGTGCGAAGACCACGAGGTACAGCCCGGCGTTGATCGCCGGCACGGATTCGACGCCGCCGTCCTGGAGGACGTGGATCTTCAGCGGGATGCTGACGAGCAGGAACACGGCGAAGGCCGCCACCTGCACGGCCACGCGGCCCAGCGAGTTGAGCACGGCCAGCGCCGGCGCCACGGCGGCCTGGACCCCGATCCAGAGGACGAACGCGACGAGCAGCGCGGTCGCGGGGTAGGCCGAGCCCTGGTCGGGGATCCACAGCGGCAGGAGCCACGGCGCGACGGCGCAGATGGCGAGCCCGCTCACGACCGCGGCCGCCACCGTCTGCCAGGACGTCCGGGGCACGGCCCGTCTGGCCCACGCCCAGTCGTGACCGGCCAGCGCCGATCCGACGACGGGCCAGAAGGCGGTGCTGACGGCGGCTATCACGATCGTGGGCAGGGCCATGAGCCGGGTGGCCACTGCGAAGCTCGCGGAGTCGGTGAGGCTGCTCTCGCGCGCGACGAGGAACAGGTCGAGGTTGAGCGCGATCGCGGACACCGCGGAGAGCGCGAAGAACGAGAGCCCCAGGCGCAGCAGGCGGGTGCCGGTCGCCCAGTGCGGGCGTCCGCGCCACACCCGCAGGTCGCGTCGCCGCAGCAGCGCGAACCACAGCCAGTTCAGCAGGTTGACGGCGGGCAGGCTCAGCGCGCTGATGAGCACCAGGCCGCGGAAGCCGACGTCGAGCCGCACCGCGATCAGCACGCTCACCACCTGCGCCACGGTGCCCGCCGCCTGCCACGCGCTGCTGGCGACGAGCATCTGGTAGGCGAGCCTCCACGCGATAGACCAGGCTCAGCGGGATGTTGACCAGGAAGACGACCGCCGTCACGCCCAGCACGAAGCCGACGTCGCCGCTCAGCGGATCCTCCCGACGCACCGGGGAACATCGTCGACGCGGGCGTCCACAGCATGGCCGCGGCCGTGCCCAGCAGGCCGAGAGCCGCGGAGGCGGCCGCGGACATCAGCACGCCTGTCGCGACCACCGAACGGGCGGTGCGGACGTCGCCCGAGGTCGCGAGCGGGGTCAGCGTCGTGAGCAGGCCGCTGCCGAGACCGAAGTCGGCGAACAGCGCCGCGGCCGGCAGCGATGTCACGGCGACCCACAGGCCGTAGCGGTCGCCGCCGAGGTAGGCAAGCGCCAGCGGGACGACGACCAGCGGGCCGAGCAGCGTGATGCCGCGCGCCACGACGCCGGCAACGGTCCCCCGCGCGAAGGTCTGGCTGCGCGTCGGCTCCACGGCGGTGGTGACCGGGTCGGGTGAGGTCATGCTCTGCGCCGGCGGTCCGAGGTGAACGACTCCACCTGGGCGACGATGCGGCGTCCGGCCACCTCGGCGCTGAGGTCGGTCTCGAACGCCTGGCGGCTGGCGCGCGACATCGCGGCCCAGGGCTCGCCCGCGACGTGGGCCTCGTGCATCGTGCTGAGCGCCTCGGCGAGCTGTTGCGGGTCGCCGGCGTCGACGGCGATGCCCGCCCCGTGCTCCTCGATCCATCGACCCACGTCGCCGCTGCGCTCGCTGGCGACCACCACGGGCAGGCTGCTCGAGGTGTAGTCCACGATCTTCGACGGGAACGTCGGGACGCTGACCCCCTCGACCGTGGCGGCGATGCCGGTGTGGGCGGCTCCGAGCGCCGCGGCGTACTCGGACCGGGGCGCGGCGCCCATGAGGCGGATGTTGCACAGCCCGGCGGAGTCGATGCGGCTGCGCAGGGCCGGCTCGAGCGGCCCGGAACCGAAGATCTGCACGTGCACCTCGGGGTTGATCCCCTCGAGAATGGTGGCGGCGTCGACGATCTCCGCGATGCCGCGACCTGCGGCGAGCTGGCCCCCGAAGACGGCGGTGAACGGCGCGGATCCGCGCCGCACGGTGTCGACCCCGACCGACTGGTCGCTGCCCCAGGGCGGCAGGAGGAAGAGCTGCTGCGCCTGCGCCCCGAAGTACGCGCGGAAGAAGTCCTCGTTGCGCGGGGTCATCACCCGCACGAGGTCGGCCTGGTGCACGGCAGCCCGCTCCAGCCGCAGCAGGGCGCGGTCGGCCGCCTCGGGCAGTCGACCCAGGTGGCCGATCTGGCGCGTGTAGTCGTCGACGCCGCCGGCCCTCGGACTCGCCCTCGTCGAAGTAGAGGCCGTAGTCCAGCGACCGCGCGTCGAGCGGCACTCGGTAGTAGTCGCCGTGGTCCTCGCGCGTCGCCATCTCCTCGCGGCTCAGCAGGGTCTCGTAGAGCTTCTCGCCGTGGCGCGTGCCGATCACCTGGATCTCCGGGCTCGACGCCCGAACAGCGCGCGGCCACCGCGATCGCGAGGTCGTCGACGGTGGAGGCCGGCGCCTTGCGGACGAACAGGTCGCCGGGCTCGGCGTGCTCGAAGGCGTACTCGACCAGGGCCACCGACTCGTCCAGCGACATCAGGAACCGCGTCATCTCGGGGTCGGTCACGGTCAGCGGCTGGCCCTGGCCGGATCTGCTCGACGAACAGCGGGATCGACCGAGCCCGCGCGAGTACATCACGTTGCCGTAGCGCGTCGACGGACACCACCGGTCGCGACGTCGGGTTGTTGCGCGCGATGCGCCTGCGCCACCTTCTCCATCAGCGCCTTCGACATGCCCATCGCGTTGATCGGGTAGACCGCCTTGTCGGTGCTCGAGGCAGACCACCGACTTCACCCCGTTGCGCGTCGCGCCGCCTCGATGACGTTGTCGCTGCCGATCGACGTTGGTCGCGCACCGCCTGCTGCGGGAAGAACTCGCACGACGGCACCTGCTTGAGCGCGCGGCGTGGAAGACGTAGTCGCACGCCGCGGCAGCGCGTCCGCGACGCTGGCGTCGGTCGCGCACGTCCGGCGATCACGACGGTCCCGTGAGGCTCCGCGTCGCCAAGCACCTCCACGATCGCCCCGACAGCCTTGTTGCCGTTGAACGAGAAGACGGCGGCGGCGCCCGAACGAGCCGGCGGCGCGGCCGTCGTGCGTGCGCGCCGAGCGCCTCGGCGGCGTCCTCGACCAGCGGGACGCCGTACGTCGGCAGCGATCGGCACGATCGCGTCGTAGTCGGCGCAGCTGGCCGAAGCAGGTCGACGGCGATCACCGCGGCGACGCGGCGGCCCGCTCGGCCGCGAGCGTCGCAGGACCGCCTCGCCGAGCAGCTCGGGGTCGATGTTGCCAGGCTGCTCGTCGGAGTCGACGAAGACGGGCTCGGCGCCGACGTAGCCGATGGCGTTCACCGTCGCCGCGAAGGTGATGCGTCGAGACGAGCACCGACGTCGCCCGGCCCGACGCCCCGACGCCGAGCAGGCCAGGTGCAGCGCGGCGGTGCCCGACGACAGCGCCGAGCGCGTCGCGACGCCGACGCGCGCGGCGACCTCGGCCTCGAAGGCGTCGACGATC
The DNA here is from genome assembly GCA_963827145.1 of uncultured Actinomycetota bacterium. Lineage (GTDB taxonomy): Bacteria > Actinomycetota > Actinomycetes > S36-B12 > CAIYMF01 > Longivirga. Next base: position 830,932 of record CAWGZO010000001.1, on the reverse strand, counting down.
GGGCCCAGCGGGGCCACCCAGCCGGACTGCATCGCGTCGAGGACGTAGTCGCTGCTCGAGCTCGGCGACGTCGGGCTTGGAGAGGAGGATGCGGTCGCTCATCGAGGCGACGCTCGAGCCGCGTCGAGACGCCCGCCGCGCCGTCGGTGCAGTCCACTCGCGGATGCTCGGCGCTCGCCAGGTGCCGCACTGCAGCTCGACGTCTCGCGGCTCGAGCGGCAGGCACGTGGACCTGCGAGATCAGCGGGTGCGTCGGAGCGCTCGTCGCCCTCGCCGCCGCCGAACAGCTCCTCGTGCAGCTTCTCGCCGTCGCGCAGGCCGGTGAACACGATCTCGATGTCGGTGCGCCCGACATCTCGATCATCTGCTGGGCCACGTCGAGGATCCGCACCGGCTGGCCCATGTCGAGCACCATCGCCTCCCCGTCGCGGCCGACCGCGGCGGCCTGGATCACCAGCTCGCACGGCCTCGGGGATCATCATGAAGAAGCGGGTCACGTCCGGGTGGGTGACCGTCACCGGGCCGCCGTGCGGCGATCTGGTCGGCGAACGCCGGCAGCACCGAGCCGCGCGAGCCCAGCACGTTGCCGAACCGCACCGAGACGAACGTGCCCGGCGTCTGCGTGGGCCACGCCGGCGGTCAGCCGCTCGGCGATCCGCTTGGAGTAGCCCAGCACGCTGGTCGGGTTGGCGGCCTTGTCGGTGGAGATGTTGACGAACACCTCCACGCCGGCCTCGCGCGGCGGCCTCCAGCACGTTGGCGGTGCCGAGCACGTTGGTCTTCCACGCCTCGGCGGGGTACTGCTCGAGCATCGGCAGGTGCTTGAGCGCCGCGGCGTGGAACACCACCTCGGGCCGGTGCTTGGCGAAGACCGCGCCGCAGCGGCCTCGAGGTCGCGGATGTCGGCCAGGATCACGTCCTCGGTGTCGAGCAGGCCGTGCCCGTCGATGCTCAGCTGCAGGGAGTGCAGCGCGGACTCGTCACGGTCGAGCATCAGCAGCGCGGCCGGGTCGAAGCTGAGCGAGCTGCCGGCACAGCTCCGAGCCGATCGACGTCCTCCCAGATCTCGGGGTCGGTGATGGGGCGGCTGGGCCAGTCGGCCGGAAGGTCCTCGAAGGTCATGTCGGAAGGGTGAGCCCGACGACAGCCCGCCTGCTCCCGCCCTCCACAGGGCCGCCCTCCACAGGCACCACGGTCGACTGTCGGGCGTGTTGCGCCGACACATGACGAGGCCCGAGCCGTTGGCCCGGGCCTCGTCGTCGATTCTGCTGCGCCACACACTACGAGGCCCGAGCCGTTCGCCCGGGCCTCGTCGTCGATGCTGCTGTGGCCAGGGGCGGGGTCGAACCGCCGACCTTCCGATTTTCAGTCGGACGCTCGTACCAACTGAGCTACCTGGCCGTCGCCGTCCCGGTGAGGGACAGCCGGGGAATCGTAGCCCACGGGCGGGGAGGCCCAGAAATCGGCAGGGACGCGTCAGCCGGCGCGCAGGACGGTGTCGAGCGGGTCGGCGAGCAGGTCGCGCAGCGCCGAGCGCGCGGCGCCCACCACGGCGGCGTCGCGACCGAGCCGCGAGGGGGCGACCGAGACGGGAGCCCAGCGGGCGGAGAGCACCCGTCGGTCGAGCACCTCGCGCAGCGGGGCGTCGAGCCAGGGGAACAGCGGGGCGAAGACACCGCCGAGCACGACTGCGTCGACGTCGAACAGGTTCACCAGCGCTGCCACCCCGACGCCGAGGGACGACGCTGCCTCCTCGACGGCGGCGACCGCCTGCGGGTCGTGCGCGGCGAGGGCTGCGAGCAGCGGCTCCACAGCGTCGCCGCCGACCGACGGCGAGACGGGCAGCCCTGCCTGGCGCAGGATCCAGTCGAGGCCCGCGACCTGCTCGAGGCATCCCCGCGCCCCGCAGCGGCACTCCGGGCCGTCGACCGCGACGGTGAGGTGGCCGAGCTCGCCGCCGAAGCCGCGCGAGCCGCGGTGCAGCGCGCCGTCGAGCACGACGCCGGCGCCGACTCCGACGTCGCCGTTGACGAGCACGAACGAGTCGGTGCTGCCGTGGTCGCCGGACCACAGCTCGCCGAGCGCCGCGAGGTTGGCCTCGTTGTCGAGCCCCACCGCCTCGGGCCAGGTACGCCGTGCCGCTGCGCGCAGCCGCTCGACCACGGCGACGTCGGTCCACCCCAGGTTCGGCGCCACGCGCACCTGCTGCGCGGCGAGGTCGACGAGCCCTGGCACGGCCACGGCGACCCCGACCACCGGCAGGCCTTCGGCCTCGGCCGCGTCGAGCGCGGCGTCGACCAGCGCGGCAGCGCTGCGGAGCACGGCGGCCGCGGACCGGTCCCGCTGGTCGCCCGGCCGGGTGCGCCGCCAGCGCACCTCGCCGGTGAGGTCGACGACGACCGCCGCGAGTCCGTCGACGTTGATCTCCAGCCCGATCCCCGCGCCGCCGGAGGGGTGCAGCGCGAGGTCGGTGCCGGGGCGCCCGACGCCGGTCGAGCGCGTGCCCTGCTCCACCACGAGGCCGGCGGTGATCAGCTCGTCGACGATGCTGCCGACCGTGGCGCGGGTGAGCCCGGTGGCTGCGGAGACCTGGGCCCGGGAGAGCGGCCCGGCGGTGGCGACCTGGTCGAGGACGAGCGCGCTGTTGAAGCGGCGTACGTCGGCCTGGTCGGTCGGACGTGGTCGCGTCGGACCCATCGACACGAGCCACCTCCAGCGAGTATGTTTGGGCGCTGAACGAATACTAGCCCACGCCCTCGGAGGAACACCATGACGATCCCGACTCCCTCACGGGACGACAAGTTCACCTTCGGTCTGTGGACCGTGGGCTGGCAGGCACGAGACCCGTTCGGCGACGCCACGCGCCCCCATCTCGACCCGGTCGAGTCGGTCCACCGGCTCGCCGAGCTGGGGGCGTACGGCGTCACCTTCCACGACGACGACCTGATCCCGTTCGGCGCCGACAGCGACGAGCGCGACAAGCACATCGCGCGGTTCAAGGACGCGCTGGCCGAGACCGGCATGAAGGTGCCGATGGCCACCACGAACACCTTCACCCACCCGGTGTTCAAGGACGGCGCCTTCACCAGCAACGACCGCGACATCCGCCGGTACGCGACGCGCAAGATCATGCGCAACCTCGACCTCGCCGCCGAGCTCGGCGCGGAGACCTACGTGTTCTGGGGCGGCCGCGAGGGCGCCGAGGTCGACGCGGCGAAGAACATCGGCGACGCGCTGAGCCGCTACAAGGAGGGTCTCGACCTCCTCTGCCAGTACGTCATCGACAAGGGCTACGGCCTGCGCTTCGCGATCGAGCCCAAGCCGAACGAGCCGCGCGGCGACATCCTGCTGCCGACGGTCGGGCACGCGCTGGCGTTCATCAACGAGCTCGAGCACTCCGAGATGGTCGGGCTCAACCCCGAGGTCGGCCACGAGCAGATGTCGAACCTCAACTTCGCGCAGGGCATCGCGCAGGCGCTGTGGCACAAGAAGCTCTTCCACATCGACCTCAACGGCCAGCACGGCCCCAAGTTCGACCAGGACCTCGTCTTCGGCCACGGCGACCTCATCAACGCGTTCTACCTCGTCGACCTGCTCGAGGGCTCCGACTACGACGGCCCCCGCCACTTCGACTACAAGCCGATGCGCACCGAGGACATCACGGGCGTGTGGGCCTCGGCGGCCGCGAACATGCGCACCTACCTGATCCTCAAGGAGAAGGCGAAGGCCTTCCGCTCCGACCCGCGCGTCATCGAGGCGCTCGAGGCCTCGCGCGTCGGCGGCACCGCGGTTCCCACCCTCGCCCCCGGCGAGACCTACGACGACCTCGTCGCCGACGTCGACGCCAACTTCGACGTCGAGGCCGCCGGCCTGCGCGGCTACCACTACGCGCAGCTCGACCAGCTGGCGATCGAGCACATCCTCGGCACCGCATAGCCGTGGATCGCACCCTCGTCGCGGGCGTCGACTCCTCGACGCAGTCGTGCAAGGTCGTCGTCCGCGACGCCGAGACCGGCGCGCTCGTGCGGTCCGGACGTGCTCCGCACCCCGAGGGCACCGAGGTCGACCCGACCGCGTGGGAGCAGGCGCTGCGCGCGGCCATCGACGACGCCGGCGGTCTCGACGACGTCGGCGCGATGGCCGTCGGCGGGCAGCAGCACGGCATGGTGCTGCTCGACGACCAGGGCGACGTCGTACGCGATGCGCTGCTGTGGAACGACACCCGCTCGGCCGACGCCGCCTCCGACCTCGTGCACGAGCTCGGGGCCGGCGCGTGGGCCGACGCGGTGGGCTCGGTGCCGGTCGCGTCGTTCACCGTGACGAAGCTGCGGTGGGTCGCGCAGCACGACCAGGCGTCGGCGTCGCGTACGACGACCGTCTGCCTGCCGCACGACTGGCTCACCTCGCGGCTCGACGCGACCCACGAGCTCTCGACCGACCGCGGCGACGCGAGCGGCACGGGCTACTGGTCGCCCTCGACCGGCTCCTACCGCCACGACCTGCTCGAGCGCGCGTTCGGCCGCGACCTCGCCGTGCCCGAGGTCGCCGAGCCGTACGCCGTCGTCGGAGAGGTCGGCACGCGCTGGGGCGTCGACCCCGGCGTGCTGCTCGCGCCCGGCACCGGCGACAACATGGCGGCTGCCCTCGGCCTCGACGCGCAGCCCGGCGACGTCGTGGTGTCGCTCGGCACCAGCGGCACGGCGTTCGCCGTCTCGGAGACGCCGACGAACGACGAGTCCGGGGCGGTCGCCGGGTTCGCCGACGCGACCGGCCGCTACCTGCCGCTCGTCTGCACGCTCAACGCGGCGCAGGTGCTCGACGCGATGGCGCGGATCCTCGGCGTCGACCACGCCGGCCTCGACGCGCTCGCCCTCTCGGCCGAGCCCGGCGCCGGCGGCGTCGTGCTGCTGCCCTACCTCGCCGGCGAGCGCACACCCAACCTCCCGCACGCCACCGGCCAGCTCAGCGGCCTCACGCTCGCCAACGGCACGCCCGCCAACCTCGCCCGCGCCGCCGTCGAGGGCATGCTGTGCGGCCTCGCCGACGCCGTCGAGGCGCTCGAGGCGCAGGGGGTGCCCATCCGGCGGGTGCTGCTCATCGGCGGCGCGGCGCAGTCCGCCGCCGTCGCCCAGATCGCCCCGCGCGTGCTCGGGCACCCGGTGCTCGTGGCCGACCCGGGCGAGTACGTCGCCGACGGCGCCGCGCGCCAGGCCGCCCGCGCGTGGCTCGGCCAGGAGGCCTGGGCCGCCGTGTCCGGCCGCTGGGTCGAGGCCGAGCCCACGCCCCACGTGCGCGAGGCGTACGCCGCCCGGCGCGACGCGGCGTACCCCTGAGCTTCCGCGGCTCCCGACTCCCTCGCGGGCGCCGGCGGAACGACGAAGGGCGCCACACCGTGAGGTGTGGCGCCCTTCGTGCTGGCGACCCCGACCGGGCTCGAACCGGCGACCTCCGCCGTGACAGGGCGGCGCGCTAACCAACTGCGCTACGGGGCCTTGCTTGTCGTGCCGTACCCCCAACGGGATTCGAACCCGTGCTGCCGCCGTGAAAGGGCGGTGTCCTGGGCCACTAGACGATGGGGGCCTGGTCGAAACTTGGCCCGCCGACGTCACCCGTCGGGGGACCGGGAGAGCATACGGGACACGGAGGCCCGGAGCCAAAACGCGGGTCGGCCCCTGCCCGGGGGATGATCGTCCCGTGCTGCAGATGTCGCCGGAGGAGTTCGAGGATCTCGTGGCCGAGGCCCTCGACGAGATCCCCGACGAGCTCGCGCGCCTGGTCGACAACGTGGTCATCGTGGTCGAGGACGACGTCCCCGCGGGCCGTGAGCGGCTGCTGGGGCTCTACGAGGGCATCCCGCTGACCGAGCGCGGTGCGTCGTACGCCGGGGCCATGCCGGACCGCATCACGGTCTACCGGCGCCCGACGCTCGAGATCTGCGACACCGTCGAGGACGTCGTCGAGGAGGTGCACGTGACGGTCGTGCACGAGATCGCCCACCACTTCGGGATCGACGACGACCGCCTGCACGAGCTCGGCTACGACTGAGCCGGTCCCTGCTCCGGCGCGGCCTCGCCGGCCGCCGGGTCGTTGCGCAGCATGAGGAACGGCGAGGGCGGCAGCGCGAAGCCGGCGAACGCGCCCGGCGCGGGAGCGCTCGCGCTCATCCCCGGCATCGGGCCGCCGTACGGCGAGGGCGCAGGTGCCGCGGGAGCCGCAGGCGCGGGCTCGACGGGCGCCGCCGGCTCGACCGGCGGGACGTAGGGCGCGGCCTCGGGCAGGTCGGGCTCGTCGTGGAGGTCGAAGCCGAGCTCGCGGGCCAGCGACGCCCCGATGTCGCCCAGCAGCAGCTGGGGCTCGGGCTCGGCGACCGGCTCGGGGGCGGCCTCGACGACGGCCTCGGCGACCGGCTCCGCGACCGGCTCCGCGACGGTCTCGGCGACCGGCGCCACGACCGGCTCGGGCTCGACGACGGGGGCGACCAGCGTCTCGACGACGGTCTCCGCGACGGGCTCGGGCTCGGTCGCCGGCTCGAGCACCGGCTCCGCGACGGGCTGCTCCTCGGTGACGACGGCGGTGAGCGGTGCGAGCTCGGTGGGCTGCATCGCGTCGTCGGCGACCTGCTCGAGCGGTGCGGGCTCGGCGGCGGCGAGCTCGGCCGGTGCCGGCTCGGGCAGGCGGGGCTCGAACGGCCGACGCCGCGGCACGGGGGCCGGGGTCGTCGGCAGGGTCGCGACGCCGCGCAGCAGCAGGCGCGACCACGACTCGAGCGGCGCGAGCGGCCCGACGAGGTCGCCGCTCACCGCGTCGACCCCGAGCCAGCGGGCGAGCTCGAGGTGCTCCTGCGACTCGACGCCGGCCGCGACGGTGATGACGCCGAGCGCCTCGGCACCCGCGACGAGCGAGCGGGTGAGCTCGGCGACGTCGCGGTCGTCGCGCGTCGCGTCGAGCAGCGCCGGGTCGAGCGCGACCGAGACCGCGTCGAGCGCGCGCAGGGTGCCGAGCGGCACGGCGTCCGCGGTGAAGTCCACGACGCCCACCCCGATCGGGCCGGCGGACGTGAGGTCGCCGAGGTGGCGCAGCAGCGTGTGACGACGCATCAGCGTGGAGACGTCGCGCTGGTGCAGGCCGAGCACGAGGGTGGGCGCCGAGGTCGAGCTGCCGTCGCCCTCGACGAGCGCGGTCTCGAGCGCGCGACGCGTCGAGGCGGCCAGGGCCGCGCGCGCCGGCATCGACAGCCACACCGACAGGTGCTCGGCGCGCGTGGGCGACACGGTCTTCACGTCGGTGACGGCCTTGGCCAGCGACCAGTGCACGACCGGCAGGACGCCCGCACCCGTGTCGAGCGCGTCGCGGATCTCCTGCTCGGGCAGCCAGCCGCGCTCCGGGTGCTCGCAGCGGATCACTGCCTCCACGCCCAGCACCGCGCCGGTCGCCAGCGACACCACCGGTCGGTAGTGCACGCGCAGCTCGTCGCGCTCCAGCGCGGCGTGCAGGTCGAGGCCGGGTTCGCGCTGCGTCTCGGCGTCGGCGCGCTCGACGCGCGAGCCGCCGTCCGCCTTGGCGCGGTACATCGCGGCGTCGGCGCGGCCCAGCAGCTGCTCGGCCGACTCGTGCTCGTCGGGGATGGCGACGCCGATGCTCGCGCCGACCTGCACGGTCTCGGCGCCGATGAGGATCGGCGTACGCACCGCGGCGAGGATGCGGTCGCCGAGGTCGCGCACGGTCGCCTCGTCGCCGGCGTCCTCGCAGATCGCGACGAACTCGTCGCCGCCGAGGCGGCCGAGGGTGTCGGTGTCGCGCAGGCTCTCGCGGATCGCAGCCGCGACCGAGGTGATGAGCACGTCGCCCGCGCGGTGCTGCCACGGGTGCGTGTCGTTGACCCGCTTGAGGTCGTCGAGGTCGATGAAGAACAGGGCGAGCCGCGTGCCCGTGCGCCGCGACCGCGACAGTGCGCGCTCGGTGCGGTCGACGATGAGCCGACGGTTGGGCAGGCCGGTGAGCGAGTCGTGCAGCGCGTCGTGGCGCAGCCGGTCCTCGACCGCCTTCGACGACGTCACGTCCTCCACCGAGAGCAGCGTGCGGTGCTCGTGGTCGTACTCGATCTCCGACGACCGCGTGCGCACCCAGATCACCGTGCCGTCCGAGCGCAGCAGCCGCCGCTCGGTGGCGGTGGCCATCCCGCCTTCCGTCGTACGCCGTGCCCGCGCGACGACGGCGGCGGCGCGGTCCTCGTGGTGCAGCAGCGCCTCGTAGACCGTGGACTGGACGTTCTCGCGCGTGCGGCCGACGAGGCGGCAGAACGCATCGTTCACGGCCTCGAAGCGGCCGTCGTCGTCGAGCACGGCCAGCCCGACGGGGCTGGAGTCGAACACCTCGCGGAACGCGCGCTCGCGCTCGGCGAGCAGCAGACCGGCCTCGATGCGCTCGTGCACGTCGCGCACGAGGATGACGACCTCGCGCAGCCGGTCGGAGTCGTCGACGACGAAGGCGGAGGCCCGCAGCTCGCGCCAGCGCCAACCGCCCTCGAGGGCGAAGCGCAGCTCGACCGTGCGCACCTCGTCGGGCTCGAGCGTCGGAAGGCTCGACCGCCACTGCTGCATGCGCGACTGGTCGTCGGGGTGCACGATGCGACGGCCCAGCTGCTCGGTCGAGCGCTCGGCGGGGTCGGTCGTGAGGTGGGCGACCAGCTCGGCCGCCTCGGGGTCGCTGCCCGCCACGTTGAGGATGCGTCGCTCGACGAGGTCGTAGATGACGACGAGGTCCGGGGACGCCGACAGCACAGCGCTCGCGATGTCCGGGGCAGGCGCGACCGGCAGCTCGTCGAGCTCGCCGTCCTCCTGGGTCGGCTCGGCGACCTGCTCCTCGACCGGCTCCTGGACGTCCTCGCCGATGCGCTCGACGGGGATCGGTGCGTCGTCCTCGACGAGGCTCGCGACGAAGGGCGCGGGCTCGAGGTGGTCGCCGGTGCGCGTCAGGTCGCGGACGTCGACGACGACGCCGGGACGATCGGTCGGTGCGTCGACGGCCGGCACGCGAGCCGGGCGGGTGGAGGCCCGGTGCACGAGCGCGACACCCGTGTCGAGGGCGTGCAGCACCAGGTCGCGGCTCGGGCCCTGGTCGGCGCGCACGGCGTACCGCACCTCGACGTCGGACTCCGCGGTGAGCAGCAGGTAGGCCGAGCGCAGGCGCCCGGCATCGCCCGGGGTGAGACCCCACGTGATGTCGTCGAGGGTGCGCACCCGGCGCCAGCGCGGACGCCCGTGCAGCCGGTACGCCTCGTCCGACCACGTCACCGAGCCGTCGGGCGACACCTGGACGAGACCGACGCCCGCCGCGGTGGCCGCGGCCACCAGGGCGTCGTCGACAGCACCGCGGGCGGCGTACGCCGCAGCCACGGTGGTCCAGGTGGATGCTCCTGCCACACGACGATTGTGCAGCAGGTGTGACTGTCCGCAGATCGGCCGACCGGACCGTTGGGCCGACCGGGTGAGGCGCCCGGTCACGCACGGTGAGGCGGGGTGGTCGGACCGCGTCCGACGTCACCCGATCGGGTGTCAGCCCGCGTCGGCCACGGCCGGGTCGAGCGCCCCCAGGCGGGAGGCGAACTTCTTGCCGAGCAGGGCGAACGCGGCCAGCTGCTCGTCGGTGAACGCCTGACCCTCGGCGTTCTGGAAGTAGAGCGCCACGAGCACGCGCCCTCGCACCTGGTACGCCGTCATCAGCGTCGCCGCCGTGCTGGTCGTGGTGTTCGTCAGGGTCGAGGCGATCACGACGCGCGATCCGGGCGCGACGAAACCGCTCAGGTCGATGCCCGAGATCGGCGTCTGCGTGATGGTGAGCGTCGCGTCGCCGGTGTCGATCGGAACGGACGCGTCGCAGGTGGCGGTGGCCGTGCGCAGCTCGTCGAGCGCCTGCGACGCCGCCTTCGGGGTCGTGTAGAGCACCGCCTCCGACAGGATCCCCGGCTTCTCGCCCGACGGTCCGACGAGCACCAGACGGCGCCGCGCCTCGCGCGCCTCCTCGCTCGGATAGTCCTTCGCGCAGAAGCCGAGCGTGGGCTTCATGAGGTCGGTGCCGTCCTCGACGAGGTCGACGCGGTAGCCGTTGGCCACGTCCGCCGCGGTGAGGCCGAGCGGCGCGAGGATCTTCTGCATCGGGTCGTCGAGTGTGGCGTCGGTGCCGGAGGTGGTGCTGCCGGAGGACGAGGACGACGGCGCGGGCGTCGCGGTGGCCTCGGGCCCGAGCCCCTGCGGTCCGTAGCCCTCGACGAACAGCCCGGCACGCCACGTGCCGCCGAGCGGGAGCGGCGACTGCTGCAGCTCGCGGACCTTCGACCCGTCCGCGCAGCCGGCGAGGAGCAGGGCGACGCAGGCCGCGACGACGGCGCCGCGCCGCGCACGGTTCGGGACTCGCGAGGACATGGCGGAAGTATCGCCCCGCCCTCGCGGGCCGGGTCATGAGGGGCGCAGCCTGCGACAGGGGACGTGCTCAGGCGGCACCCGGTGGCACGCCGTACCCGTCGGGGTCGTCCGGGTCGTCGGGATCGTGCAGCGGTTCGATCAGGTCGGCCAGGTCATCGGCCGTGGTCGGCCCGTCGGCCTCCGCGACGTCGGGATCGCCGTCCTCCTCGAACCGCAGCGGCACGTCGTCGTCGACGGTGGTGCCCTCGTCCGCGGCGACGGCCTCGCGCAGGTCGAGCTCGGCCGTGGCCGTGGCCAGAGGATCGGCGTCGTCGGCGCGCACCTGGTCGCCGGCGGGGTCGCCGCCTCCCCCGTGGAGGGGGTCGTCGCTGGCGTCGTCGGTCCCGTCGAGGACGTCGCGGCCCTCGAGCGGTTCGATGAGGGGCCCGCGGTCGTCGAGCGCGTTCGACCCGGTCACGCGTCCCTCGAGGGCCGCCTCGATCGCCTCCTGCTCCGCCAGCGCCTGAAGGCGCGACGCCTGGTCGCCCATGTCGCCGGCGATGTCCTCCGGCGGGACGGCAGGTATCCCCCCACGCTCGGCGCCGCGGGTCACACCCGCCCCGTCTCGCTGTCGGGGGCGCCGCTGATGTCGGCCAGCAGATCTCCGGCGTCGGTCATCTGCGCCAGATCGCCGAGGCTGATGATGCCCACGGCCGTGTCGCCCTCCAGGACGGGGAGCCGCCGGACGTCGTGCTCCCGCATCAGTCGCACCACGTCCGCCAGCGCGGCATCGGGCGGGCAGCTCACCAGGTCCTGCATGACGATCTCGCCCACAGGAGTGCGCCCGTCCAGGCCCTCGGCCACCAGGCGTACCGCGATGTCGCGGTCGGTGAGAATGCCCAGCACGCTTCCGGAATCGGTGACGACCACGTCGCCGGTCGCGTGGTCCTTCATGCGCCGCGCCGCTTCCTCGGTCGTGTCGGTGATGTCCACCGTGATCACGTCCCGGGTCATCACGTCGCCCACGGTACGAGTGCTCATCGGTGCCTCCTGCTCAGGTCGGTGACTGGTGACGGCCCCTACCCGCAGCGACGCGGTCCACACACGAGCGTCCGTTCGGGTTTGACCGGTTCCGTCCGGGCAAGGAGTGCCGCCCGACGGCGCACCGTGCGCACGTCACGACGAGAGGAGCGCTCATGACAACCCGGAACACGGTGCTGCGGACGTTGCACGACACCGGCGCGGCGGCCTGGTTCGGCGGCTCACTGATGGGGGCTGTCGGCCTCAACGGCGCTGCAGCCGACGCCCGCGACCCGCGTGAGCGCACCCGTCTGTCTGCGGAGGGATGGATGCGGTGGGCGCCGGTGAACGCGGCCGCGATCGGCGCCCATCTGCTGGGCGGAGCGGGGATCCTCTGGGTCAACAGGGGTCGGCAGGTGACTCAGAAGGGCGTGGGTGCCAACACCGCGGTCAAGGCGACCGTGACGGGCGCCGCGCTGGCGCTCTCGGCGTACGGCGCGATGCTCGGCGCGCGCGTCGCTCGCGCAGCGGACGAGGCACCGGCCCAGGGCGCGACCGAGCCCTCCGACGAGACACCGGAGGACGTCGCCGCCGCTCAGCGGCAGCTGCGCGTGATCCAGTGGGCGACCCCGGTGCTCACCGGAGCCATCGTCGCGCTGGCGGCGCAGCAGGGCGAGATGCAGCGTCCGCAGTCTCAGATGCAGCAGCTGGTCGACAAGCTCGCCGCCTGAGGCGACGTGCCGCCGCGGCCTCGTCGCCGCGGCGGCACGGTCCGTGCACGGTCAGCCGGCGGTTGCTGCGGAGAGGTCGTAGACGGTGACCCCGCCGACCGTGGTCGCGGTGAAGTTGTCCGCGACCCACGCGGCGATCTCGCTGGTGGCCGAGGAGCCGCCGTTGGCCCGCCCCATGCCCGTGCCGCCGCCGATGAAGTAGTGCACCTGCCCCTCGGCGACGTACTGCTGGAAGACCTCGAGAGTGGGCCAGGGGTCGCTGCCGTTGAAGCCGCCGAGCGACATCACCGGCTGCTCGGTGGCGAGCTGGTAGCCCGCCGCGGTCTGCGCGCCGACGGCCGCGGCCACCCACGTGTAGCTGTCGGCGTCCTGCAGCAGCAGGGCCTGCAGCTCCGCGCTCGGCGTGCTGGCGTCGAGGAGCCCACCGGCGCCACCGCCACCGGGTCCGCCCGCGCCGCCCGGCCCGCCCTGCCCGAAGGCGGGGGCGCCCTGCGGCATCTGGCCCGCGGTCGGCGGGCCGCCCCGCATCCCCTGCGGACCGCCGCCCATGCCGCCCGGGCCGCCCCGCCCGCCGGCCACACTCGGCCCCGCGGTGGGCAGCGAGCCGGTGTGCGCTGTCGACGCGGTCTGCACCGAGTACGCCGCCGGCGCGAGCAGCACGGCCACGAGCCCTGCACCGACCGCGGCGATAGCCGTGCGACGGCCGAGGCGGTCGATCAGCAGGATCGCCAGCGCCGACGCGGTGCCGAGCGCGAGGACGACGTAGCGCAGCGCGGGGTACCAGTCGGGAGTGCGCGCGAGCAGCACGGCGGCCCAGACCGACGAGCCGACGATGGTGAGCGCCAGCGTGAGCCGCGCCGCGAAGCTCTCGCGACGCCGCCAGAGCTCCACGACGCCGATGCCCACGAGCGCGCCGATCGCCGGGGCGAGAGCCACCGTGTAGTACTCGTGGATGATCCCGGACGCGAACGAGATGACGGCTCCGGTGATCGCGAGCCACCCGGTCCAGAGGATCACGGCAGCGCGCGGTGGTGTCGGTGCGGTGGCGCGCGGCCGCGCAGCACGAGCACCGCTGCGGCGAGCACGATCGCGGCCGGGATGAGCCAGGCGATCTGACCGCCGTACGAGCTGGTGAACAAGCGGTCCCACCCGGTCTCGCCCCACATGCTGCCCGTGTTGCCGCCACCACCGGTGACGCTGCCGACCTCGTCGCCGGTGATCCGGCCGAGGCCGTTGTAGCCCATGATCAGCTCCCACGCGGAGTTGGTCTGCGAGCCGCCGATGTAGGGCCGGTTCGCCGAGGGCCACAGCTCGACGAGCGCCACCCACCAGCCGCCGGCCACGACCATCGCGGCGCCGGCGACCAGCAGGTCGCGGATGCGCCGGCCGAACGTCGTCGGTGCGGCGAGCAGGTAGACGAGCGCGAACGCGGGCAGGGGGAGGAACGCCTGCAGGCTCTTGGTGAGGAACGCGAAGCCCACGAGCACCCCGGTGGCGACGAGCCAGCGCAGCGAGGCCTTCTCGGTCGCGCGGATCGTGGTGTACGCCGCGGCCACGAGCAGCAGCACGAGCAGCGCGTCGGGGTTGTTGAAGCGGAACATCAGCGTCGCGACCGGCGTGAGCGCGAGCACCGCGCCGGCGATGAGTCCGGCGGTCGCGGTGCTACCAGCGGCGTACGGCGAGGTAGAGCAGGCCCACGGTCGCGACGCCCATGAGCGCCTGCGGCACGAGGATGCTCCACGAGCTCAGGCCGAAGAGCTTCACCGACAGCCCCATGACCCACAGCGAGGCCGGGGGCTTGTCGACGGTGATGAGGTTCGCGGCGTCCGACGACCCGAACAGGAACGCCGTCCAGTTCTCGCTGCCGGCCTGCGCGGCCGCGGAGTAGAACGCGTTGGCCCAGCCGGAGGCGGACAGCCCCCACAGGTAGAGCACGCCGGTCGAGAACAGGAGGGCGAGCAGCGACGGCCGCACCCACGCGGGGTCGGACTCCTGGCCGCGCCACAGGCGGCGCACGCGCGATGCGCTGGAGGGCGCGACCTGCGCGGGTCGGCCGGACGTCGTCGGACTCGTCGTGGTCGACCGCGGAGCCTCGGGCTCGTGGTCGACCGGGAGCGGCGGCACGAACTCGGTGCCGGGGGTCACGGTGGTCATCGCGGGTTCCTTCGGTCGGTCGCGGCCTGGGCCGGGACGGGGACGGGTCGGGGGTCGGAGCCGGCGCGGGCGGAGGAGAACACCCACGAGCGGAAGAGCAGGAAGCGCAGGAGCGTCGCGCCGAGGTTGGCCAGCACGAGCACGCTCACCTCGAGCGCGCGGCTCGCGTCGGGCGCGAGCGCGTGCAGCAGCGGCGAGCGACCCGGCGGTGAGGGTCAGGCCGACGGCGAAGACGACGAGACCCTGCAGCTGGTGGCGGATGCGGTCGGTGCGACCGCGGACGCCGAAGGTGTGGCGGCGGTTGACGGCGGTGTTGCCGACCGCGGTGAGCAGCAGCGCGGCGGCGTTGGCCCACTGCGCACCCACCGGCCCGCGCAGCAGGAGGAAGAGCGCGAGGTACGCCAGCGTCGAGAGCACCCCGACGACCGCGAAGCGCACGAGCTGCGGCAGCAGGCCGCGCGGTACGCCGACGTGCTCGTCGTCGCTCGCCGCACGGGCAGCGCGATGCGGCCCGAGGCGAGGCCGCGGCCCACGCGCACGATGCCGCGGAGGTCCTCCATCGCGGTGGCCACGATGTCGACGCGCGAGTCGGGGTCGTCGACCCAGTCGACGGGCACCTCGTGGATGCGCAGGCCCGATCGCTCGGCGAGCACGAGCAGCTCGGTGTCGAAGAACCAGCTCGTGTCCTCGACGAGCGGCAGCAGCTCGCGCGGCGCGGTCGGCGCGGATCGCCTTGAAGCCGCACTGCGCGTCGGAGAACCGCGTCGCGCAGCGTCGTGCGCAGCAGCAGGTTGTAGCAGCGCGAGATGAGCTCGCGCTTCGGGCCGCGCACCACGCGCGACGCCGCGCGCCAGCCGGGTGCCGATCGCGAGGTCGCTGTGCCCGGAGAGCAGCGGCGCGACCAGCGGGAGCAGCGCGGCGAGGTCGGTGGAGAGGTCGACGTCCATGTAGGCGAGCACCGTCGGCGTCGCTCGCGGTCCAGACCTGGTGCAGCGCGCGGCCGCGGCCCTTCTGGTCGAGGTGGACGGCGCGCGACCCCCGGCAGCTCGCTGCTCGAGCTGCCGCGCGATCGCCCACGTGCCGTCGGTGCTGGCGTTGTCGGCGATGGTGATGCGGAACGACATCGGCAGGTGCGGCGACGAGGTAGGCGTGCAGCCGCTCGACGCTCGGGGCGAGGTCGGCCTGCTCGTTGTAGACCGGGACGACGACGTCGAGGTCCACCTGGGTCGTGCTGCCGAGGCCGGCGCTCGGGACGCGCGGGGCTGCGGGTCGAGGAGTGTCGTGGGCGTCATGGGGAGACCGTCCCGACCGCGCCTGGCAGGTTCCTGGCACGTTCCTGAGCCACCCGTGTAGCGGCCGTCTGCATCCGGTGTGGAACCTGGGAGCGGGCTGTACGGCCGGGAGACGGCGTACGGCTCGTGGACTCTCACCCCGGAAGGGGGAGGCGTCGCGGGCGTGCGTGACGCACACTGGGCCTGTGTCGGACCGGGTCAGCCGGTCGCTGGAGGAGCTCGGCGACCTGCTTCTGCATCCGGCGGGCTTCCGCCCGCCGGTGATCACCGCTGTGCGCGAGAACCTCTCGGTGCTGCGCACGGCGGGCCGCCTGCTGCCGCGGATCCCCGCGCAGACCGTGGTCGACCCGCACCGCGTGCCCGTGATCCTCGTGCCGGGGTTCCTCTCCGGCGACTTCGCCCTCGGCCCGATGTCCGACCAGCTGCGCAAGGCCGGCCACTGGACCGGCAAGTCCGGCATCGCCCCCAACATCGGCTGCACGCAGGAGCTCGCCGACCTCGTCGAGGCTCGCGTCGAGAAGGCCACCGCCGAGACCGGTCGCCGCGTCGCGATCGTCGGCTGGAGCCGCGGCGGCACGCTCGGCAAGATCGTGACGGTCCGCCGGCCCGAGCTCGTCGCCGCGTTGATCACCCTGGGTACGCCGAACACCGACCCGCTCGCCGTGAACGCCACCCTCGCCACGCAGCTCGCGCTCATCACCCGGCTGCACGCCTTCGGCGTACCCGGGCTGCTCGGCGAGGACTGCATCTCCGGCGAGTGCGGCCAGACCGTGCGCGGCTGGCTCGACGAGGACGTGCCCGAGGAGATCCCCTACACGTCGGTGTTCTCCATGGACGACGGCGTCATCGACTGGCGCGCCTGCCTGGACCCCGGCGCGCGCCACATCGAGGTCGAGGCCACCCACATGTCGATGGGTGCCGAGCCCGAGGTGATCGACGTCGTCTGCGCACTGCTCGCCGACGTCGTCCCCACCGACCTCGCCGCCTGACCTCGGTCAGGCTCGCTCGGGCGGACCGAGGCCGCGGGGTCGCTGCGACAACGTGATGCCGGCCGTCGCGCACCGCGCGCGGATCCCGTCCACCGCCGATGCCCAGGCCCGCGTCGCGTCGGTCGAGGATTCGGAGGTCCGGTCTTCAGCCGCGAACTGCGACGGCCGTGAACAGGGCCGTCCTCGTGACCGGTGCCCTGTCCTCGACCATGCGAGCGATCCTGCAGGCACGTTCGAGCCGCACCGATCGAGCGTGAACGGCACATGGTGCGTTGAGGATCAGCGGGCGCAGAGGTGCTGTCGACTTCGGACCTGGCTCAGCACGTGTCGCTGGTGGCCCGAACTCAGCGAGACGCGGACTGGCCATGCCCGCTCCGATGACTCCTCTGTGTCCGAGGATGGGTCCTCTGGGTCGGAGCCCCGCCGTCGAGCAACCGTGACGCGATGTGGCGTCGGGTCGACCGAGCCAGGCGCGTGATGGTGACGTGATCGAGTATCCCCAGTGCCACTGCCGAGACGGTCGACTAGACACTGAACGCCGTCGGATCGGTCGCGTCGAAGCGCCAGCGATTCGTCGGCGTCATGAGCTCCCGGTGAGCCGAACCATCGCTTCGGCAGTGATCGCACCGGATCGGTCTCCCGCCCGGTCCGATGGCGTGCAGAGGCATCGCCGTACGTGCCCACGAAGTCATACGACAGAATGCCCGGCATCGCGCGGGCGCGAGGACCCCGCGTGGATTCGGGTGCAGGTGAGGGGTGGTGCGCCCTGGTCGCGGCGGCCGCGGCTCAGGGCTTGCGTCGTGGTGGGGGTGTGAAGTCCCAGCCGTCGGGTTGTCCGTCGCGGTAGCCGGGCGTGCGGGTGATGGTCCAGCGTTGCTTGTGGACGAGGGTGTGGTGGGCCCTGCAGATCAGGAGCATGTTGGACGGGTCGGTCAGTCCGTCGTCGACCCATTCGGTGACGTGGTGGGCGTCGCAGCGGCTTGGGTCGACGCGGCAGCCGGGGAAGACGCAGTGCTGGTCGCGGATGGCGAGGGCCTTGCGCAGTCGCGGTGGTGCGGTGCGGCGGGTGCGGCCGACGTAGAGGACCTCGCGGGCCGCGTCGTGCAACCAGTCGTAGCCGCCGTCCGTGGTGGTGGTCCGCGTCGCCGGATCGGCGGGGCGGGTCAGGATCGTGGTGACGTCGGCGTCGCACAGGTACTGGTCGACTGTCGCTGCGGTGATCGGCTCCGCATCCGTGCCCGGGCAGGTGGAGCAGTCCGCCGAGGCCGGCGCGGAACTCCGCCGCGTCGACGGTGACCAGGACGTGGGGGCGCTGCTGGTGCTTGGAGCCGAGCGCCCCGGAGTCCAGCAGGTCCTGGCAGGCCTCGATCAGGGCGTCGGCGTTGAGCCGCGGGCGGCGCATCTTCCGCCGGCCGGTGGACATGACGTCGTCGCCGCAGACCAGCTGCTGCTCCGGGGTGAGGGAGCCGTCGTGGAACCAGCCGTCGATCTTCTGCTCCAGCACGGTCAGCAGGACCGCGGCGGATTCCTTGGTGAGGTAGCCGCGGACCTCGTAGCCGTCGCCGACCGGGACGAGGTGGAGCTGCTGGTCGTCGTAGGCGGCCAGCGACCGCTCGTCGATGCCGTCGGGGTCGATCGTGAGACGCAGCTGCTTGAGCTTCGTCTGCACCTGCGCGATCGAGTGGTCCATCGCATACGGGACGATCTGCGCCTCGATCTGGTCGATCACCGCGGGCTGCTCGGCCACGTTCAACCGCTGCAGCGCCAGCGGGATCCCGGTGGTGATGACGCGGACCATGTCGTCGGAGATCTTCCCCGACAGCCACGCCATGCGCGTGCGGGCGAAGCCCTCGCGCAACGACATCGACCGCGCCACCTTCACCCCGGCCGACCGCGCGGACATCCCGGTCGCGACCTCGAGCCACCGCTTCGTCGACACGTGACCCGCGGGCAGCGCACCCGAGGTGTGGACGACCCCGACACCGCCCGACGCGACCGCCGAGAGCGCGTCACCGGTCTTGAGCAGCGACACCACGAGATCCGCGGTCGACGCCAGCGAGACCTGCGCCCACACGCCGTCCGCCGCCATCCGAGACAGCGCGACGGCCTCGCACTCCATCCGCGCCACGATCGCGGCGAAGTCCGCGCCGATCGAGGTCGTGGAGGTGGTCATGACGGCAACTGTAGAGACCACCTCCGACAGTGGCGCGACCTCGAGAGCCGTTGAGCGACAACGACTTTCCGCCACCTGGTGATCACCCAGCGCCACCTGTGGATGGTGCCGCGCGACTGGTCCGGCGGACGGACGGACCCCGTCCCGATCTCGGTGCCACCAGGTCGAGCATGGCGACGGACCAGCGGTGCACCTGGTCGGTGCGCGCCGCGAACACGGGGTCGATCACCGCCATGCCGGTGAACCACAGATCGAAGGCGACCTGCCTCATCGCGATGACGTCGTCGAGGTGGGTGACGTCGATGTCGCGGTGCCGCCGGTACCCCGTGAGCAGGGCATCCCGGAACATCGGGTAGTCGGGCCGGTCGCGCAGCTCCCACAGCGCGACCGCGAGGTCGTACAGGCGCGGGCCGGTGCCGCAGTCGTCGAAGTCGATGAGAGCGACGTCCCCGCCCCGGAACACCGCGTTGCCGAGGTGCAGGTCGGCGTGGATCAGCCGGTCCGGGCCGAGCAGGGGCAGCACCTCGGACATGCGCTGTCCGACGTCCTCGAAGCGTCGGCGCAGGTCGACAGGCAGGAGCCGCCAGCACTCCGCAGCCGACGTGACGCCGTAGACCATGGCATCGCCGAAGAACGCCTCGTAGTCCCACCGGATCCGGACGAACCCCGGTGGCGGTGTCCAGGCGTCGGCCTGGTCGTGCAGTCGAGCCATGGCGTCGCCGAGCCGACGGAGGTGAACCGGCCGGGCGGTGGTCTCATGGATGCGCCCGTCGGTCCACCGGAGCACCGAGCAGGTGCGGGTCTCGCCACCAGCGGTCGCCTGCACGGTGCTCGATCCGTTGTCGGAGATCAGCGGCTGCGGCACCGTCAGGTCGCTCGTGGCACGGATCGCGGTCAGCCAGTCGAGCTCGGAGCGCACCGCGGCCGCACCGTCCACGTCGCGCCCGTGCCGCTGGCGACGATGGACACGCACCAGGTATCTGCCTGCGGCGCTCTCGTGCCGGAAGGTCGTGTTCTCGCCGTGGGCCACGAACACGAGCCGACCCTCGGGCAGCGGATAGCTCCCGAGGGCGGCACCCGCGACCTGTCGCATCCGGTGCAGGAGCGAGCGTCGCGAGGCCATCGCGCCAGAGTGTCGGCGTCCTCCGGGATCCAGCAACCGCGATACCGGGCTTATCCACCAATGTTGTCCACACGGGTGTGCATGACCGGAGCCCTGAGCACGCGATCCTGTGGACCGCTCTGTGCACGGACCTGTGGAGGAAAGTTCGTCGACGAAACCCCTTGCGGGGGTTGCACGGACCCGCGTAATCCTTCTCCCACGTCCTCGCGGACGGAGCAGGCACCGGGGCAACCAGGAGCCGGCACCGAAGGCGGGACGGCTCGACCGAGATCGGAGTTCCATCCCGGAGGGGGCAACCCCACCGGCTGCGGGTGTCGACGCAGAGGAGCTTCAGGGCAGGTCGTGCGGCCATCCGCCGCAGCACGGTCCGGTTCGCCGGGCAGCGCTCAGGCGGCCGCGGTGACACCCGCGGGTCGTGCCGGCTCCCGGGTCTCCCGGGAGCAGGCCGACGGCCAGCTCGAGGCCCCTCGGACTCATACTCCGAGGGGCCTCGTTGCGTTGCGGCGCAAGGGATATCGGCGTACGCCGAGCCGCGCCACCAACGGATCCGACCGGTTCGGTCAACTGCCCGCGCGGGCGTTCACCGGTCGTTAACCTCGGGCGCTGTCCCACCACCCCACGCGTCCGGAAGGACCTCCATGGCGCTCGACACCGACACCACCTCGCAGTCCGCCTGGGACCGCTGGTTCCATCTCACGGCGCGGGGGTCGACCACCGGTCGCGAGCTGCGCGGCGGCCTCGTCACCTTCTTCACGATGGCCTACATCGTGGTGCTCAACCCGCTGATCATCGGCACCGCGAAGGACGTCAACGAGCAGTTCGTCGGGGGAACCGACAGCGTCGTCAAGGCGATCGCGATGGTCACCGCGGCCACCGCGCTGTGCGCCGGTGTGCTGACGATCCTCATGGGCGCGGTCGGCCGCTTCCCGATCGCGATCGCCGCGGGCCTCGGGCTCAACGGCTTCGTCGCGTTCACCCTCGCGCCGCAGATGACGTGGGCCGACGCGATGGGGCTCGTGGTCGTCGAGGGCATCATCATCGCGGCGCTGGTGCTCACCGGCTTCCGCACCGCGGTGTTCCACGCGGTGCCCGAGCAGCTCAAGTACGCCATCGGCGTCGGCATCGGCCTGTTCATCACCATCATCGGCCTCGTCGACGCCGGCATCACGCGTCAGGGCACGCCGCTCATCACGTTCGGCTCGGGCGGTGCGCTGCGCGGCTGGCCGACGTTCGTGTGGGTCTTCGGCCTCCTGCTCACCGCGGTGCTCGTGGCGCGCAAGACGCGCGGCGCGATCCTCATCGGCATCGTCGCCACGACGCTGCTCGCGATCGTGGTCGAGGCGGTCGCGAAGGTCGGCCCTCGGTTCGGCGCCGACGGCTCGATCGCCAACGAGCTCGGCTGGAGCCTCAACGTGCCGTCGTGGCCGTCCTCGGTCGTGTCGACGCCGGACCTCGGGCTGATCGGTCAGTTCAACCTGTTCGGCGGGTTCCAGGCGATCGGCGTCGTCGCGGCCTCGCTCGCGGTCTTCTCGCTCATGCTCAGCGACTTCTTCGACTCGATGGGCACCATCTTCGGCCTGGCCAACGAGGGCGAGATCCTCGACGAGAACGGCGACCCGCCGCACCTCGAGCCGATCCTGCTCGTCGACTCCATCGCCGCCGCGGCCGGTGGTGTCGCCAGCGTCTCGAGCAACACCAGCTACATCGAGTCGGCCGCGGGTGTCGGTGAAGGCGCGCGCACCGGAATCGCCTCGCTCATGACGGGCGTGCTGTTCCTCATCGCGATGTTCTTCTCGCCGCTCGTCACGATCATCCCGCACGAGGCGGCGACCCCGGCCCTCGTCATCGTCGGCTTCCTGATGATGACCCAGATCCGGCACATCGACTTCACCGACTACGAGATCGGCATCCCCGCGTTCCTCACCCTGACGCTGATGCCGTTCACCTACTCGATCACCAACGGCATCGGCGCCGGCTTCGTGACCTACTGCCTGATCAAGCTCGTCAACGGCAAGGCGCGCGAGGTCAAGCCGCTCATGTGGGTGCTCGCGTTCGCGTTCATCATCTACTTCGCCTACGACCCGATCGAGCAGGCGTTCGGCATCGGCTGAGCACCTCTGTTCGAACACCCGGCGCGGCCGGGAGCCCCTCGGCTCCCGGCCGCGTCCGCGTCCCGGAGGCACGCCATCCGACGACATCGGAAGTCTGCTTCCGGTTAGGGCATCCTGAGCACGAAATCGCCCACGATCGGGGGCCCTGCGCCCCACTCGGGGGCCGTTCACCCGTCGTTCACCCGTCCTTCACTCCACCGCTGGACAACCCACCTCAGACGGTCATCATGGAGCCGTCTCGGGACGGTCAGCAGACGGTCCCCCGCCCGGTGGAGAGTCCGTGGACCTGACCCTGATCGCGCTCATCGCGATCATCGCGCTCGCCCTGCTGTTCGATTTCACCAACGGCTTCCACGACGCCGCGAACTCCGTGTCGACGGTCGTCGCCACGCGAGCGCTGCCGGCGAAGGCGGCCGTCTGGTTCTCCGCCTTCTTCAACTTCGCGGCGGTCTTCGTCGTGGGTACGGCGGTCGCCAACACGGTGGCCAAGACCGTGAAGCCGGACGTCGTCGGGCATCGCGGTGGTGTTCGCGGCGCTCTTCGCAGCCATCGCGTGGAACTACGCGACGTGGTGGGTCGGCATGCCGTCGTCGTCGAGCCACGCGCTCATCGGCGGTCTCGTCGGTGCGGGCCTCGCTGCCGGCGGCATCGACGCCATCTCGTGGCCGAGCGTGCAGAAGACTCTCATCGCGATCGTGGCCAGCCCGCTGGTCGCCTTCGGCATCGCGTTCCTCGCGATGTTCCTCATCGCCGGCATCCGCAAGGTCTTCGGTCTCGCCGACAACGCCAAGCCGTTCAAGTGGCTGCAGCTGGTCTCGGCCGCCGGCGTCTCGTTCGGCCACGGTGCCAACGACGCGCAGAAGACCATGGGCGTCATCGCCGCGCTCCTCGTCAGCACCGGCCACCTCGCGATGGGCGCCGACGGCAACGTCGCCGTGCCGACCTGGGTGGAGTTCTCGGCGTACGGCGCCATCGCGCTCGGCACGGTCTGGGGCGGCTGGAAGATCATCGAGACGATGGGTCTGAAGATCACGACGCTGCACGCGTCGTCGGGCGTGGCCGCCAACATCGGTGCCGTCACCTCGATCTTCGGTGCCACCGGCCTCGGCGTCCCGATCTCGACCACGCACGCCGCCGCCTCGTCGGTCGCCGGCGCGGGTGTCGGCTCCGGGATGGGCATCAACCTCAAGGTCGTGGGCGAGATGGTCCTCGCCTGGATCGTCACGCTGCCGACCACGATCGTGCTCGCCTTCGGCGTCTTCAAGCTCACGCAGCTGCCCGGCGCGCTGGCCTGGATCCTCGTCTCGGCGCTCATCATCGTGGTGGGCAGCCTCATCGTGTACGCGATGCTCAACTCGATGACGGCCGACGACGTCGAGGCCGAGATCCCCGACGAGAACGTGCTCGCGATCCCGGTGCCGGCGCACCCGCACCTCGAGGGTCACGGCCCCGCCGCCTGACCGATCGTCGGCGGCACCTGCGGCACGGCCCGCGGAGCCGTGGCCCTGCAGGTCCTAGGACCTTGATCCGATTGCGGGCGGGGCCGTCTCCTCACGCAGACTCGCAGCATGACCCAGCCTGCAGGGAAGACCATGAGCTCGCGTCGTCGTGCACTGATCGGTGCGGCCACCGCGGCCGCGGTCGTGGCCGGCGGCCTCGTGCTGGCCGCACCTGCCGAGGCGAAGGGCTCCCGCGCCACCATCGTCCGGGGCGACTGCTCCGGGGCGACCAACTGGAAGCTCAAGGCGAAGCCGGACGACGGCCGTCTCGAGGTCGAGTTCGAGGTCGACTCCAACCGCGTCGGCCAGCGCTGGACCTGGAAGATCCGCCACGACGGCGCCGTCAAGGCCTCGGGCGTCCGCACCACGCTCGCCCCCAGCGGGTCGTTCAGCGTCGAGCGCCGGATCGTCGACGCACCCGGTGCGCACCGCATCAAGGCCACCGCCACCAACCTGCGCACGGGCGAGGTCTGCCGCGCCACGTTGACGCTCTGAGCCACCGTCACGCGCCCGTTGGCCGACCCCCCAGCACAATGGGCGCGTGACGGTCAGACGCGAGGTGGCCAGGTCGGCCCTGCTGAGCCTCGTCGCGATCCTCCTCGTGACCGTCGTCGGGCTTCTGGGCGGCCAGGAACGTGGCCACCTCCGAGGCGCTGCGCGAGGCCGAGGCGGCCACCGTGCTCGTGGCGTCGTCGGTCCTCGCGCCCGCACTCGACGACGGCCTGGTCCGGGGCGACCCCGACGCGGTGCGCCGGCTCGACGAGCTGGTCCGCACCCGCGTCCTCGGTGATCAGATCCTCGTCGTCAAGATCTGGACCACGGACGGCCGTGTGCTCTACACCGACGACCTCGCCGGGATCGGCGAGACCTTCCCGCTCAGCGACGAGCAGCGGGCCGTGCTGCAGACGGGCGAGCCGCACGCCGAGGTCTCCGACCTGGTCAAGCAGGAGAACCTGGCGCAGGCGGGCTACCAGCAGCTCCTCGAGGTCTACGTCCCCGTCGAGACCGACGACGGCCAGCGGCTCCTGGTCGAGACCTACCAGAGCACCGCGGAGCTCGACGCGGCCGTCGGGCGCATCCTCCGCGCGCTCGCGCCCGTCGTCCTCGTCGGGCTGCTCGTCCTCGCCGCGATCCAGCTGCTGCTCAGCTGGCGGCTGGCGCGCACGCTCGAGGCGGCGCAGCGCGAGCGCGAACGCCTGCTCCAGCAGACGCTCGACGCCTCCGAGCGCGAACGCCGCAGCATCGCGGCCGACCTGCACGACGGCGTCGTGCAGGACCTCGTCGGGCTCACCTTCACCCTCGACGGGCTGGCGGGCGACGTCGCCGGCCCGGCGCGCGGCGAGCTGACCACCGCCGCCACGACCACGCGAGCGAGCGTGCGCAGCCTGCGCTCGCTGCTCGTCGAGATCTACCCGCCCAACCTCGACGAGGTCGGCCTCGACGGCGCGCTCACCGACCTGGCGACCGCGGGCGGGTGGAGCGGCACCGAGGTGCGGATCGACGTCGACCCCACGGTCGAGCTCAGCCCCGAGAACCGCGCCGCCGCCTACCGCGCCGTGCGCGAGGCGCTGTCGAACGCGAAGAAGCACTCGGGCGCCGACCACGTGACGGTGAGCGTGCACCCCGCCGACCCGCCGCTCGCGGGCGCGGCGGTGGTCACCGTGACCGACGACGGCTCCGGCTTCACCGCCGGCGATCCGCGCGCCGGTCACGTCGGCCTGCGACTGCTCGAGGACGTCGCGGCCTCGGTGGGCGCGCGGCTGGAGGTCGACTCGACCCCGGGCGCCGGGACGACCGTACGGATGGAGCTGGTCCCATGATCCGGGTGCTGGTGGTCGACGACCACGACGTCGTGCGTGCCGGGCTGCGGCTGCTGCTCGGCGGCTTCGACGACGTCGAGTGCGTCGGCGACGCGGCCGACGGCCAGCAGGCGGTGGACCTGGTCGGCACGGTGCAGCCCGACGTCGTCCTGATGGACCTCTCGATGCCGGGGATGTCCGGCATCGCGGCCACGTCGCGCATCCTCGACGACCATCCGGACGTCCGCGTCGTGGTGCTCACCACGGTCGCCGACCGCACCAAGGTGACGGCGGCCATCGACGCGGGCGCCGTCGGCTTCCTGCTCAAGGACACCGATCCCACGACGCTGCACGAGGGCATCCGTGCCGCGCACCGAGGCGAGGCGCCCCTCGACCCGCGAGCTGCGCTGGCGCTCATCGACCGTCGGCGTACGACGCCCGAGCCGCAGCTCACGGTGCGCGAGCGCGAGGTGCTCGCGCTCGTGGGCGAGGGCATGAGCAACCGCCTCATCGCCAAGCAGCTCGGCATCGCCGAGAAGACGGTGAAGACCCACCTCACCAGCGTGTTCACCACCATCGGTGTCACCGACCGCACCCAGGCGGCCCTGTGGTGGCAGCGGCACAACAGCGACCCGGCAACCCGCTAGCCCGGCGCGCCGGGCGCGGCCACAATCCGTCCGTGACCCTCGACGACGTGAACTCCGCCCTCTCCCTCGACGGCCCGCCCTGCCGGTTCGGCGCGCGCGGCCCGATGCGCCGCGAGCTCACCGAGCTCGTCGTCGCCGGCACCAAGACCGCGACCGCGGCGCTGCTCGCCGAGTACGAGGCCGACGGCGACGAGGTGCCGCGCGCCGGAACGCGGAGCGCGGTCATCGACGACGACGAGCAGCTGATCGGCGTGCTGGTGACGCAGCGCGTGGAGCACCTGCGTCTCGCGGAGGTGTTCTGGGAGTTCGCGGACGCCGAGGGCGAGGGCTTCACGGACGTCGACGACTGGCGTCGGGCGCACGAGGGCTTCTGGAACCGCGAGGTGGTGCCGAGGCTGCGCCGCATCCACGACCCCGCGTTCGTGCTCGACGACGACACCGTGGTCGTGTGCGAGTGGTTCGTCTACGAGCCCCTGGCAGAGCCGCTGCCGTGGCCGGGCCCGCCCGAGCCGGAGTAGCCCGACCGCCGCGGTGGGTCGCCTGCGTCGCGACCGCGGCAGTGCCAAGGTGGGCGTGAGGGGACGCGGTGCGGCCGCGCCCGGCGCGGCAGAGCGGAGGCGCGGACGATGCGGGCGCTGGTGAAGGCGGAGGCTGCCCCGGGGCTGTGGCTGCGCGAGGTGCCGGACCCCGTCGTGCAGCCGGGGGAGGTGCTGATCCGCGTGCTGCGGACCGGGCATCTGCGGCACCGACCTGCACGTGCGCGTCGTGGGACGCGTGGGCGCAGAGCGCCGTGCGGCCCCCGGTGGTGCTCGGCCACGAGATCGCCGGGCGCGTCGTCGAGCTGGGCAGCGGCGTCGACACGGTCGACGTCGGCGACCTGGTGAGCGTCGAGGGGCACATCGTGTGCGGCCGGTGCCGGTCGTGCCTCGCCGGTCGCCGGCAGCTGTGCCCGAACACCGTGAGCATCGGCATCGACCGCGACGGCGGGTACGCCGACCTCGTCGCCGTGCCCGCCACCAACGTGTGGCGCCATCCGCCCGGGACGGACCCCGACGTCGCGGCCATCTTCGACCCGTTCGGCAACGCCGTGCACTCGGCGCTCAGCTTCCCGGTGCTCGGCGAGGACGTGCTCATCACCGGAGCCGGCCCGATCGGGCTCATGGCTGCCGCTGTGGTGCGGCACGCGGGCGCCCGGCACGTCGTCATCACCGACCTGAGCGCCGAGCGGCTCGACCTGGCGCGCAGCATGGGCGCGGCCACCCGCGCGATCGACCCGCGGAGCGCGTCGTTGCGACGACGTCATGCGCGACCTCGGCATGGTCGAGGGGTTCGACGTCGGGCTCGAGATGTCCGGCGCCCCGGCTGCGCTGCACTCGATGCTGACCTCGATGGCGCACGGCGGCCGGGTCGCGCTGCTCGGGCTGCCCTCGGGCAGCATCGAGTTCGACTGGGACCAGGTGATCCACTCGATGCTCACGGTGAAGGGCATCTTCGGTCGGCAGATGTTCGAGACCTGGTACGCGATGTCCGTGCTCGTCGCCGCCGGTCTCGACATCGCGCCGGTGATCACGCACCGGTTCGCGGCCGACGACTTCGCCGAGGCGTTCGACGTCGCTGCCGGCGGTCACTGCGGCAAGGTGCTGCTGGACTGGGAGGACTCCGCATGACGACCGCCGACGCAGAACCTGCGCACCGACCTGCGCGACCGGCTCGAGGCGATGCGCGAGACCGGCGTCCTCAAGCCCGAGCGCGTGATGTCGACCCCGCAGGGCACGCACGTGCGCGACGACGACGGGCCGCGACGTGCTCAACCTCTGCGCCAACAACTACCTCGGCCTCGCCGACGACCCGCGCGTCGTCGCCGCTGCCGAGGCGGCCGTCGCCGAGTGGGGCTACGGCATGGCGTCAGCGTGCGCTTCATCTGCGGCACGCAGACGATCCACCGCGAGCTCGAGCAGCGGCTCGCGGCGTACCTCGGCACCGAGGACGCGGTGCTGTTCGGGTCGTGCTTCGACGCGAACGGCGGCGTGTTCGAGGCGCTGCTCGACGAGCGCGACGCGGTGATCTCCGACGCCCTCAACCACGCCTCGATCATCGACGGCGATCCGCCTGTGCAAGGCGCAGCGGCTGCGCTACGCCAACCGCGACATGGCCGAGCTCGAGGCGCGGCTGGTGGAGGCGCAGGGCGCGCGGCACCGGCTGGTCGTGACCGACGGCGTCTTCTCGATGGACGGCTACCTCGCGCCGCTCGACGAGATCTGCGCGCTCGCCGAGCGGTACGACGCCCTCGTGATGGTCGACGACTCGCACGCGGTCGGTTTCGTCGGCCCGACGGGCCGCGGGACGCCCGAGCTGTTCGGCGTGACCGACCGCGTCGACATCGTGAGCGGCACCCTCGGCAAGGCGCTCGGCGGCGCGTCCGGCGGCTACGTCGCGGCGCGTGCGCGAGGTCGTGGCGCTGCTCAAGCAGCGCGCCCGGCCGTACCTGTTCTCCAACTCCGTCGCGCCGCCGATCGTGGCCGCCTCGCTCGACCGTGCTCGACCTGCTGGAGACCTCGGCCGACCTGCGCAGCCGGGTGCACGCCGCCGCGGCCCGGTTCCGGGGCGCGATGACCGCCGCAGGGCTTCGACCTGCTGCCGGGCGAGCACCCGATCGTCCCGGTCATGTTCGGCGACGCGCGCGTGGCCGGTCGCGTGGCCGAGGAGCTGTTCGCGCGCGGCGTGTACGCCGTGGCGTTCTCGTTCCCGGTCGTGCCCGAGGGTCTGGCGCGCATCCGCGTGCAGCTGTCGGCCGCGCACACCGACGACGACGTCGACCGCGCCGTCGCCGCCTTCGTCGAGGCGCGCGCGGCTGCGGGAGCCTGACGGGCGCGCCCTCCGTGTCAGCCGACGGCGTCCGCCCCGGGCGGCCGTTCGGCGGCGAGCAGGCGTGCCATGACCTTGCGCGCCTTGGCGACGCCGGCGTCCTGCGCGATCAGCACGTCGGACTCGCCCGGGGGTCGGCTCTGCAGGCCGATCTCCTGCAGCGCGAGCGCGTCGGCGTCCTCCTGCAGCACCACGCGCAGCCCCTCGACCAGCTCGTCGGTGGCCCACTGCTGGTCGACGCCGAAGTTGCGGGCGAAGGCGTAGAAGTAGTGGCTGCGGTGGGCGTCGATCGGGGTGATGCCGTTGAGGACCTTGATCAGGTACCCCTCCTCGCGCGGACGCCCGGCGCCCGTGATGCCGGAGTGCAGCACGTGGAAGCTCGGCGCGTGGAACTCCGTGCAGTGGAACCGGTCGTAGAGCCCCTCGCAGCGCATCGTGCGCGCGTAGAGCGGAGGCGCCACGACGCCGGGCATGAGCCGATCGGCCGACACGACGTCGCCGTCGACGACGACGGTGAGGCCGTGCTTGTAGATGTAGTCGTCGCCCACGGTGGACGTGTGGATGAACGACTCGTGGGTGAGGTCGAGCAGGTTGTCGTGGATGAGCTCGGCGCGGCATGCGAAGTCGAACGAGTGCGTGACGGTCACCCACCCGGGATCGGTCATCCAGTGCGTGTCCGGCACGCGCGCCTCGTCCGCGCGCGTGGGGTCGCCGGTCCAGATCCAGATCCAGCCGTCGCGCTCGACCACCGGGAACGAGCGCACCCGCGCCCTCGGCGGCACGATCTCTTGGGCCGGGATCCGGGTGCACGCGCCTGAGCAGTCGAAGGTGAAGCCGTGGTAGCCGCACTCGAGGGCGTCGTCGACGACGCGGCCGGCGGAGAGCGGGTAGCCCCGGTGCGGGCAGCGGTCCTCGAGCGCCACCGCGCGACCGTCGCGGGTGCGGTAGAGCGCCACCGGGAGCTCGCAGACCTGGCGACGGACCGGGTCCGGCCCGACCTCGTGGGACCACGCGACGACGTACCAGGCCTCGAGGACGTAGTCGGCCACGCGGACACCTCTCCCAACACCCCGTGCAGGTCGTCCGAACAGTAGGCCGAGCGCCCGGGCTCCGTGGTGCTTGTGACGTGTGTGACAGATGGGGCGACTGTGACACGAGTCTCATCAGGGGCGCCCCGGACTGGTGGTTCGGCTCTGCCTGCGGTTCTGGGCGTGAGGAGCGTCACCGGTTCGGCCCAGCGCCGGTCAAGGGAGTTCCCAGATCCGTCGAAGGAGGCAGTGTGCTGGCAGCGGACCGGCTGAACCGATGATTGGATAGCGCGATGCGGGTGTGGAGCCGACCGGGAACCGGTCGACGGTGGGTCGTGTCGGCCCTGGCCGCCGCGGCTCTCGTGCTCGGTCTGGCACCCGCGACGGTGCCGGCCTCCGCAGCCTCCTTCGCCGGCGGCGCGCGCACCATCTCGGTCACGTCGTCGTCCCTCACGGTCGCGCCGGCCACCTCCTGGGGTGCCGGCAAGTTCCGCATCCTCGCCTCGACCAACCGCGCCGACCTCCGCATCGGTCGGCTGAAGAAGGCCAAGGCCTCGGCGCGTACGACGCAGTCCGTCGTGACGCTGTCCGGGCTGCGCTACACGACGGCGCCGTACTACTACCGCGTGCAGGCCAAGCGGGGCCGCACGGTGACCTACTCCGCGATCCGCAAGGTCTACCTGCGCCCGCCGACGCCGACCCTGCGCGTGGTGAACGGCGACGCGACGGGCCTCGCACTGATCTGGTCGGGCGCGTCCGCCTCGCGCTACGTCGTGATCCGGGCCGAGGACCCGACGATGACCGAGGGTCGTCGCGCCATCTCCCTCGACCCGCGCCTGCGCGAGTACACCCCCCTCGACCTGATCCCCGGCCAGCAGTACTGGTTCCAGGTCCAGGCGTACAACGGCGCGACCCCGTCGCTCCCGAGCGCGGTGGCCACGGCCACGCCGACGTCTGCGGGCGTCACGGTCCGCGCGATGTCGTACAACCTGCTGCGGGCCCAGAAGGACGGGCAGATCGAGAGCGGCAACAAGGTGGCTCCGTGGTCGCAGCGCAAGCTGGCCGCGGCCGCCCTGATCCGCAAGGCCAACCCCGACATCCTGACCGTGCAGGAGGCCAGCGACTGGGCCGGTGCGGCCAAGGGCCCGCGCATGGTCGACGACCTGCGCAGCACGCTCGGCAGCTCGACCTGGGCACTGGCCCGGACCGAGGTCCCGCCGTCGGAGGCGTTCTACTTCCGGACGGGGCGCTACATCCTCTACAAGTCCTCGGTGTTCAGCGCCGTCGGCGAGGGCGGGCACTGGGACCTCGGCAACGCTCGCTGGGCGGCGTACCAGATCCTCCAGCACCGCAGCACCGGCGCGACGTTCCTGGTGCTCTCGATCCACCTCGAGTACGGCACCTACTCGCGGGCCAAGGACGTCCTGCGCCAGCAGCAGACCCGCGTGCTGCTCGGCAAGGTGCGCACCTACCTGGCGAACCGCCCGATGCCGGTGCTGTACCTCGGCGACTTCAACTCGCACGAGAAGAGCTCGAACGTCTTCGACGGCCCCGGCACCGTGCTGCGCCCGGCGCACATGACCGACAGCGACGAGGTCGCCCCGGTGACGGTCAACCGCACGCTCAACAGCTCGAACAAGTACGCCCGGCTCGCCCCGCGGTCGAGCGCGCACGTCGACCACATCTACGTGCCCCCGGGCGTCGGCGTCCGCCGGTTCGAGGTCGTGGCGTCGCTGACGTCGGGCCGGTACGTCGGGGTCATCCCGTCGGACCACAACCCCGTCGCCGCCGACCTGGTGCTGCCCTACCCCGCGAGCTGATCTCGCGGCTCGGCGGCGCGGCTAGAGGTCGGCGAGGCTCGGGTCGGTCAGCAGCGGTGCGATGGCCTTCATGCCGCGACCGAGGAACGCGCTCGGCGTGTTGTCCTTGATGACCTGGACGATCGCCGCCTCGTCGATCGGCGAGTCCTCGCCGAACCGCTCCAGGAGGATCTTGTTCAGCCCGTCGCGGGTGTTGCCGCGGAAGAGGCGGGGCGTGGCGTCGATGCTCTTGTCGTAGATCGCCTGGGCGTTCTCGGTGAACTGGAAGTTGGGCATCGTGGTCCGTCTCCTCCTCGGCCGGCGGCCGAGATCCGAAGTGCGACGCCGGGTCCACGCCAGTCGTGGGTCGTCGTAGTGCTGCAGGTCATCGTCAGGTCGCCAGTGTGACGGCTCGGGCGCTCGCCGGCAGCCGGTAGAGCACGGGTCGCAGCAGCGCGCCCACGACGAGCACCGCGCCCGTGATGGCCGCGACCGTGAGCCAGCTGGTGCTGATGCCGCGGGCCCCGGACGCGATCGCCCAGATCAGGAACCATGCGCCCGAGGACGCAGCGACCGTGGTGA
Organism: uncultured Actinomycetota bacterium; assembly: GCA_963827145.1. Lineage (GTDB taxonomy): Bacteria > Actinomycetota > Actinomycetes > S36-B12 > CAIYMF01 > Longivirga. Next base: position 798,720 of record CAWGZO010000001.1, on the reverse strand, counting down.
AGCCGTGCAGCACCTGGGCCTGGGTGCGGAGCAGGCCGCCGAAGAAGTACATCGTCGCGGCGACGCCGAGCAGCTGGAGCCACACCGCCGGGTCGCCGAACGCCTCGAACGCGAGCCCGATGGCGAGCAGGCTCGAGACGGAGAGCGGCGCGAAGTACGGGCCGTTGCGGAAGTACACCGGCGGGACCGCGAGGACGGACAGCACCGCCACGGTCACGACCCACCAGCGATCGCCGGCGATGGCCACCGCGCTCACGGCCTGCCCGGCGGTGACGAGCAGGTAGAAGAGGAAGTCGCACAGCCCGAGGCCGTTCGCGCTGGGGGAGTCGGCCGTCAGGTACCAGTTGTCGAGGGTGTTCTGCGCGGCCTCGAACGCGCCGCCCGCGGAGAGCAGGCAGGCGGCGACGAAGAACAGGAACGGGTTGTACGTCGTGGTGAGCAGGTAGTCCCAGTTCGCGATGACGGCGACGCAGAACGCCAGCGGGACCAGCAGGGCGTACACGTGCGCGGACAGGACCCAGACGGCCTCGCCGCCCCTGATGTGCAGGGTCGAGAGGATCTGCGACGTCGGCGTGGTGGTGGTCATGGTCGGCGCTCCACGGTGCGTCGGGCCTCGTCGTCGTCGAAACGGGTGGCGGTCGGGGCGCGGCCTCGAGGGGTGTCGGCCGCGTCCCCCGACCGCCGGTCGGTCACGACGAGGACGAGCTGCTGGCCATCTTCCCCGCGGCGTCCCCGGCCGCCGATGCGGCGGTGGAGATGCCCGTGGTGATGCCGGACGCGATCCCGGCCGTGGTGTCGGTGACGCCCATGGCGACCGTGTCGAGTGCGCTGTGGATGCCGCGGACAAGCTGGCGGTGGCCCTCGCGCGCCGCCTCCATGGCCTCGTCGGACACCCCGAGCGACTTCAGGACGCTCAGGGGGATCTCGGCCGCCGCGAGGACGGTCGTCTCGATCGCTCCCATGCCGGAGTGGATCGCGTTCTTGATCGGTTCGGTGGAGTCGTGCGGTGCCGCGTCGGACGCGGTGCTGGTGACCTTGCTCATGTCATGCCCTTTCGACCAGTCCGGGCCTGCTGATGGTCTGCGTGCGCTGAGGCAGGTTCTACACCTTTCAGTGAACGCGTGTCCACCATGACACAGCGTGCCGCAAGGCGCGTCGTACAGCGGAAAAGTCTGATGCATCACTCCGAGTGGACAACCTGCAGAGTTTGCTTCCCGAGCACACGTGTTTCGCTCTACTCTCGGCGCCAGACAGAGAGCAGGTCGGGCGAACCGTCCGCCAACCCCGCCCGGGGGGCTCAGCGGCCATCACGTCCAGCGCAGAGAGAGGGATCGTCATGGCCGGCATCACCGGGCGCACATCCAAGCCGCTGAAGGCGGTGCGGGACGCCGTCACCGTCGTCACCGAGTCCAAGCGCATCTCGCGCACGCCGATCTGGCCGGACTACTTCGCGCGTCTCGGGCAGCCCGACGCCGCCAACTGGCAGTACCAGGGGTACTGGAAGGACACCGCGCGCGTGTGGCGGGCGTACTACTCGCTCATGCTCGGCCACCCCAAGGTGAGCTTCCTGGGGATGCGGCACTTCTACCAGAGCCTCGCCTACCGGATCAGCAACGAGGAGACGGGCGCGCACGCCGCCCCGTTCATGACGTTCGTGACGCCGATCGGCATGGCGCTGACGCCGTTCGCGTCGCTGGCCGCCGTCGCGATCCTGCCGCCCTACCTGCGCAAGGTGAAGAACACCGAGATCCCGCCGCTGTTCCGGCCGTTCAACTTCATGGGCTGGTCGAACTACAACGTGATGCTCGTGACGATGTTCACGATGCACAGCTACAAGCAGCAGCGGATGGGCTGGAGCCCTGACCACGCGCTCAAGCACTCGTCCAAGGTCTTCTGGCACGACTTCTTCGACACCCACCTGCCCGAGGGCCACCACGCCACGCGGCAGTACGGGATCATGAAGGACGGCGTGCTCAAGGGCGAGATCCCCGAGGACTCCTTCGTCGTCAAGCCGACCAAGGGCGGCGCCGGTCAGTACCTGCGCACGTGGGAATGGGACGCCGAGGCGCGCACCTACCGCTGCGAGGACAAGGAGCGCTCCCCCGAGGAGCCCGAGCAGTGCACGCCCGAGGAGCTGCGCGCCTGGATCCTGGCGAACTACACGAACGCCGTCATCGAGAAGCTCGAGCGGATGCGGGCACCCTTCCCCGTGAGCAGCTTCCGGGTCATGACGCTGAACATCGACGGCGAGGCCGAGCTCATCGCCGCGGTGTTCCTGCCGGCGGACGAGGGCTCGAACTCGACGGCGTACTTCGACCTCGACACGCACCTGATCAACTACGAGCAGAGCAAGGTGGGCCAGCCGATCCGTCCGCAGAGCGACGGGCGCTGGACCGGGATCGACGTGCCCGAGCTCGACGCCGTCATCGAGGCCTGCATCGGGCTGCACAACGAGCTGCCGGCCCACGTCGAGGTGAGCTGGGACGTGCTGCTCACCGACGACGGGCCCGTGTATCTCGAGGGCAACATCTTCCCGCCCGGCTGCGACTACAAGCTCACCATCTTCAAGAAGTGGGAGAATTTCGCCTACCTGAGGGACCGGTTGCTCGCCCTCAAGCACTGAAGGCACCAGGAGGCCGTCATCCCTAGAGTTGCCCCATGGTGACGCGGGCCGAGCAGAAGGCGCTGACCCGCGGCGCGCTCATCGACTCGGTGCTGCGCATCATCGGGGACGGCGCGAACTTCGCCTCCATCAGCCTGCGCGAGGTCACGAAGACCGCCGGCCTCGTGCCCACGTCGTTCTACCGGCACTTCGACGACATGGACGAGCTGGGTCTCGCCGTGGTCGACGAGCTCGGGCTCGACCTGCGTCGGCTCATGCGCGGCACGCTCGACGTCGACCTGCCGCTCGACGACGTCGTGCAGGGGCTCGCCTACGGCTACGAGACCTACGTGCACGGCGCCTCCGACCTGGTCGCGTTCGTGAACCAGGCGCGCACCGGGGGCTCGCCGCGCGTGCGCGCCGCGATCGCGCACGAGCTCGAGTTCTTCGTCTCACGGGTCGCCGGCTCGTTGCCGGACCTCGTGCCCGGGCTGCGACCCGCGGAGCGGGAGACCGTGGCGCAGCTGCTGCTGGCGGTGCTGCTGGAGAGCACCACCGAGCTGCTGGCCACCCCGGAGGACGACGAGGCACGGCTCGAGGAGCTCCGCGCGGGTCTCGCGTCGCGGCTCCACGTGGTCATGCTCGGCGCTGCGGCTCTGGCCGGCCCGGCGCCGGCGCGTCGGCGTACGCCGGTAGCCGCTCCGCCCTCCGCCCCGAGGTCCGTGCGCAAGGGCGCGTCATCCGGATCCATGAAGGGGCAGCGATGAGCATTCCCGAGGACGTGCGCTCGTTCAACGAGCTCGTGGTGACGTCGTTCGACAACGCGATGGACACCGTCGAGTCGGTGCACCACAACGCGATCGCGCTCTATCTCGGGCTGCTCACCGAGGTGGGGCTGCCGAGGGAGAGGGCCGATGCCCTGACCGACCGGCACCAGGCCCTGCTGCGTCGGGTGTACGGCGCCGTCTGCACCATCAACCACGATCTCGGTGACATGGTCGTCGCGCAGGTGGAGAACGTGAGTCGGTTCGCCGAGAGCATCGGCGTACCGCTTCCGGACAGCCCGTCCGCCGAGGTGGACGAGCTCGCGCGGGTGCTGCGGCTGCGCCGGGAATCCCGGTGAGCGACGAGGGCGTCGACCCCGATCCCGAGCCGTCGGCCGAGGAGGCCGACCCCGCACTGCGGTGGACGCGGATCGTGCCCGGTGCCGTGCTCGTGCTCGCGGTGGTGCTCGTCGCGGTCCGGACGTGGAGCGCGCTCGTCGCCAACCATCCGGCGTACCCGATCTCGCTGCTGATCGCGCTCGCGATCGGGATCTGGCTGCTCGTCACCGGCCTCCGGCGCCGACCGCGGCCCGCGCGCGGTGCTCTCCGCACCGGCCTGCGCGTGCTCGCCGCGTCCGCAGGCATCGGTGCGGCCGCGCTCCTGCTGTGGACGGAACCCTTCGTCGCCTCTCCGGCCGCGCTCGACGCGTTCGCCGCCAGCGCCGGGGTCACCGGCACGGACAGCCGCACGGCGACGGTCTACGAGCCGGCCGAGGATCCGCTCGCGGGTCTGGTGATCTACGGCGGCGCGCGGGTCGACCCGCGGTCCTACGCCGTGCTCGCCAGCGAGATCGCGGCCCAGGGCTACCGCGTCGTCGTGGTGAAGTGCCCCTTCGACCTGCAGCTGCTCTGCCCGGACGCGGCGGCGGCGTACGTCGACGACTCGATGCCGTGGGCCGTGGGCGGGCACAGTCTCGGAGGCGTGGCCGCCTCGTCGTACGCCGGGAGCCACCCGGAGGTCGACGGGCTGGTGCTGTGGGCCTCGTTCCCCGTCGCGGACATCTCCGACCGGACGAGCCTGGAGGCGTCGTCGATCACCGGCAGCGCCGACGGGCTGAGCACCCCCGAGAAGGTCGACGAGCGCAAGCCCCTGCTTCCGCCGGGGACGGAGTTCGTCGAGATCCCGGGCGCGATCCACTCGTTCTTCGGCGACTACGGCCTTCAGCCCGGCGACGGCACCCCCACCATCAGCCGCGAGGCAGCCCAGCAGCAGATCGCGACCTCGACCGTGGCCCTCCTGGAGCGGATCTCCGACCCGTCGGCCTGATCCACGATCGGGGAGCGGGAGGTTTGGCGACCCCCTGGGGAGGGAACCTTCCGGTGTCCGGCATCCGTCGGACGATGAGGGCCGGTCTGCACAGGCCCCCAGGAGGAGACATGAAGTCCACCCCGCGTCGTGCCGCGTTCGCCGCGGCCACCGCTGCCGCCGCTGCGCAGGACGGACCCGTCGGGTTCGCCCAGCGTCTCGCGGCCTTCCCGCGCCTCGTGCGCGACGTGCTGCTGGGCCGCTACGACGGCATGACCCGCGGCAAGCTGCTGCTCATGGTGGCGGCCGCCGTCTACATCGTGTCGCCGATCGACTTCCTCCCCGAGGCGCTGCTCACGATCCCCGGCCTGGCCGACGACGCTGTCGTCGCCGGCTGGCTGCTCGCGAGCGTCCTCGGTGGCACCGCGGCGTACGCCGCGTGGCACGAGGGCGAGATCGCTCCGGCGACCGACGGGCGCACCACGGTGCCCGGCGAGGTCGTCACCCCCTGACGCGACCGCTCACCCCGGCGGGATCTCCAGCACGCTGAGGCGCGACGCGTCGCACGTGCGGGAGATGCCGCGCGCCCAGCGGGTCACCTCGACGGGATGCTCGGTCATCGCCACGAAGAACGCGGTCGGGCGCAGCCGCAGCTGGGCGCAGATCACCGCGCCCCAGTCCGCGGGCGGCGGCACCAGCGACTCCGCCTCGTCCGAGGTCTGCGGCGGGTAGAACGCCGGCAGGGTGCGGATGAAGTCGTGGTCGGCGTCGCTGATGCCGCGCTGCAGGATCATCAGCCAGAGGTCGGCGCGCTCGTCGCCGTAGTCGGCGAGGAACGGCACCTGGTTGGGCACCGCGGGCGTGATCGGGTAGGCGCGCGCGATGGTGTCGGCGTACGTGACGAAGCGCGGGGGCTCGGCCAACGGCTCGGGCGATCCCGTGCGCAGGCTGTCGGGCGGGCTCAGCACCGTGGCCAGCAGGAGCGCGGCGAGCGTGCCGGCGGCCAGGCGCGACCACATCCGCGCATCGGGCACCGGCGGCTGCGCCCTCGCGGCGCGGAGCCGCGTCGCCCCTGCCACGAGGACGCCGACCACCACCGGGGTCGCGGCGACGAGGCAGCCGAGCAGGGTCTTGAGCAGGTAGTACGACGGCGGGTCGCCCCACCACCGCGAGCCGTTGAGGATCAGCAGGGCGGCGAACGCGAGCATGCCGACCACCGGCCCGAGCACACCGGTGGCGCGGCCGTGGTCGCCGTGCGTGAACAGCGCCGCCGCGGCGGCCACCGTGACGAGCACCGCGGCGACCGTCATCGGCAGGCTGAACCGGGTGACGGCTCCCGCAGCGTCGCTCAGGCTCGCGATGGTGACCGAGCCGGTGAGGCGGGCGTACCACCACGGCGTGGTGACCACGAGCAGCGCGAGCAGCACTCCCAGCGCGATCGTCTCCTTGCGGTGGCCGCGGACGATGCGCACGGCGGCGAGCAGCCCCGCGAGGCCGAGGCCGAGGACCAGCGGCGGCCACTCGAGGACGATCACGACCGCCGCGGCGGCGAGCACCACCATGCTGCGCAACGGCGTCGGCGGGCGGCCGTCACGGAGGGGATGCACCGCGAGGTAGGAGCCGACCACGAGCGCCGTGACACCCAGCAGGAAGGGCGTGTGGCCGAAGAAGAAGATCGCGGAACCGGCACCGAGGATGCACACGATCCCGGTGATCGCCGCACCGACCGCGGCCGGCACCTGGCGCCGCGACCGTCCCACGATCGCTGTCACGAGGTCGGCCGTCACCCAGGCGAGCGCGCCGAGGCACAGCGCGAAAGTCACTGCCGTGGCGAGGATCCCGGCCTGCAGCAGCGACTCGCCGGGCATGGTGCCCGTCGACGACTGTCCCGACCAGGTCCCGACCGACCACAGGGCAGGGTGCAGCTGCGGGTTGCTCGAGAGGAAGGCGGGCGAGTCCTCGATCTCGAGCCCGGCCAGGCGGCCGTAGCGGTAGACGTCGGTGAACATGATGATGTGCAGGACCCAGTCCCAGCCGTCGTACATCCGCGTGAGCGTGTCGCGCAGGTCCATGCCGTACGACGCGGCGAGCACCCACCACCCGGCGGCGCCGGAGACGCCGAGCACGGCGAGGTCGGGAGGCGCGACGAGCGGGAGCCGCCGGCGCAGCGTGCGGTCGCGGTGGCGCACGACGGACGCGCTCACGGCGAGCACGGGCAGCGCGAGCACGAACGCGACCGCGGTGGTGCGCGTGACCTGCACGGGGAGGACGACGAACAGGATCCCGACCAGCGCCGCGACGATGAGCGCCGTGGCGACCGCGCGCTCGGCGGCGTACCTGCCCGACGGGTGTCAGCAGTGCGGTGAGCACCAGGGCGAGGGCGGTGCCGACCCCTGCGTGGAGCCACCAGGCGGCACCGACGACGAGCAGGACGGCCGGAGGAAGGACCCAGGAGGGCATGCTGCGGCTCCGTGCTCGCGCAGTCGCCGTGGGCGGGTCAGGCGACGCGACCCCCGACGCGTCGATGTCCTGCATGGCTCACGACCTTAGCGACGAGGCCTCGCTGAGACGCCGGTCGCGGTCAGTGCGACGCGAACCAGGAGATGGTCGGCGCGCCGATCGGGTGTGCGCAGTGCGGAGCGCCCTTCCAGGTGCGCATCTTGGTGGTGAAGCCCTTGGCGCGGTAGTACGAGCGTGCCTTCCGCGTGTACGGGACCAGGAAGTCGCGGCTGCCGTGGTTGAAGAAGAGATCGAGCTTGGCCCGCGCTGCCTTCTTCTTGCGGGGGTTCCAGCGGGTGCCGAAGGCAGGGACGTCACCACCGCAGCTGAGCGCCATCGGGCCAGGGAGCAGGTGTCCGACGAACGGGATGTACGAACGCGTCAGGTAGACCGAGCCGCCGGAGGTCGACCAGTACATGGCCGACGATGCGCCCACGGCGCGCTGGAACTTGCGCAGGGCGCGGCCGGTGGCCTTCGTGTACTTGTGGCTGGCGCCCCACTTCTCGAGGCCGGGCCCGAACTTCGGCGCGATGGGGGCGACGACGAGGTAGCCGCGGCTCAGCGCCCACGGCATCGGCTTCCACTGGTCGGCGTAGTCGAACTGGACGGTGTCGGTCCAGTACGACGGCTCGGTGTCGCCGTGGAAGTAGATGGCCATCCTCGGCGAGCGGATCGCGCCGAGCGTGGTGCCCTGGCGCACGAAGTAGTGGACGCGTGACGCCGTCGACCTTGGCGACGCAGCGCGTGTAGGCGACGCCGTGCGACACCGAGCTCCACGGCGTGCGGCATCCGGGCCCGCTGACGGTCAGCGTGGAGACCGCACTCGACGCCGCAGCGGCAGTCGGTGTCGCGGCCGCGTCGACGCGCAGCTGCCACGAGCCGGATCGGCTCAGGCGCACGGCGTATCGGCCGTCGCTGGTGGTGCTGCCGCGCGCGAGCCCCGTCCACGGGGTCCAGGCCGCGCCGTCCCAGCGCCGGCCCATGACGGTGACGGTGCGCGCGACGTAGCCCGCGCCCGTGCGGACGCGGACGCTCGCGGTGAACGTCGACCCGAAAGCGACGCGAGGCGGCGCGGTGGGCAGACCGGTGACGGTCGTGGCGGCAAGGTCGGCCGCGGGCGCTGTGATGCTGCTCGGACGTACCGAGTCGGTCAACGGTCCGGCGTACGCGTGGCCGGTGGCCGCGAGGGCGCCGGCTGTCAGGACCGCGACGACCGCGGTGGCGGTGCTGCCGGCACCCGGTGCCCGGCGTGATCGAGCGCCCATCCGAACCCCCGTCGAGATCGCTGATGCTCGGACCGTAGGCCGCGACGACGCAGGGGTCAACGGCTTGCCAGCGGTGGGCCTGTGCGCCCTCGGTTGATGGTTGACAGTCGAATGTCGGTTGATCCTTGACACTCCGTTCTCGAATCTAGCGCCGGGGGCTGGTGCCGGCGGCGCGCTTCTTGCGGATCGGTCTCGGGTCGGTGCGGTTCGCGGTCTTGACGAGCTGGTCGCCGATCCAGAACTGCAGCACCGTGTCGGTGACCAGGACGTCGCAGTGCGAGCCGGAGAAGTGCTTCCCGACGCTGACCTGTTGTGCGCCGACGCAGGCGACCCCGTTCGCGGCGACCTTCCGCGCGACCCATTCCTGCCCCGGGCCGGCCTCGCGTTCCGGACGGGCCGCGGCCGAGCGAGGCCCCGTTGCTCGTTCGCCGTGGAACCGCTCCGCGGGGGTCGCATCGTGCAGCGACTGATGCGGACGCGTGGTGTTGTAGTAGGCGACCCACTCGTCGAGGGCGCCCTGCGCCAGCTTCATCGACCCGAACACCTGAGTGGTGTCGAACTCCAGGCGCAGGGTGCGATGGAACCGCTCGACCTTGCCCGTGGTCGTGGGTGACCGGGGCGCGGTCAACAGATGCTCAACCCCGTTCTCCCGACAGATCCGGTCGAAGAGGACCTCCACCGGCGGATGATGGAACCGGCCGGTGAACACCTTCCCGTTGTCGGTCAGGATCTGCTCGGGAACCCCGTGCGCCCGCATCGCATCGGCCAACCCGTCGCAGACCGGCTGCGTGCGCTCGCGCGGCATCAGCCGCGCAGAGACACAGAACCGGGAATGGTCATCCATCGCCGGTCAGCGCCTTGGCCGAGGTCCCGTCCGCGAGGTGGAACCCGCCGACCACGTCCATCTGCCACAGCTCCATCGGCGCCGCCCGCTCCCACCGCTTGAACGCCTCGCTGCGCCGATGACGACGCACCGGCGCGATCACCCCGGCCCGGACCAGGCACCGATAGACCGCCGACTCGCTCGGCAACGGCTCGAATCCCGCCCGTGCGAGCTCCACGGTGATCCGACGCGGACCCCAGAACGGATGCGCCCGCCGCATCTCCAGCACCCGCACCTCGACCGCGGACGCCATCTGATGCGGACACCCCACCGGCCGATGCGACCGATCCGCGAGACCCTCGAGACCCTCAGCCTCATACCGAGCCAGCCACGCATGGACCGTCTGCCGACTCTTGCCCCACTGGGCGGCCACCTCCGTGACCGTGCGGCCCTCCGCGATCACCGCGAGAACCGCCTGATACCGCTGCTCAGCCACGCTCAACTCCCTCATGCCAGGGAGTGTCAAGAATCAGCCGAAGTAGCTGTCAACCATCAGCCGAAGACATGTAAAGCCTCAGCCGAAGCCCGAATGTCAGGAATCAGCCGGAGCAATACATCGTGAGCGGTGGGCCGCCTGGGGATCGAACCCAGAACCCGCGGATTAAAAGTCCGCTGCTCTGCCGGTTGAGCTAACGGCCCGGCGGTCTACGACGCGGTGGGGCAGCCGGGCAGCGATCTCACTACCGCCGCCGTACCACCTCGATCCCGACCGGGACCACTCTAGGTCGTCTGGTCCGGACGGCCGAGCGGCATGAGAACGGCGGCTCGTGGTGCGCCGGCATGCGGGTAGGGCTCAAGGGTCGCGGAGCGCACGACGATGGACGCAGGGTGCGTCCTCACCCCCAGTCGTCCCCTGCCCGTGCCTGCCTCGTCGCGCTGACGACGACCGCGCTGCTGGCGGGCAGCGCGCTGGTCGCCGTCCCTGCGCAGGCGGCGGACGACCCGACCTACCGGATCCGCATCGTCAACAGCACCGGCACGCCGGACTCGTCGGTCTTCGTCACGCTCACCCCTGGATCGAAGGCGCCGACACTGCCGGCGGGGATGACGACCGGGACGGCGTACCCGCTCGTCGGTGCCGGCAGCCCCTGGCAGGCGGAGGGTGCGCACGCCTACTCGATCACCGTGGCCGGCGAGTGGACGAGCGGCACGATCCTCTACTCGCTCGGGTCGGGGTCGGACGGCTTCACCGGGTACGCCGACCAGCCCACCGTCGGCGCCAACGACCACCAGTACGACTTCTCCGAGCTCACCTTCGACGCCACGAACACCTTCAACGGCGACATCTCGGCGGTGAACCAGATCGGCATCCCCGCGCAGCTGTCGATCCTCACGCCGCAGGGCGAGCTCGCGAACCGCAACGCGAGCACGGAGCCGGCCACCGAGTACGTCGGCTGCGTGGCCTCGACCAAGCACCTCATGCAGACGAGCCTGACCGGCTGGGACCCGCAGGCCAACGGCGTGTGGCGCACCCGACCTGGCGGCGGGTTCCTGCAGATCGCCGGCCCCGGCTCGGCGTCGTTGTACGCCGCCTACCCGGACTTCACCGGCTACCTCACCTCCCTGGCCGGCAAGACGCTCACGATGCGCGGCTACTACGCGGGCGGCAACGGGGCCGGCCCGGGCGCCTACTACTCCTACAGCGGGACCGTCGCCGACGACGGCAGCATCTTCCTCACCGGCACGCTGTCCGACGAGGCCGACGGCACGGGCACCACGCACTACCCCGCTCCCGCGGGCATCTACGTCGCCGGCGGCGAGCTCGCCGGGCACGACTCCGCCACGTGGGTCGAGGGCACGGGCTACGGCATCTACGCGCAGAACGGCCCCTACCTCGTGGGGTCCGCCGACGGTGCCACGCTGAGCAACGGCACCTGGACCGGCGCGGGCACCACGCCCCCGACCGACGCCGCCGCCTACATCAACTCCGCATCCCCGGGCTGGGTCCCCGCCCAGGCCGGTGCCTACAACGCGGTCGGCAACGACGTCTACGGCTGGATCTACGGCGATCTCGTCGTCTCCTACGCGATGGGCTACTGGGGCAGCAACTCCACCGGCACCCCGCTCTACGACAGCTCTCTCTGGAACACCAACCGTCCCGTCGACCCGGTCACGAACCCGGGGACTCCGTGGTGGACCGAGGCCGGGCTGCCGGCGTACGCCGACGCCTGGACCGGCCCCACGCCTGCCTACCCGCGGTTCAACGTCTACCAGAGCGCGACGCAGACGACCGGCACGACGTACGGCATGAGCCTCGGCGACCGCTTCTCGCCGGCGGGCCAGACCGACCCGGAGATGGGTGTGACGGCGACGCCGGTCGCCGGCTTCCACGGCACGTGGCAGGTCGAGCTGCTCGCGAACGACGGGTGCGCCCAGGCGCTGTCGCTGAGCACCGGCTCCGGCCCGGCGGGCGGCGGTGGGCAGGTCACCATCACCGGGCGCAACATCCGGGCGGGCGCCCAGGTGAGCTTCGGTGGCGTGGCGGCCACCGGCGAGACGACCAGCTACGACGCGGTCGCCCGCACCACCTCGGTCACGGCCACCGTGCCGGCGCACGCCGCCGGTCGCGTGGACGTGGTGGTCACCAACCCCGGGGGCGACGCGACCACCGGACGCGACTCGAGCACGCTCGCCGGCGCCTACACCTACGTGTCGGTGGGGCAGCCGCCACGCGCGGTCTCGCTGCGCCCTGGCGTCACGTGGTACCCCGGCACGTCAGGCGCCCCCGTCCGCGTGAAGCAGCGCGTCACCGGCTCGGCGTCCACGGCGCCGGTGGCCCGCGTGAAGCCGGGCGCGCGGTCGGCGCTGGTCGTGCACCGGCTGCCCGCGGGCCGGTCGGTGAAGGTGGCGGTGCGCGTCGGCGGCGAGTGGCGCTCGCTGGGCTCGGTCCGCGTGCGCGCGTCGCGGTGGGCGACGCTGCCCACCCTGTCGATCTCCAAGCGGGGCGTGCGGCTGCACCTCAGGATGCGCACGGGCGACATCACGCGTCACGTCTGGATCGCGACGCGCCGCTGACCTGCGGCGCGGTCGTCGCCGGCGGAGTCTGCGCGACCTACTCGGGCGGGCCCCAGTAGAACATGTCGAAGCGGTCGGCTCCGGCGGCCATGGCCTCGGCGTAGGCGAAGGCTCCGTCGTAGAGCGCGTCGTCGATGATGATGCCGTCGAGGCCGTGCGGCACGATCTCGTGCAGCGCGTGCAGGTCGCCGAGGTGGCGGATCCCCCCGCGCGCCATGACGGGGCGGTTGAGCCGCGTGCAGAACTCCTCGAGCAGGTGCCGGTCGTCGTGCTTCCAGTGGTGCGACTCGGCCTGGTCGGTCACGACGAAGCGTCCGCACCCGGCGGCCTTGAGCGTCAGGGCGATGTCGACGACGTCGGGCTGGCGGATGTCGAGGCCGGCAGCGACCCGGTCGCCGTGCGCCGCGACGGCGGAGCTCGCCCACTCCAGGTCGTCGACGTCGATGACGACGCGGCTCGCACCGGTGGCCAGCGCGGCAGCCAGCGACGCCTCGTCGCGCACGCCGCCGGAGTACTGCAGGTGCGCACCGCTGCTCACGATGTGGTGGTGGTTGGCGCCGGCACCCGCACGGGCGTCGTCGTCGACCACGTGGATCCAGAACGCGCCCTGGTTGACCCAGGAGGAGATCGCCTGGGCGGGCGTGCCGCTGCTGGTGGAGGCGCCGAAGCCCTGCGGGGCGAGGCGCGCCTGCCCGCCGGAGATCGTGACGACGGGGAGCAGCGCGAGCGGGTGCATGACCATGCCTGAACCCTAGCCGCGCGGCACGCGCGACATCGGATCGGACGACCCCTCCTCGCTCGTCCGCTGCTCCTCTAGCGTGAACCGCATGACCTCCACCGCGGACAAGGCCCGAGAGCTCCTCCGACTGCACGCCGATCCCGAGCTGCTGGTGCTCGTCAACGTCTGGGACGTCGTCACCGCCAAGGTCGTGGCGGCGACGCCGGGCATCCGTGCGATCGCCACGGCGAGCCACTCGATCGCGGCGTCGCTCGGCTACCCCGACGGCGAGGTGATCCCGCGCGAGGAGATGATCGCCGCCGTCGGGCGCATCGTCGCGGCCGTCGACCTGCCGGTGACCGCCGACCTCGAGGCGGGGTACGGCGACGCCGGCGAGACCGTCCGCCGCGCGATCGAGGTCGGGGCGGTCGGCATGAACCTCGAGGACCAGCTCAAGCCCCTCCCCGACGCCGTGGCCGCGGTGTCCGCCGCGGTGGCCGCGGGCGAGGCGCTGGGCGTCCCCTTCGTGGTCAACGCGCGCACCGACGCCTTCCTGCGCGCCGGCGACAAGGACCCCGACCTCGTGCTCGCCGACGCGATCGAGCGCGGTCGCGCCTACCTCGACGCCGGTGCCGCCACCTTCTTCGTCCCCGGCCGGCTCGACGAGGAGCAGGTCGAGGCGCTCGTGTCGGCGCTCGGGCGCCAGAAGGTCAACCTCATCGCCGTCCCGGGTGCGATCGACCTCGAGCGCATGCAGGAGCTCGGCGTCGCACGCGTGTCCTTCGGGCCGTGGAGCCAGAACGTCGCGCTCACGGCGTACGCCGACCTCGTCGAGTCGGCCCTGCAGGGCGGCGGAGTGCCGGAGGGCACGCGTCGGCTGAACTGACGCCCACTAGCGTGTCGCCTGCCTCCGCACGAGCGCGGCCGGCGAGGTCGACGAGCGAGCGGAGCAGCGATGCCGGGTCGGGAGCGCGAGGTCACGCTGCGGTTCCTGGCGGCGCCGACCGACGTCGGCTACAGCGGCAGCGTCGACGGCGGGCGCGTGCTCGAGTGGATCGACAAGGCCGGCTACGCGCTGGCCGCCGCGTGGAGCGGTCGCTACTGCGTGACGGCGTACGTCGGCCACGTGCGGTTCACGCGCCCGGTCGTCTCCGGGCACCTCGTCGAGGTCACCGCCCGACTGGTCTACACCGGACGCAGCAGCATGCACATCGAGATCAGCGTGCGCTCCGGGCCGCCGACCGGTGAGTCCTTCGTGCTCACCACGCAGTGCCTCGTGATCTTCGTGGCCGTCGACGACGACGGGCGCTCGGTCGAGGTGCCGCCGTGGGTCGCGGAGGTCGACGACGACGTGCGCGCCGAGGCGCTGGCGATCCGTCGCATCGCGCTGCGCGCCGACATCGAGACGGCGATGGCCGCGCAGAGCTACACCGACGCCGGCACCGCACCGCGCGTCGTGCTGCGCTTCCTCGCCGCGCCCACGGACGTCAACTGGGGCGGCAAGGTGCACGGCGGCAACGTGATGCGCTGGATCGACGAGGCCGCGCACGTGCTCGCGACCCGCTGGGCCGGCGACGCCCGCAACGTCGCGGTCTACGCCGGTGGCGTGCGCTTCTACCGGCCGCTGCTCATCGGCCACCTCGTCGAGGTCGAGGCACGGCTGCTGCACACCGGCACGACGAGCATGCACATCGCGGTGCACGTGCGCTCCGGCGACCCGACGACCTCCGAGCTCGAGCTCACCACGCACTGCCTCATCGTGTTCGTGCCGCTGGCCGAGGACGGCACGGCGCGTGGAGACGACGCCGTGGGTGCCGGTGTCCGACGAGGACGTCGCGCTCGACGCGCACGCGCGCACGCTCATCGAGCTGCGCGGCGCGGTGGAGCAGGTGCCCTACCTCGCGCAGTAGCGCGTCGTCGAACGGCCCCGGACGCACCGACGGCCCGTTCCCTCGTCGGGAACGGGCCGTCGGCGTCGGTCAGGTCAGCGGACCCGGAGGACCAGGCCGCCGCTCACGCCGGTGGTGTTCTTCTTGTCGCCCGCCTTGAGGACCCGCCAGCGGTAGTCGGTGGTCGACTTGGTCTTGTACTTGATGGCGTAGGTGCTCTTCTTCGTGAGCTTGCCGGTCTTCACCGTCTTCCAGGTGTTGCCGACCAGGCGCTGCAGGGAGACCGTCGCGCCCTTCTTCTTCGGCAGGACCTTGCCGCTGAAGGTGACGGTGGCGCCCTTGCGCACCGACGACTTGTTCAGCTTGATGAAGACCGCGGTGCTCACGTTCGACCGGCGCCACGGCAGACGTGCCGGCGTACTGGGCACGGGCCGAGGTCTTGCCTCGCGTAGGTGGCCCGGTACTGCGTGTTGGCCTTCGGGGACTGAGTCAGCGACGAACGTGCCGGTCGCGCTCGTGGTGAGCGACTTGATGGTCTTCCACGTCGTCGAGGTCGGCGCCTTGGACTGGATGTAGACCTTCTGACCCTTCAGCCGCGCGAGCGGGCTGGCGAGCGTGCCGCGCAGCGTGATCGTCGACGCGTTCCAGACCACGTTCTTCTTCGACGGGGTCAGGGTGACGATGCTCGCCAGCGGGCCGGTCCACACGTTGCCGATGGTGCAGACCACGGCGTCCGTGCTGGTGACGCCGCCGGTGACCGTGATCGTGCGGCCGCTCAGGGTCGCGCCGGTGGGCGCGCCGTTGCGCGTGCACGAGACGCTGCCGAGCGAGTAGTTGGCACGGGCACCGGTCGTGAAGCTCACGGTCTTGGACCAGGCGGGACCGCCGGGCGTCCACTGGAACAGCGCGTTGCCGCCGGCGTCGGTGGTCGTGGCGACCGTGGCCGCGGCGCTGCTGACCGGCTTGGTGTAGTCGCCGGCGGGGCTCACCGTGGTCGTCGACGGCCCAGCCGGAGCCGCCGTTGCTGTAGGTGGTGGGAGCGGCCGGGGTGGTCGCGCGCTCGGTGACCAGGAGGCTGCCGGCGCACAGCTGCGTGACGGCGGCGGCGATCTGGGTGCCGACGGCGGCGAAGTCGGCCGACACGGCGACGTCGGTCGTCTCGGCGTCGAACGCGGTCGGCGGGGAGTACTGGCCCGACGGGTCGGAGATCAGCCTGAGGTTCTCGTTGGCGATGGCGTTGCCGGGGTCGACCTGGACGCCGAGGGAGAGCACGTGACCGCCGGACGCCTTGAACGCGTTGGCCGCGGTGATGGCCGGGTCGAGCACCCTAGCGTCGTTGGCCGTGCCCAGCTTGGCCGACGGGGAGCCGTCGGGGAGGTTGTAGTTGCGCGGCTCGCCGTCGCTCACCACGATCATCAGCTTGCCGGCGCCGGCGCGGGGCGAGGAGGTGAAGAGCTGGTTGGACTTCTGGATGGCGTCCTGCCAGTTGGTGCCGTCGCCGAGGCGGATGGCCGCGATGGCCGCGCCGTGAGCACCGGCCGGCTTGACGCTGTCCGTGGTCACCAGCGTCAGCGGGAGCCGCGTCGTGGCGGTCGCGCTGAACGTCACGATGCCGACGCGGGTGGTGGTGTCGGTGAACGGCGCGATGATCGACGTGGCCGCCGCGCGCACGACGTCGCCGCAGTGTTGCCGCCGTCGGGGTCGATGGACGAAGACGCGTCGAGCGCGAGCACGACGTCGAGGCCGCACGACGCGGCGAGGTCCGGGTTCGCGATCGGGGTGACGTTGAACGCCGCCTGGGCGGGGGTCGCGGTCACGACTCCGGCTGCCAGGCCGAGGCTCAACCCCACGGCGAGCACTCGGGTGGTGCGGCGGGCACGGGAGGTCGGTCGCGTCGTGGTCATCGGATCCCTCGTCGGTCGCCTGGGCGACAGTTCTTCGCGCGGCACCGTGTGCACCGTGCGTCGATCAGGGCCGGTTTCGCGACTGGCTCACCGCCGGCTACGCGACCACTTGATCGCCGACGGGTCAGGGCCTCCCTGGATGCGCCTCGTTCAGCGCGTGTTCATTCTCGCCCGCGCCCGGAGTGCCGTCTACGCCGGGTGACCCGCAGGGGCGCAGAATCATCCGTTCGGACGACGCCCCCGGCCGTGCGGCCCACCTCCACCGTGCGTTTCCTGAGCCCAGGGTGAGAAACCCCGCCGGAAACGGGCCGTCACGGCGGTCGCCGACCCGAGCCGTCGGCGCTCAGGAGAGGGCCACGACCAGCACGACGAGGTCGAGCCCGACCGCCGCCAGCAGCCCGCGGAACATGGCCGCGCGGTGGCTCGAGCGCCGGGCGACGACCCAGGCGACGGCGTACCCGACGAGCACCCCGACGGCGAGCGCCGGCGACTCGGTGCGCACCACCCAGCCGAGGATCGCGGAGCCGACGGCGAGCAGCGCCCAGGCGAGCGCCGCGCTGCGGCGGGCGCCCAGAGTCACCGCCGCCCCGCCGACCCCGGCCGCGGTGTCGAGCTCGAGGTCGGGCAGGGCGTTGGCCAGGTGCGCGCTCACCCCGACGATCGCGAACACCGCCACCATCCACGGCGCGGGCGGTGTGCCGTCGAGTCCCACGGTGAGCAGCGCCGGCACCGAGCCGAAGGCCACGGCGTACGGCAGCCACGACCAGGGCGTGCGCGAGAGCCGCAGGTTGTAGGCCCACGCCGCGGCGAGCCACAGGACGTACCAGCTGCCGCCCGCCCAGCCGGCCACCGCCCAGCTCAGCGCGATCGACGCGACGAGCGCGCACGTGGCCGCGACCCAGAGCTCGCGCGACCCGACCTGCCCGGCGACCGTGGGCTTGGAGGTCCGGCCCACACGCGCGTCGAGCTCGGCGTCGACGGCGTCGTTGCTCCACCCCACCGAGAGCTGCCCCACCCCGACCGCCACGGCGAGTCCGAGCAGCGCCGTGCCGCGCCAGCCGACGGCCCAGCCGCACACCGTGATGATCAGCGTGACCGCGGCCGCGGGGAGCGGATGGCAGGCGCGGCCGTACGCCGCGAGCCGGCTCACGCGACGACGCGACCCTGGTCGAGCCGCACGACGCGGTCGGCGACAGCGATGACGCGGGAGTCGTGGGTCGCGACCAGCAGAGCGGTCCCGCGCGAACCAGCCTGCCGCAGCGCGCCCAGCATCAGCTCGACGTGGTCGTCGTCCTGGTGGGCGGTCGGCTCGTCGAGCAGCGCGAGGGCGGGGCGCAGGCTGAGGGCGCGCGCCGCGGAGACGCGCTGCTGCTCGCCGAGGCTGGTCTCGGTCGCGGCCCGGTCGGCGATCTCGAGCAGCCCGAGCGAGGCGAGCAGCTCGTCGTCGGGCCCGGTGCCGCGCAGCGCGGCTGCCAGCCCGACGTTCTCGCGCACGGTCAGCTCGGGCGCGACCGCGCTGCGCTGCGGCATCAGGGCCACCGACGCCCAGTCGCTCCACGAGTCCGCGGCACGACCGAGGACGCGCACCTCGCCCTGCGACGGGTGCATCACCCCGGCGACCAGGTGCAGCAACGTGGTCTTGCCCGACCCCGAGCGGCCCGCGAGGACGACGAGCTCGGACTCCTCGACGGCGAACGACACCTCGTGCAGCACCGGCGGCGTGCGTCCGAAGGCGTGGCTCACCCCAGCCACCGTCACGACGGTCATGACGCGTCTCCGTCCGGCGGAAGCAGGCGTACGCCGTCTGCCTCGACCACGACGCGAGCCCGACCGTCGGGGAACAGCCCGAGCGCTCCGGGCGGCAGCTGCAGCCGACCGGCCGAGTCGATCGGCGCGAGCGCGTCGCCCGCGCGGACGCTCTCGGTCGCGAGGACGCCGTGCCGCAGCGCGAGGGTGCGGTCGGCCACCCGCACCACGCGGTCGTCGTGCGTCGACACGACCACGCAGGCTCCGGCGCTCGCGCAGCGGGCGAGCTCGGCGAGCACCACCGCGGCCGACTCGTCGTCGAGCTCGGCGGTCGGCTCGTCGGCGATCACGAGCGCGGTGCCGGAGAGCACCGCCGTCGTCACGGCGAGGCGCTGCTGCTCGCCGCCCGAGAGCTCGCCGAGGTGCGCGTCGGCGCGGTGCTCGAGGCCGACGCGCGCGAGCGCCTCGTGGGCGTCGTCGCGGGTGCGCCCGCGCAGCCGTGCGGTCTGCTCGACCTGCTCGCGGGCCGTCAGGTGCGGGAAGAGCGAGTCGGCGGGCCGCTGCGCCACCCAGGCGACGTGCTTGCGGCGCAGCGAGACGAGACGGCGCACCGGCAGGGCGGACACGGTGTCGCCGAGCACCTCGAGCTCGCCGCCGCTCTGCCTCTCGCGCAGCGCGAGGATCGACAGCAGGCTCGACTTGCCGCTGCCCGACGGGCCGGTGACCGCGCTGACCGTGCCGGAGACGAACGCGGCCTCGACGCCGCGCAGCGCCTGGGTCTCGCCCGTGGGAGTGGCGTACATCTTCACCAGCCGCTGGCAGCGCACGGCGACGACCGGGGTCTCAACGACCGTCACGCAGCACCACCTCCTCCGGGCTCCTGCCGCGTCCCCCGGCGGAGTCGCGCGCGCCGACCCACCACGCCACAGCCAGCATGACGACTGCGGCACCCGCCGTGACCAGAAGTGCCGGCCACGTCAGGTGCAGCTCGTACGCCGGCCGCAGCCGCCGGTCGAGGTCGAGCAGCAGCGCGCCGATCGGCGTCACGAGCCAGACCGCGACGACCGCGCTCACGAACGCCAGCGCCACGAGCATGAGCGTCTCCCAGGTGCGGGCACGTCGTACGCCGGAGGCCCCGAGGCCGGCGCGGGCGAGCATCGCGTCTGCGGCGCGCGACCTGCGCGACACCCGTCGTGAGTGCAGCGCCGCCGCGACCACGGCGGCGAGGGCGAGGAACCCGGCCAGCACGACCTGGAGGCTCAGCGTGCTCGCCGCCGCGACGAGGGCGGGCTGGGCCTCGGCCTGCTCGCGCGTCGTCAGCGCGGTCGGCGAGACCTTGCGACGCTCGAGCATCGTGACGAGGTCGTCGACCGGCCGCGACGACCAGACCCACGCCTCGGAGTATGCGCGCGGAGGCTCCTGGCCCGCCGCCGGCTTCAGGCGCGGGTCGCTGCGCCCCCATCGCGGCAGGAGGCTCGGCGCCGTGGCCACGATCATCGGGCGGTCGCCCTGACCGGGGAAGCTGCTCACCGACGCGATGACGGTCACGTAGCTCTGCCACTCCTGGCCGCTGATCACGGCCTCGTCGCCGGTGGACAGCGTGGGCTCGTTGACGGCGATGACGGGGATCGGGCCGCCGTCCTGCTCCGCGGGAGCGGCTGCCGCCAGCTCGCTCGCGGCCTGCCGCACCTCGGCGAGGTAGTCGCCCTGCCCCCAGTCGGCCGTGCCGACGAAGGTCGCGGGGTCGATGGCCAGCAGGTCGCGATAGCCGTAGTCGCCGTCGAGCGACACGAGTGCGCGCCACAGCACGCTGTCGCCCGCCGGGACCGACGGGATCCGGCCCTTCGGGATCTTCTTGCCCTCCTCGAGCTCCTTGCTCGTCGGCACGCTCGGCGTGCGGGGGTCGAGGACCCAGGCGCCGTAGAGCTGGGCGGTCGAGGTGGCGCCGGCCGACACCGACGCGCGGTCGTCGACGACGGTCGTGGTCGCGGCGACCGCGCTGACGGAGAGCAGCACCATGCCCAGGCCGAGGGTCATGGCGGTGACGGCGAGCACCTGCTCGTCGCCGGCGCGCGCGAGCCGGCGTACGGCGAGCCACCTCGACGCGGCCCCGACCGATCCGGGCAGCGCGCGCGACCGGCGCAGCCGCAGCAGCCATGCGGCGAGCGTGGCCACGACCGCGCCGACGCTCACCGCCACCAGGGCCGGGACCACGAGCGCGACCGGGCCGGGTGCGACCGCCTGCGTCGTGATCGTCGAGATCAGCGCGGTGGCCGTGACCACCACGAGAAGAGGCACCCACGGCACGTGCCGACGACCCCGCAACGACTCCGGCCGCTCGCCGACGGCGCACGCGACCCCGCCCACGAGGCCCACGATCAGCGCGCCGGTGGCGGCCACGACGGCGGCGACGGTCCACGAGGCAGCCGTCGCCGACGGGGTCACCGCTGCGCCCGACCCCACGAACCGCAGCACGAGCAGCGCGCCCCCGACGCCGAGCACCATCGCGACCACGGCCGGTGCCAGCGACTCGAGCACCCACAGACCGGTGACCCGCAGCGCGCCCACGCCGACCGCGGCACCGTGCTGCAGCTCCTGCCGGCGGTCGCGGGCGAGCAGCACCGCGAGGGCGAACAGGGCCAGCAGTCCGGCGGCGACACCAGCTCCCGCCAGCAGCCGGATCCGTTCGGCGATCGCGTCGGCGAGCCCGCTGGCCCGGCTCACCAGCGCCTCGAGCCCGGATGCGAGGCCGACGCGCAGCGCACCGATGGGCTGGTTCTCCTCGGCGCGCACGTCGCTGCGCACCTCGGCCACCCCCGCGGCCGCCTGCTGCGCGGTCGCGAGCGACGCGCCAGGTTCGAGCTCGCTCTCCACGGCCCACAGCAGGTCGTCGCCGATGGCCTGGCCCGCACGGTCGGCCGTCTCGACGTCGGTCACCACCAGGTACGCCGGCAGCGCGGAGAACTCCGTGTCGCTCGGGATGAGACCCGTCCGCCGGCTCCACGCCGTCGACCCGGCCGGATCGGCCGGACGGCGCTCGTCCGCGGCGACGGCGTACAGCCCGGCGACCGTGAGCGGCACCCGCACCGGCGGCGGGGTGTCGGGCGGCGGGGGCCGGTCCGCGTCGTAGGTCTGGACCAGCACCGTCACCGTGTCGCCGGGGGCCACTCCCAGCTCGGCGGCGACCCGCTCGGGGAGCCAGGCGCCGCGCCGCCCCTGCGGGTCGCGCGCGGTGACCACCAGCGCCGCTTCCGGGTCCTCGACGGCGGCGAGCCGCGCCCGCATGCTGCGGTCGCCCGCAGCCACGAGCGGTCGGAAGAACTGGCTGGGGTGCGTCTCCGGCCCGACGGACACCGCGGTCAGCGTGCTGGGGGTCAGCCCGGGGATGGCGTCGAGGCGCAGGCGGAGCAGCTGCGAGTCCTCGCTGCGGGGCGACCGACCGCCGACGACGCGCACCGCCGTGGTGTCGGCGAGGCGGGCGCCCGGGGGAACCGTGGCGAGCACGGACCGCAGCGAGCTGTCGGAGCTCTGCTCGACCACCAACGGGACGGCGGCCGCGCTGGTCGTCGCGGCGAGCAGGGCGGCGACGAGCAGCAGTCCCCAACCGCCGGGTGGGGCCGAGCGCAGCACGGCGCGGCTCCACAGGGGCGAGGCGCCCAGCATCCGCGCGCACCCCCTCGGTCGACAGGAGCGGCCAGTGTCGCACCGCAGGCCCGGCAGCGGGCCGCGCGGGAGTCGGCTCAGGACACGGTGACGAGGCAGCCGAAGTAGCGGCCGACGTCGTCGATGGTCATGTCGTCGGTGATCGGGTAGGCCGACCTGCATGGTCGGTGCCTCGTCGACCGTCGGTCCGACCCCGAGCTGCGCGCGCATCGTGTCGCGCTCCTCGACGGTGAGGGCCTCGACCGCTGCGGCGAACGACTTCGCCGCGGGCATCCCCGAGCGCGCGACGAACCGGATGTGGTCGGGCGAGAGCCGCACGACCGCGAGGAAGTCGACGGCGGCGCCGACGGTGAGGATCTCGATCCTCATCCGTCCGAGCCCCGCTCCCGGGCCAGCAGGCCGCGCACCTCGGCCAGCGCCGCCTGCAGGTGACGCTCGACCACCTCGCGCTCGGTGGAGTCGAGGTCGCCGACGTACACGACGACGGTGAGCGTGTCGTCTCGTCGCGCTGGGCCTGGCCGCGCCCGTCCACCGCACCGACCACGGGGTCGGGCCAGCCGGCTGCCTCGAGCGCACCGGCGCGGTCTCCGAGCACCTCGCCGACCCGCGCGGCCCGGTGCTGGTCGGGGCGCGAGCCCTGCAGCCAGCGGGTGACCGTCGACTGCGTGGCGTACGGCGTGCCGTCGGGCAGCGCGCCCATGCGGCGCGCGAGCTCCACCGGCGGCATCCGCCCGTCGACGCCGTAGGGCGCCACTCGGGCGGCCAGCCAGGTGGCCCAGCGAGATCCCTGCGTCAGGGCGGTGTCGACTGCATGCACCTGCTCCACGGTAGCCAGGGACAGCGCGACCCGCAGCACGCAGAGCCGAGCCCCTCTGCGACGGTCGCGGTGGCGCGCCCGACGGGACTGGCAGCATGGCCGCAGGAGGTGGCTCGTGGGCGGACGATGGAGCTGGACCAACATCGCGCCGGTCGGTGCGCTGCTCGTGCTCGTCCTCGAGTGGGGGCGCACGATCCCGACCTGGGCTGCGCTGCTCTCGGCGCTGATCCTCGGCGCCGCCGTCATGTCCGGCGTGCACCACGCCGAGGTGATCGCGCACCGGCTCGGGGAGCCGCGGGGCTCGCTGGTGCTGGCCGTCGCCGTCACCGTCATCGAGGTCGGGCTGATCCTGTCGGTGATGGCCGGCGGTGGTCCGGGTGCCGACACGTTGGCGCGCAACACCGTGTTCGCCGCGCTCATGATCACGCTCAACGGCATCGTCGGTCTCAGCATCGTCGTCGCGACGCTGCGCGAACGCTCGGTGTCGTTCAACGCCGCAGGATCGGGCAGCGCCCTCGCCGCGGTGACGACCCTCGCCGTGCTCTCGCTCGTGCTGCCGTCGGTGACGGTCAGCGAGCCCGGCCCCCGCTTCACCGCGGGCCAGCTGGCCTTCTCGGCCGTGACGGCGCTCGGTCTCTGGATCCTGTTCGTCGTGGTGCAGACGGTGCGCAACCGCGAGCTGTTCCAGTCCGACGGCCAGGACGCGGCAGCCGACGACGCGATGGGCAGCCACGAGTACGCCGACCACATGCCGACCTCCACGGAGATGCGGCGCAGCTTCGTGCTGCTGCTCATCGCGCTCGTCGCCGTCGTAGGCCTGGCGAAGGTGCTCTCGCCGACGCTGGAGCGCGCGGTGGTCGACGCGGGGCTCCCGTACGCCGTCGTCGGTGTCACGATCGCGCTGCTCGTCCTGCTGCCCGAGTCGATCTCGGCCGTGCGCTCGGCGCGCCGCGGCCGGATGCAGGCCTCGATGAACCTGGCCTACGGCTCGGCGATGGCGAGCATCGGTCTGACGATCCCGTGCATCGCCGTGGCCTCGATCTGGTTCGACGACGCGGTCACCCTCGGGCTCTCGGCGGCGGAGACCGTGCTGCTCGCCCTGAGCGTCGGCGTCGGCATCCTCACCGTGACCCCGGGCCGCGCGACCCTGCTGCAGGGCGGCGTGCACCTCGCGATCTTCTTCGGCTTCCTCGTCATCACCGTCAGCCCGTAGGCGTCGTCGGCCTCAGCGCGGCAGGTCGAGCCGCATGAGGTAGGACATCGCGGCGTTCGGGTCGGGGATCTCGCCCTCCCGGACGAAGCCGCGGGCCAGGTAGAACCCCTCGCGCTGCGCCAGGCACTCGAGCAGCACCGTCCCGCCGCCGTGCGCGGCGAGCTGCCCCACCGCCGCGTCGACCAGCGCGGAGCCGATGCCGGCGCCGTGCAACGTCGGCTCGACGGCGACCCGGCTGATCCACGCGTGGTCGGCGTACGGCGCGTGCGAGCGCGTCACCTCGACCTCGAAGGCCCAGTCGGCGGCGAGCACCGGGTCGTCGGGCGGGGTGTCCGGGTCGATCACGGCGCAGGCGTGGCACCGGCCGGCCGGGGATGCCCGGATCACGCCGACGAGCTCCGGTCCGGCGAACGCGCCGAGGTGGATCGCGTTCTCGTCCCAGCTCTCGTGCCGGTAGAGGTGGTGCACCGCGGCGTACCGAGGGATGGGGTCGGGGCCGAACATGCCGACCACGAACTCCTCGTCGTGGAACGCGCGCGCAGCCACCGCCGCGCCGACGGCCCACGTCGCTCGGTCGATCTCGCGGACGCCGAGGTCCGCGCCGCTCACGCGGGGTCGCGCAGCATGCGGCGCAGGATCTTGCCCGAGGCCGACTTCGGGATGGCGTCGATGAACTCGATGTGGCGCAGCTGCTTGTAGTGCGCGACCTGGCCGGCGACGAAGTCGGAGATGTCCGCCTCGGTCGCCTCGGCGCCGGGACGCAGGACGACGAAGCCGACGGGGATCTCGCCCGCGGCCTCGTCGGGGCGGCCGATGACCGCGGCGTCGGCGACGGCCGGGTGGGTCAGCAGCAGCGCCTCGAGCTCGGCCGGCGCGACCTGGAAGCCGTTGTACTTGATGAGCTCCTTGAGCCGGTCGACGACGTAGAGGTGGCCGTCGGCGTCGATGTGCCCGATGTCTCCGGTGTGCAGCCAGCCGTCGGGGTCGATCGTGGCCTCGGTGGCCTGCTTGTTGTTGAGGTAGCCGACCATCACCTGCGGGCCCTGGATGCAGACCTCGCCGTCCTGGTCGATGCCGAGCTCCTCGCCCGTCGCCGGGTCGATCACCTTCGTGAGGGTGTTGGGTGCGGTGACGCCGCAGGAACCGGGCTTGAAGCTCCCGGGCGGGGTGAGGTGCGAGACCGGCGACAGCTCGGTCATGCCGTAGCCCTGCACCACGTCGCAGCCCAGGCGTGCCCCGCACTCGAGCGCCAGCTCGGCCGACAGCGGTGCGGCGCCGGAGAAGACCTGCTCGAGCTTGGACAGGTCGTAGTTGTCGACGATCGGGTGCTTGGCCAGCGCGACCACGATGGGCGGCGCGACGAACGAGCGCGTGATGCCGTGGTCCTGGTGCAGCTGGAGGAACTGCTCGAGGTCGAAGCGCGGCATCGTGATGACGGTGACGCCGGCGCGCAGGCCGGTGTTCATGAGCACCTGCATGCCGTAGATGTGGAAGAACGGCAGCACCGCGATGAAGGCCTCGTCCTCGCGGATGTCGGCGCCGGCCAGCACCTGCGCGACGTTGCTCACCAGGTTGCCGTGCGTGAGCATGACGCCCTTGTTGATGCCGGTCGTGCCCGAGGAGTACGGCAGCACGACGAGGTCGCCGGAGGACACCGGCGTCTGCTCGCACGGGCGCGCCGAACAGCTCGGTGATCGGGCGCACGCCCTCGGCCTCGCCGAGGACGTAGGTCTCCTGCACGGAGGTGCCGACGGACGCCCTCGGCCGCCACCTCGAGGAACATCGGGATCGTCACCATGATCGTCGCGCCGGAGTCGACGAGCTGCTTGTGCACCTCCTGGTGCGTGTACGTCGGGTTGATCGTCGTGATCACTCCGCCGACGAGCGCGACGCCGTGGAAGATCACGGCGTACTCCGGGATGTTCGGCGACATCAGCGCCAGCACGTCGCCCTTGCCGAAGCCCTTCGCGGTCAGGCCACCGGCGAACGAGTGCGCCGCCGCCGCGAGGCCCGCGTAGGTGATCGTGCGGCCGCTCGGGCCGTCGACGAGCGCCGGCTTGTCTCCCAGCCGGGCCGCCTTCTCCAGGACGTACTCGGTGAGCGCTACGTCGGGGATCTCGACGTCGGGAAGCGGGCTGGCGAACACCATGGCGGACTCCTCCGTGGGGCAGGGCGACGTTGACCTGACCGCAGTGTGGCCCACCTCCGGGGTCTTGGCATCAAGGACGCATCAAGACAGCCCGCTCCGGTGTCAGAGCGCCGTCAGCGCCGGCGGATCCACGGTCGGGCGGGGGTTTGCTCGGATCCGAGACGGTCGCGAGTGCCGTCCGGACCGAAGGAACGTGGTGCTCCGTGGCCGATCTCAGTGCAGCCGGCGTGCTCGTCGCACTGGCCCTGATCCTGCTCGTCGTCGCCGCCCGGCTGGAGAAGCTGTGACCGCCGTCGAGATCGGTGCCCTGGTGGTCGGCGTCGCCCTGCTCGTCTACCTCGTGGTCTCGCTCCTGCGCGCCGAGGACTTCTGATGTCCACGTCCCTCTCCGCCGCGCTGCAGGTGCTCGCGCTCGTCGTGGTCCTCGCCGCGGCGTACCGCCCGCTCGGCGACTACATGGCCCGCGTCCTCACCTCCGACCGCCACTGGCGCGTCGAGCGGGGCGTCTACCGCGCCATCGGGGTGGACGCGTCCGCCGACCAGCGCTGGCCGGTCTACCTGCGCTCGGTGCTCGCCTTCTCGCTGGTGTCGATGGTGGTCCTCTACGCCATCCTGCGGCTGCAGGCCTACCTGCCCTACTCGCTGGGCCGCGAGGGCATGCCGTCGCTGCAGGCGCTCAACACCGCGGTCAGCTTCGTCACCAACACGAACTGGCAGTCCTACAGCGGCGAGGCGGCGCTCGGGTACTCCGCGCAGATGGCCGGGCTGGCCGTGCAGAACTTCCTGTCGGCCGCGGTCGGCATCGCCGTCGCGGTCGCGCTCGTGCGCGGCTTCGCCCGCACGCACACCGACCGGCTCGGCAACTTCTGGGTCGACCTCACCCGGATCACGCTGCGCATCCTGCTGCCGCTGGCGCTGCCGTCTTCGCGGTCGTGCTGGTGATCGCCGGCGTCGTCCAGAACTTCGCCGGCGACACCACGATCACCACGCTCACGGGCGGGACGCAGACGATCCCCGGTGGCCCGGTCGCCAGCCAGGAGGCGATCAAGGAGCTCGGCACCAACGGCGGCGGGTTCTACAACGCCAACTCCGCGCACCCGTTCGAGAACCCGAACGGGTTCACCAACCTCGTCGAGATCTTCCTGATCCTGCGTCATCCCGTTCAGCCTGCACGCGCACCTTCGGGCGGATGGTCGGCGACCTGCGTCAGGGCTACGCGATCCTCGCCGTGATGGCCGGGCATCTTCGCCGCGATCGACGAGCCTCGCTGATCTGGGCCGAGGTGCAGCACCAGGGTGCGGCCCTGCAGCTGGCCGGAGCGGCGATCGAGGGCAAGGAGGTGCGCTTCGGCGTCCCGATGTCGGCGCTGTTCGCCTCGGCGACGACGTCGCACGTCGACCGGGGCCGTGAACTCGATGCACGACAGCTTCACGCCGTACGGCGGCGGGCTCGCGATCCTCAACATGCTGCTGGGCGAGGTCACGCCCGGAGGCACCGGTTCCGGCCTCTACGGGATGCTGATCGCCGCGATCGTGGCCGTGTTCGTCGCCGGCCTCATGGTCGGGCGGACACCGGAGTACCTCGGCAAGAAGATCCGTGCGCGGCGAGATGAAGCTCGTCTCCGCTCTACATCCTGACGACGCCGGCGCTCGTCCTCCTCGGGCTCGGCGGCCGCCATGGCCACCGAGACCGGGCGGGCCTCGATCTACAACCCCGGGGCGCACGGGCTCTCCGAGGTGCTCTACGCGCTTCGCCTCGGCGTCGAACAACAACGGGTCGGCGTTCGCGGGTCTCGGTGCGAACACCGACTTCTACAACGTCGCCCTGGCGGTGGCGATGGCGCTCGGCCGGTTCCTCCCCATCTGCTTCGTGCTGGCGCTGGCGGGATCGCTGGCCCAGCAGGGGAGGGCACCGGCCACCGCCGGCACCCTGCCGACGCATCGGCCGCAGTTCGTCCTGCTCGTGATCGGCGTCGTGCTCATCGTCGCCGGGCTGACCTTCGTGCCGGCCCTGGCACTCGGACCCCTCGCGGAGGGACTGTCATGACCACGCTCGTTCCCGCACCCGAAGCGCCCGAGGCGCGCCGCATCGGCTCGGGGGTGTTCAACCCGAGGTCGCTGCTGACCTCCCTGCCCGAGGCTCTGCGCAAGCTCGACCCGCGCACGATGTGGCGCAGCCCGGTCATGTTCGTGGTGCTCGTCGGCGCCGTGCTCACGACCGTGCTCGGCGATCAACGAGCCCAGCGTCTTCGCCTGGTGGATCACGGTGTGGCTGTGGCTGACGGTGGTGTTCGCCAACCTGGCGGAGGCGGTCGCCGAGGGCCGCGGGCGCGCCCAGGCCGCGTCGTTGCGCGCGACGCGCCGCGACACCACGGCCCGGCGCCTGACGGCTGCCGGCGCCGAGGAGACGGTCCCCGCGACCGCGCTCACCGTCGGCGACCGCGTCGTCTGCGAGGCCGGCGACGTGATCCCCGGCGACGGCGACGTCGTCGAGGGCGTCGCGAGCGTCGACGAGTCGGCGATCACCGGCGAGTCCGCGCCGGTCATCCGCGAGAGCGGCGGCGACCGCAGCGCGGTCACCGGTGGCACCAAGGTGCTCTCGGACCGCATCGTCGTGGAGATCACCGCGGCGCCGGGCTCGACCTTCATCGACCGGATGATCGCGCTGGTCGAAGGTGCGAGCCGGCAGAAGACGCCGAACGAGGTCGCGCTCAACATCCTGCTCTCGTCGCTGACGATCATCTTCCTGCTCGTCGTGCTGACGCTGCAGCCGCTCGCCGTCTACTCCGGTGCGCAGCAGAGCATCATCGTGCTCGTCGCGCTGCTGGTCTGCCTGATCCCGACCACGATCGGTGCGCTGCTCTCGGCCATCGGCATCGCCGGCATGGACCGGCTCGTCCAGCGCAACGTGCTGGCGATGTCCGGCCGCGCCGTCGAGGCGGCCGGCGACGTGTCGACGCTCCTGCTCGACAAGACGGGCACCATCACGCTCGGCAACCGTCAGGCGACCGAGCTGCTGCCCGCCCCGGGAGTCGACGTCGACGGCGCTCGCCGACGCGGCGCAGCTGAGCAGCCTCGCCGACGAGACGCCGGAGGGCCGCTCGATCGTCGTGCTGTGCAAGGAGCGCTACGGGCTGCGAGCGCGCGAGCAGGGCGAGCTCGCGCACGCGACCTGGGTGCCGTTCACGGCGCAGACGCGCATGAGCGGGGTCGACCTCGACGGCCGCGCCGTGCGCAAGGGCGCGGCGGGCGCCGTGCTCGCAGCACGTCCGCGATCTCGGCGGCGCCGTCCCGGCCGAGGTGTCGGCCACCGTGGACGCGATCTCGGGCAGCGGCGGCACGCCGCTCGTCGTCTCCGACGGTGCAGCGGTGCTCGGCGTCGTCCACCTCAAGGACGTCGTGAAGGCCGGCATCAGCGAGCGGTTCGACGAGCTGCGCGCGATGGGGATCCGCACCGTGATGATCACGGGCGACAACCCGATGACGGCCGCGGCCATCGCCGAGGAGGCGGGCGTCGACGACTTCCTCGCCGAGGCGACCCCGGAGGACAAGCTCGCCCTGATCCGGCGGGAGCAGGAGGGCGGTCGCCTGGTCGCGATGACCGGTGACGGCACCAACGACGCGCCCGCGCTCGCGCAGGCGGACGTCGGCGTCGCGATGAACACCGGGACGTCGGCCGCGAAGGAGGCCGGCAACATGGTCGACCTCGACTCGAACCCGACGAAGCTCATCGACATCGTCGAGATCGGCAAGCAGCTGCTCATCACGCGCGGGGCGCTGACGACGTTCTCGGTCGCCAACGACATCGCGAAGTACTTCGCGATCATCCCGGCGATGTTCGTCGTCGCCTACCCCGGCCTCGAGACGCTCAACGTCATGCGCCTGTCGAGCCCGGCGTCGGCGATCCTCTCCGCGGTCGTCTTCAACGCGCTCATCATCGTCGGGCTGATCCCGCTGGCGCTGCGCGGCGTGCGCTACCGGCCGTCGAGCGCCTCGGCGCTGCTGCAGCCGCAACCTCTGGATCTACGGCCTCGGCGGCATCGTCGTCCCGTTCGTCGGGATCAAGCTGCTCGACCTGCTCATCTCTCAGATCCCTGGATTGGGGTGATCTCGATGTCCGCCACGATCCGCCAGGCCTGGGTGGCCGTCCGGTTCCTGCTCGTCATGACGGTCGTCCTCGGCGTCGCTCTACCCCGTGGGCGTGTACGCCGTCGGACGCATCGTCCCCGCACGGGCGGACGGCTCGTTCGTCACGACCCAGGACGGAACGGTGGTCGGCTCGGCCCTCATCGGGCAGCGGTTCGACGGCGCGCAGTACTTCCACTCGCGCCCGTCAGCAGCCGGAACCGACGGCTACGACGCGCTCTCGAGCAGCGGCTCGAACCTCGGCCCCAACAACGAGGATCTCGTCTCCGCCGTGCAGGAGCGACGCGCGGCCGTCGCCGAGGAGGAGGGTGTCCGCCCCGACCAGGTGCCCGCCGGACGCGGTCACCGCCAGCGGCAGCGGTCTGGACCCGCACATCAGCCCGGCGTACGCCGACCTGCAGGTCGCGAGGGTCGCGCGTGAGCGGGGCATCGCCGTCGAGGAGGTGCAGCGGCTCGTCGCCGAGCACACCGACGCGCCGGTCCTCGGATTCATGGGCGAGCCAGGGGTCAACGTGCTCGCGCCTCAACCTCGCCCTGGACCAGCTCGGGTGAGCGAGCTCGACGGGTCGACGACGGCTCACGGCGCCAGCGGCGACAATGGCCGGGTGAGCCGTGGTCGCCTGCGCATCTATCTCGGTGCCGCTCCTGGCGTCGGCAAGACGTACGCCATGCTCGGCGAGGCGCACCGGCGCATCGCCCGAGGCACCGACGTGGTGGTCGCCCTTCGTCGAGACCCACGACCGGCCGCAGACCGCCGAGATGCTGGCCGGCCTCGAGATCCTGCCGCGTCGGGTCGTCGAGCACCGCGGCGCGCGGTTCGAGGAGATGGACCTCGATGCGGTGCTGGCGCGGCGTCCCGAGGTCGCGCTCGTCGACGAGCTCGCGCACACGAACGTCCCCGGCTCCCGGCACGCCAAGCGGTGGCAGGACGTGGCGGTGATCCTGGACGCCGGCATCGACGTGATCTCCACCGTGAACATCCAGCACCTCGAGTCGCTCAACGACGTGGTCGAGGCGATCACCGGGGTGCGGCAGCGCGAGACGGTGCCGGATGCCGTCGTACGCGCGGCCGACCAGATCGAGCTGGTCGACATGAGTCCCGAGTCGCTGCGCCGCCGGCTGGCGCACGGCAACGTCTACGCGCCGGAGAAGGTCGACGCCGCGCTCGGCAACTACTTCCGGGTCGGCAACCTCACCGCGCTGCGCGAGCTGGCGCTGCTGTGGGTCGCCGACCGGGTCGAGGAGGGTCTCGAGCGCTACCGGGCCGACCAGGGGATCGAGGCCACGTGGGCCGCTCGTCAGCGCATCGTCGTGGCGCTGACCGGGGGCGCGGAGGGCGCGACCCTGCTGCGCCGCGGCGCCGGCATCGCGGGTCGCAGCGCCGGCCGCGTGCTGGTGGCGGTCCACGTCGTGCGCGGCGACGGCACCGTGGGCGCCAGTCCCGACGCGCATCGCCCGGCTGCGCCAGCTCACCGAGGACCTCGGCGGCACCTTCCACACCGTGGTCGGCGACGACGTCGCCACGCGCGGTGCTCGAGTTCGCGCGGTCGGTGAACGGCACGCAGGTCGTGGTCGGCGCCTCGCGCCGCAGCCGGTTGAGCATGGCGCTGCGGCCGAGCACGGCCGAGCGAGATCGTGCGCGACTCCGGCGAGATCGACGTCCACGTCGTCACGCACGAGAGCGCGGGCCGCGGGCTGCGCGGCCGCCGTCGCAGCGTCGTAGGTCCCCGACGGCTGTGGTCGTGGGTCGTGGCCGTCCTGCTCCCGGTCGCCGTCACCTTGCTGCTGCTCCCGTTCCGCGACGTCCTGAGCCTGACCTCGGTGCTCCTGGCCTACCTGCTCGGAGTCGTGGCGTCCTCGCTGATCGGCGGCCTCGCCCCGGCGATCGGCACGGCGCTGGTGGCGGGCGGGCTCGCCAACTGGTTCTTCACGCCGCCGTACCACGAGCTCACCATCTCCGAACCGGAGAACGTGTTCGCCCTGTTCGTGTTCCTGGCGGTCGGCGGCGATCGTCGCGACGCATCGTCGACCGGAGCGCGGCGCGGGCTCAGGAGGCCGCCCGCCGACGTGCCGAGGCCAACGTCCTCGCGTCGCTGTCCGCGGGAGTGCTGCGCCGCGAGGACGGGGTGCGCGCCCTGCTCGACCAGGCGTGCGAGACGTTCGGCATGACCGGTGCGGCTCTGTTCGAGACGGCGGGCCGCCCCGGCGAGGTCGCCTCCGTCGTGGAGGTGTCCGGCTCCGCCCCGCCGGCGACGATCGAGGACGCCGCGGTCGCCGTCGACGCCGGGCCGGGACTCGTGCTCGCCCTGGCGGGCAGCCCGCTGCCCGCGTCGGACCGGCGCATGCTCGACGCCTTCGCGGCGCAGGCCGCGGCCGTCCTCGAGCGGGACCGGCTCGCGACCCGGGCCGCGGACGCCGTCCGGCTGCGGGAGAGCGATGCGGTGCGGACGGCACTGCTCGCTGCGGTGTCGCACGACCTCCGGACCCCGCTCGCGGGCATCAAGGCCAGCATCGCGACGCTGCGCGACCCGCAGCTGTCGCTTGTCCCGTGACGACCTCGACGACCTGCTCGGCAACGCCGAGGACGCCGCCGACCGCCTCGACGCGCTGCTGGAGAACCTGCTCGACCTGTCCCGGCTGCAGACCGGTTCCGTGCGGCCCGTGCTGTCGCCGACCGCGCTCGACGAGGTGGTGCAGCGTGCCCTGCGCGGCGTACCGGACGGATCGGTGGACGATCGCACCGGCGACTCGTCCCCGTTGATCCTCACCGACGCCGGCCTGCTCGAGCGCTCGGTCGCCAACCTGGTGGAGAACGCCGTGCGCTACTCCCCCGAGGGGGCCGCCGTACGGCTCGACGCGGGGATCGCCGGGGACCGTCTGGAGCTGCGGATCGTCGACCGCGGCCCCGGGGTGCCCGAGGCGGAGCGGCTGCGGATGTTCGAGGCGTTCCAGCGCCTCGGCGACTCGCCGTCCGGCACGGGCGTCGGCCTCGGGCTGGCCGTGGCGCGGGGTCTGGCCGAGGCGGTGGGTGCGACGATCGAGGCCGAGGACACACCCGGCGGAGGGCTGACGATGGTCGTGGCGGTGCCGCTGGCCGGTCCGGCCGAGCTCGCCCGGACGGTGGCGCCGTGACCCGGGTGCTCGTGGTCGACGACGAGGCCGCGCTCGCACGCGCGCTCGCGATCAACCTGCGCGCGCGCGGGATCGAGGTCGAGACGGTGGCGACCGGCGCGGAGGCGCTCGAGTCCGTCGCGCGGTTCCGGCCCGACGTGGTGGTGCTCGACCTCGGCCTCCCGGACATGGACGGCATGGAGGTGCTCGCCGGCATCCGCGGGTGGAGCCCCGTGCCGGTGGTGGTGCTCTCGGCGCGAGCGGCGGGCGACGACAAGGTCGACGCGCTCGACGTGGGAGCCGACGACTACATCACGAAGCCGTTCGACATGAACGAGCTGCTCGCCCGCGTGCGGGCCGCGGCACGTCGCGGCGCGCTGTCCGGTGCCGACGCCGCTCCCCAGCTGGTCGACGTCGGCGGGTTCCAGGTCGATCTCGCCGCCGGGAAGGTGACGCGGGACGGCGAGCAGGTGCGCCTGACCCCCACCGAGTACCACCTGCTCGAGGTGCTGGTGCGCAACGCGGGTCGCCTCGTGCCGCAGCAGCAGCTGCTGCGCGAGGTCTGGGGCCCCGGCTACGAGAAGGAGACGCACTACCTGCGGGTGTACGTCGCCCAGCTCCGGCGCAAGCTCGAGGTCGACCCGGCCTCGCCGGCGCACATCGTCACCGAACCCGGTCTGGGCTACCGGATCGACCTCGCCTGAGCGCCCCGACGTCGTGCCGGTCAACCGATCAGGATCGGAGAAGCGCTCGCCGACGGCCCGGCCCTAACGTCCACGTAGGTGCCCGCGGAGCGGCGGGCGGGATGCGAGGAGCAGCGATGGCCAGGACGGGTGCGGGCAAGCCGAGCGACGGCTTCAGCGCCGAGGAGCGCGCGGCGATGAAGGAGCGCGCCGCGGAGCTGCGCGCCGAGGGGAAGAAGGGGGCGAAGAAGGCCGACGGCCTGGAGGCCGTGCTCGAGGCCATCGCCGCCATGGCGCCGGAGAACCGGGTGCTGGCCGAGCGCGTGCACGCCGTGGTCACCGCGACCGCTCCGCAGCTCTCGCCCAAGACCTGGTACGGCATGCCCGCGTACGCCGACGACGACGGGAAGGTCGTCGTGTTCTTCCAGGACGCCGGCAAGTTCAAGTACCGGTACTCGACCCTGGGCTTCCAGGAGTCGGCCAGTCTCGACGACGGCGACATGTGGCCGGTGTCCTACGCGCTGCTGGCGTGGAGCCCGGCGGTCGAGAAGCGGGTCGTCGCCCTGGTCAGATCCGCCGTCTCCTGAGGGCCGCGGCTCCGCTGCCCTGGCTCAGGCGGGGCAGGTGCAGCCGGCCAGCGGCGCGCACTCGCCGCACTCCGGCGACCAGCGCCACAGCACGCGGGCGAGCACGACCGTCGCGCCGAGCGTCGCGACGCCGGCGTACACGATGCTCGCGGGCACGTCGGCCAGCACGCCGTAGGCGCCGGCGAGCAGACCGTCGAGGACGAGCAGCCACCACGTGCCGGCGGCGATGCCCGAGACGTCGGCGCTGCGCCACGCGGTGATCGCCGCCGGCGTGACGTACCAGGCCACCGAGAAGCCGAGCACCGTCGGGAACGCGGCCGGCACCCACGGGGTGAGCGCAGCGGTCGCGGCGAGCATCGAGGCCCACGCGACCGGGATCCACATGCCGTCGCGCGAGCCGCCGGCGCGCAGGACGACCACGAAGGTGGCCAGCAGCGCGGGCAGCCCTGCGAGCGACATCGCGGTGACCCACACGTCGCGCAGGTGCAGGCCGTAGATCAGCCAGGCCGTCGTCGAGACCAGCGTGTTGGTGATGCTGGGCAGCGAGACGCCTGCCACCGACCCGGTACGCCGCACGCGCCACCACTGCGGCACGCCGAAGGCGAGCGCGAGTGCGGTGGTGATGGCTCCCACCAGTGCGGTGAGCAGGTCGGGCGACATGGCCGGCGCCTTCCGTCGTCGAGGACGGCAGGCGCCGTCCGTGGCTGGTCGCTACTGACTCGCGAGTCAGTAACGAGAGAATCGTACCTGGTCAGAGGGGGTGCTCCGCACCACGGATTCGTGGCCTGGCTCACCCTGGACGGCGCTCAGGCGCCCCGGACGTGCGCGTGCCCGAACGCGGCGGCGACACCGGAGTGCTGGGCCGCGATCTCACTGTCGGCCTCCCGGCGGTGCGGCTGCCACGGAGCCCGACTTCGTGGCAGCGTTGGCCCTGCCCCGCGGGTGCGGCGGCCGATCTGCAGGAGGAGACCCGTGAGCCCCACCGACGACGCCATCGCCTTCGAGCACCAGCACTGCGCGCACAACTACCACCCGCTGCCCGTCGTGATCAGCGAGGGCTCGGGCGCCTGGGTCACGGACATCGAGGGCCGGCGCTACCTCGACATGCTCTCGGCCTACTCCGCGATCAACTTCGGCCACGGGCACCCGGCGCTGCTCGCCGCGGCCGCCGAGCAGCTGGGCCGCATCACGCTGACCAGCCGCGCGTTCCACAACGACCAGCTCGGCCGCTTCTGCGCCGACCTCGCGCGCCTCGCGCGCCACGACGCCGTGCTGCCGATGAACAGCGGTGCCGAGGGCGTCGAGACGGCGCTCAAGGTCGCCCGCAAGTGGGGCTACGAGGTCAAGGGCGTGCCGGACGGCCAGGCCGAGATCATCGTCTGCGAGGGCAACTTCCACGGCCGCACGACCACCATCGTCTCGTTCTCCGACGACGACACCGCCCGCGCGCACTACGGCCCCTACACGCCCGGCTTCGTCGCGGTGCCGTACGGCGACATCGACGCCCTCGCGGCCGCGATCACCGACCGCACCGTCGGATTCCTCGTCGAGCCGATCCAGGGCGAGGCCGGCGTCGTGCTCCCGCCGTCGGGCTATCTGCAGGCCGCGTTCGACCTGTGCAAGGAGCGTCAGGTGCTCTTCATCGCCGACGAGATCCAGGCCGGTCTCGGCCGCGCGGGCGCGACGTTCTCCTGCGACCTCGTCGACGTGCAGCCCGACCTGCGCATCCTCGGCAAGGCGCTCGGCGGCGGCATCCTGCCGGTGTCGGCGGTGACCGCGAACTGGGACGTGCTCGGCGTGATCCACCCCGGCGAGCACGGCAGCACCTTCGGCGGCAACCCGCTCGCCGCCGCTGTCGGCATCGCCGTGATCGAGCTGCTCGAGACCGGCGAGATCCAGGAGCGCTCGAAGCGGCTCGGCGAGCACGTGCTCGCGCGCCTGCGCGGAGCGAACCTGCCCGGCGTCAAGGAGGTGCGCGGCAGCGGCCTGTGGTGGGCCGTCGAGCTCGACGGCACCGGTCGCACCGGCCGCGAGGTGAGCCTCGAGCTGCTCGCGCGCGGCATCCTCGCCAAGGACACGCACACCTGGACGATCCGCTTCGCGCCGCCGCTCGTGGTGGAGGAGGCCGACCTCGACGCGGCCCTCGACACCATCATCGAGATCCTCGGCGAGCCCACGGTCGAGACGACCCCCTGACGCCCGCCGCCCGAGAAATAGGGGATGCGCTCGCGGGTGCGGCGACGTACCGTCGTCCTACACGTGAGAGGAGGTGGTCCGTTTCATGCATGCACATCGGACTCGTGAGGTGGCTGCCCGCTAGCCAAGGACAGCACGCTGACCTCCGGGTCGCGCCGTCCGCGGCCGCGATTCCCAGGCAGTCACCCGACCCCCGGGTGTCGACCCGTCCAGTCGACGCACCGATCACGGCACCCGCCGCGACCGGCGCCCAGCCCGGGGGTCGCACCATGTCCGGCCCCGAAACCGCCCACGCGAGGTCAGGGGAGCCAGGAGACCTTGCCGGCGAGGGCGGCGTACCCGATGAAGGCCACCGCGTCGATGAGGAAGTGCGCGACGACGAAGGGCATCACGCGGCCCCAGCGGCGGAACAGGACGCCGAACACCGCGCCCATCGCGATGTTGCCGAGGAAGCCGCCGAAGCCCTGGTAGAGGTGGTAGGCGCCGCGCAGCAGGGCGCTGCTCGCCACGGTCTGCCACGGCTTCCAGCCGAGCTGGTCGAGCCGGTGGATCATGTAGGCGAGGACGATCACCTCTTCGAGCACCGAGTTCCACGCCGCCGAGGCGAGCAGCAGGATCCAGGTCCACCAGGTCTGGTCGGCGGTGACGGCGGCGATCTTCACGCTCATGCCGAGGTTGTACGCCGCGAGGTAGAAGACGAGCCCGACGCCGCCGATCACGGCCGCGAGCACCATGCCGCGCAGGATGTCGCGCTTCCAGTCGCGCAGGTCGAAGCCGATGCCGAAGCGCCCCTCGCCGCTGCGGCGCAGGAAGTGCAGCACGAGGAAGACGGGCACCAGCGCGAGGCCGATGCGGCTGATCTGGAAGAGCACGTCGAGCCAGGGGCGGTCGGGCACGTAGTTGCCGACGAGCGCCTGGGTCTGCTCGGAGAGCTTGACGCCGCGCGTGAGCTGCTCGACGAGGCTGAGCAGGCTGCGCAGCGCCGAGGCGGCGATCGAGAGCCACAGCACGAGCAGCAGCTCGGCGCGCAGCGTGCGGCGGTCGATGACCTCGACGTGGGTGCCGTCGGCGTACGCCGGCTGGGCCGGCTCGGCCGGCGTCTCGGGGTCCGGCTGCGTCGAGGCGTCCACGGGGGTCATCATCCTTGCTGAGAGGGAATCACGCGGCCCACCGGCGGCGTTGCTCCGGGAGAAACGCCCATGGGGGCGCCGGAGTTCCATCTGCGCGAGAATGGCGGCCATGCGTCCGGAGAACCTGTACGAGATCCACACCGACGACGTCGACCTCGGCACGCCGGTGCTCGTCCACGCCCTCTCCGGGTTCCTCGACGCCGGTGCGGCCCGCCAGCTGGCCGTGGCCCACCTGCTCGACACCCTCGAGCACCGCACCATCGGCAGCTTCGACATCGACGCGATCTACGACTACCGCGCCCGGCGGCCGCGCATGGTGTTCGACACCGACCACTACGACTCGCTGCAGTGGCCCGAGCTGCTGCTCACCGAGGTGAAGGACCGGCAGGGCACCGGCTTCCTGCTGCTGCACGGCCCCGAGCCCGACTTCGCCTGGCAGACCTTCTGCGCTGCCGTCGTCCAGATCGCCGAGCGCTTCGAGGTACGCCGCTCCCTCGGGCTCAACGCGATCCCGTGGCCGGCGCCGCACACGCGGCCCGTCGGCGTCACGGCGCACGCCACCGACCCGTCGCTGGTGTCGGGTCGCCCGACCTTCGTCGGCGCCATCGAGGTGCCCGGCCACCTCGCCGGCGGGGTCGAGATCGCGCTGGGCGCGGCCGGGCACGAGGCGATGGGCTTCGCGGCGCACGTGCCGCACTACCTGACCCAGGTCGAGTTCCCGCGCGCGGCGCTCGCGCTGCTCGAGGAGGTCGCGACCGCCGGCGGCCTGGACTTCGACCTCACCGCCCTCGGCGTGCGCGCCGACATCAGCGACCGCGAGATCGACGAGCAGGTCTCCGGCAACCTCGAGAACGTCGAGGCCGTGCGCGCGCTCGAGCTGCAGTACGACGCGATCGTGCGCGGCGCCGAGTCGGCGCTGCCGATGGCCGAGGAGGGCGAGCTGCCCAGCGGCGACGAGATCGCCGAGCAGCTCGAGGCCTTCCTGCGCGAGATGGACGACGACAAGGGCCGCTCCGAGTAGACCGTCCATGCGTGATCACGACGACCTCTAGGTCGTCGTCATCACGCGTCGACGGCTCAGGTCGCGCGGGTGAGGGCGAGCACCGGGATGGTGCGGATGCCTGCGGTCTGCACCTCGTACTCCGCGAACCCCGGGTAGCGCTTCGCCTGCTCGGCGTAGACGCGGTCGCGCTCCTCGCCGGTCAGCTCGGTGACGGTGACGGCGTACGTCTCGGTGCCGACCTCGACGGTGGCGGTGCCCGCCTCGGTCATGTTGACGTACCAGTCCGGGTTCGTGGGCGCGCCCGCCTTGGACGCGAACACGTAGATCGTCGCGGGGTCGTCGTCGGCGGCGAGGTACATCACCGGGTTGACGTACTCGCTGCCGGACTTGCGGCCCACGTGGTGCATGAGCACCACGGGCGCCCCCTCGAAGTTGCCGCCCACGCGGCCCTCGTTGGCGCGGAACTCCGCGATGACCTTCGCGTTCCAGTCGTTGACGTCAGCCACGTCGTGCTCCTGCCGGGGTGAGGGGGTGTCGTGCGTCGTACGCCGTCGGGTCGGCGCTACGGAGTCGTCAGGGTGCTTCCGCTCGGGTGCTCCTGGCGGGCGCCGTCGCTGAGCACCCAGACCGACTGCCGGCCCTGCACGGTCCACTCGTGAGGGCCGCCCACGAGCGCGGTGTCCTCGTCGATGCCGACGAGGGTCGAGCCCTCCGGCGTGTGCAGCACGGCGTTGCGCAGCATGTCCGGCATCCAGCCGAGCATCTTGTCGAAGTGCGGGATCACCCGCAGGTGGGGCACGAGCCCGAGTCCGGTGGGGTGCTTGGCACCCACGAGGTTGCGCATCCGCGGCGCCCACGACGAGATCGCCATGGCGCCGGCGCTGCAGCCGGCGAGCGCCGCGCCGTTCTCGTGCGCGGCCACGATCGCGTGCCACACCGCGGTCTGGCGCAGCGTGTCGGCGAGGTACGCCGGGTTGCCGCCGGAGAGGTAGATGAGGCCGGCGCCCTCGATCGCCTCGACCCAGCGGCGCGACTCGGCGTCCTCGCGGGTGCGGACGTCGACGACGACCTGCTCGACGCCGAGCCGCTCGGCCTGCTCGCGACCGAGCCGGTGCCAGCGGGCCAGCGACTCGTCGCCCTCGGGCGCAGCTGCGGTGGCGATCTGGACGTAGCGCGGCGGGCGGCCTGCGATCAGCGCCCCCTCGATCTCGGTCATGACCGGCAGGTACTCGCCGGAGCCGACGAGCGCGATCGGTGCGGTGCTCATGGGCGGACCTCCCAGGTGACCCCGTCGGCGGTGTCGCGGACCTCGATCCCGGCGGCGGCGAGGCCGTCGCGGATCGCGTCGGAGTCGGCGAAGCGCTTGTCGGCGCGGGCCGAGCCGCGCAGCGTCAGCAGCAGCTCGACGTAGCGGACGGACCGTCGCCGTGACGTCGACCGGCTCGCCCACGGCCGCGGCGGCGCGGGCGAGCAGCGAGCGCACGGTCTCGCGCGCGGAGGCCTCGTCGGCTCCCCGGTCGAGCTCGCCGACCAGTGCGAGCGCGCCGGCGACGTCGCCACGCGCGAGCGCCTCGTCGACCGCCGGGCGCCGTCGTACGACGTCGACGCGGTCGAGGCGGACGCGATCACGGGGGCCAGCTCGGAGCGTCCGTGCGCGGCGATCTGCTCGACGGTGATCGTCTCGCCGGTCGGCACGACCCACTCGTCGCCGTGCACGCGCACGACGACGGTGCCGCGCCCGACGACCTCGGCAGATCCGGAGTCGAGATCGATGACGAGACCGGTGTGCTCGTCGACGCCGAGGACGAAGGCGCCCTCGGGCAGCAGCGACTCCAGCACGCGCAGCCGTCGCTCGCCCTGCCAGCAGAAGCGCGTGTCGTGAGTGCCGCCCTCGGCGTTGTTGTAGTGCGGCACGACGGCGGCACGAAGTCCGGTGGCCGCGCCGAGCACGTCGAGCCCGTCGAGCCAGCGCGGGTCCTCGCCGACCTTGTAGACCTCGTAGACCGGGATCGTCACCAGGCCCAGCGTGAGCGCCGCGGCGGAGGCGAACGTGACGGCGCCGCCCTCGCGCAGCCGCGCGTGCAGCGCCTCGGGCACCGCGCTGCCCGGCCCAGGTGCGCAGGGCGTACGACGGGCTGCCGGGGCCGGCGAAGATCCAGTCGGCGGAGCGGAGCCTGGCCATCTCGAGCGCGTGCGCCTCGGGGTCGGCGGGCGGTGCCGAGCGGAAGGTCACGGCCTCGATCTCGCGGCCGACGCTCTCGCGGAAGAACTGCTGCGCCTTCTCGGTCAGCTCGTCGGCGTTCTCCTGGAAGCCGTACGGCGAGTCGAGCAGCACGCCGCGTGCGTCGGGGCCGAGCTTGGCGAAGGTGCGCTGGTGGGGGGTGACCATGGTGGGGCTGGTCTCGCCCGACCCGAGGATCGTGAGGATGCGTGGCACCGGGTGATCATCGCTCACGCGCGCCGCTTCGTGCGTGGTGGGCGTGGCCCGTTCACGCACGGCGGACCCTGCGCGCGCCGTCACGCAAGTGCGAGGGATTCGCCGGTGACGCGCATGACGTGGTCGAAGAAGGTGTCGAGGTCGTCGATCGTGTTGGTGAACTGGCCGTCGAGCTCGAGGCTGATGTGGCCGAACAGCTGCGTGCGGGCCATGACGCCGCCGACCAGCATCGAGTCGGGGATCGGGTAGGGCAGGAAGTCCTTGAGGCCCTTCATCGCCCGCGAGACCTTCCGCGGCACCTCCAGGTCGGGCGGGCGGATCCCCGCCTGCAGCGCGTCGCCGAGGACCTGCGTGAGCGTGATCGACACCCGGGTGCCGGGGCCGATGGTGTCCTCCGGAGCCTGGTAGCCCGGCACGGGGGAGCCGTAGATGAGCGCCCACTCCTGCGGGTGCGCGAGCGCCCAGTCGCGGGTGGCGTGGCAGACGGCCATCCATCGGCCCAGGTAGTCGTCGCGGCGGCTGGGCGGCGTCGGCCTGCTCGGCGGCGTCTCCGACGGCGTCGTACGCCTCGATGATCAGCCGGGTGAGCAGGTCGTCGCGGCTGGGGAAGTAGCGGTAGATCGCGCTGCTCACCATGCCGAGGTCGCGGGCCACGGCCCGCAGGCTGAGGCCGGCCGGCCCCTCGGTGACCAGGTGCCGTCGAGCGGTCTCGACGATCTCGCGGGTCAGCTCCGCGCGGGCACGTTCCCGGGCGGTTCGGGGGGCCGTGGTGGGCGGCGCGGTCTCGGTCACGCCGCCGATGATGCCATACGACGAGAGCGGTGAACACTTCTGTGAGCAGTGCTCTTGACAACGACCGGTGCACCGCTCCATAGTGTGAGCAGTGCTCTCGTAACGACGGGGGCAACGAGAGCCAGGAGATCGCCATGACCCGCACCCACCTCGTCGTCGGGGCCGGACCCATCGGGTCCGCCGTCGCCCGCCGCCTCGTCGCCGCCGGCGACACCGTCCGCGTCGTCACCCGCTCGGGCAGCGGCCCCGAGGGCACCGAGCGCATCGCCGCCGACGCCGCGGACGCCGAGCGGCTGGCGAGCTCGCCGCCGGCGCCGACGTGATCTACAACTGCGTGAACCCGACGTACCACCGCTGGGTCACCGACTGGCCGCCGGTCGCCGCGGCGCTGCTCGGCGCGGCCGAGTCGCTCCGGCGCCGTCCTGGTCACGACCGCCAACCTCTACGGCTACGGCCCCGTCGACCGGCCGATGACCGAGGACATGCCGCTCGCCGGCACCTACTCCAAGGCTCAGGTGCGCAACCGGATGTGGCTCGACGCGCTGGCCGCGCACGAGGCCGGTCGCGTGCGCGCCACCGAGGCGCGCGGCGCCGACTACATCGGCCCCGGCGCGGAGAGCCACCTCGGCGACCGCGTCATGCCGAAGCTGCTCGCCGGCAAGAAGGTCACCGTCACCGCGAGCCTCGACTCGCGCCACACCTGGACCTACACCGAGGACATGGCGGCGACGCTCGTCGCGATCGGTGCCGACGAGCGCGCGTGGGGCCGCCCGTGGCACGTGCCGAGCGCGCTCACGATGAGCCAGCGCGAGGCCATCACCGAGCTCGCGCGCCTCGCCGGCGTCGCGACGCCGAAGATGGCCGAGTACCCGGCCTGGATGATGAAGGCGCTCGGCGTGTTCAGCCCGCTGATCCGCGAGCTCCCCGATGTCGCGTACCAGATGAAGGACGACTTCGTCCTCGACTCGAGCGCCGCCCAGCGCGAGCTCGGCCTGGTGCCCACCCCGGCCGAGGACGTGCTGGCCGCGCACCTCGCGCCGTACCTCGACGCCTGGCTCGGCCGTGCACGCCGCCTGACCGCACCGCGCCCGCGGGCCTCGACCGACGGACTCCACGCAGTACTCGCCGGGTCGGGGCCCGCGGTGCGTGACGGTGTGGGAGCGTGCGCGGGTGGATCTGCGCCGCGCACGTCTCGCCGTCACCGTGGCCTTCGTCGTGCAGGGGATCTGCTTCGCCGGCCTGGTGACGCGGATCCCCACGCTGCAGTCGCGGTTCGACCTCTCCGACGGCGAGCTGGGCCTGCTGGTCGGGCTCGTGCCGATCATCGCCGGCGTCGGCAGCGTGCTCGCGGGTGCCCTCGCACCGCGCTACGGGAGCCGTGTCGCTGCTGCGGGTCTGCGGCCCGCTCGTGCCCGCTCGGTCTCGTCCTCATCGGGTACGCCGGCAGCGTCGCGGTGCTGCTCGTCGGCATGGTCGTCGTCGGCTTCGGGCTCGGGTCGGTCGACGCGTCGATGAACATCCAGGGCATCCGCGTGCAGGACGACATCGGCCACAGCGTGGTCGCGTCGTACTACGCGGCCTTCAGCCTCGCGGGCCTCGTCGGCGCGATCCTCGCGTCGCTCGCCGCCGAGTCGACGCTCTCGCTCGGCGCCTTCTTCGCCCTCATCGCCGCCGCCACGATCCCGTTCCAGCTGCTCGTCGGCCGCTGGCTGCTGCCCGGGCACCCGACGGTCGAGGTGGTGCACAGCGAGAAGGGCCACATCAACTGGCGACCGGTGCTGCTCGTCGGCATCGCGCTGATGTGCGTCTACATCGCCGACTCCGGCGCCTCGAACTGGAGCGCGGTCTACCTCAACGACGGCCTCGGCAGCTCCGAGGGCACCGCGGCGCTGGCCTACGGCGTCTACGCCTTCATGACCATGGTCGGGCGCATCGTCGTCGACCGGTACGTCGACCGCATCGGCCCGGTGCCGCTCGTGCGCATCGGCGGGCATCGTCGCCGTGGTGGCGGCGCTCGCCGTCGCGCTCGCACCCAGCCCGGCGCTCGCGCTCGTGGCGTTCGGCGTGCTCGGGCTGGGCATCTGCCCCGCCATCCCGCTGGCGTTCTCGGCCGCCGCCTCGCACGACAAGCTGGCCAGCGGCGTGGCGGTCGCCCGGGTCAACGTCTTCAACTACGCCGGCTTCGTGCTCGGCGCACCGCTCATCGGCGGCATCGCCGAGACCGCGTCGCTGCGCTGGGCGTTCGCCGCGCTCGTGCCGGTGCTGCTCGTGGTGCCGCTGCTGGCGCCGTACTTCCGCGTCGCCCCGCACGACGTCCCCGACGCCGTCGTCGACGGCGCCGTCGCCACCTGACCGAGGGCCATGCATCCCGTCGCCACGACGCTGGATGAGCTCCAGTGACGATCATCCAGCTCGACACGCCTGCCGCGACGCCTCGGAACCTGCTGCACGATCTC
The DNA here is from genome assembly GCA_963827145.1 of uncultured Actinomycetota bacterium. GTDB lineage: Bacteria > Actinomycetota > Actinomycetes > S36-B12 > CAIYMF01 > Longivirga. The sequence continues at coordinate 753,747 of CAWGZO010000001.1, read as the reverse complement.
TAGTCGAGATCATCCGGCGCGTTGGGCGCCATGAGCGCGACAGCCCCCGCCGAGGTCGGCGGGGGCTGTCGGACGTGCGGGGCGGTCAGGACTCGCGGGCCTCGCGGGCGGTGCGCGAGCCGGTCAGCTCGGCGAGCCGCTCGTCGCCGGGGGCGACCTCGTGCTCGGTGGCGCTGACGCCGGCCTTGTCGTGCAGGCGCTGCATGCTCTTGCGCTGGTTGCGCAGCACGAGGGTGACGACGCGACCCTCGGCGCCGGCGCGGGCGGTGCGCCCGGCGCGGTGCAGGTAGGCCTTGGGGTCCTCGGGCGGGTCGACGTGGACGACGAGCGAGATGTCGTCGACGTGGATGCCGCGCGCGGCGACGTCGGTGGCGACGAGGACGTCGATCTTGCCCTCCTTGAACTCCGCCATCGTGCGCGTGCGCGCGTGCTGCGACATGCCGCCGTGCAGGGCGCGGGCGTTCACGCCGCGGTCGGCGATGTTGCCGGCGACGCGCTCGGCGCCGAGCTGCGAGCGGACGAACATGATCGTGCGGCCGTCGCGGCGCGCGATCTCGGTGGCGACGACGGCCTTGTCCTCGCGGTTCACGACGAGCACGTGGTGCTCCATCGTGTCGACCGGCGAGGTCTCGGCGTCGAGCTCGTGGCGGATCGGCTCGTGCATGTGCTCGCGGACGATGGTGTCGACGTCGCCGTCGAGCGTCGCGGAGAAGAGCAGGGTCTGCGCGGCGGGCGAGCAGAGCTCGAGCAGCGCGGTGACCTCGGGCAGGAAGCCCATGTCGCACATCTGGTCGGCCTCGTCGAGCACGACGACCTCGACCTCGTCGAGGAAGCACTCGCCCTGACGGATCAGGTCGGCGATGCGGCCCGGGGTGGCGACGAGCACGTCGACGCCGCGGCGCAGCGCGTAGATCTGCTTGTCCATCGACGTACCGCCGACGACGGTCTTGAAGTGCAGCCCGAGCGAGCGGCCCAACGGCTCGAGGCCGTCGTTGACCTGCATGGCCAGCTCGCGCGTGGGCACGAGGATCAGGCCGCGCGGGCGCTTGGGGTGCGCCGGGAAGTGCGCGATGCGGGCGAGCATCGGCAGCCCGAAGGCGAGCGTCTTGCCGGAGCCCGTGCTGCCGCGACCGAGCAGGTCGTGGCCGGCGAGGGCGTCGGGGATCGTCTCGACCTGGATCGGGAACGGCGTGGAGATGCCGGAGCGGCCGAGCGCGGCGACGAGCGGCGCGGGCAGACCGAGGTCGGCGAACGTCACGGGGACGTCAGGGGTGGTCTCGGGGGTCGACGCAGGCACGTCGAACGTCGGGTCGTGGAGCAGGGCGGTCACGGGTGAGCCTCATCAGAATTGAGCGCGGAAGACGCGTCAATGAGAGCTACCACAGGCGACGCGAGTCTTGATCTTGGTCAAGAGTAGCGGGGTCATGCCCCAACCGAAGAATCGTGAACCGCTCCCGAGACGCAGGTCACGCCACGGTCGGGGTCACGAGCGGTAGACGTAGACCTTCGTGCCGACGGGGACCGTGGCCCACAGCTTGGCGGCGACCTTGGTGCTGCGCACGCCCACGCAGCCGTGCGAGGCGCCGTAGTAGCCCTCGACGTGGAAGAAGGGCGAGTAGTGCACGGCCTGCCCGCCGGAGAAGAACATCGCCCACGGCATCGGCGTCTTGTAGAGCGACGAGACGTGGTGGCGCGACTTGCTGAAGACCCGGAACGAGCCCTCGCGCGTGGGCGTGGACGACCCGCCCATGCGGGCGTCGACGGTGTAGACGACCTTGCCCTTCTTCACGATGCGCAGCAGCTTCTGCGTCTTGTCGACGCACACCACCATGCGTTCGTCGCGGCACTGCTTGGGCACCTTGTTCTTCATGTACGTGAGCGCGGTGAGGCGCTTCATCGTCGCCTTGCTCACCAGGCGGTTCTTGCCGAGGAAGTACTTCACGCGGAAGGCCACCACCGCGCGCATCGTCGGCTTGTCGAGGACGGACGTGACGGGGAGCCCGACGCCCAGGTAGTTCAGCCGAACCTGCACGGCGCGCACGAGGGGGCCGACGTCGCCGCGGTGCAGGGGGAGCTTGGTCGCAGGCTTGGGCGTCGGCTTCGGGGTGGGCGTCGGAGTCGGGGTCGGCGTGGGGGTCGGGGTCGGGGTCGGGTCGGCCGCGGGCACGCCGACGGCCGCGGGTGCCCCTGCGGGTGCAGCGGCGTACGCCGCCACGGGCGCCGCAGCACCGGCGGCCACTGCCAGCACCAGTGCAGCGGCGATCGAACCGTGCCTGCTCATCGGACTACCTCCGGACCACGTCGGCGACCCCAGGACCGTGGCCGTCACCACCTGTTCTACGCCGAACGGGGGGCTTTTCGCATCATCCGTTCCGCCGATCGGGGAGACCGGTGACTGCGCGTGCCGACGCCCTCACGCCTCGCGCCAGCGCGGCGAGGTGGTGCGCGGAGGCATCAGGGCGGCGTCGAGCACGACGAGGTGCTGCTCGCCGCGCGTCACTCCGTCGCGCGCCGCGGTCAGTGCCGAGGTGAGTCCCGCGCCCGCGTCGTCGGTGCGCGCGACGTGCATCCCGTACGCCGCCGCGACGTCCTCCCACCGCGGCTCGAGCAGGTCGACACCGCGGTGCTGGTCGCCGGCGACGTCCTGGTCGTAGCGCAGCATCCCGTAGCCGCCGTCGGAGACGACGAGCAGCGCGATCGGCAGCTGCTCCTGCACGTACGTCGCGAGCTCGCCGAGCGCCATCGCGGCGCCGCCGTCGCCGACGACCGCGAGCGTCGGGGCGCCGAGCGCGGCCGGCCCGATCGCCGCAGGCAGTCCGAAGCCGAGCGTGCCCCAGCCCACCGGGTAGACGAGCCGTCGCGGCCTCGGCTGGCGCGAGTAGCCGCCGAGCCAGTAGCCCGCGACGCACATGTCGAGCACCAGCGCGCCGTCGTCCGGCCACACCTGCTCGACCGTCCGGACGAGGTCGAGGCCCGACGCCGATCGCGGGTCGGCGCGGGTGGCGGCCAGCACCGCGGCGGTCAGATCGTCCGCCGGTGCCTCGCGTGGCGCCCCGTCGCCGAGCGCCGCGAGCAGTGCGGCCACGGAGGTGGCGACGTCGCCGGTGATGCGTGCCGCGAGGGCGTAGTCGCCCAGGCTCGCGTGCTCGTCGTCGGTCACGGCGATCACCGCGGCGGGCAGCGGCATCGCCCAGTTGCGGGTGGTCATGCCGTGCAGGTCGTCGCCGACGACGAGCAGCACGTCGGCCTCGGCGATCGCCCGCGCCACGAGCGGCTCGTGCGGCGGCGCGACGACCGTGCCGGGCAGGTCGGCGAGCATCCCGCGCGCCTGGAAGGTGGTGATCACCCGCGCGCCGAGGCGCTGGGCCAGCGCCCGCACCTGGTCGTGCGCCGGCACCGCGCGCGCCCCGAGCCACAGCACCACCGAGGCGCCGTCGAGCAGGGCGGCTGCAGCGGCGACATCCCCCACCGGCGCGGCAGGAGCGGCGGAGGGCGTGGGCGCGGAGCTGCCCGTGTGCTCCTGGCCGAGGACGTCGGCGGGCACGCCGAGGTACGCCGGCCGGCCGGTGCGCAGCGCGTCTGCGGCGAGCTCGGCCAGCGCGGCGACGGCCTCGTCGCCCGTGGTCGCCGAGACGGCGCGCGCGCCGAAGCCGTGCTCGACGGCGGCCGCCTGGCTGCGCATGCCGTGCAGCAGCCCGTCGTCGTGGCCGGAGGTGCGGCGCCGACCGATCGGCGTCTCGCTGGAGATCAGGAGCACCGGGGAGAACGACGCGTACGCCTCGCCGAAGGCGGCCAGCGCGTTGGCGAAGCCGGGCCCGGTGGTCGTGAGCGCGACGCCCAGGCCGCCGGTCGTGCGGGCGGCTGCGTCGGCGGCGTACCCGGCGGCGCCCTCGTGGCGCACCCCCACGATGCGGGGGCGGCCTGCGGTGCCGGCGCCCACCCAGAAGGGCAGGTTGTGCACGCCGGGGACCCCGAAGCAGACCTCGACGCCGTGGGCCGCGAGGCCGTCGAGCAGCGCGTCAGCCACCGTGGTCGCCATCGATCCTCCGCTCGGCTCGCCCCGTCCGGATGACCCTATGGGCCCGGACAGGGAAGGATGCGCCCCGTGCAGATGCAGAGCCTGAACCCGGCAGACCTGACCGACGTCGTCACCACCCTCGAGCTCGCGACCGTCGACGACCTCGTCGACGCCGCGCGCCGAGCCAACGCGGCGCAGCGCGCGTGGTCGGAGATCCCGGCGCCCGCGCGCGGCCGCGTGATCGCGGCGGTCGGCCGCCTCGTCGAGGACAACAAGGAGGCGCTCGCCGCCCTCGTGACGCGCGAGATCGGCAAGCCCTACCCCGAGGCGCTCGGCGAGGTGCAGGAGGTCATCGACACCTGCGACTTCTTCCTCGGCGAGGGACGTCGGCTCTACGGCCAGACCGTGCCGAGCGAGCTGCCGGCCAAGCAGCTCTTCACGCACCGCATGCCCGTGGGCACGACGATGATCGTGACGGCCGCGAACTTCCCGGCCGCGGTGCCGTCCTGGTACCTCGTGCCCGCGCTGCTGTGCGGCAACAGCGTGGTGTGGAAGCCGGGCGAGGACTCCGCGGCCGTCGCGCAGGCGCTCACCTCGCTCTTCCACGCGGGCGGCGTGCCGGCCGACCTGCTCGTCACCGTGGTGGCGGACGGCGCGACGACGTTCTCCGCGCTCGAGCAGGTGCTCGAGGCCGGCCTCGTGCAGAAGGTCGGGTTCACCGGGTCGTCGGCGGTCGGCAGCCGCATCGGCGAGCTGTGCGGCCGTCACCTGCAGACGCCGTGCCTCGAGCTCGGCGGCAAGAACCCGATGGTCGTCATGCCCGACGCCGACCTCGACCTCGCGGTGGAGGGCGCGCTGTTCGGCGGCTTCGGCGCGGCCGGCCAGCGCTGCACGTCGCTGGGCACGCTGTGGATCCACGACGAGGTGTACGACGAGCTGACGACGCGCTTCTACGCCGCGGTCGAGGCCGCCGTGGTCGGCGACCCCATGCGCGAGGTGCTCTACGGCCCGCTCATCTCCGAGCGCTACCTCGCCAACCACGAGCGCAACCTCGGGCTGATCGCCGAGCACCACACCGTGCACGGCTCCACCGGCACCGGGCGCATCACCTCGGCCAACCCGCGCGCCGGATTCGTCGGCGACCCGGACGCGGGTGTGTTCGCGCACCCGACCGTGGTGGCCGGCGTACGACCGGGCGACGCGCTCTACGACACCGAGACCTTCGGGCCGCTGGTCGGCGTCGGTCGCTTCTCGAGCCTCGACGAGGCCATCGAGCTGGCCAACGGCCACGGCTACGGGCTCTCGTCGTCGATCTACACGACGAGCCCCGAGTCGGTGTGGCGGTTCCGGTCGCGCATCTCCGCGGGCATGGTCTCGGTCAACAACTCGACGTCGGGCGCCGAGGCGCACCTGCCCTTCGGCGGCAACGGGCGCAGCGGCAACGGCTCGCGGCAGAGCGGCGTGTGGGTGCTCGACCAGTTCACCCGCTGGCAGGCGATGAACTGGGACTGGTCGGGGTCGCTGCAGAAGGCGCAGATGGACCTCGTCGAGCTGCCGGGCGACCCGGGCTTCCGCCTGTGACGAGCGCGCCGCGGCCGCTGCCCGAGCGCGCCGAGGTCGTGGTCGTCGGCGGCGGCGTGGTGGGCTGCTCGATCGCGTTCCACCTCGCCGAGGCGGGCGTCGACGTCCTGCTCGTCGAGCGCGACACGTTCGGCGCGGGGTCGTCGTCGAAGGCTGCCGGCGGCGTGCGTGCCTGCTTCTCCGACCCGGTCAACGTCGCGCTCGGCAAGCGCAGCCTCGAGCTGCTGCGCGACATCGGCACGCGGCCCGGCGGCGAGATCGACCTGCACACCTGCGGCTACCTGTTCCTGCTCACCACGCCGGAGCAGGTCGAGGAGTTCGGCCACGCCGTCGAGGTGCACCGCTCGCTCGGTGTGCGCTCGTCGCTCGTCGACACCGCGGAGGTGGCACGCCGCTCGCCGCTCGCCGAGGTCGACGACGTGCTCGGCGGCTGCTGGTCGCCCGACGACGGCACGTGCACTCCCGAGGCCGTGGTGCAGGCGTACGCCGCCGGCGCGCGTCGGGCGGGCGCGCGGCTCGTCGCCGGTGCCGAGGTCGTGGGCGCCGACGTGACCGGCGGCGAGGTGCGCTCGGTGACCGTGCGCTCCGGCGGCGCCGACCACGTCGTCGCCACGGGCACCGTGGTGGTGGCCGCCGGCGCGTGGTCGCAGTCGGTCGGCGACCTGCTCGGTTTCGAGCTGCCGGTGCGCCCGCTCAAGCGCGAGATCGTGGTGACCGGCCCGGTGCCCGGCCTCGACCCGTCGGTGCCGCAGGCCTTCACCATCGACGCGGCGACCACCTTCTACTTCCACCGCGAGGGCCAGGGCATCCTCGCCGGCTGGAGCGACCCGTCGACCGAGTTCGGCTTCGACCTCGGGCGCGACCCGGCGTACCTCGAGCGGATCGTGGCGCAGGCCGAGCGCCGCGCGCCGCGGCTGCTCGACGCCGACGTGGTCGGCGGCTGGTCGGGGCTCTACGAGGTGAGCCCCGACCACGACGGCATCGTCGGCGAGCTCGGGTCGATCTCGCGGGTGCTCTACGCCACCGGCTTCTCCGGCCACGGGTTCCTGCAGGGCCCCGCGCTCGGCGAGGTGCTGCGCGACCTGGTGCTGCGCCGGGAGCCCTCGATCGACGTCGCGGCGCTCTCGCTCGACCGGTTCGGCGAGGGGCTGCGCCGCGACGAGCGCCACCTGGTGTGACCGCCCAGGGGACCGCCCCGAGGACCGCTCGGCGTGACCGTCGGTGATGATGTCGAGCGAATCCGGTGACCGGGGTTCCACCTGGCGGATCGATGTTCCATACTGTGTCGAGGAGGGGGACGACCGTCCGGCCGGGGGGCCGAGGCGACGGTCGTCTAGAGGTGTCATGCGGGTGGGTCGTCGCCGCGTCGCGGTCGTCGCCACGGTGCTCGTCGCGTTGGCGGCCGGCACCGGAGTCGCGCGCGCCTACTACGCCCCCGGCGCGCAGGACCGTCGAGCGAGCCGGAGGGCTACTTCTCCTTCTGCGCCGACCGCCAGCGCGACATCGCCGGCATCACGACCGCCGACCTCGCGGGCACGACCAACGGCGGCCAGACTACACGCATCGACAACTACGTCTACGACCAGCCCGGGCCGCTCGTCGGCAGGACCGTCGCGGGTCGACCGACACTTCGTGCTGGGCAAGTCCGGCATCGAGTCCAACCGGCGTCGGCGCGGACCGCCGTGCGTGACCTACGACCAGCGCATCGAGTACGCCGACGAGCACGCGCCGGACGCACGCCGGTCCAGGTCCGCTGCAAGATGCGCACGCGCGAGTCGCTCGATCCGCCCGGAGACGGAGAAGCAGCGCTTCGACGGCGGTGACCCCGTCCTCCGTCCCGTGGGGCTTCGGCGCCGCAGGCGGCGACGGGCACGCCGAAGGTCTGCCGCGTCGTCCAGGACGAGCATCGTCGCCGACGGTGTGGAACTCGTTGACCGCCGGAGACGACCGGCAGTTCCGCTGGGCGGCGTCCGCGGTCGTACCAACGTCACGGGCCTCCGAGATCCTGCCGTCGTGATCGGGCCGGACGTCGGTCCGTTGCTCCGGACCAACGCTCGCAGGCAGCCAGTGGACCGTCGGGACGAGAAGGATCGTCGGTACCAGCCGGCGACGGGTCGACTCGGTCGACGAAGCGGGCCTGAGATCCGCAGTGCGTCTCAACGCGCCGAGTACGGCCCGCTCAACCCGATCGGCGACCGCATCGCTCGGCGCCTACTACTGCACGTTCGTCGCGCCCGAGTACCTCGCAGGCAGTCTTCCTCGGGGACCGGTGACGTCTGACCGTGGCGTTGTCGTCTGCTGCGGCTGCCGCCGCGGTCGCCGCCGGCGCCGTGCTCGCCGGGTCTGCTCGTCGGCGCCGCGTGCGACCGCGCTCGGCACGCCCGTCTCCGGGTCGTTCCTGTGCGAGAACACGTCGTCAGGCTCGTCCGCTGCGGCGGCACGGTCGATCGGCGCAACCCGCAGACGCTGCGTCTCGACGATCACATGCCCGAGCCCTCGGACATCGCGGCGCACCGGTGCGACCGCCACCGTGACGGTCGACCGCCTCGGCGTGCGGGCCGATGCCCGCTGTCACCGCCGGTGGCGCTGCCGACGTCGTCGATCACGCAGTCCGACGTGCGCCTCGACATCTTCACCACCACGACGAACAGCCCGGCCGACATCTCGGCGCGCCCGTCGACAGGAGCCGTCGGGCACCGAGTCCGGTCCTGCTCCCGATCGCGGCCAGCCCGTGCGCGCCTCGCACGCCCTGGGCCGCGCCCGTCGAGGACATCGAGGTGCAGCTGCCCGCGGGCACTCCGGGCAGCGCCAGTGGCTGCGGCTCAAGGAGCTCACCTACCACTGGTCAGCAGCGTGCCGGGCTCGATCCTGGGCACCACCGACTGCCGGCTGGTCGGGTCCGATCGTCGCGGCCAGCGGCACGGTCGAGCACGCCCGCTCTTCGGCTTCCTCTCGCTCGCTGAGCTGCCACGTAGCCCGGAGTCGCGACGACGCAACTTCTCCGGCGCGGCAGCCCCGGATCACGTTCGGCAGCTTCGGCGCGCGCGTGACCGTCACCGACGTGAACGGGGCCGGCAGCGGCACGCCGTCGTCGTCGTGCACGGTGACGGATCCCAGCGGGTGCACGACGGGGCAGCAGGTCACGGCGACGGTCACGGCCGGCAGCCTGACCCAGGAGGCGGCGAAGGCCGGCTCGAACCCGTCGTCGACCGCCATCGTGCTCACCAAGGACGACGGCAACTCAGGCACCTACTCCGGTGCCAGCGCCGTCACCGTCAGCACGACGTCGCAGCTGATGGAGGGTGCGCTCAACCCCGTCACCGTCACCGACGTGCGGGGCGGCACCGCGGGCTGGTCGCTGACCGCGGCGCTGTCCGGGCCGTTCACCGAGGTCGGCACGGGTCAGATCGCCGAGAGCGCGGCCAAGCTCGTCCAGGTCGGCTGCTCGCCGCTGGCCGGATCCGCCACCCGCAACCCCGGCTCCGGGGGCACGCTGTCGAGCGCGGTGACCCTGTGCGGCGTCGACCCCGGCGTCGACGACAGCGACGGCCAGTCCGGCGGTGGTCAGTACACCGTGACCGGCACCGTCGAGCTCACCGTCCCGGCCTTCCAGAAGGCCGGCGAGTACGCCTCGACCCTCGTCATCACCCTGACGTAGCGCGGCGGCTCAGCCGCGGGTCAGCATGCCGAGCACCGCGGCGATCCCGAGCACCGAGCGCGGTGCGTACGCCGAGCGCCACAGCCCGCCGTGCGCCGCCTGCCGCGCCCACGCCATGTCGGGGTGCGCGACGGCGGCGTCGGGACGTGCCGGCGACTCGGGCGAGCGGAGGTCGTGCACGAGCAGCGCGGCCATGAGCGTGTTGGACGTCGACGGCTCGAAGACCTCGACGCCGAAGCGGTGCGCACCGGCGTACGCCGCAGCGAGCGCGCGGTTCTTCACCACCGAGCGGGTGCGCGTGGCCGGCGCGATGTTGAGCGAGGTCCACACGCCGTCGCGGCGCGACTGCGTGGCACGCCACCGCTGGAGACGCTTGGCGAGCGCGTAGTTCGGGCCCTGCTGCGGCACGAGGCAGTCGGCGATGCCGACCGGCCCGTGATCGGTGTCGAGGGTGTCCGGGTAGTTCGGCTCGAACCGTCCGACGACGCGCAGCGGTGCCTGGGCGAGGCCGGAGATCCCGCGCGCCTCCCAGCGCCGACGCGACTCGGCGACCGCGCTCTCGGGCACGGCGTACACGTCGGTGGGCGTGGCGAGGAACGCCAGGCCGACGTCGTCGCGGGCCGAGGTGAGGGCCTGGCCCAGCGCGTCGGCCGCGAGCGCGACGCGGACGTGCAGCGCGCCGTCGGCATAGGTGTAGGTGCCGAGGGTGAACGGGCCCTCGAGGTCGGCGAGCCAGGTGTGCAGCTCGGGCAGCTGCCGGATGAGGTCGACGCCGGCGACGGCGGCGAGCGCCTCGTCGTCGGCGGGATCGGCGCCGAGCGGCACGGGGACGGTGAGCCGGCCCGAGGACGACCGGGCGACGGCGATCACCCGCTCCCAGATCTCCGGTCGCGGCAGGTCGACGGCCACGACGTGGGCGCCCCAGCGCAGCAGCGAGCGCAGCGGCCCCATCTCGGCCCCGGCGCCCAGCACGACCACGGTGACGTCGGAGAGGTCGAGCCAGTCCGGGTGGTCGAGCACGGTGTGCACCGAGGTCGCGAGCCCGCGCTCGACGATCCCCTCGTGCACCCAGGCGTCGAGGCGGCGGCGCACGTCGGCCGCGAACAGCCGCTTGCCGTGGTACGGCAGGGAGAGCGCGGTGTCGCGCCCCGCCGCGCCCTCGATGGTCACCGACGAGAACGCCGGCGCGGTCCAGCGTCGTGACCGCGTCGCGCAGCGCGACGGACTCGCCGCCGCGGTAGACCCGGGCCCGGTCGTGCAGCGCCGCGAGCCCGCTGCGTGCCACCGTGTCGGCCGCGTCGCTGCTGCGGGCGCCGGCCACCACGAGGTCGCGGTACGGCGCGAGGTAGCCCTTGCGCCACTCGCGGACGGATGCCGACCTGGCTGCGGCCTCCGGGTCGACGGACGCGAGCGCCGTGCCGACCACCGCCTTCGCGATGGCCGAGGTGCTCACCCGGCCGTCCGGACCCGCCTCGAGGTCGACGCCGCGGTCGGGGTCGGGCGGAGCGGTGGTCGGATCGCCGGGCGCGGGGGTGTCGGTCACGACCCCCATCCAATCCGCCGAGGGCGGGTCAGCGCGAGGTCTCGGCCAGAAGGACGCCGATGAGGACGACCGCGCCGCCCACGATCTGCAGCGGCGTGAGCGCCTCGCCGAGGAACACGAACGCGATGCCGGTGGCGATGACCGGCTCGGTCATGCCCACGACCGACGCCTGCGTGGCGCGCAGGTGCCGCAACGACTGCAGCACCAGCGCGAACGGCACGACGGTGCCGAGCACCACCATGTAGGCCACGAGGCCCCACGCGCCGACCACCGGGCCGCCCTCGCCGAAGGGGGTGCTGAAGTCGAGCGTGTCCCACGGGAACGACCACCACGGGGCGACGATCGCCCAGAACGCGGCCGCGACGACGAAGCCCCACATCGTGAGCGAGACGGGGTCGCGGTCCTCCACGAGCCGCTCGCCGAGCATGTAGTAGAGCGCGAGCGCCATGGCAGCGGCGAGCGCGGCGGCGACGCCGACCACGTCGAGCGAGAAGCCCTGCCACACCTGGGCGACCATCGCGAGGCCGATGAGCGCGAGCAGCAGCGCCCAGAACACGCGGTCGCGCACGGGCTCCTTGAGCACGAAGCGGAACCACAGCGCCACCATGATCGGCGCGGTGAACTCGAAGAGCAGCGCGACCCCGACCGGCAGCTTCTGGATCGCGAAGAAGTACAGCGACTGCGTGGCCGCGATGCCGAACGTGCCGTAGATGAGCAGCGGCCGGATCTCGCTGCGCCGCAACCGGAAGGCGCGCCGGTTGGTCGAGCAGCACGACGACCACGAGGATCGCGACCGCGAGGGTGACGCGCAGCTCGGAGAGCCGCGTCCAGGGCACGCCGCCGATGAGCAGGTACTTGCTCACGGTGCCGTTCAGGGCGAACAGGAAGGCCGCGACCAGGTACGTCGCGTAGCCGACCACGGGCCGCCGGTCGACCTGCGCGACCGGCGGTGTCTCGAAGACGGTCAAGGCGCGACGGCTCCCGGCACCGCGCCGGCGGCGAGGTAGACCTCGACGGTCTGGCGGGCGACGACGTCCCACCCGAAGTGCGCCTGCGCGCGCTCGCGGCCCTTGCGCCCCATCTCGCTGCGCCCGCTGCGGGTCGCGCACGAGGGAGTTGACCGCCTCGGCGAACGCGCGCTCGAAGCCCTCGGCGTCGTCGGCGTCGTAGTGCACGAGCAGGCCCGGTCTCGCCCTCGGCCACGACCTCGGGGATGCCGCCGACGTCGGAGGCGACCACGGCGGTCTCGCACGCCATGGCCTCGAGGTTCACGATGCCGAGCGGCTCGTAGACCGACGGGCACAGGAAGGCCAGCGCGTTGGTGAGCAGCTGCGTCACCACGGCACGGCTCGCGTGCTCGTTGATCCAGACGACGTCGCGCGTCTCCTGCAGGGCGGCCACGGCCGTCGCGGTCTCGACGCCGATCTCCGGGGTGTCCGGTGCCGAGGCGCAGAAGACGAGCTGCACCTCGGGGTCGAGGTGCGCGGCCGAGGCCAGCAGGTGCTTGATGCCCTTCTGGCGCGTGATGCGCCCGACGAACACGACGTACGGCCGCGACACGTCGACGCCGTAGCCCTCGATCAGGGCGGTCGAGGTGTCCGGGTGCCAGGCGAGGGTGTCGATGCCGTTGCGCACGACGTGCACGCGCTCCGGATCGACGAACGGATAGGCGTCGAGCAGGTCGGCCTTCATGCCGTCGGACACCGCGATGATCGCCGCGGCCTCGCGGTACGCCGACGCCTCGACCCACGACGAGACGCGGTAGCCGCCGCCGAGCTGCTCGGCCTTCCACGGCCGTCGCGGCTCGAGCGAGTGGGCCGTGAGCACGTGCGGGACGCCGTAGAGCTCGCCCGCCAGGTGGCCGGCGAAGCTGGTGTACCAGGTGTGCGAGTGGATGACGTCGAGCTTGTCGAGCACCCGCGCCATGTCGAGGCCCACGGCGACGGTCTGCAGCGCGGGGTTGGCCTTCTCGTACGCCGCAGGCACGGGGTGCCCGGTGGCACCGGTGCGCGTGGCGCCGAAGCAGTGGACGTGGACGTCGGCCAGCGGACGCAGCTCGCGGACGAGCTCGTCGACGTGGACGCCGGCGCCTCCGTAGACGTCCGGCGGCCATTCCCTGGTGAGGATTCCTACGCGCAACACAGACGGCAGCCTAGGCCCCGGTCTACGGTGAGCATGTGGCTAACCGTGACGTGCTCGGAATCGTCCTCGCCGGAGGTGAGGGCAAGCGTCTGATGCCCCTCACGGCGGACCGCGCCAAACCAGCCGTCCCGTTCGGCGGTGCCTACCGCCTCGTCGACTTCGTGCTGTCGAACCTGGTCAACGCCGGCTACCTGCGGATCTGCGTGCTGACGCAGTACAAGTCGCACTCGCTCGACCGCCACATCACGACCACCTGGCGCATGTCGACGCTGCTCGGCAACTACATCACCCCGGTGCCCGCCCAGCAGCGGCTCGGACCGCGGTGGTTCACCGGCAGCGCCGACGCGATCTTCCAGAGCCTCAACCTCGTCTACGACGAGAGCCCGAAGTACGTCGTGGTCTTCGGCGCCGACCACGTCTACCGCATGGACCCGCAGCAGATGGTCGACCAGCACATCGCCTCCGGCGCCGGTGTCACGGTCGCGGGCATCCGGGTGCCGAAGGAGCAGTCCGACCAGTTCGGCGTCATCCAGACCGCCGCGGACGGCCGCACCATCGAGCGGTTCGTGGAGAAGCCGAAGGACCCGCCCACGATCCCCGGCGACCCCGACCACATCTACGCGTCGATGGGCAACTACGTCTTCACCACCGACGTGCTCGTCGAGGCGCTGCGCATCGACGCCGGCGACGACGGCTCGGTGCACGACATGGGCGGCAACATCATCCCCATGATGACCTCGCAGGGTCTGGCGCAGGTCTACGACTTCGCCGAGAACGAGGTGCCCGGCTCGACCGACCGCGACCGCGGCTACTGGCGCGACGTCGGGACGCTCGACGCCTACCACGACGCGCACATGGACCTCGTGTCCGTGCACCCGATCTTCAACCTCTACAACCGGCAGTGGCCGATCCTGTCGCACCTGCCGCCGCTGCCTCCGGCGAAGTTCGTCGAGGGCGGCAACAGCCACGAGTCGATGGTCGGCGCCGGGTCGATCGTCGCCGGCGCGCACGTGCGCAACTGCGTGCTGTCCTACGACGTCAACATCCGCGAGGGCGCCTACGTCGAGGGCGCGGTGATCATGCCGGGCGTCAAGATCGGGCGCGGGGCCGTCGTACGCCGGGCCATCCTCGACAAGAACGTGCAGGTGCCCGACGGCGCGCAGATCGGCGTCAACCTCGAGTCCGACCGCGAGCGCTACACCGTGAGCGACGGCGGGATCATCGTGGTCGGCAAGGGCCAGAAGGTCGAGATCGGGTAGACGCGTGCCCGCTCCCCGGCGAACCGCCGTCGTCACCGGTGCTGCGGGCGGCCTCGGTCGTGCCCTGGTCGCCCGGCTCGAGCGCGAGGGGTTCGACGTCGTGGGCGTCGACCTCGCCGGCACCGATCGGCTGCTCGACGTCACCGACCCCGCCGCCTGCCGAGCGCTGGCCGACGAGCTGCGCCCGAGCGTGTGGGTCAACAACGCCGGCGTCCTCGGCGCGGGCGACGCCGCCACCCAGCCCGACGAGCTCGTCGAGCGCGTCGTGCGCGTCAACCTGCTCGGCGTCATCCACGGCACGCGAGCGGCGGTCGCATCGATGCGCGCGACCGGCGGAGGCCATGTCGTCTCGATCGCGTCGCTGGCCTCGTGGGTGCCCGTGCCGGGCGAGGCGGTCTACGCCGCCACCAAGGCGGGCGTGCTCTCGTTCACGCTCGGCCTGCGCGCCGAGCTCGACGCCGCGGGCGTGCGCGACGTGCGGCTCAGCGCCGTGTGCCCCGACGGGATGCTCACGCCCATGCTCACCGACGTGCTCGACGACGACGCCCTCGCGCTGTCGTTCTCGGCGCCACGGCTCGTCGCGCCGGAGACCGTGGCCGACCGCGTGGTCGAGCTGCTGCACCGACCGCGCCTGGTGGCCAGCGTGCCGAGGTGGCGGGGCGCGCAGGTGCGCGCGATGGCGGGGATGCCGGATCTCATGCTGCGGGCGGCTCCGCTGTTCACCCGCACGGGGCTGAGGAACCTGGCGAAGGTGCGCGCTCAGACGTCGGCGGCGGTGCGCTCGGCCTCGACCGGCCGGGCGGGCTCGGGCAGCGAGAGCGGGACGTCGCGCCCGTCGGCGTAGAGCAGGGCGTGGTCGTGGGCCTCGGTGCGCACGATCGACCGAGTACGCCGCCCCGCGCTGCGCCACCCGCAGGTGCACTCCGCATGGATGAACCTGCCGTCGACCACGCGCACCTCGTGCGCGGGCGGCTCGGTGCGGCGGGTCATGCTCAGGACGGTACCCGGCCTCCAGCCCTCGTCGCGAGGGGTCCGGGAGATTCCACCCTGTCCGGGTGACGGGTCAGCGCTGGTGGCGTCCGCCGCGCGGCACGGCGACCGTCGCGGGAGTGGCCCGGCGCAGCCGGACGGCCACCACGAGGCCGAGCTGGAGCGCCACGAGACCGACGAGCATGCTCCGGGTGGCGTCCTCCGGGCCGGTGCGCGCCAGCTTGCTCGGCTTGCCGCCGTTGTTGCCCGAGCTGCCCGACGTGGGCGCCGGGGTGGTGGTCTGGGGCTCCGGCGTGGGCGTCGCCGAGGTGGGCTCCGGCGTCGGGGTGGCCGTCTCGGAGGCGGTCGCGGACGGGCTCGCCGACGGGGTGGCGCTGGCGGAGGGCGTGGGCGTCGACGAGGGCGCCGGCAGGCTCGTGCCCGAGCCGCTGAGCGTCACGGGCGCCAGCGCCTGGTCGGCGGTGCTCGCCGTGGAGATCGCCCCGATGACGCAGGCGCTCTCCGTGCACGAGACGCCGCTGCGGATGTCGCCGACGGTGACGGTGATCGCGGTCGTGAATGCGCCCTCGGCGTCGACCGAGGCAACCGCCGAGGAGCCGGTCGTCGGGTCGGCGCACTGCGCGGGAGTGGTGACCGCGCCGTCGCCGTCGGG
This sequence comes from uncultured Actinomycetota bacterium, assembly GCA_963827145.1. Classification (GTDB taxonomy): domain Bacteria; phylum Actinomycetota; class Actinomycetes; order S36-B12; family CAIYMF01; genus Longivirga. The sequence goes on along the minus strand of CAWGZO010000001.1, from coordinate 737,904 downwards.
CCGGCACAGGGCGACCACGACTGTGGTCTTCGGGGTGAAGCCGGAAGCGGTGACGGTGACCTTCGTGCCCGCGGTCAGGGTGCCGGAGGGGTCGACCGTGATCCCCGGGGCGGCGCTCGCCACTCCGGCGGCGAGCACGACGGTGGGGGCGGCGAGCAGCACGACGAGGGCCGAGCGCGCGGCAGCGCGTCGCACCGGTCGCATCCCAGCCCCTCCTCTGGTCCGCACAACGGAACAGTGTTCCGTTGAAGTGATTCAACACCATGCCGCGACCGGGCGGAAGGCCCGGCGCACGACTCAGCCGCGCGGTGAGACGCCCCCCACGACGACCCGTGCCGCGACGGCGCTCGGCACCCCGGGAGCCGCCTGCGGATCGACGTACCCGCGCAGGTGCGTGACGCCGTACGACGACGGGCCGTCGCTCGCCGAGGTGGCCAGGACCCCGGCGACAGCGGGCACCGCCATGGCCGCGGCGACCGCGGCGACCGCCGACGGCGCACCCCCCGCGGTGACGGGCGGCGGGGCCGGCTCGGTGACGACGGCAGCGGCCCAGGCGGGCACGCCCGGGTCGACCGACGGCGCCTCGGGCGCGGCGACCGCAGGGCGCTCGAGCAGCGCCGTACCGACTCCCGCGCCCACGGCGGCTGCGGTGAGCCCGGTGGCGGCGGTCGCCCAGTCGGGCACGCCCGCGGTCGGCATCGGGGCGGCGGGACCGGCGACCACAGGTGCCGCGAGCGCGGCGGCGGTGACGCCCGCCGGCACGAGGTTGCGGAACGGGTCGTCGAGCTCGATGAGGTCGCCCGGGTCGGTGTCGCCCTCCTCGGGACGGCGCTTCTTGTTCAGACCGAGCAGCGGGATCTGCAGCAGGAGCCACCCGATGACCAGCAGGAACCACGGGTAGGTCGACGCGCTCCCGCGTGCCGCGGTCGGCTGGTCGAGACCCGCGACCGTCGTCTTGACCGTGTACGACCCGAAGCTCCACGCGGGAAGCTCGAACGGGATGCGCACCTCGGTGGTCTGTCCCGGCGCGATGGAGCCCAGGCGCGGCAGCGTGAGCAGCTCGGTCGGGTCCTGGCCCTTGCCCAGCGTCACGGTCGTCGGCGGGTTCTCCAACGGCAGGGTGCCGGTGTTGGTCAGCGTCAGGATGAGCTCGCGCGCGGCCGCGCCGCCGAACCAGGACGCGAGCGGTCCGCCGCCCTCGACCTCGGAGCGGATGTCCAGCGCGCGGGTGCCGGTCTCCACCACGACGGGCGCGGTCGGGTAGCCGGTGAGCTCGATCGGGAAGTTGTTGACCTGCCCGCTCTGCGCGCTGAACGCGTGCATCACGCAGGGGCACGGCTTGGGCGGCTTGGAGAACGTCGCCTTGCCCGTGAACGTGCCGTCGGCCGACGTCGTGGCCGAGATGCTGCCCGCGTTGTCGCAGTCGGCGTTGCCGTTGAGCGCGTTGTTGCCGCACGTCGAGACCTGCACGGTCGCGCCGGCGGGCCAGCCGCGCAGCTGCACCAGGGTCTCGGTGCCGACCGGCCCGATGGCCGGCGTCGCGACCAGCTCCTGCGCCTGTGCCGGGGCGCTCGGCGGCGGCGTGGCGGTGGTGGCGTACGCCGTCCCGACAGCACCGGTCGCCGTCGCCACGGCCGCGAGCGCGAGGCCCGCGACGAGGCGTCGCACGCGTCCCGGACGAGTAGCGGGCAGCACCGGCGCTCAGTCCTTCCGGTGGCTGCCCGAACGACCGCGCCCCGACGCGGCACCGGTGGTCGCGCCACCGGCGAGGGTCGGGAACGGCGTGCCGGCGGTGCCGAGGTTCGAGGTGTCGGTCGCGCGCTGCGGCTCGCGACGGTTGCGCCACCAGCGCAGGCCGACGATCGCGCCGATGATCAGGGCGACGGCGAGCAGGAAGAGCCACGGGATGTACCAGACGGTGGCGTTCCCCGCCGCGGTGACCTCCGTGCCGCTCACGTCGGTGGCCTGGAACTCGACGCGCACGGACGCCTGGTTGAACGCGGGGACGGAGTCCCACGGCTGCACCAGCGTGATGGTCTCGCCGGGCAGGATCTCCGGCGCCTTGGCCAGCGTCGGCTGGTAGAGCGTCTGGCCGAACAGGCCCGTGACGATGAGCGCCTGGTTCGCGCTGATGCGGGTGTTGCCGGTGTTGACGACCGTGTACGAGATCGTGGCCTTGCCCTGCTGGAGGAAGGGGATCTGCGCCTTCTCCAGGGTGTCGACGGTGACGTCGGTGACGCTCAGCGACGGGTTGAGCGGGCCGGCGATGCGCGTGTAGATGCGGGTGCCCACGGCGCGCTTGATGCCGACGGTGACGCCGTCGGACTCCTGCACCCCTTCGGCCTGCGCGTTGACCGCGACGATGCCGCCGGCGTGGTCGCCCGGCGTCGCGTTGCGCGGCACGGTCATCGTGTAGGCGACCGCGATCTCCTTGCCGGCCGGGATCGTGATCGTCGACTTCGCGAGCTTCACCCACGAGCCGACGCCGGTGTTCGGCTCGCCCTGCTGGCGCAGCGCGAAGCCGCCGCCGCCGGCCGCGTTGAACGCGTCGGCGGGGTAGAGGTTCATGGTGAGCGGCGTCGCGCCCTGGTTCTTGACCGTGACGCTGTCCTTGAGCGTCCCGCCGGCGGCGAGGTCGAAGGAGAACGCCGTGCGCGGCGCGGAGTTCTTCGCCTGCGTCGGGAAGACCGACCAGGTGCCGTTGTCGGCGGCCGAGGCGCTCGGTGCGGCCCCTACCGCGACGAGACCCAGACCGATGACGGTGGCTCCGAACCCGGCGGCCAGCCGGGCGAGCCGCCCACGCGCGTGCGTCATGACGTTCCGTCCCCTCCGACCCGGACCTCGCCCCCCGGCGCTGCCCGGACCACCACCGTCCAGGCCTCGGGTTGTCGCGAGGCGACACCTGGTCCGGTGTTCCGTTCTGTGGACCATAAGTGCGCCAAGTGGAACAGTCAAGGCGTCCTTCGGTCACATCCTGAGCACGGTTGCGCCCCGTTCTGTCCGAGTTCGCACCCTGCTCCGGGCAGTGTGACCCACACTCGCCGGGAACGGCAGGGGACCGCTCGAACGTCCCCCGATCGTGAGGGGACGGGCCACCCGCGTCGGGTGTCCGGGACGCCTTGACGCTGGGCAGGGCGGGACCTAGTCTCGCAGATCTGTAACGTTGTTCCACCAGGCGGTACGAGGGGTTCCGTCGGGTGGCTCGGCCGCACGCTGCGGCGGTGGTGCGGACAGCGCCGGTGGTCCTGGAGGACACCGGAGGTCCGGGGGCACCACCGCCGTGGCGCGCGGCTGACGACGTACGGCACCGGGAGGGGTGGCATGAGGGGACGGCGTACCGCGCTGGTCGGCGCTGCGCTCTCGCTCGCCCTCGTGGTCAGCGGCTGCGCGACCACGAAGACCGCGGGCTTCACCGCGACCGCCGCCCCCGGCTCGGTGGGCGGCGACTCCAACCCGTCGCCGGGCGTCACCGCCGACTCGGTCAAGGTCGGCGCGATCTTCACCGACGTCGGCGAGATCGGGAAGCAGATCGGCTTCGCCTCCGATCCGCTCGGCGACCCCGACGCCCAGGTGAAGGCCCTCATGACGTGGGTCAACGCCAACGGCGGCATGGGTGGTCGCACGCTCGACCTCGTCCCGAAGGTCTACGTCGCCTCCACCGACTCGCCTCAGGCCGAAGAGGCGCTCTGCCGCTTCTGGACCCAGGACGAGAAGGCCTTCGCCGTCGTCCTCACCGGCCAGCTGCAGGCCAACGCGCGCAAGTGCTACGCCAAGGGCCGCGCGGTCATGGTCGACAACGCGTCGTACCCGCTCGACCGTCAGGGCTACGACGAGCTCAAGCCGTTCCTGTGGGCGCCGGGCATCCCCGTCTTCGAGGACTTCCTGCCGCAGTGGGTGGAGTCGCTCAAGGCGCAGCAGTTCTTCGAGGGTTCGCAGAAGGTCGGCGTCATCGCCGCCGACAGCCCGGTGAACCGCCGGGTCTACGACACGCAGCTCAAGCCCGAGCTCGAGGCGGCAGGGGTCACCTCGCAGGAGATCGGCTACGTCGACACCCTGAGCGTCGGATCGATCAACGGCTCGCTGTTCGAGATCGCGCAGACCTTCAAGCAGAAGGGCGTCGACCGGATCCTGTTCCTCGGCGGCGCGCGCATCGCGGCGCTCTGGCCGCTGTCGTCGATCACCGTCGGGCTCAACGCGCCCTACGGGCTGTCGTCGTACGACACCCCGGTGTTCTTCGGCCGCAACCCCGACCTGTGGGTCAAGCAGGGCTTCCCGCAGAACCCGGCGACGGGATCGGTGGGGCTGTCGTTCCAGTCGGGGACCGACGTCGACGACGACCAGGCGCCGTTCCCGTCGACCTTCGCCGAGCAGCAGTGCGCCACGATCTACGCCGCCGGCGGCATCACCTTCACGAAGCGCTCGGACGCGCGCCTGCCGTTCCAGCTCTGCGACGCGATCCTGTTCCTCAAGGCGTCGCTCGACCGTGCGCCGAAGGACCTCACGCCGGCAGCGTTCGGTGCGGCGGCGGCCGCGCTCGGCAACGAGTTCCAGGCGTCGTCGAACTTCTCGACGTTCCTCGGGCCGCAGCGCGTCGGCGGCCCTGCGGCCGCGCGGCCGATGAAGTTCGACTCGGCGTGCGAGTGCCTGACCTACACCGGGCCCGAGGAGCCGCTCGGCGGCGTTCCCGCGTCGGCCGCCGTGGGCGGCACCGCGTGACCGAGAACTACGTCGGCCGTCGGCGTACGAGCACCTCGCCCGCCACCGCCGGAACCGCAGCCGGCGGCGGTCCTTCGCCCGAAGAGGTCGCGGCGCGGATCGCGGCAGCCGGCGGTCGTGCGCGGTTCGCCGGTCGCGTGGCCCTCGGCGTCTACGGCGACGGCGACATCCCGACGTGGAACGACTCGGTGCGCGGCGCGTCCCGCGAGCAGGTGCGCGGCATCACGAGCCTCGCGGTCGCCGAGTCGGCGCCGCTGGTCGCGCTGCTCCTCGTGCTGCCGCTGGTCGCCGAGGTCGCCGACGTCTCGACCGCGGTCATCGGCGCCGTGGTGCTGCTGCCGCTCATCGCGACGCTGTTCGTGGTGTTCCCGGCCGCGTCGGCCGGCGCGGGTCGGCGGCGGGTCGCGGTGGCGCTCGGCTGCGGCATCAACCTCGCCGTCGTCGGCGTCGTCGTGGGCCAGGCCTTCGCCCCGCCGATCCTCGCGGCGCTGCTCACGGTGCGCGCGATCCTCGGCGTCTTCACGTGGGCCTCGGCCCGTCCGCTGCTCGTCGACTCGGTCGTCCCCGAGGCGCGCGTGCGCGCGCTCACCCGCTGGCGCACGAGCTGGCTGCTCGGCGCCGGGCTCGGTGCCTTCGGCGCCGCGATGGCCACCGTCGGACCGAGCATCGGCCCGGCGCTCGCGGTGTCCGGGACCAGCGTGCTGGCTGCGCTGGTCGCCGTGCTCGCCCTCGGCGTGAAGGACCCCGGTCCGGGCGGTGTCGAGTCGCAGCGCGTGTCGGCGCTGTTCGGCGAGGACGTCGCCGCCGACCTCGCCGCCCCCACCGCCGGCTCCGCGGCTCTCGGTCGCGTCGTCCGTACGCCGTCGGCACGCGTCACGCTCACCGGCTACGTCGCCGTCGGGTTCGGGCTGCTCGGCATGCTCGTGCCGGCGCAGGCCGCCATCACCGAGCGTGGCGTGGAATCCGGTGTCACGCCTGGGATCGCGGCGCTCGGGCTCTCGGCCGCACTGATCGCCGTCACGCTGCCGCTGCTCATGGTCGGGCGCAACATCGAGCGCATGCGTCGCCGCGACCCGGGCGAGGGCGCGCAGCCCGCCTTCGCGGGCACCCTCGTCATGCTCGTCGGCGTCGTGTCGCTGGCCGTCAGCCCGGTGGCTGCGGCCCTGCCCGCGGCGTACGCGATGTGCGCGGTCGGCGCGATGATCACGGCGGTCGCGCTCGACGGCGTGCTCTTCTCCGTCGTCGCCCCCGGTGACCGGCCGGCAGCGGCGGGCCTCACCGGCATCTCCACCGCCGCGGGCGGTGTCCTCGGCTACGGCGTCGTCGCGATCGTCACGGCGCAGACCGGCAGCCTGCGCACCGGCTTCCTCGCCGCCGCCGTGCCGATGCTGTTCTTCGTGCTCGCGTCGCGGCGCCCCGCCCGCCTGGCCACCACGGGCCTCGACGAGGCGGTCGGCGCCGAGGCCGAGGAGTCGGTGCTCAACGAGCTCGAGGGCGAGGACGCCGTCATCCCGGTGCTCGCCGCGCGCAGCGTGAACTACAGCTACGGCTCGGTGCAGGCGCTGTTCGGGGTCGACCTGGTGGTGCGACCGGGCGAGCTCGTCGCGCTGCTCGGTCCCAACGGCGTGGGCAAGACGACGCTGCTGCGCGTGCTGTCCGGGCTCGCCAAGCCGAACTCGGGCGCCGTGCTCATCGACGGCCGCGACATCTCCGGCACCTCGGCGCCCGACCGCGTCGCCCTCGGCCTGTCGCAGATCACCGGCGGCCAGGCGGTGTTCGGCAGCATGACCGTCGCCGACAACCTGCGGATGTACGGCTACTCGCTGGGCAAGGACCGCAAGGCGATCGAGGCCGGTATCGAGGAGGCGTACGCCGTCTTCCCGCGGCTGTCCGACCGCCGGTCACAGCTCGCCTCGACGCTGTCGGGCGGCGAGCAGCAGATGCTCGGGCTGTCGAAGGCGCTCATCGTCGCGCCGCGCGTCCTGCTCATCGACGAGTTCTCGCTCGGGCTCGCGCCGGTGATCGTCGGGCAGCTCATGGAGACCGTGCGCCGGCTCAACGAGCGCGGCACCGCGGTGCTGCTCGTGGAGCAGTCGGTCAACGTCGCGCTCTCGCTCGTCGACCGCGTCTACTTCATGGAGAAGGGCCGCATCACCTACCAGGGGCGCGCCGAGGACCTGCGCGCCGACCCGCAGCTCGTCGCGGCGCTGTCGATGGGCGGCGCCCACGTCGAGGAGCTGGTGGCGTTCGAGGAGTCGCCGCAGGCGCACGCGGCGCCGGCCGGGCACACCAACGGACACGTGGCCGCGCCCGTGGCGGCCGCCGTCGTCGCGCAGGAGGTCGCGGACCCGCCCGGCCCGGCCGCGCAGGCACCGCTCCCCGCGCCGCCGTCCGTGCCCGACGCGCCTGCGTACGTCGCGCCGGTCGCCGAGGCCCCGGTCGCGGCAGCGGCCGCGTACGTCGCGCCTGTGGTGCCCGAGGCTCCGGCGTACGTCGCGCCTGTGGTGCCCGAGGCTCCGGCGTACGTCGCACCCGCTGCCCCGGAGACCCCGAGCTACGCCGCCCCCGTGGAGCGCGTCGACGTTCGCGCCGGAGCCCACCTCGCTCGAGCCCACGCCGCTGGAGCCGGTCCTCGCCCCCGAGCCGACGCCGCTCGAGCCGACCCCGCTCGCACCCGCGATGCCCGCTGCTCCGGCCACGGCCGAGGCACCTGCACAGGAGGGCTCGGCATGAGCGCACCGACGCTGGCGGTCGAGGTCCTCGGCCTCGACATCACGCCGATCCGCATCATGCTCGGCCTGTTCTCCGGCCTGGTCTACGGCCTGCTCGCGGTCGGTCTCGTCCTCGTCTACCGCGCGAGCCGGTTCATCAACTTCGCCCACGGCGCGATCGGCGTGTTCGGCGCCGCCGTCGTCGGCGTGCTGGCCGGCAAGGTGGGCGTGCCGTACTGGATCGCGTTCCCCGTCGGGCTCGTCGCGGCCGCCGCGGTCGCGGCGCTGACCGAGGCGGGGCTGATCCGGCGGCTGTCCGACGCGCCCCGCGTCATCGGCATGGTCGTGACGCTGGGCCTCGCGACGTTCCTGTCGGTGCTCGCGCTGCTGATCAACCAGAACAACGCCACCGGGGCGACCTTCCCCAAGCCGGCGTTCTTCCCCAGCTTCAACCTCGACGGGTTCGACGTGTCGTCGGCGTACGTCGCGATGGTCGCGCTCACCCCGGTGCTCTTCGTCGCGCTCGCGCTGTTCCTCAAGCGCTCGCGGTACGGCCTCGCCATCCGCGCGGCGGCCGACAACCGCGACGCCGCGCTGCTCGCCGGCGTCGCAGCCCCGCGGATGGTGACGCTGTCGTGGGCCCTCGCCGGTGCGATCGCCGCGTTCTCCGCGACGCTGGTGTGGCCCACGCAGGGGCTTCAGGGCATCGAGGCGCTCGGACCCGCGCTGCTCGTCAAAGGCCTTGCAGGAGCAGCGATCGCGCGGTTCACCAGCATCACGGTGGCCTTCCTGTCGTCGCTGGCTCTCGGCGTCCTCGAGGCGGTCCTGCTGTCGTCCGGCATCAACGGTCTCGTCGACCTCGTGCTGTTCGTCGTCATCGCCGTCGCGCTCCTGCTGCAGCCGCGGCTCGCGCGTCGTGACGAGGACCGCGGCGACTGGTCGAGGCTCGCCCCGCCGCCCCTGCCGACGGCGTACGACCGCGTGTGGGCGATCCGTCGCCTCGACGCGCTCGGCATCCTCATCTTCTTCGCCCTCGCGATCGGGGCCGTCAAGTTCATCACCAACGGTCAGGCGACGCTGCTCGCCGCGACCGTGGGCTTCGCGATCGTCGGCCTGTCCGTCGGGGTCGTCACGGGCATGGCCGGCCAGCTCTCGCTGGGGCAGTTCGCCTTCGCCGGCATCGGCGGCGCCGTCTCGGTGCAGGTGACGGACCTCGCCGGCAACTTCTGGGTGGGCATGGCCGCGGGCTGCGCGGCGGCGGCCGTGGCCTCCGTGCTCGTGGGCATCCCGGCGCTGCGCCTGCGCGGTCTCGCGCTCGCGGTGGTCACGCTGTCGTTCGCGCTCGCGAGCACGCAGTTCCTGCTGCGTCAGCCCTGGCTGATCGGCAACGGGCTCGAGCCGGCGCAGCCGGTGGCCGGCGACGTGTCGTTCGGCGAGCCGCGCAACTACTACCTGCTCGCGGTCGGGATCCTCGCGTTCGCGCTGTTCCTCTCGCGCAACCTGCGCAAGCGCGGGCCCGGACGTGTTCTGATCGCGCTGCGCGACAACGAGGACGCGGCGAGGGCGCTCACCGTGTCGGCGCCGCGTCGCAAGCTGCAGACGTACGCGATCGCGGGCGCGATCGCCGGCCTCGGCGGCATCGTCACGGCGCACGGGCTGACGCAGGTCGACATCGCGGCCTTCCCTGTCGGCGACTCCATCAACGTCGTGACCTCCAGCGTCGTCGGCGGTCTCGGGACGCTGACCGGCCCGCTGCTCGGCTCGCTGTACGTGAAGGGCGTGCCGGCGCTGCTTGCGCTCGGGACGCTGCTGGCTGCGGTCGTGACGCTCACCTGGCTGGTGCTCATCGTCGTCGCGCCCAGCGGCTTCGGCGGTCTCGTGCACGTGGTCCGCCGCAAGATCGCCGACGTCCTCGCGCGCTGGTCGGGCATCGACCCGGCCGAGGCCGAGGCGGCCGACGCGGGCGGCGACGCCGACCGTGCCATCCGTACGCCGGCGCTCGAGAGTCTGCGCGAGCGGGCGACCCGCGAGCCGGTGCTCACGCCGTCCGACGCCGACCTGGTGCTCACGGTGTCCGGCCTCACCAAGTCCTACGGCGGCGTGCAGGCCGTGCGCGGCGTCGACCTGTCGGTCAGGCGCGGGGAGATCCTCGGGATCATCGGCCCCAACGGCGCCGGCAAGACCACGGTGTTCGAGATGGTCGCCGGCTTCGTCAAGCCCGACGCGGGCACCGTGCGGCTCGAGGGTCGCGACGTCACGTCGATGTCGCCGGAGCACCGCGCCCGGCTCGGACTCGTGCGGTCGTTCCAGTCCGCGCGCCTGTTCCCGACGATGACGGTGCTCGACACCGTGGCCGTCGCGCAGGAGGGCAAGCACCCGGTGCGCGTGGTGCCGGCGATGCTCGGGATCGGCCGCTCGGAGAAGAAGCGCTACGCCCGCGCCACGGAGATGGTCGAGCTGCTCGGACTCACGTCGCTCGCGCGCCGCCCGGTCGGCGAGCTGTCGACGGGCACCCGGCGCATGGTCGAGCTCGCAGCGTCGCTCGCGCTCGACCCCACCGTCCTGCTGCTCGACGAGCCCGCCGGCGGCATCGCGCAGAGCGAGGGCGACGTGCTCGTCGACCTGTTCTCCGGCGTACGCCGCGAGCTCGGCACGACGCTGGTCGTCATCGAGCACGACCTGCCGCTGCTGTTCCGGCTGGCCGACCGGCTCGTCGCGATGGAGCTCGGCGCCGAGATCGCGCAGGGCAGCCCCGAGGACGTCCGCAACCACCCCGACGTGGTGCGCTCCTACCTCGGCGGTGACGTCGCCGCGGTCGAGCGCTCGGGCTCCCTCGACTTCGCCACAGCCACAGCCACGGCAGGAGCGCCCCCCACCGAAGGCTGAGTTCACCCCTCTCCGCTCCAACACCCCCGAGCACTCCAGAATCCTGCGCTCACGAGGCGAGTGCTGGAGCCGCGTGCGCGGGTGATCGAGCCGACGGGGGTGAACGCGGCACTGTGGAGGGCCGCTGCGGGGCGGGCACGCATGCAGCCAGGCTTCGCGCGATGCGCACGAGATCGAGCGGAGTCACTCCTGCGCCACCTGCTGCGAGCGCGCCTTGCGGCAGGGCGGCTGCCTCACCGCGGCCCAGGTGCGCGAGTCGGGGCTCACCGAAGGCGAGATCCGTACCTTCGTACGCCGCGGCCTCCTGCACCGCCGGCGTCAGGGGGCTTACGTCCCGGCGGGTGTCGCTCCTGCCCCCGTGGGCTCACTCGCGGGGGACGCCGTCCTCGACGTGAGCGCGGCCCTGCTCAGGCATCCCGACGCGGTCGCGAGCCACGAGACCGCGGCACGCGTCTGGCGGCCTGCCGCTGATCGGTCGCGCCGTGTCCGCCCCCGAGACGGTGACGCGCCCGGGCTCCCGCCCGCGAACCCCGACCTCCGCGGCGCACGGGCGGGTCCTGGCCTCGATCCTGCTCCCCGGTCACGTCGTACGGCCGCAGCCCTGGCTGCCGGTGACCACCCCGGCCCGCACGGTCTCCGACCTCGCGCGCACCCGCGGGGTCGAGGACGGCCTCGTCGCGGCCGACGCGGCGGCGTACGCCGGACTCCTCGACCGCGAGGCGCTCGGCGCGGTACTCGCGCGACTGCCGCGACTTCCCCGCGATAGGGCGCGCCGTGCAGGTGCTCGAGAACCTCGACCCGCTCGCGGAGAGCCCGCTGGAGTCGTTGAGCCGATGGCGTCTACGGGGCCTCGGGCTCGAGCTCGAGACGCAGGTGGTCATCACGGACGCGCGCGGCCGAGTTCGTCGCGCGCGTGGACTTCCTGCTCGACGGCTGCGTGATCGGCGAGGCGGACGGCCGCGGGAAGTACACCGACCCGGCCGACCTGTGGGCGGAGAAGCGCCGCGAGGACCGACGCACGTCGAGCTCGGGTTCGGCGTCGTCAGATGGGGCTGGGACGACGTCTGGCTCGCCGCGCACTCGGTCGCCGAGCGCGCTGCGCTCTGAGCGCGCTACGCCGCCGCGGCATCGCGACCGGCGTGCGGCTGCGCCCGCGCACTGATCGCCGCGCCGGACTGAGCTCACCCCTCGCAACTGCGATCACCCCGGATTCGCCCGGAATCCGTGGCCCCGAGGCGCGTCCGAATCGGTGCATCCGCGGGTGTTCGGAGCGGTCAGGGGTGAACGCGGCCTCGCCGGCGGGACGGGTCACGAGGTGGTGGTGCCGCCGAGGAGGCCGTCGAGCAGGCCGGAGAGGTCCTCGAGGCTGCCGAGGCCGCCGGAGCCCGACCCGGAGCCGCCGCCGAGCAGCGAGCCCAGGTCGCCGAGCAGCGAGCCGAGGTCGAGCGCACCCTCGGGCGCGGTGAGCTCGAGCGGTGCACCGAACTCGCGGAGGTCGAGGGTCCAGGTGATCGTGCCGGCGTCGACGGCGCCGAGGTCGATGGTCTGCGTCACGCGTACGACGTGACCGTCGGCGTCGACCCAGAGGTCGACCGGCATCGAGCCGGTGGCGGGCTTCGCGACGCCGCCCAGCGACTCCAGCGGCCCGAGCGCGCCGGCCACCTTCGCCGGGTCGAGCGTGGCGCGGTAGTGCGTGGTCGGGATGCCGTCGATCTCCTCGTCGCCGATCTCCTCGACGTCGGCCACCTCGCGCAGCGCGTCGAGCGGCGCGGTCACGGTGCCGCTGCCGGCACCGCCGAGCATGCCGCCGAGGTCCTGGCCGGCGCCCTCGGGGAGAGCGGCCGGGTCGAGCTTCACCCACGTCGCGGGCAGCACGTCGGAACCCTCGACCTTGAGGTAGACCACGCCGTCGACCACGCGCTGCTTGACCGTGGTCGGCCCGGAGTCGCCGGGGATCGTCGCGGTGAGGTCGGCCGACGAGCCGTCGAGGTCGGCCTTGCCGCTCACGTCGACGGTCATCGGCGTGGTGCCGTCGTCGGCGGTCAGGGTGAGGCGGAACGACGCCGAGCCGGTGGTCGCCGTGGCCGTGGTGGCGGCGCGGACAGCGGCCGCGGGCGAGAGCGAGTCGGCCGAGACCGAGGTCTTGTACGCCGTTCCGGTGCTCGCACCGCACCCGGTGAGCAGGCCGGCGCCGAGGACGGCACCGGTGACGGCGAGGACGGCGAGGGTGGGGCGACGCATCGAACAGGCTCCTTCGGGCGGCCCGGCGGGCAGCCCCCGTCGGTCCTGACCAGTGTCACACGGGCACGCTGCACGGTCGCAGAGCCCGTCCTGGTGACGCCCGGAGCACGCCGGACGTTCCGCGCCGTCCCAAGACGTGATCGATCCGTGCCCTGCGGCCGTGAACCGGCCGGCCGGGTCGCTAGGAGATGTGACCCATGCGGGTGGACAGCCGACCGGTGGCCTCGAGCAGCAGCGCGACGGCGCGGTCGACCTCCTCGCGGAACCGCTCGGCCGGCCCGGAGACCGAGACCACGGCCGCCGGGCGGTTCTCGTGGTCGAGCACCGGGGCGGCGGCCGACGCGGCACCTGCCTGGCGCTCGCCGAAGGACAGCGCGTAGCCGCGCGCGCGGATCTCGGCGAGCTCGGCGCGCAGCGCCTTCTCGTCGGTCACCGTGGCATCGGTCATGCGGGAGAGCCCGGAGCGCTGGATGTAGGCGTCGAGGTCGGCCGGCGGCAGGTAGGCGAGGAACGCCTTCGACGACGCGCCCGCGTGCAGCGGGTACGGCACGCCGAGCGCGACCTCCATGCGCACCTCGCGGTCCGGGATGACCTGGTCGACGTACATCCGCACGTCGCCCGTGCGGATCGACAGCGTGGCGGTCTCCTCGGACTCCGACGAGAGCCAGGCGAGCTCCGGGGCGGCCATCGAGCGGACGTCGATGCGCTGCAGGTAGGCGCGGCCGAGGCCGAGGGCCGCCGGGCCGAGCTGGTAGCGCCGCGAGTCGGGGTCGAGCGCGATGAGGTCGCGGCTGCGCAGCGAGGTGAGGATCCGGTGCACGGCGGCCTTCGACAGGCCGAGCTCGCCGCTGATCTCGGTGACGCCGAGGTCGCCCTTGCCGCCGAGGCCGAAGAGCAGCAGCACGTCGATGGCGCGCTCGACGGCGGCGATCGACTGGCTGCCCGCCTTGGGCTCGTCGTCGGCGGGCGTCTCGTCGGTGCGGGTGCGCGCGGGCATGGGTCCTCCGTCCGCGGCGCGAGGAGGGGGGATCGCGCCGGGCCCGAGTCTAGGGAGTGCTGTTCCATCCAGCGAAACGACACGTCGAGGGTCGGCGAGCGGCCCGGCGGCCGCGTGCTCCGCGCGGCCCGTGCTCGCGGCGTACGCCGGTGTCCAGCAGGTGGGCGCAGCGCCTTGACGCGCACGGAGGCGCCTCTCTACTGTTCTGTAACAGCGTTCCACTACCAGGAACAACTCACCCGGGAGGTGCCGTGGGGGTCGATTCCGACGCCTTCCGCGCCGTGCTGGGCCAGTGGCCCTCCGGCGTCACCGTGGTCACGACGGTGCGGCCGGAGCAGCAGCACGAGGGCGACCTCGCGGCCGGCTGGTACGGCATGACCGCGTCGTCGTTCTCGAGCGTGAGCCTCGACCCGCCGCTGGTCTCGGTCTGCCTGGCCCGCACGATCCCGTCGCACGACCTCATCGACGCCACCGGCGTCTTCGCGGTCAACATCCTCGGCAAGGACCAGGCCGAGGTGGGCAAGCGCTTCGCCGGCATGCTCGGCGGCGAGGTGCACGAGCGGTTCGCCGGGCTCGACTTCCGCACCGCCGCCACCGGGTCGCCGGTGCTCGCCGACGCGCTCGGCTGGGTCGACTGCCGGGTCGTGTACGCCTACCCCGGCGGCGACCACACGATCTTCGTCGGCGAGGTGCTCGCCGCCGACACCCCGCGGCTCACCGCGCCGCTGCTGTTCCACTCGCGCGCCTGGGGCCAGTTCGCCGACCTGCTGCCCGACGACGCGATCGTGCTCGACACCGGTGATCGTCCGACGCCCTGCGCAGCCACCAGGTCGTCGCCCGGCACGGTCTCGGCCACGATCTCGGCGCTGCGCACGGCCGGCGTCGCGACCCGCGTGCTCGACCTCAGCCACGGCCCGGCCGCCGGCATCGACCGAGCCCACCTGCTGCGCTCCGACCTGCACGAGGGCGCCGGAGCCGCGTGGGCGAAGGTCACCCGCGCCTCGCAGGTGCCCGACCTGGTCGCTGCCGGCATCGCCGGCGTCGACGTGGTCTACGGCGACGACGCCCGCGACGTCGTGCTGGCCGCGCGCGAGCAGGGCATCGCCGTGCGCGTGGAGATCGAGGCGGCGTTCGCACCTGCTCGCATCGACGACACGTCCGAGACCGTCGTCAAGGTCGCGGCGCTGGCCCCCGACGCGATCGTGCTCGTCGACGACGGCACCGGCACGCCGCTCACGGTGCGCGCCGTGCTGCAGGAGACCGTCACCGCGCCCGGCCCGTGCCGCTCGCCGTGACGCCTCGACGACCGTGCCGGCACTGCGACCGCCAACGCGCTCACCGCGCTGAAGAGCGGCGTACGCCGGTTCGACGCGACCCTCGGCGGCCTCGACAGCACCGTTCGCCCTCGAGGACGCCCTGCACCTGTTCGACCAGCTCGAGGTCGCCGTCCCCGCCGACCGCGCCGCCACCGTGCGCGCCGCGCTCGGCGTCGAGTCGGCGCTCGGCACCCCGCTTCCGGGCCGTACCTACCGGCTCGGCACCGCCGCTCCCACTCACCGGAGGACATCCGTGAGCACGCGACTCATCGCCGAGGGTCTGATCGACGACCTCACCGAGGACGAGAAGGCGCGTCAGCGCATCGTCGAGGACCTCCTGCCCTCGATCTCGGCGTACGCCGCGCGAGGCCGACGCGCGCAGGGCGAGTTCCCCGAGGCGCACCTCAAGGCGTTCCGCGAGTCGGGCCTGCTCGGCCTGGTCGTCCCCGACGAGTACGGCGGCATGGGCGGCACGCTGCGCGACCTCGCGGCCACGACGTACGCGCTCGGCACGGCGTGCGGCTCGACCGCGCTCGCCTACTTCTTCCACTGCTCGTCGTCCTCGCGCGGCCTGCTGCCGCTCGGCGCGATCGACGCCGGCCTCTACGCCGAGGACGAGGTCCCGGTCGTGCGCGCCTTCGCCGAGAAGGTGCTCACCCTCATGGGCACCGAGGGCAAGTGGATCGGCAACTTCGCCTCCGAGGCGGTCAAGGCCGAGCAACGCCAACGTCGTCATCCAGACCGAGGCGACCAAGACCGAGGGCGGCTGGCTGCTCAACGGCGTGAAGTCGTTCGGCTGCCTCACCGGCACCGCCGACTACTACCTGGTCACCGCGCGGCGCGAGCGACCTCGAGGGCCTCGACGCGCTGTGCCTGTTCCTCGTCGACCGCCGCGAGCCGAGGGCGTGCGCGCCGCGCACCAACTGGAACGGCCTGGGCATGCGCGCCTCGGGCAACCACGGCATCGTCCTCGAGGACTGCTTCGTCCCCGACGACGACGTCGCTCACGGTGCCCGGCGCGCTTCACGACGCGCCACGAAGGTCGCGCGCGGCTCGTGGGTCGGCAACCAGGTCGCGATCGGCGCGATCTACGCCGGCATCGCGCGCGGCGCGTACGACTACGCGCTCGAGACGCGTGATGACGCAGAAGTTCGCCGACACCGGCGCGCCCATCGCCTCGTCGCCCGATGCACCAGGTGATGATCGGCGAGGCCGAGAAGCAGCTCGCAGGAGGTCCACCTGTGGGCTGCGCCGCCAGCTGCTGCTCGAGACCGCCGAGCCCGAGATCCTGCCCAAGGCCGACGTCGTGCGGAACTGGCGGCTCACCAAGGGCGCGGTCTGCGAGCGGCGCATTCGCGGTCACCCAGATCGCGCTCAAGATGTGCGGCACCTCCGGCGCGCTGATGGACAACCAGCTCGGCCGCGCGCTTCCGCGACGCGGCGATGGGTCTCGTGCAGGCGTTCCCGGCCGAGCGCGGCCAGCTCGACTTCGCGAAGATGGTCGTCGACGGCCACGGCACCGCAGGCGTTCAACTCCGACCTGCCGGCCAAGGAGTCCTGAGACCCGTGCCCGGCGGGACCGTCGTCGACAACCTCACGCTGTTCCGCGGCGTGTGGCACGACGTCGTGTCCGGGCACGCCCCCGACGGCAGCGAGCTCGACGTACGACGAGCACGGCGGCACGCCGGGCGCGCTGCCCGTACGAGCAGCTCGTGTACGTCGACGTCCGCGACGACGACGGCGCCACGCGCTACGAGCAGACCAACGTGGTGCTGCGCGGGCGCGACCCGCACGCGCGGTCGTTCGGCGGCACGGTCGTCGACGGCGTGCTGCAGTTCGACCGGCTCGGCCCGGAGGCACCGCTGATGCTCGGCGTCTCCGGGGGGCCCGGGCGTGCTGGTGTTCACCCCCGCACGGGTGGACGGGCCGGACATGGGACGGTTCTTCGACCCGGACTGGATCCGCCACCTCGGCGGCGACCAGCGCACCCGCACCACCACGCTCTACCGCGGCGGCGAGATCCGCCGTGTGCTCACCGTGCGCGGCACGCGCATCTCGCCCGACCCCACCCGACGCGTCGCGCACGACCCGCGCGGCGCCGACGGCCCCGTCCACGACGGCGGTCGCACGACCACCGTCTACACCCAGGTCTCCCCGCAGGAGGACTCGTGACCGCCACCCCGTCGACCACCGTCGAGGTCCCGGCGCTGCGCCAGCTCGTCGACGGCGAGGTCTCCGAGCCGTCCGTCGACCTCGGCGTCGACCTCGAGAACCCCAACACGGGCGAGGTGATCTCGCGGCAGGTCGCCACCTCCGACGCCGACGTCGAGCGCGCCGCCGCGGCTGCGCACGCGGCGTACGAGTCGGGGCAGTGGTCGACCACCCCCGTCGAGCAGCGCGCCGCGATCCTCGAGGCCGTGGCCGACGCGCTCGACGCCGAGGCCATGCGCATCGCGGCGCTCGAGTCGCTCGGCACCGGCGCGATCATCCGCACCACGGGCATGCTCGCCGCGGTCATCAACGGCGGTGCGTTCCGTCTCGCCGCGGGGCAGCTGCGCGCCGGCGTGCTGAGCTCGACGATGGACGGCCCGACCGGGCTGCCCGCCGAGATCCACCGGCTGCCGTGGGGTCCCGCGCTGTCGCTGGTGCCGTGGAACGCGCCCGCGCCCATGGCGGCGCACAAGGTCGCCAACTCGCTCGCCGCCGGCGCCCCGTCGATCCTCAAGCCCAGCGAGTGGGCGCCCTACGGCACGCAGGAGCTCGGCCTGGTCGTCGGCCGCGTGCTGGCGGCAGCACGGCCAGCACCCCGGTGCGCCTTCCAGCTCGTGCAGGGCGGCCCGCACGTCGGCGGCGCGCTCGTCACCGACCCGCGCATCCGCGCCATCTCGTTCACCGGCGGCCTCGACGGCGGTCGGGCCATCGCCGCGGCGTGCGCCCTCGACTTCAAGCCCGCGCAGCTCGAGCTCGGCGGCAACAACCCGATCGTCGTGCTCGACGACGCCGACGTCGACCAGGCCTCCACCGGCATCGTCGACCTGCTCACGCAGCTCAACGGCCAGTGGTGCCGCGCGCTCGGCCGCCTCGTGCTCGCCGAGCCCGTCGCCGACGCGGTGCTCGACGCGGTGCTCGACAAGCTCGCCGCGATCCGCCTCGGCGACTCGGTCTCGCTCGAGACCGACATGGGTCCGATCGTGCACTCGGCGCACCTCGCGCACCTGCGCGGCCGCATCGCCGACCTGCAGGCCAAGGGCGGCAAGGCGCACGCCACCACGCCGCTTCCGGACCTGCCCGGCAACTTCCTCGCGCCGACGCTGGTCACCGGCGTCTCGAGCGCCGACGCGCAGGACGAGATCTTCGGACCCGGTCGCGACCGTGCACACCGTCAAGGACGACGCCGAGGCCGTGCGCGGTCGCCAACGGCACGCCGTTCGGCCTCGAGGGCTACGTCTTCGCCGGCGACGCCGAGCGCGGCATGGCGGTGGCCCGTCAGATCCGCGCCGGCGGGGTCAAGGTCAACGGCTCGACGATGCTCTCGCCTCAACCTGTTCGCGCCGCGCCCCGCGTGGGGCCTGTCGGGCCAGGGCGACGAGGGCACCCTCGAGACGCTGCTGTTCTTCACCAACCACCGCGTCGTCGGCGTCGAGAACCTCTCGGCCGGCGACCTGGCGCGCCTCGCGGCCGGTGGCTGACACCGGCGTACGCCGCTCGGCGCACGACGCACCACCGACGACCGATCCACGACGACGAGGACCTGCAGACGTGAGCACCCAGAAGGACTCCGGCCACCCCGGCGCGCTGAGCGACCTGCGCGTCGTCGAGATGGGCGTGCTGCTCGCCGGCCCGTTCGCCGGCCAGCTGTTCGCCGACTTCGGCGCCGAGGTCATCAAGCTCGAGCCGCCGGGCCAGGGCGACCCGATGCGCGAGTGGGGCCGCGAGAAGCCGCACGGGCAGTCGCTGTGGTGGCCGGTGCGTGGCGCGCAACAAGAAGTCGGTCACCCTCAACCTGCGCACCGACGAGGGCCAGGGCATCGCGCGCGACCTGCTCGCGACCTCCGACCTGCTCATCGAGAACTTCCGCCCCGGCACGCTCGAGCGCTGGAACCTGTCGCCCGAGTCGCTGTGGGAGATCAACCCCGAGCTCGTCATCCTGCGCGTCACCGGCTTCGGCCAGACCGGGCCGATGGCGCCGCAGGCCGGCTACGGCGCGATCGGCGAGGCGATGGGCGGTCTGCGCTACGTCATCGGCGAGCCCGACCGCATGCCGTCGCGCGCCGGGCATCTCGATCGGCGACACCCTCGCCGCGACCTTCGGGGCGCTGGGCGCGCTCATGGCGCTGCACGCGCGGCAGCCGCACCGGCCGCGGCCAGGTCGTCGACTCCGCGATCTACGAGGCCGTGCTCGCGGTCATGGAGTCGCTGGTCAGCGAGTACGACGAGGGCGGCTACATCCGCGAGCGCACCGGCCCGATCCTGCCCAACGTCGCGCCGTCGCAACGTCTACCCGACCGGCGACGGCATGGAGATCCTCATCGCGGGCAACCAGGACACCGTGTTCAAGCGTCTCGCCGACGCCATGGGCCGGCCCGAGCTCGCCGACGACGACGCGCTACGCCACGCACACCGCGCGCGGTCAGCACCAGACCGAGCTCGACGACCTCATCGCCGACTGGACCCGCACGCTGACCGCCGACGAGGTCGAGGCGCTCATGCGCGAGCACGGGGTGCCGCACGGCAAGATCTTCCGCGCCCCGGACATGCTCGAGGACGAGCACTTCAAGGCGCGCGAGGCGATCGTGCGGGTCACGCACCAGCAGTTCGGCGACCTCGCGATGCAGAACACCTTCCCCAAGCTGTCCGACACCCCGGGCGAGGTGCGCTGGGCCGGCCCCGAGCTCGGCGAGCACACCGACGAGGTGCTCACCGACGTGCTCGGCCTGTCGGCCGACGACATCGCCAAGCTGCGCGAGCTCGGTGTGGTCTGACCCGGATGCCTGACGTCACCGGCTGGCGGGCCAAGGTCGCGGTGATCGTGCCGTCGACCAACACCGTGGTGGAGCACGACCTGTCGGTCATGCGTCCGCCCGGCATCACCTTCCACGCCGGCCGCATGCACATCACGCGGCCCGACCTCGCCGACGACGAGCAGTTCGGCGACCTGCTCGTGCAGATCGACGAGTCGATCGACGACGCGGTCGACCGGGTCATGACCTGCAAGCCGGACTACCTGCTCATGGGCATGTCCGCGGCGACCTTCTGGGGCGGCGTGGCCGGCAACGCGGCGTTCGAGGAGCGCATGCGCGAGCGGTCCGGGCTGCCCGTCTCGACCGGTGCCGCGGCGTGCCGCGACGCGCTGAGCCGGCTCGGCGTACGCCGCATCGCGGTGTTCTCGCCCTACCAGCCGGTGGCCGACGTCGAGGTCGGCGGCTACTTCACCGAGGCCGGGTTCGACGTCGCGGCCATCACCGGCCTGCGGTGCGCGACCGCGACCGCGATCGCGGAGGTCACGCCGGCGGAGATCGCCGAGACCGTGCGCGCGATCGACTCGCCGGACGTCGAGGCGATCGTCCAGGTCGGCACCAACCTCTCGTTCGTCGCGCAGGCCGACGCGCTCGAGGGCTGGCTCGGCAAGCCGGTCATCGCCATCAACGCCGCGACCCTGTGGCACGCTCTGCGCGCGCAGGGCTTCGACGACCGCATCGACGGCGCGACGCGCCTGCTGAGGGAGTTCTGATGGCGGTCACCGACGCGGCAGCGCGCCTGCGTGCTGCGCTCGCCGAGCCGGGGTGCTCCAGGCGCCCGGCGTCTTCGACGCCGTCACGGCCAAGCTCGCGACGCAGGCGGGCTTCTCGGCGCTGCACCTGTCCGGGGCCGTGACCAGCGCCGTCGCGCTCGGGCTGCCCGACCTCGGCTACCTGCACGGCACCGACGTCGCCGACCTCGCGCGCCGCGTCGCGGCCGCGACCGACGTGCCGCTGATCGCCGACGCCGACACGGGCTACGGCAACGCGCTGCACGCGCGGCGCACGGTCGAGCAGTACGCGCGCATCGGCGTGGCCGGCCTGCACCTCGAGGACCAGGTCAGCCCGAAGCGCTGCGGCCACATGGCCGGCAAGCAGGTCGTCGAGCGCGCCGAGGCGGTGCAGAAGGTCCGCGCCGCCGTCGAGGCGGACACCGGTCTCGTCGTCATCGCGCGCACCGACGCGATGTCGCGTGCTCGGGCTCGACGAGGCCATCGCGCGCGTGACCGAGTACGCCGAGGCCGGTGCCGACCTCGTCTTCGTCGAGGGCGCGGCCGACGAGGAGTCGCTGGCGCTCGTGCACGAGGCCGTGCCGGAGCTCGGGCTCGTCGTCAACGTCAGCGAGGCCGACCCGCGGCTGCGACCGCTGCCGCTCGAGCGTGCTGGCGTCGTACGGCGTCCGCGTCGCGCTCTACCCGGTGGCTCCGCTGCTCGCGGCCGCCGCTGCCGCGCGGGCGGCGTACGCCGCCATCGCGAGCGAGGGCAGCGCGCTGTCGGTGGAGCGGCTGGCATGGGACGAGCTGACCGGACTCGTCGGCCAGCCCGAGCTGCTCGAGCTCGAGGCGCGCTACGGGGACGGTGCCCCGTGACCACATCCGCCTCGACCATCGTCCGGGAGAACCCGGCCCACCCGGATCTCGTCGTCGGCGCGGTCGGGGTGTCGTCGCCCGCCGACGTCGACGCGGTCGTACGCCGCGCCGAGGCGGCGCAGCAGCGCTGGGCCGCCCTCGACCTGGCCGAGCGGTGCGCCCGGGTGCGCGCCGCCGCGGACACGCTGACGCCCGAGTTCCTCGACCTGACCGCGCAGACGCTCGCGCGCGAGCTCGGCAAGCCGCTGCCCGACGCGCGCGGCGAGCTCGGCTTCGCCGGGGTGTGGCTGCGCTGGGCCGCCGACAACGCGGAGCGCGTGCTCGCCGACCACGAGATCGACGACGAGCTCGGCCGCCTGCTCGTGCGGCGCGCGCCCTTCGGCGTCGTCGCCGCGGTCACGCCGTGGAACGCCCCGATCATCCTGTCGATGCTCAAGGTCGCGCCGGCGCTCGTCGCGGGCAACGCGTCGTCGTGAAGCCGTCGCCGCTCGCGCCGCTGGCGATCACCGCCGTCGTGCGCCGGCTCGCGGCGTCGCTGCCCGACGGTCTGCTCGACGTCGTGCACGGCGACGCCGAGACGGGCGAGGCGCTCGTCGGCCACCCGCTCGTGCGCAAGGTCGCCTTCACCGGCGGCGACGTGGTGGCGCAGGCGATCGCCGCGACCGCCGCCACGCGGCTCACGCCGACCGTGATGGAGCTCGGCGGCAACGACGCCGCGATCCTGCTCGACGACGCGCTGCTCGACGACGCTGCGCTCGACCGGCTCGTGGTCGCGTCGTACGCCACCAGCGGCCAGGTCTGCATGGCGAGCAAGCGGATCTACGTGCCGCGCGCTCGGTTCGACGACGTGCTCGTCGCGGGCTCGAGGCAGCAGCCGGCCGCATGATCCTCATGGGCGACCCGCTCGACGACGGCGTGAGCGTCGGCCCGGTCGTCACCCGCCGCGCCCAGCAGCGGCTGCACGAGCTCGTCGGCCGGCTCGCACGAGCTCGGCGGGCGAGGTGCGCGAGGTCGGTGCGATCACCGACGACGATCGACGACGAGGGCTACTTCGTGCGGCCGCGCCTCGTGATCGGCCTCGACGACGCCGCGCCGCTGGTGGCCGACCGAGCAGTTCGGTCCGGTCGTGCCCGTGCTCGCCTACGACGACCTCGACGCCGTGGTCGCGCAGCACAACGCGAGCGAGCTCGGGCTCGCGGGCTCGGTCTGGTCGGCCGACGAGGAGCGCGCCTTCGCCGTGGCGCGTCGGCTCGAGACCGGCTTCGTCTTCGTCAACACCCACAACCGCACCGGGATGTCGCTGCGCGCGCCGTTCGGCGGCGTGAAGCGCAGCGGCTACGGCCGCGAGTACGGCGACGAGGGCCTGCTCGAGTACACGCAGTCGTGCGTGGTGCACGCCCCCGCGGCGTTCCGTCCCGGCGCCGACACGTCCGCCACCTCCGCCCGCGCCTACCCGGGTCAGGGCTGAGCATGAGCGAGCCCGTCGCCGACCACGTGCCGCCCCTGCCGCCGATGCCGACCGACCGGCTCGACGTCGACGCGACCCTCGCCCAGGCCGTCGACCTCGACACCGCCGCCGTCACGGCAGGACGTGCCGGCCGCGCCCGAGCGGTCGGCACCGCACCGAGGAGCCGGAGCCCCTCACGCGCGCGCAGCGCCGCGCCCAGGCCGAGGCGGCGTCCTCGCGCCGCGGTCGTGCTGCCACGGAGGAGTCGTCCGTCCTCGACCACCCGGCCGTGCTCGTGGGGCTCAGCGTGCTCACCCTCGTGGCGGTCGTCGTCGGCCTCGACCAGGCGTCGCAGGGCACCATCCTCGCCCTGCTGCCGGCCGTCCTGCTGGTGGCCGCCTACGTCGTCGTCGTACGCCGTCGCCGCGCCCGCCGCTGACGCGGCGGACTCAGGCCAGCGCCTCGCGGTAGGAGCGGGCGACCAGCTCGTCGAGCACGGCCTCGTCGACGTCGGAGAGCTTCTTCACGTAGAGGCAGCTCTTGCCGGTGGTGTGCTTGCCGAGGCGGCCGAGCTCGTCGGCGTAGTCGTCGAGGTCGCCCGCGAGGTAGAGCGTGGTGGCGGCCTTGCGCGGCGAGAAGCCGACGACCATCCAGTCGAGCTCGCGGCCGCTGTCGTAGACGAGGTGGCGCTGCCCGAAGCCGATGATGCTCGCGCCCCACATCACCGGCTGCTCGCCGGTGGCGCGCGCCATGCGTTCGCAGACGGCGCGCGCATCGGCCTGGCGCGCCGGGTCGGCGATGCTCGCCAGGAACGCCTCGACGTCGCCGTCGTTCGCCGTGGTCTTCAGCTCCGCCATGGTCGCCTCCTCGTGCGGGGTCTCGGTGTGCCCTGTCGATCAATCGCCGGTCGCCAGCCAGCGCAGCCGGTCGACGCACTGTGTCCGGGTCGCCCAGGTGACCCTGGCCCTGCTCCACGACCACACGCGCTCCGGGCACGTGCTGCGCGAGCCAGGCACCATGGGCCGCCGGCACGAGGACGTCCTGGGCCCCGTAGCGGACCTCGACGGGCACCGAGATCTTGTCGAGCTCGAAGCCCCACGCTCGGGTGAACGCGAGGGAGTCGTCGACCCAGCCCCAGACGCCTCCGCGCACGAGGTCGGCCGTGCTCTCGCGGATGTTCTCGGCGAAGTCCGCGCGCGCCAGCACCGCGCGATCTGCAGCGTCAAGGGCCCAGTCGTCGCCGAGCAGCTTGCTGGGGTCGACCGCGACACGTTCCGCCATCTCGCGGAGCTCGCGCTCGAGTTCCGGGGCGAGGACGTCCTCGCCCTCGAGCGCCCAGGAGAACTCGGTGACGTTGAGCGGATCCATGCCGGCGAAGAAGTCGAGGTCGGCAGCGTCGTACGGCGCCACCCCTACGTTGCAGCGCGCGCGCACCACGCGCGAACCCAGACGCGCCGCGACGGCGAGGGCGTGCGGTCCGCCGCCGGACCCGCCGGTGACCGAGAACGAGTCGACACCCAGCGCGTCGGCGAGCGCCTCGACGTCCGCGACGCAGTCGACGACGGTTCGACCCGGCAGCCGGTCCGAGGAGCCGTAGCCCGGCCGGTCGTAGGTGATGAGTCGGACACCCGCCCGCACCGGGACGTCGGGGTCGGGATGGCGCTCAAGGCGCCCGCCAGGTGTGCCGTGCAGGGCGAAGACCGGGAAGCCATCGGGGTCGCCCCACTCGGCGTAGGCCAGCGTGCGCCCGTCCGGGAGCAGCAGGGCCTGGTCGGGGAGATGCTGGGCAAGCATGGTGCGATGCTGCCAGCGCCGCGCCCCCTGCACCATGGGCGGCGGACTGTCAGCTCTCGTAGTCGACGACCACGCGCGAGGCCAGCAGCGGGCGCAGCCAGCCGCCGAACTCCTGGTGCACCGGGTGGCCCTGGTAGGCCTTGAGGTCGGCGACGTCCTCGTGCGTGGTGATGAGCACGAGGTCGGCACCCATCGGGTCGCCCACGACGTCGAGCCCGACGACCATCGAGCGGATCTGCTCGATCTGCGCGGGCAGCTCCTCGAGACGGCGCTTGGCCTCCTCGCGGTTTCCCTTGTCCTGGAACGTCATGGCGACGACGTGGGTGATCACGGCAGTGCTCCGATCGGCGGGGTGGGGCGGGGACGTCGGGGGTCAGCGCAGGGTGGAGAAGTGGGCGACGGTATCGGCGAGCGGGACGACCTCGCCGTACTTCGCGCCCATGTCGAAGATCGCCTGGTCGTGCGGCCGCACCTCGCGGTCGCCGCACGCCTCGGGGACGACGATCGGGACGAAGCCGTAGGAGACGGCGTCGACGCACGAGGCGCGCACGCAGCCCGACGTCGAGAACCCGCAGAGCACGACCGTGTCGATGCCCTGCTCGGCGAGGTCGCCGGCGAGCTCGGTGCCGAAGAACGCCGACGGGTACTGCTTGGTGTAGACGACCTCGTCGTCGAGCGGCGTGACCTCGGGCGGGAAGTCGCCGTACGACGTCGCGCCCTGCTCGAAGACGGCGAGGCTCGAGACCTTGCGGAAGAACACGCCGCCGTCGGCGCCGCCGGGCTCGTACTCGACCCGGGTCCACACGACCGGGACGCCGGTGGCGCGGGCCGCGCGCACGAGCTCGCCCACGGCGTCGCGGGCCGCCTCGACACCGGCGTACAGCGGCGAGGCAGGGTCGAGGTAGGCCTGGCAGACGTCGATGACGACCACCGCCGCCGAGTCCCCCCAGCCGAGCGCGCCGCCGAACCCCGCGGCCGCGTAGTCGGAGCCGAGGTCGTCGACCTGTCGCGTCATGCCCACCCCTCCCGGAACGTGTCCCGCGCAGTGTAGTGTTCTGGAACGCCGTTCCACTAGGTGTGACCCGCTGATGACGACCCGACCCGCGCTCGGCCCCCGGGCCGGCGAGGGGCATCGTTGCGGCATGACGAGCGAGCAGCACGCCCCGACCCCGGAGGACACCGTGACCGACGTGCAGATCGTCGAGGTCTCCGCGCGCGACGGGCTGCAGAACGACCCCGCCATCCTCTCGACCGCGCAGAAGCTCGGCCTGATCGAGCGCACGGTCGCCGCCGGGCTCGGCCGCCAGGAGGTCGCGAGCTTCGTGAACCCGGCGCGCGTGCCGCGGATGGCCGACGCCGAGGCCGTGCTCGAGGGCCTCGCCGCCGCCGACGGGCGCGACGCGGCCAGCTTCATCGGGCTCGTGCTCAACGCGCGCGGCTTCGAGCGGGCCGCGCAGACGCGGGTCGACGAGGTGAACCTCGTCGTGGTGGCGAGCGAGACCTTCAGCCGCAAGAACCAGGGGATGGCCACCGAGGACGCGGTGCGCACCGTCGAGGCCGTCGCGCCGCAGGCGCTCGCCGCCGGGCATCGAGCCGACGGTCACCATCTCGGCCGCCTTCGGCTGCCCGTACGAGGGCGAGGTGCCCGTCGACCGCGTGGTCGCGCTCGCCGAGCGGCTCGCCGCCTCCGGCGTCACCGAGATCGCCATCGCCGACACCATCGGCGTCGGCGTGCCCGCCGACGTCCACGACCGCGTCCGCCGGGTGCGCGCCGTCACCGGCGACCTGCGCCTGCGCGCGCACTTCCACAACACGCGCAACACCGGCTACGCCAACGCGCTCGCGGCGTACGAGGAGGGCGTGCGCGTCCTCGACTCGAGCCTCGGGGGCATCGGCGGCTGCCCGTTCGCGCCGAAGGCCACCGGCAACATCGCCACCGAGGACCTCGTCTACCTCCTCGAGCGCTCGGGCATCCGCACCGGCGTCGACCTCGACGCCCTCATCGCCGCGTCCGACTGGCTGGGCGAGCAGCTCGGCCGCCCCACGCCCGCGCTCGTGAGCAAGGCCGGCGGGTTCCCGACCGGCACGTCCGACTAGTCCGTCTCGCAGGGGAGCCCCATGAGCATCAACGTCGTCCGTTCCGTCGACGGGCCGCGACCGGCCGAGGGGCGCACCCGCGTGGCGGCCGTGCAGTACGGCGTCACCACCGACGTCGACGCCAACCTGGCCACGGCCCTGCGCTTCGTCGACGCGGCGGCCGCGGAGGGTGCGCAGGTCGTCGTGCTCCCCGAGTTCGGCAACCACGTCTCCTGGTACGACGACCGCGAGCACGCCCGCCGCATGGCGGTCACGCTCGACGGTCCGTACGTCGAAGGCGCTCGCCGACTCCGCGGCCTCGCATTCGTTGTGGCTCATGGTCGAACTGCGTCGTCGCCCGCGAGGACGGCCGGACCACCGGCACCAACCTGCTGTTCTCGCCCGACGGCGAGCTCGTGGCCACCAGCGACAAGCAGGTGCTCATGGGCGTCGGAGCGCGCTGCACCTCGACGACGCGGTCGACAACGGTCCGATCGTCGAGACGCCGATCGCCCGCTTCGGCATGTACTCCTGCATGGACGGCGTCATCAACGAGACGCCGCGCGGCCTCGCCGTACGCGGGGCGCAGGTGCTGCTCAACAGCCTGAACTCCTTCGCGCTCGACGAGGCGTCGCTGCACATCCCGGTGCGCGCGCCCGAGAACCGCGTCTGGATCGTGGCGGCCAACAAGGTCGGGCCGCTGGTGCCTCGCCGGCCTGATCGAGCAGGTCAGCGCCGGCCGTCGGCGTTCCCGTGGAGCGTGCTGCACGGCGCGGGCGAGAGCCAGGTCGTCGCACCCGACGGCACGGTCGTGGCGATCGCGCCGCGCACGGGCGAGGCGATCGTGGTGGCCGACATCGACGTCGCCCTGGCCGACGACAAGACGCGACCCGACGGCACCGACGTCATGCGCTCACGGCGCCCGGAGCTCTACGCGCCGCTCGGCGCCGAGCCGACGGGGCCGGGTCGCACCCGGCCGGCGCTGCCGAGCTGCGCCGTGGCCGTGATCCAGCCGGCGGCCGACGGCGAGGCCGCGATCGACGACGCCGCCGCTGCGGGTCGCGCGAGGCCGTCGCCGCAGGCGCCCGCTCGTCGTGCTGCCCGAGCTCTTCTGCTTCGACGGCGGCGTGGTGCCGGCCTCGATGTCGGCCGACGACGCCGCGCACCGTGCGCACGTCGCGGTGGCGACCCTCGCCGATGCCGTCCACGGCACGGACGCGCTCGTGGTCACCTCGCTGCCCGGCGAGCTGGGCGAGGCCCGCAGCCACGACGCGGTGCTGGTCGGCGCCGACGGCGTGCTCGCCCGCCAGCCGCAGCTGCACCACGTCGAGCGGCACGCGCACTGGGTGCGGCGCCCTCGGCGACGCGCTCGCGGTGCACGAGACGCCGTTCGGCCGGCTGGCGCTCGTCGTCGGCGACGACTCGATCTACCCGGAGACCTTCCGGCTCGCGGCGCTCGCCGACGCCGACGTCGTCGCCCTGCCGTTCTCGGCCCTCGAGGCCTGGGAGACCGGCACGGGCCTGGTCGAGCGCTCGGGGGAGAACCGGCTCGATCGTGGTCGCGGCCTCGCGGCCGGGCCCGGCGGGGCCGAGCCTGGTCTGCGACCTGCCGCACGACTTCACGCTGTGGTCGCCGCACTGGTCGGCGCCGTTCGCGGGCGTGATCTCGCACCCCGACGTGGTCCGCGCCGACGCCGAGCCCGGCGCCCTGCACCTCACCGTGCACCCCGCGCGAGGCGGTCAACCGGCTGGTCTCGCGCGGCACCGATCTCGTCGACGGCCGCCCGTGGGCGCTGCTGGGGGATACCGTTCTCGCACGATAGTGAGTGGTTACTCAATAACTGTTGACGCAGGCCGACCGGGACCGTACGGTTTCCGTAACGCCGTTCCACTCGGTGAAACCCTGGGGGCAGGGCACGAGTGGACCTGAGGAGGGAACACCGTGGGCGAGACTCTCAAGACCGTTCAGCAGCTGATCGACGAGAGCGGCCCGGTCGACATCACCTGGATCTACGAGCAGTGGCGCGAGCGTCTCGCCGGGCTCATGACCAAGGTGACCGACCGGTTCGAGCTCACCGTCGACCCCTCGACGAACGGCCTCGAGGTCGCCGGCGAGCTCGGCTCCGGCATCCACGGCCAGGTGCAGTGCTTCGCCGGCCCGGACATCGACTGGATGGTCTACAGCTGGATGGCCGACCCGGTGAACGGGTTCGCCAACCTGCACCTCACCATCAGCCCCGGCGCGCACGTCGACCTGCCGATCTTCGGCCTCGCCTTCGCCAACTTCGGCATCCGCCCCTGGGGCTTCGTCGACTCGGTGCCGCGCCGCAACCTCGCGACGAACTGGGACTACCACGCGAAGTACTACGGCTCGATCAACGACCGCTGGCTGCAGATCCGCCCGAGAACCCGCAGCTCGACTGGTTCACCTCGCCCATGGCCTACATCCGCGACGTCACCAGCAGCACCGCGTTCTGCTACTCGGGCCCGATGGAGCAGAAGACCGTCGACATCATCCAGGGGTACGGCGAGGAGCACCTCGACCGCTGGCTCTCGTGGTGGGACGACGCCGAGCCGACCGAGCCCGAGGAGCGCGCCGGCCTGGCGCAGCTGACCGAGGACCTGCGCCGCGTGGTCGCGGTGAAGGACCCCGCCAACTCGGTGGCCACCCGCCTGTTCGGCCAGGACATCACCGACAACCTCGTCTCGGCCCTGTGGGGCGAGCACCGCGTGCTCCCGCGCGCCGGTCTCTGAGCGGGTACGGGACTCACCAGCCCATGTCGTCGATGCCGGAGTCGCTCACCCGTTCGCTGTGGTGGGCCGTCGAGGTGCCGGGCACGCCCGCGCCGTGGAACGTCGCGCACCTGCGCGCGTTCTACCGCGCGACGCCGACCTGGTCGCTCGCCGAGCGCATGTCCGGTGCTCTCCCGGCCGATCGTGCTGACGGCCGTCGTCCTGTCGTGCTCGTCGTCCCCGGCATCAACATCGGGCAGGACTCCTACCGCTGGCTGGCGGAGGCGCTCGTCGACGCCGGGTTCGTCGCGGTCACCTTCGATCTCGTGGGCGAGCTCATGCCCGGGATGTACGGCACCACGCCCGGTCTCGACCTCGACGCCGTCACGCCGGAGACGTACGGCTCGAGGCCGACCACGCCCTCGCTGCGCGCGATCCACGACGCGCTCGCCGTGCTCGACACGCGGCGACGGGCCGCTCGCCGGGATGCTCGACCTCGAGCGCATCGCGCTGGGTCGGCCACTCGGCCGGCGGCAGCGCCGTCGCTGCAGTCGTCGTCGTCGCACTGGTTCCCCGAGCTGCGCGCGGTGGTGGCCTACGGCTGCCACGGCGGCGTGTCCACGGCGCTCGGCTGGCCCGAGAGCACCGTGGTGCAGTCGCCGGCCACCGTGCCGTTCCTGCTCATGGGCGGCCGTCGCGACGGCGTCATCGCCGGCAGCGCCGTGCGCTACGGCGACGGCGACGTCGCCTCGCAGAGCCTGGTCTCCCGCACCTTCGACGAGTCGCTGGTGAACAGCCGCGACGCGGTGCTCGTGGAGTGGACCGACGCCACGCACTTCACGCTCGCCGACCCGATCGACTCCACCACCGCCCGGTCGTTCCTCGACGAGGAGCCCGGGCCCGCCGGTGACGCGACGCGCACGCTCGTCGCGGCCACTCTCATCGATTTCCTCCGAGGGCACCTCCTCGACGACCCGGCCGCGCTCGCACGCGTGACCGCTCTCGTCGAGGACCCGTCCGCGGAGGTTGCACGCGCGGCACGTCGTACGACGCCGGCCGTTGACACCAGCCCCGCCGAGACCCTCGTCTCGGCGACCGTCGGGGAGGAATGACCCGGATGCTGAAGAACATCTGGTACGCCTGCGAGTTCAGCAAGGACATCACCACGAAGCCCAAGCAGGTCCACATCCTCGGCCAGAAGCTGGTGCTGTGGCGCGACAGCAAGGGCGAGGTCCACTGCCTGTCCGACCTGTGCGTGCACCGCGGCGGATCGCTCGCCGGCGGCTGGCTCACCAAGGACAACGACTGCATCGTGTGCCCGTACCACGGCTGGGAGTTCGAGGGCGACGGCGCCGTGCTCCAAGATCCCCGCGCACCCGCAGCGCAGCATCCCGAAGAAGGCGCGCGTCGACTCCTACCCCGTGAAGGAGAAGTACGGCTTCGTCTGCGTCTTCCTGGGCGACCTGCCCGAGGAGGAGCGGCCGCCGATGCCCGAGATCCCCGAGCTCGACGACCCGAGCTTCAAGAAGGTCTACGGCGAGTACTACTGGGACGTCAACTACGAGCGCGCCATCGAGAACGCGATGGACCCGTCGCACGCGGCGTTCGTCCACGGCAACCGCTTCGGCAACCCGGACAACCCGCAGGTGGCCGACTTCGAGGTCAAGCTGACCCCGTGGTCCGGCACTCGCGGAGATCCCGCTCTACCCGCCGCCGGGCAACCCCAAGGGCATGCTGGGGCCGGCTGTTCCGCAAGACGGTCAAGGACGACCGGCGAGGCCGAGCCGATGCGTCGAGGTCCGCAAGGCCGGCTTCTTCCTGCCGAACATCATCCTCCTCGACGTCCCGCTGCCGTTCGGCAACGATGATCCTCGTCGACGCCAACGTGCCGATCGGCGAGAACCAGCACGCGCTCGATGTACATCAGCCTGCGCAACTTCTTCAAGGGCGACTGGGCCGACAAGGACGCCCACAAGCGCGTGCACTACATCTTCAAGCAGGACGACGACGTCATCAGCCAGCAGCGTCCCGAGCTGCTGCCGTACGACCTGTCCGACGAGATGCACGTCCGCTCGGACGCGCTGCAGGTGGCCTACCGCCGCCGGCGCAACGAGCTCATCGACATGGGCTGGGGCATCGACGTGCACCAGATCGTCGGCGACGGCCCGCGCGACACCGCCGTGGTCATCCCGTCGCCGGCTCGTCGCGACAACCCCGAGCTGGCCCGCGCCTGGACGCACAAGGAGGTCGACTCCTGGAACGCGCGCTCGGGCAAGGCGGGCAAGGCCGGCGGCACCTCGGAGTACGAGGAGCGCGGCGAGGGCACGGCCGAGCACCGGCTCGCCAACCAGCCCGCGGCCTTCGCCGCGGTCGACGTGACGGACGAGCCGGCTGCGGCCGACGCGGGCGAAGGGACGCAGGCGTGAGCTTCAACGAGGGCAACGAGCGGCTCGCGCTCGACCTGTGCATGCGCACGGTCGAGCAGATCGTCGAGCGCACCAAGCTGCACCGAGGTCACCGCGGCCGACGGCGGCGCCTTCTCGATCCTCACCAACGAGCGCACCGGCGGCGAGGTCGGCGAGCTGCGCATCTGGCAGGGCGACGGCGTCGTCCGCAAGGTCGTCTACGTCGGCATCTGGGCGCACGTTCCGGGGTGATCGGCCTCGACAGCCACATGGTGTTCGTGTTCACGGCGCCGGACAGCGGCGTCCCGCACTTCACCCTCGACTCGGTGGAGCGCGGCGACCTCGACACCCACGCGTTCCACCTCGACCTGATCCCGCGGGTCGACCTCGCCACGCACCTGCCGTACATCGACGAGGTCTTCGAGCCGATCGTGGACGCGTTCGACGCGGGCAAGTCCATCGACGGCCTGTCGCAGGCCGAGATCGGGCCGCGTCAGCGGGCGATGATGTCGCCGTAGATGCTCGCCTACCGCGCGACGCCCGAGGCCTACCGCAAGCTCGACGACTACGTGAACGCCTACCTCGAGCAGTTCCTCACGCTCGCGGAGCGCGGGCTGCCGGAGAGCGCCGCACGGCGATCGCCGACACCGACCTCGCCGGCGCGTGACGCGGGCAACCGGGCGCTACATCTTCAACGCCCGAGGTCGACGCGGTCTGGGACCACATCGTGCCGCTCGTGGGCCACGAGAACTCCGAGCTGATCCGCCGCAACCTGCGAGTTCAACGAGATCTGCACCGGCGGCGCGGAGTGACCGCGACGCAGGACGGCAACGCCGTCAC
The DNA here is from genome assembly GCA_963827145.1 of uncultured Actinomycetota bacterium. Taxonomy (GTDB): domain Bacteria; phylum Actinomycetota; class Actinomycetes; order S36-B12; family CAIYMF01; genus Longivirga. Next base: position 705,135 of record CAWGZO010000001.1, on the reverse strand, counting down.
CGCCGGACCGATCATCCTCGAGACCGACAAGTCCGAGCCCTCGAGTGGCAGAAGAAGATCGAGGGCGAGTGGGACGGCCAACCCGTCCTGTTCGACGCCGAGGGCAACCACGTCGGCTACGAGAACGTCTCGCGCGCCAGCGAGTTCCGAGGACGGCGAGACCCGCTACTGGATGAACACGCACGCTCGAGGGCGCGGGCCCGCTGCGCAACCGGTTCGAGCTCGGTGCCCACTTCGACTTCGGGGTCATCGACTCCGACGAGAACCGCGTCTACACCGGGCCGGACTTCTACGGCACCGGCCAGCCCTACGGCCTGTTCGTCGACGCGCACTACTACTCGCCGGGCTGGCAGGTCGACCTGCGCACCTGGAACCACGTGCTGCCCGACGGCGAGACGCAGGTCTACTCCTCGGTCCTGCACGACGGCTGGACCGTCTGCGCGCGTCTTCAACGGTGTCTACAAGAAGTACGTCGACAGCTCCGACGCCCGAGGCGCAGGCAGTACGATCGACGACTGGATCGCGCGCGAGACGCGAGCTCGGCCCGAAGCCGCAGGTCCTGCCGACCAAGCAGCGCGGCACGTGGACGGGCGTCTTCGAGGTCTACGACGTCGACCAGAGCAAGCGCGGCGACATGCTCGTCACCGATCGAGCACGAGCCGCTCTCGCTGACGCCGCACCCGCCAGACCATCACGTGGGAAGGCGTGCTCAACCGCTCGTACACCGTTCGAGCGCACGCGCATGTCGGCCAACACGATCTACGACGGCCCGGACGTCGTGGGGCAACGCCCGCGCCTACGGCCGCGCGCTGTTCACCAGCCAGCACTTCGCGCGGCGGCGACGTCTGGAAGATCAAGGGTCGCGAGTTCCTGCTCGACGACTCGCAACCGCATCGCCGTCGTCTGGGAGCTGTTCCAGCGGCGACTCGCTCACGCACGTGCACCTACGGCGTGCTGGACTGGGAGCCGAGCGCATGAGCGAGCCACAGGTCGTCGTCGTCACCGGTGGCACGCGAGGCATCGGCCTCGGGCCTCGCCGACGGAGCTCCTCAAGCGCGGCTGCCCGCGTCGTCGATCTGCGGGCGCTCGCAGGAGTCGGTCGACAAGGCGCTCGCCGAGCTCGGCGGCGGGCTGACCAGGTCACCGGCATCCCGTGCGACGTCGCCGACCGGACGACCTGCAGGCGCTGTGGGACCACGCGGTCGCGACGTTCGGCCAGGTCGACCATCTGGATCAACAACGCCGGCATGTCGGTGCCGCGCAAGCCGCTCGCCGAGCTGACCACCGAGGAGCATCGACCGCATCGTCGACGCCAACCTGGTCGGCGTCGTGCAACGGCACGGCGGTGCCGCATGCGCGGGCATGACGGCGCAGGGCTCCGGGCGTCATCTGGAACATGGAGGGCTTCGGCTCCGGTGGCCAGATGTCGGAGGGATGAGCGTCGTACGGCGCGACCAAGCGCGCGCGTCACCTACCTCACCGAGTCGCTGGTCAAGGAGCCTCAAGGACGGCCCGGTCTCGATCGGCTTCCTCTCGCCGGGCATCGTCGACACCGACCTGCTCGTCGACGACTACGACGGCCAGCCCGAGGCTGTCGGAGAAGGTCGAAGAAGATCTTCAACATCCTCGGCGACACGGTCGAGACCGTCACCCCGTGTGCTCGCCGAGGGCGTGCTCGCCAAGGGCAAGAACGGCGCGCGGGTCGCCTGGCTGACCGACGCCGAAGGCCGCCGGTCGCTTCTTCGCCGCGTTCGTGCTGCGCAAGAAGCGGCGACATCTTCGACGACATCACCGTCGTCTGAGCGCGGGCGCGACGATGGACCGGCTGCACGGAGTACACGGTCTCGCTCGCGCTCGTCGACGTCGTCCCCGTCGTGCTGGCCGGTCGTCGGGTGCCTGCTCCTGGCGCGGCTGAGCGCCGGGCCGCTGCCGGCGGTGCGCGTCCCGGTGCTCGCCGGCGTCGTCCTCATCGGATCGGCGGCGGGTCGCAAGGCGCTCGTGGAAGATCTGGTCCTGACCACGCTCGACACGGACGTCACGTGGATGGAGCAGATGCTCTTCCCGTTCCTGGCGACCGGCTTCATGCTGCTGCTCGTGGTCGCTGTGGTCGGCGATCGTCGGGCGCCGCATCCTGTGGTGGCCGTTCGCCGCTCGTGGTCGGTGCTCGGCTTCGCCGGCACGATCGCGCAGCGGGAGGTCGACCGCCCTGCTCGCCGTGGCGGCAGGTGCGGCCCTCATGACCTCGGGCGTCGCCATCCGGTGGTCGGTGCGCGAGCGTGCGGCCGCCCCGGTGGTCCTGTACGCCGTCGGCATGGGCTTCTCGATCGTCCTGGCCTACCTCGCCGGCCGCCAAGATCGAGCAGACGCTGACGATGCAGTGGATCGAGCAGGGCGTCAACATCGTCGGGCAGGGCTGCTTCCTGCTGGCGTCGTACCTCCTCTGGCGCGTCAGCACCACCGACTCCTCGGCGTCCCGGGCCGTGGCCACGTCCGAATCCGTCGTCGACGCCTGACGCGACGACCCACGCAGCAAGGAGCCCTCACATGGCGAACGAGCCCTGGCGCGAGCGTCCGACCAGGCGGCCTGGCGCCGCAAGTTCGGCGTCCTCGCCCCCAGCACCAACTCGATGGTCGAGTCCGACTTCAACTCGATGAACGTGCCCGGGCGTGACCCCGCTGTTCAGCCGCATCCACATCCGCGACGCCGACCTCTCGACCGAGGCGCAGATGGAGAAGCTGCGCGTGCAGCTCGACGAGTCGATCGACGACGCCGTCGACCGGGTGATGCACCGCCGAGCCCGACTACATGGTCATGGGCATGTCCGCCGAGACCTTCTGGGGCGGCAAGGAGGGCAACGGGCACTTCAAGCGCCGCATCAAGGAGCGCTCCGGCGGGCTCGACGTCGCGACCGGTGCCGAGGCGTGCGAGCTGGCGCTGCAACGCTTCGGCGTGAAGTCGCATCGCCGTGGTGACGCCGTACCAGGTCAACGGTGACGAGCAGGTCGACAGCTTCTTCGACGAGTGCGGCTTCGAGGTCGCGCGCGGTCAAGGGCCTCAAGTGCCCGACCGCCGTCTCGATCGCGCACGTCACCGAGGACGAGCTGCGCGACGCGATCCTCGAGGTCAACGAGACCGACGCCGACGCGATCGTCCAGTTCGGCACCAACCTGTCGCATGGTGCGGCTGGCCGCCGAGGCCGAGCGCTGGCTCGGACAAGCCCGTCGTCGCGATCAACGCCGCGACCTGGTGGATGGCGCTGCGCGAGAACGGCATCGAGGACAAGCTCTACGGCTTCGGCCGCATCCTCGAGGAGTTCTGACCCCCGAGTTGCTGGATGATCTCTAGTAGAGATCATCCAGCAACCTCCGGCCTTGCTCCTTCGGCGTGTCGTGCTGGGCGACCTCCGTCGATGATCATCCGGCGGGCGCCAGGGCCCCACGGGCTGCGTCCGCGCGCAGGCTGTGGCTGTGGATGCGTAGAACGCCGTGTCCGCCGGGCGGTCGATCCTGCGCGCATGAGGTTCCTCCGGCGTCCCCCTGATCAGTTGCTCGAGCTGGCGTCTCGCATGTCCGTGCACGCCTCCTCCCACGGCGGCGTCATTTCGGCGGGGGACGCCCGAGCCCTGGGGGCGCAGGACGGGGATATTCGAGCCCTGATCGCCGCACGTCTGTGGACCCGCCTGCGCCGTGGTGTCTATGGCGACGTCGCCTTCGTCGGTACGTCGGGCGATCACCGCCACCTCGAGAACGCCGCAGCCCTTCTTGCTGCCTGCGGTGCCGACACCGTGGTGTCCCATGTCAGCGGTGCACGCATCCTCGGCCTCCCGACGCCGTACGGCGACGTGGGCGACGAGGTGGAGCTCACCCGACGACCTCCCCGGCACGGCAACGCGCCCACAGGTGCTCGGATTCATGTGTCGGACTACGACGACGCGGACGTGGTTCTCGTCGACGGAGTACCGGTCCTGGGCGGTGCCCGCCTCGCGCTCGACTGCGCGTCGACACTGCAGCCGCCGGACGGTCTCGCCGTGGCTGATGCACTGCTGCGACGGGAGATGGTGACTCGCCAGCAGCTCGCAGACGCCCGGATCCGGGAGCATGGCCGGCGCGGATCGGCTCAGGCGCGACGTGTGCTGGAGCGGGCGGATGGTGGCAGCGAGTCCTGGTTCGAGTCGGCGTCGAGGTGGTGGCTGCTCGAGGCAGGTCTGCCGTGTCCCGAGCTTCAGCGTGAGTTCGTGGGTCCCGGATGGTCCGCCAGAGTGGACATGTGGTTCGACGAGAGCCGCGTGGTCGGCGAGGCAGACGGCGCAGGGAAGTACGCGGGTGCGGACGGACAGCGCGCGCTCATCCAGGAGAAGCGCCGGGAGGACCGCATCCGGGAGGAGCACGACGTCCGCTTCGTGCGGTGGATGCCCACCGACATCAGCACGGCCCGCCGGCGCACTGCCCTGGTCGACCGATTCTGGTCCGCGCTCCGGAGAGGGCCCTCGAACACCGCCTGAGGCCATGTCGTCAGAGATCGTGCAGCAGGAATCGGTGGGGCGGCAGCGGCGCGTCGTGCTGGAGGATCTCTACTAGAGATCATCCAGCGGAGGTGGAGGCCGGTCAGCCGAAGCGGCCGGAGATGTAGTCCTCGGTGGCCTGCTCGCTGGGGGTGGAGAACATCACCGGGGTGGGGGCCATCTCGACCAGCTTGCCGGGCTTGCCGATGCCGGCGAGGTTGAAGAACGCCGTCGTGTCGCTGACCCGCGCTGCCTGCTGCATGTTGTGGGTCACGATCACGATCGTGTACTTCTCCTTGAGCTGGTCGATGAGGTCCTCGATCGCCAGCGTGGAGATCGGGTCGAGCGCCGAGCACGGCTCGTCCATGAGCAGCACCTGCGGCTCCACCGCGATCGCCCGTGCGATGCACAGGCGCTGCTGCTGCCCGCCGGAGAGCCCCGCGCCAGGACGGTCGAGGCGCTCCTTGACCTCCTCCCACAGGTTCGCGCCGCGCAGCGACTGCTCGACGATGCTGTCCATCTCGTCGCGCTTGCGCTTGCGGCCGTCGAGCTTGAGGCCGGCGATCACGTTGTCGTAGATCGACATCGTCGGGAACGGGTTCGGCCGCTGGAACACCATGCCGATGGTGCGGCGCACGTTGACCGGGTCGACGTCGGGGCCGTAGATGTCCTCGCCGTCGAGCAGGACCTCGCCGTCGACGTACGCGCCGGGGATCACCTCGTGCATGCGGTTGAGCGTCCGCAGCACGGTCGACTTCCCGCAGCCCGAGGGTCCGATGAACGCCGTGACCGATCGCGGCTCCACCGAGAAGGTCGCACCCTCGACGGCCTTGAACGAGCCGTAGTAGATGTCGACGTCGGTGGCATCGATGCGCTTGGCCATGTGCCTGGTTCTTCCTCGGGTCTCGGTGCTGTCGGTTGTGCGGGTCGTGGTCGTACGCCGGTGTCAGACGCGCTTGATCCCGGTGTAGCGGGCGATGATCTTCGCACCGGCGTAGAGCACCATCACGAGCGTGATGAGCACCAGTGCGCCTCCCCACGCCCGGTCGACGGAGGCGTCCGTGCCGCTGGTGAACTGGTCCCAGATGAACGTGGGAAGCGCAGCCTGCGGCCCGGCGAACGGGTTGGTGTTGATCGACTGCGACAGGAACGTCGTGAGCAGCAGCGGCGCCGTCTCGCCCGCCACGCGGGCGATGGCGAGCATCGCTCCGGTGATGATGCCGCCGATGGCGGTCGGCAGCACGATCTTGATGATCGTGCGCCAGCGCGGGATTCCGAGGGCGAACGACGCCTCGCGCAGGTCGCGCGGCACGATGCGGAGCATCTCCTCGGTCGAGCGCACGACGACCGGGATCATGAGGATCGTCAGGGCGATCGACGCGGCGAACCCGGAGCGCTGCATGCCCAGGGTGAGCACGAACGCGGTGTAGACGAACAGGCCGACCACGACGGACGGAACGCCGGTCATCACGTCGACGAAGAAGCTGATCGAGCGGGAGAGCCGGCGATTCTTCGCCAGGGGCGCGTACTCCACCAGGTAGATCGCCGCCAGGATCCCGATGGGTACGCCGATGAGCGCGGCGATGCCGACCTGCTGGAGGGTGCCGACGAGCGCGTGGTAGAGCCCGCCGCCCTCCGAGCGCGGCGACACGTTGCGCATCGACGTGGTGAGGAACTCGGCGCTGAGCACCTCGAAACCCTTGACGATCACCGTGCCGAGCACGGCGATCAGCGGCGCGAGCGCGATGACGAACGTCGCGTAGATCGCCGTCGTGGCGAGCCGGTCGACCGAGTGCCGGCGCCCCTCGACCGCGAAGCTCCAGAGGGTCTGAGCCGCGACGAAGATGAGCACGGCCACGATCAGCGTGCCTGCCACGCCGGCGACCGCGGTGGTCAGGTTCAGCACGATCGCGGCGACGACCGAGCCGACCGCGACAGCCGGCACGCCCCAGCGGGGGAGCCTTCCGCCGGTCAGCGCGTCGTGCAGCAGCTGCTCCGACTCCTCGCGATCGATGTCGCTCAGGCCGCTCATGAGTTCGCCCCGGAGAACTCGGATCGGCGGGCGATGATGATGCGCGCCGACATGTTGACCACGAGCGTGATCACGAACAGCACGAGCCCGCTGGCGACGAGCGCCGAGAGCCCGATCGGCCCGGCCTCGTTCCACCGCAGCGCGATGTTGGCGGCGAAGGTGTTGCCGCCCGGCTCGGTGATGTGCCAGTTGATGTCGTACGACGCCGACAGGATGAGCGCCACGGCGATGGTCTCGCCGAGGGCGCGGCCCAGGCCCAGCATCGACGCGGAGATCATGCCGGGCTTGGCGAAGGGGAAGATCGCCTGGCGCACCATCTCCCAGCGCGTCGCGCCGAGCGCGAGCGACGCCTCGATGTGCGCCCGCGGCACCTGCACGAACACCTCGCGCGAGATGGCGGAGATGGTCGGCAGCACCATGATCGCGAGGACGACGCCCGCGATGAGGATCGAGCGGCTGTAGATCCCGAGGTCGTTGCTGAACAGCGGGATGAAGCCGAGGTAGGTGTTGAGCCACTCACCGAGGCCGGCCATGTTCGGCGTGAGGAACTGGATGCCCCACATGCCGAAGATGATCGAGGGCACCGCGGCGAGCAGGTCGGTGACGAAGGCGAGCAGCGCGGCGAGGCGGCGCGAGGCGTAGTGCGAGATGAACAGCGCCACCCCGATGCCCACCGGCACCGCCAGCAGCATGGCGATGGCCGCGGTCATGATCGTGCCGAACGCGAGCGCGGCGATGCCGAAGACCGCCGGCTTCGCGTCCGGGAACCAGACCTGGGTGGTGAAGAAGTTGGCCGTGTTGGCCTGCAGCGACGGGATCGCGCGCCAGATCAGGAAGACGGCGATGGCGGCCATCGTGACGAGGATCAGCACGCCTGCGCCGCGGGACAGGCCTCGGAAGACCCGGTCGCCCCGGCGCACGGAGGCGCCCTTGATCCCGGAGCTCGCGGCGGCCGCCGGAGCGCCCGGCGGCTCGAGGGTCGTGCTCATCTGCTGACCACCTGAGAAGTCTCGTGAGTGCGCTCCAGGGGTGGCAGGACCGGAGTCCCGCCACCCCTGGAGACAGTAGCGTCAGGCCGAGATCGACGAGACGGCCGTGCGGACCTTCGTGAGCAGGTCGCCCGTGATCGGGACGTAGCCCAGCTCGGTCAGCTTCGCCTGGCCGGCGTCGCTGGCGGTGTAGGTGAGGAACGACTTGGTCAGGTCGACCAGGCCGGCCTCGAGGCCCTTCTCGCAGGTGATCTCGTAGGTGACCAGGACGGCGGGGTAGCCGGCGGCGGTCTTGTAGTCGATCGAGAGGGCGAGGTCGTTGCCGGTGCCCGTGATCGTCGCCGCCGCGATGGTCTTGCGCGGCGTTCTCCGAGGTCGGCTCGACCGCCGTGCCGGATCCGTTGTCGATCCATGCCGAGGTCGAGCTTGGCGTCCTGGGCGAACGAGAGCTCGACGTAGCCGATCGAGTTCGGGGTCGACTTCACCGCGCTGGCGACGCCGTCCGAGCCCTTGGCGCCCTGGCCGCCCGGGGCCGTCCACTCCTTGGCGTTGCCGAAGGTCCAGGCGGTCGAGGTGGTGGCGATGAACTTGGTGAAGTTGTCGGTGGTGCCCGACGAGTCGCTGCGGTGGAACTGCGCGATCGTGGCGTCCGGCAGGGTCACGCCGGGGTTGATGCCGGCGATCTTCGGGTCGTTCCACTTGGTGATGGTGTTGCCGAAGATGCCGGCGAGCACGTCCGAGCTGAGGATCAGCTTGTCGACGCCGCTGACGTTGTACGCCGCGACGATCGCGCCGCCCACCATCGGGATGTCGATCGCGGGGCCGGTGGCGCAGCGCGCGTCGGCCGCGGTCTTGTCGTCCTCCTTGAGGGCGGAGTCGGACCCCGCGAAGGCGGTCTGCTTGTTGATGAAGTCCTGGATCCCGGCGCCGGAGCCGTTGGCCTGGTAGTCGATGGTCGCGCCGGAGCAGTTGCTCTGGTAGCCGTTGATCCACTCGGCCATGGCGTTCTTCTGGGCCGAGGAGCCCGAGGCCTTGAGCGAGCCCGAGACGCAGTTGGCGTCGCCGCTGGACGAGGCGGAGGATCCGCCGTCCGAGCCGCAGGCGGCGAGCGCGAGGACGCCCGCGACGGCGACGGCCGCCAGGCGAGCGGTGCGAGAGATGGTCACCCTGGTCCTCCAGGAGTCGTGGTCGATGTGTCTGACGCTCCGGACGGTAGGAAGTCGGGTTGACCGGTTCGGGGGGCGTGAGTGAACGGACGGTGAACGGCGGACGTACAGATGGCCCCGCCCCCGCGGGGGCGGGGCCCGGCGACCGGTCAGGCGTCGAGGCGGTCGATGGCCACGACGCCGCCTTCGGCCTCGCGGTGCAGCACCACGGCGGCCCCGGGCTTCAGCCGAGGGTCCAGCCCCTCGTCCGCCTGCTTGCCGCTCAGGCCGAGCTCCCGGGCCACCGCGCGCAGGACGATCGGCAGCACCGGCCGGTGGCTGCACCACACGGCCGCCTCCCGGCTCCCCAGCAGGGCGGCCACCACCGCAGCGGTGGATCGGGGGTCGTCGGCGCACCCCTCCTCGCTCAGGGCGTGCTCCAGGTGCACCTCGAGATCGGCGCGGTCGGCGTACGGCTCGATGGTCGCCCGGCAGCGGCGCGCGTCCGAGCTGACGACCCGACGCGGCCCGTACGCCGCCAGCAGGTCGACGAGGCCGTAGGCCTGCTCCACCCCGGCGTCGTTGAGCGGTCGGGACGCGTCCTCGCGGGCCAGCGGGTCGCCGGACTCGCGCCACACCGCCCGCTTCATGGCCTCTGCGTGCCGCAGCACCACGGTCGCCGTGGTGTCGGGCAGGGCGAGCGCGGCGTCGACGAGGTCGCGGTCGTCGGCGTAGCTGAGCAACGACTTGGCGGCCTTGCGGCGCAGCCAGCGGATCTCGTCCACCTCGGCGTCGGCCTCGCGGGGCTGGTGCTCGGCCACCGTCGCCCGCCAGTAGCGGACGTGCTTGGGTACGCCGTCGACCTCGTAGCGCCGCCCGCCGAGCGACGGCCCGAGCACGCAGCGGACCCCGGTCTCCTCGAACGTCTCCCGCACGGCGGCGACCTCGTGGCGCTCGCCGCGCTCGAGCTTGCCCTTGGGCAGCGACCAGTCGGAGCGGTGCGGCCGGTGGACGACCGCGACCTCGGGTCCGTTCGGCCCGGGTCGCACGAGCACGACGCCGGCCGCCTCGATGGTGCGCTCGCTCATCGCGCCCGCTCCACGGCCCGTCGCAGCCGGCGGTGCTCGTCGCGGGAGGCGCTCCAGAGGGCGGACGCGCGCAGATGCGCCTGCACCTCGACGTCGCGGCTGCGCGCCACGAATGCCCCGCAGGCGAACGCCTCGGCCGCGGTCAGCGGCACCGCGGGGTCGTCGACGCGCTCGAGGACGAGCGCGCGCTGGATGACGGCGTCCTGCGCCTCGCCGAGCGGGTCGGTCAACGTCGACCAGAGCTCGGCCAGGTCGGCTGCGGGTCGGCCGACGGCAGGAGCGCCGACCTCGGCGGCGTAGCGCGCGCGCTTCGCGGTGATGCGCGCGGCGTGCCACGCGTGCGACGGCGAGTCGTCGCCCAGCTCGTCGATCCGTTCGGTCGCCCGGCGGTCCGCCTTCAGCACCCGTGGGACGAGCACCTTCGACGCTCGCCTGCCGGCCCCCGGCGTGAAGCGGGGGGCGCGGGCCAGCGTCACCAGGTCCAGTCGCAGCTTGTCGCCACGCCCCGACGAGAGCGCGGCCACGGCCGCTGCGGTGAGCTCCTCGCGGCGACGACGCAGCCACGGCGCGAGAGCCTCCGCGACCCGCTCGTCCTCGCCGCTCTCCACCGCGACGAGGAAGACGTCGACGTCTCGCAGCGGCGAGAGGGCACCGGCGTACCACGACAGCTCCGAGCGCAGGCGGGCCGCGACGTCGCCGTCGAGCAGGTCGCCGTAGACGCGCAGGCCGGCACGCAACCGGCGCGTGGCCACGCGGGTGGCGTGCACGGGCCTGTCGTCGTGGTCGCCGACGCCGCTGCTCGCCTCGAGCAGCGCCGACGTCTGCCGGCGCAGGTGGGCCATCACCGCGACGCCGGCCGTCGAGTCACGGCCGACCGGCACCGCGGGAGGGAGGGCGCGCTCGGGGTCGAGGCCCCCGATCGAGGTGGTCATCGCCGCGATCAGGGCGCCGTCGTCAACCGGCGCGACTGGCGCGCGATGAGCGTCGACTGGACGTCGACGAGCGGCGTGCCGTCCGGCGCGCGGTCGACCCGCTGCCACTCGCCGTCGGGACCGAGGTGCCATGAGCTCGTTCCTGGGTCGAAGGCGAGGTCGATGAGGTCCGACAGCTCGCGGGTGTGCTTGGCGGACCCGAGCCGCACGAGCACCTCGATGCGCCGGTCGAGGTTGCGGTGCATGAGGTCGGCGGACCCGATCCACACCTCGGGCTCGCCGGCGTTGTCGAACTCGAAGATGCGCGAGTGCTCGAGGAACCTGCCGAGAACGCTCCGCACGCGGATCGTCTCGGACAGCCCGGGTACGCCGGGGCGCAGCGCGCAGATGCCGCGCACCCAGATGTCGACGGGCACTCCCGCCTGCGACGCGCGGTAGAGCGAGTCGATGGTGGCCTCGTCGACGATCGAGTTGCACTTGATGCGGACGCGCGAGCTGTGGCCGGCCCGGTGGTTCTCGATCTCGCGCTCGATGCGCTCGACGAGCCCGGACCGCACCGAGTGCGGGGCGACGAGCAGACGGCGGTACTCCGTCTCCATGGAGTAGCCGGAGAGCACGTTGAAGAGGCGCGCGACGTCGTCGCCCACCTCCTCGTCGGTGGTGAGGAGGCCGACGTCCTCGTACAGGCGTGCCGTCTTGGGGTGGTAGTTGCCCGTGCCGATGTGGATGTAGCGACGCAGCCGGTCGCCGTCGTCGCGCACGACCATCGACAGCTTGCAGTGCGTCTTGAGCCCGACCAGCCCGTACACGACGTGGCAACCGGCCTGCTCGAGCTTGCGCGCCCAGTCGATGTTGGCCTGCTCGTCGAAGCGCGCCTTGATCTCGACGATCGCCAGGACCTGCTTGCCCTCCTCGGCCGCGGCGACGAGTGCGTCGACGATCGGCGAGTCGCCGCTGGTGCGGTAGAGGGTCTGCTTGATGGCGAGGACCTTGGGGTCGGTGGCCGCCTGCTCGAGGAAGCGCTGCACGCTCGTGGAGAACGAGTCGTACGGGTGGTGCAGCAGCACCTCGTGGTCGCGCATCGCCTCGAGCACGTCCGGAGGCGACGAGGTCTCGACGTCGGTGAGCTCCCGGCTGGTGCGGGGCAGGAACGCGCGCAGCTTGAGGTCGTCGCGCGGCAGCCGGTCGACCGCCCACAGGGCGGTGAGGTCGAGCAGACCGGGGATGCGCACGACCTCCTCGGTGCCGATGCCGAGCTCGCGCACGAGCAGGTCGAGCACGTGCGGGTCGATCGACTGCTCGACCTCGAGCCGCACCGGCGGCCCGAAGCGGCGCCGCATGAGCTCGCGCTCGAGGGCGAGGAGCAGGTTCTCCGCGTCGTCCTCCTCGACCTCGAGGTCCTCGTTGCGGGTGACCCGGAAGGCGTGGTGCTGCAGCACCTCCATGCCGGGGAACAGCTCGCCGAGGTGCGCGGCGATGATGTCCTCGAGCGGCACGAAGCGCTGCGGGCCCACGAGCACGAACCGCTCGAGGATCGGCGGCACCTTCACGCGTGCGAACAGCTCGGTGCCGCTCGACGGGTTGCGCACCACGACGGCGAGGTTGAGCGACAGGCCGCTGATGTAGGGGAACGGGTGCGCGGGGTCGACCGCCAGCGGCGTCAGCACCGGGAAGACCTTCGTGCGGAAGAAGTGGCTGAGCTGGTCGCGCTCCGCGTCGCTGGCCTCCTCCCAACGGAGCAGGAGGATGCCCTCCTCCGCGAGCGCGGGCTGCACCGTGCCGTGGAAGAGGTCGGCCTGGCGCTGCATCAGCGCGATGCTGCGCGCGTAGATCGCGTCGAGCACCTCGCGCGGCATCGAGCCGCTCGCCGCGCGCACCGCGATGCCGGTGGCGATGCGGCGCTTGAGGCCGGCGACGCGCACCATGAAGAACTCGTCGAGGTTGCTCGCGAAGATCGCCAGGAACTTGGCGCGCTCGAGCAGCGGCAGCGTGTCGTCCTCGGCGAGCTCGAGCACGCGCTCGTTGAAGGCGAGCCAGGAGAGCTCGCGGTCGAGGAACCGGCCCTCGGGCAGCGGCTCCTCCTCGATCGTGGCCGCTTCGTCGTGACCGGTGTCCGTGCTCATGGGTCAACCTTGCCAGACCGGCGACCGTCCGCCGCGGGCCGAGCGCGGATGCCCGCCGCCGGGCTCAGACGCTGAACTCCACGTCGACGTCCCAGCGGGTGAAGCCGAGGCTCTCGTAGAGCGAGATCGCCGAGGTGTTGACCGCGTCGACGTAGAGCATCGCGTCGGGCAGCCCGCGGCTGCGCAGGTGCTGCAGGCCGGCGAGCGTGAGGGCGCGGCCGAGCCCGCGCCCGTGGTGCGCCGGGTCGACGCCGACGACGTACACCTCGCCGATCGGCTCGTGGCCGTGGTGGGAGTCGCCGTGGCTGTGCTCGTGCGGGGGCTCGCCCTCGTGGGTGTGCGCGTGGTCGCGCGTGTGCCCGGCGTGGTGCGAGTCGGCGCCGTGCACCTTGGTCCAGTGGAAGCCGACCATCCGCGGGCCCGACCCGTCGGGCGCGTCCTCCTCGGCGACGAGGAAGCCGGCCGGGTCGAACCACGGCTCGGCCATGCGCAGGTGCAGGTCGTCGACGGTCCAGCTGCCCTGGTCGGGCAGCGCCACGAACGCGCGGGCGTTGAGCGCGACGAACTCGTCGTCGTCGAGGCCCGGGCAGGAACGAGCGCAGGCGTACGCCGGCCGGCCACACCGGCGCGGGCAGCGCGGAGTACAGCGAGCGCCGCATCTGCCACAGCGTCCGGGTGCGCCGCAGCCCCATCGACGCGGCGAGCGGCGCCGCGCCGCTCTGCTCGCCGTGCGCCCACAGCCGCAGCCGGCCGTCGGGGGACTCGGCGAGCAGGTGCGGCGACGAGCTCGTGACCGACGCCCGCGGCGACGCGCGCTCGGCGTGACGGCCAGCTCGGCGCTGGGGCCGGCGACCTGGTCGGTGACGTCGAGGTGGGCGTAGCCGACGAGCTCCCCGCCGGTGCGGGCGAGCACGTGGCGCACGTCGACGTCGCCGCCGTGGCGCAGGTGGAGCATCACGTGCTCGGACAGCGGCCGGATGCCGTCGGCCTCGGTGACCTGCTCGACGAGCATCGCCGACCTCGGTGACGTCGGCGTCGTCGAGGCGGCGCAGCACCTCCCAGGAGACGTCGGGAGAGGCGGTGTCGGTCACCCCTGGACCCTAGGCGGTCGCGGTGCCCTCCGGCACGGCCGGTGGGTCAGCCGACGGGCGCGGGCGTCGGCTCGGGGATCGACTCGTCGGAGCGCGGCGGGGTCAGGACGAAGCGGTAGCCGACGTTGCGCACGGTGCCGATGACGGCCTCGTGCTCCGGGCCGAGCTTGGCGCGCAGCCGGCGCACGTGGACGTCGACCGTGCGCGTGCCGCCGAAGTAGTCGTAGCCCCAGACCTCCTGCAGCAGCTGCGCGCGGCTGAAGACGCGGCCCGGGTGCTGCGCGAGGAACTTGAGGAGCTCGAACTCCTTGAAGGTCAGGTCGAGCACCCGGCCGCGCACGCGGGCGGTGTAGGTGGCCTCGTCGATGGCGACGTCGCCGGAGCGGATCTCGTCGGGCACGCCGTCGTCGACGGTGCGCTCGAGGCGCCCGATCGCCAGGCGCAGCCGCGCGTCGACCTCGGCCGGGCCGGCGGTCTCGAGCACGACGTCGTCGACGCCCCACTCGGCGGTGACGGCCGACGAGGCCGCCCTCGGTGGTGACCAGCAGCACCGGGACGTCGACGCCGGTCGTGCGCAGGAGCCGCGTGAAGCTGCGGACCGCGGGCAGGTCGCGGCGACCGTCGACGAGGATCGCGTCGCAGCTCGGGGCGTCCAGCAGGGCGGTGCCCTCGGCCGGGAGGACGCGCACCTGGTGGGAGAGCAGTCCGAGGGCGGGCAGCACCTCGGAGGAGGGCAGCAGGGCGTTGGTCAGCAGCAGCAGCGTCGACACGTCGTTCCGCCTTTCGTCCGGATCGGGCAGCCGGTGGCGGATCACGCCTCCGGAACGCACGAAGGGACCCTGGGGCGTCATCGCCCGGATCCCTCAGGAGGCAGGATAGCCCACGTGGATCTGCGGCCGTCGTCCAGGCACCGGTCCGGGCCGGCTCCTGCCCGTACCGGCACCGTGCTCACCGCCGACGGCGAGCGCATCTCGGTGGCGTACGACGCGGGCCCTGCCGGCGCGGACCGACCGGCACCGTGTTCGTCGTGTCGCACGGCTTCACCGGCGGGTGGCGGCGGCCGGACAACCGGCGCATCGCCGCGGCGCTCGCGCGCCACGGCGGCCGTCGTCTCCTACGACAGCCGCGGCCACGGCCGCTCCTCCGGCGTCACCACGCTCGGCGACGCCGAGGTCCTCGACCTCGACGCCGCGATCGGATGGGCCCGGTGGCTCGGTGCCGTCGACGTCGTGACGGTCGGGTTCTCCATGGGCGGCTCGATCGTGCTCCGCCAGGCCGCGCTGTGCTCGCCGGGCGGCCGAGAGGCCCCGAGGGCCGTGGTGTCGGTGAGCGCCGCGGGCTTCTGGTTCTACCGCGGTACGCCGCCGATGCGGCTGCTGCACCGCGCGGTCGAGACCGCCGGCGGACGCGGCGTGCTGCGCCTGGGCTTCGGCACGCGCGTCACCCCGCAGGCCTGGGAGGAGCCCTACCCGCTCTCGCCGTCGGAGTCGGCCGCGATGATCCCGCCGCTGCCGCTGCTGATCGTCCACGGCGAGCAGGACACGTACTTCCCGGTCGAGCACGCGCGGTCGATGCGCGACGCCGCCGCGGCCGGGGCGCGCGAGCGCGGCGTCGCCGACCGCACCGACGACTGGGTCGTCGAGGGCTTCGCCCACGCGGAGTCGGGCGCGACCGACGAGCTCGTCGAGCGGATCGGCCGGTGGGCGCGCGAGGTGCTCGCCGTGGCGGCCGGGGTCGACGCATGATCCGCTGCTCGGGAACAGCGCACCGCCGTCGTGGGTTGGGCAGGGCATGACCGGCGTCTGGGTGGTGCTCGCGGTGCTCGCCGTCGCGACCGCGTTCGGCCTCTACCGCCGGCGCACCGACGGGCGGCTGCGCACCGTCGAGATCGCCGCCGACGAGACCGGGTCGCTGCCCGTCGCCGGCGCGCCCGAGGGCGAGGGGCACGGCCACGACGGCGACCGGCTCCGCGCCTCCGAGCTCGGCGTGCCGCTGGGCGACCGCGCGACCCTGGTGCAGTTCTCCAGCGCGTTCTGCGCGCCCTGCCGCGCCACCCGCGTGGTGCTCGACGAGGTCGCCGGGATGCTCGACGGCGTGGCCCACGTGGAGATCGACGCCGAGGCGCACCTCGACCTCGTCCGCCGCCTCGACGTCCGGCGTACGCCGACGGTGCTGGTGCTCGACTCGCACGGGGTCGTCCGCGTGCGGGCCGCGGGCGCGCCGCGCAAGGCCGACGTGATCGCGGCGCTGGGCACGGTGCTCTGACGTGCCGACCCGCACCGGCGCGTCTGCTGCTCCTGCCGCTCACCTGCGAACGTCTCGCAAGTAGAGACGAATGTCTCAGCATCCGGACGCCTCTGTGATCGTCGCTGGTCAGCGACCTATCCTTCTCGGCATGCAGACGGTGGTTCTCACCAAGCGACGCGCAGTGGACTACTGCCGCGTCGGTTCCTGCATGTGTCTGATGCCCTGACCGGACCAGTCCCCGCCGGCTGCTGTGGAAGCGCCGAGCCGACTCGTCCGGGTGCCGCACCCCGTTCCGTGCTGCTGCTCCAGGAGACGTCATGACCACGCTCGACTCGCGCACCTCCACCGCCCCCGTCGGCCAGATCGACGCCCGCGGCCCCCGCTTCGGCGCGGCCGTGACCACGGTGGTCCTCGCGCTCACCCTGCTCTCGATCCCGTCCACGCTCTCGCTCGTGCTGCTCGCCGCGCAGACCGTCGTGTTCGCGCTCGGCGCGCTCGTCGGCCTGCACGCGCAGCCGTACGGCATCGCGTTCCGCCGGTTCGTCCGGCCGCGCCTCGGCGCGCCCACCGACTTCGAGGACCCGGCGCCGCCGCGCTTCGCGCAGAGCGTCGGCCTGGTCTTCGCCCTCGTCGGCCTGCTCGGGCTCGTGACCGGCGCGACCGCGGTCGCCTACGTCGCCGTCGCCTTCGCGCTCGGTGCGGCGTTCCTCAACGCGGCGTTCAACTTCTGCCTCGGCTGCGAGATGTACCTGCTCGGCCGCCGCGCCTTCGGCGCCCGCACCGCCTGAGGCGCCGCCCGGCGACCCTCGCGGTACGCCGTACCCAGACCTTCTGTCCCACCCTCACCGCACGACAACGCACACACCCACATCAGGAGACGACATCACCATGGCTATCCGACTCGGCGACGTGGCCCCGGACTTCACCGCGGAGACCACCGACGGCACCGTCACGTTCCACGACTGGAAGGCCGGCAGCTGGGCCGTCCTGTTCAGCCACCCGGCCGACTTCACGCCGGTCTGCACCACCGAGCTCGGCCGCACGGCGTCGCTCAAGGACGAGTTCGACAAGCGCGGCGTCAAGGCGATCGCGATCTCGGTCGACCCGGTCGAGAGCCACACCGCGTGGGCCGGCGACATCGCCGACGGTCGGCGGCACGGCGCTGAACTTCCCGATCATCGCCGACCCGTCCCGCGAGGTCTCGCAGGCCTACGACATGATCCACCCCGGCGAGGGCGACACCTCGACCGTGCGGTCGGTGTTCATCGTCGACCCGAACAACAAGGTGCGCCTCACGCTCACCTACCCGAAGTCGGTCGGCCGCAACTTCGACGAGATCGTGCGCGTCATCGACGCCCTCCAGCTCACCGACCGCGCCACCGTCTCGACGCCGGCCGACTGGCAGCCGGGCGAGCGCGTGATCGTCGCGCCGACCATCTCCACCGAGGACGCCAAGGCGAAGTTCGGCGAGGTCGAGGAGGTCACGCCGTACCTGCGCTGGACCCCCGAGCCCGCCGCCTGACGCCACCTCCCCTCATGCTCCCGGCACCCGTGCCGGTGAGGGTCGGAACGGCCGCGATCCCCTCGGGGGTCGCGGCCGTTCTGCGTACGCCGCCGGCGCATCGCGCGTCGGCCGATCGTCGCCCGAGGTGCGCCCCGCGGTCGGCACGCGTTCACCCCGGGCTGGTGGACTCGGAACGTCCGACGGACGACGACACTCAGGGAGCGGCGATGTGGGTGCTGGTGCTCGCGATCCTCGTCGGCGTCGTGGTGCTGGCCACCGGGATGCGGAGCAGCGTCGACGAGGCCTGGATCGAGCAGACGGACGGCGACCCGTCCGACGTCGACGACCTCGGCCAGGCGCGGCAGATGTCGGCCGACGCCGTGACGTTGGCGTACCCGGCCGACCGGGCGGCCTGAGCCGCGGCTCGGCTCGGCTCAGCCCTGCTGCGCGCGCGCGTCCGCGAGCTCGACGCGGGTCTCCGAGAGCGCCTGCTCGGCGCCGCGGACCTTGTGGGCGAGCGCCTTCATGACGACGCGCGCGACACCCTGGTGGCTCTCGATGATCTCCCAGAACACCAGCGGCGACACCGAGAAGGTCCGGCAGCCGGCGTCGCCCGCGACGATGGTGGCCGAGCGCGGCCGACCGTCGATGAGCGAGATGTCGCCGAAGAAGTCGCCCGTCGCGAGGGTCCGCACGTGGTTGCCGTGCACGACGACGTGGGCCTCTCCCTCGGTGATCATCTGCAGGCCGGCGTCGGCCTGGCCCTGCGTGACGATCGTGGCGCCCGCGGGCAGGCTCCGGTTCGATCCGCGGCTGACCATCTCCTCGCGGATCTCGAGCGGCACGTCGGCGAACAGCTCGACGTTCCCGAGCATGTGTGCGGTGTCGGACATGGAGCGGAACGTAGCAGCGCGGTCGCGGCTGCGGCACCCGAACGGCGGGGACGTTGCGAGATCGCGCCGGGCCGCCGATCAGTAGACGAGGGCCTGCGCGCCGTCCGCGAGCGACTCCTCGACGAAGGTCGCCGCGCCGGCGATGCGCACCCCTCGCGCGAGGTCGTCCGAGGAGAGCCCGCGGCGTGCCGCGCACTGCGTGCAGACCGTCGTCGTGCCGCCGGCGAGCACCGCGGCGACGAGGTCCGCGAGCGGGACGGCGTGGGCCAGGCCGAGGTCCGGCACCCCGCCCGGCACCGCGAGCCACACGGCGTCGCCGGTGAGCCACAGCGACACCGTCGACGCCGGAGGCGACCGCGGTCGCGGCGACCGTGAGCGCCTGCGACAGCTTCTCCGGCTGGTCGGCACCGCACGTCACCTTGACCACGAGACTGCGTTCCATGGCGCGAGCGTAGGCCGTGCGTGTCGCGTCGCGGCCCGAGAGCGGGGTGGCGGGTACGCCGACGGCTAGGATCGCGCCGTGGTCGAGAACGTCGTCACCGTGATTCTCGTGCTCGTGATCCTGGCCGTCGTCGGGGTCGCGGGGGCCACCGTCCTCCGGCTCTACCGAGGTCAGGGCTGACCCCTCGCTGCCCTGCGGGAACACGAAAGGCCAGCCCATGACCACCACGGACGTCTCAGGACTCCCGGAGGCCCTCAAGCCCCTGTCCTGGCTGCTCGGCAGCTGGGTCGGAGTCGGCGTCGGCGGCTACCCGACCATCGACGACTTCCACTTCGGCCAGGAGGTCTCGTTCTCCACCGACGGCCGACCGTTCCTGTCGTACTGGAGCCGCACCTGGCTCCTCGACGAGCAGGGCAACCAGATCAAGCCGCTCGCCATGGAGACCGGCTTCTGGCGGCCCCAGCCCAACAACCAGGTCGAGGTGGTCCTCGCGCACCCGACCGGGTACGCCGAGGTCTGGGTCGGCGACATCACCGTCACGGAGATCGTCGACGCCGCGATCACCGGCGCCCGCGCCGAGCTGCGCACCGACGTCGATCGCGCGCACGGTGACGGCCAAGGAGTACAGCGCCGGGCACCGGCTGTTCGGCCTCGTGCAGGGCGACCTGCTCTGGGCGTACGACATGGCCGCGGTCGGCCAGCCGCTGACCGCGCACGTCTCCGCACGGCTCAAGCGGGCCTAGCCCATGGCCATGGTCGAGTGGGAGCAGCGCCTGCGGCGCGGGGGCTACCGCATCACGCCGCAGCGCCAGCTCGTGCTCGAGGCGGTCGAGCGGCTGCGCCACGGCACGCCGGAGGAGATCCTCGCCGAGGTCCAGCGCACGGCGTCGGGCGTCAACCTCTCGACCATCTACCGCAACCTCGAGGTGCTCGAGGAGGTCGGCCTCGTCACCCACGCGCACATCGGCCACGGCGCCCCGACCTACCACGCGGTCGACGACCACGTGCACATCCACCTGGTGTGCGACCGCTGCGGGAAGGTCGAGAGCATCGACGCGTCGATCGCCGAGGGCTTCCTCGCCGAGGTGCGCACGAGCACCGGGTTCGTCACCGACATCAGCCACGTCGCGCTGCACGGTCTGTGCGCCGACTGCGCGCCGACCGGCGTCGGAACGGTGTGACGCGGGAAGGATCCCGGGTCCCCCACGGTTGACGCTGCCATGACCTACACGAGCCCGTTGCTCGCGCTCGCCGACGCCTGCCCTGCGCCGGAGGGCTCGACCGACGCCGGGGTCGCCTGGCACTACGGCGATCCGCACGGCGAGCAGCGCCTGCTCGCCTCGGGCGGCGGATGGGTCGACCTCTCCCACCGGGGCGTGGTCACGGTCAGCGGGCCGGACCGGCTCTCCTGGCTGCACTCGCTGACCACCCAGCACGTCGAGGCGCTCGTGCCCGGCGGGTCGGCGCTCGACCTGGTGCTCAGCCCGCACGGCCACGTCGAGCACGAGCTGCACCTCGTCGACGACGGCGAGACCACCTGGATCGGGGTCGAGCCCGGGGCGGCCGAGGCCCTCGTCACCTACCTCGACCGGATGCGCTTCCTGCTGCGCGTCGAGGTCGCCGACGTCAGCTCCGAGTACGCCGTGGTCGCCGAGCCGGTGGGCGAGGCGCACGCGTCGTACCCGACCTACCTCGTGCCGGAGGTCTTCGGCCGGCTCGAGCCGGACGACGACGCCTCGCGCCGCTACGTGCCGCTGCGTCCCGGCGTGCTGGTCGGCCGCGAGGTGGTCGTGCCGCGCAGCGAGCTCGCGGCGTACGTCGAGGGCAGGGCCGGCGCCGGCACGTGGGCCTGGGAGGCGTTGCGTGTCGCCGCCGCCGTCCCGCGCATCGGCCACGAGACCGACCATCGGACGATCCCGCAGGAGGTCGGCTGGGTCCCGGCGGCCGTGCACCTGCGACAAGGGCTGCTACCGCGGGCAGGAGACCGTCGCGCGGGTGCACAACCTCGGGCGACCGCCGCGCCGCCTCGTGCAGCTGCACCTCGACGGCAGCGCCGACCGCACCCCCTCGGTCGGCGACCCCGTCCTCGCGAGCGCGCGCGAGGTCGGGCGGATCACGTCGATCGCGCTGCACCACGAGCTCGGCCCGGTCGCCCTGGCGGTGGTGAAGCGGTCCGTCCCCGTGGACGCCGAGCTCGCCGTAGGGCCGGACACGTCACGTTTGGTCGCCGCGAGCCAGGAAACAGTGGTCGTCCCGTAACCGGGGGCGACGGCGTGCGACGTCGTCGTGCTGAGACGATGACCCGCGAGGGGACGTCGTACGACCGAGAGGACCGTTCGTGCCGCACTCGACTGTGACCAAGGCCGTGATCCCTGCTGCGGGTCTCGGAACGCGCTTCCTGCCGGCGACCAAGGCGACGCCCAAGGAGATGCTCCCGGTCGTCGACAAGCCCGCCATCCAGCTGGTAGTCGAGGAGGCCGCGGCCGCCGGGATCGCCGACGTGCTCATGGTGACGGGCCGCAACAAGCGCCCGCTCGAGGACCACTTCGACCGCGCCGCCGAGCTCGAGGGCATCCTCGAGGCGAGCGGGCAGACCGACCGGCTCGAGCTGGTGCGGGCCAGCACCGACCTGGCCGCCATGCACTACACGCGGCAGGGCGAGCCGAAGGGCCTCGGCCACGCGGTGCTGTGCGCGGCGCAGCACGTGGGGGACAACCCGTTCGCGGTGCTGCTCGGCGACGACCTCATCGACCCGCGCGACCCCCTGCTCACCCGCATGATCGACGTACGCCGCGAGCACGGGGGCAGCGTCGTCGCGCTCATGGAGGTTCCGCGCGACCAGATCCACCTCTACGGCTGCGCGGCGGTGGAGACCGTCCCCGGCAGCGACGACGTCGTCCGGGTCACCGATCTCGTCGAGAAGCCGAGCGCCGAGGAGGCGCCGAGCACGCTCGCCATCATCGGCCGCTACGTGCTGGATCCCGCGGTGTTCCCGGTGCTCGAGGCGACCGAGCCGGGGCGCGGCGGCGAGATCCAGCTGACCGACGCGCTGCGGACGCTCGCGATCGACGTCCCGGCGGAGGACGGCGGCGGCGTCGTCGGCGTCGTGTTCCGTGGGCGTCGCTACGACACCGGCGACCGGCTCTCGTACCTGCAGGCGGTCGTGCGACTGGCCTGCGAGCGGGACGACATCGCCCCGGACCTCGTGCCGTGGCTCAAGGAGTTCGTCGCCGGTCTCTGACCGTCGAGCGTCGGCGCCCTCAGTCGGAGTCGACGTCGAGCAGCACCGTGAACGGGCCGTCGTTGGTCAGCTGCACCGCCATGTCGGCGCCGAACACCCCGGTCGCGACGGTGGCACCGCGGGCCCGCAGCTCGGCCACCACCGCCTCGACGAGAGGTTCTGCGACGGGTCCCGGCGCGGCTGCCGTCCAGGTGGGGCGCCGGCCCTTGCGCGCGTCGCCGTACAAGGTGAACTGGCTGACCACGATGACGGGCAGCCCGAGCTCGGAGGCCGAGAGCTCGCGCCGGTCGTCGTCGAGCGGGACAGGGGAGTGGCGCGGCTCGAACAGCCGCAGGTCGTGGATCTTGCCCGCGAGCCGCCGCGCTCGCGCGGTCGTGTCGTCGTGGGTGACGCCGACCAGCACGACGAGGCCGGGGCCGTCGAACTCCGCGACCGCGCTGCCGGCGACCACCACGCGCGCGCCGTCGGCCCGCTGCACCACTGCTCGCACGGGGCGATGCTCGCAGACGGGTGGCGGTTGTCGCGCCTCCAGTCCCGCTGGCGCTCGGCGCGTCGGCGACGCCTCCGCTTCGCGGCCCTGGCGGCGCCGTTCCAGCGTCTGGCCGTGGCCTCGCACTCGGGCTCGTGACCCCGGCTCTCCGTCGCCGGGGCCACGCTCCGCCTCGGGGCCGTCCGCTTCCGCGTACGCCCGGGAGGCTAGCGGCCGAAGAAGCCCTTCTTTTCTTGGTGGGCTTGGCCTCGAGGGTCGAGGCGTCCACCGGGCGCGTGACGACCTGGCCGGTCGGCGTCGGGGCGTCGTCGAAGCCGCCGCCGAGGCTGGAGAGCTCGCGCAGCAGCGCGGCCATGTCGGCGCCCTCGGCGCGGGCCGGCCCGCCGGACAGTGCGGGGGCGTACACCTCGTGGTCGGCGCTGACGGGCACCTGGTGCCGGTAGTCGGCAGCCGGGGCCTGCGGCTCCTCGGCCGGCTCCTCGACCGCGACCGGTGCGGGGTCGCCCGGGTCGAGCGCGAGCTCGGTGAGCAGGTGGGACCCGGCGTGCCGGGCACCGCTGTCGACCTCCACGAGCTCGTCGTCCAGGTCGTACGTCGCGACCGGCTCGAGCTCGATCTCCGGCTCGGGGTCGGGCTCGATCGGGTCGAGCACCAGCTCGGTGAGCAGGGCGGCGCCGCTGCGGTCGAAGCCCTCGATGCCCGGGACCGGCTGCTCAAGCCCGATCCGCTGCAGCTCCGCCTGCTCGGGGCTGAGCTGCTCGCGGGCGACCCGCTCGGCCTCGGCGCGCAGCGCCTCCTCGACCGCCAGGCGCTCGGCCTCGAGACGCGCCTCCTCGGCGGCGCGCTCCGCCTCGGCGTTCCGCTCGGCCTCGAGGCGTGCCTCGTCGGCCAGCCGGGCCTCCTCGGCGGCACGCGCGGCCTCGGCCTCGGCAGCGAGGCGTGCTTCCTCTGCGAGGCGGGCTTCCTCCGCGAGGCGCTCCTCCTCGGCGATGCGGGCGGCTTCGGCCTCGGCGGCGAGGCGTGCTTCCTCGGCGAGGCGCTCCTCCTCGGCGATGCGCTCGGCCTCGAGGCGTGCTTCCTCCGAGGCGCTCTGCCTCGGCGATGCGGCTCTCCTCGGCGGCGAGGCGTGCGCTCCTCCTCGAGCGCTCGCCTCGAGGCGCTCCTGCTCGGCGAGGCGCTCGGCCTCGAGGCGCGGCCTCCTCGGCGAGGCGCGGCCTCCTCGCTGCGAGGCGCTCGGCCTCGGCGGCGAGGCGCTCCTCCTCGGCGCGATGCGCTCGGCCTCGAGGCGCTCCTCCTCGGCGAGTGCGCTCGGCCTCGACGGCGCTCGGCTTCGAGGCGCTCGGCCGAGGCGCTCTTCCTCGGCGATGCGGGCGGCCTCGGCCTCGGCGGCGAGGCGCTCCTCCTCGGCGATGCGCTCGGCCTCGAGGCGTCCGCCTCGGCGGTCGGCCTCCTCCGCAGGCGCTCCTCCTCGGCGTGCGGGCGCTCTGCCTCGGCGCGAGGCGCTCCTCCTCGGCGATGCGCTCGGCTTCGAGGCGTGCTTCCTCGGCGAGGCGCTCTTCTTCGGCGATGCGGGCGGCCTCGGCCTCGGCGGCGAGGCGCTCCTCCTCCGCGATGCGCTCGGCCTCGAGGCGAGCTCTCGCTCGGCGAGGCGCTCCTCCTCGGCGATGCGCTCTGCTTCGAGGCGTGCTTCCTCGGCGAGGCGCTCCTCCTCGGCGATGCGCTCTGCTTCGAGGCGTGCCTCCTCGGCGAGGCGCTCCTCTTCGGCGATGCGGGCGGCTTCGGCCTCGGCGGCGAGGCGCTCCTCCTCGGCGATGCGCTCGGCTTCGAGGCGTGCTTCCTCGCGCGAGGCGCTCTTCTTCGGCGATGCGGGCGGCTTCGGCCTCGGCCTCGAGCGCTCGGCGGCGAGGCGCTCCTCCTCGGCGGCGCGCTCGGCCTCGAGGCGTGCCTCCTCGGCGAGGCGCTCCTCCTCGGCGATGCGCTCGGCCTCGAGCGGCGGCCTCGGCCTCGGCGGCGAGGCGCTCCTCCTCGGCGATGCGCTCGGCCTCGAGGCGTGCTTCCTCGGCGAGGCGCTCGTCGTCGGCGATGCGGGCGCTTCGGCCTCGGCCTCGGCGGCGAGGCGCTCCTCCTCGGCGGCACGCTCGGCCTCGAGACGTGCCTCCTCGGCCAGGCGGGCCTCCTCGCGCGCGGCCTTCTTGGCCTCCTTGCGCGCGGCCTCCTTGTCCTTCGCCTCGCGCTCCTCGGTGAGGGACACGATCTCGGCCATCGCCGGCTCCTCGAGCACGGGAGCGGCCGAGAAGGGCGAGCGGCGGGCGGCCGGGGGCTCGGCGGCCGGGGCGGCCGGCTCCACCGGCCGGGCCGTGAACACCGATCCTCCGGACATGCCCATGTCGGTGAGCGCGGCGGTCACCCGCGCGACCGAGGCGGCGACGTCGGCGTCGGTGGGGTTCTCGTCCGACCACGCCTCGCTCGGCTCCTCGTCGAGCTCGAGCCCGTCGATCTCGACCAGGCCGGCGTCGAGCAGCCCGACCACGACCATGCCGGCCTCGAAGACGGTGAAGCCGCAGTCGTCGGCGAGGTCGGCGATCGTGCGGACGCCGTCGACCTTGCACAGCAGCGCCCAGTCGTAGGGGCCGAGCACCACGTCGGTCGCGGCGGCGGACGCGGTCGAGAGCACGGGGACGGCGTCGGCGCCGCCGATGAAGGGCACGATCTCCGCCCAGCGGGCGTCGCGCTCGGCCGCCAGCTCGAGGAGGTCGGTGACCTCCACCGGCGGGGCGACGTCCTGGCGGGTGCGCTTGCCGTTGCGGAACCGCTTGTCCGCCACCGGCCACGAGAGCAGGTCGGCGATCTGGTCGCGCACCTGCTCGGTGACGAACGACTCCACGACCGCGCGGTCGACGAACCCGAGGTGCACCAGCAGCTCGCCCAGGCGCCAGCCCTGCAGCTCGGTGCGCTGGACCTCCAGGGCCTCGGCGAGGGCTTCGGGGGTGAGGGCGCCGGAGGACATGAGGCGGACGCCGAGCAGCGGGCGACGGCCGGGCACGGACACCGAGTAGACCTGACCGTCACGGAACCACACCGAGGACTGCTCGCCCTCGGGCTCGGTGACGGTGAGGCAGCCCGTCGCCTCCTGCGAGGCAAGCTCGAGCAGGAGACTGTCCACGCGGACCGGGAAGCCGCCGTCGGGCACGCCAGACCTCCTCCATGGGTACGCCCGCGCCCGCACCGGGCGCTGATTCACCCATCGGACGGAACGAGGCCGGTGTTGAGTCCCGCGGGCCGTCTTTCCCGACGAACGTGCCACGATGGGCCCCGTGGCAACCTCGACCCTGATCACCGTGGCCCCGACGGGCGCGGAGACGGCCAAGTCCGACGCCCCGGCCCTGCCGGTGACGCTCGACGAGCTCGTGAGCACGGCGAAGGCCTGCCAGGCGGCCGGAGCGGGCCTCATCCACATCCACATCCGCGACGCCGAGGCCCGCCCCACCCTCGACGTCGGGCGCCTCACGGCGACCGTGGAGGCCGTCCGGGAGGCCACGGACCTCGTCGTCCAGCTCTCGACCGGCGGGGCCGTCACCGACCCGTACAGCGCCCGCCTGGCCGTGCTCGAGGCCGCGCCGGACTCCTGCTCGCTCACCTGCGGCACCGTGAACTTCGGCTCCGACGTGTTCATGAACCCCTGGGACTTCATCGTCGAGCTCTACCGGGAGACCCAGGCCCGCGAGATCGTCCCCGAGTTCGAGCTCTTCGACCTCGGCCACGTCACCGCCCTGAACCGCCTGCTCGACAAGGAGGGCCTGCCGTACGGCGGCAAGGTCCACTGCGACCTCGTCCTCGGGGTGCCGGGCGGGGCGCCGGGCACCACGGCGTCCGTCGTGGCCATGGCCTCGCAGCTGCCCGCGGGCGCCTCCTGGTCGGCCACGGGCGTGGGGCGCTCCACCCTTCCGGTGGCCCTCGCCGCGCTGTCCGCGGGCGGTCACCTGCGGGTGGGCATGGAGGACACGCTCACCTTCGAGCCCGGGCGGCCGGTGCGGGACAACGCCGAACTGGTCGAGCGGGCCGCTACCCTCGCCACGCTGGCCCTGCGACCTCCGATGACCACGGACGAGGCCCGGGCGCTGCTCAACGTCAAGGACCGCCGGAACGGAGTGGGTGCATGACCAGGCCGATGCCCGGGGGACGTCGACGCGTCGACAGGGTCCTCGCCGAGGAGTTCGTGACCGGACTGCCCGACCTCTCCCTCGCCGAGCTGCGCGAGCGCCGGCACGAGGCCGAGCAGGAGGAGGCCGACCTGTCCTACCTGCGCCGCATGCTGCACGGCCGGATCGACATCGTCTCCGCCGAGCTCCGCCGGCGCAGCCCGGACTCGACCGACGGCCCGCTGCTCGACGACCTCTCGACCATCCTCGGCGACGAGCAGCGCAGCACCCACGGCCTCGGTCGGCACATCACGGTCGAGCCGTCGCGCGTCGACGAGCACCGCCGCGAGGAGGAGAAGGCGGCCGCCGACGCCATCACCGCGGACGTCGAGGCCCGCACCGACGACGAGCTCCGCGAGGCGCTCGTCCGGCTGCGCCAGCACGAGGTCGACGTCTCCGAGGTCCGGCGCGAGGTGCAGCGCGTGATGGACGCGCTGTCCGCCGAGCTGACCGAGCGCTACCGCAGCGGCAGCGCCTCGGTCGACGAGCTCCTGGCTCCCGGCACCGGTGCCTGAGGCCGACCTCGGCTCCTCCGGGCGCGGCCGCCCGGTCGTGCTGGCCGAGGCGGTGCGCAGCGGGTTCGTCGAGAGCCGCCACCGCGGGTCGCTCGTGGTGCTCGCGGCCGACGGCAGCACCCTGATCGCACGAGGCGACGTCGGCTCTCCCGTCTTCCCGCGCTCGTGCAACAAGCTCATGCAGGCGGTCGGGCTCGTGGAGCTCGGGTTCGCCGAGCGCGGCGAGCTGCTCGCCCTCGCGGCGTCCTCGCACTCCGGCTCGCCGCTCCACCTCGAGGGCGTGCACCGGATCCTCGCCGCGGTCGGTCTCGACGAGCACGCGCTGCGCACCCCGCCGGACTGGCCGTACGACGAGGCCGAGCGAGACGCGCTGCTGCGCGCCGGCGGCGTACCCGACCCGGTGCTCATGAACTGCTCCGGCAAGCACGCCGCGATGCTCGCGGTGTGCGTGGCGCAGGGGTGGCCGCTCGACGACTACCGCGACCCGGACCATCCGCTGCAGCAGCACCTGCGCGGAACCCTCGAGCGGATGGCGGGCGAGCCGGTGTCGGCCGTCGGCGTCGACGGCTGCGGGGCGCCGGTGGGCGCGCTGTCGCTCACGGGTGTGGCTCGCGCGTTCTCGGCCGCGGTGCAGGCGGAGCCGGGGTCGGCCGAGCGGGCCGTCGCCGACGCCATGCGCGAGCACCCCGTGCATGTCGGCGGGCACGGCCGCGACGTCACGCGGCTGATGCAGGGCGTGCCCGGCCTGCTGGCCAAGGACGGCGCCGAGGGCGTGTTCGCGGTCGCACTCGACGACGGCCGAGCGCTCGCGCTCAAGGTCGAGGACGGCGCTGCCCGGCCCCGACCGGTCGTGGTCTCCGCCGTGCTGCGCCATCTCGGCGTCCGCGCCGAGGTCCTCGACGAGTACGCCGAGGAGCCGCTGCTCGGCGGGGGCGAGCCGGTCGGTGCGGTGCGCGTCGCACCCGACCTCCTCGCCTGACGGTCAGGCGCGGCGGGTCAGCCGCTGCACGTGTCGGCGCTGTGCCGGCCGAGGTGCAGCAGTCGCGCGGTCCGCTCGATCGTGGTCTCGCGGCAGCCGCGGACCAGGGCAGCCAGCCGGGCGTGCCGGGCGGCCGCGCGCAGGTCGTCGACGTGCCGGGCGGCGGTGGCGGAGGTGAGGTCGGACGGGTTCATGGCGTTCTCCTGATCTGGTCAGCAGCAGGCGGCAGGGGCCTGCGCGTCGGTGGGGGACTCGGTGGTGGCGGACGTCCCGCCGCAGCAGGTGCTCGCCTCGGGCTCGGCGGCGAAGAACGTGGGGCTGTCGGCGAGCACGGTGTAGACCTCCCAGCGCTCGCCGTCGGGTGCGCCCTCGACCCAGAACTTGTCCTGGGTGGCGTAGCAGCACGTGGTGTCGCGCTCGTCGACCGCGGTGAGCCCTGCCGCGGCGAGCCGCGTCTGCTCGGCGTCGACGATCTCGGTGGAGGCCACCTCGATTCCCAGGTGGTTGAGCCGCTCGGCGGCGCCCTTGTTCTCCAGCAGCACCAGCTTGAGCGGGGGCTCGGCGACCGCGAAGTTCGCGTAGCCGGGGCGGCGCTTGGCGGGCTCGGTGCGGAACAGGGCGGAGTAGAAGGCCACCGCCTCGTCGATGTCCTCGACGTTGAGGGCGAGCTGGACGCGGGTGGGGATCTGGTCGGTCACGGGAGTTCTCCTCTGCGAGGGATATCGACGATCATCGATATCGACTGAGGTCGATGTTGCACGATCCATCGATCTCTGTCAATATCGATCCATGTCGAAGTCATCGACCGTTCCCGGCGTCCGCGAGCTGCCCGTGCTCGACCTCGCCGACTGCTGCGCGCCGCTGCGCCGCGAGCCCCTCGACGCGGAGGCGTCCGCCACCCTTGCCGAGGCGTTCAAGGCGCTGGCCGACCCGGTGCGCCTCCAGCTGCTCAACCTCATCGCCACGGCTGAGACCGGCGAGGCCTGCGCGTGCGACCTCGTCGAGCCGGTGGGCAAGAGCCAGCCCACGGTGAGCCATCACCTCAAGGTTCTCCGCGAGGCCGGGCTCGTCCAGTCGCAGAAGCGCGGCACCTGGGTCTGGTACTCCGTCGTCCCCTCGCGGCTGGAAGAGCTCCGCCGCGTGCTCTCCCGCTGACCCCCCGAGAGGCGTTCCCGTCGTGAGCGACAAGCCGTCCGTCCTGTTCGTGTGCGTCCACAACGCCGGCCGATCCCAGATGGCCGCGGCGTACCTCACCCATCTCGCGGGCGACCGCGTCGAGGTGCGCTCGGCCGGCTCGGCGCCGGCCGAGAGCGTGAACCCCGCCGTGGTCGCGGCGCTGCTCGAGGAGGGCATCGACATCTCCGCGGAGACGCCGAAGGTGCTCACCGTCGACGCGGTGCGCGAGTCCGACGTGGTGATCACGATGGGCTGCGGCGACGTGTGCCCGATCTTCCCCGGCAAGCGCTACGAGGACTGGGTCCTCGAGGACCCGGCCGGCCAGGGCGTCGAGTCCGTCCGCCCGATCCGCGACGAGATCCGCGGCCGGATCGAGGCGCTCATCGCCGAGATCGCCCCCGCGGTCTGACCGTGGAGCAGGTGGCCTCGCTGCCGCGCCGGCTGTTCGCCGAGCTGCTCGGCACCGCGCTGCTCGTGGCCGCGGTCGTGGGCTCCGGGATCATGGCGCAGCGCCTCTCGCCGGACGACACCGGTCTCGCGCTGCTCGAGAACGCCGTCGCCACCGGTGGTGCGCTGTTCGTCCTCATCGCCACGCTCGGCCCGATCAGCGGAGCGCACTTCAACCCCGTCGTCACCGCGGTCGACGCGTGGTTCGGCGGCATCGACCGGCGCGACGTGCTGCCCTACACGGTGACGCAGATCGTCGGCGCCTGCCTCGGCGCGATGCTGGCCAACCTGATGTTCGGCCTGTCGGCCGTGAGCATCTCCACGGACGACCGCTCGGGCACGGGGATCCTGCTCTCCGAGGTGGTGGCCACCTTCGGTCTGCTGCTCGTGATCCTCGGGCTCGTCCGGGCCGGGCGCTCGGCCTGGATCGCCGCTGCGGTCGCGGCGTACATCGTGGGCGCCTACTGGTTCACCGCGTCGACGTCGTTCGCGAACCCGGCGGTGACGATCGGCCGCACGCTGAGCGACACCTTCGCCGGCATCGCGCCGGCGAGCGTGCCCGGGTTCGTCGTCGCGCAGGTCGTCGGCGGCGTCCTGGCCGTGCTCGCCACCCTGGTGCTGTGGCCGCGCCACGTTCCTGCGGTCGCGGTCGCGATCGACGTCCACGAGGAGACGCCGCTGATCGCGGCGTCGGCCTGACTCCTGCGGCAGCGCGGAGGAGACTCGGGACGACGGAGGTGCGCATGAGCTCGTCCGCGTCGGTCCCGGCGCTCGCACCCGACGACGACGCCGTCCTCGGCCGGCTCTCCCGACTCGACCGGTTCCTGCCGGTGTGGATCCTGCTCGCCATGGTCGCGGGACTCGCGATCGGCCGCGCCCTGCCCGGCGTGCAGGGCGCGCTCGACGCGGTGAAGGTGGGGCAGACCTCGCTGCCCATCGCCCTCGGCCTGCTGCTGATGATGTACCCGGTGCTCGCCAAGGTGCGCTACGAGGACATGGGGCGCGTCACCGGCGATCGCAGGCTGCTGTGGCTCTCGCTGATGCTCAACTGGGTCATCGGCCCGGCGCTGATGTTCGCGCTGGCCTGGGTGTTCCTCGGCGACCAGCCCGAGTTCCGCACCGGCCTCATCGTCATCGGGCTCGCGCGCTGCATCGCCATGGTGCTCATCTGGAACGACCTCGCGTGCGGCGACCGCGAGGTCGCGGCGCTGCTCGTGGCGATCAACTCGGTCTTCCAGATCGCGGCGTACGCCCTGCTCGGGACGTTCTACCTCTCGATCCTGCCGGGCTGGCTCGGGCTCGACACGCAGGACGTGACGTTCTCGACCGCCGACATCACCAAGGCTGTGCTCGTCTTCCTCGGCATCCCGCTGGTGGCGGGCTACCTGACCCGCCGCATCGGGCTCCGGGTGCGCGGCCGCGAGTGGTACGAGGGCACGTTCCTCCCGCGGCTCGGGCCGTTCGCGCTCTACGGGCTGCTGTTCACCATCGTCGTGATGTTCGCGCTGCAGGGCGACGCGATCACGAGCGACCCCCTCGCCGTCGTGAGCATCGCCGTGCCGCTGCTGTGCTACTTCGCGCTGATGTGGGGCGTCGCGTTCGCCCTCGGGCTCCGCTCGCGGCTGGGCTACCCGCGCACGGCCACGCTCGCCTTCACCGCGGCGGGCAACAACTTCGAGCTCGCGATCGCCGTCTGCATCGGCGTCTGGGGCGTCACCTCGGGCCAGGCGCTCGCCGGCGTCGTCGGGCCGCTCATCGAGGTGCCGGCGCTCGTCGGGCTCGTCTACCTCTCGCTGTGGCTGCGCCGCCGCGGCGTGGGCCGGGTCGTGGCAGCGCCCGGCTGACCCGTGCTGCGAGCCTGGGTTACTGACTGGTAACAGAGTGTGCAGCAAGCACTCACGCCGAGTGCTGTGAGGCGGAACACCCGCCGAATGCTTGCTACCCGCTTGCTACAGCAAGCACTTCGGGTGCATCCTTGAGTCATGACACCGACGATCGACGTCCGCAGCCTCGGGGAGTACATCCGCGAGCAGCGAGTGTCGGCGGAGGTGTCGCTGCGTCAGCTGGCCAAGAGCGCCGGCGTCTCCAACCCCTACCTCTCGCAGGTCGAGCGGGGTTTGAAGAAGCCGAGCGCGGAGATCCTCGGCCAGATCGCCTCGGCGCTGCGCATCTCGGCGGAGACGCTGTACGTGCGTGCCGGACTGCTCGAAGCCCGTGTGGGCGACGCCGCGGTCACCGAGGCCCTCGCCGCGGACGAGACGCTCAACGAGCGTCAGCGGCAGGTGCTGCTGGAGATCTACGGCGCCTTCCAGAAGGAGAACGCCGCGATGGCAGCAGCCACCGCTCCCGACCCCGCCGCCGCAGCCGCGGACGGCGTACCCAGCTCCACCGAACCCCTCGACACCGGCCTGACCACCGCCGGTGCCTCCTCACCGAAGAAGGACAGGTCATGACCGAGAACATCACCCCCGAGACCGTCGTCGACGCCGTGACCAAGCCGGTCGCCGCCGCGAAGAAGACCGCCACGAAGGCTGCGCCGAAGAAGGCCGCCGCGAAGAAGACCACCACGAAGGCTGCGCCGAAGAAGGCCGCCGCCAAGAAGACCACCACCACGGCCGCGCCGAAGAAGGCCGCCGCCAAGAAGACCACCACCAAGGCCGCCCCGAAGGCTGCGCCCAAGGCCACCGCGCCGAAGGCCGCCCCCAAGGCCGCCACGGTCACCGACAAGATCGCCGCCCCGGTCGCCGCTGTGGCCGCCGAGTCGATCAAGCTGCTCGAGGTGCCGATGGCCCGCATGCGCGAGCTGTTCGCCGAGCTCCCCGAGTCCGGCGACATCAAGAGCCGCGTCGAGGGCCAGTTCGTCGTCGCCTCCAAGGCCGTCGAGGACGTCGTCGCGCCGTTCGTCGCCTCGGTGACCGAGAAGGGCACCGAGAGCCGCAAGGCTGCCGACGAGGCCGTGGGCATGTACACGACCGGCATCACCGAGATGGCCGTCGAGGGTCGCAAGGCCGTCGAGGACGCCTTCGGCGCCTACGTCGCCACCGTCACCGGTGCGACCGCCGAGAGCCGCAAGGTCGTCGAGGGTGCCGTGGGCAGCTACCTCACCTCCGTCACCGGCGCCACCGCCGAGACGCGCAAGATCGTCGAGGACGCGCTGGTCGAGTTCCGCACGCGCACCGACAAGGCCGTCACCGCTCTGCGTGAGGCCGTCGGCGTCTGACCCACCCGGACCCGGATCGCTCGTCGATCCCCCCGGAACCCGCGAGGCCCCGCTGCACACAGGTGCGGCGGGGCCTCGCGCATGCGTGCTGCCGGTGCGCTGACGGCGTACGACGTCAGGCGACCTGGACGGAGCGCTTGGACAGGCCCATCCAGTAGCCGTCGATCGTCGCGTCGAGCGGCGCCGACGGGTCGGTGGCGGCGCCCAGCGTGACGAACAGCGGCGAGAGGTGCTCGACCGTGGGGTGCGCGTACGGCATCCCGGGCGCGCTGCGGAAGTCGGCGAGGGTGTCGAGGTCGCCGGCGGCGAGCGCCTCGGCGGCCCACAGGTCGAAGTCGACCGACCAGCCCGGGGGAGCCGCCTCGATGCGGAACTCGCGCAGGAACGGCAGGCCGTGGGTGAGGAAGCCCGAGCCCACGATCAGCACGCCCTCGTCGCGCAGGGGCTGGAGGCGCGCGACCGAGGTCGAGCAGGCGGCCCGGGTCGTGGGTGGGCAGCGAGAGCTGCAGGATCGGGATGTCGGCCTCGGGATACATGATCGACAGCGGCACCCAGGCGCCGTGGTCGAGGCCGCGGCTCGTGTGCTGGTGCACCGGCTCGGTGTCGGGCATGACCGCGGCGACCAGCCCGGCGAGCTCGCCGGCGTCCGGCGTCGCGTACTCCCAGCGGTAGTAGCGCTCCGGGAAGCCGCCGAAGTCGTAGACCAGCGGCGTGCCGGCGGCCGTCGCCGACAGGCTCAGCGGCGCGGCCTCCCAGTGGGCGCGAGACGGTGAGGATCGCGCGCGGGCGCGGGAGGTCGGCGGCCCACGTGCGCAGCTCCTGCGACCACACCGGGTCGTCGAGCAGCGGCGGGGCGCCGTGCCCGATGTAGAGCGCGGGCATGCGCCCGTCGGTGGCGTGGGTGTCGGTCATCGCTGCTCCTTCGTCGGTTCGTCAGTATGCCGGAACAAAGTTGAAGCGACAACTAATCCCGCAGACCGGGACGGAAGGCCGCACGTCCCTGACGCGCCGCAGCTCCGGAGAGGCCGCTCGAGCGCGCGGTCCGTATGCTCGAGAGGTGATCGCTGTCTCCGGGTTCGTCTACCTCGCCATCTACTGGGCCTGCATCGTCATGGGCGTCGTCGCGCTCATCGACGCGGTGCGGCACCGCGCCGACGCCTACCCGGCGGCCGACCGGCGCACCAAGAACTTCTGGCTCGCCCTGCTCGGCGGCGGCCTGGTCGCGCAGATCCTGTTCCCGGCTCTCGGCGGCGGCATCCTGTCGATCTTCGGGCTCGCCGGCATCGTCGCCTCGATCGTCTACCTGGTCGACGTACGCCGTCGCCTCGCCGAGGTCACCCGCGGCGGATCCGGCTGGTGACCCGGGCGGCGCGTCCGCAGGGCACCATCACGCGCGGCACGACGCACCCCAACCGGCTGCGCCGCGTCGACCGCTGGATCGCGCACACGTGCGCCCGCGCCCTGCGCACGTCGTCCGAACCCGTGGTGGTCGACCTCGGCTACGGCGCCGCCGCCTGGACCGCTCGTGACCTGCGCGACGCCCTGCGCCCCGTGCGACCCGACGTCGACGTGGTCGGCATCGAGATCGACCCCGCGCGGGTGGCTGCGGCGACGCCGTACGCCGACGCCACGCTGACCTTCCGGCGCGGCGGTTTCGAGACGCCGCTCGACGGCCGCGACGCCACGGTGATCCGGGCCTTCAACGTGCTGCGGCAGTACGACGAGGCGCAGGTGCGCGACGCCTGGCGCACCATGACCGCGCGGCTGTCGCCCGGCGGCCTGCTGGTCGAGGGGACGTGCGACGAGCTCGGCCGCCACGCCTGGTGGGTCGCGCTCGAGCCGGGTGCCGACGAGCCGCGCAGCCTCACGCTGTCCACGCGGCTGGCCGGCCTCGAGCGGCCCTCGGACCTGGCCGAGCGGCTGCCCAAGGCGCTGATCCATCGCAACGTCCCGGGCGAGCGGGTGCACGCGCTGCTGACCGCGCTCGACCGGCACTGGGCGGCGGCGGCGCCGCAGGGCGCGTTCGGCGTACGGCAGCGCTGGCTCGCCGCCGTCGGGGCGCTTCGCGACGGCGGCACCCCGGTGCTCGACGGGCCGTCGCGCTGGCGGCTGGGCGAGCTCACGGTGCCGTGGTCGCTCGTGGCGCCGCGCTGACCTCGCGTGCGGATGCCGCGTCGCGCCAGGATGTTCCTCGACCCTGAGGAGGCTGGTGGCATGACGCGCATCGAGGCCGTGCGCGGCGACCTCACGCTCGAGGACGTCGACGCGATCGTCAACGCCGCGAACTCCGAGCTGCTGGGCGGCGGCGGGGTCGACGGCGCCATCCACCGCGCCGGCGGGACGTCGATCTACGACGAGTGCCTGACGATCCGCCGCACCATCTACCCGCACGGGCTGCCCGAGGGCGACGCCGTGGCGACCCGCGGCGGCGACCTGGCCGCGCACTGGGTGATCCACACGGTCGGACCGCGCTACGGCCGCCACGACGGCGCCGAGGCCGCGCTGCTCGCCTCGTGCCACCGGCGCTCGCTCGAGGTCGCGTCCGAGCTCGGTGCGCGCACGATCTCGTTCCCCGCGATCTCGTGCGGGGTCTTCGGCTATCCCGTCGAGGAGGCGGCACCGATCGCGGTCGGTGCGGTGCGGGCCGCGATCGCCGCGGACCCCTCGGCGTTCGACGTCGTGCGCTTCGTGCTGTGGAACGAGCCGATCCTCGAGGCCTTCACCGCCGCCGTCGCCGCGGGGTGAGCCCGTCGGCGTACGCCGGGATCCGCCGTGGGTGAACGGGTCTGGGCGACGGTGCCGATCGGCAGGATGATCGGCGCGTGACCCACGACCGCATCGAGACCGACCGCCTGCTGCTGCGCGCGTGGGAGGAGTCCGACGCCGAGGCGCTGCTCGAGACGTACTCGCACGACGAGGTGTGGCGCTGGCTCGGCGCGGCACCGGCGCCGTGCCCCGATCTCGAGGCGGCGCGTGCGCGGCCCGCGCGCTGGGCGACCCTCGCCGCCGGGCCGCTGGGCTTCTGGGCGATCGAGACCCCGGGCGTGGCCGGGGTCGAGCCGCAGCCGGTGGGCTCGGCGATCCTGCTGACGCTGCCGCGCAGCGACGGCGGGCCGAGCGACGCGGTCGAGGTCGGGTGGGCTCTGCACCCCGCGGCGTGGGGGCACGGCATCGCGACCGAGGCGGCGCGGGCGCTGCTCGACCGGGCGCGCGACGCCGGCATCGCGCAGGTGCACGCGGTCGTCTACGACGGCAACGCGCGGTCGATGGCGGTGTGCGACCGGCTCGGCATGACGCGGCTGGGCCCGACGCGGGAGTGGTACGGCGTCGAGTTCGTCGACCACGTGCTCGACCTCTGAACCGCTAGCCCTCGAGAGCGATGCGGATGCGGCGGAAGCCCTTGCCCTTGTTCTCGACCTTGACCACGCGCATGCGCCCGACCTGACGCGTCGACGCGACGTGCGTGCCGCCGTCGGCCTGCACGTCGAGGCCGTCGATGTCGACGATGCGCACGATCTCGATCGTGGGCGGCAGCAGGTTGGTCGCCGTGCGGATGATGTCGGGGATCGCGAAGGCCTCCTCGCGCGGCAGCTCGTACGCCGAGATCGCGCGGTCGGCGTCGACCTCGACGTTGCACGCCGCCTCGACCGCGTCCTTGAACCCCTCGGGCACCGACTCGAGGTTGAAGTCGAGCCGCGCCTCGAGCGGCTCCATGTTGCCGCCCGTCACCAGCGCCCCGAAGTCGCGGAACACGACGCCGCTGAGCAGGTGCAGCCCGGAGTGCGTGCGCATCAACGCCGTACGCCGACCGTCCTCGATCGCGCCGCGCACGGCCGTGCCGACCGGCGGGAGCGGGTCGTCGTCGTGCGCGACGAGGCGCACGTCGTCGCCCTTGAGCGCGCCGACGATGCGGGTCTGCACGCCGCCCCACAGCAGCACGCCGTGGTCGGGCGGCTGACCGCCGCCGCCGGGGTAGAAGGCGGAGCGGTCGAGGACGATCCCCGTGTCGCGGTCGCTGTCGAGGACGACGGCGTCCCACTCGCGCAGCGTCGCGTCGGCGAGCTCGAGCCGCTCGGTCACCGGCGTGCCTCCCGGCTCACTTGCCCTGGTTGGCGACCGCGGCGGCCGCCGTCGCTGCGGCCTCGGGGTCGAGGTACTCGCCGCCGGCGACGATCGGCTTGAGGTCGGCGTCGAGCCGGTAGACCAGCGGGATCCCCGTGGGGATGTTGAGCCCGGCGATGGCCTCGTCGCTGATGCCGTCGAGGTGCTTCACGAGCGCGCGCAGCGAGTTGCCGTGCGCCGCGACGAGCACCGTCTTGCCGGCGCGCAGGTCGGCGACGATGACGTCCTCCCAGTACGGGATGAGGCGGACGACGACGTCCTTGAGGCACTCGGTGAGCGGGTTGGCCTCCGGCGGCAGCCACGAGTAGCGCGGGTCGTGGGTCTGCGAGAACTCGTCGTCGGGGTCGATCGCCGGCGGCGGGGTGTCGTACGAGCGGCGCCAGAGCATGAACTGCTCCTCGCCGTACGCCTCGAGGGTCTGCTTCTTGTTCTTGCCCTGCAGCGCGCCGTAGTGGCGCTCGTTGAGGCGCCAGTTGCGCACCACCGGGATCCAGTGGCGGTCGGCGACGTCGAGCGCGATCTGCGAGGTGCGGATCGCGCGGCGCAGCAGCGACGTGTGCACGACGTCGGGCAGGACGCCGGCGTCGCGCAGCATCTCGCCGCCGCGCACGGCCTCGGCCTCGCCCTTCTCCGACAGGTCGACGTCGACCCACCCGGTGAACTGGTTGAGGGCGTTCCAGGTGCTCTCGCCGTGGCGGAGCAGGACCAGGGTGTACGGCGCGTCGCTCATGCCCTCATCCTGCCGCAGCCCCCGTCGACGCGTGATCACGACGGTCTAGAAGTCGTCGTGATCACGCATCGACGGTCACGGCTGCAGGTCTTGAGTCCTACGGTCGCGTCGCCGCTGCGGCTCCGCAGCGGGGGCCAGGTCAGTCCGGGGTCCGTGAGGTGCTGGAACGCGCTCGAGGTTGGCGGTGCTCTCGCCTCGGCTGGTGCGCCACTCCCACTCGCGGCGGATGGCGCCGGCGAAGCCGAGCTCGAGGATCGTGTTGAACGAGCCGTCGGCGTACTCGAGCACCGAGCCGAGCAGACGGTCGACCTCGTCGGGCGTCACCGACGACAGCGGCAGCCGCCCGGCGAGGTAGATGTCGCCGAGCGCGTCGACGGCGAAGGAGACGCCGTACATCCGCAGGTTGCGCTCGAGCAGCCAGCGGTAGACCGCCTCGGCGTTCTCGTCGACGTGCCGCGCGACGAACGCCTGCACCGTGAGGGCGTGCTCGCCGACGACGAGGGAGCACGTGGTCTTCTGCTTGCGCTCGCCCGGCAGCACGACGACCAGGTGGCCGGGCTCGGGCTCGTCCCACTCGAGCTCGTGCTCGTCGAGCACGGCGCGGATGACCTCGACCGGGTCGGTGCTCACGCGCTCAGGTGCCGGCGACGGCGAGCCGCCCGGCGTGCGACGCCATGGCGTCGCGGTAGACCTCGAGGGTGGCGTCCGCGGTGGCGTCCCACCCGAAGCGCGACGCGTGCACGACGGCGTCGCGCGACCAGCGCTCGAGCCGGGGGCGGTCGGCGATGACGTCGGAGAGCGCAGCGCCCCAGACGCGCGGGTCGTGGCCGTCGACGAGCAGGCCGCTCACGCCGTCGGCCACCGCGGTCGGCAGCCCGCCCACGCGCGCGGCGACGACGGGGGTGCCGCAGGCCTGCGCCTCGACGGCGACGAGGCCGAACGACTCGGAGTACGACGGCACCACGCAGACGTCGGCGGCGCGGTACCAGTCGGCGAGCCGCACGCGGTCGACCGGCGGGACGAACAGGACCAGGTCGCGCACGCCGAGCTCGTCGGCGAGGTCCTCGAGCGCGTGCGGGTGGGCGAGGCCCGTGCCGGAAGGCCCGCCGCAGATGACGACCTGCAGCGAGTCGCGCAGCGACGGCGTGCTCGCGACCATCGCCGCGACGGCGCGCACGAGGACGTCGGGCGCCTTGAGCGGCTGGATGCGCCCGACGAAGAGCAGCACGGTCTTGTCGGCGGGCACCCCCACCCGCGCCCGCGCCTGCGCGCGGCCGACGGGGGAGAAGACCTCGAGGTCGACGCCGGGGTGCACGACCGCGACCCTCGCCGGGTCGGCGTCGTAGAGCTCGACGAGCTGCCGGGCCTCGATCGCGGTGTTGGCGAGGATGCGGTCGGCCGCGTCGACGACCTGCTGCTCGCCGATCACCCGGCCCTCGGGCTCGGGGCAGTCGCCCTCGGCCAGGGTGAGGTTCTTGACCCTCGCCATGGTGTGCATGGCGTGCACCAGCGGCACGCCCCAGCGCTCGGCGGCGAGCCAGCCGACCTGGCCGGAGAGCCAGTAGTGCGAGTGGACGACGTCGTACCAGCCCTCGGGCCGCATCGCCTCGGCGCGCAGCACCCCGGAGGTCACCGCGCACAGCTGGCCGGGGAGGTCCTCCTTCGACAGGCCCTCGTAGGGGCCGGCCGTCACGTGGCGGACCGTCACGCCCGGCTGCATCTCGACCTGTGCCGGGAGCCCGGCGGAGGCGGCGCGCGTGAAGACGTCGACCTCGACGCCGCGCGCAGCCAGACGGCGGGCGACCTCGGTGACGTAGACGTTCATCCCGCCGGCGTCGCCCGTGCCCGGCTGGTCGAGCGGGGAGGTGTGCACCGACAGCACCGCGACGCGGCGCGGGGTGGGGCGGGGGTCGCCGACGGCGCGGGGCCGGGTACGCCGAGGTCGGGGATCGGGCTCGAGCGGCAGCACCGCCACGTGAGACCTCCCTGGACCTGGCCGACCCGCGCGGTCCCGACCGGACCGCACCAGGGCGAACGACCCCCCAGTGTTCCGCATTCCGCGCCGGACCGCCCCCCGGCCCGGAACAGCGCCACGGGGCGGGACTCAGATACGAAACGGCTCCGTATCGAAATCCCTCCGCACGTCTGCTCCGGTGAATGTGCCGTGAACCCCACCAGGTGGGGTCCACGGCACAGTCAACGCATCGGGTGCGGGGGTCAGAGGCCGGCGATGGCCTCGGGGTCGACGGTGGCGTACGGCTCGCCGGTCGCGACGTAGACGACGCGCTTGGCGATCGTGACCGCGTGGTCGGCGAACCGCTCGTAGTAGCGCGAGAGCAGCGTGACGTCGACCGCCGCCTCGACGCCGTACTCCCACGAGGGGGCGAGCACGGTCTGGAACAGCTCGCGGTGCAGGCGGTCCATCTCCTCGTCGGTGCGGGCCACGTCGGCCGCCATCGAGATGTCCTTGGTGGCCACGACCGAGCCGGTCTTCGCGACGACGTTCTGCGCCACCGCGCCCATCGCCTGGAACGTCGGCCGCAGCTGCGCGGGCACGGCCGAGGCGGGGTAGCGCATCCGTGCCGCCTTGGCGATGTGCGCGGCGAGGTCGCCCATGCGCTCGAGCGAGGACGAGATGCGCAGGGCCGCGACGACGATGCGCAGGTCGGTGGCCACGGGCTGCTGGCGGGCCGAGACCTGGAAGCAGTCCTCCTCCACCTTCGAGGCGACCGCGTCGATCGCGTCGTCGCCGGCGATGACGCTCTCGGCGAGCGCGAGGTCGGCGTCGAGCAGGGACTGGGTGGCGCGGTTCATCGCCGAGCCGACGAGCCGCGTCATCTCGACGAGGTCGTCGCTGACGCGGTCGAGCTGCTCGTGGTAGGCCTCGCGCATGGCTGTGGGTCCTTCGACGTAGGTCCGGCCCCGCGCGCGCGGGCGCCCCGGTCGAGGTTCAGGGTAGGCCCACCACCTGCCGGTACGCCGCGTCCGGATGAACGGAACCCGCACGCGAGGTGAACAGTCGGTGGCGCGGGTGAACAGCGGGCGAAGTCCTGCGTACCTGGCCTGTTCGACGGTCGTTCACCGTCGGCCGGGCACCTATCGTGGTGGCCGTGGACATCTCGACCGGCGCTGGGCTGGCCGTCGTGGCCGGCCTCGTCGCGGCGTCGCTCGGGCTGGTGGCTCGGCGGCGTCGGGCGTCCCGCGAGGCCGCCCCGGTCGACGGAGCCTGAGGGCGTGCCGTCGCCGAACGTCCCCGAGGGTCTCGGCCGCCTGCTGGCCGTGCTGCCCGGCGCGGCCTTCGTGGTCGGCGCCGACGACACCGTGCTGCGTGCCTCGACCGAGGCCGCGAGCCTCGGCCTCGCTCAGGGCTCGCCGCGTCGGCATCCCGGAGGTCGCGGCGCTCGTCGACGGCAGTGCGCCGCGACGGGGTCATCCGCGAGGAGGACCTCGAGCTGCGTCGACCCCCGCTCGGGCAAGGGCGTGCTCCACGCCCGGGTCCGGGTCGCCGCGCTGTCCCCCACCGCCGCGCTCGTGCTGGTCGAGGACCTCTCCGAGGCGCACCGCGTCGACGCCGTACGCCGCGACTTCGTCGCCAACGTCGTCGCACGAGCTCAAGACGCCGGTGGGCGCGCTCTCGCTGCTCGCCGAGGCGGTGCAGGCGGCCAGCGACGACCCCGAGGCGGTGCAGCGCTTCGCCGCCCGCATGCAGGTGGAGTCGCAGCGGCTCACCAACCTGGTCAACGACCTGGTCGACC
The DNA here is from genome assembly GCA_963827145.1 of uncultured Actinomycetota bacterium. GTDB lineage: Bacteria > Actinomycetota > Actinomycetes > S36-B12 > CAIYMF01 > Longivirga. The sequence continues at coordinate 663,273 of CAWGZO010000001.1, read as the reverse complement.
TCTCCCGGCTGCAGGCGCGCGACGCGATCAAGGACGGCGAGGTCGTCGAGATCGACCGCGTGGTCGCCGAGGCCGTCGACACGACGAAGCTGCTCGCCGGCGCCCGCGAGATCGAGGTCGTCGTGGGCCAGCCCATCGGTGCCCAGGTGCTCGGCGACGAGGGCCAGCTCGTGATGGCCCTGCGCAACCTGCTCACCAACGCGATCGTCTACTCGCCCGCCCGCACCCGGGTCGCCGTGGCCGCGCGCTGCGCCGGCGACGCGGTGGAGATCACCGTGACCGACCAGGGCATCGGGATCCCCGAGAGCGAGCAGTCCCGCATCTTCGAGCGGTTCTACCGCGTCGATCCGGCGCGCTCGCGCGTCACCGGTGGCACCGGCCTCGGCCTGGCCATCGTCAAGCACGTCTGCGTCAACCACGGCGGTGAGTGCACCGTCTGGTCGGTGGAGGGCGAGGGCTCCACCTTCACCCTGCGGCTGCCCTTGCAGGCCGCATCCGACGTCCCAGCCCCAGAGAGCGAGTCGACCCCGTGACCCGAGTGCTCGTCGTCGAGGACGAGGAGTCCTTCTCCGACGCCCTGTCGTTCATGCTCCGCAAGGAGGGCTTCGAGGTCGGCATCGCCAGCACCGGCACCGACGCCGTGGCCCAGTTCGACCAGCACGGCGCCGACCTCGTGCTGCTCGACCTCATGCTGCCCGGCATGTCCGGCACCGAGGTGTGCCGCAACCTGCGCCAGCGCTCGAACGTGCCGATCATCATGGTCACGGCCAAGGACGGCGAGGTCGACAAGGTCGTGGGCCTCGAGCTCGGCGCCGACGACTACGTCACCAAGCCGTTCTCCTCGCGCGAGCTCGTGGCGCGCATCCGCGCGGTGCTGCGCCGCATCGGCGAGCCCGAGGAGCTGGTGCCCGGCACGCATCGAGGCCGGCCCGGTGCGCATGGACGTCGAGCGGCACGTGGTGTCGGTCAACGGCGAGCCCGTCGCGCTGCCGCTCAAGGAGTTCGAGCTGCTCGAGCTGCTCCTGCGCAACTCCGGCCGGGTGCTCACCCGCGGGCATGCTCATCGACCGCGTGTGGGGGTCGGACTACGTCGGCGACGGCAAGACGCTCGACGTCCACGTGAAGCGCCTGCGCGCCAAGATCGAGGCCGATCCGGCAGCGCCCGTGCACCTGGTGACGGTGCGCGGCCTGGGCTACAAGTTCGAGGCCTGATCCCGCGTCGGCCTGCGCCGTCGGCGTACGCCGGGCGCCCGGAGGCCTACAGCGGGGTGATGCCGGCGTAGATGCCGGTGGGGAGCACCGACATCACGGGCACGGTCACGCGACCGGCGCGCTGGAAGGTGAACTCGATCTCGGTGAACTGCGTCGGCGTGAGCGACAGGTCCGAGATGTCGACGTGGACGTCGCTGTTGTAGCCGACCAGGACGCGCGAGCTGCGCGGCAGCGGCAGGGTGCCGCCCGCGGTCGCCTGCGCCGACGATCGTGGCCGTGCCGTTGGGCGGCTGCACCATGCGCACGGACGTGAGCGTGTCGGCCTCGTCGCCCGCGTTGACCAGGGCCATGACCACGGTGCCGGTCCGCGAGCCGTCGGGCCCGTCGACGAGCGTGATCCCGCGCATCTGGATCGACCCGATGTCGGCGTTGGCGCCGTTGCCCGAGGGCCGCTGGGTGGTCGTGGCGGCCTCGAAGCCGATGGCGCAGGCCGAGAGCGGGACGACCGCGAGAGCGGCGACTGCCACTGCGGCAGCGGTACGCCGGAACACGTGACGGGTGGTGCGGGGCACGGTCGCTCCTGGGTCGTGCGGGCTGGGCAGCGTCAGCCTAGGGCATGCCCCCGCACCCGACCGGGGCTCCCGCGCGCACGGCCTCGCGGTGGCGGCCGCGGCGTGCGCTCGCCGGTGCGCAGCCGGACCGTCACGGGCAGTCAGTGCGGGGTCACCCCTGTGGGTGATTGCGCTGGTCAAGCGGGGTGCGAACCCCGTGAGGGGCCTCTGACCTGCGACAACGGTTCTCGGACGGTCGGTGAACCGTGGTAAACTCAAGGTCCTTCGAAAGGGGATCCCCACCTATGACGTTCACGGTCGGCGACACGGTTGTCTACCCGCACCACGGTGCGGCGACCATCGAGGCCATCGAAAAGCGGGTCATCAAGGGCGTCGAGCGGGACTACCTCGTCCTTCGCGTCGCCCAGGGCGACCTGACGGTGCGCGTTCCTTCGGACAACGTCGACCTCGTCGGCGTCCGGGACGTCGTGAACCAGGAGGGTCTCGACCGCGTCTTCGACGTGCTGCGGCAGCCCTACACCGAGGAGCCGACCAACTGGTCGCGCCGCTACAAGGCCAACCTCGAGAAGCTGGCCAGCGGCGACGTCATCAAGGTGGCCGAGGTCGTGCGCGACCTCTGGCGCCGCGAGCGTGAGCGTGGCCTGTCGCGCCGGCGAGAAGCGGATGCTGGCAAAGGCGCGCCAGATCCTTGTGTCGGAGCTCGCACTTGCCGAGAACACCAACGAGGACAAGGCAGAGGCGATCCTCGACGAGGTGCTCGCCTCCTGACCGGTGCGGCCGCTCCGGTCCGCGCAGCCTGCTCCTCGTGAGGAGGTACGGGCATGGGCCTGCGGCTGACGCGTGTCCCGAGCGTGGCTGTCGAGGCGCTGCGCCTGCTCGTCGTGGTCTTCGGCGCCGGTCTCGGCTACGAGATCGCCGACCGGCTCGGCGCCGACTCCGCGTGACGACGGTGCTCGGCCCGTTCAGCGGGCTGTGGCTCGGCGCCATCATCGGTGCGATGGCCGGGTACGTCCTCGGCGGCGTCCTGGCGCGCCTCACGATGCGCACCCTCGACCGCAGCGAGCGTCAGCTCGAGGGCCTCTCGGCCGAGCAGGTCATCGCCGGTGGCGTTCGGCGCCGTCGTCGGCGCGATCTTCGCCGTGCTCCTGTCGCTGGCCGCTGTTCCTGGTCGGGCCGCCGCTGATCGTCGTCCCGATCTTCCTGTTCCTCGTGCTCGTCTCCAGCCTGTTCGGCTTCCGCGATCGGCCGGTCGCGGCGCGATGCGGTGCTCGGTGCCGTGGGGTCGCGCGCGGGCCTCGCGCCGCGCAGCGTGCCGGCGGCGTCGCTGCCCGCGCCTGGTCGACACCTCGGTGGCCATCGACGGCCGGGTGCTCGACGTCGTGCGCTCGGGCTTCCTGCACGGCCGCTTCCTGGTGCCGCAGCCGGTCATCGACGAGCTGCAGGGCATGGCCGACTCCGGCGACGACCTCCGCCGCGCCAAGGGCCGTCGCGGGCTCGACGTCCTCGAGTCGCTGCGTCGCGAGCACGGCGTCGAGATGCTGACCGTCCCGGACGAGGCCACTGGGCGTCCCCGACGTCGACGCCAAGCTCGATCCGCATGGCCATCGACCGCAACTGCGCGCTGCTGACCTTCGACACCAACCTCGCCAAGGCGGCCGCCATCGCCGGGGTCAAGGTGCTCAACCTGCACGGGCTCGCCCTCGCGCTGCGCCCGCTCGTGGTCGTGGGCGACGAGGTCGACCTGCACCTGCTCAAGGCGGGCAAGGAGCACGGCCAGGCCGTCGGCTACCTCGACGACGGCACGATGGTCGTCACCGAGCACGCCCGCGACCGCGTGGGCCAGGAGGTCCGCGTGACCGTCACCAGCGTGCTCACCACCGCCAACGGCCGGCTCGTGTTCGCCAAGCCCAGTGCGGGCGTCGGGAGCCGCTCGGTGATCCGCACGGCTGCCGTCGTCCCGGCGGCCGGGCGCGGAGAGCGGCTCGGCCCCGGTGCCCCCAAGGCGCTGCGCGCTGCTCGGCGGCGTGCCGATCCTCGTGCACGCCGTGCGCGCGCTCGCCTCGGCGCACGCGATCGACCTCGTCGTCGTGGCCGCGCCCGCCGGACGGCGTCGACGAGGTCGCCGCCCTGCTCGCCGAGCACGGCCTGCTCGACTCGGCACCCGGCCGGGCGGCCGCGGTCGTCGTGGCCGGCGGCGACACGCGGCAGGACTCCGTGGCGCGCGCCCTGGCCGCGCTGCCCGCCGAGGTCGACGTCGTGCTCGTGCACGACGCCGCCCGCCCGCTCGTGCCGCCGTCGCTGGTCGACGCCGTCGCCGCCGCCGTGCGCGGCGGAGCCGACGCCGTCGTGCCGGGCCTGCCCGTGGCCGACACCATCAAGTCGGTCGACGCCGCCGACGTCGTGGCCGCCACCCTCGACCGCTCGGTGCTGCGCGTCGATCCAGACGCCGCAGGGCTTCCGCCGCGAGGCCCTCGCCGCCGCGCACGCGGCGGCCGACCCGGCCGCGCCCGCGACCGACGACGCCGGCCTCGTGGAGGCTGCGGTGGCAAGGTGGTCGTCGTGCCCGGCGACGAGGAGGCGTTCAAGGTGACCCGACCGCTCGACCTCGTGCTGGCCGAGGCCGTCCTCGCGCGTCGACGGGCCGCCGGTGTCGTCGCCTGACGCCGCGCGTGCGCCCCGCATCGGCATCGGGGTCGACGTGCACCCGTTCGAGGACGGGCGGGCCCTCTGGCTCGGCTGCCTCGCAGTGGCCGGGCGAGACCGGGGTGGCCGGTCACTCCGACGGCGACGTCGCGGCGCACGCCGCGTGCGACGCGCTGCTGTCCGCCGCCGGTCTCGGCGACCTCGGCTCCGTGTTCGGCACCGACCGGCCCGAGTGGTCCGGGGCGTCGGGTGCGGCTCTGCTCGGCGAGGTCGTGCGCCTCGTCACCGAGGCCGGGTACGCCGTCGGCAACGTCAGCGTCCAGGTGATCGGCAACCGGCCCAAGCTCGGGCCCCGGCGTGCCGAGGCGGAGGCCGCGATGTCGCTCGTCGTGGGCGCGCCGGTGTCGGTGGCCGCGACCACCACCGACGGGCTGGGCCTCACCGGACGCGGCGAGGGGATCGCGGCGATCGCCACCGCGCTGGTTCTCTGACCGACGCCCGCTCCCGCGGGAATCGTGGGTCTGGTTCGGTGCGCCGATAGGCTGCGGGCGTGAGCCTGCGACTGCATGACACCGCCACGCGGGCGGTCCGCGACTTCGTCCCCCTCGAGCCGGGACGGGCCTCGCTGTACCTGTGCGGCGCCACGGTGCAGGCCGCGCCGCACGTCGGGCACATCCGCTCCGGCGTGAACTTCGACGTGCTCGGCCGCTGGCTGCGGGCCTCGGGCTACGACGTCACCTTCTGCCGCAACGTCACCGACATCGACGACAAGATCATCGCCAAGGGCGAGGCCGAGGGCCGCCCGTGGTGGGCGGTCGCGACCGAGTTCGAGCGCGAGTTCGCCTGGGCGTACGACGTGCTCGGCTGCACCCGGCCGACCGTCGAGCCGCGGGCCACCGGCCACGTGCCGGAGATGATCGAGCTGATGCACGTCGCTCATCGAGCGCGGGCACGCCTACGCGGTCGACGGCGACGTCTACTTCGACGTGCGCTCGTTCCCGGAGTACGGCGCGCTGTCGGGCCAGCGGCCCGACGACATGCAGGCGGCGGGCGACAGCGTGGGCGACACCCGCAAGCGCGACCCGCGCGACTTCGCGCTGTGGAAGTCGGCCAAGGCGGGCGAGCCCTCGTGGCCGACGCCGTGGGGCCCGGGCCGTCCCGGCTGGCACCTCGAGTGCTCGGCGATGGCGGGCAAGTACCTCGGCCCCGCGTTCGACATCCACGGCGGCGGGCTCGACCTGATCTTCCCGCACCACGAGAACGAGATCGCGCAGTCGAAGGCGGCCGGCGGCGAGTTCGCGTCGTACTGGATGCACAACGCGTGGGTCACCACGAGCGGCGAGAAGATGAGCAAGTCGCTGGGCAACTCGCTGCTGGTGCGCGAGGTCGTGCAGCGCGTGCGCCCGATCGAGCTGCGCTACTACCTCGTCTCCGCGCACTACCGCTCGATGATCGAGTTCTCGTTCGAGGCGCTCGAGGAGAACGCGGTGAGCTTCCGCCGCGTCGAGGGCTTCCTCGAGCGCGCCGCCGCGGCCACCGGTGCGAACGGCACGCCGTCGTACGACGACCTGCCGGCCGCGTTCGTCGCCGCGATGGACGACGACCTCGGTGTGCCGCAGGCGCTCGCGGTCGTCCACGACACCGTGCGCGAGGGCAACTCGGCGCTCGCCGCCGGCGACGCGACTGCGGCCGGCGCGGCCGCGCTGCAGGTGCGCGCCATGCTCGACGTGCTCGGGGTCGACCCGTACGCCGAGCCCTGGAGCGCGGGCGGCAGCGGCGACGACGAGCGCCTGCGCTCCGCCGTCGACGCGCTGGTCGCGGGGCTGCTCGAGGCGCGCGCGCAGGCGCGCGCCGACAAGGACTGGGCCGCGGCCGACGCGATCCGCGACCAGCTGAAGAACGCGGGGATCGTCGTCGACGACACCTCCGGCGGTTCGACCTGGTCCCTCGACGCCGGGAAGGACACCTGATGGCGGGCAACTCGCAGCGCAAGGGCGCCATGCGCAAGACGGGCAGCAAGAAGGGGCAGACCGTCGGATCCGGGGGTCAGCGCCGTCGCGGCCTGGAGCCCAAGGGCCCGACGCCCAAGGCGGTCGAGCGCACCAAGCACCCGCAGCACAAGCAGGCCGTGCGCAAGGCCAAGGCCGCGGAGGCCGCGGCCAAGAAGGCGCCGGCGTCGGGCTCCGGCGCGCGCGGCGGCACGTCGGTACGCCGTCGCAAGGACGGCTCCGAGCTCGTCATCGGCCGCAACGCCGTGGTCGAGGCGCTGCGCGCGGGCGTGCCCGGCACCGCCCTGCACGTGCAGCTGTTCCTCGACTCCGACGAGCGCATCACCGAGTCGCTCAAGCTCGCCGCCGAGACCGGCCTGCCGCTGCTCGAGGCGACGCGCGCCCAGCTCGACAAGCTCACCGACGGCGCCATCCACCAGGGCCTCGCGCTCGCGGTGCCGGCGTACGCCTACGCCGACCCGCTCGACCTGCTCGAGATCGCGGCCGAGGCCGGGGAGCCGCCGCTGATCGTGGCGCTCGACGGCATCACCGACCCGCGCAACCTCGGGGCGATCGTGCGGTCCGCGGCGGCGTTCGGCGCGCACGGCGTGGTCGTGCCCGAGCGGCGGGCTGCCGGCATGACGGCGTCGGCCTGGAAGACCTCGGCCGGTGCCGCCGCGCGCGTGCCGGTGGCGCAGGCGACCAACCTCAACCGCGCGCTCAAGGCCTACGCCGACGCCGGCTGCATGATCGTCGGCCTCGCCGCCGAGGGCACCAGCCTCGACGACCTCGACCCGGAGATCTCGTCCGGGCCGATCGTCGTCGTGGTCGGCAGCGAGGGCGACGGGCTCTCGCGCCTGGTGAGCGAGACGTGCGACCTCACCGTCGGCATCCCGATGACGGCCGACACCGAGTCGCTGAACGCCGGTGTCGCCGCCGGCGTGACGCTGTACGCCGTCAGCCTCGCGCGTCGCGCCGTCTGAGCCGAACGCGGCCCGCCGGCGTCACCGGTCGGGGTGAGCCATGTCGTCGAGCGCGGCGGTGACGGCGAGGATCAACGCGGGGGACTGCCCCTCCGCGACCTCGACGCCGTAGGTGTCGGCCACCCGGAACCACTTCTTGGACACCTCGGCGACCTTCTGCCCGCCGCCCTCGATGGTGTACTCGTGGTCGAGCAGGTTGCCCTGGACGTCGAGGTCGGGGCCGTCGCCGATCGTGACGGTCCACCGCTCGCGCAGCGGCGTGATCATGGCCTTCTTCACCACGGCGATGGTGGAGCCGTCCGGCGCCTCGATCTCCATCGTCTCGCGCACCCGGGCGACCCGCTGCTGGATGCGCGCCAGCTCGTTGCCGGCGGCGTCCTCGAACACCAGGGTCTGACGCACCCGCAGCGCCTTGCCGTCGACCTTGAAGGCCCGGTTGCCCTGCTCGTCCTCGATCCAGAAGTCGTCGCCGATCGAGGCGAGCCGCTGACGCATCTGGTAGTGCGCCATGCCGCCGCCACGGCGCTCCTCGCGCCGCTCCTGCCGTCGCTCTCTGAACATCTCGCCCTCGCTCCCGTTCTCCGCCCGCACCCAGCCTGGCAAAGCCCGACCGGCGCCGCGAGCCGAACGGCGCGAGGTCAGCCGCGCGAGTCGACGTCGGTCACGTCGTCGGTCGCATCGCCGTGCGCGCCGGGCGGAGGCTCGGGGATCCGTGCGAGTGCGGCGCGGTTGATCCAGTCGCCGAGCAGCGGGAACACGAGCACCGACAGCGCGCCGGCGCCGACCAGCGCGGCGGCGTTCTCCGGCAGCATGACCCCGGCGTCGACCTGCAGCCCCGTGATCGCGACGAGGATGGGGAGGCCGGTGGCGACGTACAGCGCGAACTGCCAGCGCTCCCGGTTGTCGGGCAGCGCCCGCCGGTAGAGGAAGTACTGCGGCACGCCGCGCACCACGAGCAGGAGCACGAAGAAGAGCACCAGGCGCACGGGGTTCGCCGCGATCGAGTCGATGTCGAGGTTGGCCCCGCTGATGATGAAGAACAGCGGGATGAAGAACCCGAAGCCGAGCGCCTCGACCTTGGGCATGCAGCCGGTTGAAGCTGCTCGGGCGGCGCGTACTGGCGCAGGATCACGCCGGCGACGAAGGCACCGAGCACGGCGTCGAGGCCGAACAGCGAGGCGAGCGTCAGCAGGCCGAGCAGCAGCACGACGGTCCAGCGCACCGCGGTCTGCGAGCTCGTGCGAGTGGCCGCGGTCCATGACCTCGCGAAGCCGGTCGGTGGTCACGCGGCCGGGGATCCGGGCGACGAGGTAGACCAGGAACGCGAAGATCGCCATGATCACGAGGGTGCCGGACGACCGAGCGCGAGCCGAGCAGCAGGGCGATGGCCAGGATCGGGCCGAACTCGCCGGCCGCGCCCGCCCCCATGAACTTGCGCCCGAACGTCGGTGGCGAGCAGTCCCGCGGTCGCGGACGACCGGGAGCAGGGTGCCCATGGCGGTGCTGGTCAGGCAGATGGCGACGCCGACGAAGTCGGAGACGACGTTCTCCTCGATGAGCAGCGCCGACACGCCGAGGGCCAGGACGAACGAGATGCACCCAACCGATGCCCGGCGAGCCGACCGCCCTCGCCCTCGATCGCGTCGCGCTCGAGCTCGTAGCCGGCGAGGAAGAACAGCAGGCCGAGGCCGAGCTCGTTGAAGGTGTCGATGCGTCTCGTTCATCTCGATCGAGGCCGAGCACCTGCGGCCCGACGAGGATGCCGAAGCCGAGCAGCAGCACCACCTCGGCGACGCGGAGCCGCAGCAGCCCGACGGCCAGCGGCACCAGGGCGGCGCCCACCGCGATGATGAGCAGCATCGCCAGGTTGACCTGGAGGTCGGTCGCGGTGCGCGCGGCCTCGGTGAAGTGCACGGGTCCCTCCGGGCGGGTCAGAGGAGCTCGGTGAGGTCCATCTCGGCGGTGTCGTCGAAGCGTAGACCCGTGGTGTTGCTCGGGGTGCCCAGACGCTGACCCAGGACGGCCATCTCGTCGGGCTTCTCCCGGAGCACCTCGTCGACGTACGACCCGGCCGCCTCGGTGAGGGTGACGTCGCGGTTGAGGCGCTCGCTCATGAACCACCGGTGCTCGAGCACCTCGTGGAACATCTGCGGCGGGCTCGAGCTTGCCGCGCAGCTCGGGCGGCACCATGCCGGTGACCGGCTCGAACACCTCGGCGACCCAGCGGTGCGCCACGAGCTCCTCGTCGGCCCGCTCGGCGAGACCGATCTGCACGCGGTAGGCGTCGAGGTCGTTGAGCAGCCGCCGGGCCTGGTTCTCCTCGACGTCGAGGCCGGTGAGGCGCAGCAGGCGTCGGGAGTGGTGACCGACGTCGACGACCTTCGGCGTCACGCGGATCTGCGAGCCGCCCTCCTCCTGCACGACGGAGAGCTCGGCGACGTCGAAGCCGAGGTCGTTGAGCCGGCGGATGCGCGCGTCGAGCCGGTGCCGCTCGCCGAAGCCGATCGACTCCGGGTGCGGTGATCTCGTGCCACAGCGTCTCGTAGCGCTCGCGCACCTGCTCGCGAGGTCGCGATCGGGTCGATGCTCGGGTGCAGCCGCCCGGAGGCCTCGACGTCGAGGAGCTCGCCGCCGACGTTGGTCTCGGCCGTCATGAGGTCGTACTGCCGCTGGCCGTCGCTGAGCCGGTCGTGCATCTCCCCGGTCTCGGCGTCGACGAGGTACGCCGCGAACGCCCCGGCGTCGCGGCGGAAGAGCGTGTTCGACAGCGAGCAGTCGCCCCAGAAGAAGCCGACGAGGTGCAGCCGCACCATGAGCACCGCGAGCGCGTCGATGAGGCGCGCGATGGTGTCGGGACGCAGGGTCGAGGAGAACAGCGCGCGGTAGGGGAGCGAGAACTGCAGGTGGCGCGTGATGATCGCGGCGGGCAGGTCCTCGCCGGCCGCGTCGGTGCGGCCCGCGACGATCCCGACCGGGTCGACGCAGGGGACGTCGCGACGGCCCAGCTCGAAGAGCAGGTCGTACTCGCGCTGGGCGATCGGCTCGACGGTCTCCTTGACGGCGTAGACGACTCCGGACATCCGCACGAAGCGCACGACGTGGCGCGAGATGCCGCGGGGCAGCGCGACGATCGTGTCCTCGGGCCACTCCTCGAGCGGGATGTCCCACGGGAGGAAGAGCAGATCGTGCTCACCGGCGGCGGCCGTGACTCGCAGGCTCATCGCACCATCCTTGCGTCGTCGGGTTAACGGCCCGTAACGCGCGACGGCCGCGCCCGACGTGCTGTCGGGGCGCGGCCGTCGCGTGGCATGCCTCAGACGACGATGCGCTCGCCGGTCACGCTGTGGAACGCGTGCTGGTGGTCGGGGATGATCCCCACGCTCAGGGTGTCGCCCTTCATCGGCGGCGTGCGCCCGTCGGTGCGGACGATGATGTCCTTGGTCTGACCGTCGAGCAGGGTCACGTGCCCGTAGACGTAGGCATCGGCGCCGAGGCTCTCGACGACGTCGACCTCGATCGGCCAGCCGTCCTCCTCGATCACCCTGAGGTCCTCGGGGCGGAAGCCGATGGTGACGTCCTTGGCGCCGCCTGCGCCGGCGGCCGCGACCACCGCTGCGGGCATCGGCAGGAGCTTCTCGGCGCCGAGCAGGCCTCCGATCTTGGCTCCGCCCTCGGTCAGCGGCACCGTGAGCAGGTTCATCGCGGGCGAGCCGATGAAGCCGGCGACGAAGACGTTGTCCGGGTGGTCGTAGAGCTCGCGCGGCGTGCCGCACTGCTGGAGGATGCCGTCCTTGAGCACCGCGACGCGGTCGCCCATCGTCATGGCCTCGACCTGGTCGTGGGTGACGTAGACGGTCGTGACGCCGAGGCGGCGCTGCAGCGACGCGATCTGCGTACGGGTCTGCACGCGCAGCTTGGCGTCGAGGTTCGACAGCGGCTCGTCCATGAGGAAGACCTGCGGGTTGCGGACGATCGCGCGACCCATCGCGACGCGCTGGCGCTGGCCGCCGGAGAGCGCCTTCGGCTTGCGGTCGAGGTACTGGCCGAGGTCGAGGATCTTGGCGGCCTCGGCGACGCGCGTGGCGATCTCGTCCTTGCTCACGCCCGCGATCTTGAGGGCGAAGCCCATGTTCTCGGCGACCGACATGTGCGGGTAGAGCGCGTAGTTCTGGAACACCATCGCGATGTCGCGGTCCTTGGGCGGCAGCATCGTGACGTCGCGGTCACCGATGCGGATCGCGCCCTTGTCGACGTCCTCGAGCCCGGCGAGCATGCGCAGGCTGGTGGACTTGCCGCAGCCCGACGGCCCGACCAGGACGAGGAACTCGCCGTCCTGGATCTCGAGGTCGAGTGCGTCGACGGCGGGAGTGGTCGATCCCGGGTAGATACGGGACGCCTTGTCGAACGTGACGGAAGCCATGGCTGCGCCAACCCTTCACCGGCAGGAACGTGCCGGACGATCCGTTGTGAGAGGGACGCCGGGCTGCTGCCCGACCCTGCGAATCTAACCGGTGCCGGGGGCGACGGGAAGGTTTCCGGCGGATGAACTCGCTGGTCAGCGGATCCCGGAGCGGGGGTCGCCGACGTCGGGACCGATCCGGAGCACGCGAGCCTCGTGACCCACCAGGGCGAGCCGGAGCCCGTGCACCCCGTCGACGACGCCGAGCGGGACGTCGGTCCAGAGGTCCTGCGCCTCGGCACCCACGGGGAACAGCTCGGTGCGCACCGTGGTCTCGACGGGCTCGGTGGCGAAGTTCAGGGCCGTGGCCACGGTGGTGCCGTCGGGGAGCCGCAGCACCAGCACGAGGACGCTCGGGGAGTCGACCTCGGGCACCTCGACGAGGGTGGCCTCGGCCAGGTGGTGCCGGCCGCGCAGCGCGATCAGCCCGCGCAGCCGGTTGGCGAACGAGTCCTGGTCGCCGAGCTGCTCGGGCAGGGTGCCGTAGAGCGACCGGCCGCGCGGGAGCCCGGTGCTCGACGCCGTCGCGTCCGGGGCCCAGCCCATGAGGTCGTGCGCACCGCGGTTGATCCACCGGGTGTCGGCATCGGCCATCAGGTGCTCGACCGACTCGTGGGGCAGCGTGAGCGTGCCGGTGAGGTCCCAGCCCGACAGCGCGAACACGCCGGGCTGCAGCGCGTTGAACGCCGCCAGCAGCAGGTGGGCCTGGCGGATGCGCTCGACGTCGTCGGGTGTGATGGCCTCGAGGTCGCTCACCCCCACCGCGGCGGCCGCCACCGTCGTGGTCGTGCACGCGATCCCGTTGGTCGTGAAGGGCAGGTTGTACGGCCGCGCGGGGCCGGTCAGCGCGGAGAGCAGCTCGGCCCGCACGAGGTCGGCGAGCTCGCCCCCGGTGACGGTGCGGCCGCGGAAGCTGTAGAGGTCGGCGGAGTGCGTGTCGGTGAAGTGGACGAGCTCGTAGGTGAGCTCGTCGTGGTTCTGCATCGCGTGCACGAGCGAGCCCATGTCGATGCCGATGCCCATCGCCTCGCGCAGGCACAGCCGCAGGAAGTCCGTGTCGCCCGTCAGCAGCGCGTGGTGCACGGCCGGCCGCGTCACGAAGTCGTAGGAGAGGTCCGGTCCGGTGTCGGCGACCTCCTTGATCGCGTCCATCGACAGGTTCAGCTCCTGGAAGGTGAAGCCGCCGACCTTGCGCACCGAGCTGGCGATGAGGTGGTTGGCCGCGGCTGCGAGCGGGTGGCCCTCGGACCACGCCGTCGCGCCGGCCCGGCGCTCGATGCCGAGGAACCCGTTGGCGTCCAGGCGCAGGCCGCCGGTGCCGAGGTCGGTCAGCGACTGCAGCGCGTCGCCCAGCACGAGCCGCGGCCCGGCGAACGAGGGGTCGATCCAGTTGATGGAGGGCTGGCCGTCCTTGAAGTAGTGCAGGTAGACCCAGCGCCGCGTCACGCCGTCGACCCCGAGCACGGGGCCGGTCGCGCTCCAGTTCGTCTCCTTGATCCCCGGTGCGGCGAACAGCACGCGCTGGAGCGGGCCCACGATGTAGCCGGCGTCGGTCAGCGCACGCTCGGAGACGATGCCGAGGTTGACCGTGTCGCGGCCCTCCGGCACCTCGGGGAGCAGGTCCCAGTCCTGCGGGTCGATCTGCACCATGTGGTAGATGCCGGGGTAGTCGCCGTACCCCATCTCGGCGAGGCGGAAGTCCGCACCCTTGCCCGTGTGCGCGGGCACGACGTCGTCGATGACGGTGCCGTTGTGGGCCGCCGCCACCGCGCACAGGACGCGGAACTCCTCGGAGGAGCCGAAGACCGGGTCGACGTGCGTGCTGATGCGGTCGAAGTGGCCGTCGATCGACGGCGTGGTGTCCCACCCGTCGATCCCGCCGGCGCGCTTCACCGGGCCGGTGTGCACGGCCTGGATCCCGATGGCGGAGAAGGCGTTCCAGAGCTCCGTGTCGGCGAGCGTGGCGAGGAAGGTGCTGCCCTCCGGGCCGATCAGGGAGGCGGGGTACGCCGTGAACCACACGGCCGCCGTCTCCAGCGCACCGCGCGGGTTGGGCCGCGCGAAGCTGGCCTGCCACATCGCACCGTTGCCGGAGAGCTGGCGCCCGGTCTCGACGGCGTCGTGCAGCATCGACTCGGTGACGAGCCAGTCGACGTAGAACGGGTTGTCGGCGCGGGCCGGGCCGGTGCGGTCGACGGGCTGGTCGTGGTCGGACTGGCGCCACGGCCTGGTGACCGGCCGACCGTTCGGACGGACGCTGCGGGAGCTTCCGCTCGTGTGCGTCGTCATGTCAGCGGACGTGAGATCGGGCTCGGCCATGAGGGAAGTGTGGCACCGCTCGCGCCGGCGTCGAGGCTCCACGCGCGCACGGCGGCCAGCCGGGCGATCAGCTCGGTCACGTCGTGCGGGTCGTCGACCCGGAAGGCGGCGAGCGTGGTGCCGGCGCCGACCTTCACGCCGATGTCGTCGCCCGTGAGCGCGGCGAACGCTGCCTCGTCGGTCACGTCGTCCCCCACGTAGACGACGGCGTCGGCGGAGGTCTGCACACGCAGCCGGTGCAGAGCCGCGCCCTTGTCGGGGGCGATGACGGCCAGCTCCACGACCTCCTTGCCCTGCAGCACGTGCACGTCGTCCCAGGCGCCGGGTCCGTCGAGCGCCGCCTGGGTCACGCGCGCGGCGTCGCGGCGGTCGGCCTGGCGGACGTGGATGGCCACGGAGGCGGACTTCGTCTCGACGAGCACACCGGCGACGCCGTCGGCGATCGACGTCAGCTCGGTGCGGAGGCGCGCGAGCAGCTGCGCACCGCCGATCGGCAGCTCGATGGCGAGATCGTCGATCTCGACCCCGTGGCTGCCGACCAGGCGCACGGGAGGCCCGAGCGCCGAACGGGCCGCGAGGTCGGCGAGCGCGCGCCCCGACACCAGGGCGACCGTCGTGCCTGCGAGGCCGGCGAGAGTCTCGATCGCGTCCATCGCCGCGGGCAGAGGCTCGGCATCGGCCGGGTCGTCGACGATCGGCGAGACGGTGCCGTCGAAGTCGACCGCGACGAGCAGCCGCGGCACGGCCGCGGCGCGCTGCAGGGCCTCGTCGAGGATGTCCGCCTGGGTGCTCACGACGCCGCCTCCGCCTCGGCGAGCGCGTCGAGGAACGACGTGGCCCAGCGGTCGACGTCGAACTCGACGAGGTGCGCGCGCATCCGGCGCATGCGGGTCTCGAGGTCGATCGCCGGCGCGTGCATGGCGTTGCGGATCGCCTGCTTCACGCCCTCGGCGTCGTACGGGTTGACGAGGAACGCCGAGTCGAGCTCCTCGGCCGCCCCGGTGAACTCCGAGAGCACGAGCGCGCCGTCGCCGTTGATGCGCGAGGCGACGTACTCCTTGGCGACCAGGTTCATGCCGTCGCGGTAGGGCGTCACGAGCATCACGTCGGCGGCGACGTAGAACGCCACGAGGTCCTCGCGCGCGAACGGCTGGTGGAAGTACTGGATCGGGCGGAGCGCCCAGGACGCCGTGCGCGCCGACGAGGCGGCCCACCATGAGGTCGATCTCGTCGCGCAGCCGCTGGTAGTCCTCGACGTTCTCGCGGCTGGGCGTGGCGATCTGCACGAACGCAGCCTCGCCGGGCGCGATCGAGCCGTCGTCGAGCAGCTCGGTGAACGCCTTGAGGCGCACGTCGATGCCCTTGGTGTAGTCGAGCCGGTCGACACCGAGCAGCAGCCGCTTGGGGTCGCCGAGGGCGGCGCGGATCTCGAGCGCGTGGTCCTGCACCTCGGCGGTGCGCGCGATGGCGTCGTACTCGGCGGTGTCGATCGAGATCGGGAACGCGCCGACGGTCACCCGGCGCAGGCCGCTGCGCAGCGACGGCACGGTGACGCCGGTGGCGTCGGGCTGCATGCCGAGGTAGCGGGCGGTCAGCGCGAGGAAGTTCTGCGCGCCGCCGTCGGTGTGGAAGCCCACGAGATCGGCGCCGAGCAGGCCCTCGATGATCTCGCGACGCCACGGCAGCTGCGCGAACAGCTCGCTGGGCGGGAACGGGATGTGCAGGAAGAAGCCGATGCGCAGGTCGGGCCGGCGCTCGCGCAGCATGCCCGGCACGAGCTGCAGCTGGTAGTCCTGCACCCACACCGTGGCTCCGGGTGCGGCGTACGTCGCGGTCGCGTCGGCGAAGGCGCGGTTGACGCGCACGTAGTCGTCCCAGGTGTGCCGGTGGTAGGCCGGCGTCGCGATCGCGTCGTGGTAGAGCGGCCAGATCGTCGAGTTGCTGAAGCCCTCGTAGAAGCCCTCGACGTCGGCGGTGGTGAGCGGCACCTCGCGCAGCGCGCACGGCCCGACCTCGTCGGGCACGGGGGTCAGCGGTGCCGTGGTCTCGTCGCCCGGCTCGGGCGCGTGCCGCCCCGACCAGCCGATCCACACGGCGTCGTGGCTGCGCAGCGCGGGCTCGAGCGCGCTCACCAGTCCGCCCGGCGAGCGCGCCCACGTGGTGCCGTTCGCGCCCTTCTCGGCCGAGACCGGGAGCCGGTTCGCGACCACGACGAAGTCGAACGTGTTCGTGGGGGGCATGTCTCGAACGTAAGCGCGCGGAGCACGATCGGCAGCCTCGCGTCCGACTGCCGGGTCGATCGGCGTGCTGCAGGTCACCCGCTGGGCGTACCCGCGTCCGGAGTCCGGTATCCCACCGGAGGCTCAGCCGAGGGCGTGGAGCAGCGCGGCGAGCGACGCGATGCCGTCGTGGACGTCGGTGAAGCGAGTGGTCAGCGGCGCCAGACCGATGCGGATGCCGTCGGGGTTGCGGAAGTCCGGGATGACCCCGCGGTCGGTGAGCGCCTGCGTCAGCGCGAGCGCGTCGGGATGCCGCAGCGTCACGTGCGACCCGCGCAGGCCGGGATCGCGCGGCGACGCGAGGGTGACGCCGTAGCCGGCCAGCCAGGCGTCGGCGAGGTCGACGGCGTACGACGTGAGCGCCACCGACTTCGCGCGGATCGCGTCCATCCCCGCCTCGGCGAGCAGGCCGACGCCGACGTCGACGGCGGCCAGGGCGACGGCGGACGGCGTGCCGGTGAGGAAGCGGCGTACGCCGACCGCGGGGACGTACTCGGCGCCCATCGCGAAGACGTCGTCGTGGCCCATCCAGCCCGGCACGGGGTTGCGCATCGCGTCGTGGTGCCGCGTGGCGGCCCAGATCCAGGCCGGCGCGCCGGGGCCGCCGTTGAGGTACTTGTACGAGCAGCCGACGGCGAAGTCGGCACCGACGGCGTCGAGGTCGAGCGGCAGCGACCCGGCTGCGTGCGAGCAGTCCCAGACCACGAGGGCGCCGGCGTCATGCACCGCCGCGGTGATGGCCCCGACCTCGGCGATGGCCGCCGACCGGTAGTCGACGACCGAGAGCAGCACGACCGCGACGTCGTCGCTGAGCGCCCCCGCGACGTCGGCGGCGGTGACGGGGTCGATCGGCGCCGGTGCCGCGGGGTCGAGCGGCCCCAGCCAGCGCACGTCGCCACCGCGCTGCCGGGCGACCTCGGCCGCGATGTAGCGGTCGGTGGGGAACTCGCCGCGATGGGCCACGACCGTCGACCGGCCCGGCCGCAGGTCGAACGCGGCGTGCAGCAGCTTGAAGGTGTTGACGGTGACGTTGTCGCACACGAGCGTCTGGCCGGGGCCGGCGCCGAGCAGCTGCCGCGCCCAGCCGGTCGCCGACCTCGACGGGCAGCTCCATCCAGCCCTCGCTCCACGACCGGATGAGGCGCTCGCCCCACTCGTCCGTGACGACGTCGGCGACGCGGCCTGCGGTGGCTGCGGGCAGGCGGCCGAGCGAGTTGCCGTCGAGGTAGACCACGGCGGGGTCCGGGATCGCGAACCGCAGCCGGTAGGCCGCGAGCGGGTCGGCGTCGTCGAGCTGCTCGGCGTACTGGCGGCTGGGCGCGCTGGTCACCTCGGTCATGCCCCGCAGGCTGTCACGACGCGACCGGTGCGGGCGAGCGTGGAGGTGGGCTTGGACTCAGGGGGTCGGCGCGGCCGCCGGTCGCGACACGGTCTCGCCGGGCAGGGCGATGACGCGGCGCGCGACGAGGAACGGGTGCCCGGAGGTCGGGAATCCCCAGAACCGCTCGATCTTGGCGATGTCGCCGCACGCGTTGGTGTGCGCCATCCAGAACGACTGGCCGCCGTCGGGCGAGCCGAGGTACATCACCACGTGCTTGTAGGGGCAGCCGCCCTGCGGGCACGTGTCGTAGGTGACCAGGTCGCCGGCGCGCAGGGCGATCGGGGCGACGAACGCGTAGTGCGGGTCGAGCGCGACGCCGTCCCACGGCACCATGTTGCGGGTCGACGGCGCCCACCCGGGCCCGGCGGTGCGCAGGCCCGCGCCCTCGGCGTACGCCCGCGACACGAACGACGAGCAGTCCATCCGGAACGGCTGGAGCCGGCCGGCGCCGCCGCAGGCGTACGGCGCACCCAGGTGCTTGAACGCCC
The DNA here is from genome assembly GCA_963827145.1 of uncultured Actinomycetota bacterium. Classification (GTDB taxonomy): domain Bacteria; phylum Actinomycetota; class Actinomycetes; order S36-B12; family CAIYMF01; genus Longivirga. Next base: position 644,949 of record CAWGZO010000001.1, on the reverse strand, counting down.
ACTGGACGGCCAGGGCGGCCTGCGGCGTGGCCGCCTGGCGCACGGCCGACCGGCACAGGGCGGCCGCGCCGATGGTGTCGGAGCCGTCGCGCAGGGTGCCGGGGACGTTGGCGGTCGGGCAGCCGTCCGGGCCGATCTGCTGCTGCGGTGCGGAGATGGCCAGCGCGGCGAGCTGGGCGTCGATCTCCTTCAGCGCGGTCTCGGCGGCCGTGACGGACTGCTCGGCGGCGGCGACCGATCCGGAGGCGGCATCGATGCGCAGCGTCAGGGCGAGCACGGTGGCGTTGGCCATCGCGAGCTCGGCGCGCGCGTCCTGGGCGTCGTTGACGATGCCGCGCGCGGCCGCCCCGGCCTTGCGCGCGTTGTCGAGCCGGTCGATGAGGCCGGAGGGCCCTGAGCTGATCACCGTCGCGAGCGCCCCGATGCCCGCGTCGCCGCTCTGGTAGAGGTCGCGCGCGACGTCCTCGACGTCGGACTGCGTGGCGTCGGCGCTGGCCGCGGCCGCGGCGCGCACGGCGTCGGCGGCGTCGCGCTCGGCGACGAGCCCGGCGACCGCGCGCGTGGCGGTGGCGTAGGCGAGGTGCGCCTCCTCGAGGCGGGCGGCCGCCTCGTCGCGCCGGCTCGTGAGCTCGAGGTACTCGTCGAGCTGGCCCTGGTCGGGGACGACGCCGTCGGTGCGCGGCAGCGGCGTACGACCGGAGCCGGAGGCGCTCGCGCTGGGTGCCGGGCTCGCGACGGACGGCGGGAGGATGGGTGCGGCCGTGCTGGTCGGGGCCGCCGGCGGCACGGGGATCGCCGTGGACGTGGCGGCGGGCGACGCCGGCGCGTTCGCCGTAGTGCTGGGGCTCGGGGACGGCTCGGCGCTGGGCGTCGTGGTCGAGGGGGAGCCGGAGTCGCTGGGGCTGGGGGTCGGCGCCGTGGTGCTGGCCTCCGTCGTGGCGGACGGGCTGGGCGTGGCGCTCGGGTCGGTGGTCGCGCCTGCCTGGCCGCCCAGCGAGATCGCTGCGAGCACGCCGACGACAGCGGCGGCGGCGAGCCGGGCACGAACGGTCACAGGTCCATCTCCACGTGACAGCGCGTCCGGGTCGCGAAGGCGGGACGACGACAGGGTGACATCCGGGTGACGAGCGCGAGCCACCGGGGGTTCCGACGGCCGGGATCCGGACGTCCGGGGGCGTTGCTGCCCGCTCCTGTTGCGGCGTGCAAGGGTGTCGCCCGGAGGCGCCGGACCGTCGGCGCCGTACGCCGGCCGGGGAGGGCGAGCGTTGCAGGCACTGCGTCTCGCCCTGCGCGGGCTGCGCTGGCGCGCGGGGTCGTCGCTGGCCGTGCTCGTCGTCGCCGTCGTCGCGAGCGCCGGTGCGGCGCTGGGTCCGCTCTACGCGCGCAGCGCCGAGGAGTCGCTGGTCCGCGAGGGCCTGGCCACCGCCGCACCCATCACGACGGGCGTGCAGGTGCGCGGCAACGTCGCGGGTCAGACGCAGTTCACCCCGCAGCAGCTGGCGGACGCGGTCGAGGCGCGCGCGTCCGACCCGTCGCTCGACCCGTGGTACCGCGTGCCGTCGCTCGCCCTGACCGTCAACAGCGGCGCCCCGCGCTACGACGGCCTCGACATCGGCGTCGCCCAGGTGAGCTGGTACCGCGGCATGTGCGAGGGCATCACCGTCGTCTCCGGACGCTGCCCCACCGGCGCGAGCGAGGCGATGGTCTCGGAGACCTTCGCCAAGGACGTCGGTGTCCAGCTGGGCACCCCGATGCAGCTGGGCATCACCTCCGACACCCGTCGACGACCGCGTGATCGTCGTCGGCACGTACGACCCGGCCACCGCGGATCCTGCGGTGTGGGGGCTCGAGCGCCCAGGGCAGTACGCGCCCAACCCCGTGCCGGACGGGCCCGACCGGTACGACGAGATCCTCGTCGACGAGGGCACGATGCTGCGCAGCAACGGCGACCTCGCCGCGGTCAGCTTCCGCGCGCTGGACTCCTCGACGGTGCTACCTGCGCAACCTGTCCGAGCTGCGCGCCGCCGTCGTCGCCCTGACGCAGTCGCAGGACATCACGTCGGCCGGGCCCAAGACGGTCGCGCTCAGCGGTCTCCCGGACTATCTGGACTCCCTCGATCCGCAGCTGGCGGCGGTCGCCGCGGCGTCGTTCGCCGTGACGGCGCAGCTCGTCCTGCTGGCGTGGTTCGTGCTGTTCCTCGTGGTGGCTGCGACGAGCGAGGAGCGCTCGGGCGAGGTCGCGCTGGCCAAGCTGCGCGGGATGACGCCTCGGGCGACGGTCGGCTTCGGGCTGGCGGAACCGCTGCTGCTCCTCGCGCTGGCGGTGCCGCTCGGGCTCGCCCTGGCGTATCTGGCCGACCTCCTGCTCACCGCACGGTTCCTCGCACCCGGCACGACCGTCGCGCTCGAGCCCGCTGTGCTCGTGGCCCTCGGCGTGTGCTTCCTGGGCGGCGCCGTCGCCGCCGCTCTCGCGGCGCGCTCGATCCTCTCGGCGCCGGTGCTCGACCAGCTGCGTCGCACCAGCGGTCGCCGGGCCCGCATCGTCCGGTCGGCCGCGGTCGACGCCGTCGCGGTGGCGCTCGCCGCGGCCGGCATCTACGAGCTCACCTCCGGCGGCGGCTCCGACGTCCTCGCCCTCGTGGCGCCCGGCCTCATCGCGCTCGCCGCCGGCCTGATCGCCGTGCGCCTGATCCCTCTGGTGGCGCGCTGGGAGGTGGCGCGCACCCGCAGCTCGCCGCGTCTCGCGTCGTACCTCGCCTCGCGCAACATCGCGCGACGGCCCAGCGGCCTGCGGGTCGTCGTGCTGCTGACCCTCGCGGTCGGGCTCGCGGTCTTCGCCGTCGACGGATGGGTCGTGGCGGCCGCGAACCGCGCCGACCTGGCTCGGGCCGAGATCGGCTCGGCCCAGGTGCTGCACGTGCGCGCATCGTCGCCCGGCGCGCTGCAGCAGACCGTCGCCGCGCTCGACCCCGACGGCACGTGGGCGATGGCTGCGGTCGGCCTCGACTCGGGATCCGGCGGCCTGCTCGCGGTCGACGCCGAGCGTCTGGCGACGGTGTCGGCGTGGGACCCGTCGTGGGCCGGTACGACGAGCGCGGAGGTCGGGCCGACGCTGCACCCGCAGCAGCCGGCAGCGCCGCTCCCGGTGCAGGGACGACTGGCCGTGACCGTCGACTACACGCCGTCGGCGACCGCCGGGCCGCTGCGTCTGCGGCTCATCACCCGGGCGTCCAGCGGACTGTCGTCGACCCATGAGCTCGGCGACCTCGTGGCCGGGCGCCGGGCCATGGAGACGGACCTTCCCGAGTGCCGTGACGAGCCGTGCAGCCTGGTGGCCTGGCTGTTCGAGCGACCGCTGGGCACGCCCGCCATCCCGACGTCGGCCGGGATCACACTCGCCGACGCGCGCGACGCACGCGGGCCGGTCGACCTCTCCGCCCCGGGCCAGCAGGGGTGGCGCAGCGGCACGGGTGCGCTGCGTGCCGCGATCCCGCCCGAGACGGCGAAGGTCGTCGACGTGTCGGACGGATCGGTCGCCGTCGACATCGCCCTCGACTCGCATCGACGACGCCGCGATCGAGGTGGCCGACCACCCGGCCGTGCTGCCGGTCATCCAGGGCAGCACCACCGCGGCCGAGACGGAGGCCAGCGGCGCCGTGGTCACCGTCGTCTCCGGGCTCGACGGCACGTTCGTGCCGATCGACGTCGTGGGCTCGGGCGTGCTGCCGCGGCTCCTCTCGTCCGGCACCCTGGCCGACCTGACGTACGCCGTGGCCGCCACCTCGTCGGCTCCCGCGCCGCTCGACTCGCAGGTGTGGCTCTCGCCCACGGCTCCCGCCGACGCCGCGGAGCGGGTGCGGGCGGCCGGCCTCGAGGTGGTGAGCAGCGAGTCCATCGCCGACCGCGACGCCCAGCTCGGTCGGTCCGGCAACGCCTTGTCGCTCAGGCTGTTCCTGCTGGCGGCGATCGTCGCCCTCGTCCTCGGTGCGGGCACGCTGCTGGCCAACGCCTACGTCGTGATCCGGCGCCGCGCCTACGAGCTCGCCGCCCTGCGTGCTCTCGGTGCGTCGCGCCGTGCGCTGGTGCGTGCCGCGCGTCGCGAGCAGCTCGTGCTCGCGGTGGCGGGCCTGGTGCTCGGCGCCGCCTCCGGGCTGCTCGCGGCGTACTACGCCCTGCCGGCGCTCATCTCGCTGTCCGACGTCGACGGCCCGCCGCCGTGGTACGGCCCGGCGTGGGTGCCTGTCGTCGCCCTCCTCGTGGTCGTGCTGGCGCTGCTGGTGATCGTCGCCGACGTCGGCGCCCGGCGTACCGTGCATCGGGCGTTGCCCGACCTCCTCCGGCAGGTGCAGGAATGAGCCACACGACAGCGACGCGCCCGCGCGGCGGGCTCGGTGTGCGCTGCGAGGAGCTGGTGCACATCTACCGCCTCGGCGACACCGACGTGGTGGCGGTGCGCGGGGTCGACCTCGAGGTGCGCCCCGGCGAGCGGGTCGCCCTGCTCGGGCCGTCGGGCTCCGGCAAGTCGACGCTGCTCGCGGTGCTCGGCGGCCTGCTGCCTCCGTCGGCGGGCCGGGTGTTCGTCGGCGACGAGGAGATCGGCGGGATGTCCGAGTCGGGCCTGCTGCGCATGCGCTCGCAGCGGGTGGGGCTCGTGCTGCAGGGTGCTGCGCGCAACCTGCTGCAGTACGCGACGCCGGTGCAGAACGTGATGTTCGCGCACCGGTCGCTGCCGCGGGCGCAGCGCAAGGACGTGATGCCGGCGCGCGAGCTGCTCGACGCGCTCGGGCTCGGGGCCGTGGCCGACAGCCCGGTGCCGCAGCTCTCCGGCGGCGAGCAGCAGCGCGTGGCGCTCGCCGTCGCCGTGGCGAACGGGCCGGGGCTGCTCCTCGCCGACGAGCCGACCTCGCAGCTCGACCACCCGGCGCGCGACGCCGTGCTCGACCTGCTCGACGCGGTCAACGAGCGCTTCGGCACCACGGTCGTCGTCGTCACGCACGACCCCGAGGTGGGTGCGCGTCTCGGTCGCACGGTGACCATGCGCTACGGGCGCGCCGGCCAGGAGGGTCACGAGGGCGAGCAGTTCGCCGTCGTCGGCAAGGACGGCAGCGTCCTGCTGCCCGACGACGTCGTGGCCGACTGGCCGCCCGGCACCCAGGTCGTCGTCGAGCGCGAGGACGACACCGTGCGCCTGCGCCGGAGGCAGTCATGACCGGGGAGCGACCGGCCGTGGCGGCGCGCGAGGGCGTCCGCGTGGTGGCCCGCGGCGTCGTCGTCGTGCGCGCGGGACGTCGAGTGGTCGACGAGGTCGACGTCGTCGTCGAGCCGGGCACGATGCTCGCCGTGACCGGGCCGTCGGGCTCCGGGAAGTCGACGCTGCTGGCGGTGCTGGCCGGTCTCGTCGCGGCCGACGCGGGCACCGTGGAGCCGGCCGACCGCGCGCAGCACACCGGCATCGTGTTCCAGGGCTACGGCCTGCTGCCCGTGCTGACCGCGGCCGAGAACGTCGAGCTGCCGCTGCAGCTGCGCGGCGAGCCGCGCGACGTCGTACGCCGGCAGGCCGAGGTCGCCCTCGCGCGCGCCGGGCTGCCCGAGGTGCCGGACCGGCTGGCCGAGGAGCTCTCCGGCGGCCAGCGCCAGCGCGTCGCGGTGGCGCGGGCGCTGGTGAGCGTGGCCGGGCTCGTCGTGGCCGACGAGCCGACGGCGGAGCTCGACGCCGACAGCGCGGCGCTGGTCCTCGCCGCCCTGCGCGCGGAGGCCGACAGCCGGTGCCTCGGTGGTGCTCGCCACGCACGACCCCGACGTCGCCGCGCTGTGCGACGCGACGCTGCACCTGGTCGACGGCCGCGTCGCCGCCGACTCGGGGCCGACGCCGGGCCCTCGCTAGGATTTCGCGCAGCACGCCCCGTTATCTCAGTTGGCAGAGAACTCGCCTTGTAAGCGAGGTGTCCTCGGTTCGATTCCGAGACGGGGCTCTGGTCGACGGGTCCTGATCGCGGCGAGCACGCGGCGCTCGGCACCGGTCGATGGGGGAACGATCGAGGGGGGAACGTCGTGGGGATGCGGGCTGCACGGGTGAGGGTCGCGGCAGCGGTGGCTGCAGCGGTCGCAGGGTCGTGCCTGATCGGGGCGGCACCGACCGCGACGGCGGCGTCGTCGAAGGTCACGTGGACCCGCGCGACCGTGCTGGCATGGGTCGACGGCGACACGGTCCGCACGTCGAAGGGCATCGTCCGGGTGATCGGCATGGACTCGCCCGAGCGTGGTCGGTGCGGCGCCGCGACGGCCACCGCGCTCGCGAAGCGGCTGGCGCCGGTCGGCTCCCGCATTCGTCTCGGGAACCCGGCGAGCGTCGTCGACACGGACGCCTACGGCCGCAAGCTCCGGTACGTCGAGCGTGTGACGTCGTCGGGCGCACGGGTCGACATCGCGAAGCGGCAGGTGGTGCGCGGCTCGAAGGCGAGGTACGACGGACGCGACGGCTACCAGTGGCACCCGCGTCAGGCGGCGTACCGCGGCGCGGATGCGCGGCACGCGAACTTCAGCTGCGGTTCGTCGGGCGGCTCGTCGGGCGGGTCGTGGCAGACGCGTGCGAACACCCCGGTGTCGGCGTCCAACCCGGACCTCGACTGCGCCGACATCCCGGCATCCGCCAGGCCGGTCCGCATCACCGGGCCCGACTACCACCGGCTCGACGCGGACGGCGACGGCTGGGGCTGCGACAGCTGAACGTGCTCCGAGCTCAGGCGCGCTTCACCTTGCGGGTGCCGATGTCGACGCTGACGCCGTCGGCGCGCACGAAGCGCCAGGTGAAGCTCGTCGAGCCGAGGCGGAGGTCGAGGACGCCGTAGCGCTGGGTCACGATGCGCTTGGACCACGTGCGGCCGGCGTACCGGCGCACGCCGCGCAGCTCGGCGCCGCCCGTGCCCACCACGAACGCGGCCTTGGCGCGTCGCTTGCTCACGGGCGCGAGCATGCGCTCGTAGTCGTGGTCGTGCCCCCAGAGCACGAGCTGGACGTCGCGGTCGCGCGACACGAGCTTCCACAGCGGGCCCGACGTTGCGCTGGTCGCGGTGCTCGCCGGAGGAGTACCGCGGCCGGTGCCACGCGACGAGCGTCGGCCGACCCTGGTTGGCGCGCAGCGTGGCCACGCACGAACGCGCGCTGCGCCGCACTGCCGACCTTCTCGCTGTCGAGGCCGAGGACGAGCCAGGCGCCGGCGCGCTTCGCCCACCACGTGGTGCCGGTGACGCCGAAGTAGGTGCGGAAGCCTGCCGCGTTCGCGGTGCGGTACTCGTGGTTGCCGGGCAGCGGCCAGCTGATCGAGCGGAACCGCCCGTAGGCCGGGTCGTACCACGAGGCGAAGTCGCCGCCGAGCCGTTGTCGTACGCCGTGTCGCCCAGCAGCAGCAGCGCCTGCGGGTCGCGCGCCGGCGACGACCGCGGCTGTCGCGGCCTGCGCTCCGCCCTCGCGCGCGATGTCGCCGACGGCGACGAGGTGGAACGACGTCGTGGCGGTCGCCGTGCCGCGCAACGCGCCCACGGTGGCCGTCAGGGTGGCTGAGGCACGGGTCGGGCTCGCCTCGGCGACCGGCGACGACAGCAGCCCGAGCGCCACGACGGCGCTCGTGAGCGCCGCCACGCCGGCACGACGAGCGCTGTTCGCGGGGGTCCTGCTCATCGCCTCGTCACCTGACGAGTATGCGTCACGTCGCCGTGGTGACGCCGATCGTGGTGCCGGTGTAGCCCGGGAAGACCTCCTTCACCTGCGCCACCGAGGCGCCGGTGCGGTTGACCAGGATGTCGGCGAGCACCGCGCGGTAGTCGGTGGTCGCCCGCAGGTCGCCCTGGACGAGGTTGGCCTTCGCCAGACCCGGCCACGTGCCGTGGACGCCCTGGACGACGTTGCCGCCCATGACCATCATCACGTTGCCCCAGCCGTGGTCGACGCCGCCGGACTCGTTCTCGTCGACCCGGCGACCGAACTCGCTGATGGTCACCAGGGTGACGCCGGACATCGCGGCGCCGAGGTCGTTGCCGAAGGCGGCGAGCGAGTTGCCCAGGTCGGTGAGCTTGTCGCGCATCCAGCCGCTGTCGACCCGGCCGAGGCCGGCGTGCATGTCCCAGTCGCCGAGGTCGATGGTGAGGACGCGCAGGCCCACGTTCGCCTTGATCAGCTGGGCGGTGTTCCTGAGCGCCTTGCCCACGCTGGAGTTCGGGTAGGTCGCGCCGTTGGCCGGCGTGTACGCCCCGAGGCTCGCCGCGGTGTTGAGCGCGCCGAGGGTGTTGGTGGCCGCGTCGGAGATCTCCGGCGGCGCCACGTTGTACAGCGACGTGAGCACCGTCGACCACGCGGCGCGCTCCGTGGCGTTGCCCGTGCCGGAGAGCCGGAAGCTGGAGATGGAGTTCATGCCGATCTCGGGCCACGGACCGGTCAGCGACTCGGGGATGTCGGTCGAACCCATCTGCACGGCGCCGAACGGGCCGCCGGGGGCGTGCAGGCCGATGGTGCGGTCGAGCCACCCGGAGCGCGCGCTGGTGCCCGGCGCGGCGCGCTCCATCTCGTCCATGGCCGCGAAGTGCGAACGGTTCGGCGAGGTCATGCCGGCCGCCTGCACGAACGCGAGCTTGTTGGTGTTCCAGAACGGCTGCAGCGCCGACAGCGCCGGGTGCAGCCCGAACATGGAGTCGAGCTGGAACGTGCTGGCCGCCGGGATCTTGATGTTGGGGCGCCACGCGGCGTAGTCCGGGTCACCGACGGGGACGACCGCGGAGAGCCCGTCGAAGCCGCCACGCAGCGAGAGCACGATCACGGTGTCGCCGGTCCACCCCGGGTCGGCGGCGAACGCGCCGCGCATGCCGACCAGCGGCGAGGCGGTCGCGACGGCGGCGCCGACGCCGAAGGCCTTGAGCAGCGATCGGCGCGTGACGGCGCTCGCGCGAGCGCCCTCCTCGCAGCAGGAGCGGTCGGGTGCGGTGGTCTCGGGCATCGTCTGGGTCATCACTGCCTCACCTGAGCATCTGGTACGGCGAGTCCATGAGGACCGCGACGAAGTTGGGGAGATTCCAGCTGACGGCCGCGGAGTTGGACGACAGCGCCTTGCTGTCGGTCGCTCCGAGGAACGTCAGCATCGAGGCCTTGTGCGCGGCCGAGAGCGGACGACCGAACAGGCGGCTGGCGACGAGATCCACCAGCGGGCCGTGGGTCGCGGGCAGGGTGGCTCCGACCGCGAGGGTGTAGAGCGGCGGTCGGACCACGTCGTTGGGATAGCCGTTGGAGACGACGGAGCGAGCGTTGTTCCAGCGCACGAGCGTGGACGCCGTCGACTGCCAGGCGTCCGCCGTGTCGGCCTGGCCGGTCGGGAACGGCTGGCCGAACGGGTTGTGCCCGGCGTCGTTGGCCATCCAGATCAGCTGCTGCGGCGCGTTGAGGTTGTCCGGTGCCGGCTTGATCTGCATCAGGCGTGCCGTCGACACGAGGTGCTCGTACGGGCGGTAGCTCTTCTTGCCGATCGAGGTCGCGAACTCGGCGCTGGAGAACATCACCCGCAGCATCGGGACGATGGCGGTGTCGTACTTGAGGTACGTCGACGCCATCAGGTTGATCAGCGTCGTCGACGGGTTGTCCGACACGAAGCGGATCGCGAGCTTCTTGGCCAGCCGCTTCGCCGTCGTCGGGTGGTGCGCCAGGTAGTCGAACAGCGCGTTGGCGACGGCCTCGCCGCCGGTCTCGCTCGCGTTCGCGTGGTTGAACCCGAGGACCCTCACCGGACCGACCCAGTGGTACCAGGGCTTGTACTCGAACTCGCCCGACTCGTCGTCGACGCTGAGCCCGGTGAGGATGCGCGACGCGTTGAGCACGCCGACCTCGCCGTACGCCGCCCTCGACGCCGACCGTGTGCAGCTCGAGGAGCTCGCGGCCCTGGTTCTCGTTGGGGTGCTCGTAGGTCGACTCGCGGTTGTTGAGGTAGGTGAGCATCGACGGGTGCTTGCTGATCCCGCGCAGCAGGGTGGAGAACTTGCCCAGCGCGTTCGTGCGGATCACGTACGAGTAGTGCGCACGCGAGTCGTCGATGTTGTCGCCGGGCACCGTCACGTTGAAGTGGTTGCCCCAGAAGTCCTCCATCACGGTGAGCAGCTGACGCTTGCTCCACAGTGCGCGCACCGAGTAGTCGGTGAGCACGGACATCTGCTGCTGCCACCCGTCGGTGACTCCGGTGCGCAGGTTCTGCCGCACCTTCCAGATCGGTGTCGACTGGTCCGGGATCAGGCGCTTCTTGACGCTGTCGACGACGACGGTCTTGGTGAGGATCGCGTCGCACGCGCTGTCGTTGATCGTGCTGGGGTGCAGCTGCTTCTCGAGCCAGCCGACGTACCCCTGCGCGCGGACGTCCGCGAGGTCGGCATCGGTGGGGCCGAACCCGGCGCGGCGCAGGAGGTGGCGCGACCAGTCGTTGCTCAGGTACGGCGTGGAGCTCACGAACGCGGTCGGCTTGACCACGCTGACCCCCGCGGTGGCCGACTGCGCGGCCTTCGCCCTGGCGGCGTCGGCGGCGGCCTTCTTGGCGGCGGCGATGAGCTGCAGGTGGAGGTAGCGGGAGTAGACCAGCGCCTTCTTCGCGCTGCTGAACGCGTACGGCACCTGCACCCAGGCGCCCTTGGCGTTCTTGAGGTAGACCTTGCCGCCGGCGAACCGCGCGACGACCTTGACCTTCTTGTACTTGGTCACCTTGGTCGACTTCGTGGCCGCGCTGTAGGTGTAGCGGACGACCTTGCGCATCGTGACCTTCTTGATCACGACCTTGCCGGTGGAGACCGCCGCCTCCGCCGGTGCGGCAGTCAGGCCGGTCGCGGCGACGACTCCGATCGCGGCGCCGCCGGCCAGCACCCCCCGTCGGGACAGCAGTGCGCTCTCGTGGCCCATAGTCACCCTCACCTGCGCCGAAGATCGCCGGCGGGTGTGCCGGGACCTGGTGTAGGGGCTTGTTCGGCCGTGCCGTGAGCGGTCTGGCTGCGCCGATCGGGCGTAGCGGCCCGATCCGTCACCCACGTGGCCCAGGCGAGGCCGTCCGATCGTTCACGTGTGCCACCACGGCCGTTCATCTCGGCGTCGAGGTGCGGCGACGAAGGCTGGCGAGGGTGGGGTTCCCATCCCGGACATTCCGGGTGCGCCGTGCCCGGAAGGTGTCGCCGTGTCCGCTCCGCGATTCCAGCTGACTCCCGGAGGGCGGCTGGTGCACGACCCGACGGTGGGCGGCGTCGGCTGGCGCCTGCTCGGGCCCAACAACCGCGAGCTCGGCCGGGCAGCGCTGGCCTATCCCGACGCCGAGGCGGCGCTCGTCGCGGTCGACGCCGTCCGGCACCTCGCCCGAGCCGGAGCCGCGCACATCGTGCACGAGTCGACGGCCACCCCCTGGGTCTGGCACCTGCAGGACGAGACGGGTCTGGTGGTCGCCACCTCCGGCCGCGGCTTCCGCCACGAGCGCGAGTGCCGCTACAACCTCGACCAGTTCCGCGAGGCCGCGCCGACCGCACCGGCGTCCGACGCGACCGTGCCGCCGCAGTTCGCGTGGCAGGTCGAGCACCTCGCGGTCGCGGAGCCCCTGCAGCCGGAGCAGGCGTCGTGACCGCCGTCGTCGACCATCCGGGTGAGGTCGACGCCCCGCTCGCCGATGTCGATCCCCGGTCGCTGGGCACCAAGCGGTTGATGAGCGACCGTCTCTTCCGCGGGATCATCCGGGCGAGCGGCGCCGCGGTCCTCACGATCATGGTGCTCGTCGGAGTGTTCCTGACCTACCGCGCGCTTCAGGCGCTGGAGGTCGCGGGCTGGACGCTTCCTGACCACGGAGTCCTGGGACCCGGACGCCGGCGCCGGCCGCTTCGGGATCGCGGCGGTCCTCACCGGCACGGTCCTCGTGGCCCTGGTGGCGATCACCTTCGCGTTCCCGCTGGCGCTGGGCACGGCGCTGTTCATCTCCGAGTACGCCCCGCTGCGGATCAAGCGCGTGCTCATCAGCATCGGTCGACCTGATGGCCGCGGTGCCCAGCATCGTGTTCGGCATCTGGGGCTTCCTCCTCCTGCAGTACCAGATCGTCGGAGTGTCTCGGTGGATCTCCACCTACTTCGGCTGGATCCCCGCCTTCCGGGTCGAGGGCGCGGATCCGACGGACCCGCTGGCCCCCGCGACCGTGTACACGTCGAGCACCTTCATCGCCGGGATCGTGGTCGCGCTGATGGTCACGCCGATCGCGACGTCGGTGATGCGCGAGGTCTTCACCCAGGCGCCGCCGGGCGAGCGCGAGGGCGCGTACGCGCTCGGCGCGACCAAGTGGGGGATGATCCGCTCCGTCGTCCTGCCGTACGGCCGCGGCGGGATCATCGGCGGCACGATGCTCGGCCTCGGCCGGGCGCTCGGCGAGACCATCGCCGTCTTCCTGATCCTGTCGCCGGTCTTCGTGATCCAGCCGCGCATCCTCGAGAACGGCGGCAGCACCGTCTCGGCGCTGATCGCTCTTCGGTACGGCGAGGCCACGCAGTTCGGCACGTCCGCGCTGATGGCCGCCGGCCTCGCGCTGTTCGTGCTCACGCTCATCATCAACTTCGCCGCGGGCGCCGTCGTCGCGCGCAGCCGCTCCGGCGCGGGAGCTGAGGCCTGATGACCACGATGCAGAACCTCCCCCCGATCGCCGCGCCGACCCAGCCGCCCGCACCTGAGACGACGCACGTCGTGCCTCCGGTCACGCGGCCCCGTCGACGCACCGCGCCGGATCGCGAAGATCCGGTCCACCGACCTGCTGCAGCTCGGAGGAGCCGCGGCTGCGGCGGTGTCGCTGACCGCGATCCTGTTCCAGTTCCTGGCGCCGTTCGACGGGCTCGTCGGGTACGTGATCATCGCCTACCTGCTGTTCCTCCTCTTCTACGCGCTCGTGGTGCTGCAGGACGAGGACGGGACCACCGTGGTCGACCGGCTCGTGGCGGTCGTGGCGACGAGCCTGGCCGCGACGCTGATCGGCGCGCTCGTCTTCGTCGTGAGCTACGTCCTGATCGGCGGGTTCCGGGCGCTGCTGCAACCTGAACTTCTACACGCAGGACATGTCCGACGCCGGACCGCTCGACCCGCTTGACCTCGGGCGGGATCCTGCACGCGATGGTCGGCACGATGATCATGATCTCGATCGCGCTGATCATCGTGATCCCGCTGGGCATCGCGGCGGCCGTCTTCCTCAACGAGATCCCCGGCCGCTTCACGCGCTTCGTGCGCATCGTCGTCGAGGCGATGACGGCGCTGCCGTCGATCATCGCCGGCCTGTTCATCTACGCGACGTTCATCCTGATCCTCGGGTTCGACAAGTCGGGGCTCGCGGCGGCGCTGGCCATCAGCGTGATGATGCTGCCGATCATCATCCGCGCCTCCGACGTCGTGCTGCGCCTCGTGCCGGGCAACCTCAAGGAGGCGTCGTACGCGCTCGGCGCCTCGCCAGGTGCGCACGGTGTGGCACGTGATGCTGCCGACCGCGCGGTCGGGCCTGGTCACCGCCGTGATCCTGGGCACCGCGCGCGGGATCGGCGAGACCTCACCGGTCCTGCTCACCGCCGGGTTCACCGCGTCGCTGAACACGAATCCGCTCGACGGGCCGATGGTCAGCCTCCCGCTGGCGGCCTTCGACTTCATCAAGTCGCCCGAGGAGAACTTCAAGCTCCGCGGGCTTCGCCGCCGCCGCGGTGCTGCTGATCCTCGTCCTGATCCTGTTCATCATCGCGCCGCATCGATCGGCGGCCGCGGGCCCGGGCAGCTCAGCCCGCGCCAGCGCCAGGGCGCCGCGCGCGCCAGTCGCGCGCGCGACTGCGAAGCGCGTGTCGCGGCGCGCGAGTCGTCGCGGGCGGAGCGTCGTCACGGCTTCACCACCCGGCTACCCGGACGGGGGCCTCCCGTCATGAAGGTCCGATGTCGGTCGGCGCACGTCGATCAGGAGGACGTCACACCGTGCAAGGAGCTCACGTGCCCGTCATGAAGCCCGGTGCTGCGCGTCGCCAGTGCGGCGGTGCGCGGGACCGTGCTCGCGGTGCTCGTCACGCTGGCGTGCCGGGTCGACGACCTCGCCGCCGGCCCCGCCGGCGCCGAGACGTACGTGCCCATCTCGGGCGCCGGCTCCACCTGGAGCCAGAACGCGATCGACCAGTGGCGCAAGAACGTCAACCAGTACGGCCTGCGCGTCAACTACGCGGGCACCGGCTCCTCCGACGGCCGCAACCAGTTCCGCAACGGCACCGTCGACTTCGCCGTCTCCGAGATCCCCTACGGGCTCAAGGACGGCGGCGTCGTCGACGCCCCGCCCAGCCGCAAGTTCGCCTACATGCCGATCGTCGCCGGCGGCACCGTCGTTCATGTACAACCTGAAGATCGGCGGCAAGCCAGGTCACGAACCTGCGGCTGTCCGGCGACACGATCGCCAAGATCTTCACCGGCGTCATCAAGATCTGGAACGACCCGGCGATCAAGAAGGACAACCCGGGCCTCGTGCTGCCGGCCCGCACGATCGTCCCGGTCGTGCGCTCCGACGGCTCCGGCACCACGGCGCAGTTCACCGCGTACATGGCCTCGAGCAGTACCAGCTCCGTGTGGGACGCCTACTGCCGACAGGCCAACCGCCCCACCCCGTGCGGCACAGACCTCGATCTTCCCGGTCATCCCGGGCAGCGGCTTCACCGCGCAGTCCGGCTCGCTCGGTGTCTCCGGCTACGTCTCGCAGGCGCAGAACGAGGGCACCATCACCTACGTCGAGTACTCGTACGCGCTCAACGCCGGCTTCCCGATCGTCAAGCTGCTCAACACGGTCCGGCTACTACGTCGAGCCGACGCCCAACAGCGTCGCGGTGGCGCTGCTCTCGGCGCAGATCAACAAGACCCCGTCGTCGCCGCAGTACCTGACGCCCAACCTGGTGCCGGTCTACCGCAACGCCGACAAGCGGGCCTACCCGCTGTCGAGCTACAGCTACATGATCGTCCCGCTCGGGGTCGACTCGAGCTTCTCCGCGAACAAGGGCAAGACGCCTCGGCGCGTTCGCCTACTACTTCCTCTGCGAGGGCCAGCAGCAGGCGCCGGTGCTGGGCTACTCGCCGCTGCCGATCAACCTGGTGCAGGCCGGCCTCGAGCAGATCCAGCAAGATCCCGGGCGTCCAGGCGCAGACCATCGACATCAAGACGTGCAACAACCCGACCTTCTCGGCCGACGGCACGAACACGCTGGCCAAGAAGGCGCCGCAGCCCCCGGCCTGCGACAAGGCGCCGTACCAGTGCCCGACCGGCACCGGGGGCGCGGCGTCCACCCCGACCAAGGTGCTCGCGTCGGCGGTCCCGCCGTCCGGCGGCGGGTCGACGTCCGGCTCGGGCGGGGGCGGCAGCACCGGCGGCGGTTCGCCCGGGGGCGGCACGACCACGGGCGGAAGCACCACGGGTGGCGGTACGACCACAGGCGGGGGGACCACCACGGGCGGTGGCACCACCACCGGCGGAACCGCCGGTCAGCCGGTCGTCGATCCCGAGACGGGCGAGGTCGTCGACCAGGGCGCCGGGACGGGCGACCAGGGCGGCCAGGGCGACGGCTCGCTCGTGGCGGCCGTGCCGGTCTCGAGCGCGAGCTCCGTCGGCGGCGGCTCCTCGGCCCCGCTCGTCCTGCTCGTCGTAGGGCTCCTGATGGCGATCGTCATCGCGCCCCCGTTGCTCTCGTCCTGGTTGTCGCGGGACGACGCGTGAACCCGTTGCGCCGCGCCCCTCGGGGGCGCCACCAGGCCGGTGCCGCCCGGGTCGTGTCGCTGCCGCTCGCGCTGCTGTCGGTGGTGCTGCTCGGCACCGCAGGTCTGCTCGCCGTCCAGCCGAGCAGCACCGCGGCGGACGCGGCGACAGGCTCGGAGGTGACGGTCACGGGGAGCGGCGCCTTCGCCTCGCTCAAGGTGACGGTCGGACAGACCAAGAACCTGGTGAACCAGGCCGTCGACATCACGTGGTCCGGTGCAGGCACCACGGCGCCGGGCACGGGCTTCGGCGTCAACTTCCTGCAGATGATGCAGTGCTGGGGCGACGACGCCGCCGGCCCGACCCGCGATCAGTGCCAGTACGGCGGCCTGGCGGCCACGGACCAGCGCGGCGGCACCTTCGTCTCGACCCGTCAGCTCAACTACGGATCGCTGGTCGACCCGAAGGAGAAGCTGCCTGCGGGTGCCGGCGGCGACCAGGTGTTCGTGCCCTTCACCTCGGTGACGGGGGTGACGACCCAGGGCAACTTCAACGAGTTCTACGACGCCAACACCACCAACGAGATCGCCTTCGCCCGCACCCGCGGCGACGGCCGCGGCTCCGAGCGGTTCGAGGTCCTGACCGTCCGCGAGTCCGAGGGGCTCGGCTGCGGGCAGCCCGTGACGACCGGAGGAGTCTCCAAGCCCCGGTCCTGCTGGCTGGTCATCGTGCCGCGGGGAGACACCGAGGTCGACGGGTCGGTGCTCGCGTCGTCCGGGTCCGAGAACCTCAACTCCTCGCCGCTGAGCCAGACCAACTGGGACGAGCGTCTGGTCGTGAAGCTCGAGTTCGCTCCGGTCGGCGACGTGTGCCCGATCGGGAGCGCCGAGCGGCGCACCTACGGCGTCGAGGACGTGAGCGAGGCGGTCCTGCGCTGGCAGCCGGCGCTGTGCGCCGACGGCGGCGCGGTGTACGGCTTCTCGCGGGTGGCCGACTCGGTCGCCGACCGCCAGCTGCGGTCGTCGGAGCCGGGCCTCGCCTTCGTCACCAAGCCGTTCGACCGTCCGCTCGCGAACGGTGCCCGGATCACCTACGCACCCGTCGCGATCTCCGGCCTCACCTTGGCGTTCTCGTTGGACCGCCGTGCCGGGCCGTCGGACTCGGCCGCGGAGCAGGCGCGCAACGGCGAACGGATCACGTCGCTCAAGCTCACGCCGAGGCTGGTCGCGAAGCTGCTCACGCAGTCGTACCGGCTGGGCGTCAACGGCACGATCCAGTACCTCGGGAAGAACCCGGAGAACATGCTCGTCGACCCCGACTTCATCCGGTTCAACCCGGAGTTCGGCGATCTGACGTTCCCCCGGGGGATCCCCGAGGTGTTCGTGCCGTCGGGGCTCTCCGAGGCGAACCGCCGTCTCTGGGAGTACGTCACCAGCGACCAGGAGGCCCGGGACTTCCTGGCCGGTGCCGCTGATCCCTGGGGCATGAAGGTCAGCCCCTTCTACCAAGGGCTCGACCTCCCGCGGCTCGACTTCCCCAAGCTCGACCCGTTCTGCCAGGAGTTCGCGCCTGACCTCAGCGTGCCGCCGGCGCAGCGACAGCCCCCGCTGTGCACGCTCGACGTGCACCCCTACACCGGCGACCTGCAGGAGACCGCGCGGGCGGTGGCCCGAGGCGACACGCTCTCGCGCACCACGTGGGACAAGTTCTCCGACCCGCCCGCCTACAAGCGCACCGGTCTGCTGCGGCGCGGCGAGAACTCGCTCCTCGGATTCGCCGACAGCGCGTCCGCCGACCGCTACGGGCTCGCCGTCGCGAGCCTGCGCAACGCCGCCGGGAAGTTCGTCGACCCGTCGACGAGCTCGCTGCTGGCCGCGGCAGCTCAGGCGCCGCTCGTCGCGCCGGGCGTCCGGGTGCCGAGCGTCGCGGCGAGCGACCCCAAGGCCTACCCGCTGACGGTCATCACGTACGCCGCGACCCCCGCGAGCACCCTGACCCAGGCCGCCGCACGCGACTACGCCGCCCTGGTGCGGTACGCCGCGGGCAAGGGGCAGGAGCCGGGATTCGACCCCGGGCAGCTGCCCACGGGATATGCGCCGCTTCCGCAGAGCCTGCGCGCCCAGGCGAGGTCGGCCGCGACGGCGATCGAGAACCGCGCCGGTGCGCCGACCCCGACCCCCACACCCACTCCGGAGCCCACGACCCGATCCAGCTCGGGCGACGGGTCCGGCGGGTCGTCGGGATCCGACGGCTCGAGCTCGGGCGGCGGCTCGCAGCCCGAACCGGCGACGTCGACCCAGCCCGCTCCCACGACCTCGCCGAGCGCAGCGGTGGTCCCGAGCGAGTCCCCGAGCACGCGTCTCGTCGCGACCGCACCGACGCCGGCGAACGCCGCCGGTGCCGCGAAGTACGCGCTGCTCGCCGCATTGCTCCTGGGAGGGCTGGTCGCGGGCGCGGCCAGCCTCCTCCCAGGCCTGTCGGGACGCCTTGGCCGATGAGGCCTCCCGTCAGAACACCGGAAGGACGCCGCCCGCGATCGCGGACGGCGAGTTCTCAGGGAGAGGCACGATTCGTGAAGAAGACATCTCTGGTCGCAGTGGCCATGGGCTTCGGTCTCATGGCGGCTGCGGTCGCGGGTCCGGCGCAGGCCGCCGACTCCAACCCGGGCAGCAGCACCACGCTCGCCGGTGTCGGCTCCGACACCACCGACAAGGTCGTCGGCGGATTCGCCGACGAGCTGCGCGACGGCTCGAACAACCCGTTCATCTCGAACTACGAGGCGGGCCAGACCGGCACGTTCACCTCGCGGACCGGCGTCGCCACCTGCACCGATCTGACCCGGGTGTCGTTCAACGGCTCGGGCAACGGGCAGAACCGCCTCAGCGACGCCATCTCGGGCCGCGCCGGTGGCGGTTCGACCAACCTGGCCGGCTGCGTCGACTTCGCCCGCTCGTCGAGCGGGTCCAACCCCTCGACCCCGCCGGCGGCGGACGCGGGTGGCTTCCAGCAGACCCTCACCTACATCCCGTTCGCCCAGGACTCGGTGACCTACGCGACGCTCACCAACACCTCGGTGCCGAAGAACCTCACGCTCAACGAGCTCAAGGACATCTACAGCCGCAACACCGGCAACTGCCTCTACGAGCCCCTGCAGCCGCAGGCCGGTTCGGGCACGCTCAACTTCTGGATCCAGAACGTCCTCGGGTTCACCAGCACGACCATCGGTGCCTCCGGCGGCCCGGGCACCTGCGTCAAGAACGTCAACGTCGCAGGCGCCTCGGTCCAGGAGCACGACGGCCGTGCGCTGACCAAGAACTCCCAGCTCGTGCCGTTCTCGGTCGCGCAGTACATCTCGCAGGCCGCCGGTGTGGCGCAGGACCAGCGCGGTCGCGCTGCCCTCGCGACGATCGACTGGACCAACAACGCCGGCGCCGGCGCCATCACCCCGTGGGTGCTGCGCACGGACTTCGGCATCGGTGATCGCCCGGTCTACAACGTCGTCTCGACCAACGCCATCACCTCGGGCCACCCGACCTTCAACCAGAAGCTCGTCGACGCCTTCGTCGGACCGACGTCGCTCGTGTGCGCCCCGGCCGGCGACGCCGTCGTGGAGAAGTACGGCTTCGGTGTGCTCGCCACCTGCGGCGACACCACCAAGAAGAACACCAACTCTCCCGGCACCGTCGTCCCGTAGTCGTTCTCGATCCTTCTGGCTAGTTCTCGATTCTTCTGACTAGAGAGAGACACCTAGACTCATGACTTCTCGTTTCGCACGCGTGGCGGCGGTCACCGCCGCCACAGCGCTCGCCTCGGGCGCGCTCGTCGCAGGGGTGGTGAGCCCGGCCTCGGCCGCGGTCAACACGACCCGGCTCGGCGGGCTCGACATCCCGAACACGTTCACCAACCTGGACACCTTCAGCGCCCTCTCGTCGGCCGGTTGCTCGCTGACCGACCCGTCGGGGCGCGCGATCAACCGCATCAACGTGAAGATCGACGGCCCCGGCTGGACCGACGTGATCTTCACGTCGACCACCGGTGTCGGCTTCTCCACCACCAACCCGATCAGCGCCGGTGGCGCGGACTCCCTCGAGGGCATCCGGATCGGCGAGGGCCTGGCCGCGATGAACGGCCTCTACACCCTCACCATGAACTGCACGAACTCGGCCGCGGACATCGCGGGTGTGTTCACCGGCAGCTTCTTCACCTCGAACGGCACCGCGTTCAGCGAGGTGGCCACCCCGGCCACCACCACCACGCTGGCCGCGCCGGCCACGGCGACCATCGGTGACAGCGTCACCCTGACCGCCACCACGACGCCGAGCGGCGTCCCCGGCAACGTGCAGTTCTTCCGCGCGGGCAACGTCTCGCTCGGCAGCGCTGCCGTCTCCGGCGGCACGGCGTCGATCTCCACCAACGCGCTCGTGCTCGGTGCGAACTCCGTCACCGCGGTGTTCACGCCCACCAACGGCGTACCCCCGGCCGACCAGAACCAGCCGTCCACCAGCGCCAGCTCGACGGTGACGGTGGCCAAGGCGGACGCCACGGTCACCGCGGCGATCGCCCCGGCCGGCAACGTGACCACGAGCGACCCGGTCACGCTGAGCTGCTCCGTCGTCGGGTCGGCCTCGGCCGGCGCGGTCGCGGGCAACGTCACCTTCACCTACACCCTTCCGGGTGCGGCGTCGGCGACCACCTCGGCGGCCATCGCGCTCGGCGGCTCGCCGACGAGCGGCTCGGCGCAGCTCAGCCTCGGCACCCTCGGTGCCGGGAACCTGAGCGGCGTCACGTGCGACTACGCCGGCAACGGCAACTACAACGCGGGTGCCTCGGCGGTGCTCGCGGACAAGGCGGTCACCGACCAGGCCCCGGCGAGCCGCGTCGCGACCGAGTTCATCCGCACGACCGTCAACGCCGGTGCGCTCACCCTCGCGGTGGCCGGCTACCCGCGGCCGAACCCGGACAACACCACGCCGCCGCAGAACCCGACCACGCCGAACGGCACCCCGGTCAACGACCCGTCGTACCCCTACGGCGTGCCGGCCTCCGGCGCCACCAACGTGGTCATCCTGCCCGCCGCGAACCTGAACAACGCGGGCACGCTCATCGTGACGAACGGGAACATCATCCCCGTCGTCGCGGTCGACACCCGCGCCGGCGACCCCGGCTACGTGGTGACCGGCAAGGTGAGCGAGTTCGTCGGCGCCGGTTTCGCGACCGACACCAACGCGATCACCAAGCCCAACCGCAAGATCAACGCCGCGAACCTGGGCTGGAGCCCGCAGTTCATCTCCTCCACCCGGTTCCCGGCCGCGGCCTCCGCCTCGGCGGCGGGCCTCGTGATCGGCGGCATCGTGGCGCCCGCCAACGGCGTGCTCCCGGGCGACCCGTCGACCGCGGGTCTCGCGACCGACCGCACGCTCTACACCGCGCCGTACTCGGCCGGCTCGGGCACGGTCGTGTTCGGGGCGAACGTCTCCCTCCAGGCGCCGACCACCACGGTGGCCGACGACTACCAGGCGACGCTCACCCTCACGGCGATCGGCTGATCGTCCCTGCTCGTCACTGAGAGGTCGGGTGCGTGCCCTCCCGGCGCGCACCCGACCTCTCGGCATCCGCCCGCGGACACCAGTCGTTCACCGATCAGTAAGCCTGGACGGATTACCTGACCTCATGCGCCGCCACCACCTGCTGAGCGCCGTCGTCGCGGCGTCGGCCCTCGTCGCACTCGGCTTCGCGCCCGGCCCCGCCTGGGCCGCGGACCCGACGCCGGCCCCCTCGAGCTCGGCGCCCATCACCGGCGAGAGCGGCTCCGGGAAGCCCACCGACCTGACCTTCGGCATCAAGCCGTACGACGCCCCCGGCGCCGCGCCGCGCGCGAACTACCGCTACCAGCTCGCCCCGGGCGCCTCCGTCACCGACGTGGTCAGCATCTACAACTACGCGACCGTGCCTCTCGACCTGTCGCTCTACGCCACGGACGGCTACACCAACGCCTCCGGATCGTTCACGGTGAACACCGGCCCGGAGAAGCCCACGGCCGTCGGGAAGTGGGTCGCGCTCTCCGTCGCGTCGACGTCCCTTCTGCGCGTCCAGCCGCGCACTCGCGTCGACGTCGCCTTCGACCTCACGATCCCGAAGGACGCCGCGCCCGGCGACCGCGCCGGCGGCATCGTGGTGTCGCTCAAGGGGCGGACGACCGGCGCCGACGGCGCCACAGCCGTCAACGTCGACAGCCGCGTCGCCACGTCGCTCAAGGTCCGCGTCACCGGGCAGATCCGGTCCGAGCTGCAGGTCGAGAACCTCACGGCGTCGTACGCCCAGAGCTGGAACCCGATCCGTCCCGGGTCGGTGACGCTGCGGTACACCGTGCGCAACACCGGCAACATCGCCCAGGGCGCGGTCCAGACGGCGTCGCTCGCCGGGCCGTTCGGCTGGGGGTCGGTGACGCGCACGCCCGCTGACATCGCGCAGATCCTCCCGGGCGACAGCGTCGACGTCGAGGAGACCTTCGACGACGTCTGGCCGTTCGTGCGCTACGCCGCCACCGTCCAGGTCCAGGCGACGGCTGCGGTCGGCGACCCCGTCGCCCCCGACGCCATCGCGGAGACGGACCTGTGGGCGCTCCCGATCCCGCAGGCGCTGCTGCTCCTCGGTGCTCCTGCTCATCGGGCTCGGCCTCGCCGAGTGGCGACGCCGCTCGGCAACCGGCGGAGGCAGCGGCCGCCACGGCGGCCCGTCCGACACCGAGACCTACGGACGACGCTCCAAGGAAAGGGCGCTCTCGTCATGACACGGCACGTTCTCCGGCTCCTGGCCGCCGCGGCGCTCTCGGTCGCGGCACTCGTGGTCCCGATCTCGTCGGCCTCGGCCGTCGACGGGCCCCTGACCTTCTACCCGGGCACCGGCTCGGACGCGACGCCGATGTGGGTCGTCACGGCCGAGCCGTGCCCCGCCGCAGCGCAGGCCATCATCGGCAAGGTCGTCGGCCCGGGCTTCCCCGCCGAGGGCTACATCGTCCTGTCCAACACCAAGGCCGGGCTCGACTACACCAAGCCGATGACGCTCGCGCTCCAGGACACGTTCAACGGCTTCGCGGCGAGCTCCGGCGGCATCAAGCTGGCGGGGAAGTACGTCGTGACCGTCACGTGCATCGACCGGCTCGGGTCGACCACCTTCGCGACGTTCACCGGCACCGTCACGTTCGCGAGCCCCAAGAAGTACACCGCGCCTGCAGCCGTCATCACCGAGGTGCCCAAGGACACGGGCGGGATCGACGGGGGCGCGATCCCGGGTCAGTCGGCCGCGCCGCAGGAGCAGACCCCCACCCCTGCGGCGTCCGGTGCCGTCGGTGGCGACCCGTCGGCCGTGCCGTCGGGGGAGCCTGTGCCGGCAACCCCGGGCGCTGAGGCGTCGGTCGATCCCGCGACGCCGGCAGAGCCGCCGCTGGCAGGCACCGCGTCGGGTCAGGAGCGTGACGGCGGTTCGTCCTCGCCGGTGCAGGTGCTCGCGCTGGTCATCGGCGCGGCGCTCGTGATCGGTGGGCTGCTCGCTCTCGTGCGCGGGAACCGTCGCGAGCCCGACGACGACGCGGCTCGGCTCGACGAGCTCGTCCCGACCCACGCCGACGGAAAGTGATGGCACCCGTGCTCACTCTCGCCTCGAAGGCGCTCCACGCCTCCACGGTCTGGGTCCGCCGCGCCCTGGTCGTCATCGTCGCCACGGCGATGGTGGCGGGCCTCGTGACCGTGGCCGGGCCGGCCGCGACCGCGGCGACCGCGCTGGGCGGGCTGTCGCTCGACAACCCCACCGGTCAGGCAGGTACGCCGATCACGATCACGACCGTGTCCACCTCGGTGCCGGCGGGGTGTCCGGCCGGGGCCGGCCGACTCCAGGTGGTCGGCACGATGACCGGTCCTGGTGCCTGGGTCGACGGCATCCTCGTCGTGAGCTCGACCTCCGCGGGCGTCTCGACGTCGTCGGACTTCAGCGTCCCGCTCGCCGACACTCTCGGCGGCATCGCCCAGGGCAACGGCATCGCGATCGTGGTCGGGCGCTACGACCTGCGGCTCGACTGCATCCTCGGGGGCGTGACGACGGGGACGTTCACGACGCCGCTGTGGTTCACGACCGCGAACGACTACCAGACCACCGACCCGGCAGGGCCGACGGCGACGACGACCTCGCTCGTGGCGAGCCCCGCGTCGAGCTCGCCGTCGGGCGGCACCGTCACGCTCACGGCCACCGTGAGCCCGGCGGCGGCCGCAGGGACAGTGCTCTTCCGCGACACGGTGGCCGGGGTCACCACGGACCTCTCGAGCGCGGTCGCGGTGTCGGGCGGTCAGGCCAGCTTCCAGACGAGCGCGCTGTCGGTCGGGGCGCACGCGTTCACCGCGCAGTTCACCCCCGCCCAGCCCGCGTCGTACGCCGGCTCGACGTCCGGCTCGGTCGCCTACACCGTGACCGGGACGGCGACGACCGTCGCGGTCACCGTGTCGCCGGCCGGATCCGCGGTCGTCGGGCGGCCGGTCACGGTCTCGGCCGCGGTGCTCCCGGCCGCGGCGGCAGGCACCATCCAGTTCACCGACACCGTGTCCGGCGTCGCCTCGCCGCTCGGCGGTGCGATCGCCGTGTCGGCAGGTGCTGCGTCCACGACCACGTCGTCCCTGACCCAGGGGGCTCACTCCTTCACGGCGACGTTCACGCCCTCGAGCGCGCAGTACGTCGGGTCGACCTCGCCCGCGTCCGCCTACTCGGTGGTGGCGCCGCCGCTCCTGGGCTCGCTGAGCCTCGACCCGGCGACGGGCACCGACCTCTCGACTCCGAACATCAGCACCGTGAGCAGCGGCGTGCCGGCCGGCTGCCGTCCCTCCGGCGCCGGCACGATGCGCGCGCTCGTCACGGCCTCCGGGCCCGGCGGCTGGAGCTCGGTCGTCATCGTGAGCGTCACGAGCGCCGGAGTCTCCACGTCGGCCGACTTCAGCCTCCCCATCGCCGACACGTGGACCGGCATCGCGCAGAGCAACGGCCTGACGCTGACCCCGGGGCGCTACGACCTGACGCTCGCCTGCGACCAGGGCGGCGTGACCGTGGGGCGGTTCACGTCGTCGGTCTGGTTCACCACGGCCACGGCGTACCAGTCGACCGACCCGGCCGGCGTGCAGGCGACCACGGTGTCGGTCGCGGCGTCGCCCGTCGCCACGGCTGTCGACGGCGCGACCGTGACGCTCACCGCCACCGTGGATCCCGCGGGCGCGCAGGGCAGCGTCCAGTTCCGCGACACGCAGGTCGGGGACGACCAGCGACCTCGGGGCTCCGGTGACGGTCTCCGGCGGCACCGCGGTCCTCGCCACCACAGCCCTGGCGGTCGGGTCGCACAGCATCACGGCGGTCTTCACGCCCTCCAACCCGGCGCTCTACTCCGGCTCGACGTCCTCGGCCGTCGGCTACACGATCACCGGTGCCGTCACCGCGGTCGCGACCACGACGACGCTGGCCGTGGATCCCACGACGCCGGTGCTGCCCGGCACCGCCGTCACGCTCACCGCCACCGTCGCTCCCTCGGCCGCGGACGGCACCGTCGAGTTCACCGACGTCACCTCCGGTGGCTCGACCCCGCTGGGCTCGGCCGCTCTCGTGTCGGGCACGGCGACGGCGACCACCGCCGCCCTGCCCGTGGGGTCGCGTTCCATCCGGGCGAGCTTCGTGCCGGCGGACGCAGCGGCGTACCAGGCGAGCCAGTCGACGACCGCGACCGTGCAGGTGCAGGCGCCGCCCAAGCTGGGCGGACTCGCGTTCGATCCGGCGACCGGGCTCGCCGACACCCCGATGGCCATGAGCACCGTGGCCTCCGGCGCCCAGAAGGGCTGCCCGGCGGGTGCGGGGCGCCGCGAGGCGGCAGCGTTCGCCACCGGGCCTGGAGGCTGGAGCGCCGGCATCCTGGTGATCAGCCGCGGCTCTGCGGGCGTGTCGGACACGGCCGACTTCACGCTGTCGTTCGCGGACACGATGTCCGGCATCGCACAGGGCAACGGGCTGACCATCGAGGTCGGCCGCTACGACATCCGTCTGGAGTGCTACCTCGGCCAGGTGATCGTCGGCTACTACGAGTCGCCGCTGTTCTTCACCACGACCACGGCGTACCAGAGCACCGACCCCGCCAACACGCAGACGGTCGTGACGGTGACCCTGAGCGCGAGCCCGGTCGCCATCCAGGAGGTCGGCAAGCCGGTGTCGCTGACGGCGACGCTCTCGCCGGCGTCGGCCGCGGGATCCGTGCAGTTCCGCAACACCGCGGGCACCTCGACGGTGCCGGTCGGCAACCCGGTGGCCGCATCCGGCGGGCAGGCGACCCTGACGACGTCGTCGTTGGCGTTCGGGATGTACTCGCTCACGGCCTTGTTCACTCCGACGAACGCCGCTCTGTTCACCGCCGCGACGTCGCAGACCCTCACCTACGTGGTCCGCAAGGCGGATCCGCCCGTGCCTGGTGCACTGCCGTCGATCAGCGGCGCACCCAAGGTGGGCCAGAAGGTCACCTGCCTGCCGGGCACCTGGACGGGGGCGACCGGCTTCGCCTACTCGTGGACCCGCAACGGTGCGCGGCTCGCCGTCACCGGCGCCCGCATCACCGTGCCGGGCGCGGCGTACGGCGGTCGGCTCGCCTGCGTCGTCAGCGCGAGCAACAGCGGCGGCGTCATCAGCCGGAGCTCGCCGACCAAGAGCGTGGCGATCGGGCCCGCCATCCGGAAGGTCGCGGCGCCGCGCATCTCGGGCAAGGCGCGCGTGGGGTCCACCCTCTCCGTCGCCCGCGGGTCGTGGAGCCCCAAGCCCACGAGCTATGCGTTCCAGTGGCTGCGCAACGGGAAGCCCGTGGGCGGGGCGACCAAGGCGAAGTACGCCGTGAAGAAGGCCGACAAGGGCAAGAAGCTCACGGTGCGCGTCACCGCCAAGGCCAACGGCTACGTCAGCGTCTCGGCGAGGTCGAAGGCGGTGCGGATCCGATGACGCAGCTCGCCGAGGCGCCGGTGTCCGTCACCCCGGACAGCCCCCCTGTCGGCGCCGCGCCGGCGGGGCGGGGTCGACGCGAGCGGACGCCCGAGGCGGCTCCGGCCGCTCCTCGCCGTCGGCGCCGTGCACCTGTGCGGCGACCCTGGTGGGTCGCCTCGATGTTCGTGCTGTCGTCGATGCTCGTGGGCTTCGCGGTCTACGTCGTCTTCGTGTCGCAGCTGCAGCAGGCGCGCGACCAGACGCTGCTGTGGGCGTCGTACCGCAGCGAGCTGGCCGAGGCGGTCGCACCGGTGGGCCAGGTCGACGACGAAGGGCGGGTGCTGATCCCCGGCACCCCGGTGGCGCTCATCGAGATCCCCGCGATCGGCGTCTCGCAGGTCGTGGTCGAGGGGACGACGTCCGACCAGCTCAAGACCGGACCGGGTCACCGACGCGACAGCGCGCTGCCCGGCCAGGCCGGCACCGCGTTGGTGTACGGGCGTCAGGCCGCGTTCGGCGGACCCTTCGGTCGTCTCCCCGAGCTCAGGATCGGCGACGAGATCACGACGACGACAGGGCAGGGCACCGCCACGTATCGCGTGACCGGGCTCCGGTACGCCGGCGACCCGCAGCCGCAGCCGCTGGCCGCCGGTCAGGGACGGCTGACGCTCGTCACGGCCGACGGGACCCCGTTCATCCCCGAGGACACCATGCGCGTGGATGCGCTGCTCGTGTCCGAGGCGCAACCCGCTCCGGCCAAGGTCGTCACGCTGGCGAGCCTGTCGCCCGCCGAGCAGCCCATGGCCGGCGACTCGAGCGGGATCTTCACCCTCGTGCTCTGGGTGCAGCTGCTCCTCGTCACCGGGCTGGCCGTCGCGTGGGCCGCCATCAGGTGGGGCAGGTGGCAGGCCTGGCTCATCGGCGTACCCGTGCTGCTCGCTGTCGGGCTCGGCGTCGCCAACGCCACGTCCTCCTTCCTCCCCAACCTCCTGTGACCTCGACGGAGCCCCTGTGACTGTCAGTCCTGAGCCGTACCTCCCGCAGCCGGACGCGTCGTACCCCGTGCCGCCCGCGCGCCGGTGCCCGCTGCGCCTGGCGGATACCCGCCGCCGGAGCCCGCCGCTCCGACGCAGTACGTGCCCGAGCCGCCGCCGGCCCCGGCCGCCGTGCCCACCTACGCGTACGCGAACGGGAACGGTGCCGTGGCCACGGCGAACGGTGCCGCGCCGGCAGACCTGCAGGTCATCGACCTGTCGGACACGGGCGAGATCCACGTCGTGCCGTCCCCGCGCGACGCACTGCCTCCGGCACCGGCACCGATGAGCACGCCGTCCCCGCTCCCGACCGAGGGGCCGGCAGGGCTCGACGCGGTCGGCATCACCGCCTGGTTCGGCACGCACCGGGCGCTCGACCAGGTGAGCCTGTCGATGGAGCCCGGCAAGGTGACGGCGCTGATCGGGCCGTCGGGCTGCGGCAAGTCGACGTTCCTGCGCACCCTCAACCGGATGCACGAGCTGATCCCCGGTGCGTCCATGGCCGGTCAGGTGTTCCTGGACGGCGTCGACATCTACTCGCCCGAGCGTCGCCTCACCCAGGCGAGGCGTCAGGTGGGGATGGTGTTCCAGAAGCCGAACCCGTTCCCGGCGATGTCGATCTACGACAACGTCGTCGCCGGTCTGAAGCTCACCGGGTCGAAGGTGTCCAAGGACGAGCGGGACATGCTCGTCGAGAGCTGCCTGATCAAGGCGGGCCTCTGGAAGGAGGTCAAGGACCGGCTGCGCAACCCCGGCGGCGGCCTCTCCGGCGGCCAGCAGCAGCGCCTGTGCATCGCGCGGTCGCTGGCGATCAAGCCGAAGGTGCTGCTCATGGACGAGCCCTGCTCGGCCCTGGACCCGACCTCCACGCGGCGGATCGAGGAGACCATCGTCGAGCTCGTCAGCGAGGTCACGATCGTCATCGTCACGCACAACATGCAGCAGGCCCAGCGGGTGTCCGACAACTGCGCGTTCTTCCTCGCGGAGCAGGGGACTCCGGGGGTGATCGTCGAGCACGGCCCGACGATGCTGATGTTCTCCGAGCCGCAGGACAGCCGGACCTCGGACTACGTCCACGGGCGCTTCGGCTGACATAGGCGGACCGGCGGGGTGTGCGGCCGATGTGCCAACCCCGCCGGTCCTGCGCTACCCAGAACGGTAGCAGTCATTCACGTCCCCTTCACGTGCTCCTCACGTCCGCTTCGGCGGTCCGCAGAGAGGGATCCAGGGCGTCGGGTCACACCCGTCGGGCGATGGTGCGACCGTCGTCCAGTACGACGACGAGGGCGCGCACCTGGTTCCGGTCCGCGGCGGTGCAGTGCACCCACGTGACCACGCCCGGGACCAGCCGCCAGGCGCAGCCGGTGGTCGCCGGGTCGACGTACGCCCGACCCGCCGGACCGCCCGCGGCGATCAGGACGGGCACCTCGAGCGATCCGTCAGCCGTGCCCTTCCGGGGCCCGACCATGACCTCGGGGATCGTCACCCGGAGGGTCTGGGACGCGCCGACGGCCGCGATGCCGAGCGTGCCGGCGGAGACCAGAGCTGCCGAGGTGGAGGGCGGCTCCGGCGCGGGCGGTTCAGCCGCAGTCGAGGCCGCGGACATCGACGACGACCCGACGAGCGCGGCACCGGCCACGACCACGGCCAGCCGTGCTGCCCACGCGCGTCGGTACCCGGTCATGGACAGGTGATCGTCGGCGCGCGGGGCCGGTCTTGAGGCGCGGCGTGCGCGTACGCCCGTGCCGCGCGGTGCCACCATGGGGGAACAGCGCGAGGAGGGAGCGAGCGGATGAGCGGGCAGCACCGGCGCGGGCACCTCGCGACCCCGTCGGGCGGCGCGGTCCAGGCCGTGGGTCTGACCGCGATCGTCGCCTCGATCCTCACGGCTCTCGTCGTGGTCGCGCTGTCGGTGACAGGAGCGGTGCAGAGCTCGGCCTCCGAGCAGGTCGGCGTACGACCGGCGGCGGCCACCGCGTCGCCGAGCTCGGACGGACCGGTCACGCAGCCGCGCGACGCCACCGCCCCGGCTTCCACGGCGTCACCGTCCACGAGCGGCGCCACCAAGGCCTCCCGCCCCGGCACCCTGGTCAAGACCGGCGCGCCCTCGACGGCGCTGCTCGGCGGTGCGGCGCTGGCGTTCGTGGCCGGCGTCGTGCTGCTGCTGCTCGGTCGCGACCTGCCGTTCGGCCGGCACGAGCGCGCCTTCCGGCCGCGGCACACCGCAGCCTTCTGATGGACGACGCCGAGACCCGCGCCGCCCTCGACGCGCGTCGCGCCGACATCCTGGCGCGGATGGCGGGGCTCACCGCGGCACCGACCGACTCGGGCGGCATCTCCTTCGGCAAGCGGGTCGGCGACGGCACGAGCATCGCGGTCGAGCGGCTCACCCAGGTCGCGGCGCACGAGCAGCTGCTCGTGCAGCTCGAGGAGCTCGACCGCGCGCTCGTCAAGATCGACGAGGGCACCTACGGCGTCTGCGACCGGTGCGGCACGCCGATCCCGGAGGGTCGCCTCGAGGTGCACCCGACCGCGGTGCTGTGCGTGGCGTGCGCCAGCACGTGACCTGACACTCCTGATTCGGCGTCAGGTCACGGAGCACTGGGCGTGGTCGACTGCGACACCGTGGCCGGGGGAGCCGGCACCTGCGGCGGCATCGCGTCGACGGGACGGACGAGGAGGGCGACGAGTCCCAGAGCCAGCAGCGGGGGGACCACTGCCCGGATCAGCTCGCGACGGGCGCGCATGCCGCCCTCCTCTCCGTTCGGCATCCGAGAGTCCCGGGGGGTGCCTCACGACTGCCTCACAACCTGCATCGGCGATCGCCGACCCCGGACCTGAGAGCGGCGGCGTACGAGTTCCCCGCGAGGAGCAGCGCCCTGCCCGTGTCGCGCGCCGCCGCGACCGTGCGCGGTGGTCAAGATGGACGTGTGGAGCAGGAGGAGCGGGCCGAGCAGGCCCCCGAGTCGCGCCGGGAGCGCTACGAGCGACGGTCGGCGCCGGTCATCTTCGTGCTCGGCATGGTCTTCATGGCCGGCTTCCTCGAGGTCGTCACCGATCCCGGCGACACGCGAACGGGCGAGATCCTCATGGGGATCACCTGGGTCGGGTTCATGGTCGACCTCGCCGTGCGCTGGGCGCTCGACGACGACCCCCGCACGTTCTTCCGCCGGTACTGGTACGTCGTCATCGCGGTGCTGGTCCCGGTGCTCCGCGTCTTCATCGTGTTCTACGTGTTCGTCCGGCTCGCCACGGGTCGCCGCCGGCTCATGGCCGCGCGTGCAGATCTACGCGCTCTACCTGACGCTGCTCATCGTCACCTTCGGCGCCTCGCTCGTGCTCGCCGCCGAACGCACCTACCCCGGCTCGAACATCCACACCTACGGCGAGGCCGTGTGGTGGGCGTTCGTCACCGTCGCGACCGTCGGGTACGGCGACTACACGCCCGTGAGCCCGGCGGGACGGGCCATGGCGACGCTCATGCTGTTCAACGGCGTCGCTGTGATCTCGGTGATCACCGCGTCGGTGGCGTCGCGGTTCGTCTCGGACCCGGACGACGGCGAGAAGGCCGTCACCCTCGACGACCTCGACGAGCGGCTGGCGCGCATCGAGGCGGCGCTCGAGGCGCTGTCCGTGTTCGCCGTCCCGGGCTCCTCCACCTCGCCGACCGACGTCCCGACCACGGACGGCGACCCCGCTGCGGATCCGTCGCGAGGGACCGGCACCCGCCCCGGCTGAGCGCCGTACCCTCGTCGCGTGTTCTCCGACGTCCCGCGCGTGATCCGCGCCGCCGCCCTGGCCGACTCCGAGCTCCCGCCCGCCCCGCTCGACCCCGCCCAGGTGGTCGAGGGCGACCCCGAGGTGCGGCTCCTCGAGATCCACGACGCCGACGACCTCGGCATCGGCGTCTGGCAGCACGGGGTGGGGGTGAGCACCGACGTCGAGGTCGACGAGGTGTTCGTCGTGCTCTCGGGCCGCGCCACCATCGAGGTCGAGGACGGCCCCACCCTCGAGGTCGGCCCGGGCGACGTCGGGCTCTACCCGGCCGGCACGCGCACCCGCTGGACCGTCCACGAGACCCTGCGCAAGGTCTACGTCATCCGCCCCTGATCCGGGGTCACCGCGCGTGCCGGTGCCCTGACGCGGCGTCGTGCTCCTCACCCCTTCGGCGGGCGTCCGGGGGCCGTTCGGCTGAGCCGTGGGGGTGAATGACAACCGTGGCATTCGGCCCGTAGAGTGTCGTCCACGCCGTCGGCGTACGAGAGTCATGACCGTGGAGCCCACGGTCGGACATTGCGAGAGGGGACCGCTCCATGGACGCCGCCCGGGCAGTCGAGTCGATGCCGTCCGGTGACTCCCTCTCCGACCGCGACCGCTCGATCCTCGAGTTCGAGCGGCAGTGGTGGAAGTACGCCGGTGCCAAGGAGCAGGCCATCCGCGACCTGTTCGACATGAGCGCGACGCGCTACTACCAGGTCCTCAACACGCTGCTCGACAACCCGGCGGCCCTCGAGGCCGACCCCATGCTGGTCAAGCGCCTGCGCCGCATGCGTGCCGCCCGCCAGCGCGCCCGCTCCGCGCGACGCCTGGGCATCGAGCTCTAGCCCGCCGGGCGCGCACCCAGACCGCGAGTCGTTCCGCCCACTTCCCCAGGGGGACCGATGACCACCACCTCGGACGGCAGCCCGCCGCCCGGTGCCGGCTCGGAGTTCCCCGACACCGCGCCCGTGCCGATCCCGCCGCCGCCTCCGCCGGCCGAGCTGCCCCCGCCGCCGCCCCTGCTCTCGCACCTGCAGCCCGAGGCCCAGGCCGCCGCCGCGGCGAGCGCCGCCGAGCAGCCGCCGAGCACCCCGCGCCGCCGTCTGCCGTCCGACACGCCCTCGGGTGCCGGTCGGGTCATCCTCCCGATCGCGCTCTGCCTCGTCGGCGTCGTCGCGCTCGGGGCCGGGTGGATCCACCTCGAGGCCGACCGCGCCGCCGAGGCGCAGTCCGCCCTCGCCGTCGCGCCGTCGGCCAAGCCGCCGGTGCCCTCCCTCGGCACCGGCAGCCCGTCCGCGACCCCCGCCGCGAGCAGCAGCCCGTCGCCGAGCGCCTCGCCCAGCGCGACCCGCTCGGCGTCGCCGTCGGCCTCGCCCACGAAGTCCGCGTCCGCCTCGCCGTCGGCCACGCCGAGCACCTCGGTGACGCCGCCGCCGGTCATCGACCGGTCCGTGCCGGTGGTCGTGCTCAACGCCACCAACCGCACCGGCCTGGCCGCCGAGGTCGCCAAGCGGCTGCGCGCCAAGGGGTGGACGGTCACGAGCATCGGCAACTGGCGCGGAGGCGTCCCGTCCACGACCGTCTACGCCACCGGCCGCGCCGCGGCGGCGGCCACGATGCGCTTCGACGCCAAGCCCGCCGACGCCACGCGTCCGACCCGCGACGGGATGCCGAAGAACCGCATCGTGCTGGTCCTCGGCGCCGACTTCCCGATCCTCAACCGCAGCTGACGCGGGCCACGCCGCCGACCGCTCGAGCCGATCAGGCGCGGGTGGATCCGCGCAGGCGGCGTACCGGGTTCTCGACGTAGCCGCCGTCGGCGAGGCCGGCCCGCTGCTCGAACACGTTGCGGCTCCAGTGGTCGCCGCAGCGCAGGTACGACCAACCCGCGGCGAGCCAGTAGAGCGGCAGGAACAGCAGGACGCACCACGCCCACTGCGTCGCGTGCCGCGCCTCGTGGCGCAGGAGCTCGGCCGACGGCTGCTCGACCGCCACGAGCACCACGTTCCCCACGGTGAAGGCCGACGCCCGCAGCAGGCGACGCGTCGGCCCGGTCGCGAGCACGAGCCCGTCCGGCCCGCGACCGAGTGCCGACCCGCTCGCCTTCGCCAGCGCGAGGCCGAGCAGCGTCGAGAAGTTGACGGCGTTCATCACCTGGCGAGCGCGGTACGCCGATCGCATGCGCTCAGCCCGTCACGGGGTCGAGCGGTGGGCGTACCCCGGAACGGTGCGCATCGGCGGTCGCTCGAGCCGCGCCACCTCGTGCGTGACGGAGCTGAAGCCGGAGCCGTCGCGGTCGAACTGCGTGAGCGAGGCGCCCAGCTCGAGGTCGCTGCGCAGGTCGCCGCGGCGGGCGAGACGGTCGAGCGCGGTGTGCAGGATCTCCGCGGCCATGCGGCCGAGGCGGCGCTCGTCGTGGTGGCGGTGCACGCGAACGCCGAGGTCGACCTGGGCGATCGCGTCGAGCCCGAGGATCTCGAGGGTGTCGACGAGCAGCGCGATCTCGACGCCGTAGCCGCACGGGAACGGCACCTGCTCGAGCAGGCTGCGGCGGGCGGCGTACTCGCCGGCGAGCGGCTGCACGATGCCGGAGAGCTGGGGCCAGAGCTGGTTGAGCAGCGGGCGCGCGACGAGCTCGGTGACGCGACCGCCGCCGGCGGGGACGACGGTGGAGCCCTCGACGAGCGGGCGCTCGTAGACGGCCTTGACCAGGTGGACGTCGTCGTCGGTGAGCAGCGGGCCGAGCAGGCCGGTGACGTACTCGGGCGTGAAGGACTGCAGGTCGGCGTCGACGAAGACGACGACGTCGCCGGTGGTCGCGGCCAGCGAGCGCCACATCGACTCGCCCTTGCCGCTGATCGCGGGGAGGTCGGGCAGCACGTCGTCGCGCGCGACGACGGTCGCGCCTGCCGCGCGCGCGACCTCGGCGGTGCGGTCGGTGGAGCCCGAGTCGACGACGACGAGCTCGTCGACGAGCCGGCGATCCGCCGGTGCTCCGGCTCCGAGCGCGTGGTGGATGCTCGCGACGATGCGCCCGACCGTGGGCTCCTCGTCGAGCGCGGGCAGCACGACGCTGACCCGTGTCGTGCCCTTGAGGGTCATGAGCAGGTCGAGCGGCCAGTCGCCGGCCTGGCTCGTGCGGGCGGCGAACCAGGCGGCCACGTCGTCGCGCATCCGTCCACCTCTCCGTCGGCTCATGTCCGTCTCATCATCCGGACCTGGGGCGTCCCGACCCTCGGGACTCCCGTACAGTCTCCCCTACTGAACGACGGACGGCTCGCCGCCGGTCGTCAGGGTCGAGGCCGCAGGGCCCGGCACAACAGAACATCGCTCATCCAGAGGGGCAGAGGGATACGGCCCGATGAAGCCCCGGCAACCATCCGGAACCTCGTGAGCAGCGTCTAGCGCTGCAGCACGAGGTCGTGGAGAAGGTGCCAACTCCGTCCGACCGGTCGACCGACCGCTCGGGAAGATGAGGAGAAAGGCCTCGCCATGTCTGCGACCCACGTCGCCACCACCCCTGATCTCGACGCTGCACCTGCCGTGCCCGACTTCGGCCCGGCCGCGCGTCTCACCTGTCGCGAGTGCGGCGCCTCCTACGGCCTCGGTGCGGCCTACGCGTGCATCGAGTGCTTCGGCCCCCTCGAGGTCGGCTACGACTTCGTCGACGTGACGCGCGAGCGCATCGAGGCCGGTCCGCAGAACATCTGGCGCTACTCGTGCCTGCTGCCCGGTCGCGGCGTACGCCGGCGACGAGCCCAACCTCAACCCCGGCCTGACCCGCCTGGTGCGCGCCGACAACCTGGCCCGCGCGCTCGGCATGACCGGCACGCTGTGGGTCAAGGACGACAGCGGCAACCCCACGCACTCGTTCAAGGACCGCGTCGTCGCGGTCGCGCAGAGCGCCGCGCGCCGGCTCGGCCTCGGCACCATCGCCTGCGCCTCGACCGGCAACCTGGCCAACGCCGTGGCCGCCGCCGCCGCGCGCGCCGGCCAGAAGTCCGTCGTGGTCATCCCGAGCGACCTCGAGGACGGCAAGATCGTCACGACCGCGACGTACGGCGGCACGCTGCTCGCGGTCGAGGGCAACTACGACGACGTCAACCGGCTCTGCTCCGAGCTCATCGGCGACCCGCTGACCGCCGACTGGGGCTTCGTCAACGTCAACCTGCGCCCGTACTACGCCGAGGGCTCGAAGACCCTGGGCTACGAGATCGCCGAGCAGCTCGGCTGGCGCCTGCCGCAGCAGGTCGTCGTCGCCGATCGCGTCGGGATCGCTGCTCACCAAGATCGACAAGGGGTTCCGCGAGTTCGTCTCGCTCGGCCTGGTCGAGGACTCGCCGTACAAGGTCTTCGGCGCGCAGGCCACGGGCTGCTCGCCGGTGTCGGTGGCGTTCCGCGAGGGCCACGACGTCGTGCGCCCGCAGCGGCCGAACACCATCGCGAAGTCGCTCGCGATCGGCAACCCCGCCGACGGCCCGTACGCGCTCGACGTCGTACGCCGCACCGGCGGAGCGATCGAGGACGTCACCGAGGAGGAGATCGTCGAGGGCATCCGGCTGCTCGCCGAGACCGAGGGCATCTTCGCCGAGACCGCCGGCGGCGTGACCGTGGCGACGCTGCGCAAGCTGCTCGCCTCGGGCGCGCTCGACCCCGCAGCCGAGACCGTGCTGCTCAACACCGGCGACGGCCTCAAGACCCTCGACGCGGTCGCCGGCCACGTCGGCCCCACCGCGACCATCCGTCCCGACGTCGACGAGGTCACCGCCGTCCTCGCCGACCGCGTCTGAGAGAGCGAGCCGGCGATGAGCGTGTCCGTCCGCATCCCCACGATCCTGCGCACCTACACCGACGGTGCGAGCGAGGTCGAGATCGAGCCCACCGAGCCCACGCTCGCGGGCGCGCTCGACGCGCTCGAGGCCGTCGCGCCCGGGATCCGTGCCCGCGTGCTCGACGACGACGGCAAGCTGCGTCGCTTCGTCAACGTCTACGTCGACGACGAGGACGTCCGCTTCACCGACGGCCTCGCGACCCCCGTCGCCGACCGCGCCCGCATCTCGGTCATCCCGGCGGTCGCCGGCGGCTGAGTGGGGCTAGGTTCTCGCGCATGGTCGGCGTCACCGGGCGCCCCCTGACCGCGCGCGGAGGCTCCACGTGACCGACCTGCAGGACTACTCGCTCGCGACGCCGGAGTGGATCGGGGCGACGAACACCGCCGCCCTGGAGCGTGCGCTCGCCGCCGTCGGGTCGATCGAGGCGCTCGGCGACGACGAGCTCGGGCTGGGCTCGGTCCTCGGCGCGCTCGACGCGGTGCAGGGAGACCTCCAGGCGAACCGCGGCGCGGTCGCGTGCCTGGCCTACTTCCACCCCGACGCCGAGGTCCGCGACACCGCTCGCGCCGCCGGTGCCGAGCAGTCGGCGTTCGAGATCGACCTCACCTTCCGCCCCGGGCTCTACGACCGCGTCCGCGCCTTCAGCGAGACGCCCGAGGCCGCGGCGCTGGCGGGCGCCGACGCGAAGCTGCTCGAGGACACCCTGCGCGGGTTCCGGCAGGCCGGGCACGGGCTCGCCCCCGAGGCGCAGCAGGAGCTCCAGCGGCTGCGGCAGCGCCTCGCCGAGATCGAGGTGGAGTTCGACGCCAACATCGCCGGCGTCACCGACCACCTCGACATCCCCGTCGCCGACCTCGCCGGGATGCCCGAGTCCTACCTCGCGTCGCTGGCCCCCGGCGACGAGCCGGGCACCGTGCGCGTGACGACGGCGTACCCGCACGTCGTGCCGATCCAGGAGTCGGCGGCAGACCGCCGCTGGCGGCACGAGGTGCAGCTGATGTTCGACTCGCGCGCCGCCGAGTCCAACCGCCCGCTGCTGCTCGAGGCGCTCGGCCTGCGCCACCGGATCGCGCAGCTGTTCGACGAGCCGTCGTGGGCGCACCACCGGCTGCACGGGCGCA
This sequence comes from uncultured Actinomycetota bacterium, assembly GCA_963827145.1. GTDB lineage: Bacteria > Actinomycetota > Actinomycetes > S36-B12 > CAIYMF01 > Longivirga. The sequence goes on along the minus strand of CAWGZO010000001.1, from coordinate 607,486 downwards.
TGGCCGCGACGCCCGAGAACGTCGCGCACTTCTACGGCGAGCTGGTGCCCCGGCTCACGGTCGCCGGCGAGCTCGAGCGCGCGCGGCTGCAGGAGCTGCTCGACGCCGACATCGCGTCCGGCGCGGCCACCGGCGATCCGACCGTGGCCATCTACGACTGGCGCTACTACGACACCGTGCTGCGGCAGTCGTCGTACGGCGTCGACCCGTGGAAGGTCGCGGAGTACCTGCCCCTCGACGCGGTGCTCTCCGGCCTGCTCGACCTGACCTCGGAGATGTTCGGCATCACCTTCACGCCGGTGGAGTTCGAGGCGTGGCACCCGGACGTCGTGACCCTCGCGATCAGCGACTCCGCATCCGGCGAGCTCATCGCGCACGCCCACCTCGACCTGCACCCGCGCGAGGGCAAGTTCACCCACGCCGCGGCCTTCGACGTCGTGCCCGGGCGGCTGCTGCCGGACGGCACCTACCGGCGTCCCGTCTCGACGATCCTGGCGAACATGACGGCGCCCACGGACGAGCGTCCGGCGCTGCTCACCCACAGCGAGGTGGTGACGCTCTTCCACGAGTTCGGCCACGTGCTGCACCAGACGCTCACGACCGCGCGGTACTCCGCGCACGCGGGCACGAGCGTGCAGGCCGACTTCGTCGAGGCGCCGAGCCAGATCATGGAGCACTGGGCGTGGACGCCCGAGGTGCTCGCCCGCTTCGCGCGGCACTACCGCACCGGCGAGCCGCTGCCCGACGACCTGCTCGCGGGGATGATCGCCGCCAAGCAGCTCGACGTCGCGATCCGTGCGCTGCAGCAGGTGGCGTACGGCAGCCTCGACCAGCGGCTGCACGGCGTCGACCAGCCCGTCGACCTCGACGCGGTCATCGCCGAGACCAGCGCCGCCGCGCTCTTCCCGCGCCTTCCGGGCACCTGCTACGCCGCGTCGTTCGGCCACCTGCTCGGCGGCTACGACGCCGGCTACTACGGCTACCTGTGGTCGGAGGTCTACGGCGACGACATGTTCAGCGAGTTCGTCCGCCGCGGCGTGACCAACCCCGAGGTCGGCCGCGACTACCGCGACGTCGTGCTCGCGCAGGGCGGCGCGGTCGACGGGATGGACCTGCTGCGCCAGTTCCTGGGCCGCGAGCCGCGCCAGGACGCCTTCCTCGCCGACAAGGGCCTCGCCTAGCCGGACGGCTGCGGCACGAAGCCCCCGGCCTCCCCTCCAGGTGGAGGCCAGGGGCTTCGATGCGATCAGGCCGTGACGATCGACCAGATGCTCACGGTGCCCGAGACCTCGTTGGACACCACGACCAGCGGCTTGCCGCTGGGGCTCTGACCGGCAGGCACGAAACGCACGACCTCGGGTCCGGAGTCGGTCGCGGTCGTGGTCGGGTTCACGGTGAAGTCGCGGCTGTTGGCGTACTGGACGAACGACGTGTTCGCCGGGTCGGTGACGTCGAGGACGACGAAGCCGCCGGTCCGCTCCAGCACGACGAAGGCGAACGTGCGCTTGCCGATCCTGCCCACCGCGACGCCCTCCGGCTCGGGGCCCTTGTTGTCGCTGCGGGTCTCGGTCTTGAAGTCGTTGGCACTGTTGGTGCTGTTGAAGAACGATCGGGTTGGCGTCTGCCGTCACCTGCTCGAACAGATCGCCGCTGTCCCAGACCTTGGTGCCGTCAGGCGCCCAGATCGTCGCGGAGCGGGTGCCGAACGCCTGGATCCGGTCGCGGTCCCCGTCGCCGTCGAGGTCGCCGCCGGCGCGACCGGGCGCCTGGCTCACCGTCAGGCGGCCGAGTGCGGCGTCCGCCTTGAGTGCAGCCGCCGTCGCCGCGGGGAACGCGGTCGGGTCGAGCAGATAGGTGCCGGAGCTGACGCGCACCTCCTCGGCGTAGCCGGGCCAGTCCTGGCGCGCGTCGCCCTCGTTGGCGGTGATGAGGAACGTGCGGCGGCCGTCGCCGAACGAGGCGATCCCGTCGGGCAGCGGCATGCCGCTGACCGGCCAGGTGCCGATGTTGATGCCCTCGTTGGTGGCGGCGTCCTTGTCGCTCGGGTCGAGTCCCTGGCCGTCGACGCTGTGGTCCTTGAGCGCCAGCGGCCGGATCGCGACGACGCGGTTGCGGCGCAGGTCGAGCTCGGCGATGGCGTTGTTCTCCTGCAGGGTGACGTAGGCCCTGTCGTCCTCGACCGTGATGTACTCCGGCTCGAGGTCCTCGGCCACGGACGCACCGGGGCCGTAGATCCGCACATCGTCGCTGAGCTCGCCCGCCCGCGTTCCACCGGCGTTGAAGTCCGCGAACCCGATGGTGCGCACCGCGTTGCGTCGGCCCTCGAGGAGCCGCTCGACGTCGATGACGCTGACCGAACCCTCCGGGTCGAGGTCGACCTCGGGCCCGTACTGCGGCAGGGCCGTGTAGGCCAGCGGCTCGCCCTCGTTCGCCACGAGGATCCGCTCGCCCTCGTCGTCGAAGGTGACCATGTCGGGCAGCGCCCCCACGGTCGCCGACGCGAGGATGCGTCCGGTGCGGCTCAGCACGACCACCGTGCCGGGATCGGTCTTGATCGCGGCCGGCAGGGCGACGGCGACCTTGCCGCGGTGGGCGGCGACCGAGGTGGCCGACGGCCGCCCCGGGGAAGGCCGCCGCCAGGTCGACGGTGGTGATCTTCGTCGGCGCGGCCGGGTCGGAGATGTCGACGATGTCGATGCCGACGCCGTTGAGCACGTAGAGCCGGTTGCCGGACACCGCCGACACCTCGGCGCCGCCGGGGACGGCGTACCGGCCGACGAGCTCGAACGTCGGGGACGGCCGCCGCGGCTGCCGCGGTCGTCTGCCTGCGCGGCGGTGACCGTGGTGAGGGACGCCACGGCGAGCGAGGCCGAGACGAGGAGGGCGGCCGCGGCCGCCGTGCGCTGGGTTCTCATGTCGTCGACACAAGCGTGCTCGGGTGAGCGCGGCGTCACGACGGCGGGTGACCGGTCGGCGAACAGGCGGTGTCGGATCGGTGACGCTCCCTGGCACGACGACGCCGGGCGACCCTGGCGGGTCGTCCGGCGTCCTGCGTACCCCTGGCGGAGCGCCTCGCGGCTACTCCGGGATGGGGTCGTTCTCGGGGTCGACGTAGTGCAGCGCGGCCTCTTCGGCGGTGAGGTCGGTGTCCTCGCCGGAGTCGTGCGCGGTGACGTCGTCGTGCGTGCTGACCAGGGCGTCCTCGTCCTCGACCAGGCGGCCGACGATGCCCTCGCGGAAACCCTCGCGGTGCGGGGCGAAGGCCGCCGCCGGGTCGTCCGAGCCGTACTCCTCGGTCAGCTCGGCGACCATCGCGTCGGCGACCTCGTCGCCGGCCTGGCCGCGCCCGGCGTACGCCGGACGTCCGTAGGCCTCGGTGTCGGTGCCGTCGTAGTCGTCGCGCTCGGTCCTGGTCATGGCCCCATTCTGGACCCCTCCGCGAGCGGAAGGGTGCCCATCCCCCCGAGTGGGTCAGAGCCCGACCCGGCTTGCACTCGGACCCCGAGAGTGCCAACAATGGGCGTTAGCACTCGACCGGTCCGAGTGACAGCCTGCGGGCTCGACCGGCCCGGACGGGTGGCATGCGTGACCTCTCCCGGTGAGGGCGTTGTGCGGGGCGACCAGAGCCTCGAGCACCGTCCGTCCGTCGCGGGCGCCGGCGAGGTCGACCCCAACTGTCAGCGAAAGGGATCGGCAGCCACATGGCGAAGATCATTGCGTTCGACGAGAACGCCCGTCGCGCGCTCGAGCGGGGTATGAACACCCTCGCCGACGCGGTCAAGGTGACCCTGGGCCCGAAGGGCCGCAACGTCGTGCTGGAGAAGAAGTGGGGCGCCCCCACGATCACCAACGACGGTGTCTCCATCGCGAAGGAGATCGAGCTCGAGGACCCGTACGAGAAGATCGGGGCCGAGCTGGTCAAGGAGGTCGCGAAGAAGACCGACGACGTCGCCGGTGACGGCACGACGACGGCGACCGTCCTGGCGCAGGCGCTGGTCCGCGAGGGCCTGCGCAACGTCGCGGCCGGCGCGAACCCGATGGCGCTCAAGCGCGGCATCGAGAAGGCCGTCGAGGCCGTGAGCGCCGAGCTCCTCTCGATGGCTCAGGACGTCGAGACCAAGGAGCAGATCGCGGCCACCGCCTCGATCAGCGCCGCCGACCCGCAGATCGGCGAGATCATCGCCGAGGCGATGGACAAGGTCGGCAAGGAAGGCGTCATCACCGTCGAGGAGAGCAACACCTTCGGGCTCGAGCTGGAGCTCACCGAGGGCATGCGCTTCGACAAGGGCTACATCTCGGGCTACTTCGTCACCGACACCGAGCGCATGGAGGCCGTGCTCGAGGACGCCTACGTCCTCGTGGTCAACTCCAAGATCTCGGGCGTCAAGGACCTCCTCCCGATCCTCGAGAAGGTCATGCAGTCCGGCAAGCCGCTCGCGATCATCGCCGAGGACGTCGAGGGCGAGGCGCTCTCCACGCTCGTCGTCAACAAGATCCGCGGCACCTTCCGCTCGGTCGCCGTCAAGGCCCCGGGCTTCGGCGACCGCCGCAAGGCCATGCTGCAGGACATCGCGATCCTCACCGGTGGTCAGGTCATCGCCGAGGAGGTCGGCCTCAAGCTCGACACCGTGGGCCTCGAGCTCCTGGGTCGCGCCCGCAAGGTCGTCGTGACCAAGGACGAGACCACGATCGTCGAGGGCGCGGGCGACCCCGACCAGATCGCCGGTCGCGTGAACCAGATCCGTGCCGAGATCGACAAGTCGGACTCGGACTACGACCGCGAGAAGCTCCAGGAGCGCCTCGCCAAGCTCGCCGGCGGCGTGGCCGTCATCAAGGCGGGCGCGGCCACCGAGGTCGAGCTCAAGGAGCGCAAGCACCGCATCGAGGACGCCGTTCGCAACGCGAAGGCGGCCGTCGAGGAGGGCATCGTCGCCGGTGGCGGCGTCGCCCTCATCCAGGCGAGCGAGGCGGCCTTCGCCACGCTCGAGCTGACCGGTGACGAGGCCACGGGCGCGAACATCGTGCGCGTCGCGGTCGAGGCCCCGCTCAAGCAGATCGCGATCAACGCCGGCCTCGAGGGCGGCGTCGTGGCGGAGAAGGTGCGCAACCTGGAGACCGGCTGGGGCCTCAACGCCGCGACCGGCGAGTACGTCGACCTCATCAAGACCGGGATCATCGACCCCGCCAAGGTGACGCGCTCGGCGCTGCTCAACGCGGCCTCCATCGCGGCGCTCTTCCTCACCACCGAGGCGGTCATCGCCGACAAGCCGGAGAAGGCCGCTGCGCCTGCCGGTGGCGACGGCGGCATGGGCGGCATGGACTTCTAGTCCGCCCCTGCACCACGCACTCAGCACCACGCACGACGGCCCGGGACCTGCTGGTCCCGGGCCGTCGTCGTCGCTGGCTGGGGCGTGTCAGACCTTGACCGAGCCCCAGTGGTGCTTGACGTACTTCGGCCAGTGGCCCGTGGCCTCGTGGAACGCGTCGCGCGCGTCCTTCAGGGCGGCGCGGTAGTCCATGCGGGCTTCCTGCACGGTGGTGCGCAGCTCGGCCTTCGCCGCGAGCACACCCGCGTCGGTGCAGAACGTCGTGCGCGCGGTCCGCACCGCCAGCTTGAACGCGGCGGCGTCGGCTGACGTCTTGGCGCTGGCGTTGTACGTCGCGAACGCCTGGTTCACCGCGGCCCGAAGAGCTGCGTAGTCGGCGGCGGTCGCGGTACGGAACTCGGCGTAGGCGGCCTTGCGGTCGGCCTTGAACGCCTTGCGGGCCTCGCGGACGGCCGTGCGGTACTCGGAGCGGGCCGCGGCCTCAGCCGGGCTGAGGACGGCGGTGTCGTAGACGGCCCACGCCGCGTCGACGGCGGTGACGTAGTTCGTCGCGGCCAGGTCGACCGCGCCGTCGCGCGTCGCGGCCGGGCCGGCGACGGCGTCCTGGTAGGCCTGCTTCGCGGCGATGATGAGCGCCGGGTCGGTCGCGGTGCGCAGAACCTTCATCAGGTCGGCGCGCGCGTCGATGACGACGGCGTTCGAACGGAAGGCGTTGTTGGCGGCGCGCAGCGCGACCCGGAAGTCGCTGCGGGCCTCCTTGAGCGCGAGCTTGAGGGCCTTGGAGGCCGCCTTCTCGGCAGGGTTGCTGCGGTGGTGCCAGCCGTCGTGCGACCAGTGGTGACGACCGTCGTTCCGTCCGTCGGACGAGGAGTGGTGCCTCCCCTGTCGACCGGAGTCGTGCGCAGCGGCGGGGCCGGCGAGCGGCACGAGCAGCGCGAGGGACAGTCCGGCAGCGCTGCCGGCAAGAGTCGTGCGGCGGATGGTCTGGCGCATGGGTGATCCTCCAGGATGTCAGCCGCCCTCGGTTGAGGGCGGCTTCTGGTCTCCCCACCCTGTGCAGCCGGTCCGAGGTGGGGCAAGCAGGATCGGTCGTTCGGAGCGTTCTCGTACCTGACCCCGCACGTCCCTTGGACAGATCTGCGACGACGTCCGGACAACGGGCGCGCGCCGTCATCCGACCGGTGCAACGGCTAACGCGGTCGCTCGCGCGCGTGCTCCTCTGCCACGATCCGCCGATGGATCTGATCCGGCCCGACGCCGAGCACCTGCCGGGTTTCGTCGACGCGCTGCAGCGCGGCTGGTCGCCGAGCACCGAGCACGACGTCTCGCAGGAGATCCTGGTCGAGATCGCCGAGGACGCCGAGACGTTCCTGCAGCAGGCCGACGACCCCGACCCCCACGGGCGCACCGTCACCCTCCCGGACGGCTCGCAGGTTCCCCGCATCCCTGGCTTCGCGCGGTGGATGTGGGACGGCGAGTTCTGCGGGTCGATCAACATGCGGTGGCAGCACGGCACTCCGGAGCTTCCCGCGCACGTGCTGGGCCACATCGGCTACTCCGTCGTGCCGTGGAAGCGCCGCCGCGGGTACGCCACCGAGGCGCTCCGGCTGCTGCTGCCTGAGGCGGCGACAGTCGGCCTGCCCTACGTCGAGCTCACCACCGACACCGACAACGTGCCGTCGCAGAAGGTGATCACCACCAACGGCGGGGTGCTCGTGCGCGAGTTCGAGAAGGGCCCGGCGTACGGCGGGGGCCCGGGTCTGCTCTTCCGGATCGATCTCGCGTGACACCTCGCTGTGCCGCGAGCGTCGTCGTCATCGCCCGTCACTAGTCTCGGACGCTCGGAGGGGAGCCGCATGCCGGTCATCGAGGTCGACGCGCTCACGCGCACGTACGTCGCGCGCACGGGTCTGCGCCGCGGCGCGAAGAAGGACGTCGAGGCGGTGCGCGGGGTCTCGTTCGAGGTCGAGCGCGGCGAGCTCTTCGGCCTGCTCGGGCCCAACGGCGCGGGCAAGACCACCACGATCAAGATGCTCATCACGCTGCTGCTGCCCAGCTCGGGCACGGCGCGCGTGCTCGGCCACGACGTCGTCGCCGAGCCGCGCGAGGTGCGCCGCCGCGTCGGCTACGTCTTCGGCGGCGACCGCGGTCTCTACGAACGGCTGTCCGGCCTCGACAACCTGCGCTACTTCTGCGAGCTGTACGGCGTCCCCGCACGCGAGCAGAAGGCGCGCATCGGCGAGCTGCTCGAGCTCGTCGGGCTCACCGGCCGCGAGGGCGAGCGCGTCGAGGGCTACTCGCGCGGCATGCGCCAGCGGCTGCACATCGCGCGCGGCCTGCTGCACCGCCCTGAGGCGCTGTTCCTCGACGAGCCCAGCATCGGCATCGACCCGGTCGGCGCGCGGGAGCTCCGCGAGACGGTGGCCAACCTGACCACGCAGGGCGTCACCGTCCTGCTCACCACGCACTACATGTTCGAGGCCGACGAGCTCTGCGACCGCATCGCGGTCATCGCCGGCGGTCGGATCGTCGCGCAGGGCACGCCGTCCGACCTCAAGGAACGGGTGGCGGACGGTCACGTGGTGGAGGTGGAGATCTACGACGCGTTCGACGACCGTCTCGACGCCGTGCGCGCCATCGCCGGCGTCAACGCGGTGTCGGTCGAGGAGGGCGCCCACGCCCAGCTGCTCGTGGTGCGCACCGACGCCGCCGCGACCGCGACGCCCGGCGTGCTCGCGGCGCTCGCCGGCCTGTCGCTCGGGCGCGTCTCGACCCGCGAGCCGACTCTCGAGGACGCCTACGTCGAGCTGGTGCGTGACGCGTGAAGACCGTGCGCATGGTCGTCGTGACGTGGTGGCTGCAGCTGAAGATGCGCAGCCGCTCGTCGTTCGACGGGTTCCTCGCGATCGTCTACCCCCTCTTCTTCGCCACGACCGTCTTCTTCATGTACCAGCAGAACGGCGACCCGGAGGCGCTCGTCGTGGCCGCGGTCGGGGCTGCGTGCATGGGTGTGTGGTCGTCGGTGAGCACCACGGCCGCCATCACGCTGCAGGCCGAGCGGCGCCAGGGCACCCTCGAGCTGCTCGTGGCTGCGCCGACGTCGTTCTGGCTGACCGTCGTCCCCGCGACGATCTCCATGGCCACGATCGGTCTCTGGAGCCTCGTCGCCACGCTGGCATGGGGTCGGATCGCGTTCGGCATCCCGGTGTCGTTCGAGCAGCCGCTCGCCTTCGTGCTCGCCGCGCTCGTGCTCGCCTTCTCCCTCGGGCTGGTGGGCTTCCTGCAGGCGGTCGCCTCGATCCGCTACCGGTCGGCCTGGGCGCTCGGCTCGATGTTCGAGTTCCCGATCTGGCTCATCTGCGGGTTCCTCGTGCCGTTGTCGCTGCTGCCCTCCTGGGTCACCCCGATCGCCTACCTCCTCCCGCCGACCTGGGGAGTGGCCGCGGTCCGCGACGCGGCGCTGGGCGGCAACCCGTGGCCGGACATGGCACTGTGCCTGCTGACGGGTGCCGCGTACGCCGTCATCGGGGTGCTGCTCGCCCGACGGCTCGTCGACTCCGCCCGCGAACGCGCCACGCTGGCGCTGGCATGAGGGCCGCCCGATGACCGCCGCGCTGCGCATCTTCTTCCTCGGCGGCCTCACCAGCTACCGCGCGCTGTTCAGCTGGATCACTCCGTGGGTGCTGATCCCGACCTTCATCGTCGCGCCGCTCTTCGAGCTGCTCTTCTTCGCCTACGTCGGCAAGGACGCCGGCGTCGGCAGCAGCACGTTCTTCCTCATGGGCTCGTGCGTGCTGGCCGCTGCGATCCCGGCGCTGTTCGCGATGGGCAACACCATCGCCGACGAGCGGCGTACGCAGACGCTCGGCCTGCTGCTCGTGAGCCCCGCCCGCCGCCTGCCGTTGTTCCTCGGACGTGCCCTTCCCGTCATCCTCAACGGGTTCCTGGTCTCGTTGGTGTCGTTGGTGCTCGGTGCCCTCGTGCTGCGGGTGACGCTGCCGCCCTCGACGTGGCTGCCGCTGGTGCTGGTCATCGTCGTCTCGTCCTTCTCCTGCACCGGACTGGGGTTGACCGGTGCTGCGATCGGTCTGCGCGTGCGCGAGACGGCGACGCTGTCCAACGTGATCCTCGGCGTGCTCATCGTGTTCGCGGGCGCCTACGCCGCGGTGTCGACGCTGCCGGAGTGGATGCAGCGGGTGTCGCAGGTGCTTCCGCTCTCGCACGGCATCGAGGCTGCGCGCGGGATCGCGGCGGGTGTGCCGTTCGCCGACGTGCTGTGGCTGCTCCGCGACGAGCTCGTCATCGGTGTGGTCTACGCCGGGATCGGCATGGCGCTGCTGCTCTTCTTCGAGCGCGAGAGTCGCAAGCACGCCACGCTCGAGCTGGCCTGAGCGCGCGGTGCCCCCGCCAGGCTGGAGTGGGGCACCGTCAGGACCTGGGTTAGTTTCGTGAGATGAGCATCGCGGGCACGACGTGAGCGACGAGCCCACCGGGCCCGTCACCGTCGTACGCCCCCGTGGCGCCCGCAGCGCGACAGCCCTCGTCGTCGTGCTCGTGCTGGTGGCGCTCCTGGTGGTGACGGCCGCGGTGCTGCTGGCACGCGCGGTGACCGGGTCCGGCGGCATCTCCGGGGCTCATCCCGTCCCGGTCGCCGGCGCAGCCGCTGCTGCCCGGTGCTCCCGAGCCCACGGTGCCTCCGAGGGAACCGGCGGCGACCGTCGAGGGCGTCGGGTTCGACATCTCCTACCCGCAGTGCGGCAGCGCCGACCCGACCGGCGCGGCCTTCGGGATCGTCGGCGTCAACGGCGGCGCACCGCGCACGTCGAACAAGTGCCTCGGCGAGCAGGCCGTGTGGGCGAAGGGCCTGGGCGCCTACGCCGTCTACGTGAACACGTCGTACTCCGGACGCGGCGACCCGGTCGCCTACGGGCGCGGCCTCATCGACGACGCCATCGGCCGCAAGCAGTCGGTCGTGAGAGGCGGCACCTCGATGTGGTGGCTCGACGTCGAGATCACCAACACCTGGCGCGGCACGCAGCAGGAGAACGCGACCGTCCTCGCCGCGATGGCGACCCGCCTGCAGGAGCTCGGGGTGCGGGTCGGCATCTACTCGTCGCCCCAGCAGTTCGCGACCATCGCCGGCGACTGGGAGCCGGGCCTGCCGGTGTGGAACGCGACCGGCCCGGGGTCGCAGAAGTCGGCGACCAAGGCCTGCTCGGAGTCGTTCGCCGGCTCGACGACCGCCATCGTGCAGTGGGTGCAGAGGGCGGACGGGCGCCGGCTCGACCACAATGTGATCTGCCCGGCGTGGTCCGACCGCGCGGGCGACCTGCTCGACCTCTCGGCCCGCTGATCCGCGCGGGTCCATCCCCTCAGGAGTCCCCGTGCCCGCTCCCGTCAGCCGCGATCTCGCCGGTTCCGTCGTCGTCATCACCGGAGCCACCGCCGGCATCGGGCGCGAGACCGCCCGCCAGCTCGTCGCCCTCGGGGCGAAGGTCGCGCTCGGCGGACGGCGCCAGGAGCGGCTCGACGAGCTCGTGGCCGAGCTCGGTGCCGACAACGCGGTCGGCGTCGCGATGGACGTCCGCCGTCCCGAGGACAACGCCCGCCTCGTCGAGGCCGCGGTGCAGCGCTGGGGCCGCGTCGACTCGGTGGTGCCGAACGCCGGCATCGGCATGTACGGCGGGATCCTCGACCAGACCGACGAGCAGCTCACCGAGATGATGGACACCAACTACGCGGGCACGGTCTGGACCGTGCGCGCCGCGCTGCCGACGATGCTCGCCGCGGGCGGCGGCGACGTCGTCATCGTCTCGAGCGTCGCCGGGTTCCGCGGCGGTGCGGACGAGGCGGTCTACGCCGGCACGAAGCACGCGCAGGTGGGGCTCGCCGGATCGCTCGACCGCGAGCTGCGCGAGAAGGGCGTGCGCGTCACGCTGATCTGCCCCGCGGGCACGGCCACCGAGTTCGCCGTCGGCGCCGGCCGCACCGACGACGACCCGCGTTTCGCCGAGTGGCTCACCGCCGGCGACGTCGCTGCCGCGGTCGTCGCCACGCTGCAGCAGCCGCGCTCGATGCGCACCGCGATCTGGACCCTGTGGTCGATGGGCCAGGGCAGCTGAGCCCGGCCGCTCAGCGCGGAGGGCGCACGTAGTCCTCGAGCTGCGCCACCTTCAGGTGGCGACGCTCCGCCTCGGCGAGGACGCGCCGCAGCTGGTCGACGAGCCCGGGCACGAAGTGCAGCAGCACCACGTCGCCGGGGTTGAGCCGCCCGTGGCCGTTCCACGTCTCGAGCCCCCCGCGTTCGGGCATCACGGCGTCCCAGCCCACGGTCGTCATGCCGCACGAGCGCGCCATGCGCAGCACGCGGTCGTCGTACGAGCCGTAGGGCGCACGGAACAGCGTCGGCGCACGACCGAACAGCTTCTTCTCCCGCGCGGCCGCCGTGCAGACCTCCCTGCGCAGCTGGCGGTCGCCCACGCGCCGGAGGTCGGGGTGGGTCAGCGTGTGGTTCTCGATGACCGCGCCGGCGGCCTGCAGCCGCCGGAAGTACTGCGCGCGCGGCCCGGGGCGCGCGTTGGCGAGCGTCAGGAACACCGTGACCGGCAGGTGCGTGCGCCGCACCAGCGCGAGGAACTCCTTGTCGCGCACCACGCCGTCGTCGATGGTGATGAAGACGACCCGCTTCGAGGTGCGCACCCGCGTCACATAGCGCGGCTCACGCCTGCCTACGGATGCGGGGAGCGTTCTGGTCGAGGTCGACACGGCGACGGTGAGCGGCACGGAGCTCCCTGCCGCCGATTCCAGCCGGACGGCGCCCGCCTGCGCCGGCACCAGAGGTGCCAGCGCGAGAGCGGCGGTGCCGAGCGCCAGGGCCGCGCGACGCATCAGACGACCACGGGCGGCGGAGGAGGTGGGGGAGGCGGTGTCGGTGTGGGCGTGGGCGTCGGTGTCGGGCTCGGAGTCGGAGTCGGTGCGGTGCGGGGGAGTCGGAAGTCGGCGTACGCCGCCTGCTGCGCCAGGGCGCCGGCGAGGAACCGGGCGAGCACGCGATATCCGCTGGGCCCGTAGTGGATCCCGTCGCGGCCGGGGCGGACGCCGGTGCGCAGCGAGTAGCGCTTCCAGTTGAGGACGTAGCTGCGACCCGCCAGCCCCGAGGCCACCGCGGCGGCGTTGTCGCGGGCGACTCCCCGGAGCAGACCCTGGTTGATCCTGCGGTGGCCGGCGTACCGCGCCCCGATCATCCGCACGTTCACCCAGTAGATGTCGCGGTCGGGCCCGAGGATCTGCCGCGCTCTCGCGATCCACCGCGCTGCTGCGGCAGTGCCGGCGCGCCAGTTGTTGGTGCCGAGCTCGATGAGCACGACGCGCGGCAGGTCCGGCGTCCTGGCCAGGATCCGCAGGCCCTCGTCGACGCTGCGGCCCACCTTCGCCGACGGCCGGGGCCGCAGCCGGATCTGGGCTGCGGCGAGCGCGCGGCGCAGGTGGGACGGCTCGCCGTAGATCAGGGTGCCCACCGTGAGGGAGTCGCCGACGACGGCCACGCGCATCGGCGTTGCTGCTGCGGGGCGCTCGGCGCCGCTGGTGGGGGAGACCAGCGAGACCACGAGGGCGACGCCGATCCCGCCGGCGAGCACCCCCGTTGCCACGGCACCCCTCATGGACACGGTGGTGAGTATCGTCCGAAATGCGTGCACAAGCCTGCTGAACAGGCAGGACGGCCCTGCCTCACCGCCCTACGCCCTCGGCGTACTGCACTCGCCGGATCGATCCGGCGCGGCTAGCGTCCGGCGCGTGAGCGAGCAGGAGACGGCGGAGCCGACGACGCAGGAGCGGCGCGTCACCGCGCTCGAGCTCTTCTTCGACCTCGTGTTCGTCTTCGCGCTCACCCAGGTCACGACCCTCATGGCGGCCGAGCCCACGTGGCTCGGGCTGCTGCGCGGCATGGCCGTGCTCACGGTGCTGTGGTGGGCGTGGGTGGCGTACGTCTGGATCGGCACGACGACCGACGCCGAGGACGGGCTGGCGCGCTTCGTGCTGCTGGCCGCGATGGGCGCGATGTTCCTGACCGCGCTCGCCGCCCCCGCGGCTTTCGGGGAGTACGGCGTCCTGTTCGGCGTGACGTACTTCGTGGTCCGGCTGCTGCACGTGCTCATGTTCCGTGTGGTGGGGCGGAGCAAGCCCGAGGTCGGCCGGGCCGTCGCGAAGCTCGCCCCCGGCCTGCTGCTGGGGTCGTCGCTGATCCTGGTGGCCGGCTTCCTCGAGCCCGGGTGGCCGCGCGCGCTGCTGTGGACGGTCGCGGTCGTCGTCGACGTCGGCTCGCCCCTCGTCGTCGGCACGGAGGGGTGGGAGGTCGACCCGAAGCACTTCTCGGAGCGCCACGGGCTCGTCATCATCATCGCGCTGGGCGAGTCGCTGGTGGCTCTCGGCGTCGGCGTCTCGGCCGAGGTGCTCGACGGCCGCACCGTGACGGCGGTGGTGCTCGGATTCGGCGCCGTGGCCTGCCTGTGGTGGCTCTACTTCGACGTCGTGGCCGTCGCCGCCGGGCACCGGTTCGAGCACGCGCCGGTCGCCGAGCGCAACCTGATCGCGCGCGACTCGTACAACTACTTCCACCTGCCGATGATCGCCGGCATCGTCCTCATGGCCCTCGGGCTGAAGAAGGTGTTCGGCGACCTGGACTCGTCGCTCAAGCTGGTGATCTCGTTCGCCCTGTTCGGCGGCGTCGCGCTCTACCTGCTCGGCCACCTCCTGTTCCGCTACCGGAACATGCGCACCTGGAACGTGCAGCGGGCCGTCGTGATGGTGCTGCTGCTGGCGCTGGTCCCGGCAGGCGTCGCGGTGCCCGCCTGGGTGAGCCTGGTGCTGCTGACGTCCGTCCTCGTCGGGCTCGTGTCGTACGAGGCGCTGCACTTCCGTGAGGGACGCCGGGCCATCCGCGCGGCACGCCACTGACGGGCCGCGGTCTGCGGCGCGAGAGGATGTCGCCGTGACCGTCCTCGTGCTCGTCGACGCCGACAACCTCGCGCTGGGCCGCCTGCGTCTCGTCGCCGATGCGCTCTCCGGCGTACCCGAGGAGCAGCTGCACGTCGTGGTGGCCGGATCGGCGCGCTCGCTCGAGGCGACCGACTGGCCGACCCAGGCCGAGGTGGTCGAGGCCGCCGGCTGGCAGCGCGCCGACGTCGTGCTCGCCGAGGCCTACGAGAAGTACGCCGACCGCGAGGGCCCGCTCGTGCTGGTCACCGGCGACGGCGACTTCTCGCTGCTCGCCTCGCGCCACGGCGGTCAGGTGCTCGTGATCAGCGGAGCGCCGTCGTCACGCCTGCGCGACAAGGCGAAGGTGATCGACCCCGCCATGGTCGGCGGCGAGCCCATCAAGGCCTGGCTACGCGCCGTCCTCGACTGACGGCAGGCGGCGAAGCCGGGGCTGGCGATGGTCGAGGAAGATCCCACCGGGCGGTCCGAGTCGGGTCACGACGTACGCCTTCCAGTCGAGCGATAACGGCACTTCGGCACATCACCCGAAGGGCTGCTCGGGAACCACGTCCGTGTCGGCTACTGTCCCCAGCGTCGAGGAGACCGGTCGAAGAGAGGACGCATGCACAATTACGGGGGACCCGAAGACGCGGGAGCACGCGAGATGCGGCGGGCTCTTGGATTGCTCGAAGAGCAGTGGATTCGCCTTGGCGCACCCATTCTTGACGTCCTGGCCCCTGGCATCTCACCCGATGATGTCGATGCGCTGACGGAGCCGTACGGCCTGCGCGTGCCTGTGGAGGTCAAGACGTTGTGGGAGTGGCACAACGGGATCCTGACCGATGATCCGTATCGCGCTGACTACTCGATCGGCCCAGGAAGCTATGACTTCCTCTCGGTGCAAGGGGCGCTTGCCGAATATGAGTCCAACCGAGAGCACCACGGCGAGCCGATGGAACCGGAGACTGCGCCGGAGATGTACTGGCACAAGTCGTGGTTGCCGTTCATGGTCCAGCAGGCGGAGCGTCTGTACGTCGATTGCGATCGGACCGTGTTCGTCGCTTGGGGTGAGGCGCCCGTTCGCCTGGTTGGCTGGGCGTGGGAATCCTTCGACGTCGATGTGGCTCCGAGCGTGAAGCACGCGGTGTCGATCTGGACATGGCTCTTGGAGCAGGACTACTACCGCGTCGAGCAGGCCGACGGCCAGAGGACTTGGCAGGTGGACTACATGGCAATCCCGGAGTTCCTGCGCGTGAGCGGCCTCGCCTGACCTGGTGAGGCGTGCGTCTGGGCGATAACGGCACATAGGTTCGCTACACGAGGGGCCAGCGTTGCGGGTCGATGCTGCGGCTCGGGCCACGGACACATGGGTCTTGCCATGTCGGCTAACGATGTTCAGCGGCGCGGCGCGAACTGCTGGAGCTTGCTAGGCGTCGTGAGTTCGAGATCGGCCCAGGTCGTGAAACCGGCGCTGCGGATCATGTTCGCGTCGACCATCGCCTGGATGTCACCCTCCGCGCAGTCACGGCACGTGGCCTTCTCGGGCTCCTGGCCGCCCAAGGTCGTACTGATGCCGTAGACCCCTTCGGCGGGTCTGTAGCAGTAGTGGCACTTGGGCACGATTCGCTCGGTCATCGCCCACCTCCCGCGAGCACGGTAGGTCCAGCACGGAATGTGAGTCCCGCCGGCGGCGAGCATCGGTGGAGGTTGGTCCCCGCTAGGCCGCAGGACGGACCGGCGCAGGCGCGAGAGACGATTGATATCGGCACTTCGGCGCGGCTACTCGGGCCGGAAGATGCCCCACACGCCATTGGAGAACTCTCCTGCGGCGAACACGACTGGACCGTCAGGACCCATCACCTCGTACGTGGACATCGGGTGCCGCTGAGCCGGGTACGACGGATGCGCGACAGTGATGCGCCCACCAAGCGGAACCCATGTCGTTGCCCACGGGTTCACACCACCGAGGTCCACCTCGTCCCCCTCGAACCCGATGCTCACGAAGGTCCAGCCGGGCGTGATCGTCTCCACAGGTCCCAATCCTCCCTGACCAGATGCGAGCGCGAACGGCACTTCGCGCCTGCTACGGGGCGCGCAAGTTCTCGACGTTCACGAAGTACACCCGGTGGTCGTCGGGCGGATATGCGTACCAGCGCGGGTCGCCCACAAGGTCCACGGCAGGGTCGGTCGAGACCAACATCGGCTCGGCGTCCCATTGCCCCTCGTACACCTGGACCTGCCCGTCGAGGACGAGGTCCCGGAGTGTCCGCCCGATGGCTCCGACAGGGTCCACCGAGGGGGCGACCGCCCGAACCTCGGGGCTGCCTGCCGCCTCCCACAACGGGATCAAGTCCTCCAACCCGAGGGTCAAGAGTGCTTCTCTGAGCGCATCAGCAGCCTCGTGGTTCACGCGTTCATCCTGCCCGACCGTTCGAGCGAGAACGGCACATCTTCTCGCTAAATCGCTAGCCACTCCTCGCTGACGCAGCCCTCCTCGAAGTCCCACCGACCATCTCGCTTACCGGCGTTGAGGAGTGCCTTCACGGTGCGAGCGCCGTTCCGGGAGGTACGTCCAACGCAACAAGGCCGTACTGCTGGGCGATCTCGCCCGTCAGGCCCAAGGGCACGAACTCGGCTCGTACCGCCGCAGGGTCTCCACTCAGCGGGCCGTCGCGAAATGCAATGACCCGAATCGTCTGACGCCCACCGTCTTCCAGCCTCTGAGTCGCCCACAACACGCCATCCGATCCCGCCAGAGCCTCGACTACGTCATCTGCCGAGATGCCGCGCACGAACCACGGTGTGTTGTCGATCCGGAACCTGTCGCCGCCGAGCGGGACGCCCAGAAGCCCTCGCTCTCGACCGGTGGCCATCCGTCTTCATCTCGGTCCAAGGCGAACCGGACTTTGACGTGTTCAGCGGCGGTAGACACAGCCGTCATCCTGCCCGACGAACAGAGCGCGAATGCCGGGTGTCGCGCGGGCACGCGAGGACGCCGCGTGGATCGTGCAGGTCGGGTGAGGGGTGGTGCGCCCTGGTCGCGGCGGCCGCGGCTCAGGGCCGTCGTCGTGGTGGGGGTGTGAAGTCCCAGCCGTCGGGTTGTCCGTCCCTCACACCTGGCTTGCGGGTGATGGTCCAGCGCTGCTTGTGGACGAGGGTGTGGTGGGCCTTGCAGACCAGCAGCATGTTCGACGGGTCGGTCAGTCCGTCGTCGACCCATTCGGTGACGTGGTGGGCGTCGCAGCGGCTGGGGTCGACGCGGCAGCCGGGGAAGACGCAGTGCTGGTCGCGGATCGCGAGTGCCTTGCGAAGTCTCGGGGGTGCGGTGCGGCGGGTGCGGCCGACGTAGAGGACCTCGCGGGCGGCGTCGTGCAGCCACTCGTAGTCTCCGTCCGTGGTGGTAGCTGGGCGTCGGCCGGATCGGCGGGGCGGGTCAGGATCGTGGTGACGTCGGCGTCGCACAGGTACTGGTCGACGGTGGCTGCGGTGATGGGCTCCGCGTCGGTGCCGGGCAGGTGGAGCAGGCCGCCGAGGCCGGCGCGGTACTCCGCCGCATCCACCGTGACGAGCACGTGGGGGCGCTGCTGGTGCTTCGTGCCGAGCGCCCCGGAGTCGAGCAGGTCCTGGCATGCCTCGATCAGCGCGTCGGCGTTGAGCCGCGGGCGGCGCATCTTCCGCCGTCCCGTGGACATGACGTCGTCACCGCAGACCAGCCTGCTGCTCCGGGGTGAGCGACCCGTCGTGGAACCAGCCGTCGATCTTCTGCTCCAGCACCGTGAGCAGGACCGCGGCGGATTCCTTGGTGAGGTAGCCGCGGACCTCGTAGCCGTCGCCGACCGGGACGAGGGTGAGCTGCTGGTCGTCGTAGGCCGCCAGGGAGCGCTCGTCGACGCCGTCCGCGTCGAGGGAGATCCGCAGCTGCTTGAGCTTCTTCTGGACCTCCGCGATCGACTTCTCCATCGCGTACGGGACGATCTCGGCCTCGATCTTGTCGATGAGCGCCGGCTGCTCCGCGACGTTGAGCCGCTGCAGCGCGAGCGGGATGCCCATCGTGATCACGCGGACCATGTCGTCGGAGATCGCCCCGGACAGCCACGCGAGCCGAGTACGCGCGAAGCCGTCGCGCAGCGACATCGACCGCGCGACCTTCGCCCCCGCCGAACGCGACGACATCCCCGTCGCGACCTCCAGCCAGCGACGCGTCGAGACATGACCCGCCGGCAGCGCACCCGAGGTGTGCACGACCCCGACACCGTCGACCGCGACCGCGTTGAGCGAGTCACCAGCCCGCAGCAGCGCGACCGAGAGATCCGCCGCGGACGCGAGCGACACCTGCGACCAGACCCCGCCCGCGGCCATCCGCGTCAGGCACTCAGCGTCCGCGACCACCCGTGCCACGACCGCGGCGAAGTCCGCCGGGAGCGAGGTCGGGGTGGTGGTCATGCGGGCAACTCTAGAGACCACCTCCGACAGTGACTCGACCCCGAAAGCCCAGTATCCACAACTACTTTCAGCGATCTAGGCGTCACCGACCGCAGCGCCCGTGCGGTGGCCTGTGTCCGGCTAGCCGCGGTGGCTGTCGAAGGTGAAGGTGTCGATGTCGGCGTCGTCGCGACGGAGGTGGTCGTCGCGCACCGAGTGCCGCGGGAGGCCCGGGACGTCGTGGCCGCGCGGCCACCACCAGCGCACGCCGACCCAGTACCAGAGCGCCGTGACCACGAGCTCCGCCGCGAGCAGCAGGAGCAGCGCCTGCGGGGTGTACGAGGTGCGCGCGAACTCGTCGAGCGATGTTCTCCAGCGAGGTGGCGTCGCGGATGCCGCCGCTGATCAGGACGAGCGTCACCAGCGTCAGCGGCACAGTCTTCGCGAGCTCGTGCGAGCGCTCGGGGCTCAGGTGGGCGAACACGCGCGCCGCCAGCACGATCGCGGCAGCCACCACGACGATGCGGTCACCGGTCAGGTCGTTGGCGGCGATGATCAGGACGATGATGAGGACGAAGTTCCAGCCGATCAGCAGGAACGGGATCGCGACGAGATAGCGCACGACGTCGGCCCGCGCCGCGCGGAAGACCCCAGGATCTGTCTCGGTCAGCACGAGGCGCGGGCGCTGCATGCCGCGGTAGCTGGTGACGGCGGCGAGCATCGCGATCGACGAGCAGCGCGGCGATCCCGATGATGTCCTCGGCGCCGACGACCGTCTCCGTCGTCGCGGCGGCCAGCGTCGTCGAGGTCATGGCGCCCACGGTAGGAACTCGGAACCGTGCCGTACGCCGTCCGCGCGCGCCCGACACGCCGACGGGCTCGACGGCGTCGGCGTAGGCGAAGGCTCCTACGGAGCGGGCTTGGGGTCGATGTCGCCGTGGAGGACGTCGTCGGCGTCGACGATGCGGTAGGCGTAGCCCTGCTCGGCGAGGAAGCGCTGGCGGTGCGCGGCGAAGTCGGCGTCGACGGTGTCGCGCGAGACGACGGCGTAGAAGCGCGCCGTGCGTCCGTCGGCCTTCGGGCGCAGCACGCGGCCGAGGCGCTGCGCCTCCTCCTGCCGCGAGCCGAACGAGCCCGAGACCTGGATCGCGACGCCGGCGTCGGGCAGGTCGATCGAGAAGTTGGCGACCTTCGACACGACGAGCACGCGCGACCTCGCCGGTGCGGAACGCCTCGAAGAGCCGCTCGCGCTCCTTGACCGGCGTCTCGCCCGTGATGATCGGGCGCGTCGAGCCGCTCGCCGATCTCGTGCAGCTGGTCGAGGTACTGGCCGATGACGAGGATGTGCTCGCTCGGGGTGCTGCGCGATCAGCGCCTCGACGACGCGGTACTTGCGGTCGGTCGACGACGCGAGGCGGTAGCGCTCCTCGGGCTCGGCGGTCGCGTAGACGAGCCGCTCGCGCTCGTCGAGCGTCACGCGCACCTCGACGCAGTCGGCCGGCGCGATGTAGCCCTGCGCCTCGATGTCCTTCCACGGCGCGTCGTAGCGCTTCGGGCCGATGAGGGAGAACACGTCGCCCTCGCGGCCGTCCTCGCGCACCGAGCGTCGCCGTGAGACCGAGACGGCGGCGCGACTGGATGTCGGCCGTGAAGCGGAAGATCGGCGCCGGGAGCAGGTGCACCTCGTCGTAGATGATGAGGCCCCAGTCGCGCGAGTCGAAGAGCTCGAGGTGCTGGTAGACGCCCTTCCGGCGCGTGGTCATCACCTGGTACGTCGCGATGGTGACCGGCCGGATGTCCTTGATGGTGCCGGAGTACTCGCCGATCTCGGCATCGGTGAGCGTCGTGCGCTTGAGCAGCTCGGCGCGCCACTGCCGTGCGGAGACCGTGTTGGTGACGAGGATCAGCGTGGTCGCGCCGGCCATCGCCATCGCGGCGGCGCCGACGATCGTCTTGCCCGCGCCGCAGGGCAGCACGACGACGCCGGAGCCGCCGTGGAAGAAGCCCTCGGCCGCCTCCGCTGGTAGCCGCGCACGGCCCAGCCGTCCTCGCGCAGCGCGATGGCGTGCGCCTCGCCGTCGACGTAGCCCGGCCAGGTCCTCGGCCGGCCAGCCGAGCTTGAGCAGCACCTGCTTGAGGTGACCGCGCTCGGACGGGTGCACGACCACGGTGTCGGGGTCGATGCGCGCGCCGACCAGCGGCTCGATCTTCTTGCTGCGCAGCACCTCCTCGAGCACGGCGCGGTCGAAGGCGTGCAGCACGAGCCCGTGCGCCGGGTCCATCTGCAGCTGCAG
Source organism: uncultured Actinomycetota bacterium (assembly GCA_963827145.1). Lineage (GTDB taxonomy): Bacteria > Actinomycetota > Actinomycetes > S36-B12 > CAIYMF01 > Longivirga. The sequence continues at coordinate 586,467 of CAWGZO010000001.1, read as the reverse complement.
GCGGCCGTAGCGGCCCATCGTGTCGGCGACGTCGACGAGCAGGGCGTGCGGGACGGCGTACCGCGAGTACCGCAGCAGCACGTCGACGACACCCTCGGCGTCGTGCCCGGCGGCGCGCGCGTTCCACAGCCCCAGCGGCGTGAGCCGGTAGGTGTGGATGTGCTCCGGCGCGCGCTCGAGCTCGGCGAACGGGGCGATCGCGTGCCGGGCACTCGGCGGAGAGCGGGTGATCGATCTCGAGCAGGAGGGTCTTGTCGCTCTGCACGATCAGGGGGCCGTCGGTCATCCGACGATCCTCCCATTGTTTTCCTGGCCGCTGCGCGGCGGCATCGCCTGGCGCTTCGCCGGCCGATCCCGGGCGGCCCTCCTGCGTCGGGCGCACCCGGGATCGGCGGCGATGCGTACGAGGCACCTCCTGCGGCGTACGCCGAGAGCGAAGCGGCGCCGCTAGGGTCCACGTTGTGGATCCGGACACAGTCGCGAGAGCGGTCGACGACGCGACCCGCGCCGCCGCCCGCGGGCGGGTCGAGGTGCGCGCCCTGCACAGCCTCGACGAGCTCGAGGAGGCCCGCGCCATCTGGGACGCCGTCTGGCCGACCGTCCCCGGCGCCACCGAGATCACCCAGAACCTGCTGCGCGCCATCGAGCACGCCGGCGGGTACGTCGGCGGGGCGTACGACGGAGACCGCATGGTCGGCTCGTGCCTCGCGATCGTCGGTCGCTCGCAGGGCGAGCACGGCTGGCACACCCACCTGCACTCGCACGTCGCGGCCGCCCTGCCCGGCTTCGCCGACCGCGGCATCGGCACCTCGCTCAAGCTGCACCAGCGCGCGTGGGCGCTGCGCCACGACATCGACCGCATCGTGTGGACCTTCGACCCGCTGGTGCGCCGCAACGCGCGGCTCAACCTCGTCAAGCTCGGCGGCGTCGGCGTGGAGTACCTCGTCGACTTCTACGGCGTGATGGACGACGCCCTCAACGCCGGCGACGAGAGCGACCGCATCCTGCTGCAGTGGGACCTCGCCTCGTCGCGGGTCGCCGACGCGCTCGCCGGGACGGCCTCGCCGCTCTCGCGCGACGAGTGGCTCGCCCTCGGCGCGACCGAGCGCCTCGTCGCGACCGACGAGGGCCCGCGGCTGCACGACACGGAGTCGCCGGTGATCCTCGTGGCCGTGCCCGACGACATCGTCGACGTCCGCCGCTTCGACCTCGCGCTGGCGAAGGTGTGGCGGCTGCAGGTACGGGCCGCCCTCGAACCGGTGGTGCGGGCAGGCGGACGGGTCGTCGGACTGACGACCGACGGGAGCTATGTGGTGGAGGTCGGGTCGTGAGGATCGCTGACGTCAAGGTGCACCGGTGCGCGCTGCCGCTCGTGCGCCCGTTCCGTACGTCGTTCGGCACGGAGTACACGAAGGACGTGCTGATCCTCGAGGTGACCACGGAGGACGGTGTCACCGGCTGGGGCGAGTGCGTCGCCGCGCCCGACCCGCTCTACAGCCACGAGTTCAACGACGCCGCGCTGCTGGTGTGGAAGGACTTCCTCGTCCCCCGCGTGCTCGGCCGCGACCTCACCGCCGAGGACGTGCCCGCGCTCATCGGCCCTGTGCGCGGCCACCCGATGGCGCGCGGCGCGCTCGAGCTCGCGATCCTCGACGCGCAGCTGCGTGCGTCCGGCCAGTCGCTGGCGGCGTACTTCGGGTCGACCCGCACCGAGATCCCGTGCGGCGTCTCGACCGGCATCCCGGACGACGACTCGCTCGACACCCTCATGGCCGAGGTCGCCGGCTACATCGACGACGGCTACAAGCGCGTGAAGCTCAAGATCCAGCCCGGCTGGGACATCGTGCCGACGCGCCTCGTGCGCGAGACCTGGCCGGAGATCCCGCTGCAGGTCGACGCCAACCAGGCCTACTCGCGCGCACGACATCGACCACCTGTGCGGCCTCGACGAGTTCGACCTGCTCCTGGTCGAGCAGCCGATCCACGAGGAGGACTACCTCGGGCACAAGCTGCTCGCCGAGCGCATGCGCACGCCGGTCTGCCTCGACGAGTCGGTGCTCTCGGTCGACAACGCCGAGAGCCTCATCGACTACGGCGCCTGCGAGATCGTGAACATCAAGGCCGGTCGTGTGGGCGGCTACCTCAGCGCCAAGGCGATCCACGACATGGCGCTCGGTCGCGGGGTGCCGGTGTGGTGCGGCGGCATGGTCGAGACCGGTCTCGGCCGCGCGGCCAACGTCGCGCTCGCGTCGCTCCCGGGCTTCACGCTGCCGGGAGACACCAGCGCCTCGGACCGCTTCTACACGCAGGACCTCACGGTGCCGTTCACCATCCACGACGGGATGATGACCGTGCCGACCGGCCCCGGCCTGGGCGTGGAGCCGATCCCCGAGATCCTCGCCGAGCTGCGCGTGTCGCAGCAGTCGCTCATGCCGGCCTGATCGTGGCCGACGAGCGACTGGAGCTCGACGACACGGAGGTCGTCGACGAGGACTGGTACGGCCGCGACCTGACCGGCGCGAGGTTCGCGCGCGTGCGCTTCCTCGAGGTCGACCTCACCGAGGCCGTGATCGCGGGTGCGACCTTCGACGAGTGCACGTTCCGCGGCGTCACGCTCAACGCCTCCACCATCACCGACTCCGCGTTCACCACGTGCACCTTCCGGCGTACGTCGTTCTCCATGGCGACGATGGCGCGCTGCAAGCTCGTCGGCAGCACCTTCGACTCGTGCCGGTTCGACTCGCTCGCCGTCGAGGGCGGCGACTGGTCGTTCGTCGGCCTGCCGGAGGCCGACCTGCGGCGGGCGCGGTTCACCGACGTCCGCCTGCGGCAGGCCGACCTCAGCGGTGCCAAGGCCGCCGGAGCCACGCTGACGGGTCTCGACCTGTCTCAGGCGTCGCTGCACGCCATCGACCTCACCGGCGCCGACCTGCGCGGCAGCGACCTCTCGGCGCTCGACCTGGCCACCGCGCGCCTCGGCGGCGCGATCGTGTCGTGGCAGCAGGCCGTCGGCGTCGCCGAGCTCCTGGGACTCGACGTCCGCACCGACTGAGCGGGGCTGACGGGTCGCCGGCGCTCCAGGGACGCGTACGGGCCATCCCGTCGTCGGACTGTCTCGTGCGCCACACCGCCGCGGCGCCCGGTGAGTCGTGAGCGCAGCGTGCCTACCGTGGCTGGTGAACCCCCGGAGGTGCTCCATGCGCGGCGTCGTCGTCTACGAGTCCATGTTCGGCAACACCCATGAGGTGGCCGACGCCATCGCCCGAGGGATGGCACCCGGCATCGACGCCGTGGCGCTGCCCGTGGCCGAGGCGAGCGCCGAGCGCCTCGAGGGCATCGACCTGCTCGTCGTCGGCGGCCCGACCCACGCGCACTCGATGAGCAGCGAGACCACGCGCAAGGGCGCGCCGCAGTACGTCGAGAGGTCCGACGGCGACCTGCACCTCGAGCCGGACTACGAGGGACCCGGACTGCGCGAGTGGTTCCACGCCCTGCCGGCGCACCCGGTGCGCGCCGCCGCGTTCGACACCCGCGCCGACATCTCGGCGCTGCTGAGCGGGCGCGCGTCCAAGGGCATCGCGTCGCGGTTGAAGAAGCACGGCTGCGGGCTCGTCGTCCCGCCCGAGAGCTTCTTGGTCGACAAGACCAACCACCTGCTGCCCGGCGAGCACGAGCGCGCCCTCGCGTGGGGCGCGACCCTCGCGACCTACGTCGGCGCCCAGGTCTGACCCCGCGCAGGGGGTCACGGAGCCGCCGGCTCCGGTGGCCGATGCGTGCTGCCGCTGGCACGATCCGGCACATGATCGTCCGAGGGCTCGTGCGCAGCGTCGTCGCCGGCGCGGCGGGAACGGCCGCCATGACGGCCGCGTACAAGCTCGAGCACCGGGTGCGGCACACCACGCGCGACCTCGACTACGACGACAGCGAGGTGCCCGGCGAGATCGTCGCGGGCATCCTCCACCTCGGGAACCTCACGCCCCGGGAGGACCGCGAGCTCGGGATGGCGCTGCGCTGGTCGTACGGCTCGGCCTTCGGCGTGTGGCACGGGATCCTGCGCTCCGTGATGCCGGAGCCGTGGGCCGGCGTCGCCTTCGGCACCACGCTGCTGGGCATCACGTTCACCGCGTTCCCGCTGCTCGGCCGCACCCCGCCGCCATGGGAGTGGCCGCGAGACGTGCTCGCCACCGCAGTCGGCACGCATGTCGTGTACGCCGTCACCGTGGCGGCCGTCGACGACCGACTCCGACGCGTCTGACGCGTCGACGCGACGGGTCAGCGCGCGGGGTCGGCGACGGCGGCGACGCCGGTGATGCGCGCGACCGTGAAGGTGCGCACCTCCGCGGTGCGCAGGTCGTACGCCGTGAGGAACCCGCCGTCGAGGCGCAGCGGCTCGACCACGCGCTCGGTCGTCGTGCCGGTGGCGTCGGCGTACCCGATCCACACCGGCTTCTGCGCGTCGAGGGCGGTGCGCAGCTCGGCCATCGTCTCGCTGGTCGACGAGCGCGGCAGCCGACCGCTGCCCGCGCCGTCGGGCATCGCGGGCGGGCGGTGCACCGCGGCCGTCTCGCCGGCGCGCAGCGCGCGCACGGCGGCGGAGAGCAGCGCCTCGGTCGGCGCCGGCGGCTCGACCGTGAGCCGCGGCGGCCGCGGCCGCGCCGGTGTGCGTCGCTCGTCCGGCCGGCGTACGACGACGGCGCCGTCGGCCGTCTCCGCGCTGGGGGAGTAGCCCGCCTCGCGCAGCCGGTCGAGCACGAGGTCGACGGGCGACTGCGCGGCGATCACGGTGTCGGCGAGGCGCACGAGCCGCAGCCCGGCGAGCTTGCGGTCGACGAGCACCTCGGACAGCGTCGCCGGGTCGTCGCAGCGCAGGTACGCCGACGCCACCCCGACCCGCAGCGCGCCGTGGCGGCGCGCGGCGTCGAGCACGAGGTACTCCAGCGGCTGCGGCACCGGCGTGCGCGAGCGCTCCGCGAGCAGCCCGAGGATGTCGCTGGCCGCGCGGCCCGAGTCGAGCGCGCGGCGGATGGAGGCGTCGGTGAAGCGGTAGACCGTGGCCCCGCCGGTCGACTCCACGTCGGCCATGAGCGACATCTCGCGCGCGAGCCCGCCCTCGAGCGGCCCGGGCGCGACCGCGGTGAGGTCGGCCTGCAGCAGCACGTGGTCGAGCGGTGCGGGCAGCACCGAGTCGAGCGCCGTCACGATCTCGCGCGGCACCGGCGTGCGCCCAGGCATGCGCGAGGCGGCGCGGGCCTCCGCCGCGCTCTCCTCGACCGTCGTCGACTCGAGCAGCGCGCGGCCGTGGGTCGAGAGCGCGCCGAGCCCGGTGACGCCGATGCGCTCGGCCTCCTCGGGCGTCGCCGCGACGACGGACGTCCAGAGCGGGGAGTTGCGGCGCGGCCGACGCCACGCGAGCCGCTCGAACAGCGACAGGTGCGAGGGCGACTGGCCTCGCGGCAGATCGGCCAGCTCGTCGAGCAGCGCCCGCCGAGCCTCCGGCGTGATCGCGCGGTCGAGGTCGCGCGCGAGCGCGTTGACGCGCGAGCCGGCGTCGTCGCGCCCGGCCACCAGCACGGGCGTGCGCGTCATGAGCAGCCACGCCTGCGCGAGCACCGCCCAGCGCTCCGCGGTCGGCCGCACCCGCCACGCGTCGTACGCCGGAGTCGGGCACCACGCCTCGTCGACCTCGCCGTCGGCGCCGAGAAGCCCTGCGGCGTAAGCGGTCTCGATGACGAGCGCCGCGCCCTCCTCGTCGACGTCGAGGTGCAGCGCGGTGCGGGCGAGGTCGCGGACGGAGAGCCCGCCGCTGCGCAGCACCGACGGCGGCGCGGTCGACCACGACTCGAGAAGGTCGTCGACGAGGCGCACGAACGCGAACGCCTGCTGGCCCGCGGTGCGGTCGACGAGATCCGCGGCGCGTTCCGTGGACTCGCACCAGCGGCGGGTCCGGCTGCAGGTGGCGGACCAGGACGCCGTCGCGCAGCGCCAGCGCGACCTCGCGCGGCACCACGACGGTGTCGCTCGAGATCGGCTCGATGAGGTGGTGCGCGAGCAACCACTCGAGCGGCGTGCGCGCGCTCGCGACGTCGACGGCGCGGTCGGCGCCCTCGACGCGGCCGACCGGCGGGCCCCACACCAGCCGGTCGAGCGCCTCCGCCGCCCCGGCAGGCGCGTCGGCGAGCACCGCGCGCACCGTGGCCGGGTCGGCGGCGTACGCCGCGACACCTCGGCGCGAGTCGGCCATCGCAGGACCGAGCCCGGCGGGATAGGCGCCGAGGGCCTCGCGCACCGGTCGCACGAGGTGCAGCTCGTCGTCGTCGCCCCACAGCAGCGCCAGGGTGCGCAGCCGCTCGACCACCGGGCGCAGTCGCGCGTCGTCGGTCTCCGGCAGGCCGGCGAGCAGGTCGGCGTACGACGCGGGGTCGGCGAGCCCGCCGAGCGCGGTGACGATCTGGAGCGTGAAGGCGTCGAGCCGGTCGAGCGCGCGCGAGGTCGACGGTCCCGTGGTGGCCCGGGTCGACAGCGCCCCGAGGTCGGCGGGCACCGGGTGCACGAGGTCGGGTCGGGCGGCGAGCAGCGCCTCGATCTGCTCGTCGGAGCGGCCGCGCAGGTCGTCGGCCAGGGAGCGCGGGCGCGGCGCACCGGAGGCCCGGCGGGCGGACGCCGGGGTCGAGGTGCGTTTCGTGGCCATCCGCACGAATTTACGCGAGCGGAGTGCCCGGGGGCGAACCGGCGCCGGGTCGGCACCCCCTAGGGTCGAGGCGTGAGCACGCCTGCGGTGGGGTTCGACCTCGACATGACGCTGGTCGACTCCGCCGACGCCATCGTCGACGCGGTGGCCCACACGTGCGCGCAGTACGGCGTCGAGATCGACGAGCCAGCGGTGCGCGGCTCGGTGGGTCTGCCGCTCGAGCGGGTCTTCCCCGACTTCATCCCGGACGTCGCCTACGCCGACGCCCTCGCGGTCTACCGCGCGCGCTACCTCAGCCACGGCCTCGCGATGCAGTCGCTGCTGCCGGGCGCGCGCGAGGCGCTCGAGCTGGTGACGGCCGACGGCTACCGCGTCGTCGTGATCAGCGCCAAGAAGGACACCCACGTGGTCGCCGTGCTCGAGACCGTGGGCCTCGACGGCTTCGTCGACGACGTGGTCGGCGAGCGGTTCGCCGAGACCAAGGCCGACGCCCTGCGCGAGACCGGGGCGCTCGTCTACGTGGGCGACCACGTCGGCGACGTGCTCGGCGCACGGGGAGCCGGTGCCGTCGCGGTGGCCGTGGCGACCGGACCGACGAGCGCCGCCGACCTCGAGGCCGCCGGCGCCGACGTGGTGCTCGACGACCTCACCGGGTGGGGCGCGTGGTGGCAGCAGTGGACGGCACAGGAGGCCCGGGCATGAAGATCCTCGTCATCGGCGGCACGCGCTTCGTCGGGCGGCACATCGTCGCCGCGGCGCTCGAGCGCGGCCACGACGTCACGCTGCTGCACCGCACGGCCACCGAGCTCTTCCCGGACGCCGAGCACCTGCTCGCCGACCGCGACGGCGAGCTCGCGGTGCTCGCCGGGCGCGACTTCGACGCGACGATCGACGTCTCGGCGTACCGCCCGCGGCAGGTGCGCCACCTCGCCGACGCGCTCGACGGCCGCGGCGGGCGCTACCTGGTCATCTCGTCGACGTCGGTGTACGCCGCACCCGCAGGCCCCGGCTTCGACGAGTCGTCGCCCACGGTGCCGGCGGCCGCGCCGGACGTCGAGGAGATCACCGAGCAGACCTACGGGCCGCTCAAGGTCGCGGTCGAGAACGTGGCGCGCGACATCTTCCGCGAGAAGGCGACCGTCGTGCGGCCGACGTACGTGATCGGGCCCTACGACTACACGCGCCGGTTCTCCTCCTGGGTCGAGCGGATGACCACCGGCGGCGAGGTGCTCGGGCCGGGGAACCCGGACGACCCGATCCAGGTCATCGACGGCCGCGACCTCGGCCAGTTCGTGGTGGAGCTGGTGGAGGACGACACCCCCGGCACCTTCCACGCGGTGAGCCCCGACCCGGTCTACACGTTCGGGCAGATGCTCGCCGACATCGCCTCGGTGGTCGGGCCCTCGGGCACGACGGTCACCTGGGTCGACCAGCAGTGGCTGCTCGACCAGGGCGAGAGCGACGGCTCGATCCCGCTGTGGGGCGGGGGCGACCCGTGGATCCTGGCGAACGCCGCGAGCCCGGCGGCGGCGCGCGCGGCGGGCCTGCAGGCGCGCTCGATCCGCCAGAGCGTGGTCGAGATCGCGGAGCACCTGCGCCGTCATCCGCCGACCGAGGCGGGCCCGGGGCTCAGCGCGGAGCGCGAGGCCGAGCTGCTCGCGGCATGGCACGCGGCGCAGGGCTGAGCCTGCGGCGTACCGGCATCGCGGTTGGGTGCGAGCGGCCCGGCGGCTAGCCTTGACCGATGCCCGGGAGGCGGTCTCCCGCGGCAGCACGAGGTGCACGCGAGCGATCCGTGCAGCGACGACCCACGAAGGACGCGTGAGAACGGTGCCCACCGGCAAGGTCAAGTGGTACGACACGGAGAAGGGCTTCGGCTTCCTCGCCACCGAGGACGGCGACGAGGTCTTCGTGCACGCCTCCTCGCTGCCCGCCGGGGTCGAGGCGCTCAAGCCGGGCTCGCGCGTGGAGTTCGGCGTGGCCGACGGCAAGCGCGGCCCGCAGGCGCTCTCGATCCGCGTGCTCGACGCGCCGGCGAGCGTGACCAAGGCGGCGCGCAAGCCCGCCGAGGACATGGCCGTCATCCTCGAGGACCTCATCAAGCTGCTCGACGGCGTCTCCAACTCGCTGCGCCGCGGCCGCTACCCGGACGACAAGTCGTCGCGGAACATGGCCGCGATGCTGCGCAAGGTCGCCGAGGACCTCGACGCCTGACCGACGCCCGCCTGTATCCGGATGATCTCTACTAGAGATCATCCGGCGCGACATGCCGGGCTGCCGAGGCTGATCCGTGCTGGATGATCTCGTCTAGAGATCATCCAGCACGGTGGCTGCGGGCGGGGGCGCGTGGCGGTCGGCGTACGCCGTGGGCGAGGATGGGGTCGTGACCACCCCTGACCTCGACTCCGTGCTGGCCGCGGCCGTCGACCTCGCACGCTCCGCCGTGCTCGAGATCGCGCCTGCCGAGCACGTCGGTGAGCACGTCGAGGCCGTCGCCGACGCCGACCTGCTCGTCACCCACTTCTTCGCCTGCACCAGCACCGCCTACCGCGGCTGGCGCTGGGCAGTCACCGTGGTGCGCGTCGCCGACGCCGACAGCGCGACCGTCGCCGAGGTGGTGCTGCTCCCGGGCAGCGACGCGCTGCTGCCGCCGGCCTGGGTGCCGTGGAACGAGCGCGTGCGCCCCGGCGACCTCTCGCCCGGCGACCTGTTCCCGACCGAGCCGGACGACCCGCGCCTCGAGCCGGGCTACACCGGGCTCGACGCGCTCGAGGCCGACGACGAGACCGCCTCGCCGGTCGCGCCGCTGCGCCCGGAGCAGTGGCAGCTCGGCCTCGGCCGCGAGCAGGTGCTCTCGGCGTACGGGCGCGACCTGGCCGCCGAGCGCTGGTGGGACGGCGAGTACGGCCCCGACGCGCCGATGGCGAAGGCCGCCCCCGGGCCGTGCGGCTCGTGCGGGTTCCTGCTGCCCATGGGCGGACTCGTCGGGCAGGCCTTCGGCGTGTGCGCCAACCCGTTCGGTGCGGACGGCCGCGTCGTGTCGCTCGGCTACGGCTGCGGCGCGCACTCGAGCGTGCGCGCCATCGAGGGCACCGGCGTGCCGGTGACCGACATCGTGGTCGACGAGGTGCGCGCCGACGCTCTCGAGCTGGTCTCGGCCGCGGACGTGGTGGTCGAGGCCGCTGCCGAGCCGGTCGACCCGCACCCGGGCGTCGTCGACGACGACGAGGTGATCGTGGTCGACCTCGCCGAGGACGTGCCCGACGAGGACGTGGTCGCGGAGCTGGACGTCGAGGCGCTCGACGACGCCGACGACGCGGACGACGAGGACGTCACCGAGCCGCGCGACGAGGACGACGACGAGGGTGCCGAGGACGACTCGGACGACGACGACTCGGACGACGACGGCGACGAGCCGACGACGACATCGAGGACCTCGAGCCCGACGAGGTCCTGGCCTGACCCGTCCGGGTCAGGCGCCGCGCTCGAGGGCGCGCGCCTTGTAGACAGCGGCGCGACGGCGGACGAACACGATGCCGGCGAGCCCGAGCACCGCGCCGGTCACGCACACCCACAGCCACCAGCCGCGGCCCGCGTCGGAGAGCTGCGTGCGGAAGACGAGGCACAGCACCACGGCCACGGCCCACGCCACCGTGCCGTAGGTGATGGCGCCGACGCCGTCGACGTCGAGCGGCGCGATCTGCGGCTCCGCAGCCACGGCGGGCGAGCTCTCCTCGGTCACGTGTCGAGGCTACCTCGGCCGCCGCTGCGGCCTCGCCGTACGCTGATCAGGTGGACCCCCGAACCCGTCGCGCCGTCACGCTCGGGGTCCTGCTGGTGAGCCTGGCGATCGTGCTCTTCGCCGCGTGGCGCGGGCGCTGAGCCGTCCGGCGTACGCCGCTCTCGGCATGCCTCGCGCCGCTCACGGCACCTGGAGCAGCAGCACCTTCTGGCCGGGCTTCCACGGGTCGGTGCCGGTGAACTGCACGGGCACGGTGCCGCCGGAGGGCACGTCGGTGACGGTGGCCGTGGTGGTCGCGATGAGCTGGCCGTCGACGTAGACGTAGAGCACGAGGTCGGCGCTGCGCGTCTGCGTGCGGATGTTGCGCGCGGTGGTGGTGACCCCGAGCGTGCCGCCGGTGTTGGTGATGCGCCACGAGCCGAGGCGCCATCCGTCGGCCGAGGTCGACGTGGTCGCCGGCGCCGGAGGCGCCGAGCCGGTGGGAGCCGGGGCCGGTGGTCGACGATCCGCTCGGGCTGGGCGGCTGCGAGGTCGGCGAGTCGCTGGGGCTGGCCTGCGTGGGCGACGGCGTGGTGCTGGGCGAGGCCGTGGTGGTCGGCGTGGGCGTGCCGCCGGCGCTGGTGCCGGAGCCACCGCCCGACGAGGCCCCACAGCGCGCCGGCGATGAGGCCCACGACCGCGGCCAGCGCGACGGCGAGCGCGACGACGGCCGCCACCGGCATCTGGCCGGAGCTGCTGCGCAGGTCGAGTCGCGTCACGGGGGTCAGCCTAGGCGCGCGCGGTGCCCGCACGGCGCACCCGGGTGGGAGGATCGGGCCATGACCGCACCCGAGGCCCAGCCCAGCATCGACGGCACCCGGCTCACCGCCGAGCGCTACCTCGAGCTGCTCGACTCCGACCTCGAGGCGCTGCTGGCGGCGTCGACCGACCTCGCCGCCGACGTGCCCGGCTGCCCGGGCTGGACCGTGCGCGACCTGCTCTCCCACGTGATCGGCGTCTACCGGCACAAGAGCGTCGCGTTGAGCACCGATGCCGCACCGCCCGAGCGCGAGGACGGCTGGGGCGACGCTCGCCGCCGACGTCGACCCGCGCGAGGTGCTCCGCGAGGAGTACGCCGTCCTGCGCGCGCACCTCGTCGCGCGCGACGTCGACGCGGCGACGTGGACGTGGTGGCCCGCCGAGCAGACCGTCGGGTTCTGGGTGCGCCGCATGGCGCAGGAGACCGCGGTGCACCGGTGGGACGCGGAGAGCGCGGCGTACGGCGTCGACGGCGCGGGCGAGATCGACCCGCGAGCTCGCCGACGACGGGGTCGACGAGCTGCTCGGCTGGCTGCGCTGGGGCTGGGACGACGAGCCGCAGGACGCGGCGTCGGGCCAGCGCGTGCTGGTCTCCACCGGCGAGCACTCGTGGACGGTGCAGCTCGACCGCACGGTCGTGGACGGTGGACGGCGGCGCCGGCGAGGCCGGCGCGCTGCTCGCCGGCGAGCCCACCGCGGTGCTGCTCGACCTGTGGGGCCGTCCGGGCCAGGACGTCGCCACCGGCGGCGACACCGCGGCGCTGGCGCTGCTGCGCGAGCGGCTGGCGATGGTCGCCTCCTGATGCCGCAGCCCTGGGACGAGGTGCGCGGCGAGATCCGCGCCGCGCTGCTCGACACCTCGACGCTCGTGCGCGCGGTCGCCGCCGGCCGGCGTCGCGGCGTGCCGCTGCAGTGGCGTCGTGCCGAGCTGCGTCCCGTCGCGCTCAAGGGCGGCGTGCGGCTGCAGGTCACGGCGTACGACGAGACGCAGGCGCACACCTCCAACCACGACGCCGGAGTCGGCCGGTGCTGCGGTCGACGCGCTGCTCGAGCAGGGCTTCGGCAACTGGCACGTCGAGACCGCCGACGCGGTGATCCAGGTGCGCATCACCAAGAAGGGCGACGCGCAGGTGCACCGCTCCGTGCGCGGTGCGCCGGTCGAGGTCGCGCCGGCGACGCACGACCGGGTGAAGCGGCGGCTCTTCGACGTCGAGCACCCGGACGTGCGCGCGTTCCTCACGGCGGTCGGCGTGGCCGACCACCAGGGGCGCATCAAGCCGAGCCGGCAGGACAAGTACATCCAGGTCGAGGAGTTCGTGCGCCTGCTCGACACCGCGGTCGAGGACGCCCGCACCGCCGGGGTGCTGCGCCGATCCGACGCCCGAGAACCCCTGGCGCCTGGTCGATCTCGGCTGCGGCCATGCCTACCTGACCGTGGGTGCCTACGTGTGGCTCGCGAAGGTGCGAGGGCTGCCGGTGCGTCGTGCGCGGCGTCGACGTGCGCGAGTCGTCGCGCGAGCGCAACGCTGCGCTCGCCGAGTCGTTGGGGTGGTCCGACGAGCTCACCTTCGAGGCCGCGACCATCGCCGAGGCTGCGGTCGACCCCGTGCCGCAGGTCGTCGTGGCGCTGCACGCGTGCGACACCGCGACCGACGACGCCCTCGCGCGCGCGGTGCGCTGGCAGGCGCCGGTGGTGCTCGCCGCGCCGTGCTGCCACCACGACCTGCAGGCGCAGGTGGCCCGCGGTTCCGTGCCCTCGCCGTACGCCGTCGTCACCCGGCACGGGCTGCTGCGCGAGCGGCTCGTCGACGTGCTGACCGACGCGCATCCGTGCGTCGATCCTGCGGCTCGTGCGGCTACCGCGTCGACGCGGTCGAGTTCGTGAGCGACGAGCACACGCCGCGCAACCTGCTGCTGCGGGCGGTGCGCACCGGCGCTGCGCCGTCGGCGTCCGACCTCGCCGAGCACGACGCGCTCGTGGCCGACTGGGGCGTCGCGCCGGTGCTCGCGGCGGAGCTGGCCGACGAGCTCGAGGCGGCGCGCGGACGCGCCCGGTGAGGCTCCGGCGTACGTCGGCAGCCCTGGCCGTGGCCGCCGCCGCGGTGCTGCCCGTGGTCGTCGCCCCGTCCGCGGGTGCGGCCGACGGGCAGGAGGTGGTGTGCCGGTTCGACGACGACCGGCTGGTCGAGATCAGCGGGATCACCTGGTCGCGGCGGCACCCCGGCACCTACTGGGTGCACAACGACTCGGGCGGCGGCCCGTACCTCTACGCCATCGACGCGGACACGTGTCGCACTCAGGCGCGGATCCGGGTGGCCGGCATCGGCGCGCGCGACCTCGAGGCGCTCGCGACCGGCGTCGACCCCGAGGGCCGTCCGGTGCTCTGGCTCGGCGACATCGGCGACAACCGCGACTCGTGGCCGTCGGTGCGACTGCACGCGATCCGCGAGCCGGCGAGACTCGTCGACCAGGAGGTGCGGCTCGACGACGTACGAGTTCACCTACCCCGGCGGCGGCACCAACGCCGAGTCGATCCTCGCCGACCCCGACCGGGCGCGCGTGTGGGTGGTGACCAAGGGGCTGCTCGGCGGCGAGGTCTTCCGCGTCCCGCTGTCGACCTCGCGCGTCACCACCGCGGTGCGCGTCGCCGGCGGGGTCGGCGGCCTCGACCACCGATGCGGCGATGTCGCCCGACGGCAGCCGCTTCGTCATCCGCGACTACCTGCGTGCGCGGCTGTACGACGCGCCCGTGACGCGCCGCCAACCTCGAGCGGCCCACGCCGGTGGCGCTGCCCTTCCAGGAGCTCGGCGAGGCCGTGACGTTCACCCGCGACGGCACGGCGCTGCTGGTCGCGAGCGAGGGCGAGCGCGCCCTGTGGCGCGTCGCGCTCCCGGCTGCGACGTCCTCGCCCTCGGCGTCGCCCTCGACCACCACCTCGCCGGGCGCGGGGAGCGCGACGGCGACCCCGCAGGCATCAGCGTCGCCCGACGGCGGTGAGCCGGAGGGTTCGACCGGCACCGCCCCATGGAAGCTGGGCCTGGCCGGCCTGGCGATCGCGGCCGCCGCAGCGGCCGGAATCACCGCCGCCCGCCGCCTCCGCACCTGACCGCTGCGTCAGCGGGTGGGGACGGGCGCCGCGCGGACGAGCAGGATGCCGAGGGCCATGAGCACCGGCACGATGAGGAACGCCGTGTGCACGCCGAGGCGGTCGGCGATGGCGGCCAGGGCGAACGGTGCCAGGCCGCTGGCGATGCCTGCGGCGACCGAGGTGAGGCCGGCACCGCGGTCGGCCTGACCGTCGGCGGCGATCACCGCGCGGCCGATGGCCAGCGGCGACTGCAGGCCGAGGCCGATGCCGGTGACGAGGAAGCCGATCAGCATCGGCACGGCCGACGACGACAGCCACGCGATGGCGAAGCCGACGACGGTGAGCCCCATCGTGGCGGCGAGCACGACGTCGGGGTCGATGCGCGAGACCAGCGGCGCACCGCCGACCCGGCCGATCGCGATGCCGCCGACGATCGTCACCAGCGCCGCCGCGGCCGCCGCCTCGCCGAGGCCGGCCCGGTCGCGCAGCAGGTCGCTGCCCCACAGCGTGAGGCAGAACTCGGTGCCCGCGCACAGGCCGAACACCACGAGCGCCTGCCAGAAGCGCCGCGGCAGCGGGCCGCGAGGGGCGTGGCCGGGCTCGTCGTCGGGGTGGCCGTGCGGGCCGTCGAACTCCTCGAGGTGGTTGCCGCGCACGATCTCGAGGACGACGAGGCCGACGACGGTCACGAGCAGCCCGACGCGCCAGCCCCAGCCCACGGCCACGCCGAGGCCGACCGCGAGCGGGCCGAGCAGCCCCATCGTGGCGCCGAGCCCGTGCGCCTCGCTCAGCGCGCGCGGCCGCCGCCGGTCCGTGGTGGTCCGGCAGGAACGCGTTGACGCCGACCATCACGGCGGTGCCGCCGGCGCTCGCGACGAACGCGCCCAGCAGGGTGAGGCCGAGCGGCGAGAAGCCGGTGTAGATGAGGATGCCGGCCGCCATGAGCGCCGACCCGAGGCGCAGGAAGCGGCCCGCGGCCGACGCGGCGTACGACGTGGACGCCCAGCAGGCCCATCACGACGGCCGCCAGCGCCATCGCCGAGCCGTGCAGCGACGCGACGGTGCGCGAGTAGCCCTGGTCGTCGCGCAGCAGCGCGATCGACGGGCCGAAGGCGTAGAGGAAGTAGCCGAAGAGCCCGATGTGGACGTACGCCAGCCAGGTCGTGCGGTCGCGCACGACTGCGGGGGTCGAGACCCGCGCCTCCGGGACGGCGCTCATCGGGTCATCCTCGCAGCGATGTCACGACAGCGCCGAGACCACGTGGTCGATGCTGGCGGTCAGGCGGCGCACGTCGTCGGGGTCGACCGACGGGAACATCGCGACGCGCAGCTGGTTGCGGCCGAGCTTGCGGTAGGGCTCGGTGTCGACGACGCCGTTGGCGCGCAGCACCTTCGCGACCGCGGTCGGCGTCGATCGCGTCGTCGAAGTCGATGGTGCCGATGACCTGCGAGCGCAGCGCCGGGTCGGTGACGTACGGCGTGGTGTACGCCGACGCCTCGGCCCAGTCGTAGAGCGCGTCGGACGACTCCGTGGTGCGCGCGACGCGTCCAGTCGAGCCCGCCGTTGGCGTTGAACCAGTCGACCTGCTCGGCCATCAGCAGGATCGTGGCGAGCGCCGGGGTGTTGTACGTCTGGTCGAGGCGGCTGTTGTCGATCGCGGTCTGCAGGTCGAGGAACGCCGGGATGTAGCGGCCGCTCGCCTTGATCTCGGCGGCGCGCTCGATCGCCTTCGGCGACATGAGCGCGAACCAGAGGCCGCCGTCGGAGGCGAAGCACTTCTGCGGCGCGAAGTAGTAGACGTCGGACTCGGCCTGGTCGACGGCGAGGCCGCCGGCGCCGGAGGTGGCGTCGAAGAGCATGAGCGCGTCGGCGTCGGCGCCGGCCACGCGGGTGGGCGTGATGGCGACGCCGGTGCGAGGTCTCGTTGTGCGGGGTCGCGTAGACGTCGACGCCGGCCTCGGCGGCGAAGGACGGCGCGCTGCCCGGGTCGGACGTGCACGACGGTCGGGCTCGCCGAGGAACGGCGCGTCCTTCACGGCGGCGGCGAACTTCGAGCCGAACTCGCCGAAGGTCAGGAACTGCGCGCGGTCGCGGATCAGGCCGAAGGTCGCGACGTCCCAGAACGCGGTCGAGCCGCCGTTGCCGAGCACGACCTCGTAGCCCTCGGGCAGGGAGAACAGGTCGGCGAGCCCGGCGCGCAGGCGACCGACCTGCGACTTCACGGTCTTCTGCCGGTGCGAGGTGCCGAGGTAGGTCGGCGCGATCGCGGCGAGCGCCTCGACCTGCTCGGGGCGCACCTTGCTCGGGCCGGCGCCGAAGCGGCCGTCGCGCGGCAGGAGGTCGGCGGGGATGGTGATCTGCGGCGTCTCGGTCACGGTGAGCCTTCACTGGTCGCGGGTGTCCGGCGTACGCCCCAGCCTAGGAACCGGCGCAGCGCGTCCCGGGGGCTCAGATCTGAGACGCCGCCACGTCCGACGGCGGTCGAGACCCGGACCGTGACGGTCCGGAGCCTCGTGGTGACGTCATGACGCTCAGGCGGTCGGGTGGTAGCCGCTGGGGGCGACCATCTCGGCGTCCCAGCCGGGCGACCTCCTCGGGCTTGCGCGGGCGCGGGGCCGACGTAGCGGGCGCGACGGGCGGATCGAGGCGGCCGGTGCGCTTCTGCTCGAGGATGTGCGCGCTCCAGCCGGCGAGGCGGGCGCAGGTGAACATCGAGGTGAACATGTGCGCGGGCACCTCGGCGAAGTCGAGGACGATCGCGGCCCAGAACTCGACGTTGGTCTCGAGCACGCGGTCGGGACGACGCTCGCGCAGCTCGGCCAGCGCGGCCTGCTCGAGCGCCTCGGCGACCTCGTAGCGCGGGGCGTCGAGCTCGCGCGCCGTGCGCCGCAGCACGCGGGCGCGCGGGTCCTCGGCGCGGTAGACGCGGTGGCCGAAGCCCATGAGGCGCTCGCCGCTTGTCGAGCACGCCCTTGACGTAGCGGCGGGCGTCGCCGTCTCCTCGATCTCCTCGATCATGCCGAGCACGCGCGAGGGGGCGCCGCCGTGCAGCGGGCCGGACATCGCGCCGATCGCGCCGGAGAGCGCGGCGGCGACGTCGGCGCCGGTGGAGGCGATGACGCGGGCGGTGAAGGTCGAGGCGTTCATGCCGTGCTCGGCGGCCGAGACGAAGTAGGCGTCGACCGCCTGCACGTGCGCCGGGTCGGGCTCGCCGCGCCAGCGGATCATGAATGCGCTCGACGATGGTGTGCGCCTCGTCGATCCGGCGTCTGCGGGACCATCGGCTTGCCGATGCCGCGCGCGCTCTGCGCCACGAACGACATCGCCATGACCGACGCGCGGGCGAGCTCGTCGCGGGCCTTGTCGTCGTCGATGTCGAGCAGCGGCTCGAGGCCCCACGCGGGCGCGAGCATCGCGAGCGCCGACTGCACGTCGACGCGCACGTCGCCGGAGTGCACCGGGATCGGGAACGGCTCGGCCGGCGGCAGGCCGGGGTTGAACTCGTTGTCGACCAGCAGGCCCCAGACGTTGCCGTAGCGAGACCCGGCCGACGAGGTCCTCGATGTCGACGCCGCGGTAGCGCAGCGCGCTGCCTTCCTTGTCCGGCTCGGCGATCTCGGTCTCGAAGGCGATGACGCCCTCGAGGCCAGGCACGAAGTCCGACATGTGCTGCGCTCCCGTGTCGTCGTGGCCGCACCCGCGGCCGGTCGGTGCCGCGGGCGTACGCCGGTGGGCGCTCCCGCGTGTCGAGCTGGCGGGCCTACCGGGTGCTCCCGCCGACGCCGCGCGAGCCGGGTGAGGCGCGCGACGTCGGGACCATCCTGGCAAACGCCGCGACCGGTGTGGCAGCGGGTGCCCGAATCCGCCGGGACGTCCCGCATCGTGGACGCCGGGCGGCGCGGCGTACGCCGTCATCCGCGGCCGGGCGGCATGGCGCCCGGGACGCTGCCAGAGTGGTGCCGTGACCGAGCAGCGATCCTCCGCACGACCTCGCCGACGTCCGCACCACCTACGACCAGGGCCGGCTGCTCGAGGCGCGACCTCGCGCGCGACGCCGCTGGCGCAGTTCACCGCGTGGTTCGAGGCGGCGCGCACGGCCGAGTTCGCGGGCCTGGCCGAGCCGAGCGCGATGGTGCTCTCGACCGCCGACGCGGACGGCGACCCCGTCCTCGCGGATCGTGCTGCTCAAGGCCGTCGACGCGCGCGGCTTCGCCTTCTACACCAACCTGCAGTCGCGCAAGGGCCGCGACCTCGCCGCCAACCCGCGGGCCTCGCTGCTCTTCCCCTGGCACCCGATGCAGCGCCAGGTCGTCGTCGTCGGCGACGTCGAGCAGGTGGACCGCGACGAGGCTCGCGCCTACTTCTCCTCGCGCCCCTACGGCTCGCGGCTCGGCGCGTGGGCCAGCGCGCAGTCGTCGGTCATCGCCTCGCGCGACGTGCTCAAGGCGCGGTACGCCGAGCTGGCGGCCGCGTTCCCCGACACGGGCAGCGCCGACGACGTGCCGCTGCCCGACGCGTGGGGCGGCTTCGTCGTGCGCCCGCGCAGCGTGGAGTTCTGGCAGGGCCGCCCCTCGCGCCTGCACGACCGGCTGCGCTACGTGCGCACGACGAGGACGCCGCCCTGCTCGACGACGCCGCGGCCTGGCGGGTCGAGCGCCTCTCACCCTGAATCCCATCAGCCGCCGGCGCATGAGGACGAGGTAGCACGCCGTTAGCCAGAACGGCAGCATCGGACCGTCGTACGTGGCGGGCTGCCTGGAAGCAGTCGTCCCGGCTCGGGTGCCCCGCGTCGGAGAAGGGCCTCCGGGTACCTCCGTACGTGCAGGCGGGTCGGAAGCCGAGACCTGGAGCTCTCCTCGTCGCGTCACCGCCGACGGTAGGCCCGCGCCCGGGTTTCGTCGTGCGCACGCCGATCGGTGCCGCCGGACCCGGTCGACGTAGGCTCCCGGCTCGTGGCCCGCCTCCTCGCCGACATCACCCCGCTGCGGGTGTCGGCGGACTACCGGCGGCTCTGGTTCGCGCTCTCCATCAGCAACATCGGCCAGCAGATGACCGCGGTGGCGGTCGGCATCCAGGTCTACTCGATCACGCAGTCGTCGTTCGCCGTCGGGCTGGTCGGCCTCTTCCAGCTCGTCCCGCTCATCGGCTTCGGCCTCTACGGCGGCGCGCTCTCCGACACCCACGACCGCCGCAAGCTCGGGCTGCTCACGGCGTTCGGCCTCATGGCCTGCTCGGCCGTGCTCCTCGCGCAGGCGCTCGTCGAGCTGCGCAGCGTGGCGCTGCTCTACCTCGTCGTCGCGGTGCAGTCGGCGTTCTTCGCGGTCGGCAACCCGGCGCGGCGGCGCGATCATCCCGCGGCTCATCGGCATCGAGCTGCTGCCCGCGGCCAACGCGCTCGGCATGCTCGCGTTCAACGTCGGCTTCACCCTCGGCCCGCTGCTCGGCGGCATCCTCATCGCGGCGACCGGGGGCGTGACGCTGTCGTACGCCGTCGACCTGGTGGCCTTCACCGCTGTCGTCTACGCCATGTGGCGGCTGCGGCCGATCCCGCCGCTCGGCGAGGCCACCACGCGCGCCGGCTGGGCTGCGGTCAAGGACGGCCTGGTCTTCCTCAAGGGCCGCAAGAACCTGCAGATGTCGTTCTACGTCGACATCGTCGCGATGGTGTTCGGCATGCCGCGCGCGCTGTTCCCCGCGATCGCGGTCGGCCTGTTCCCGGACGACCCGAGGATGGCCGCGACCGCGGTGGGCCTGCTCGCGGCCTCGCCGGCGGTCGGCGCGGTGCTCTCGGGGATCTTCTCCGGGCCGCTCGGACACGTGCGACGCCAGGGCCTCGCGGTGGTGCTCTCGATCATGGCGTGGGGGCTCTCGATCGCGGTGTTCGGTCTGGTCTCCGCGCTGTGGCTGGCGTGCGTCATGCTCGCGCGTCGCGGGTGCGGCCGACAACGTCAGCGCGATCTTCCGCTCGACGATCCTGCAGGCCGCGACGCCCGACGAGTACCGCGGCCGGCTGCAGGGCATCTTCACCGTCGTGGTCGCGGGCGGCCCGCGGCTCGGCGACGTCGAGTCCGGCACCGTCGCGGCGCTGTTCGGGCGAGACCTTCTCGGTGGTCAGCGGCGGCATCGCGTGCGTGGTGGTCACCGGTGCGCTCGTCGCTGCCGTGCCCGGGTTCCTCAAGTACGACGCCCGGCACCCCACCCCCTAGCGCCGTCAGGGGAATCGCGCGAGGCTGTGCGCGACTCGAGGAGGAACGACGTGGCGGACGTGCCGGCGGATGTGGATGCGTACCTGACCGGGCTGGCGGAGCCGGCGCGCGGCATCGTGGAGCGGATCCGCGGCGACGTGCACGCCGCCGTGCCCGGGCTCGGCGAGACGATCAGCTACGGCATCCCGACCTTCACGCGCGACGGGCGTTCGGTGATGCACGTGGCGGGGTGGAAGCAGCACGTCTCGGTCTATCCCGAGCCGGACGGCGACGCCGCGCTGACCACGGAGCTCGCGCCCTACGCCTCCGGCAAGGGCACGTTGAAGTTCCCGACGTCGGCCGAGATCCCCTACGCCCTCATCGTGCGGGTCGCGCAGGCGCTCGACTCGCGATAGCCGCAGCCGCGCTCAGTCGCGGCGGGTGAGCCACTCGTGCAGGAGCTCGGTCGTCACGGCGTCGAGGTCGAGGCCGCGCCGCTTGGCCTCGTCGCGCGCCGCGGTGCGCAGCTTCTTGGGCACGCGGGCGCCGAGGTCGACGACCTTGCCCGACATGAGCTCGTCGCCGGCGGGCTTCTTCTTCGCGGCGGCTGGCTTCGGCTTGCCGGCCGCCTTGCGCTCGCCCTTGGGCTTGGGGTGCTCCACGAACTCGGTGTCCGGCACGCGCAGGTGGTCGGAGGTGGAGCCGCTGAACTTGTGCTTCTTGCGGGCCGCCTTCGGCGGCGCGGCGGCAGGTGCCGCTGCCGGCTTCCCCTTCGCCTTGCGGGCGCGCTCGGCGGCCGCGGCGTTGGCGTCGCGGTTGGTGTCGGCGATGGTGCGCGGGCCGGGCACCACGGCCGGGTCGGCGGCGGTCGGCGCGGGCTTCGGGGCACGGGTGGCGCGCGCGGGGCGCGGGGCTGCCGGGTGCACGGCGGCGTCCTCGGCCTTGCGCAGAGCGGGTCTCGGGCTGGGGTTGGTCATGGGGCATCCGTTCCGGTGGCGGAGCGCAGCGATCCCGCGATGCCGAGGCCCGAGACGTTCTCGTCGGCGCGCGCGAGCAGGAGGTCGAGCACGTCGTCGTACACGTCGGCCGCCTCGCGTGCGCCCGACGAGCGCCAGGCCTGCACCGGGACGCACGCGCCCTGGGCCTGCTGCACCGCGGTGCGCTCGGGGACGACGAAGGGCAGGACGAGATCGGGGTAGGCCGCGTGCAGCTCGGCGAGCCGGAACGCGTGCTCGCTGGTCTGCGGCCGCGACCTGTTGACCAGCACTCCGGCCGGACGCAGGACGAGGTTGGCGGAGCCGCGCACGACCTCGACGGCGTCGAGCGCGGCGGCAGCGCCGGGCAGCGCGAAGAACGACGGCTCGGTCACGACGAGCGCGAGGCGCACGGCCGCGAGCGCGTTGCGGGTCAGCTCGCCGAGGCTGGGCGGGCAGTCGACGAGCACCAGGTCGTAGTCGTCGATCACGCCCTCGAGCGCGAGGCGCAGCCGCAGCGTCGAGTGCGCGCCCTCGGGCACGGCACGGTGCTCGAGCGCGCGCTCGCTGGGCAGCACGTCGATCTCCGGGCCCCACCCGGAGGACACGATCGCGTCGGCGGCCACGCCGGGCCGTGCGTCGGCCAGCACGTCGTTGGTGGAGTACGCCGTCGCCCGCAGGGTCGAGCGCCGCGGTCGCGTTGGCCTGCGGGTCGAGGTCGACGACGAGCGTGCGCAGCCCGCGCTCCCACGCCGCCCCGGCGATCCCGAGCAGCGTCGTGGTCTTGCCGACGCCGCCCTTCTGGGCGATGACGGCACAGGTGACCGGTGGTCGACCGGTTCGCGTGCGCATGCTGACGTGTCCCCGCTTCTCCGGACCCGCGGAATACGCCGGTCCCAGGGATGCATGGTGTCACGTCGGCGCGCCGCCCGGCAGGTCAGCGCGCGGCATCGTCGCTGCTCACGGCGTACGACGACGCCCCGGACGGGCTAGGTCGCGCGCGCCGGGAGGGCGGCGTAGCGGCGCAGCGACTCCTCGCGCTCCTCGGCGTGGTCGACGACCGGCTCCGGGTAGTCGACGGCGAGCAGCGGGTGCTTCCACGGCTCGTGCGCGGCCGCACCGGGCAGGTCGCGCAGCTCGGGCACGTAGCGGCGGACGTAGTCGCCGTCGGGGTCGAAGCGCAGCCCCTGGGTCACCGGGTTGAAGATGCGGAAGTACGGCGCGGCGTCGGTGCCGCGTGCCCGGCGGTCCACTGCCAGCCGTGCTGGTTGCTCGCGAGGTCGCCGTCGCGCAGGTGCTGCATGAACCAGCGCGCGCCGCGCTGCCACGGCAGGTGCAGGTCCTTGACGAGGAACGACGCCGCACCATGCGCACCCGGTTGTGCATCCAGCCCTCGGCGAGCAGCTGGCGCATCCCGGCGTCGACGAACGGGTAGCCGGTGCGGCCCTCGCACCACGCGGCGAAGCGCTCGTCGGCGTCCGTGCCGTCGTCGTACTGCATCTGCCCGAAGCGCGGGTCGAGCCAGGTGCGTGCGCTGCCGGGGGCGTGGTGCAGCACGTCGGCGTAGAACTCGCGCCACGCGATCTCCTTGCGGAAGACCTCGTGCGCGGGGGAGTCGTCGAGGTCGGCGAGCAGCGTGCGCGGGTGGATCTCGCCCCAGCGCAGGTGCGCCGAGAGGCTCGAGGTGCCGGCGAGGTCGGCGCGGTTGCGGAGGTCGGCGTACGACGCGAGGCCCTCGGACGCGGAAGCGCGCCCACCGCGCGAGCGCCGCAGCCTCGCCGACGGCGGGCAGCTCGGCGGCCAGCGACGGGCTCGTCGGGGATGCCGTCGTCGGCGAGCGGCCCGCGCTCGTCGATGCGCCAGCCGGGCCAGCGCTCGGGGTCGGGCGCCGGCGCGCGCCAGCCGTGCTCGCGCCACGCGCGGTAGAACGGCGTGTAGACGCGGTACGGCGTGCCGTCGCCCTTGCGCACGCGCCCGGGTGCCACGGCGTACGGCGATCCGGTGGCGACCAGCGCGCGCCCGTCGGCCTCCAGCGCGGCGGCGACGCGCGGCGTCGCGCGCTGCGCCGTAGGGGCCGAAGTCGGCGGCGACGTGCACGGTGCGCGCGCCCAGCGCGGCGGCGACCTCGGGCACGACCGCCGCGCGGGTCGCCGTGCCGCACGACCAGCCGACCGTCGAGCGTGGCGTCGAGCGCCCGCAGCGAGCGGACGAGCCAGGCGCGTCGTACGTCGCCGGCGGCGTCCCACAGCGCGGGGTCGAGCACGAACAGCGCCACGACCTCGTCGTCGCCGTCGGCGCGGGCCGCGTCGAGGGCGGCGAGCAGCGCGGGGTTGTCGTGCCGGCGCAGGTCGCGGCGGAACCACAGGACGGCGGGCACGCCGCCGAGGCTAGGCGCGCCGGCGACGCCGCCCGCCGAGCCGCTCGCGGATGATCTCAGTAGAGATCATCCGCGGACACACCGGGTGTCGCGGCCGAACGTGCTGCACGATCTCTCGGAGATCATCCGGGCACGGTGGGACGCACGCTGCGATGGCGGGCGCGGTGCGACAGGATGGGCCTGCACCGGCACGACCCCTCTCCCGGATCGGACGCAGCAGGCGTGAGCGACCTCATCGACACCACGGAGATGTACCTCCGCACGATCTTCGAGCTCGAGGAGGAGGGCATCACCCCGCTGCGCGCCCGCATCGCCGAGCGCCTCGGCCAGTCCGGCCCCACGGTGTCGCAGACGGTGGCGCGCATGGAGCGCGACGGGCTGCTCTCGGTCGAGGGCGACCGCCACCTCGAGCTCTCCGACGACGGCCGGGTGATGGCCACGCGCGTGATGCGCAAGCACCGCCTCGCCGAGTGCCTGCTCGTCGAGGTCATCGGTCTGCCGTGGGAGCACGTGCACGCCGAGGCGTGCCGCTGGGAGCACGTCATGAGCGAGGACGTCGAGCGCCGGATCCTCGAGATCCTCGGCCACCCGAGCGTCTCGCCGTACGGCAACCCGATCCCGGGCCTCGACGAGCTCGACGAGCCGCCCGCCGACGCCGACCTGTCCGGCCTCACCACGCTCGACAAGGTGGTGCGCGACGACTCCACCCGCGTCACGGTCGCGCGCATCGGCGAGCCGATCCAGAACGACGCCGTGCTCATGGGCGCGCTGCGCCGGGCCGGCGCGACCCCCGGCGCCACGGTCAAGGTCGTGCGCTCGCCGGGCGGCGTGCTCGTGGGCAGCGCCGGCGAGTACGCCGAGCTCGACAGCCTCACCGCCTCGCACGTCTTCGTCACCAAGGGCTGAGCGCGCACCGACCGCGACCGCGCCCCGCGTCGGCCCTGGCCGATCGGGCCAGGCCGGCCGGCCGGGCGGGCCCGCTGGGCCGACCGGGTGGCGTCGTCCGGGTGAAGATCTGCCCCGATTGGTCCTGATTCGTCCGACTTGGTCGTGACGATCCCGTGACATGCCCCTCGCGGATGCCCTAGGTTCGCCCGTGGTTCACCTCGCCGGTGAGCCGCCGCCGGAGGACGCCGAGTCCTGCCACCCCCGGTGGACCACGACCCACTGGCAGGAGCGGGGGACCCACGTTTCCGGGCCCGCTGCACAGGCGAGTCCTCGGGGTGAAGCCGGTCTCACGACCGGCCGGGCCAACTCCCGGCCCGAACCCGACAGCTCACCTCGTAGGCGTCGTGGAGGAACCATGGCGTCTGCTCGCGCGCGTCTCGGCGCGTCGATCGCGTGTGCCCTTGCGGCCACGCTGCTCCCGACCGCGGTCGCTCCGGCCTCGGCCGCGCCCGTCGTGGTCGCGGCTCCGGTCGCTGCCACCGTCGCCGCGGCGACGCCCGTGCCCACCTCCGACCGCGCCGTGCCCACCTCGCGCTCGGCGCGCGTGGTCCTGTCCCGGGTGGCGTTGCGCAACCCCGTGCTGCGCGGCCGCGCGGTCATCCAGGCGGCGAAGCGGCTCAAGGGCATCCGGTACGTCGCCGGCGGCACGACGCCCAACTCGGGCTTCGACTGCTCCGGCTACACCAAGTACGTGTTCAGCCGGCTCGGCATCACGCATCCCGCGCGTCTCGCGCGACCAGCACCGCTGGGCGATCAAGCTGCGCCGCTCGCAGGCCGTCCCCGGCGACCTGGTCTTCTTCCACCGCGGCGGCCGCGTCTACCACGCGGCGATCTACGCCGGCGGCAACCGCGTCTGGCACTCGCCCTACCCGGGCAAGCGCGTGATGCTCGAGCGGATCTGGGCCTCGTCGGTCTACTTCGCCCGCGTCCGCGTCCGCTGACACCAGCGGCACGCACGGCCACGCCGTGGCCCAGGGCGCTAGCGTCGCGGGCATGTCCGACTGGCGCGCCGACGCTCGACGGGCAGCTCGCGCGACGACGTCGCCCGGCTCGACCGGCGCTCGGCGTACGCCTGCCCCACCGCGAGGTCGTCGACGCGCTGATCGACCCGCGCGGCCACCTCTTCCAGCGGCTCGAGTACGTCGGCGACTCGATCCTCGACGCCGTCGTGCTGCAGGCGCTCGTGGCCTGCAGCCGTGGACCGAGTCGTCGCTGCGGTTCCTCAGCGTCGAGCAGCAGGCGCTGGTCTCCGACCACGCGCTCGGCCGGGTAGCGGCGCGACGCGGCCTGCCGCGACGTCCGCACCTTCGAGGTCTCCGTGCACCGGCTCGGCGACCGGGTCGAGGCCTGCATCGGCGCGGTCTGGGCCGAGCTGGGCATCGAGGCGGCGCAGGACGTCGCCGACCGCCTCGTCGTCCGGCCCGGGCTGCACGGCCGGCTCATCGCGCGCGACGGTGCCCGATGCGGGCGGCGACGACCGGTACGAGGCGGCTGCCCGGGTGTGCGGCCACGACCCGCGTGGAACCGGCGCTGGTACGGCGCCGCGGCAGGCGGCGGGCCACCGCGTCGCCGGCTCGCCGTGGTCGGCGACGCCGTCCTCGAGGCGGCGTACTCGACCGCGCAGTACGTCGACGACCCGAGGCGACCGAGGCGCTCATGAGCGAGGAGCGCCGGGCGGGCACGTCGAACGCCGTGCTGGCGCAGGCGTGCGCACGAGCTCGGCCTGGGCGCCGACGACGACGCGCCGGACCGCCGGTCGCAGGCCGACGAGGCGCAGGCGCTGGTGGGGGCGGTCACGCTCGACGGCGGCACGCGCGCGGGTCTCGACGTGGCGGCGGCGGTGCTGGGCCGCAGGTTCGCGCCCGGCCCCGTAGATTGCGCGTCGTGACCGTCCCCACGCGCCCCGACGTCCTCGCCGTCCTCGCCTCCGGCTCCCTCGAGGGTCGTACGGCGCTCGTCACGGGAGGAGGCAGCGGCATCGGCCGGTCGTCGCGCCCTGCTCCTCGCGCGGCTCGGCGCCCGCGTCTGCGTCGTCGGCCGCACGCAGGAGAGCCTCGACGAGACCGTGGCGCTCGCCGCCGAGGCCGGGTCGCCGGCCGATGAGCACCGCGACGTGCGACGTGCGCGAGCCCGAGCAGGTCGACGTCATGCTCGACGCCGTGCTCGCCGACCTCGGTCGCGTCGACATCCTGCTCAACAACGCGGGCGGCCAGTTCGTCTCGCCCGGCGAGTCTGGTGTCGTACAAGGGCTTCCGGGCCGTGACCCGGCTCAACCTCGACGCCACGTGGTACCTCACCGCGCGCGTGGCGGAGCGGTCGATGCTGCCCGAGCGGCTACGGCAAGATCATCAGCATCACGATGTCGCCGCACCGCGGCACGCCCGGGATGGCGCACTCGTCGGCGGCGCGCGCCGCGGTCGAGTCGCTGACGCGCACGCTCGCCGTCGAGTGGGGGCCGCGCGGCGTGCGCCTCGTGGCGATCGCTCCGGGGTTCGTGCACACCGAGGCGATCGCGAAGTACGGCATCGACCCGGACGTGCTGGCGAGCCTCGTGCCGGTGCAGCGCATGCAGGCAGCCGACGAGGTCGCCGCGCTCGTGGGCTTCCTCGCCGGCCCGGCCGGCGACTACATCACCGGCACGACGATCACCGCCGACGGCGGCCTCGACGTCGTCGGCCCCGGCATCCTCGGCCAGTAGCCGCGCGACCCAGCTGCAGGCCTCAGCGGGCGTCGAAGTTGAGCCGCAGCGGCATGTCGGCGTCGCCGTGCTCGTCGGGCAGCACCGCCAGCACCTGGTGCAGCTGGATCATGTTGCGGGCGAAGCCCATCCGCGACGCGGCGAGGTAGAGCCTCCACACCCGCGCCTTGCCGCACGCCCACCTCGGCCACGGCCTCGTCCCAGTGCTCGTCGAGGTTGCGCGACCAGTGCATGCAGCGTCAGCGCGTAGTGCTCGCGCAGGTTCTCCTCGTGCCGCACCTCGAAGCCCTGGTCCTCGATCGCGGTCGATGATGCTGCCCCACGGGCACGAGCTCGCCGTCGGGGAAGACGTAGCGGTTGATGAAGCCGTTCTTGTACGTCGTGCGCTGCGAGGTGTCGGTGCGGGTGATGCAGTGGTTGAGCAGCCGGCCCTGTCGGGTCGAGCCGCGACTTGCAGGAACGCGAAGTACGCCGGGTAGTTCGTCCCTGCCGATGTGCTCGGTGAGCCCGATCGAGGAGATCGCGTCGAAGCCGCGTCTCCGGCACGTCGCGGTAGTCCTGGTGCCGGATCTCGCGCGAGATGGCCGAGGCCGTCCTCGCTGCGATCGCCTCGCGCGCCCCACGAGCGCCTGCTGCTCGGACAGCGTCACGCCGATGACGTTGACGCCGTAGTGCTTCGCGGCGTGCAGGGCCAGGCCGCCCCACCCGCAGCCGACGTCGAGCAGCCGCTGGCCGCGCTCGCAGCCCGAGCTTGCGGCACACGAGGTCGAACTTCTCGTCCTGCGCCTCCTCGAGCGTCGCGTCGGCCTTCGGGAAGACCGCGCAGGTGTAGGCCATCGACGGGCCGAGCACCCAGCGGTAGAACGTGTTGCTCACGTCGTAGTGGTGGCGGATCGCGTCGGCGTCGCGCCGCTTGGAGTGCCGCAGCCCGCCGAGCCGGACCTCCTCCGGCGGCGGCGGCTCGCGGCGCAGCGCGAACGGCGCGAGCGCGCGGTAGAGCCGCAGCCTGCTCCGCCACCGACGGGCGGTGGATGCCGAGGCGGGCCAGCCGGTCGAAGGCGGTGAACAGGTCGCCGTAGACCTCGAGCTCGCCGCTGACGTAGGCGCGGGCGAGCCCGAGCTGCCCGGGCGCCGACATGAGCAGCGACACCGCGCGCGGCGAGCGCACGTCGATCCGGACGTCGCAGCCGACGCGGCCGTGCCGGCTCCCGTCGTACGCCGTGAACTCGACGTCCGCGTCGTCCGGGCCGACGAACAGCGACACGACCTCGGCGAGCTTCATCATGGACGCGACCCCTCCCTGTCCGGCACGCGTCGTCACGCGCGCCGCCACGGTCTTGCTCCACATGTCCGGCGAGCCGTCGCTCCGGGTCGTACGCCGCCCTGCAGCCGCGCGTACGTGTCGCCGCCGTAGATCTGCGCGAACTCCTCGCGGTCGTAGAACGCCGTGGAGTACAGCGACTTGTGGCCGCCGAGCTCGCGCACGACCTGCCTCGATCCGCCGGTTGACCCGGCCCTCCGCCGGGTCGACGCCGGCGCGGCAGCGGCACCGTCGACCAGAAGCCGACGTTGACGTAGGTCACGTCGGGGTCGAGCGCGTACAGCGGCCACGATGGCGTCGGGGTCGCGCTGCCGCAGCGGGCACACCCAGACCGGCGCGATGCCCGACCTCGCGGTGGAAGAACGTCGAGGAACGTCCGGCAGCGCGTCGAGCGGCACCTCGACGTCCTGCACCACCTGCTCGCGCGGCGGGCGGCGCCGTGCAGCCGTCGACGCGTGCCGAGAGCGACGTAGCGCCGGTCGAGCGCGACGAGCTTCCAGTAGACGTCCGGCGCAGCCGGCTCTTGGGCCACAGCCGGCGCACGACGCGGGTTCTGCGCGCCGAACGCGCGCGAGCACCAGAACCAGTCGGTGTCCCAGCGCCACAGGTAGTCGTGCGTGGTGAGCACGTCGGTGCGTGCGCTCGCTGGATCGAGCGGTAGTAGATCGCCCATGCCGGTGTAGTCGCTCGGCACGTGCGGCGCCGTCGTCGGCGTACGTGCCCAGCGGTCAGGTAGGACTCCGTCGCCGGAGAAGACCGTGCCGTCGAGGTAGTCGACGCGCGTGCCGTCGTGCATGCCGGTCGTCGTGACCGTCGCGCGATCGCCTCGGTCAGCGCCGCGGGCGTCGCCGCAGGACTCGTGGCGCAGCGCGACGTACGGCGTGACCGGCTCGAGCTCGATGCGCAGGCGCAGCGCGTAGCCCAGCGAGCCGTAGGAGTTGGGGAAGCCGCGGAACAGGTCGGCGTGCTCGTTGGTCGGCGGTCGCCGTCACGACCCGGCCGTCACCGGTGAGGACGTCGAGGTCGAGCACCGACTCGTGCGGGCAGCCGTTGCGCCAGCTCGCGCTCTCGATGCCCAGGCCGGTGACCGCGCCGCCGAGCGTGATGGTGCGCAGCTGCGGCACGCACAGCGGCACGAGCCCGTGGGGCAGCGTGGCCGCGACGAGGTCCTCGTAGGTGGTCATGGCCGAGGACGTCGGCCGTGCGCGACTCGGCGTCGACCTCGAGCACGCCCGAGAACGCCGCTCGACGTCGAGCCCGGGCACGCCGGTGTCGGACCGCTGCCGGAACAGGTTCGAGGTGCGCTTCGCCAGCCGCACGGGCGACCCCGGCGGGATGGCGGCGTACTGCTCGCGCAGCGCGTCGACCGCCCCGGCGTAGTCGAAGTACGTCGGGCTCCCGGGCTGCGCGCCGCTCGGCATGGCACCGACGGT
Source organism: uncultured Actinomycetota bacterium (assembly GCA_963827145.1). Taxonomy (GTDB): domain Bacteria; phylum Actinomycetota; class Actinomycetes; order S36-B12; family CAIYMF01; genus Longivirga. The sequence goes on along the minus strand of CAWGZO010000001.1, from coordinate 556,213 downwards.
AGTCATCGGATCCGCGTGCGTCGACGGGGTAGTGGTGGCCGCGTCCGGCTCAGCCCTCGTCGGTCGCAGCAGCCGGCACGGAGCGGGGCGAGGGGTCGGCCTGGTAGGCCGCGACGGCCGCGTCCAGGTCCGGGAACACCTTGTCGCGCCCGAACTTGTCGAGGACGCCGAGCAGTCCGAGGGTCTCGAGCAGGGCGGAGTCGGCGGAGGCCACCCCGAAGTGCGCTCCCTTGGCATGCAGGTAGTCGACGAGGTTGTTGAGGGCCAGCCCCGCGGAATAGTCGGCGTCGACCACGGACGAGCAGTCCAGCACCAGCCAGTTGACCTGCGCAGGCGCCGCGCTCACCAGGTTCTGCACGTCGTCGACGAAGCGGTTGGCGTTGGCGTAGAACAGCTCGGCGTCGTACCGGAAGATGATCAGGCCCGGCAGGCTCTGCATGCCCGGGGCCGCGCGCTCGTAGGTGGGCTCGCCGGAGGCGTCGACGCCGACGACGAAGTTGCTCGGCTTGTACTGCCGCTGCACCAGAGCGAGGATCGACAGCACGATCGCGAGGATGATGCCCTGCTCGACGCCGACGGCGCAGACGACGATCGCGGTGATGAGGGCGACGACGAACTCGATCGGTGCGCGCTTGCGGATCGTCTTGAGGCCGAGGACGTCGATGAGGCCGTAGCCGATGAGGAACACGATGCCGCCGAGCACGGCCTTGGGCATCGGGGCGAGCAGCGCCGTGGCGTACATCGTCACCAGCAGCACGATGAGCGCCATCGTGATGTTGGCGACCTGCGACTTGCCGCCCTGCTCGTTGAGGATCTCGGTCTTGGTCGGGCTGCCGTTGACGACGAACGTGCCGCTCAGGCCCGCGGCCGCGTTGGCGCCGGCGAGACCGAGGATGTCGCGGTTGATGTCGACGCGGTCGCCGTGCTTCATCGCGAAGCTGCGGGCCGTCGCGGCGCTCTGGGCGATGATGAGGATGAGGCACGAGGCGGCGATGCCGAGCACGTCGTCGACGTCGCTCCAGGTGATGCCCTGCGGGAGGCCGATGGGCGGGAAGCCGCCCTGGACCGCACCGACGGTGGCGACGTCGTAGTTCGCGGCCGCGTCGGTCGCGGCGGACACCGCGATGAACAGGATCACGGCGATCAGCGCACCGGGGACCTTCGGCGCCCAGCGCTTGCAGGCCAGGATGATGCCGACGGTGCCGAGAGCGAAGCCCAGCGCGTAGACGTTGGTGGAGCCCAGGTTGGTGATGAGGTCCCACTGCTGCTGCAGCCACGTGCCGCTGCCCTTGGGGATGCCGAGCATGTCGGGCAGCTGCCCGGTCATGACCTGCACGCCGACACCGGTGAGGAAGCCGACGAGCACCGACGAGGAGAGGAAGTCGCCCAGGAACCCGAGCCGCAGCAGGCGAGCGACGACGAGCATCGCGCCGGTGACGAGCGCGACCAGGCTGGCCCAGGCCGTCCACTCCGCGGAGTACGGCGTGAGGCCGGAGACGCTCAACGAGGCGAGGCCCGCCGCCATGAGCGCGGCGGTCGCGGAGTCGGCGCCGACGACGAGCAGTCGGCTCGAGCCGAGCAGCGCGAAGATGATCGTGGGGAAGATGACGGTGTACAGACCCGTGACGATGGGGGTCTGCGAGATCGAGGTGTAGCCCATGACCTCGGGGATCGCGACCGCAGCGAGAGTCACGCCGGCGATCACGTCAGGCCCGAGCCAGCGGCGGTTGTAGCCGCGCAGCCCTGCAGGTACGACGTTCATCCGTGCCCCCACCCATCCGTGCTGCCCGGGGGATGGTCTCACCTGGGGGCGTCGCGCGGCAGGAGAACGGGCCGGTCCTCCCGGAGGGCGTTCGGGAGGACCGGCCCGGTGGAACGGCCTGCGTCGGTCAGCCCAGTCGATGGGTGAGGGTGAGGCCGGTGCTGCGCCCGACGCAGGTCTGCAGGACGAGGTCCGCGTGCACGTGCGGCAGCGAACCGCTCTGGCGCGACAGCCTCAGGTGCCCGGTCACGACGTACCGTCCGGCGGCGCGGCCCGAGCGGACCACGACGACGGTGCCGGTGGGGACGTAGGCGAGCCACTGGTAGCCGCAGTAGTTGTGGCCGGCGAGCCACATCGGGCGGGAGGTCCAGAGCACGAGGCGGCAGGCGTCGATGGCGCGCTGCGAGCCGGGTGCGTCGGCGTACCGCCGGATGGTCACCGTGCGGGTCTTGTGCGCCGGCTTCGTGGGCCGCGCCGCGGCCTTGGTGGTGGTCGTGCGGACGACCGAGGCGGTGCGGCCGACCTGAGCGGCGGCGGCGACGGTGCCGGCGCGGACCGCGGCGGCCTGGGTGCGGCCGACGACTGCGGCGGCGACCCGCGCCCGGCCCTCGAGGGGAGCGGGGTCGACCGAGCGGGCGGCTGCGGCGCCCGCGGTGCCGAGGGCGAGCACGACGCAGACCGACGCGGCGACGGCGCTGCGGGTCAGGTGGATGCGGCTGCTCACACCCACGGCGTCGACCCGGCGGGACGGCGGTCTGCAACGACGGTCGCGCGGTTGCGCCGAGCGGGTGAGCGAGGCTCTCGGTCGGCTCACGGCCGGGGCCGCACGTGCGAGCGAGGCGCACGCGACGGCACTCGCCACCGGCCGCGTACGCCTCGCCCACCCTGAGGCTGCCAGGAGGACTTGCGTTCCGCAAGAGGTGAACCCACGATCTGGTGTCCGCTATGCGGGTCAGTCCCGGAGGTGGTCACCGCAGCGTGAGCGGCGGTCCCTACCGGCGGCTCCGCCGACCTTCAGGAGGTCGCGATCCGTGACGAAGCAGCAGGTCTGGGGTGTGGGCGGGGGCGCACATGAGCGGGGCTCCGGCCCCCGTCGAGAGGTACGTCATGAACACGAGCAAGAAGACCTTCGCCATCGTCGCCTCCGCGACCGCGGCCGTCCTCGTCGGCGGCGGTGTCGCCGTCGCGTACTGGACGACCACGGGCAGCGGCAGCGGCTCGGCCACGGCCGGCACCACCACGGCCTTCACCATCGCGCAGACCAACGCCGTGACCGGCCTCTACCCGGGCGGCCCTGCGGCGAACCTGAGCATCAGCGTGACGAACCCGGGCTCGTCGTCGGCGCAGATCACGACCGTGACCGCGGTGGCCTCCGCCACCGACCAGCCGGGCTGCGACGCGGCGGACTTCGACGTCACCGTGAACGCCATCCCGACCACCACGATCGCTCCTGCCGCCTCGGTGCCGTTCGCCAACGTGGCGACGGTGGCGCTCACCAACACCTCGTCCGAACCAGGACGCGTGCAAGAACGCGGTCGTGACGATCGACTACACGGTCAGCTGACCACCGCACCTCTCGACGCCCACGGGCGGGGCGGGCCCACCAGCCCGCCCCGCTCCGGCTCCGGCGTCGGGTCCCCGCACGTCCCCCGCCGCGTCAGGACCCCGTGATGACCAGCCCCGTGCCCGCCCCCGTGGGCGGCTCGCGCGATCGCCGAGCACTGCTCGGCGTGGTGCTCGTCGGCGTCGTCCTCCTGCTGCTCGCCTCCTGCGGCGCTTATGCGCTCGGCCGCGGCAGCACCGACGGCGACCCCTCCGCCCGGCCGACGGGCACCCCCTCGCCCGGCGGCCCCGGCATCCCGCTGCCCGGCCCGACCGTGACGGTCACCGCCACTCCGTCGCCGACCCTGCCCTCGACCGGCGGTGGTGGCTCCGGCGGCGGCACTACCGGTGGCGGCACCGGGGGCGGCAACGCGTCGGGCGGTGGCGGCACCACCGACGGCTCCGGCAACGGCACCGTCGACGGCACCGACGCGCGCCCGTTCACGATGACCGCCGCCCTCGGCGGCGCACCTGTGCTCATCGGCGAGAAGCGGGATCTCACCGTCACGGTGCGAAACCCGAACAGCTCGCCCCTCGACCTGCGGTCGGTCACGGCGACCCCGCGCCCCCCGTCGGCGAGCGGGTGCCTCGCCTCGTGGGTGTCGGTCAGCTCGTACGACGCGTCCCGTGACCCGGCCGTGCGCGTGCCGGCGCGCGGGACCGCGACTGTCACGCTCACCTTCGAGCTGGTGAACCTCGCGACCACGAACCAGAACGCCTGCCAGGGCTCGGCGTTCCCCCTGGCGCTGGGCGGATCGGGGCGCCTCGTCTGATGGGTCGTCACAGCGCACCTCCGCCGCGCCGTCGCCACCTCTGGGTGGCCGCGGTGGCGGCGGCTGCGCTGGTGGCGCTCACGGCTGGCCCGGGCCTGGCGTTCTGGACCACCGTGGGATCCGGCACCGGAACCGCGGGGACGGGAACCATGTCGGCGCCGGCGTCGATCACCGCGGCATCGACTCCGGGCAACCCGGACGTCGACCTGAGCTGGTCGGCGCCGACGATCCCTGGTGGCGCGTCGCTCAGCGGCTACTACCTCACGCGCTCGGGCGTCGGCCCGGACGTGTTCGCCTGCGGCAGCGACCCCGACACGCTCCTGCCGGACACCCCCCGGTCGTGCACCGACTCGGGGGTGCCGGTGGGCACGTACACCTACACCGTCACGGCGGTGCTGGCGGGCTGGACCGGCACGAGCCCGCCCAGCAACGCGGTCACAGTGACGGCCGACGTCAACGCGCCCACCATGACGCTGGCAGGCACGAGCCAGGTCAACGCATTCCTCGGCCCCAACGGCACCAACTACCGCCTGTACTTCCGCTCGGCCGTCGCCGGATCGTTCGCGCTCGCCGCGACGGTCACGGATACCGGCAGCGGGCCGGCGTCGGCGACGTTCCCGGCGGTCACCGCCACGCGGTGGACGCATGCGGCGCAGACCGTCACGTCCGGGTCCGGTTCCGCGCCGACCATCGTCTACACCTCGTCGCCGCACACCTGGACAGCAGGCGCGGCGACACCGGCGACCTCGACCATCACCGGCCGCGACGTGCTCGGCACCACGGTGACGCGCACGGTGACCTACCGAGCCGACAACACGGCGCCGGGCGGTGGAGCGCTCGTCGTCAACGGGTCGACGGCGAACACCGGCGGCACCGCCACGTCCAACAGCACCACGGGATCGTGGAGCATCACGACTCTGACCAACTACACCGAGACGCAGTCGGCGACCCGCTCCGGGCTGGCCTCGAGCGTGCTGGTGCGGGAGACCGCGCCGTACGCCGCCGGCGCGTGCGGCACCACGTGGAGCGGCGCAGTCACGATCGTCGGACCTGCGCCGGTGGCGCAGACCGGCACGAGCGGCACCTGCTACCGCTATCGCCTCACCGGCACCGACAACGTGGGCAACACCGCCTCGCGCACCACGACGGTGCGGGTCGACACGAGCGCACCGACCGGCGGTGCGTTGACCGCGAACGGCGCGGCCGCGACGGCCGGCGGGAGCACGTCGGCGAACTCGTCGGGGTCGTGGACGCTGGCACGCACCGACTGGACCGACGCGCAGTCCGGCATGACCTCGAGCACGCTGGTACGTACGCAGGCGACGCTGACCAACGGCGTGTGCGGCGCGTTCGGCAGCGCCGCGACCATCACCGGTGCACCGGCGCAGACGGGCACCGCGCGCACCTGCTACCGCTACGTGCTCACCGGCACGAACGCCGTCGGGCTCACCGCATCGGTGACGACCACCGTCGTCGTCGGGCCGTACGTGTCGGCGTTCGCGCTCGTCAACGGCGGCGGCATCGCCGGCCGGGCCACCCAGGGCGACCAGATGGTCGTCACCTTCAGCGACCCGATCACGCCCTCGACGTTGTGCTCGTCGTGGAGCGGCAGCGGCGACCAGGTGCTCAACGCCGACAACCAGGTCACCGTGCGCGTCAACGACGTCGCCGGCGGCGACACGCTCACCGTCACCGCGACCGGATGCACCTTCAACGTGGGGTCCGTGGCGCTCGGGTCGACGGCGTACACGACGGCGAACGCCACCTTCGGCGGTGCGGGCGCGGCGCGCTCGACGGTGACCTGGACGGCGGCGACCCGCACGCTCACGGTGACCCTCGGGGCGACCGCCAGCACCTCGCTGGGCACCGTGGCCTCGAGCACGGCGGTCTACACCCCGTCGACCGCGGTCGTGAGCACCGGCGGTCTCGCGCTGGGCGGGACCTTCTCCACGGGCCCCGTGCAGCAGTTCTGAGCGGGCGGGCTCACGCTCGCCTCAATTCGGCGAGCCCCCTGCCGCCCGGGGTCGCGGTTATGACACCCTGAGCGCGGTGTGCCGGGCATCCCCGGCCGCACGACCTGAACGTATTTCAAGGAGAAGGCATGGCAACGCTCGCCGAGTTCGGTACGGGGGAGCTCCTCTGGAGCATGATCTGGTTCACCCTGTTCTTCATCTGGATCTGGATCCTCATCAGCTGCTTCATGGACATCTTCCGCAGCGATGACCTGGGTGGCTGGGGCAAGGCCCTCTGGGTCGATCTTCATCATCGTCCTGCCGTACCTGGGCGTGTTCGTCTACCTCATCGCCCGCGGCAAGGGCATGCAGGAGCGCAGCATGAAGCAGATGGCTGACGCTCAGGCGCAGCAGGCGGCGTACATCAAGAGCGTCGCCGGTTCGTCGGCCGCTCCCAGCGCGGCGGACGAGATCGCTCGTCTGACCGAGCTGAAGGAGAAGGGCGCGATCACCGAGGACGAGTTCAACTCGCTCAAGGCCAAGGCCATCTCGGGCTGATCCAGCTCACCCGCACGACATCACGACGGGCCGGCTCCTCGGAGCCGGCCCGTCGTCATGTCCGGGTCCCGGCAGGGTCGGTCAGCGCGCAGAGTACGGTCGCAGAGTCAGCCCGCTCGGTCCACGGCGATCGGGTCCGTACCGCCCAGCAGCAGACGGGGTAGAGCATGAGGCGTTGGACGCCGTTGGTCGCGCTCGCGATCGCGCAGTTCGTCATGGTGCTGGACCAGTCGGTCATGAACGTCTCGATCAGCACGCTGGTGGCGGATTTCGACACCACTGTCACGACGATCCAGGCCGTCATCACCCTCTACTGCCTCGTCATGGCGATGTTCATGCTGACCGGCGCGAAGATCGGCGACATCCTCGGCCGCCGCCGCGCCTTCGTCATCGGCCTGGTCATCTACGCCTGCGGCAGTGCGATCACAGCCGCATCGCAGACCGTCACGACCCTGGCGTTCGGCTGGTCGATCCTCGAGGGCCTCGGGGCGGCGCTGGTCCTGCCGGCGATGGCGGCACTGATCGCCGGCAACTACGAGGGACGCGAGCGCAAGGTGGCGTACGCCGTCCTCGGCGGCGTGGCTGGCGCGGGCATCGCCATCGGACCGATCCTCGGCGGGTGGGCGACCACGGAGCTCAGCTGGCGGATCGTGTTCGTGGGTGAGGTCGTGCTCGTGCTCGTGATCCTGGCGCTGAGCCGGCGGATCCACGACGCCGCGCTCGGCGGGCGGCGTCCGCAGCTGGACGGCGTGGGTACGGTCCTGTCCGCCTCGAGCCTCGGGCTGATGGTCCTCGGCGTGCTCCAGTCCACGACCTGGGGCTGGGTCGAGCCCAAGGACTCGCCCGTCGAGCCGTTCGGGTTCTCGCTGACGCTGTTCGTGATCGCATTCGGCGCGTGCCTGCTCTGGGCGTTCGTGGTGTGGCAGCGCCGCCGCGAGGCCCGCGAGCAGGATCCGCTGGTCCACCTGGATCTCCTGCGCATCCCGCCCCTGCGTTCGGGACTCATCGGACTGTTCTCGCAGAACCTCATCCTCATGGGCGTCTTCTTCGTCGTACCCCTGTACCTCCAGCTCGTGCTGGGGCTCGATGCGCTCGAGACCGGCGTGAAGATGCTGCCCGTGTCGATCACGATGTTCGTCTTCTCCGCGCTGGGATCCCGGCTGTCGTCCCGCTACCCGGTGCGCACGATCGTCCGCGCGGGGCTCTCCACCACGGTGGTGGCGGCCGTGCTGCTCCTCGCCACGGTGAAGCCGGAGCTCAACGACCCGATGTTCGCGGTCTCCATGGCCGTCCTCGGCGTCGGCATGGGCCTGATCGTCTCGCAGCTCGGGAACGTGGTGCAGTCCTCGGTCGATGCGTCGGGCCGCGGCGAGGCGGGCGGGCTCCAGTACACCGGTCAGCAGCTGGGCTCCTCCCTGGGCGTGGCCCTCATCGGCGCCATCGTCCTGAGCGGACTGACCGGGGTGTTCGTCGACCAGGTCAGCTCCGACCCGCGCATCAGCCAGGAGGTCTCCGCACAGGTGACCACCGCGGTGTCGCCCGGGATCGACTTCGTGTCGGCCGCCGACATCGAGGCTGCCGCGGTCGAGGCAGGTCTGGACGCGGCCACGACGGCAGCCATCGTCGACGACTACGAGACGGCTCAGATCCAGTCGCTCAAGGTGGGACTCCTGGCGGTGACCCTGCTCGCGCTGCTGTCGCTGGCGTTCACCCGCGAGCTCCCGCACGAATCGCCGGCGAAGCTCGAGTCACCCGACGACGCGCTCCCCGTCGGGTGAATCGCCGCGCGGTCACCCCTTGGCGAGGTGGGCGACGCGCGGGCCCATCGCCTCGGCGAGCGCGATGACGCCCGAGAGCGGGCGCACCATCACGGTGAACTCGCTGACCAGGCCCGCGTCGTCGAAGCGCAGGTGGTCGAGTCCCTGCACGGCGCGTCCCCCGACACCCGCGGTGAAGACCAGGCCGTGCGTGCCGTCGCCCTCGAGCTCGTCGACGTAGACGAAGTCGCTGAACACCTCGAGCACGTTCGCCAGCACCTCCGCGACGGTGGCGCGGCCGACGAACGGGTGGAAGGCCACGGGGCTGTTGAAGACGACGTCGTCGGAGAGCAGTGCGGCGAGGGCGTCGATGTCGCCGGCCTCGATGGCGGCGCGTACGGGGTGCGTCATGGGTGCAGGTTAGGCCGTGTCGACCACCCGGCGTGGCGGGCACGGGGGCGTGGCCCTAGCGTCACGGCGTGGCCGTTTCCCGCGCGCGCGGGACCACCCGGGACGAGAGGACGTCGACCCACTCATGACGAACAACGAGGACACGACCGCCGAGCCGCAGGTCGAGCAGGTAGTTCTGGTCGACATCGACGGCGACGGCACGGTCGACGCAGTGATGGTGACGGAGACGGACGGCAGCTCGGTGACCGCGATCGACGTCGACGGCGACGGCACCGTGGACGCCGTGATCACCACGACCGAGGACGGCCAGACCGTGGTCGCGATCGACGAGGACGGCGACGGCACGCCGGACATCCTGCTGGTCGACATCGACGGCGACGGCACCATCGACGCGGTCGCCACGCTCGACGAGAACGGCGAGATCGTCGAGGTCGGCATGGTCGAGAAGACCGACGAGGCTCCCTCCGAGGGCTGATCCGACGTACGCCGACGGGCCGGTGCAGGTGCTGCGCCGGCCCGTCGCTCGTCCTCACGCGACCGCGCGCTCGCTGGAGTGCGGACGCCGGTATCCTGGGTCGGGTTTCGGCGACCGAGGTCGGAGCTCGCGCGAGGGTCCGTCCGATCCGCCTTCGCCCTCGTAGCTCAGGGGATAGAGCATCGGTTTCCTAAACCGTGTGTCGCAGGTTCGAATCCTGCCGGGGGCACTCACCTGACGGGCCCGAAGGGCCCCCGCGGGAGTGACCCCCCGCGATTCGGGAGGAACCCCGCCGCCCCCACGCGGAGCCCCTCGCATCCCACGCGGCCGAAGGCCGCCCCGCATGCCAGCGCTCCGCCGCCGGCGCCCTCGAGACGGATCCTGCCGGGGCACCGTGAGTCGCTGTTGCCAGTCGGCGTATCCGCGGAATCGACCGTGCGATGCGCGGACGCGCGGTCTCTCGGGCCTCCGGTTACGTTGGAATCCGTTGACAGTGTCGTCGGGTTCGGTCGGGGCGGAGGCAGATCCATGGGGCGGGTTCACGCGGCCGTGGTCCTGGCCGCGGTCGTCGGGCTCGTGTGGATGCACGCCCTGATCGCCCCCGCCACGGTCGATGCTGCGACGCCGATGCCCACCCATGTGGCGTCGGCTCCGGCGGAGCATTCCGACGGCCACGAGGCGCCGTCGGGCAGCGGCCACCACGAGGGTCTCGGCGACTGCCCACGTGTGTCTGGCCGTGCTGGCGGTGGGCGCCGGGCTCCTGCTCGCCGCGCGCACCCTGCTGACCGGCATCCGACCGTACGCCGCCGGTGCCGAGGCTCCAGGACCGATCGCGCGCCGAGCGACCTGGAACCTGCCGCCGCCGGATCTCGTGTCAGTCCTGAGCATCAGCCGGACGTGAGCGGACGACCCCCGGGATCCCTCGGGGAGTCGTCCTCGCCGACGCGCGACGCGCCGTCGGACCCACCTCACGGAAGGCATCCATCGTCATGCGCTCTCAGCACTCGCTCGCCCGGGTCGTCGTCGCGGCGATCGTCTCCCTCACCGTCCTCACCGGCTGCGCCGCCATCAGCGAGAGGTTCGGCGGCCACCAGGCCGAGACCGGCTCCGCCGACCCCGTCGACGCCACGTTCGCCCAGATGATGATCCCGCACCACCAGCAGGCGCTCGAGATGGCGGCGCTCGCCCCGTCGCGGTCGACCGACCCGCAGGTGCTGGCGCTCGCACGCGAGATCGCCGCTGCCCAGCAGCCGGAGATCGATCAGATGACGGCCTGGCTCGCCGCCCGGGGTGCCGCGACCATCAGCGACCACTCCGACCACGACATGGCCGGGCATGGCCGGCGACGAGGACATGGCTGCGCTCGCCGGCTCCACCGGCGCGGACTTCGACCGACGGTTCCTGACCCTGATGATCGCCCACCACGAGGGGGCGCTGACCATGGCCGAGCCGGTCAGGGCCAGCAGCGACCCCGAGATCCGTCAGCTGGCCGCCGCCATCGTCTCCACGCAGACCGACGAGATCGCCGTCATGCGCGGGCTGCTCTCCGGCACTGGCTCGACGCCCTGACGCGCTGGACTCCGCCGCCCTGGCTCAGACCGGGTCCCAGGTGTGCACGGGCTCGTTCGTGTGCATGCGGGCGACGTACTCCTGCGTCATGCGGCGCAGCGCCTCCCACCGAGGCATGCCGGAGCGCTGGAACGTGTGCACGCTCTCCACCTGCCAGCTGGCGCCGTTGCGTCCCGTCGTGCAGCGGCCCTCGATGACGCCGAGCAGGCGCTCGCGGATGTCGTCGTCGACGCCCCACTCGCGCAGGCCCTGGTGCGCCAGCGGGAGCAGCTTGCGCAGGGTCAGCTCGGGCACGGAGATCTCGCCCGTGCTCGGCCAGTAGACGATGGCCTCCATGCCGCGCTGCGCAGCGGTCAGGAAGTTCTCCTCGGCGGCGTCGAACGACATCTGCGACCACACCGGTCGCTCCTGCTCGGCGAGCGCGCGCAGCGCGCCGAAGTAGAGCGCGCCGTTGGCGAGGATGTCGACGACCGTCGGGCCCGCCGGCAGCACGCGGTTCTCCACGCGCAGGTGGGGCGTGCCGTGCACGACGTCGTAGACCGGGCGGTTCCAGCGCCACACGGTGCCGTTGTGCAGCCGCAGCTCGTGCAGCGCCGGTGTGCGCCCGGCGTCGAGCTCGGCGACGGGGTCCTCGCCGTCGATCACCGGCAGCAGCGCAGGGAAGTAGGTGATGTTCTCCTCGAAGAGGTCGAACACGCTGGTGATCCAGCGCTCGCCGAACCACACCCGCGGGCGCACGCCCTGCGCCTTGAGCTCGGCCGGGCGCGTGTCGGTGGCCTGGGTGAACAGCGAGATGCGCGTCTCGCGCCACAGCTCGCGGCCGAGGAAGTACGGCGAGTTCGCCCCGAGGCCGACCTGCGCGGCCGCCAGGCACTGCGCGGCGTTCCAGTTCTGCGCGAACTCCTCCGGGCTGACCTGCAGGTGGAACTGCACCGACGTGCACGCCGCCTCGGGCGCGATGGAGTCGGCGTACGTCTCGAGGTACTCCGGCCCGCCGCGGATGTCGATCTGCAGGTCCTCGCCGCGGGCGAGCAGCATCTGCTCGTCGAGCAGCGCGTAGCGCGGGTTGCTCGAGATGGACTCGTGCGTCATCAGGTCCGGCGTCAGCGTCGGCAGGATCCCGATCATGACCATGCCGGCGTTCACCTCGGCGGCCTTCTCGTTCGCCGCGTTGAGCTGGTCGCGCACCTCGAACTCGTACTGCATCGCGCCGTCGCCGCCGAGGTTCTTCGGCGGCACGTTGATCTCGAGGTTGAACCGCCCGAGCTCCTGCACGAAGGCGGGGTCGTCGATGCGCTCGAGCACCTCGGAGTTGCGCAGGGCCGGCTGCCCGTCCTGCTCGACGAGGTTCAGCTCGACCTCCATGCCGGTGAGCGGCTCCTCGAACTCGAACCGCTCCTCGCGCAGCATGCGGGCGAACACGTCGAGGCAGCGGTGCACCTTGTCCCGGTAGCGCTGACGGTCCTCGCGCGTGAAGGTCCGGCCCGCGATCTGCTCACCCATGCAGACAGGGTGCCCGAGTGGCCGCGCCTCGGGGCTGCCCTTGCCGAATCGGACCGCGTGACCTGTCAGACATCTCCCGCTCACGGGGGTCCACCTGTGGTGGGGTGGTGCCGGGAGCGGACCCGGCGCCCCCGTCGTACTCGATGGGGTGGAGGGGTCATGTCACGTTTCGCCGGGCAGGTCGCGCTGGTCACCGGAGGCGCTCGCGGGATCGGTGAGTCGGTCAGTCGGCTGCTGGCAGCCGAGGGCGCGCAGGTGGTGGTCGCGGACGTCCTCGACGACGACGGTCGCGCGCTCGCCGAGGAGATCGGCGCGGAGTTCGTGCACCTCGACGTCGGCGATCCCGCCTCGTGGGCAGCGGCGGTCGAGGGCCGCGCGTTCACGATCGCCGTGCTCAACGCCGGCATCGGCGCGCGCTACGACGACCTGACGCTCGTCGACGACGGCGTCTTCGAGCAGGTGATCGCCGTCAACGCGACCGGCGTCTACCTCGGCACCCGCGAGCTGCTGCGGTGCATGCGCGGCCGAGGCGGGGCGATCTCCGTGACGGCGTCGATCGCGGGACTCGTCGCGCACGCGCAGAGCCCGATCTACGCCGCGAGCAAGTGGGCCGCGATCGGCTGGGTCCGCAGCATCGCCCCGTCGTTGCTCACCGAGGGGATCCGCATCAACGCCGTGTGCCCTGGGCTCGTCGACACTCCGATCCTCGGACCCGGTGGCGGTCAGCGCATGCGCGACATGGGGTTCGCGGTCCTCGACCCGGCCGAGGTCGCCGAGGCCCATGCAGACGTCCTGCTCGGCGACGGCACCGGGGCGGCGTACACCGTGCAGCACGGTCTCGGCCTTCGGCGCCACGAGTTCACCGCGGTCGAGGGCTATCAGGGCTGAGCCTCCTGCACGCGCGCGACGCCGCCCGGACGGAGCACGTGACCACCGTGCGGCTCGGCGCGCACCGCCTGGTGTGATGTTCTGTCCTTCGAGCGCCGACCGGCACCCGGTCGGCCCACGACCCAGGCGGAGCGGGAGGTGCAGGCGTGCTGGGCGAGTCGTACGCCGACGCCCTCGAGGGCGCGCGCCGTGGTGACGAGCAGTCGTTCGCGCTGCTCTACCGAGACATCCACCCTGCGCTCCTGCGCTACCTGCGCGGCATGTCCGTCGAGCTCGCGGAGGACTCGGCGTCGGAGACGTGGCTCGAGGCGGCGCGCAGCCTCGACACCTTCGAGGGCCCGGAGCCCGCGTTCCGCGGATGGCTGTTCGCGATCGCGCGGCGGAAGCTCATCGACCGCGTCCGGTACGAGGCCCGTCGCCCCTCGTCCGCGTGGGACGACGTCGACGAGGCCGGACCGCTGCAGCGCGACATCGCGGAGGACGTCGTCGAGCTCGACACGACGGAGCGCGCGCTCGCGCTCGTGCGCACCCTGCCGCCCGACCAGGCCGAGGCGGTGCTGCTGCGCATCGTCGGCGGACTCGACTACCCCGAGGTGGCGCAGGTCATGGACCGCACGACCGGTGCGGTGCGCGTGCTCGTCCACCGGGGCCTCAAACGGCTCGCGCGCGATCTCGGCCAGCAGACCCAGCAGCAGGGAGGAGTAACGCCATGACCGGTCCGGACGTTCCTCCCTCGGGTACGCCGTCCCACGACGTGCCTGCACCGCAGCCCTCTCTCGAGGACGTCCTCGACGGCCTGCGTGTGCCTGAGACGGAGGTCGAGATGTCGGTGGCAGCGCTCACGGAGGCGCTCCGCGCCCCCGCGCGCCCGGACGAGCTCGCCACTCTCGACGCCGACGTCGCCGCCTTCACGTCCGCGCGACGCGACGTTCTCGCCGGCGGTGCCGTGGTCGTCCCGCTCGCGGGCCGCACGCGCCGTCGCCCGGCCGCGCTGGCCGCGGCAGCCGTTGCCGGCGTCACCGCGAGCGTGCTGCTCGTCGGCACCGCGGCCGCCGCGCTCACCGGCACGCTGCCGTCACCGCTCCAGCGCGTCGCGCACGACCTCGTCGGCGCTCCGCTGCCCGACGACTCGTCCGACCAGGCGACCGCGTCGCAGTCCCAGTCGCGCAGCACCACGGCCGGCCAGCCGATCGGACCGAACGCCTCCACCGGTGCTGCGGTGCTCGGCCTCTGCCGCGCGTTCGGCGACCGCGCCCCCTCCGCGCCGGCCACCGGGTCGACGGCGTACGCCGCTCTCCTGGCCGCGGCCGAGGCGAAGGGCGTCACCGTCGCCGAGTACTGCGCGGGCGTGCTGAGCTCGGCCAAGCCGACGACGCCTCCGGGGCAGACGACCAAGCCGTCGACGCCTCCGGGGCAGACGAAGAAGCCGACGACCCCGCCCGGCCAGACCAAGAAGCCGACGACCCCGCCCGGCCAGACCAAGAAGCCGACGGCGCCCGCCCGGCCAGACCAAGAAGCCGAGCACGCCCCCCGGCCAGACGGTGAAGCCGTCCACCCCGCCCGGCCAGACCAAGTCGCCCGGCAAGCCCTGATCGCACGCATCGTGCAGGCGTCGTCACGCTTCGTGAGGCTTCTGGGCCGTCCGGAGCAATTCGCGAGATTCGTGGGCGTCGACGTGTAACAGGTCACGCCACGGCGCCGTTCTCCCGACGAGATGACCAGGCCGCAGATCGTCAGCGCCGCCGTCCAGGACACGGCGGCACTGGTGGAATGTCCGCGGCCTGGTCTTCTCGCTGTCTCTGCCGCGGCCGCTGCCCGGCGCGTCTCGCGCTCCGGCGACCAGGGCGCCTCGGCCGTCGAGTTCGCGCTCGTCGTGCCGCTGCTCATCGTGCTGGTCTTCGGGATCATCGACTTCGGCGTGATCTTCGCCCAGCAGCTCTCCCTCAACAACGCCGTCCGCCAGGGCGCACGCTCCGCCGTCGTGGCCGGCAACACCGCGCAGCAGACCTGCGCGCAGGTCGTGACCGGGGTGCGCGGGGCCGCAGCCCAGACCATCGCCATGGACACCACCGACATCGACGTCACCGTGCGCACGCAGTCCGCGGACGGGTCGACGATCCGCACCACCGCGTGCGGATCCGGGGCGAACCCCGGCGGGTCGACGCGGGTGTGCGCCAACAGCTCGCGGAACGACGGCACCACCGACTCGATCCTCGTCGACGCCACCTACCCGGCCAGCTTCATCGTGCCGTTCCCGGTGCCGGGCTTCTCGCCGACCATCACCCTGCGCTCGAGGGCGGTGTACCGATGCGAGTTCGACTGACCCGTGGCGACGACGACGGCGCCATCGCCATCATCGTCGCGCTCCTCGCCGTGGTGCTCATCGGCATGGCCGCGTTCGCCGTCGACCTCGGCAACGCGTACGCCGTGAAGCGCAAGCTGTCGGTCACCGCCGATGCTGCCGCCATCGCGGGCGTGTCGGCCGCGAGCAAGGCGCTGCGCGCGGGCACCGCGTCGTGCGACACCGCGTCGGGCCTCATCACGCCGGCGGCCCGGCAGACTGCCGCTCAGGCGGCTGCCCAGACCGCCGCCGCTGCGGTGATGTCGCAGGGCGATCTCAGCGGCAACAGCACGCTCACGCCCGTCGTGCTCAGCTGCACCGCCGACGACATCCGCGTGACCGTGTCCAACGCGCAGTCGGTGCCGACCTTCTTCGCGGGCATCTTCGGTGTCGCCGACACCAACCCGGTGGGCGGCGCGACGGCACGGGCGTTCGTCCCCGGAAGCGCCAGCGGCCTCAAGCCCATCGCCTCCTGCACCGACACCGTCAACTCGCGGTACGACCCGACCGGCCCGTCGAAGCCGTTCCTCGTGTTCATGGACAACAGCGGCAACCCGTGCGGGATCAGTGCCTCCGGCAACTGGGGCATCCTCAACTTCGACGACCAGGGCCAGTACAACGCGGCACCGACGGGCCCGTTCGACGACCCCTACTGCGCCGCCGGCAACTCGGCCACGTGCCAGGCGCTGTGGATGTCGACCGGCTACTACGACCGGGTCTACGTCCCCAACCCGTCGCCGTGGGTGCCGAATCCCGCCAACCGGGTGGCCGGCCAGCCCGGCCTCGGCGGCAGCACGGGACAGGGCGTGGGCAACGCGTTCCGGACGGCGCTGGAGTCCATGCCGGGCAAGACCATCTCGCTGCCGGTCGCGCAGTGGGTCTCCGGCCCCGGCAACAACGCGCGCTTCGGCATCACCGGGATCGTCTCGGTGCACGTGTGCGCCGTCCGCAGCCAGAACAGCTACATCACCGATCCGGCGCCGCCCGCCGGGGCGTGCGACAACGCGGTCAGTGGTCCGCCGAACCGCGCGCCGTACAACACCAACCTGCCCAACCAGACCATCAGCGAGTACACCTGGTGGAACACGGGCAACAACAAGTTCGCGCTGTGGGTCGAGCCCGTCGAGTACGTCACGTCCGGTGCCAGCGACCCGCGCGGCGGCTGCCTGTTCGTGGTCGGCTGCGACCTCAACACTCGTGCGGTGCAGCTCTACCGCTAGCCCGACGGCGGCGTCGCAGCCCTACTCCGGGTCGGTGACGTCGGCGACGGTCGCGGCCGTCGCCTCGAGAAGCGCCTTCGCGTCGACCCCGATCGCGACCTCGTGCACCCCGCTGCCCAGCGTGATCTCGCCGCGCTCGGCGACGATGAGGTCGGCGACGACGGGCCAGGTCGTCGTCGAGCCGAGCGGCGTGATGGTGCCGCGCTCGAACCCGGTGGCCTCGAAGGCCTCCGGCGCCGGAGGCATCGACATGCGCGAGACCGCGAGCAGGGCGCGCAGCTTCGGCCACGAGATCTGCCGTCCGCCGGGCACGAGCACGAACAGGTAGTCGCCCTCGCCGCGGCGTACGACGAGCGTCTTGATGACGTCGACCACGTCGACACCGCGCGCTGCGGCGGCCTCGGCCAACGAGCGGACGGGGGTCGTGTGCTCGATGACGCGGTAGTCGAGCCCGGCAGCCTGCAGAGCAGCGACGACCGAGGGCGCGGGGGAGGCCATGCGCCGATCCAACCAGAGGGCCGCAGTCAGCGCCGCGGCGAGCGCCGCGGCCGCCTCGGCGACGGCCTGCGAGCTGCGGTTGCGCGCCGAGCGCATCTCGCGCCGGCTCCACCACCACCGCTGGATGGTGAGGGTGAGGATGCCGGCCACGACGATGCCGCTCACGTTGAGCGCGAGCTGGCCGGTCGACCCGAGGAACTCGTCCCAGACGCCGTACGCCAGCGCGACCGACGCGTTGGCCGCGGCGGGCACGGTGGTGACGGAGATGAGGACGCCGACCAGGGCGCCGGACTTCGCCGTGGTGAGCGAGAGCATGCCCGCGATGCCGGCGAGGAACGCGACGATGAACGACAGCGCATCGGGCCGCCAGATGAACGACGTCAGCGGCCGCTCGGCGACGAGCATCGTCTCGTCGAAGAAGCCGAGGGCGGTCATCAGCCAGGTGAAGCCCATGGTGACGGACATGGCGAGCGGGAAGCCGACCACCAGGGCGACCAGCGAGCGGAGGAAGACGTCGCGCCGCCGCTCCACCGCGGCGACGCACAGCGCGGCGATCGGGCCGAACTCCGGGCCGACGACCATCGCGCCGACGATGAGGATCGGGCTGTCGAGCAGCACGCCGACCGCCGCGAGGCAGCACGCCACCGTGAGGTAGACGACGTACGTCATCGACAGCGAGACCTCCTCGGAGGTGCGCGCCTCGACGGCCTCCCACACGACTGCGTCGGACCCGAGACCCGGTGCTGCCTCCTCGGCGCGGCGAGCGTCGTCGGAGAGCACGATCGCCGGCTCGTCGGCCACGATCGCGCCGTCGCGCTCGAGGCCGAGATCGCGCAGCGACTCGATCACCGAGCTGGCCGCCTCGCGCGCGACGTCGCACTCGATGACGTCGCCGACCGGCTTGCGGCTGGCCCCGTGGTGCACGTGCAGGTTCGCGACGGCGGTGTCGCCCGCGAGCAGGCGCACGACGTCGCGGGAGCGGTCCTCCGGGACGGTCAGGCGCAGGTGCAGCACGCGGTCAGTCTGCCGTGGCCGCGGCGGGCGCGCTCGCGTCCACGACAGCCAGGCCGGCCGACAGCGCCTCGGCCAGCCGGCGCGCGCAGCGGGGCGGCGCGGTCGACGAGCTCGCGCTGGCGGCGTGCGTACTCCGCCCGGCCGTCCGGCGTCTCGATCGCCACGGGCTCGTAGCCGAGGGCGCGCAGGTCGTACGGCGCTGCCTGCATGTCCAGCTCGCGGGCGTCGCGCGCGAGCGCGAACGCGTCGGCAACGAGGTCGCTGCCGACCAGCGCGGCGTACTTCGCGGACCACTTGTAGAGGTCCATCGTCGCGTGCAGGCAGCCCGGCTGCTCGAGGTCGGGCTGCGTCGCGCGCGTGGGCTGCAGCTCGTTGAGCGGCTCGGCCTCGGGGGTGAAGAACCGGAAGGCGTCGTAGTGCGTGCAGCGCACCCCCTGCTCGTCGACGACCGACGCGCACCGCGTCGGGCCCGAGCCGCAGCGGCCACGACTCGTGCCGCACCTCGTCCTGCTCGAGGCCGTAGACCATGGCCCACTCGTGGAGCCCGAAGCAGCCGAGGCGTGCGGGGCGCTCCGCCGTACGCCGGACCAGGCCCTCGACCCAGGCGAGGCCGTCGCGCCGGCCCACGAAGCGCGTCGGGTCGACCGTGGTCGCCGGGCCGTCGGGAGTGCTCACCTGCTGGTAGGCGGGGTCGGCGGCGAGCTCCGGCGCATCGAGCAGCGCGACACCGGCGCCGGGGTGCCACCGGCGCAGCTGCGCGGGGCGCGTCGGGTAGTAGGTGAAGAGGAAGTCGTCGACGGGGTGCTTGTGGCCCCGCGACGCGCGCTCGCGTCGTCCGGCGGTCCAGGCGTCGACGCGTGCCGCGTGGGCCTCGGCCCGGCCACGCCACTCGACCTCGTCGAGCACGACGAGGTCGCTCGCAGACTCGACGCAACGTCCACGGCCCCAGTGCCCACCGCACTCCCGCCATGTCACCGACCAGACCGCGAGGCGGCCGTTCGCGGTCACTTACGTCAGTGACTCGAGCGACGGGCCCGCACCGGCCCTCCCCCCGGAGGTCGGTGCGGGCCGGGTCGGTCAGGCGGCGGTGGTGCGACCGCTGAGCACCTGCGCGTGCGCGACGTCGAGGCCGGCCGCGACGATGTCGACCATCCGGTCGAGCAGCGCGGTGTCGGCCACCAGCGGCGGCGAGAGCTGGATGACCGGTTCGCCGCGGTCGTCGAGGCGGCACAGCAGGCCGTTGTCGGCCATGTGGTCGGAGAGCACCTGGCGCAGCAGCCAGTCGCACTCCTCGGCCGTGAACGCCTGCTTGGTCGCCTTGTCCTTGACCAGCTCGAGCGCCCACAGGTGACCGGCGCCGCGGACGTCGCCCACCAGCGGGTGCTGCCAGAGCGCATCGAGGCGCGTCCGCAGGTGCGCCTCGTTGGCGTTGACGTTCTCCAGTACGCCGTCGCGCTCGATGATGTCGAGCACGGTGATCGCGATGGTGCTCGAGAGCGGGTGGCCGCCCCAGGTGAGCCCGTGCGCGAAGGCGGCGCGGCCGCTGGCGAACGGCTCGGCGACCTTGCCGTGCACGAGCACGCCGCCCAGGGGTGCGTGCCCGGCCGTCACGCCCTTGGCGAAGGTGATCATGTCGGGCACGACGCCGAACCGCTCGGACGCGAACCAGTGGCCCACGCGGCCGAAGCCGGTGATGACCTCGTCGGCGACGAGCAGGATGCCGTGCCGGTCGCAGATCTCGCGCAGCCCTTGCCAGTAGCCCGCGGGCGGCATGAACGAGCCGCCGGAGTTCTGGATCGGCTCGGCGATGAGCATCGCCACGGTGTCGGCGCCCTCGAACTCGAGCACGTCCTCGATCTCGGCGAGCAGGGCCGCGGTGAACGCCGCCTCGTCGTGGCCGAGCGGGTGGCGGTAGGCGGAGGTGTTGGACACGTGGTGCGTCGGGACCGCGAGCGGCTCGAACAGCTCGCGGGCCGCGGCGTACCCGGTGAAGCTCAGCGCGCCCAGCGTGGTGCCGTGGTAGGCCACGCGACGCGCGATCGCCTTGCGCCGCTGCGGCTGCCCGTTGATGGTGTGCCACTGCCGCGCGAGCTTCCAGGCCGACTCGACGGCCTCGCTGCCGGAGTTGGTGAAGAACACGTGCTCCATGCCGTCGGGCCCGTGCGACGCGATGCGCTCGGCGAGCTCGATGGCCGCCGGGTGGGCCACGGTCCACGTGGGCGTGAACACGAGCTCGGACATCTGGCGCAGCGCCGCCTCGCCGATCTCGGCGCCGTAGGAGTGGCCGAGGTTCGTGCAGAACAGGCCGGACAGGCCGTCGATGTAGCGGCGTCCCTGGGCGTCGATCACGTGGCAGCCGTCGCCGCGCACGAAGACGGGCACGTCGCGGCCGGTGTACGACGACATGTCGGTGAAGTTGAGCAGGAGATGGTCGCGGAGATCCCGCTGGAGGCGTGACGGCTCGCGCCGCGCCTCGGCGCCCACGCTGCTGCGCGGGCGCGAGAGGGGCGTGAAGCCGCTCTCGAGAGGGGCCCCGGTGGTGTGCGTGGCCGCCATGGCCAGTCCTTCGCATCCGTCGCCGGACCTGAACCGGTGTTCAGGTGATCCTGAACGGGCGTTCAGGATGGATGGCAGAGTACGTCACCGGTCTGCAGGGCTGTCAAGCGACGACGGGGCTCGTCGAGCATCCGTGCGCCGAGCGGTCCGGCGCCGGTCACGACCGGGCGAGCAGGGCGGCTAGCGCCCCTTGGCGCGCAGGGCCGGCGTACGCCGCTTGGTCTTGATGAGCGCGCGTGCCGGGATCCCGAGCTCCTCGGCCGCCGACTCGAGCCACAGGTCGCTCATGCGCGCCTCCGGGCACGTCGGGGTCGTGCAGCGCCACCTGCACCGCGAGCCCGTCCATGAGCGCCGCCAGGCGGACGACGGTGGCGCCCGGGTCGGCGCAGGTGAACGAGCCCTCGGCGATGCCGGCGTCGACGACCTCGCGCAGCATCTGCCGCCAGCGCATGTCCAGCGCGCGCCGCAGCGCGCGGGCCTGGCCGTCGCGCAGCGCGCGGACCCAGACCTCCATCCACAGCGCCCAGTTGCCGACGGCGGGACCGGTGTCGCAGCCCAGCTCGCCCATGACGCGCAGCCGCTCGACGGCGGTCGCCTTCGGCGGCAGCGCGTGCTCGAGGTCGGTGTAGAAGTCGTCCTCGACCGACCCCAGCGCCTCGGCGAGCGCGCCGTCGAGGGTCTTGAAGTGGTAGACGACCAGGGCGGGCGACGTTCCCGCCACGGCCGCCACGTCGGCGATGCGTGCGCCGGCGAAGCCCTTGTCCTTGAGCACCTCGACGGCGGCCGCGAGGATGCGCCGGCGGCGCTCCTCGGGCGCCTTGGCGGCCAGGGAGGTGCGAGCGGACATCGAGCTCCTTCACGGGCAGGTGGACAGAATCCTGATCCGTCGTTCAGGATCCTCTCGACGTCCGCGACTGCGCGACGTCGACCTGCTCCCATCCTGTCGCACCCGGCGCCCGCGAGGGCGCTGCCGCCCCGAGGACGTGCTCCGCGTGCAGCTCACCGATCGCGAACGAGACCTCTCCCGCCGGGCCGGCGAGTTCGTCGACACCTGGCTCGTCCCCTACGAGACGCAGGCCGAGCTCGGCGGCGGCTCGCTGCCGCCGGACGTGGTGGCCCGCATCAAGGCCGCCGCGGTCGAGGCCGGCCTGCACGGCGGTCTGCACCGTCGCGAGCGCGGCGGCCAGTCGTGGACCCACGTCGAGTGGGGCCTGGTCGAGGAGCAGTTCGGCCGCTCCACCAACGCGATCTCGTGGCTCATCCCCAACGCCTACAACGTGTGGCGCGCCGCGAGCGACGAGCTGCAGGAGCGCTGGCTGGTGCCCGCGCTGCGCGGCGAGCTGCACGACGCGTACGCCGTCACCGAGGAGCACGCCGGCAGCGACCCGTCCGGCATGCGCACCGTGGCGCGGCGCGTGCCGGGCGGCTGGGAGATCAGCGGCGAGAAGTGGTTCGTCACCTTCGGCGACATCGCCGCGGTGATCGTGGTGGCGGCGTACGCCCTCGAGCCGGGCGAGTCGCTCGACGACCCCGCGACGCCGCGGCGCACGACGCTGTTCGCCGTGCCCGCGGACGCGCCCGGCATCACCACGGTCGACGACCCGCCCTTCACCCACCACTACGCCGACGGGCACCCGACCATGCGCTTCGACGCCGTGCGCGTCACCGACGCGGAGGTGATCGGCGAGGTCGGCGACGGCGACGACCTGCAGCGCCGCTGGTTCGTCGAGGAGCGGCTCGGGATCGCCGTGCGCTGCGTCGGTGCGATGCACCGGCTGCTCACCGAGGCCATGGAGTGGACCACCACCCGCGAGCAGGGCGGCGCCCGGCTGATCGACCACCAGGGGGTGTCGTTCCCGCTGGCCGACTCCGCGGCCGACGCCGCGGCCGGCCGGCTGCTCGCCTTCGAGGTCGCCCGGCTCGCCGACTCCGGCGCCGATCCCAAGCTCGTGCACGGCAAGGCGAGCATGGCCAAGCTGTTCACGTCCGAGGCCGCGAACCGCTGCGCCGACCGCGTGCTGCAGGTGTTCGGCGGCCGCGGCTACGTGCGCACGTACGCCGCCGAGCGGTTCTGGCGCGAGCTGCGCGTCGACCGGATCTGGGAGGGCACCTCCGAGGTCCAGCGTCTCGTGGTGGCCCGATCCCTGGAGCGCCGCGGCGTCACCGCGATGCTCCACTGACCGCGCGACCGGGAACCTTCGCCGCCGCTGCCGCGTCGATGAGGGCGACGACGTGTCAGGTGCCGGCGCAGGCTGGTGACAGGGTGCGGGCACCCGGGCCCGCGCCACGCGCAGGTGGACGGCTAGCGTGCGTGGTCGAGGCACCGCTACGAGGGAGAACGCCGTGCGACCCACCCGACCGATCCTGACGCGCCGCGCCATGCTGAGCGGAGGCGCCGGCATCGGCGCCGCGATGGCGCTGGCCGCCTGCGGCGCCAAGGGCACCACGAGCAGCGCCTCGCCGAGCGCGTCCGGCTCCGCCGAGCCGTCGCCCGCGTTCACCGGCACCGACCTGTCGGCGACCGAGAAGAAGGTCCTCTGGTCGAGCTGGCCGTACTACGTCGACATCGTCGAGGACGGCGACGAGGGCACCACCACGCTGCAGGACTTCACGAAGAAGACCGGCATCGAGGTCGAGTACAGCGAGGACATCAACGACAACGAGGAGTACTGGGCGAAGAAGTCGCCCATCCTCAAGAACGGTCAGGGCATCGACCGCGACCTGGTGATCCTCACCGACGTCACCGCGGCCCGGTTCCTGCGCAACGGCTTCATCGAGAAGCTCGACCGGGCCTCGATGCCCAACTCGACGAACGTCATCCCGTCGCTCGCCGACGTCGCGTGGGACCCGCAGCGGCAGTTCACGCTGCCGTTCCTCAACGGGCTCATCGGCATCGGCTACAACAAGAAGCTCGCCGGCCGCGAGCTCAAGAGCTTCAGCGAGCTGATGACCGACGAGTTCAAGGGCAAGATCGCCATCTCCAGCGAGATGGAGGACACCATGGGGTTCTTCCTCATGGCCAACGGCAAGAAGACCGAGACGCTTCACCGACGCCGACTTCGACGAGGCCATCGCCGACCTCCAGGCCGCGTTCGACCGCGGGCAGTTCCGGCGCATCGCCGGCAACGACTACGCCACCGACCTCGCCAACAACGACATCGTGGCGGCCATCGGCTACTCCGGCGACGTGGCGCAGATCAACCTCGAGAACCCCGACGTCTTCTTCTACATGCCCGAGGAGGGCGGCGGCTTCTACAGCGACGTCTTCTTCATCCCGGCCGGCGCGACGCACCACAAGAACGCCGAGAAGCTCATCGACTTCTACTACGACCCGGTGGCGGCGGCGAAGCTCGCGGCGTACGTGCAGTACCTCTCGCCGGTCACCGGCGCGCGCGAGGCGATGGAGAAGGTCGACCCGTCGCAGGTCGACAACACCGCGATCTTCCCCGACGAGGCCGAGCTCGCCCAGGCGCACACCTGGCGCCCGCTCACCGCGCAGGAGGAGTCGCGCTACCTCGACGCCTACCAGAAGGTCGTCAACGGATGACCGAGGAGCCGCAGCCGGTGACGCC
The DNA here is from genome assembly GCA_963827145.1 of uncultured Actinomycetota bacterium. GTDB lineage: Bacteria > Actinomycetota > Actinomycetes > S36-B12 > CAIYMF01 > Longivirga. The sequence goes on along the minus strand of CAWGZO010000001.1, from coordinate 531,762 downwards.
GGCCGCGCGCCCTCTCGATCTCGACGACGTCGAGCTCGTGCCCGAGCAGACGCTCGACGACACCGACTCCGGGTGGGGCAGCGAGTCGCGGGCGGACGCCGATCCGGCGACCGTCCTGCGGCGCTATCTCGACGACAAGCCGCCCCACCACGGCGACTGAGCGACTACCGCCGCGCGCCTGCAGCGCGTCGCGGATCTCCTTCAGGAGGGCGATCTCCTCGGCCTCGGCGGCCTCCTCCTCGGTGACGAACTTCTCGCGCAGCTTGTTCACCGGGACGATGAGCACGAAGTAGACGGCGGCGGCGACCAGCAGGAAGTTCACGAGCGCGGTGAGCAGGACGCCGATGCTGAAGTTGGCGTTGTTGATCGTGAAGTTGCCGACGTCGTTGAGGCTCGGCTTGCCGAAGATGGCGGCGATGAGCGGGTTGATGATCCCCGTGACGAGCGCGTCGATCACCTTCGCGAACGCGGCGCCGATGACGACGGCGACGGCCAGGTCGAGGACGTTGCCTCGCATGATGAAGTCGCGGAATCCCTTGAGCACGGTGCGTACCTCCGAGTAGTGCCCCCGATCCATGTGCGGCACGACCCTAGCGACTCCTGCCGTAAGCGCTCTCATGGCGACCGTCGACGCAGGTCAGGCGCCCCGGAGGGTGAGCGAGAGGCGCGACCCCACGGCGGCGCGCGCGATGGCCAGCGCCTGCTCGGTGGTGGTGGCGAGCACCAGCGCCGTGGCGGCGCCCGCACCGCGCGGCCGACCCGCCGGACCCGAGCAGCCCGCCTGCGGACCCGTCAGCCGGAACCGGTGCGATCAGCACGCGGACGCGCGACGCGACGACCGCTGCGGTCGGCGTACCGGTCGCGGCACCGCGACGCGGCGGCGAGCACGTCGACCACGTCGCCGCGGGAGACCAGCGCCGCGGCGCCGGGGTCGGCCAGCGTCACCGGGGTGGCGACCAGCGCCCGCGCCGAGCGCGTCGAGCAGCTCGACGCCGACCAGGTGCCTCGCCGTCACCGACTCGCCGGACCGCACCGGGAACGACGACGGTGCGCCCCACCGCGGTGCCGGGGTCGGACAGGACGTCGCCCGCCACGGCGTCGACCGGCCGGGCGAGCGCCCGACGTCGTCGTCGCGCACCACGGCTGCCGGGCACGAGGTCGCGCTGCGCGACGAGCACCGGCACGGTCGCAGGCGCGGGCGGGCGCACCGTGGTGACCACGCCCCAGACCACGACACCCGCGAGCACGGCCGCGAGCGCACGGCGGTGCCGGCGATAGCGCCGTTGCCAGGCGGGAGCGCGGCCGGGGATGCGGGCCGTGGGCGTCGACGACGAGACCGTTCGGGGGAGCAGGCGCACCGCCGCAGGCTAGGAGCGCGCGGGCGCGGGGCGCGGCGCCCGTCCACAGGCGCCGGCGTACGCGGGGAGCGTCAGGCGGCGGAGCCGGACGTGCCGCCGCTCGAGCCCGACGGGGTGCTGGGGGCGGCGGCCGGCGCGGGGCTGCTCGAGCCGCCGGACTCCGAGGAGGACGACGACGACGAGCCCGAGGAGCCGGACGACTCCGACGACGACGAGGACCCGGGGGCGACGGTCGACGACGAGCCCGAGCGGCTGTCGGTGCGGTAGAAGCCCGAGCCCTTGAAGACGATGCCGACCGCGTTGTAGAGCTTGCGCAGCTTGCCGCCGCAGGCCGGGCACTCGGTGAGCGCGTCGTCGGTGAACGACTGCACGACCTCCAGCGGCTCGCCACAGGCGGTGCACGAGTACTGGTAGGTGGGCACGGGGTCTCCCTGGTCGGGTCGGGCGCGGAGCGGTCGTACGGCGGAGCCGGAGCGGCGCACGCCTGGCACTCCAGGCTGTCGAGTGCCAATGATGCCAAACACCGCGGGCTCGGCCAACTTCCGCCCACCCTCGGCCGAGTTCGCCCCCGCGCGCCCATCACCCCCGCCACCGTCGGTTCGCGCCCGATTCGTCCGGTCCGCGCTCGGGGGTGCTGGAGGGCAGGGGTGAACGGGGCCGCGGGGCGCGGACGGCGCCTGAGGCGAGTGCCGAGGGGTCGGGTGATGTTCACCTCGCTGCAACGGGGGCGTCGCGGGGATGGAACGCGGGCATGTAAGCGTTGTCATCGACGAGCAGCGATCCCGCTGCGAGCACGAGCCACGAGCAGGAGGTGAACCGACATGACCACCCTGGAACTCTCCACCGAGAGCGTCGAGGAGCTGCGCGCCCTCTGGGACCGCATGCGCCAGGAGGCGATCAGCGACGCCGACCGCCACGAGATCGACGAGATCTTCGCCCGCCAGATGCCCTGACGCACGACCGCACCACCGCACCACCCGCACGAACCGCACAGACCGCCCCGCGTCACGCCCCCCGCGCCGCCGAACTCCTGGTGAGCCGCGGGGGCGGGCAGCCCGGGAGACCGCTCCGGGTGCGCCCCGGGGCCGTGTCAGGGTCCGTCCCTGAGCCGTACGCCGCCCGCCCGGGCCTAGGGTCGGGCGCATGAGCGCCAGCCACTCTCCTGTCCCGCTGCCCGCCGCGGCGACCCTCCCCGACCCGCTCGGCGGCACCTCGTGACCGTCGAGGCCGTGGGGCTGGGCAAGAGCTACGGCGCCACCCGCGCCGTCGACCAGCTCAGCTTCACGCTGCGACCCGGTGTGGTCACCGGCTTCCTCGGCCCGAACGGCGCCGGCAAGTCCACGACCATGCGCCTCATGCTCGGCCTCGACCGCGGCGACGGCCGGACCCTGTGGGACGGCAAGCCGCTCGGCGACCGCGAGCACGTCACGCGCACCGTCGGCGCGCACCTCGACGCGCAAGTTCTTCCACCCCTCGCGCAGCGCGCGCAACCACCTGCGGCTGCTGGCCACCGAGGCCGGCGTGCCCGCGTCGCGCATCGACGAGGTGCATCCGCCTCGTCGGCCTCGACTCGGTCGCGCGCAAGCGGCCGTCGGGCTTCTCGCTCGGCATGGGCCAGCGGCTCGGCCTCGCCGGCGCGATCCTCGCCGAGCCTCAGGTGCTGCTGCTCGACGAGCCGGCCAACGGCCTCGACCCGCAGTCGATCCAGTGGCTGCGCGACTTCCTGCGCGCACTACGCCGAGCAGGGCAACGTCGTCTTCGTCTCCAGCCACCTGCTCTCCGAGATGCAGCAGATGGCCGACCACCTCGTCGTCATCGCCGCGGGCCGCATGGTCGCCGACGAGTCCCTCGACGACTTCGTCGCGCGCAGCACCCGCAACGACGTGCTGGTGCGCAGCTCCGACCCCGCCGCCCTCACCGCGGCCCTCGCCGCCGAGGGGCTCGCCGCCGTCGCCGAGGGACCGGACGGCCTCGCCGTGACGACGAGCGACACCGACCGCGTCGGCGACATCGCGTTCCGCGCGGGCGTGGGCGATCCGCGAGCTCACGCGGCGTACGGCGTCGCTCGAGGAGGCGTTCCTCGAGCTCACCAGCGGCGATCAGCAGTTCCGGACGGGGGAGGCCTCGTGACCGCGGCGCTGCGCTACGAATGGGTGCGGATCACGACCGTCCGCTCCACGCGCATCTGCCTCGTCCTCGCCGTCCTGTTCGGCGCCGGGCTCGGCTACCTCGCCTCGAACCCGACGTACACCACCTACGACGAGTACGGGCCCGTCGGCGAGCCCACCGTCGACTGGTACGGCGCCTTCGGCTTCCCGCTGCTGCTCGCCGTGGTGCTCGCCTCGATCGTCGCGTCGCAGGCGATCGGGCAGGAGTACCGCTTCGGCCTGATCCGCCTCACGCTCACCGCGTTTCCGCAGCGCGGTCGGATCCTCGTCGCGAAGCTCGCGCTGGTGGTCGCTCGCCTGCGCGACGATCGCGCTGCTGAGCTATCTCGGCAGCTGGATCGGCGTCGCGCTGCACGGCTACCCGACCCCGCCCGCCGGCGTCGTGGCGCCCGACTCGACCTACCTCGTGCGCGGCATCGTCTACGTGGTGCTGTGGGCGCCTGTCGGCGTTCGCGCTGGCCGGGATCACGCGTCAGACCGCGATCGGCATCGCGGTGCCGATCATCAGCGGTCTCATCGTCGAGAACATCCTTCAGGCCGCTGCTCGTCGACCGCGCGCGCTGGCTCACCGACGATCCTCCCGTGGAGCACCGCGACGCGCTGGATGAGCTCGGCGGCCGAGTCGTCGCCGGATCCCGAGTTCGTCGTCGACAGCCCACCGGTCGCGTGGGCGGCTCTGGGCATCTTCGCGGTGTGGGTCGCGGTGTTCCTCGCGGCGCAGGTCGTCTCGTTCCTGAAGCGCGACGCCTGACGGATAGCCTCCCCCGCGTGACGCAGCGACGGTTCGGCGGCGACGAGCTGCTCGCCGTCGCCGTCGGCGGTGCGATCGGTGCGCTCGCGCGCTACGCCGATCTCGGTCGCCGTGCCGCACGACGACCTCGGCGCCTGGCCGTGGGCCACCTTCGTCACCAACCTGCTGGGCTGCCTCGCGCTCGGGGTGCTGCTCGACTGGGTCGACGCGCGGCAGCCCGGCTGGGCCGGCACGCACCCGCGGCGCGCGCGCCTCGCCCGCCCGCTGCTCGCCAGTGGCGTGCTCGGCGGGTTCACGACGTTCTCGACGTTCTCGGTCGAGGCCGTCGAGATGGTCGACGCGGGCAGCGCGGCCGCGGCGTCGGCGTACGTCGTGCTGTCGGTGCTGCTCGGCGTCGCGTGCGTGCTGCTCGGTCGCGCGCTCGGCGCTGCGGCCTTCGGGGCCGACGCCGTACGACGTGCGATCGGACGAGGACCTGTGACGCCCGCGGTGGTGCTCGCGGTGGCGGCCGGCGCGGCGGTCGGCGCGCCGGTGCGCTTCGCCGTGGAGCGGTGGCTCGGCTCGGCCTGGCCGTGGGGCACGTGGCTGGTCAACGTGGTGGGCTCCGCCGTGCTCGGCGTGCTCGTCGGTGTCGCGACGGCGCAGCCCGGCACCTCGGCCGTGGTCGTCGCGCTCGTGGGCGCCGGCTTCTGCGGCGCGCTCACCACGTTCGGCGGGTTCGCCGCCCAGGTGCTCGACCTCGCCGAGGCGCCGGCAGCCACGGCCGCCCGCGCCCGCGCGTGGCGGTCGCTGGGCTACGCGCTGGCCTCGGTCGCCGCCTGCCTCGCGGTCGCGGCGGCGGCGTACATCACGACCCGGTCGAGCCTGGGCCGCTGACCGACCTCCGCCCCCTAGCCTGACGCCGTGCGCAGACTCGGCAAGGTCCTCGGCATCATCGGCATCGTCCTGCTCGTCCTCGTGGTGGTGGCGTCCACCTTCGTGGCCTGGACCGTGCGGCGGTCTTTCCCGCAGACCTCCGGAACGATCGCGCTGGCGGGCCTGTCCGCCCCGGTCGACGTGCTGCGCGACGAGCGCGGCATCCCGCACGTGTACGCCGACACCCCCGAGGACCTGTTCTTCGCGCAGGGCTACGTCCACGCGCAGGACCGCTTCTGGGAGATGGACTTCCGTCGCCACATCACGGCCGGCCGGCTCTCGGAGATGTTCGGCAAGAGCCAGATCGAGACCGACAAGTTCCTGCGCATCTCCGGCTGGCGGCGGGTCGCGGAGAAGGAGCTGCCGCTGCTCTCGGCCGAGACGCGCCGCAACCTCGACTCGTACGCGAAGGGCGTCAACGCCTACCTCGCCGACCACTCCGGCGCCGCGGTGTCGCTTCGAGTACGCCGTCCTCGGCCTGCAGAACCCGTCGTACACGATCGAGCCGTGGACGCGCGGTCGACTCCGTGGCCTGGCTCAAGGCGATGGCGTGGGACCTGCGCGGCAACATGCAGGACGAGATCCAGCGCTCGGTGATCAGCGCGGCGGTCGGGCGGGTGCGCACCGCCCAGCTCTTCCCGCCGTACCCCTACCTGCGGCACCGACCGATCGTGCAGCAGGGCGCCGTCATCAACGGCGTCTGGGACCAGAACGCCACCCGGTCGCAGACCACGCAGGACGCCGCCGCCGGTATCCCGACCATCCCCGCCGACGCCTTCCCGGCGCTCGACGCGGCCGAGTCGGCGCTCTCGTCGCTCGACGGCGTGCTCGGGCCCAACGGCACGGGCATCGGGTCGAACTCCTGGGTGATCGCGGGGGACAAGACCGACACGGGCAAGCCGCTGCTCGCCAACGACCCGCACCTCGCCCCGATGATGCCGAGCCTCTGGTACCAGATGGGCGTGCACTGCCGCACCGTGAACGACGCGTGCCCCTACGACGTGGCCGGCTACACCTTCTCCGGCGTGCCCGGCGCGGTCATCGGCCACAACCAGACCATCGGCTGGGGCTTCACCAACCTCGGGCCCGACGTCACCGACCTCTACCTCGAGAAGGTGGTGGGCGACACCTACGTGGTCGGCAGCACCACCAAGCCGATCACGAAGCGCACCGAGGTCATCAAGGTCGCGGGCCAGCCCGACGTCACGGTCGAGGTGCGCGAGACCGAGCACGGCCCGCTGGTCTCCGACGCCTCCGAGGACATCGCGGAGGTGGGCGCGACGGCCCCGAACGGCGTCGGTGCACCGCCGCGCGGCGACGGGTACGCCGTGGCCCTGAAGTGGACCGCGCTCACGCCCGGTCGCACGATGGACGCCGTCACCGCGCTCAACACCGCGCAGACCTTCCAGGAGTTCCGCGACGCCGCCGCGCTGTTCGAGGTGCCGGCGCAGAACCTCATCTTCGCCTCGACCGACGGCCGCATCGGCTACCAGACACCGGGTCGGATCCCGATCCGGAAGGGCTACGACGGGAAGTACCCGGCGTTCGGCTGGGACCCGGAGCAGGCCTGGACCGGCTTCATCCCGTTCGAGGCCCTGCCCTTCGTCGACAACCCGCAGGACGGCTGGGTCGTCACGGCGAACCAGGCGTCGATCTACAAGGGCTACCCGTACTTCCTCACCGACGACTGGTCGTACGGCGCGCGCAGCCAGCGCATCGTCGACCTCGTCACCCTCGCCACCACCGGCGGCAACGTCATGACCGCCGACAAGATGCGCGAGATCCAGTTCGACTCCTGGAACGAGAACGCCGCGTTCCTCGTGCCCAAGATCAAGGGCGCCGCCGTCTCCGGCAGCGCGGTCGAGGCCGTGAAGCTCTTCGACGGCTGGGACTTCCGGCAGCCGTCGGACTCCGCGCCGGCGGCGTACTTCAACGCCTTCTGGAAGAACCTGCTGCTCGACACGTTCGGCTCGCAGCTGCCCGCCGACTACCAGCCCGACGGCGGCGACCGCTGGTTCACCGCCGTGCGCAACCTCTGGGACAGCCCCGAGGACGCGTGGTGGGACGACGTGCGCACCGACGCGACCGAGGGTCGCGACGCCGCCGTGGTGAAGGCGCTCGAGGAGGCGGCCGACGAGATGGTCGGGCTCCAGGGCTCCGACCCCGCCTCGTGGGAGTGGGGGCAGATGCACACGCTGCTCGTGGAGAACCAGACCCTCGGCACGTCCGGCATCAAGCCCGTCGAGGCGATCTTCAACCGCGGCCCGATCACGACCTCCGGCGGCGACTCGATCGTCAACGCGACCGGCTGGACCGTGCCGGACGGCTACGAGGTCAACTGGGTGCCGTCGATGCGCATGGTGCTCGACCTCGCCGACCTCGACCGCTCGACCTGGGTGAACCTGACCGGCAACAGCGGCCACACCTACAACCGCAACTACGTCGACCAGCTCGACGCCTGGCAGACGGGGCAGACCTTCCCGTTCCCGTTCTCCCGGGCGGCCGTCGACGCGGCCACGGTGAACCGCCTCACGCTCACGCCGTCGTGACAGCAGGACGCCGCCGGTCGCAGGACCGGCGGCGTCGGCTCAGGCCCGGAGTCGTCCGACGAAGTCGTCGAACATGCCCTGGCCCGCGGTCTGCCAGAACTCCACGGCCGGCGGCGGCATCGAGGCGTCCATGTGGGCCAGCTGCTCGGGAGTCATCTGCTCGCGGATGAGGCCGAGGATCAGCCAGATCCGCTCACCGCGGAAGTGGGTGGTGCCGTGCTGCGGCAGCTGGCCCCACTCCTCGGCCGTCATCGTCGCGGCCGCGACGGGCAGGATCTCCTGCTCCTCGCGGTCGAGGTGCGGGACGAGTGTCGCGTCGACGGCGTCGAGAGCGGCAGCCAGCGCCGCGCTCGTGGACTCGTCCGGGTGCTCGGACCACGCGGCCAGCGCGGCCTCGGCACGGTCGAGGTCGGCGTGGATCTGGTGGTGCTGGCTCTCCATCTCGTCGATCAGCGCCGTGTGCTCGGGGGCGCGCTCGCGGAGCAACGGCCACACGAGCTCGTCCTCGCCCTCGTGGTGCACGGCGAGCAGCGCGAGCACGTCGGAGAGGTAGTCCTTGACGAGGATCTGGCGCTCGATCTCCTCCTCGCCGACCGAGGAGACCATCTGGGCACCCGACCCGAAGGCGTCGCGGAACACCTGGTGGACGGCGTACATGTCGGAGACGTCGATCGTCGGGGTGCTGGGGTCGGTCATGGGGTCCTCCGTCCTGGTCGGGTCGATCGGGGCGGCAGCATCCTGGCCGTTCCGCTGCCGTCGTGCAGCCGATTTCCGGCGGCACCGGTCAAGGTCGCGGCGTACGGCGTCGATCCCTGACCCATGGGTCTGCGCACGCTCGCCGTGGTCGCCCTGGCCGCGTGGGCCGGGTGGCTGCTCTTCCGCGGCGTCGTCGGCCGGGCCGTGCCGTGGATCGGGCTGGCGGTCATCGCGGTGCCGCTGATCGTGCTCGGCTATACCGAGCGCCAGTGGATCACCGCCGAGCAGCAGTTCTCGGCGGTCGCCCGCTCGATCGAGCCGATCTCGCCCGGTGTGCACTGCCAGCGGCTGGGGGAGACGCTCACCGCGAACGCCTGGGAGATGGGCCACGTGATGTTCGAGGACGGCGTGCCCACCGGGCCGGCCGTGCTGTCGTACCAGGCGTGCCAGGACCTGACGTCCTACTGGCGGTCGAGCTCGCGGGAGAAGTCCAACCCGACGAAGGAGCAGATCATCGCCGTGCACGTGCTCAGCCACGAGTCCGTGCACCTCACCGGCGTGATGAACGAGGCCGTCACCGAGTGCCGCGCCATGCAGCGAGACGCGGTCGTGGCGCAGAGGCTCGGCGCGACGCCGGCACAGGGCCGGGTGCTCGCGGAGCGCTACGCATCCGCCCTCTACCCGATGATGCCGTCGGAGTACGTCACGAAGGACTGCGTCAAGGACGGCCCGCTCGACAAGACCCCCGGCGACGGCATCTGGCCCTGAGCCCGTCGATGCGTGATGAGCGACGCCTAGAGCTTCCGCTGATCACGCGTCGACGGCGAGGCGGCGGTAGGTGGACGGCGTGAGGACGGCGTCGACCGGTCGGTCGAAGGGCTCGACGGGCACCGTCGTCGGATGCTCGAGCACCTCGTCGTCGTGGACCACCGCGCACAGCAGCGGCGCGGTGTCCGGGTGCGCGGCGAGCGCCGCGAGCAGCCGGTCGTAGTAGCCGCCGCCCTTGCCGAGGCGCTGCCCGTCGGCGTCGACGGCGAGCGCCGGCACGAGCACCACGCGGCAGCCGAGCGCGTGCAGGCCGTCGGCACCGTGACCGACCACGTCGCCCTGCGGCTCCGGGATGCCGCGGGAGAGCCCGGTGGTGGCGAGCTCGCCGGCGTCCCATCCCCAGTCGAGGCCGCCGTCCTCCCCGATCACGGGCAGCAGCACCCGCACGCCCGAGAGCGCGAGCAGCTCGCGCAGCGGCCCCGTGCCGGGCTCCGTGCCGTAGGAGGCGTACGCCGCCACGCAGCCGGACGCCGGGTCGGCGACCAGCCGGGCGACCTCGGGCACCAGCCCGAGGCGCACCGCGAGGCGCGCGGCGACGTCGGCGCGGGCGGGTTCGTCGCGCTCGCGCCGGCGCGCCCGGATCTGCTCGCGGAGCTCGGCCTTGCGGTCGCTGTCGGACTCCGGCACGGTCACGCGTCCATGATCGCCCACAGGGCTTAGTGTCGGGGCGTGCGCAGCGTCGAAGAGCATCTGCAGTCCGTCCTGGCGGGCGTGGTGCCGTTGTCGCCGCTCGACGTCACCCTCGTCGACGCCCGCGGCTGCGTGCTGGCCGAGGACGTCACCGCGCCCTGGCCGCTGCCGCCCTTCGACAACGCCTCGATGGACGGCTACGCCGTCAAGGCCTCCGACCTGCTCGCCGCGAGCGACGGCAAGCCCGTGACGCTGCGCGTCGTCGACGACGTGCCGGCCGGCTACCGCGCCAGCGTCGAGCTCCGCGAGGGCGCGGCGATCCGCATCATGACCGGCGCGCCGCTGCCCGAGGGCGCCGAGGCGATCGTGCCGCTGGAGTGGACCGACGGCGGGATGCCCGAGGTCCGGATCACCCGCAGCGTCAACCGCGGGGCGCACGTCCGCCGCCGGGGCGACGACGTCGCGCTCGGCGAGGTCGTGGCGACCGCCGGCACGGTGCTCGGCCCGCGCGAGATCGCGCTGCTGGCCGCGGTCGGGCGCGGTCGCGTCTCGGTGCACCCGCAGCCGCGCGTCGTCATCATCTCGACGGGCAGCGAGCTCGTGGAGCCCGGTCAGCCGCTGAGCCCCGGGCTCATCACCGACTCCAACGGCGTCACGATCGCGGCCGCCGTGCAGGAGGCCGGCGCGATCGCCTACCGCGTGGGTCCGCTGGTCGACGACGCCCCGACGCTGCTCGCCGCCCTCGAGGACCAGCTCGTCCGCGCCGACCTCATCGTCACCACCGGCGGTGTGAGCGCCGGCGCCTACGACACGGTGAAGGCCGTGCTCTCGCGGCTCGGCACCGTCGAGTTCACCAAGGTCGCGATGCAGCCCGGCATGCCGCAGGGGCACGGCACTCTCGGGCCCGACCTCACCCCGATCTTCACGCTGCCGGGCAACCCGGTCTCGGCGTACGTCTCGTTCGAGGTCTTCGTTCGCCCCGTGATCCGGCGGATGCTGGGCCACGAGCGGATCTACCGCCCGGTGGTGCGCGCCGTGCTCGCCGAGCCGCTGGCCTCGCCGGTCGGGCAAGCGCCAGTTCGCGCGCGGCCACCTCGAGGTCGAGGAGGGCCGCTACGTCGTACGCCCCGCCGGCGGCCAGGGCTCGCACATGCTCGGCGCGCTCGCGAAGGCCAACGCGCTGGTCGTCGTGCCCGAGGACGTCACCGAGGTCAAGCCGGGCACCGCGGTGGCGGTGCTGCGGCTCGACGAGGGCTGAGGAGGCGCGACGTGAGCCAGGGGTTCACCCACCTCGACGAGTCCGGCGCGGCGCGCATGGTCGACGTCACCGGCAAGGACGTCTCGGTGCGCTCGGCGACCGCGACGGGCCGGGTGCTCGTCTCGACCGAGGTCGTCGCGGCCGCTGCGCGGCGCCGGGGTGCCGAAGGGCGACGCCATCGCGGTCGCCCGCATCGCGGGCATCCAGGCCGCGAAGCGCACGCCCGACCTCGTCCCGCTGTGCCACCCCATCGCGATCCACGGCGTGACCGTCGACCTCGAGGTGCACGACGACCACGTGGCGATCTCGGCCACGGTGCGCACCGCCGACCGCACGGGCGTGGAGATGGAGGCGCTCACCTGCGTCGCCGTGGCCGGCCTCGCGATGATCGACATGGTCAAGGCGCTCGACCCCGCGGCCGTCATCACCGACGTCCGCGTCGAGGAGAAGCTCGGCGGCAAGACCGGCGAGTGGCACCGTCCCGGCACCGGCGGCTCCCCATGAGGGCGCTCGTCGTGGCGATCTCCACCCGGGCCGCGACCGGGGTGTACGACGACCGCACCGGCCCGGTGATCGTCGCGTCCCTGCAGGGGCTCGGGTTCGAGGTCGACGGGCCCACCGTGGTGCCGGACGGCCCGGAGATCGAGTCGATCCTGCTCTCGGCGGTGCACGAGGGCTTCGACGTCGTGGTCACCACCGGTGGCACGGGGCTCTCGCCCACGGACGTGACGCCCGAGCACACCAGCAAGGTCATCACGAAGCCCGCGCCCGGCATCGCCGAGGCGATCCGTGCCGCGGGGCTGGCCCACGGCGTGCCCACCGCAGCGCTCTCCCGCGGGGTCGCCGGGATCGCGGGCCAGGGCACGCTCATCGTCAACCTTCCCGGCTCGCCCGGCGGGGTGAAGGACGGTCTCGGCGTGCTCGAGCCGCTGCTCGTGCACGCGGTCGACCAGATGAACGGCGGCGACCACCGGAGCAGCACGTGACCCCGCGCTGGCCCGTCACCCTGCGCGACGGCCACGTCGGGCTCCGCCCGCTGCGCCTGCGCGACAACGCGCGGTGGCGCGAGGTGCGGATGCGCAACGCCGAGTGGCTGCGGCCGTGGGAGGCCACGAGCCCCGAGCCGGAGCGCGACGTCGCACCGACGTACGCCGCGATGGTGCGCCGGCTGCGCGGCGAGGCGCGCGAGGGCCGCACGATGCCGTTCGTCGTGACCTGGGACGGCGACCTGGTCGGCCAGCTCACCGTCGGCGGCATCGCGTGGGGCTCGCTGCGCTCCGCGCACATCGGCTACTGGGTCGACCAGCGCGTGGCCGGGCGCGGCATCATGCCGACCGCCGTGGCGCTGGCCACCGACCACTGCTTCGCGACGGGCCTGCACCGGATCGAGATCAACATCCGTCCGGAGAACATCGCCTCGCGCCGCGTCGTGGAGAAGCTCGGGTTCCGCCCTGAGGGGCTGCGACCGGCGTACCTGCACATCGACGGCGACTGGCGCGACCACCTCTCCTTCGCGCTGACCGCCGAGGAGGTGCCGGGCGGCCTGCTGGCCCGCTGGCAGCAGCAGCGAGCCGCCACCACCTGACGCGCGTGCGGCGTACGCCGGTGTCGGAGGTCGCTGCGATGCTGTGAGGCGCGACACGCCCACGGTGCGTGACGGGGTTCGGTGCGCGATGAAACCCCAGGTCACCCGTAGCCTCAAGATCGTGACCAGCGGCGCCCCCATCTACGCGATCCTGGTGATCGTCTGGGCCCTGGTCCTCATCCCGATGTGGCTGCGCCGGCACGACGAGGCGCAGGAGTCGAAGTCGGCCGACCGCTTCGCCCGTGCGATGGGCACTCTGCGCCGCTCGGAGACCGGAGCTGTCGGCGCCCCGACGCCGCGCGAGGTCGTGATGCCGGCCCGCTCGTCGGCCTCCCACGACACCCAGATCGTCGTCACCGGCCCCGCCGGCACCGTGTCGCCCGCCTCCCGCGCCGCCGAGCGTCGCCGTCGCGTGCTCGGGGTGCTCGTCGGCCTGCTGCTGGTCACCTTCACGGTCGCGATGCTCGGCCGGCTGCCGATGTGGGCCGTCGCCGTCCCCGCGGTGCTCGTCGTGGGCTTCCTCGTCGTCGCCCGCCGCCAGGTCGCGCTCGCCGCCGACATCAAGCGCCGCCAGCAGAAGCGCGCCACGCTCGCCGAGGCCGCCCGCGCCGCCGAGGCCCGCTACGCCGAGCGGCGCGGGAGCCCGTCGCGGCGGCCGCGCGGTCGACCCCGCCCCGATGGCGACGCCGTCGCGCATCGTGGCGAGCGAGCTGCTCGAGCTCGACGACGACATCGCCGTCCCCGCCGGGTCGTGGAACGCGGTGCCCACCACGCTGCCCACCTACGTCACCGCGCCGCGCGCCACCCGCATGCCGCGCGTCCTCGACCTCACCCACCCCGGCCAGTGGACCGGTGCGGTCATGGTCGAGCAGGCCCGCGGCACGCTGGCCGCCGAGGCCACGGCCGACGGCGAGATGCGCGTCGAGACCTTCGAGATCACCGTGCCGCGCGACCCCGCGGTGCGTGCCGGCGTGATCGTCGAGCCCGCGACGTACGCCGACCGCTACGTGGTCGACGACGGCGCGGTCGAGGCGCTCGACGGCGAGGACGAGCTCGACACGCTGCTCGGCGACCCGCGCACCGGGGTCGAGCTGCCCGCCGCGCGCATGCGCCGCGCCGCCAACGGCTGACACCGCCGCCGGCCGCCTCGGGCCCCGCTCCGTCCGGCCCTGACCGGTTTGGGACCTCCCCTGACGGCTTGCTACCCTGTGCGTCACCGCAAGGGGCTGTAGCGCAGCTGGTAGCGCACCTCGTTCGCATCGAGGGGGTCAGGGGTTCGAGTCCCCTCAGCTCCACCGACATGACAAGACCCCCGACCCAGCCCTACCGGGTCGGGGGTCTTGTCATGTCGTGGCGTTCGAGAGACGTGGGCCCCCGCTGGCGGCCACCCAACGCAGGCGTCACGCGCCGCTGGAACCGCCGCCAGTAGGGGACCTCAGCTCCACAAACCGAGAGCATCGAGGACGAGCGCCGAGCCCCCAGCGCAGCCCGAACGCAAGCGCCATCACGCACGCGACCCACGGCCCACGGTCGATGCGTGACGAGGACGACCTAGAGACCGTCGTGGACGCGCATGGACGGGTCGTCGGAGGGGGCAGGCACCTCCGGCGTACGCCGTGCCACCTCGAGCTCGCGCCACAGCACGACCCACAGCACCAGCAGCGCCACAGCTCCCCACGCAGCCCCGAGCGCGGTGATCGGCCACGGCTGCCCGATGAGCACGTCGTGGCGCGGGAAGCCCGACCAGGTGAGCACGCACCAGGGCCAGCAGCGCCCACCGCACGCGGGCCGAGTCGTGCCGGTCGAGGACGTACAGCAGCGCCGGCACCGCGAACACGAGGTCGTACTCGAGCAGGTGCGGCGCCGCGACCACGGTGGTGAGGCAGGCGAACGCCCAGACCCCGGCGTACGCCGACCGCGGCGCGAGGAACGCCGTGCGGACGAAGAGCAGCACGAGCACCGCGGCGACGAGCAGCCCGAGCAGCTCGGCGGCCGACGACAGCGAGTCGGGCGCCACGGCGGTGATCAGCGAGGGCAGGCCCTGCATGCGCCACGACTGCTCGTCCTGCACGAGCGTTCGGTAGAGGTCGCTGAACGGCAGGCCGATCCACTCGACGACGCCGTCGACGCCGACCACCGCGACCGACACGAGCGCCATCACCGACGCCGTCGCCGCCCACGCGGCCAGCGCCCGCCACCGCCGCTGCGCGAGCAGCACCACCGGGGCGAGCACGAACAGCTGCGGCTTGATGAGCCCGAGCGCGAACAGCGACCCTGCGGCGACCTCGCGGCCCGACCCGAGCAGCCGTACGCCGGCGACCCAGAGGAACAGGCACAGGGCGGTGTTCTGGCCGGAGCCGATGAGCTGCAGCAGCGGCTGCGTGGCGGCGATCGCGACGGCGACGACGATCCAGTCGCGGCCGCCGAGCCGCGGGAACATCGGGCGCATCAGCACGAGCGAGGCGAGCAGCAGCCCGATGGTGAGCGCCGCCCACAGCAGCGCGCTGGGCACGTAGGGCAGCAGGGCGAGCGGCGCGTAGAGCACGGCGGTGATCGGCGGCGAGACGAACCACGCCACCGCGTCGCTCGGGCCGACGATCGTGGCCTGCAGGCGGTACTGCGCATCCCGGTCGTAGAGGATCCCGGCGTCGCCCTCGACGAGGAACCGGCCGCCGGTCCAGTTGGCGAGGTAGTCGGGCAGCACCGGGTTGCCGATGACCGTGAGCGGCGAGTCGCCGAGGGCGACGTTGAGGATGCCGAAGACGGTGGCGACGGCGACGATCACCCCGCACACGACGAGGATCAGGCGCCGCGAGAGCCAGCGCGGCTCGATCGCCTCGCTCTGTGCCACGTGCCCCTCCCGGTCCGGAGCGGCCAGGTTATGCGCGAGCGCGGATGCGGGGCACACCAGGGCGGCCGAGCGGTACGCCGTACCGTGGAGCCATGGCCGACTCCCTGCCGCCCTGCCCCGAGTGCTCGAGCGAGTTCACCTACGAGATGGGTGCGCTGCTCGTCTGCCCGGAGTGCGCCCACGAGTGGGCCGGCGACGCAGCCGGCCAGGATGCCGGTGACGGCGAGCGGGTGATCCGCGACGCCGTCGGCAACGTGCTCGCCGACGGCGACACCGTGACCGTGGTGAAGGACCTCAAGGTGAAGGGGTTCCCGACCTCCATCAAGGTCGGCACGAAGGTGCGCAACATCCGCCTCGTCGACGGCGTGGGCGACCACGACATCGACTGCAAGGTCGACGGCTTCGGCCCGATGCAGCTCAAGTCGAGCGTGGTGAAGAAGGTCTGACGCCTCGAGCGGGTCAGCCGACCTCGACGCCGATCGTGTGCAGGCCGCTGGACGCACCGGGGAACACCGGCCGGTCGCGCTCGTCCTGAGGAGCTGCCGTCGAGGTCGCGCATCCGCACGCGCAGCGTGTGCGAGCCCGGCGTCGCCTCCCACTGCCACGACCACAGCCGCCAGGCGTCCGTCCCGATGGGGGCGGCCAGCGTCGTCGGCTGCCACGGCCCGCCGTCGACGCTGATGTCCACACCGCCGACACCGGCGTGCTGGTGCCAGGCACGGCCGCCGACCGCCACGGTGCCGGCGGGCACGCGGGTGCTGCTGCGCGGGACGTCGATGCGCGACGCGGCCTCGATCGTGCCGTCGGCGGCCCAGCCGCGCGAGAGCCAGAACGGCACGTCGCGGTCGAGGGTCGTCAGCCGGATCTCGGCGAGCCACTTGGTGGCCGAGACGTAGCCGTAGAGCCCCGGCACGACGAGGCGGGCGGGGAAGCCGTGCTTGACCGGCAGCGGCTCGCCGTTCATCGCGTAGGCGACCATCGCGTCGCGTCCGTCGTCGAGGACGCTGAGCGGGAAGCCCGCGGTGAAGCCGTCGACGGAACGTCCGAGCACGGCGTCGGCCTCGTCCTGGACGCCGACCGACTCGAGCAGGTCGGTGAGGCGCACGCCCTGCCAGCGGGCGGTGCCGACGAGGTCGCCACCGACCTCGTTGCTGACGCAGGTCAGCGTGACGTGGCGCTCGATGCTGGGCAGCGCCTGCAGGTCGGCGTAGGTGAGCGTGCGGGGCGAGTCGACCATGCCGCCGATGGTGAGCGACCAGTCGGCGACCTCGACCGCGGGCGGCGTGAGGGAGACGTCGATCTGGTAGAAGTCCGCGTTCGGCGTGATCGCGGGGGCGATCCCGGGAACCGGCGGCGTGATCCCGCTCGGCAGCGGGGGAGCGGGGTCGGTGGGCGCGGGCAGCCGCAACGTCGAGCGCACCGCGTCGACCGCGGCCGTCGAGCCCCGGCGCGTCAGCGCCACGACGCCGACCCCGATGACGGCGAGCCCGCCCACGACGGCCGCGGCGCGCAGCACCGTGCGGCGCTCGACCGCGCCGTCGGCGTACGCCGGAGTCCCGGGGTCGGGCGCCGGCACGAGGCGGTTCCACACGAGGCTCGCGACGGTGACGCCGACGCCGACGACGAGCAGCAGCGGCGCGAGGTCGGCGGCCATGCCGTCCCACGCGACGAGGAAGCCGATCACGGCGGCGGCGAGGAAGATCCACGGCGCGCGCTGGGGCCGCCCGGCGCAGAGCCGCCCGACGAGCGCGCCGCCCGCGACCACGACCACGACGATGCCGAGCACGAGCAGCGGCTTGTCGAGCGTGCCGACGGCGCCGATGAGCGACTCGCGGACTCCGTCCGGAGCGCCGGCGATGACGCGGTCGGCGACCGCAGTGACCGGCGAGGGACGACCGGGCAGCACGAGCGCGAACACCTCGGCCGCGACCAGCCCCGCGAGCGCCGCGAGCGCGCCGGCACCCGCCGCCTGGCGCGGCGAGCGCAGCGCGGGTGCGGGATCGAGCTGCTGGTCGACCGTCACGAGTCCTCCGGGATGAAGCCCGAGTCGAGATTCCACGGCTGCCAGGGCGAGTTGTCGAGCACCCAGGTCTGGAGCGCGCGGTCCCACCCCAGCATGACGCCGATGCCCACGAGCAGGAAGACGACCCCCAGCCCGCGGCGGAACCAGCCGTGCGGGTCGGCCGCCCACCCGAGCCGGCGGACGAGCCGCTGACCGAGCAGCGCGATGGCGAGCAGCGTGGCGCACAGGCCGACGACGTACGCCAGGAGCAGGACGAGACCGGTGCCGAACGAGGCGGGCAGCACGGTCACGACGACGTAGGCGTAGAGCGGCGAGCACGACGAGAACACCGGCCCGAGCGCAGCACCGGTGAGGACGGCACCGAGGTCGCCGTCGCGCGAGTCCGCGCGGACGAGGCGCTCGGTGCTGCGGCTCTGCAGCCGCAGCCGGGCGCTGAGCCGGTCCCACTGGGCCGGGAACAGCCCGGCCAGGCCGAGCGCGACGAGGATCCCGCCGGAGACGTACTGCCACACCTGCGGCGGTACGCCCAGCAGGCTCGTCGACGCCTTGAGCAGCAGGGTGAACACGACGACGGAGAGGCCGAGCGACGTCACGATGAGCAGGGCGCGCCGCGACGGGGCGCGCACCCGTGACGACACCGCGACGGCACCGCCGCCCGTGCTCCCGGCCGTGGTCGCGTCGGTCGTCGGGGGCACGACGGACCCGCCGACGATCACCGGCAGCAGCGGGAGCACGCACGGCGCCAGCGTCGTGAGGACGCCGGCGACGAACGCGCCGATCAGGACGGCCAGGTTCACACGGTCTTCCCAGCGATGTCGGCGCCCGTGTAGGTGCCCGTCCACGTGGCGAGCTCGTTGCCGTCGGCGTCGACCTGGACGAACGTGTGCTGCACGCCCACGCCGTACTTCTGCCGCAGGTCGTTGTCGTTGTCGAAGTCGGCCTTCACCACGGTGAGCCCGACGGGCACCGAGGCCGGGTCGGAGGTGAGGTTCTTGTCGGTCTCCCGGCACTTCGGGCACCAGCCGGCGTGGAAGAACAGCACGACCTTCCCGGCCGAGTACATGCTCGGGTTGGCGGCATAGGCGGCGTAGTCGATGTACGAGCCCTTGGTCGCCGGTGCCGGGGTCGCGCTGGAGGGGGCCGACGACGGCGAGCCGGACGACGACGCGGCCGGGGTCGACGCGGCCGGGGACGCGCTCGAGGGGGAGCCCGACGGGCTCGCCGCACCCGGCTGGGTCGCGGACTGGCTGCCGCAGGCCGCCAGCGCCAGGAGCAGGGCGGCGGCGCCGGTGGTGCGGGTGAGCAGGCGGGTCATCGGGTCTCCTGGTGATCGGGGTGCTCCCAGTGGACCCCGGCGGTGGGGCCGGCGCCACCGCGCAACGCTTACGAAGTGCTGACGGCGTGCGCTCGGCTCCGGCGTACGCCCTCGCGCGTGCCTACGCTGAGCGCATGCCCCGTGTCCTCGTCGTCGACGACGATCCCACCGTGGCCGAGGTGGTCCTCGGCTACCTGCGTCGTGACGGCTTCGAGGCGGCGCACGCCGCCGACGGGCTGAGCGCGCTGGCGATCGCGGCCTCCGCGCCGCCGGACATCGTCGTGCTCGACCTCATGCTCCCCGGCATCGACGGGCTCGAGGTGTGCCGTCGCCTGCGCGCGGAGCGGCCCGACCTGCCCGTCGTGATGCTCACGGCGCGCGGCGAGGAGGACGACCGCATCGCCGGGCTCGAGGTGGGCGCCGACGACTACGTGGTGAAGCCGTTCAGCCCGCGCGAGCTCGCCCTGCGGGTGCGCTCCGTCCTGCGCCGCAGCGAGCAGGCGGTCTCCGCAGCCGCCGACCCGGTGCTCGTCGACGGCGACCTGGTGGTCGACACCCGGGCGCGCACCGTCGTGCTGCGCGGCGAGGAGATCGCCCTGACCTCGCGCGAGTTCGACCTGCTGGCCCACGTGATGTCGTTGCCGGGCAAGGCGTTGCGCCGCGAGGACCTGATGCGCGACGTGTGGGGCTGGGAGTTCGGCGACCAGTCGACCGTGACCGTGCACGTGCGTCGCGTGCGGGAGAAGATCGAGGCTGATCCGGCGGATCCGCAGCGTCTCGTCACGGTGTGGGGCGTGGGCTACCGCTGGGACCCCGCGCCGGGCTCGGTCGGCTCCGCCGCCCTCGGCACGTACTCGGGCGACGCGTGAGCCGGGGGTACGCCGGATGACCGTCGACTGGGGTCTCGCGCTCCAGGCCGCGCTCGCGGCAGCCGTCGTGGGCGGGCTCGGCGTCATCGCGGTCTCGGTGCTCGCGCGCCGCTCGCCCGTCCTCGCTGCTGGGTTCACGCCGGTCGTGGTCGTGCTCGCCGTGGCCGCCGGCATCGTGGCCGGCGGTCGGTCGATGGCGCTCGAGGGCGCCAACCTCGCCGTGGTGTGGACGGTGCTCGCGGCGACGCTGCCCGTCGCGCTCGTCGTCGGCGTGCTGCTGGCGCGGCGCACCATGGCGTTGCAGGCGCGGGCCGAGCATGAGGCGATGGCGCGCGAGATGGAGGCCGAGGTCGAGGCGCGTCGGCGCGAGATGGTCGCGTGGGTCTCGCACGACCTGCGCACGCCGCTCGCCGGCATCCGCGCGATGGCCGAGGCGCTCGAGGACGACGTCGCGCCCGATCCGTCGGCGTACCACCGGCAGATCCGCGAGGAGGTCGACCGGCTCGCGCTCATGGTCGACGACCTGCTGGCCCTCTCGCGGCTGCAGTCCGGCCAGCTGCGCCTCGAGCTGCGCGAGGTGCGGCTGCGCGACCTGGTGAGCGACACCATCGCGGGCGCCACCGCGCTCGCGCACGAGCGTCGGCATCGAGCTGACCGGCAGCTGCGACGACGCGGTGACGGCGTACGTCGACGAGTCGGCGCTCTCGCGCGCGCTGGCCAACCTGGTCGTGAACGCGGTGCGCTACACCCCGACCGGGCGGCTCGGTGCACGTGGAGGCCGAGGCGGAGGGCGACGCGACGGTGCTGCGCGTCACCGACACCTGCGGCGGCATCCCGGCCGACGACCTGCCGCGCGTCTTCGAGGCGGGATGGCGCGGCACCGCGGCGCGCACGCCGGGCACGGGATCCGGGGCCGGTCTCGGCCTCGCCGTGGTGCGAGGGACCGCCGAGGCCCTCGGCGGCACCGCGCGACCGCCGAGAACGTCGAGCACGGCTGCGTCCTTCGAGATCCGCGTGCCGCCGGCCGTCGGCTCCAGCCGCCCTGCAGCCTGCTCGCCGGTCGCCGTAGCTCCGCGAGGTCGGCTCGGGCTCAGACCCAGGTGGGGAACCACATGCGGATCTGCCAGGCGCTGTACGGGATGACCTCGCCGGTCCAGATCGGGTAGAAGAACCAGGCGGCGGCGACGGCCAGCATGAGGATCGTGCCGACAGCGGTGGCTCCGATCACCCGCCGGCGCGGCGCGGCGTCGGCCGGCCCGAGCATCGAGCCCAGCGACATCGCGAGCGCGATGCACAGGAACGGCACGAAGACGACGGCGTAGAAGGTGAAGATCGTGCGCCCCTGGAAGCCGAGCCACGGCACCCAGCCGGCGAGCACCGCGAGGACGACCGCCCCCGAGCGCCAGTCGCGCCGCGCCGCCCAGCGCCACACCTGGTGCACCAGCGCCATCGTGGCGGCCCACCAGATGATCGGGTTGCCCAGCGCCACGACCTCGGCCGAGCACTTGTCGACCGTGCAGCCGTCGACGCCGAGGTCGCGGCCCTCGTAGTAGAAGCTCGTCGGTCGCGCCTGCACGAGCCAGCCCCACGCGTTGCTCTGGTAGGAGTGCGGCGAGGTCAGGTTGGTGTGGAAGCCCAGCATCTCGGCGTGGTAGTGCCAGAGCGATCGCATCGCGTCGGGCATCCAGCCCCATCCGCCCGAGGCGGGGTTGGTGTCGGCCCAGTTCCGGTCGTAGGCGTTGTCGCTGCGGAACCAGCCGGTCCACGACAGCACGTAGACGACGATCGCGGTGCCGACGATCGCGACGAACGCGAGGATCCCCTCGATGGCCGAGCCCGCCACCGCCTGCGACGTGCGCACGCCGACCACGCGGCGCATCCCGATGTCCCAGACCACGGTGAGGATCCCGAACGCCACCACGAACCAGATGCCCGACCACTTGGTGGCGCACGCGAGACCGAGCGCGAGGCCGGCCGCCCAGCGCCACGGCCGCAGCCCGGTGCTCGGGCCGATCCCCGCACCGAGCTCCGCCATCGCGGCGCGGTCGTCGGGGAACCGGCGTACGGCCGCGGCGAGCATGCGCCGCGTGCGTTCGCGGTCCATCAGCAGGCAGCCGAACGCGACCAGCACCCAGAGCATGAGCGTGTTGTCGAGCAGCGCGGTGCGGCTCATCACGATCGCCATGCCGTCGATGGCGAGCAGGAACCCGGCGATGCCGCCGATGAGCGTGGAGCGGGTGAGCCGGCGCGCGATGCGCACGGTGAGCAGCACGGCGAGCGTGCCCACGACCGCCATCGCCACGCGCCAGCCGAACGGGGTGAGCCCGAAGGCGTACTCGCCGAGCGCGATGGTCCACTTGCCCACCGGCGGGTGGACGACGAACGCCGGGTTCTCGGTGAAGACGTCGAGGTCGCGCCACGCGCCGGTGCCGTTGAGGATCTTCTCGTTGGCGTCCTCGACGAACCCGCGCTCGTAGCCCCAGCGCAGCAGCGAGAACGCGTCCTTCATGTAGTAGGTCTCGTCGAAGACGATCGCCTTCGGCCGCGCGAGGTCGGCGAAGCGCAGCCACGCGGCCAGCGCCGTGATCGCGAGGGTGACCAGCCAGGAGATCCCGCGGTCGAGGGGCATCGGGGGCGCGAGCCGTCGCGCGAGCACGGAGTCGGGGCGGCCGCCCCGGGGTGCGCTCGCGGCGGGTCGCTGCTCGACCAGGGTCGCCGTCACCCGCACAGCATAAGGACGTGGCAGGCTGACGCCCGTGGTCGACGGTGCGCGCGGCGGAACCCTGGTGCTCGCCGGTACGCCGATCGGCGACCCCTCCGACGCCTCTCCGCGGCTGCGCGAGGAGCTCGCCGGCGCCGACCTCGTCGCCGCCGAGGACACCCGGCGCACCCGTCGACTGGCCGACGACCTCGGCGTCACCATCACCGGCCGGATCGTGTCCTACTACGACGCCGTCGAGCGCCAGCGGCTGCCCGAGCTGATCGCGGCGCTCGAGGCGGGCCAGCGCGTCGTGCTCGTGACCGACGCGGGGATGCCCAGCGTGAGCGACCCCGGCTACCGGCTCGTCGCGGCCGCCGTGGCGGCCGGGCTGCCGGTGACCGCGGTGCCCGGGCCGTCGGCCGTGCTCACCGCGCTGGCGCTCAGCGGCCTGCCGGTCGACCGCTTCGCCTTCGAGGGCTTCCTGCCGCGCAAGGCGCGGCGAGCGCGCCCGTGCGCTGCGCGCGCTCGCGACCGACACCCGCACGCTGGTGTTCTTCGAGGCGCCGCACCGCATCGCCGAGGCGCTCGCCGCCATGGCCGAGGTGCTCGGGCCCGACCGGCCCGCCGCGGTGTGCCGCGAGATGACCAAGACCTACGAGGAGGTCCGCCGCGGCGGCCTCGCCGAGCTCGCCGAGTGGGCCGCCGACGGTGTGCGCGGGGAGATCACCGTGGTGGTCCAGGGTGCGGAACCTGGTGCACTGCCGGTCGCCGTGGACGAGGGCTCCGACCCGCGCAAGGCCGCGCTCGCGGCGGTCGCGGCGGCGTACGGCCTCGACCGCAAGGACGTCTACGACGCGGTCGTCGCGGCGAAGAAGGTCGCGGCCGCGAGAACGCGCGAGAGTGGGCCGCCGCCGCGCCCGTAGGATTGCCGGGTGCCAGCATCCGACAAGGCCTTCTACCTCACGACGCCGATCTACTACGTCAACGACGCCCCCCACATCGGGCACGCGTACACGACGACGGCCGGCGACGTCCTCACGCGCTGGCACCGGCAGCGCGGCGAGCGCGTCTGGTACCTGACCGGCGTCGACGAGCACGGCACCAAGGTGCAGCGCACGGCCGAGGACGAACGGCGTCACCCCGCAGCAGTGGGTCGACCGGCTGGTCGAGGACGCGTGGCGCCCGGTGCTCGG
Organism: uncultured Actinomycetota bacterium; assembly: GCA_963827145.1. Classification (GTDB taxonomy): domain Bacteria; phylum Actinomycetota; class Actinomycetes; order S36-B12; family CAIYMF01; genus Longivirga. The sequence continues at coordinate 508,072 of CAWGZO010000001.1, read as the reverse complement.
CACCATCGACGCCGCCAACGACGACTTCATCCGCACCACCGACGACCGCCACCGCGACGGTGTGCAGCGGTTCTGGGAGGTCGCTGCAGCGACGCGGGCTACGTCTACTCCGCGCCGTACGAGGGCCCCTACTGCGTCGGCTGCGAGGAGTTCAAGCTCCCGGGCGACCTGCTCGACGGCGAGGGCGACTACCTCGGCCAGAAGGTCTGCCCGATCCACGGGCGCCCGGTCGAGCAGCTCAGCGAGGACAACTGGTTCTTCAAGCTGTCCGCCTTCCAGGACGCGCTGCTCGCGCACTACGAGGCGCAACCCCGACGCGGTGCAGCCGGCGCAGCGCGTACAACGAGGTCGTCTCCTTCATCAAGCAGGGCCTCGCCGACATCTCGATGTCGCGCTCGAGCGTGTCGTGGGGCATCCCGCTGCCGTGGGACGACAAGCAGGTCGTCTACGTGTGGTTCGACGCGCTGCTCAACTACGTCACCGCCGTCGGGTACGGCGCCGAGCCGGAGTCGGCGGAGGCGGAGCAGTTCGCCGCGACCTGGCCGGCCGACGTGCACCTGGTCGGCAAGGACATCCTGCGGTTCCACGCCGTCTACTGGCCGGCGATGCTGATGGCCGCCGGGCTGCCGCTGCCGGGCAAGGTGTTCGCGCACGGCTGGCTGCTGGTCGGCGGCGAGAAGATGAGCAAGAGCAAGCTCACCGGCATCGCGCCGAGCCAGATCATCGACCACTTCGGGTCGGACGCGTTCCGCTACTACTTCCTGCGCGCCATCCAGTTCGGCTCGGACGGCTCGTTCTCGTGGGAGGACATGAGCGCGCGCTACACCGCCGAGCTGGCCAACGGCCTGGGCAACCTCGCCTCGCGCGGCGCCGGCGATGGTCGGCGAAGTACCGCGACGGCGTGCTGCCCGAGCCGACGGCGTACGGCAACGCCGAGCCTGGCGCTGCAGGACGCTGCTCGCCGACGACGGTCGCGACGCCGACGCCGCGATGCTGCGGCTCGACTTCGCCGGCGGCATCGGGGCGATGCGGGCGTTCGTCGACGCGGTGAACGTCTACGTCACCGAGCAGGCGCCGTGGGTGCTGGCGAAGGACGACGGCGCAGCGCCGAGCGGCTCGCGACCGTGCTCTACACGATCTGCGAGTCGCTGCGCGCGATCGCCGTGCTGCTACCACGCCGTGATGCCGAAGGCGACCGACGTCGCTGTGGGAGCAGCTCGGCGCGGCCGAGGCGCTCGGCCCGATCGGCGAGCAGGTCGTCACCGACGCCGGCCGGTGGGGCCAGCTGCCCGCCGGCACCCGCGTGACGAAGGGCGCGATCCTCTTCCCGCGGCTCGAGGACGCCCCCGCGTGAGCGAGGGCGCGAGCGCCGACGGGCCGGTGCGCGCCCGCGCGACGACCGAGGAGTCCGGCCGCTCGCGCGAGCTCGAGCGGCCGCCGCTGCCGGAGCCGCTGCGCGTCGCCGTCGCCGACAGCCACTGCCATCTCGACATCCACGACGGCGACGTCGGGGCGCCGTGGCTCACGGTCGACGCGGCGCTCGAGGCTGCGGCGTCGGTCGGCGTCACGCGCATCGTGCAGGTCGGCTGCGACCTGCCGAGCGCGCGCTGGTCGGTCGAGGTCGCGGCGGCGCACGAGCACGTCGTCGCGACGGTCGCGCTGCACCCCAACGAGGCGCCGCGCATCCACGCCGCCGGTGGCGAGGCGGCCCTGGAGGCGGCGTACGCCGAGATCGCCGAGCTCGCGGCGCACCCGCGGGTGCGCGCGGTCGGCGAGACCGGGCTCGACTTCTTCCGCACCGGCGAGGACGGCCGGGCCGTGCAGGAGGAGTCGTTCCGCCGCGCACATCCGCCTGGCCAAGGCGCTCGGCAAGCCGGTGATGATCCACGACCGCGACTCGCACGACGACGTGATCCGCGTGCTCGAGGACGAGGGCGCCCCCGAGACGGTGGTGTTCCACTGCTACTCCGGCGACGCGGCGATGGCGGAGTACTGCACCGCGCGCGGGTGGTACCTCTCGTTCGCGGGCACCGTGACCTTCAAGAACGCGGCGGCCCTGCGCGAGGCCGTCGGCGTCGCACCGCTCGACCGGCTGCTCGTGGAGACCGACGCGCCGTACCTCACCCCGACGCCGTGGCGCGGTCGTCCGAACGCGTCGTACCTCGTGCCCCTCACCGTGCGCGTGATGGCCGAGAGCGCCGGGGTCGAGGAGGACGTGCTCGCAGCCGCCCTGTGGGACAACACCCAGCGGGTCTTCGGCCCCTGGTGACCCTGCTCAGGGGGTGAGCGCCGTGGCGAACGCGGCGAGCACCGCGACGCCGTCGCCGGTCACCGTGAGGCGTTCGATGCCGCCGCGGTGCCACAGCGCCAGCAGCACGTCGTACGCCGTCCCCGACACGGTGGCGACGGTCGGCGCCGCGGGGTCCGTGCCGTCGCCTGCCAGCGTGTACGCCGCCCCCGGCACGTCGGTGAGCTCCACCCGGATGCCCTGCGCGAGCGGCGGGATGCGCTCGAGCTGCACCTGCCGCCGGAAGAACACGGTGGCCACCTCGTCGACGCCGTCGGCGGCGAAGGCGGTCTCCATCGGGGCGTCGAGGCCGAGTGCGCGCCGCGCGTCGCCGAGGTGCATCGCGGTCTCGTGCGCCTGGCGGCGTACCCAGAACGACGCGAGCCGCGGCCGCGGTCCGAAGGTCCACACCGGCGTCTCGGGATCGGTGGTGCGCAGGGCGTCGAGCAGGCGGGCCGCCCGGTCGCGGTAGGCGCCGGCCAGCGCCGGGCCGTCGTCGGTGATCTCGGCCCGGTCGGCGGGCGACCCCGTCGTGACGATGGCGCACGCCCAGGCATGCACCTCGGCGACGTGGCGGCCGAGGTCGGCCAGGGTCCACCCCGGGCAGTCGGGGACCGGCGCGGCCAGATCCGCCGTGCGCAGCACGTCGACGAGCCCGCGCATGTCGCGGTCGAGGGAGTCGAGGTAGACGTCGCGGGTCAGCACGCCCGCGATGCTGCCACCGCGCGCCGCCGGGCGGTGTCGCCTTTACGGACGAGGGTGCGGGAGAGTGCGCCCATGAGCGACCACGACCACCCGCAGAAGGCGCACTTCTCCGGACTGTTCCACCGCGCCTCCGACACCTACGACACGGTCGGGGTCGACTTCTTCGCCCCGCTGGCGGCTGCCCTCGTCGCGCGCGCCGACCTCGCGCCCGGCGACCGCGTGCTCGACCTCGGCACCGGGCGCGGAGCTGCGCTGCACGCGGCGGCGGAGGCTGTCGGCCCCAGCGGCGAGGTGCACGGGGTCGACCTCGCGCCGGGGATGGTCGCGCGCACCAGCGCGGACGTCGCCGACCTGCCGCACGTGTCGGTGACGCTCGGCGACGCCGACCACCCGCCGGCGAGGGACGGCGGATGGGACGCCGCGGTCGCGGCCTTCGTGCTGTTCTTCCTCCCCGACCCGGTCGGCGGGGCGACGCGGATCCGCGGCGTGCTGCGCCCCGGCGGGCGCTTCGTGCTCTCCACCTTCGACGCGCCCGACCTGCGCTGGAAGGTCGTCGAGGCGGCGGTCAGCCCGTTCTGGCCGCCCACCGACGAGCCCGCGCACCCGGCGACGAAGTCGCACTTCTCCTCGACCGCCGCGGTGGAGGAGCTGCTCGCCGAGGCCGGCTTCGTCGAGGTGAGCACCGAGCTGGTCGAGCACGTCAACGTCTACCGCGACGTGCAGCAGTGGCTCGACTGGACCTGGTCGGCGGGAGCCCGCGCGATCTGGGAGCGCGTGCCCGAGGGCGACCTCGAGGCCGCGCAGTCGGCCGCGTGCGACGCCGTCGCCGCGCTCGCCGAGCCGGACGGCACGCTGCGCGAACGGTTCTCCGTGCGCCTGCACCGGGCGGTCGCCCCGTGAGCGACGAGCGCGAGGGCGACGGGCTGCTGGGCGCCGCCGAGATCCGTCTGCTCGCGGAGCGGCTCGGCGTACGTCCCACCAAGCAGCGCGGCCAGAACTTCGTCATCGACGGCAACACCGTGCGGCGCATCGTCCGCGCCGCCGAGCTCGAGACCGACGACGTCGTCATCGAGGTCGGCCCCGGCCTCGGCTCGCTCACCCTCGCGCTGCTGCCGCACGTGCAGCGCGTCGTCGCGGTCGAGATCGACGACGTGCTCGCCGAGGCTCTGCCCGCCACGGTCGAGGGCAAGCGGCCCGACCTCGCCGACCGCCTCGAGGTCGTGCACGCCGACGCGCTCGCCGTCACCGTCGCTGCCCGGCCCCGAGCCCACGGCGCTGGTCGCGAACCTGCCGTACAACGTCTCGGTGCCGGTGATCCTGCACCTGCTCGAGCGGTTCCCCACCATCCGTCGCGTGCTGGTGATGGTGCAGCTCGAGGTCGCCGACCGGCTCGCGTCGCTGCCCGGCAGCAAGGTCTACGGCGTCCCCAGCGTGAAGGCGCGCTGGTACGGCGACGTGGCGCTGGTCGGCAAGGTCGGCCGCACCGTCTTCTGGCCGGCGCCCAACGTCGACAGCGGGCTCGTCGCGCTCACCCGCACCTCTCCGCCGGACACCACCGCCACGCGCGAGGAGGTCTTCGCCGTCGTCGATGCCGCGTTCGCCCAGCGGCGCAAGACGCTGCGGGCGGCGCTCGCGGGCTGGGCGGGGTCGCCGGCCCTCGCGGAGGAGGCGCTGCGCGCCGCCGGCATCGACCCGTCGGAGCGCGGCGAGCAGCTCGACGTGGCCACGTTCGCCCGGCTGGCCGCCGCCCGCCCGCGGGGCTGAGCGGCACCGTCGGGAGCCGACCGGCACCGGCGCGCGGCCGCGCGGCGACGACATAGGGTCGAGGTGTGCCCGCCTCCGTGACCGTCCGTGCCCCGGCGAAGGTGAACCTCGCCCTGCACGTCGGCCCGCCGCGCGCCGACGGCTTCCACGGTGTCGCCACCGTGTTCCACGCCGTGAGCATCTACGACGACCTCGTCGCCACCACCATCCGCGAGGGCGCCGGCGTGCAGATCGTCGTCGAGGGCGAGGGCGCCGACGTCGTGCCGCGCGACGGCACCAACCTCGCGGCGCGCGCCGCGCTGGCGCTGGTGCCGTACGGCGCTGCGCCCGACGTCTCGCTCGCCATCCGCAAGGGCATCCCGGTCGCGGGCGGCATGGCCGGCGGCAGCGCCGACGCGGCCGCTGCCCTCGTCGCGGTCGACGCGCTCTTCGAGCTCGGGCTCAGTCGCGAGACGCTGCTCGAGGTCGCGGCCACGCTCGGCAGCGACGTCCCCTTCTCGCTGCTCGGCGGCACGGCGATCGGCCACGACCGCGGCAACGACCTCACGTCGGTGCTGGTGCGCGGCAGCTACCACTGGGTGTTCGTGCTCGCCGACGGCGGGCTGTCGACGCCGGCGGTCTACCGCGAGTGCGACCGGCTGCGCGGCACCGACGTCCCCGATCCCGAGGTGCCCGACGAGATGCTCGTCGCGCTCGCCTCCGGCGACGCGCCGCGCGCTCGGGCGCACGCTGAGCAACCACCTGCAGCCGGCCGCGGTCTCGCTGCGGCCGCACCTGGCCCAGGTGCTCTCGGTGGGCGAGGAGTACGGCGCCCTCGGCGGCGTCGTCTCCGGCAGCGGGCCCACCTGCGCGTTCCTCGCCCGCGACGAGGAGCACGCGCTCGACCTGGCGGTCGCGTTCACGGCCTCGGGGGTGTGCCGCACGGTCAAGCGCGCGCACGGCCCGGTCGCCGGCGCGCGCGTCGTCGACTCGCGAGCCGGGCGCTGATGCCGCCGATCACCTACGTCGCCCTCGAGAACGTCACGAAGGCGCTCGGCACCCGCACGCTGCTCTCCGGCGTCACCGTCGGCATCACCGAGGGCGCGCGCATCGGCGTCGTCGGGCGCAACGGCGGCGGCAAGACCACGCTCGTGCGCACCATCACCGGGCTCGAGCCCGCCGACTCCGGACGCGTCGTACGCGCCGGCGGCATCACGGTGGGCCTGCTGGCGCAGGCCGACGACCTCGACCCCGATTCGACGCTGCGCACCGTCGTGGTGGGCGACCGCGCCGACCACGAGTGGGCCGGCGAGGCGCGGATCCGCGACGTCATGGATGGGCTGCTCGGCGGGGTCGACGCGGCCGGCTACTCCGCGGGTCTCGACACGGTCGTCGGCACCATGTCCGGAGGCGAACGGCGCCGGGCTGCGCTCGCGCGCCTCATCGTCGACGACCCCGACCTCCTCGTGCTCGACGAGCCCACCAACCACCTCGACGTCGAGGCGGTCGCGTGGCTCGCCGACCACCTCGCGGTGCGCCGCGGCGCCCTCGTCGCCGTGACGCACGACCGCTGGTTCCTCGACGCGGTCGCCACGGAGACGTGGGAGGTCGTCGACGCGAGCGTGCAGCGCTACGAGGGCGGCTACGCGGCGTACGTGCTGGCGAAGGCCGAGCGCTCGCGGCAGGCGCAGTCGAGCGAGGAGCGGCGCAAGAACCTGCTGCGCAAGGAGCTCGCGTGGCTGCGCCGCGGTGCGCCCGCGCGCACGAGCAAGCCCAAGTTCCGCATCGAGGCGGCCAACGAGCTCATCGAGGGCGAGCCTCCGCCGCGCGACCGTCTCGCGCTGGAGAAGTTCGCCACCGCGCGCCTCGGCAAGCAGGTCTACGACCTCGAGGAGATCTCGCTCGCACCCGCGCCGGGCGTGCCCGAGGTGCTGCACCGCCAGACCTGGCGGCTCGGCCCCGGCGACCGCGTCGGCCTGCTCGGCCCGAACGGCGTCGGCAAGACCACGCTCCTGCGGCTGCTCAACGCGGCGCACGACGGTGTGCTCGACACCGAGCACGCACCCGACGTCCGGCACGGCACGATCCGCATCGGTCAGACGGTCTCGGTGGCGCACCTCTCGCAGGCCCTCGCCGAGATCGATCCCGGCGAGCGCGTGCTCGAGGCGCTGTCGCGCCAGGCGGAGTACGTCGAGCTCGGCAAGGGCCGCACGCTCACCGCCAAGCAGCTGCTCGAGAACTTCGGCTTCACGGGCGACAAGCTCTCGACCCGGCTCGGCGACCTCTCCGGCGGCGAGCAGCGACGGCTGCAGCTGATGCGCCTGCTCGTCGGCGGTCCCAACGTGCTGCTGCTCGACGAGCCGACCAACGACCTCGACGTCGAGATGCTCACCGTGGTCGAGGACCTCCTCGACACCTGGCCCGGCACCCTCGTGGTGGTCAGCCACGACCGCTACTTCCTCGAGCGCACCACCGACGACATCTACGCGCTGCTCGGCGACGGCACGATCCGCCACCTGCCCAACGGCGTCGACGAGTACCTGCAGCGTCGGCGTACGGCGACCGCGCAGGCGCCCGCCGGCGCGACCACGAGCGACCCTGCGACCTCCGGCGGCGACGGGGCTCCGCGGCTGTCGGCCGGCGAGGCGCGCACCGCGCGCAAGGAGCTCGCCCGCATCGAGCGGCGCACCGAGAAGCTGCGCGACGAGGAGCAGCGCCTGCACGACGCGCTCGTCGCAGCCGCCACCGACCACGAGCGCGTGCTCGCGCTCGACGCCGAGCTCCGCGCGACCGTGGCCGAGCGCGAGCAGCTCGAGGAGCAGTGGCTCGAGCTCGCCGTCGACCTCGACTAGCCCCGGAGCTGTGTGCTGCACGGAGGCCCGGGCCGCCGCTGAGCACACATCTCGGCGTGCGCACGACGCGACGTGCGTGAGCACTAGCCTGTCGCGATGACCGACGAGCGCGAGACCGACGTCCTGGTGATCGGCGCCTCCGCGGCCGGGCTGGCTGCGGCCGCCTGCCTGAGGGAGTCCGGCGTACGGTTCGAGATCCTCGAGGCGAGCGACCACGTCGGCGACGCGTGGCGGCACCACTACGCGCGGCTGCACCTGCACACGCCGAAGTCGTCCTCGTCGCTGCCGGGTCTCCCGATGCCGCGCAGCTGGCCGCGCTACCCGGCGCGCGAGCAGGTGGTCGAGTACCTCGAGGTCTACGCCCGCCACCACCGCCTCGCCCCGCACTTCGGTCAGCGGGTCGAGCGCCTCGAGCGCGTCGACGGCCGGTGGGTCGCCACCACCGCCGACGGCACCTGGACCGCACGCGACGTCGTCGTCGCCACCGGCGCCACCCACCGACCCGTGCGCCCGACCTGGCCCGGCATGGAGGACTACGCCGGCGACCTGCTGCACTCCAGCGAGTACGTCGACGGCGAGCCGTGGCGCGGCCGCACCGCGCTGGTGGTCGGGTTCGGCAACTCCGCCTGCGAGCAGGCGATCGACCTCGTCGAGCACGGCGCGCAGGTGCACCTGTCGGTGCGCTCGCCGGTCAACGTGATCCCGCGCGACCTGCTCGGCGTGCCGATCCTGCAGATGGGCATCGTGATGCGGCCGCTGCCGACGAAGGTCGCCGACGCGATGGCCGCGCCGTTGGTGCGTCTCACCGTCGGCGACATCACGAAGGTCGGGCTGCAGAAGCTGCCGTACGGCCCCAACACGCAGATCAAGAACGACCGGCACATCCCGCTGCTCGACATCGGGACGATGGAGCACATCAAGGCCGGCCGCATCACCGTGCACGGGGCGATCGAGCGGTTCACCGCAGGCGGAGTGGTCTTCGCCGACGGCAGCGCGCTGACCACCGACGCCGTGGTGCTCGGCACCGGCTACGAGCCCGGCCTCGACGAGCTGCTGCCCGAGTGGCGCGCGGTGTGCGACGACACCGGGCGTCCGCGGGTGAGCGGAGCCGAGTCGGCACTTCCCGGGCTGTGGTTCTGCGGGCAGTTCGTCTCGCCCGCGGGGATGCTGCGCGAGATGGGCCTCGAGGCCCGGCGTATCGCGAGCGCGATCTCCGCCACGGCGTGACGGCTCGAGGGGTCAGACCGCTTCGAACGGCAGGGTGAGCCGGCGCAGCAGGTCGGCGAGCAGGTCGCGGTCGGTCGCGCTGAGCGCGGCGAGGATGTCGCGCTCGTGGGCGAGCAGGTCGTCGAGCGCGTCGTCGACCCGGCGGCGCCCCTCGTCGGTGAGCACCACCTGCACGCCGCGGCCGTCGTTCGGGTCGGGCACGCGCTCGACGAGCCCCTTGGCGGCGAGCCGGTCGATGCGGTTGGTCATGGTGCCGCTGGTGACGAGCGTGACCTGCAGCAGGCGGCCGGGGGAGAGCGCGTACGGCGCGCCCTCGCGGCGCAGCGCGGCGAGCACGTCGAACTCCCACGGCTCGAGGCCGTGCGTCTCGAACGCCTCGCGGCGCGCGAGGTCGAGGTGGCGGGAGAGCCGCGTGACGCGGGAGAGCACCTCGAGCGGCGCGACGTCGAGGTCGGGCCGTTCGCGGCGCCACGCCTCGACGAGGGCGTCGACCTCGTCGACCGCGCGCTGCGCCGGCTCCTGGCTCATGCTCCGCAGCCTAGACCCGACTCTCTCGACGTCGAGATACCTGCCCCCGGTCCGCGAGTAACACCTCGAAGCGACCGGTTCGGCCACCGAAAGGGTCGGTTCGAGGTGCTACTCGGGCGAAGCCGGGTGATCGGGACGCTGCCAGCGGGTCTCGCCCTCGTGCACGACGTCGGTCGGGAGCAGCCCCAGCCGGCGGGCCACCGACTCGGAGGCGGTGTGGCCGGGCGCGATGTGCGCGATCACCGTGGTGCCGGGGTCGCGCAGCGCGTCGCGCACGACGGCCGCTGCCTCGCCCGCGAGCCCCTGGCCCTGGTACGCCGATCCCACGACCCACGCCAGCTCGGCCGTGGTCGCGCCCGCGTCGTCCCGCGTCACCGTGGCCTGGACGAAGCCTGCGGCCGCGCCCGTGGAGCGCAGTCGCAGGATCCAGTTGTGCCACTCCTGCGTGCCGTCCGCCGAGGTGCCGCGCACCTGTCGCGCATACCGCTCGCGGAGCTCGTCGAGGGTGGGGGAGGCCTCGTCGGCGTAGAAGGCGTAGAGCGCCCGGTCGGCGAGCAGGTCGACCATCTCGTCGGCGTGCTCGACGCGCAGCGGCTCCAGCAGCAGGCGCGGAGTCTCGAGCGCCGGCGTGGCCATCGCGGTCAGGCCTTGGCGCGCGACCGGTTGGTGATGAGCTGCGGCTTCTTCTCCAGGCCCACGATGCCGTTCCAGGCGAGGTTCACCACGTGCGCGACGACCTCGTCCTTCTTGGGCTTGCGGACGTCGAGCCACCACTGACCGGTCAGCGCCACCATGCCGACGAGCATGTTGGCGTACATCGGCGCGAACTTGGACGGGAAGTCCTTGCTGTCGAACTCCCCGGCGAGACGTGCCTCGACCTGGCTGGCGACGTCCCGCAGCAGCGAGGCGAAGTTGCCGGTGTTCTGCGCCACCGGCGAGTCGCGCACGAGCACGCGGAACCCGTCGCTGCGGCCCTCGATGTAGTCGAAGAGGGCGCGCGCCGCCTGCTCGAGCAGGGCGCGGGGGTTGTCGGCCGTGAGGGAGTCGCTGACCATCGCGAGCAGGATGTTCATCTCGCGGTCGACGATGACGGCGTACAGCCCGTCCTTGCTGCCGAAGTGCTCGTAGACGACCGGCTTGGAGACCCCGGCCTTCGCGGCGATCTCCTCGATCGTCACCGCCTCGAACCCCTTGTCGGCGAACAGCCGTCGGCCGACGTCGACGAGCTGCTCGCGCCGCTCGCGACCGCTCATGCGCACGCGCTCGGGACGCACGCGCTCGCTGCGGGCGCGTCGGGCGGGGGTCGCGGGGGTGGGGGCGTCGTTCTCGTCGGGCGTGATCTCGCCGGTCTCGTCGGTCACGGCCCTCATCCTGCCGTGGTGGGGCCGGTCGATGTGCGGCTCCGGGCCGGACCGCGGCGCGACGGGCCGCGTGCGACGACCGCGCGGAGCGCCCCGACGCCTACCCTGGTGCCGTACCGACCTTCCCGGGTTGCTCTGCTGGCAGGGGCGACCGCACTTTGAATGCGGGTACGACGCAGGTTCGATTCCTGCCCCGGGAGCCCACCTGCGCGCGCGGCGCGACGCTGCCACCTCGACCTCGGCCTTGACGTGGGCGCTCGGCGGTATGACGATATATTGCATGCCGGTTCCCCAGGAGGTCGTCGCCCGCGAGCGCGTGCTGCTCCGCGACGACGTCTACGAGCGGCTGCGCGACGCGATCGTCGACGGCACCCTCGAGCCCGGCGAGCAGCTGCGCGACCTCGAGCTGGCCACCTGGCTCGGCGTGAGCCGCACCCCCGTCCGCGAGGCGCTGCTGCGCCTGCAGCAGGCCGGGCTGGTCGCCACCGTGCCGGGTCGCTCGACCGTGGTCACCAGCATCGACGCGCGCGCGACGGCGCACGCGATGTCGGTCGTCGCCGCGATGCACCGGCTGGCCGTGCTCGAGGCGGTGGGCCGGCTGACCCGTGCCGACCTGCGCGCGATGCGTGCCGCCAACAAGCGATTCGCCGCGGCCCTGCGAGCCGGCGACGTCGACGCCGCGCTGGAGGCCGACGACGAGCTGCACGACATCCCGGTCGCGGCTGCCGGCAACGCGGCCATCGTCACCGTGCTCGAGCAGTTCACGCCGCTGCTGCGCCGGGTGGAGCGGCTGAGGTTCGCCACGCTCCCCGGCCGCGCGTCCGTGGCGCTGCACGACCGGCTCATCGAGCGCTGCGAGGCCGGCGACGCCGAGGGCGCCGCCGAGGTCTCGTGGCAGACGTGGCAGACCCTCGCGCCGCTGCTGCACGAGCCGTCGCTGCGCGAGAGCGACTGACCCGCACGAGAACCCCGGACCACCGGCGTACGCACTGCGCCGCGACGAAGGAGAACCCATGGCACTCGCGGACTTCCCCCGCCACCCGCTGCTGTTCGGCCCCTCGCCGGTGCACCGGCTCGACCGGCTCACCGCGCACCTCGGCGGCGCGGCGGTGTGGGCCAAGCGCGAGGACTGCAACAGCGGCATCGCCTTCGGCGGCAACAAGACGCGCAAGCTCGAGTACCTCGTCGCCGACGCGCTCGCGCAGGGCTGCGACACGCTCGTGTCGATCGGCGGCGTGCAGTCCAACCACACCCGCCAGGTGGCCGCCGTCGCGGCGCACGTCGGGCTGAAGTGCGTCCTGGTGCAGGAGAGCTGGGTCGACTGGCCCGACGAGCGTCTACGACAAGGTCGGCAACATCCTCATCAGCCGGCTGGCCGGCGCCGACGTGCGCCTGGTGCAGGCCGGGTTCGGCATCGGGTTCAAGGAGAGCTGGGAGAACGCGCTCGCCGAGATCGTCGCCAACGGCGGCAAGCCGTACGCGATCCCGGCCGGCGCCTCCGACCACCCGCTGGGCGGGCTCGGCTTCGCGGGCTGGGCCTTCGAGGTCGCCGAGCAGGAGCGCGAGCTCGGGGTCTTCTTCGACACGATCATCGTGTGCTCGGTGACCGGCAGCACGCAGGCCGGCATGGTCGCGGGCTTCCGCCACCTCGAGCAGGAGGGCGGCCGGCCCCGACGGGTGCTCGGCATCGACGGCTCGGCCAAGCCCGCCGAGACGCACGAGCAGGTCACCCGCATCGCCGCCGACACCGCGGCGCAGATCGGGGTCGAGGCGCCGATCACCGCCGACGACGTGGAGCTCGACGACCGCTACCACGCCGGCGTCTACGGCATCCCCGACGAGCAGACCCTCGACGCGATGCGCACCGCCGCGCGCATCGAGGGGATGATCACCGACCCCGTCTACGAGGGGAAGTCGATGGCCGGCCTCATCGACCTCGTCGCCCGCCGCGAGATCGACCCCGGCTCGACCGTCCTGTACGCCCACCTCGGCGGCCAGCCCGCCCTCAACGGCTACCACTCCCTGTTCTCCTGACCCGAGCCGCCGCGGCGCACCCCGGGCTGCGAGCAACGCGATCCCTCCGCAGGGCAGTACGCCGAAGCGGAGCGGCCCCGAGGGCGGGGACGTGGCCCCGGCGAGGAACGAGCCGGGGTCACCGAAGCCCGACGTGCGGCGCCACCCAACACAGGGGCCATACGCCGCTGGGACAGCGCCGCCAGGGCCGCGAAGCGGAGGCGGCCGCGACGCAGGAGCGCAGCGACGCGACCCGGAGGTCCTGCTTGGAGCGGCCAGAGAAGCGCGGTAGCCTGCTCCTGCCGTGCCCGCCGCCAGCTGGAGAGCAGTGACGCCCTCGTGAGCCTGCGCCCGTCCGCCGTCGTGGTCCTCGCCGCGGGCGTCGGAACCCGCATGGTCTCGGCGACCCCCAAGGTGCTGCACGAGGTCGGCGGCCGCTCGCTGGTCGGGCACGTGATCGCCGCGGCGTCCTCCCTGCAGCCCGACCACCTCGTCGTGGTCGTCGGCCACGGTCGCGAGCAGGTCGCCGCGCACCTCGCCGAGATCGCGCCGGACGCCGTCGTGGTCGTCCAGGAGCAGCAGAACGGCACCGGCCACGCGATGCGCGTCGCGCTCGACGGGCTCGCTGCGGCCGGCGTCGTGCTCGGCGACGGGCCCGCTGCTCGTGGTCGCCGGCGACACGCCCGCTGCTCACCGGCGAGACCCTCCAGAGCCTGGTCGACACCCACGTCGAACGCGGGCGCGAGCTCGACGGTCCTCACCGCGCGTGCTCGACGACCCCACCGGCTACGGCCGCGTCCTGCGCGACCCGGCACCGGCCACGTCGTCGCGATCGTCGAGCAGAAGGACGCCGACGAGGCGCAGCGCGCGGTGCGCGAGATCAACAGCGGCGTCTACGCCTTCGACGTCGCCCGCGCTGACCGACGCGCTCGGCCGCCTCACCACCGACAACGCCCAGGGCGAGGAGTACCTCACCGACGTCGCTCGGCCTCCAGGTCGCGGCGGGCCTGCCGGTCGCGGCGGTCGTCGCGGGCGACGCCGACGAGATCCTCGGCATCAACGACCGCGCGCAGCTCGCCGCGGCCGCGCGCCCTGCTGCGCGACCGGGTCAACCTCGGGCTGGATGCGCGCCGGGGTCACGATCGTCGACCCGGCCACCACGTGGATCGACGCCGACGTGCTGCTCGAGGCCGACTGCGTGATCGAGCGCAACACCAGCCTGCACGGCGCCGACCACCGTCGCGGCCGGCGCGGTCGTCGGCCCCGACACGACGCTCGTCGACGTGCGTGGTCGGCGAGGGCGCCAGCGTCGTACGCACGCCAGGCGACCGGCGCCGAGATCGGCCCGCGCGCCACCGTCGGCCCGTTCACCTTCGTGCGCCCCGGCACCAGGCTCGGCGAGAAGGCCAAGCTCGGGGCGTACGTCGAGATCAAGAACGCCGTGGTCGGCGACGGGTCGAAGGTGCCGCACCTGTCCTACGTCGGCGACGTCGAGATCGGCGAGCGGCTCCAACATCGGCGCCGCCACCGTCTTCGTCAACTACGACGGCGTCGACAAGCACCGCACGACCATCGGCGACCACGTCCGGGTCGGCAGCGACACGATGCTCGTCGCCCCGGTGACCATCGGCGACGGCGCCTACACCGCGGCCGGCTCGGTCATCACCGACGACGTGCCGCCCGGCGCCATGGCCGTCGGCCGCGCCCGCCAGCGCAACGTCGAGGGCTGGGTGGCGCGCAAGCGCCCGGGCTCGGCGGCGGCGCTGGCGGCCGAGGCTGCGATCATCGCGGCCGCAGCAGGTTTCCGGATCGGCAGCCGCCGACCCGGGTCAGGCCCCGCACGAGGAGCACGCAGTGAGCGGCATCGTCCAGACCAGCCAGAAGAGGCTCGTCCTCATCGCCGGCAGGTCGCACCCGGAGCTCGCGCAGCACGTCGCGAAGGAGCTCGGGGTCGACCTCGTCGACACGCAGGCCTACGACTTCGCCAACGGCGAGATCTTCGTGCGGTTCGAGGAGTCGGTGCGCGGCTGCGACGCGTTCGTGCTGCAGAGCCACACCGAGCCGATCAACAAGTGGATCATGGAGCAGCTGCTCATGGTCGACGCGCTCAAGCGCGCCTCGGCCAAGCGCATCACCGTGATCGCGCCGTTCTACGGCTACGCCCGCCAGGACAAGAAGCACCGCGGCCGCGAGCCGATCTCGGCCCGCCTCATCGCCGACCTGTTCGAGACCGCCGGCGCCGACCGCCTCATGGCCGTCGACCTGCACACCGCGCAGATCCAGGGCTTCTTCGACGGCCCCGTCGACCACCTCTTCGCCCTGCCGCTGCTGGTGAAGTACGTCGCCGAGACGGTCGAGGACCGCAGCCTCATCACCGTGGTCTCGCCGGACGCCGGCCGCGTGCGCGTCGCCGAGCGCTGGACCGACCTGCTCGGCGCCCCGCTGGCGATCATCCACAAGCGCCGCGACCCCGACGTCCCGAACGAGGCCAAGGTGCAGCGAGGTCGTCGGCGAGGTCGAGGGCCGCATCTGCGTGCTCGTCGACGACATGATCGACACCGGCGGCACCATCGTGAAGGCCGCCGAGGCGCTGTTCGACAACGGCGCCAAGGACGTCGTCGTCGCCGCGACCCACGGCATCCTGTCCGGCCCGGCCGTCGAGCGCTTCGAGGACAGCCGCGTGCGCGAGGTCATCGTCACCGACACGCTGCCGATCCCGGACGACCGCCGCTTCGACAAGCTCACCGTCCTCCCGGTCGCGCCGCTCATCGCCCGCGCCATCCAGGAGGTCTTCACCGACGGCTCGGTGACGAGCATGTTCGAGGGCGATCGCGTCTAGTCTGCTCCCAGCGAACGGCTCCTCGCGGTCGGCTCGCTGGCGCTCGTCGCTGCGCTCGCTCGCGTCGCGCGCCGCCTCCGCTCTCGGGCCGCTCCGGGTCGGCGCCGTTCCAGCGGCGTATGGCACCGTGCGTTCGGTAGGCGCCTCCCTGTCGGGCTCCGGTGACCCGGCTCCTTCGTCGCCGGGGCCCGTCCCCGCCCTCCGCGCCCTCCGCTTCGGCGTACTGCCCAGCGCAGGCACGGCATTGCTCGCGGTCCGTGGCAGGCAGGCTGGGTTCACCCCTCGTTTCTCGAACACCCCCGTTTGCGCGAGATCCGATCCGGTTCCGGCCCGAATCTCGAGCATTCACGGGTGTTCAGGAATTCGGGGGTGAACGTGGCCTCGCGCGCCCACCCCAGCTCGCGGAGGCCGAGCGCAGCGAAGGCCGTCCCCCAGCATCGAGACCCTGAGTGTGGGCAGTACGCCGAAGCGGAGCGGCCGCGAGGGCGAAGCGTGGCCCCCGACGAAGGAGGGGGTCACCGAGCCCTCGCTGCGGCGCCACCCAACGCGCGGGCCATACGACGCTGGAACGGCGCCGCCTGGGCCGCGCAGCGGAGGCGGCCGCGACGCGACGAGCGCAGCGAGGAGCTTGGAGCGGCAGAGGGACACCAATTTGGGACCCGGGCCGGGGGCGGACTAGACTCACGAGGCTCCCCGGCGAGGGTGCGCTGCGGGTCGTGCGAACGGCTCGGAGCGTGTCGTGATCGACGCGGACCGCGCGGTCGAACGCGCGCCCGCATCCATGCCGAGGCGCCGACCGCCCCGCCGCGAGGCGCGGCACCCCAGAACCCCGCACCATCGCGGTGCGCGCCCCCGCGCGCCGCACGCACCAGACAGCACGGTCCTCGCGTGACCTCACGCACGCGAGCACCGAGACGACGTACGAGGAGCAGGACAGTGGCCCAGGTCAGCATCACCGCCGAGCACCGGTCGGACTTCGGCAAGGGCGCGGCTCGCCGCACCCGCCGCGCGGGCCGCGTGCCCGCCGTCATCTACGGCCAGGGCCAGGAGCTGCAGCACGTCTCGCTCCCCGACCACGAGCTCACGCTCGCCCTGCGTCACGCGGGTCTCGTCCTCGAGGTCACCCTCGACGGCAAGAAGCACCTCGTCGCCCCGCGCGACGTGCAGCGCGACCCGGTCAAGCGCGTCCTCGAGCACGTCGACCTGGTGCTCATCACCAAGGCCGAGGCTGCCGAGCGCATCGAGGAGGGTCTCGCCGCCGAGGCGGCCCACGAGGCGGCGATGAACGAGAAGCCGTCCAACGAGGAGATGGACCTCGAGCGCCACGACGACTCGGCCCCGGTGGCCGAGGTCGGCGAGGAGACCCCCGAGGCCTGATCCGGCCTCATCGATCGTCGACGACGCCCCGCACCCCTCTCGGGTGCGGGGCGTCGCCCGTGTACGGAAGGATCCGACCGTGAGCACCGAGACCGCGCCCTGGCTGGTCGTCGGTCTGGGCAACCCCGGGCCGGAGTACGCCGCCACCCGGCACAACGTCGGCTTCCTCGTCGTCGAGGAGCTCGCCGAGCGCGCCCGCGGCCGGTTCGCGACGCACAAGCGCTCCCGCGCGCAGGTGGCCGAGGAGCGGCTGCAGGGCCACCGCGTCGTGCTCGCCAAGCCGATGACGTACATGAACGAGTCCGGGCGGCCCGGTCAAGGGTCTGCTCGACTTCTACAAGGTGCCGTTCGAGCACCTCGTCGTCGTGCACGACGAGCTCGACCTCCCGTTCGCGTCGCTGCGGCTCAAGCTCGGCGGCGGCGACAACGGCCACAACGGGCTGCGCTCGATCCGCCGCTCCACCGACACCGGCGACTTCTACCGCGTGCGCGTCGGGATCGGCCGGCCGCCGGGCCGGCAGGACCCCGCCGACTACGTGCTCAAGCCCTGGGCCTCGGTCGAGCGCAAGGAGCTGCCGCTGCTGGTCTCCGACGCCGCCGACGCCGTCGAGCTGCTGCTCGACGAGGGTCTCGAGCGGGCGCAGAACCGGTTCAACTCGTGACGCCGCAGGCGGACGCTCGACGACAGCGTGCTGTCGCGCGAGATGGCCCAGGAGGCCGGCCGCCTGCTGCTCGAGGTACGCCGCACCTTCGGCACGGCGCCGCAGCACGACCGCGCCGTCAACCGCGAGCTGCGCGACGCCGCCGACCGCGAGGCGCACGTCCTCATCGAGCGCCGGCTGGCGCCAGCACCGCCCCGGCGACACGCTGCTCTCCGAGGAGGGCGACGGCGACCTCGGCCGGCTCGGCGCCGACCGGCTCTGGATCGTCGACCCGCTCGACGGCACGTGGGAGTACGGCCAGGGCCGCGACGACTTCGCCGTGCACGTGGCCCTCTGGACCCGCACCGAGCACGGCGCCGTCCTGAGCGCGGCCACCGTCGACCTGCCCTCGCAGGGGCATCACCTGGTCGGTGCTCGACGACGTGCCGCCGGCGTACGACGTGCCCGCGCGACCGGCCGGTGCGCGTGGTGGTGTCGCGCTCGCGACGGCCGGCCGAGCTCGACGGGCTCGTCGCCCGCCTCGCCGAGCGGCTCGCCGCGCACGGCGTCACCGAGCACGGCGTCGAGGTCGTGCAGGTCGGGTCGGTCGGGGCCAAGGCCGCCGAGGTGTACGCCGGTCGCGTCGAGCTCTACCTGCACGACAGCGGCTTCCACGACTGGGACCTCGCCGCCCCGCTCGGCGTCGCGCTGCACCGCGGGCTGTCGTGCACGGCGCCCGACGGCGGCGGCTTCGAGTTCAACCGCGAGTCGACCCTGCAGCCGGGCGTCGTGATGTGCGTGCCCTGGCTCGCCGAGCACGTGCGGGCCGTGCTCGACGGCTGACGGCTGACGGCGACGGATCGACGACGTCAGCCGGCCACGCCGCGGAAGAGCGCGGAGAGGTCGAGCGAGGTCACGTGGTGGTGCGAGGCCAGCGACACGTAGCCGCGGGCGAGCGCGTCCTTGGCCGCGCCGAACACGGTGCCTACGCAGGCCGATCGCCTCGGCGAGGTCGTCGGGCTGCTGGGTCGCGACGACGTGGCGCCACATCGCGGTCTCGAGCGCGTTGAACGCGGTCTGCACCTCGGCGACGTCGAAGCCGGCGGTGAACCGCTCCTGCGCGACGCCGTCGGCGTAGGAGACCACCGCGGTCAGGTCGCGGTCGCGCAGCCCGGTGACGACCAGGTCGAAGAGCTCCTCGATCCGCTGCCGGGTGACGACGTCACCGGCGGACTCGTAGTGCTCCTGGTGCAGCTCCTGCAGGGAGGTCTGGGCCTCGTCGACGATCGCGGTGCGTGCGGTGACGAGCTCGGCGTACAGGTCCATGAGGACCTCCCTAGGTCACCTCCAGTGTCGCACCGTCCGAGAGGCGGGTCAGACGGTCGGCGGGAAGGCGCAGAACTCGTTGCCCTCCGGGTCGGCGAGCACCCACCACTCGTCGTCGGGCCCCGGCTCGCTGAGCACGGTGGCGCCGGCGGCCACGAGCGCCGACGGGTCCGAGGCGGTCAGGGCCAGATCCCAGTGCAGCCGGTTCTTCACCGTCTTCGGCTCCGGGACGGGCGCGAACACCCAGAACATGAAGGGGAATCCCGGCACGCCCTGCAGCCAGCGCTCGGCCTTGCCCTCGCGTGAGCCGACCTCGACCCCGAACCGTGCCGCCCACCAGCCGGCCAGCGCCTCGGGATCGGTGCAGTCGACGACGAGCTCGAACGGAGTCGGCACCTCGACCGCCGCGTTCCACTCCGGCGGTGCGGGCGGCATGGCGCAGAAGGTGTTGCCCTCCGGGTCCTCGAGCACCCACCAGTGGATGCCGTCGCCGGGCTCCCGCACCACCGTGGCGCCGAGCGCGACCAGCGGCGCGGGGTCGGCCTCGGGCAGGCGGAGGTCGAGGTGCACGCGGGTCTTGCCGGTCCGCGGCTCGGGCACGGGGTCGACCCAGGTGAGCGAGCCGTCGGGTCGGCCGTCGGCGCCGCGCAGCTCGGCGGCGTGCTCGTCGGTCTCGAGGGTGCGGTGCAGCGCCCCCGCCCAGAACGCCGCCAGGGCGTGCGGGTCGGTGGCGTCCAGGCACAGCTCGCGGAAGGTCACATCGGCCATGGAGCCATCCTGGCCCGAGCCTCCGACGCTGCCCACCCTCGCCAACCTGCGCGGCTCGCGCCGCGGGGCGGCGCGGACGTAGATTCGCTCCTGGCACGTGCCGACCCCCGCCCTCGACGAGGTGCGGGGCGAACGTCGTGCGCCCGCACGTCCGCACCACCCGAGAGGCCCCCATGTCGACCACCCTGCCCGGGCTCGTCGAGGCGCTCGCCGCCGAGCCGGCGATCGCCGAGGCGGTACGCCGTGCCCGCCTCACCGGCACCGCGCAGGCCACCGAGGCGCTCGAGGTCACGGCACCCCCCGCCCTCTACCCGCTGCTCGTCGCCGCGCTCGCCGCACCCGCCGCGGGCGACCGCCCGGTGCTCGCCGTGACCGCGACCGCGCGCGAGGCCGAGGACCTCGCCGCGGCGCTCGCGAGCCTGCTGCCCGCGCACGCGACCGCGGAGTTCCCCGCGTGGGAGACCCTGCCGCACGAGCGGCTGAGCCCGTCGAGCGACACCGTGGGCCGACGCCTCGGCGGTGCTGCGCCGTCTCGCGCACCCCAGCGCCGACGACCCGTCGAACGGACCCGTTGCGCGTCGTCGTGGCGCCGATCCGCGCGGTGCTGCAGCCGGTGGTCGAAGGGCCTCGGCGACCTCGAGCCGGTGCAGGTGCGCCACGGCGACGAGATCGCGATGGACGAGCTCGTACGTCGCCTCGCGGCGGCGGCGTACACGCGCACCGACCTCGTCGACAAGCGCGGCCAGTTCGCCGTGCGCGGCGGCATCCTCGACGTGTTCCCGCCCACCGAGGAGCACCCGGTGCGCCTCGAGTTCTGGGGCGACACGGTCGAGGAGATCCGCTGGTTCAAGGTCGTCGACCAGCGCAGCCTCGAGATCGCGTCCCAGGGCCTGTGGGCGCCGCCGTGCCGCGAGCTGCTGCTCACCGACG
Organism: uncultured Actinomycetota bacterium; assembly: GCA_963827145.1. Classification (GTDB taxonomy): domain Bacteria; phylum Actinomycetota; class Actinomycetes; order S36-B12; family CAIYMF01; genus Longivirga. The sequence continues at coordinate 487,475 of CAWGZO010000001.1, read as the reverse complement.
AGGTGCGCGCCCGCGCCAAGGCGCTCTCCAGCGACCACCCCGAGCTCATCGAGATGCTCGACAAGCTCGCCGACGGCACCGCGGTCGACGGCATGGAGTCGCTCGCACCCGTGCTCGCCGACGGCATGGAGCTGCTCGTCGACCTGCTGGCCGCAGGGCTCGCTCGTCGTGGTCTGCGACCCGGAGCGGGTGCGCACCCGCGCGCACGACCTCGTCGCGACGAGCGAGGAGTTCCTCGAGGCCTCCTGGCACAACGCGGCGGCCGGCAACGTCACGCCGATCGACCTGCGCAGCGCGGCGTACCGGTCGGTGGCCGACGTCCGCGCACGCGGCACTTCAGCGCGGCGTGCCGTGGTGGGGCGCGTCGCCGTTCGGCGCCGACGTCGCGGCCGACGACGTCGAGACGCTCGACCCCGACGCGATCGACCGCGTGATGCTCGACGTGCGCCCCGCCGACAGCTATCGCGGCGAGACCACGCGCGCCTTCACCGAGGCGCGCGACCTGCTCGGCGCAGGGCTGGGCGGTCGTCCTCGTCACCGAGGGCCACGGCACGGCCGAGCGCATCGCGGAGTCCGTGCGCGGCGAGGGCCTGGCCGTGCGGGTGGCCGAGTCGCTCGACGACGTGCCGGAGCCGGGCCTGGTCACGGTCGTCACCGGTGCTCTCGACCACGGGTTCCTCGCGCCGTCGCTGCGGCTCGCGGTGCTCACCGAGACCGACCTCGTCGGCCAGAAGTCCACGACGCGCGACACGCGCCGCATGCCCACGCGCCGGCGCCAGACCATCGACCCGCTGCAGCTCAAGCCCGGCGACTTCGTCGTGCACGAGCAGCACGGCGTCGGCCGGTACGTCGAGATGGTGCAGCGCACCGTGGCGGGCGCGACGCGCGAGTACCTCGTCGTCGAGTACGCCCCGGCGCAAGCGCGGCCAGCCCGGCGACCGGCTCTACGTGCCCACCGACCAGCTCGACCAGGTGACGCGCTACGTCGGCGGCGAGGCGCCGAGCCTGCACCGGCTCGGCGGTGCCGACTGGACCAAGACCAAGGCGCGCGCCCGCAAGGCGGTGCGCGCAGATCGCCGGCGAGCTGATCCGGCTGTACGCCGCGCGCATGGCGAGCCGCGGTCACGCCTTCTCGGCCGGACACGGTCTGGCAGCGCGAGCTCGAGGACGCCTTCCCGTACAACGAGACGCCCGACCAGCTCTCGTGCATCGACGAGGTCAAGGCCGACATGGAGAACGTCGATCCCCATGGACCGGCTGATCTGCGGCGACGTCGGCTACGGCAAGACCGAGATCGCGGTGCGCGCCGCGTTCAAGGCGGTGCAGGACGGCAAGCAGGTCGCGATCCTCGTGCCCACGACCCTGCTCGTGCAGCAGCACATGTCGACGTTCTCCGAGCGGTTCGCCGCCTTCCCCGTGAAGGTCGCGGCGCTCTCGCGCTTCCAGAGCGACAAGGAGGCGAAGGCCGTCATCGCGGGCATCGCCGAGGGCTCGATCGACGTCGTCATCGGCACGCACCGCCTGTTCAGCACCGAGGTGCGCTTCAAGGACCTCGGCCTGGTGATCGTCGACGAGGAGCAGCGCTTCGGGGTGGAGCACAAGGAGCACCTCAAGGCGATGCGGATGAACGTGGACGTCCTGACGATGTCCGCCACCCCGATCCCGCGCACGCTCGAGATGGCCGTCACCGGCATCCGCGAGATGTCGACCATCCAGACGCCGCCGGAGGAGCGCCACCCCGTGCTCACCTACGTCGGCGCCTACGACGACAAGCAGGTGGCGGCGGCGATCCGGCGCGAGCTGCTGCGCGACGGCCAGGTGTTCTTCGTGCACAACCGCGTCGAGTCGATCGACCGCGTGGCCGCCAAGCTGCGCGACCTCGTGCCCGAGGCGCGCATCGCAGACCGCGCACGGCCAGATGAACGAGCACACCCTCGAGCAGGTGATCGTCGACTTCTGGGAGAAGGAGTTCGACGTGCTCGTCTCGACCACCATCGTCGAGAGCGGCCTGGACATCCCCAACGCCAACACCCTCATCCTCGACCGCGCCGACATGTTCGGCCTCTCGCAGCTGCACCAGCTGCGGGGCCGGGTGGGCCGCGGGCGCGAGCGCGGGTACGCCTACTTCCTCTACCCGCCGGAGAAGCCGCTCACCGAGACCGCGCACGACCGGCTCGCCACGATCGCGGCCAACACCGACCTCGGCTCGGGCATGGCGGTGGCGATGAAGGACCTCGAGATCCGCGGCGCCGGCAACCTGCTCGGCGGCGAGCAGAGCGGCCACATCGCCGACGTCGGCTTCGACCTCTACGTCCGGCTGGTCGGCGAGGCCGTGGCCGAGTACCGGCAGGGCGGCACCGGCGTAGCCGAGGAGGTCGCCGACATCAAGGTCGAGGTGCCGATCGACGCGCACATCCCGCACGAGTACGTCGCCGAGGAGCGGCTGCGGCTCGAGGCGTACAAGCGGCTGGCCGCGGCGGTCACCGAGGAGGACGTCGCGGGCGTGCGCCGAGGAGCTCACCGACCGCTACGGGCAGATCCCGGAGCCGGTCGCGAACCTGCTCGCCGTCGCGAGGCTCCGGATCCATGCGCGCCGGGCGGGCGTCACCGAGATCGTCGCGCAGGGGAACTTCCTGCGCTTCACGCCCGTCGAGCTGCCGGACTCGCGTGCTCTGCGGCTCGCGCGCCTCTACCCAGGATCCCTCGTGAAGCCCGCGACACGTACGATCCTGGTGCCGCGACCGATGACCGCCAAGGTGGGCGGGCAGCCGGTCCGCGACACCGAGCTGCTCGACTGGCTGCGCGACCTCATGGACGCCGTCCTGCTCGAGCCCGTGCTCGGGACGACCGCCCGATGACCCGAGAGGCAGCACCGTGCCCGTGCCTGTGACCGTCACCCGCCCGCGACGTCCGCGTCTGCGCGCTGCCCTCGCCCTCGGCCTCGCCTCCCTCGCCCTCGCGGCGTGCGGCACCGACCTGGCCGGCGCGGCGTCGGTCGTGGGCACCCAGACGGTGCGCGACGCCGAGGTCGCGGCCGCGGTCGAGGAGGTGCGCGCGCAGTTCGAGGCGGCCCAGGGCCTGCCGGACATCCCCGCCTTCAGCGAGGCCGAGGTGACCTCGCGCAACGTCGAGCGGATGACCCGTCATCTGGTCCTCGAGGCTGCCGCGACGGAGAAGGGCATCGTGGTCACGCCCGGTCAGGTCGACGAGGTGATCGCCAGCTCCATCGACGGCCAGTTCGAGGGCAGCCGCGAGCGGTTCGACCTCGCGTTCGCGACCCAGGAGTTCGTCCCCGCGTCCGCGGTCGTGCAGTTCGCCCGCGACTTCCTCATCCGGCAGGCGCTGCCCGCCCGCGTGCTCCCGGGCGGCACCGAGGAGGCGCAGGGCGAGGCGGCCTCGGCGTACCTCGGCGAGCTGTCGTCGAAGCTCGACGTCCGCGTCGCCGCGCGCTACGGCACGTGGGACCCGTCGCTGAACGGCCTCGGCCCCGTGCCCGACGATCTGTCGTTCGTGCCGGGCGCCAAGCCGGCCGCGACCCCGTCGCCCGCCCCGTCGAGCAGCTGACCTCGGCGCGCATGCCCGGCCGACTCGTCCTGCTCGCCACGTCCCCGCGTGTCCCGAGCGGCCTGCTCTCGGCCCGTGCCTGGTTCGCCCTCGGCACCGCCGACGTCGTGCTGCTCGGTGACGAGGCGCACCCGCTGCTGCCCGCGCTCGTCGCCGCCGGCCTGAGCCCGCGCGTCGTCGAGGCCGCCGCCGGGGCCGACGGCCCGGACGTCGACTCCGTTCGCGCGCAGGCGATCCTGGCCGAGCTGCGCCCCGACGCCGACGATCAGGACGCGGACGACCCCGATGCGGTCCGCACCGTGGTGTGGGTGCTCGGCCAGGACGCCGACGACGGCCTCGCCGAGGCGCTGGACGACGCCCTCGGCCCGGACGACGACATCGCCGTCGAGCCGGTCACCGGGTCGTGGGACCTGCCCGGCGCGCGGCTGCTCGACCTCGTCGCCGTCATGGACCGGCTGCGCTCGCCCGGCGGCTGCCCCTGGGACGCGGCGCAGACGCACGAGTCGCTGGTCGAGTACCTCGTCGAGGAGGCGTACGAGACCGTCGAGGCGATCGAGACCGACGACGACGACGCGCTGCGCGAGGAGCTCGGCGACCTGCTGCTGCAGGTGGTGTTCCACGCCCGCATCGCGCAGGAGCACGACGCGCCGTGGACCGTCGACGACGTCGCTGCCGGCATCGTCGACAAGCTCGTCGCGCGCCACCCGCACGTCTTCGCCGACGGCGACGCCACGACGGCGGCGCAGGTCGAGGAGAACTGGCAGACGCTCAAGAACGCCGAGAAGGGCCGCGAGTCGGTGACCGACGGCGTCCCGGTGGCGCTGCCCTCGCTCGTCCTCGCCACCAAGCTGCTCAAGCGCTCGCGCGCCCTGGGTCTGGAGCCCGTCGCCCCCGAGGTGGCCGCCGCGGCGGCCGGGGCGGTCGACGCGGTCGACGCTGTGAGCGGCGAGGACGATCGCGAGACGGCGTACGGCGACCTGCTGCTCGCCCTCGTCGCACGCGCCCGCGAGGACGGCGTCGACCCGGACGTCGCACTGCGCGCCGCGGCCCGCCGCTACCGCGCCGCGGTCCGCAGCGCCGAGGGGCTGGGTTAGCGGCGGCAGCCCGTCGGACCGACTGCGACGTCGAGGGCGCGGTGGGACACTGGAGGCAGTGCTCGGCCCCACCCCGAGCAGGCGGGCCGTCCCATGGTGGGAGCGATCTCCTGGGCGCGGCCGCGACCGAGGTGATCCCCATGGCGCACCCGCCGATGGCGCGCACGCACACCAGCATCGAGCCCGGGCCGACCGCAGAGGCCTATCCGCACCGCAGGGTGCTCGTCGCCGCCGAGGCGGTGGTGGCCGTGGCGGGCGCAGCCGGTGCGGTCCAGCTCATGACCGGGACCTTCACGCCCCCGGTGTCCGACCTCGAACCGCTCGGACTGACGAGCTGGGTGCTGCCCGGCCTGTGGCTGTTCGCCACGGTCGCGGTGCCCTCGGCCACGGCCGCCTGGCTCGCATGGCGGCGGTCGCCGCTCACGCCGGTCGCCGTGCTCGTCGCGGCGGCGCTGCTGCTCGTCGAGGTCACGGTGCAGATCCCGTTCATCGGCCCGAGCGTCCTTCAGGCTGTCTTCGCCGTCGTCGCGATCGCGCTCGCAGTGCTCGGCCTGCACGCGCGTCGCACGGGCTGGCGAGCAGCGTCGGGGAGGGGTCCGGCATGAGCACGTCGCTGGCACCGTCGGCACCCACCAGCCGTCCGCCGGAACCGATGACGCACGACGGAGCCGCCGCCTATCCGCTGTCGTGGTTGCTGGCTGCGGTGACCGTCGCGGCCGGCGTCCTCACGATGGTCCTTCCGGACGTGCTGCGCGGACCGCCCGCGATGAACGGCTCGGCCCGCGGCACCGCGCTCGTCATGGTGCTGGTCGCCGTGCCGCTGCTCGTCGCGTCGATGGTCGCGGCACGACGCGGCTCCACCCGGGCGCTCCTGCTCTGGGTCGGCGCGGTCGCCTATCTCGGGTACAACGCGGTCATGCTGCTCCTGGGCACGCCGTTCAACCCGCTGTTCCTCCTGTACGACGCGATGCTCGGGCTCGCCATCTGGTCGGCCATCGCCCTGCTCCATCGGATCGACGTCGACGCCGTCGCCGCGCGCGTGACACCCGGCCTGCGGGTCCGGTGGATCGCGGTCGTGCTCTGGGTCGTCGTGGTGCTCAACGGCCTCATGTGGCTCAAGGGCATCGTGCCGGGGATGGTCGCCGACGGGACTCCGGCGTTCCTGATCGGCACGGGTCTGACCACGCTGCCGACCTACGTGCAGGACCTGGCGTTCTGGCTGCCCACGATCGTGGTCGCCGGGTGGTGGTTGTGGGCAGGACGGCCGTGGGGCTTCGTCCTCTCCGCATCGATGCTCACCTACTTCGTCCTCGAAGCGATCGGCGTCGCGGTCGACCAGGCGTGGGGCCACGCCGCGGATCCCGCGTCGACCGTGGTGTCCGTCGACGTCGTGCCGGTCTTCCTCGTGCTGGCCGCGGTCTGCGCCGTACCCCTCGGCCAGCTGCTGCGGAACGTCGACCGTGCGGCGCCGCGTGGCGGCAGCCACGGGTGAGCCCGTCGCTGCTCCAGCCGGTAGCGTCGCTCGGGTGACGCAGGAGTGGGAGTTCGCCGAGCACGCCGACGAGACCGAGACCACGTTCGTGGCGCTCGCCTCCCGGATCGTGGACGGGCTGCTGGCCCGCGACCCCGTCGAGGCCACCTCGCTCGGCGACCACCGCTTCGACGACCGGCTGCCAGACCTCTCCGCCGACGGCGTGGAGGAGTCGCTCACCACGATCGAGCACGCGCTCTCGGCGGTCGACCAGGTCGACGACCTCGCGCTCGGCACCGCGGCCGCCGTCGATCTCGAGATCCTGCGGTCACGCCTGCTCGGCCAGAAGCTGGCGCTGGACACGCTGGGCGAGCACCGCTGGAACCCGCTCGTCGCCAACCCGGGCACGGCCGTCTACCTGCTGCTGGCCCGCGACTTCGCGCCGGCGGCCGAGCGGGCCGCCAGCCTCCTGGGCCGGCTCGAGGCGATCCCGGCCGCGCTGGAGCAGGCGCGCGAGTCGCGCGACCCCATGCCGCGCGTGCACGTCGAGACCGCGATCGGGCAGTTCCGCGGCACCTCCTCGATGCTGCACACGCAGCTCGACCCGCTGCTCGACGCCGACCCCGCCCTGCGCCCGGCGCTCGAGGCCGCCCGGACCGCGGCCGTCGGCGCGCTCGGCGCGCACGTGGGGTGGCTGCAGGACGCGCTCGACTCCGACCACGCCACCCGCGACCCGCGCCTCGGCCCCGAGAGGTACGCCGCGAAGCTGTGGGCCACGCTCGACGCGCACCTGACGCCCGACCAGGTGCTCGAGCGCGCCGAGTCCGACCTCATCCGCATCGAGGGCGAGATCGCCCGCGCCGCGGCCGAGTACCTCGGCGAGGTCGAGCCACCGCCGGACGACTCGGGCGCCGTCGTACGCCGGGCCCTCGACGCCGTCGCCGCGGAGGGCCCGGTCGACGACGCCACCGTGCTGCCGCTGTGCCAGGACGCGTTCGCCGCGACCACCCGTTCGTCCGCGAGCACGACCTCGTCACCATCTACGACGACCCGGTCGAGATCGTCGAGATGCCCGAGATCCACCGGGGGGTCGCGGTCGCCTACTGCGACCCGCCCGGCCCGCTCGAGACCGCCGACCTGCCCACGTTCTTCGCCGTCTCGCCGACTCCGACGGAGTGGGACGCCGACCGCGCCGCGTCGTTCTACCGCGAGTACAACGCCCGCATGCTGCACAACCTCACGGTGCACGAGGCCATGCCGGGCCACGTCCTGCAGCTCGCGCACTCGCGCCGCGCGCCCGTCGTGACCCCGGTGCGCCAGGCGTTCTGGAGCGGACCGTTCGTCGAGGGCTGGGCGGTGTACGCCGAGGCGCTCATGGTCGAGCGCGGCTACGACGCCGGCCTCGGCGACCGGGCCGCGCTCGCGATCCGCCTGCAGCAGCTCAAGATGCAGCTGCGCATGACCATCAACGCGATCCTCGACGTGCGCGTCCACACGCGCGGCATGACCGAGGCCGAGGCCATGCGGCTCATGCAGGTGCGCGGCCACCAGGAGGAGGGCGAGGCGGTCGGCAAGTGGCGGCGGGCGCTGCTCACCTCCACGCAGCTCTCGACCTACTACGTCGGCTACGTCGCCGTGCACGACCTCGTGCGCGACCTGCGCGCGGCGCACCCGAGCTGGACCGACCGCGAGATCCACGACGCCGTGCTCGGCCACGGCTCGCCCCCGCCGCGCCACCTGCGCACCCTGCTCGGCCTCTGACCACGACGTACGGAAGAGACCCCTGGTGACCGATCCGCAGATGCCCCCGGACGACCGCCTCCGCTTCGGCGAGGCGGTCGTGCGCGCCCTCCGCCAGTTCACCCGGTTCTCCGGCCGCGCCTCGGTGGCGGAGTACTGGTGGTTCGCGCTGTTCCTCGTCCTGCTGTGGGGCGCGCTCTACCTCATGGCCTCGATCGTGGGCAGCGCCGGCTCCTCGGGCGGCGTCGGCCAGACCATCGGTGCGCTGCTGCTCGGGATGTCGCTGGTGGTGCTCGTGGTCGTGATCGCGCTGATCGTCCCTGCGGTCGCGATCACCGTGCGCCGGCTGCACGACAGCGGGCGCACCGGCTGGTGGGCGCTGCTGCTGCCGGTGCCGCTGCTCGCGGTGCTCGTCTACTTCTTCTGCCTGCTGCCGGGCAACATCGGCGCCAACAAGTACGGCGAGCAGCCGCCGGTCCCGCTCGACTGAGGGTCAAGACGGGGCTCCCGTACGCCGATCACCTCACTGACGCCCGCACCCGGGCGCAGCGCCCGTACGGGCAGGAGGTGCTCATGTCCGACCACCACACGACCGACGTGGCCGTGCGCATCGCCGCGCTCCCGCTGCTCGGCATGCTCGGGGCGGTCTCGGCCGTGCGCGACCAGGCCGCGAGGCTGCGGCTGCGCGAGGACGACCCGAGCCCCACGCTGCCGCTCCAGTGGGACCGGCTCTCGGCGCGCCAGCGCGCCAACCTCGTCGGCGGCGACGACCGCGAGGCCGTCCTGTTCTGAGCTGGCGCGACGCCGTCAGAGCGCGTCCTGCGCCTCCAGCGCGCGTGCGCGCAGGTAGTCGGTGAGGTCGTCGCCGGCCTCGAGCAGGCCGGGCAGCAGCTCGCGCCCGCCCATCACCGCGCGGAAGACGCGGGCGATCGTCACGTCGTGCTCGGGGCGGTGCACGACGCGGATCTCGTCGCCCACGCGGATGTCGCCGGGCTCGACGACGCGGAGGTAGGCGCCGGGCAGGCCGGCGGCCGTGAACGTCTTGAGCCAGCCGGCCTCGTCGATCCAGGTGCGGAAGGTGTTGCACGGGACGCGCGGCTCGGTCACCTGCAGGACGAGGGTCTCGCCGATCGCCCACCGTTCGCCGACCCGTGCGCCGTTGACGTCGATGCCGGCGGTGGTGAGGTTCTCGCCGAACGCGCCGGCGCCGAGCGCCCGGCCGAGCTCGAGGCCCCAGCGGTCGAGGTCCTCGCGCGCGTAGGCGTAGACGGCCTGGTCGTCGCCGCCGTGCACGCGCTGGTTGCCGATCGTGTCGCCCACCAGCCCGCTGCCGAGGCCGCCGTGCTGGGGTCCCGGAGCGCGGACGTGCACGGTGTCGGCCGTGGGTCGCTTGTCGATCCCGGTGCTCAGCGCGGGGTCCGACGGGTTGGTGCGGCGTACGCCGAGGTTGACGCTCTGCACGTGCGCGGACGGTGGTCACCCGCTGAGGCTAGGCCGCAGGCGACCTGGCAGCGAGCCGGTTCGCGGGCGACCGGGACGGCCCTGATGGGCCAGGATGTCCGCGTGACCCTGTCCCGCGATGCCATGGGCGCACCCGTGGCCGCAGGGGTGCGGCGAGGTGGACGTCCCGCGCGTGCAGCGGCGCACGATCCGGGTGCTCTCGGCGGCGCAGGCGCTCAACGGCGTCGCGATCGCCGGCACGGTGGCCGCCGGCGCGCTCATCGCCGAGGGTGTCGCCGGCAACGAGGCCGCGGCCGGGCTGGCGCAGACCTTCGGCGTCGTCGGTGCCGCCCTCGCGGCACTCCCGCTCGCCCGGGTGACGCTCTCGGGCGGTCGGCGGCGAGCGCTCATCCTCGGTCTGTCGGCGGGCGCGATCGGCTCGGTCTTCGTGGTCGTCGGCGCGGCGCAGCTGCTGCTGCCCTTCGTCCTGCTGGGCACGCTGCTCGTCGGTGCGGCCTCGGCTGCGGGCTACCAGGCGAGGTACGCCGCGGCGGATCTCGCCGACCCCGAGCGCCGCGGGCGCGCGCTGTCGATCGTGGTGTGGGCCTCCACGATCGGGGCCGTGCTCGGTCCCAACCTGCTCGAGCCCGCCGGCGCGCTGGCCATCGCGCTCGGGCTCCCGCAGCTCTCGGGTCCCTACGTGGTGGCGGCCGCGTGCCTGGGCCTCGCGGCGCTGGTGCTCCTCGCGCTGCGGCCCGACCCGTTCCTGCTCGCGCGTCGTCTCGCGGTGGCGTCCGGTGACGCGGTCGAGGGTGCGCGGACCTCGATCCGCGACGGCATCGCGCACGTCCGCCGGCACCGCGGCGCGCAGCTCGGCATGGTCGCGATCGCGCTCGGCCACGCCGTGATGGTCATGGTGATGGTGATGACGCCGGTGCACATGCGCCACGTCGACGTGCGCCTGCAGCTCATCGGGCTCGTCATCAGCGTCCATGTGGCCGGCATGTATGCGCTGAGCCCGCTGGTCGGCTGGGCCGCCGACCGGCTGGGCCGCGTCGCCGTGCTCGCCGCCGGAGTCGCGATCCTGGCGACGTCCTGCGTGCTGGCCGCGCGGGCGCCTGCCGACGACGTGCTCGGGCTCGGCATCGCACTCTTCCTCCTCGGGCTCGGCTGGTCGTGCACCCTGATCGCCGGTTCGACCCTGCTGGTGGAGGACGTCGACGCGGGCGACCGCCCAGCCGTGCAGGGCGCCTCGGACCTCGCGATGAACATCGCCGGGGCCGTCGGCGGCGCGGTGGCGGGACTGGTCGTCGCGTTCTGGTCGTACGAGGCCCTCTGCCTCGTCGCGCTGGTGCCGGTGGGCGTCCTCGGGGTGCTGATCCTGCTGCGCGTCCGGGCCACGGTCGCGGCCAGCTGATCCGTTCCGCGGGCGGGGCGGCGGAGTCCGGCGCTAGCGTCGCCCGCACCAGCGTCGTACCGGATCGGAGCCACCATGAAGGCGATCACCGTCGTCCCGAAGACCGAGGGCAGCCTCGAGTACGGCGACGTGCCGGAGCCCACGGAGGCGAGCGGCTCGATCCTCGTCGAGGCGGTCGGTGTCGGCGTGTGCGGCACCGACGTGGAGATCGTCACCGGCAAGTACGGCTGGGCGCCGCCGGGGCGCGACCGGCTGGTGCTCGGGCACGAGTCGCTCGGGCGCGTGCTCGAGGCGCCCGAGGGTGCGGGCGTGGTGCCCGGCGACCTCGTCGTGGGCATCGTGCGCCGACCTGACCCGGTGCCGTGCCCGAGCTGCGCGGTCGGCGAGTGGGACATGTGCCGCAACGGCCAGTACACCGAGCGCGGCATCAAGGCGATCGACGGGTTCATGAGCGAGCGCTGGCGCATCGAGCCCGGCTACGTCACCAAGCTCGACCCGTCGCTCGGGATGCTCGGCGTGCTGCTCGAGCCGACGACGGTCGTCACCAAGGCGTGGGAGCAGGTCTCGTTCCTGCAGGGGCGCGCGTTCGCCGAGCCGCGGACCGCACTGGTCACCGGCGCCGGACCGATCGGCCTGCTCGCGGCGATGCTGGGCGTCATGCGCGGCCTCGACGTCCACGTGCTCGACCGGATGGAGTCCGGCACGAAGCCCGACCTCGTCGAGGACCTCGGGGCGACGTACCACTCGGTGGGCGCGCTCGACATCGGCTTCGCACCCGACGTGGTGATCGAGTGCACGGGTGTCGGCCAGGTCATCGCCGACTCGATCCGCGCGGTCGGCGCCGGCGGCATCGTGTGCCTGACCGGTGTGGGCAGCGGCGGTCGCACGCAGAGCCTGCCGCTGGCCGACGTCGCCACCGAGCTGGTCCTCGAGAACAACGCGATCGTGGGGTCGGTCAACGCCAACCGTCGGCACTTCTACCGCGGCTGCGGAGGCGCTGGCCATGGGCGACCGCGAGTGGCTCTCGCGCCTGATCAGCCGCCGGGTGCCGTCCGAGCGCGTGCAGGAGGCGTTCGACCGCACGCCCGACGACATCAAGGTCGTCGTCGAGTTCTCGCCCGCATGAGCACTCCGGCAGCCACGCGGCTGCTGCTCGTCGGGATGATGGGCTGCGGCAAGACCACGGTCGGTCGCGCCGTGGCGTCGCGGACCGGGTGGCCGTACGTCGACAACGACGAGCTGGTCGCCGAGGTCTCGGGCGCGGCCACCCCTGAGGTGGGCGCGCTCGGCGCCGAGGCGCTGCACGCCGTCGAGGCGCAGGTCGTCGAGCGGATCCTGGCGATGGACCCGCCGATCGTCGCGGGGATCCCCGGCAGCGCCGTGGCCGCCGCCGACACCCGCGAGCACCTGCGCAGCAACGGCACGGTGGTCTGGCTCCGGGCCCGCATCGAGACCCTCGCCGACCGCGTCGGCGACGGCAGCACGCGCCCGTTCTTCGCCGGTCGCGACGTCACCGAGGTGCTGAGCGAGCTCTACGTCGGTCGCGCACCGGCGTACGAGGCGGCGGCGCACCACGTCGTCGACGTCGACGAGCTGACTCCGGACGAGATCGCCTCGTGGATCCTCGAGAACCTGGCGGCGCCCGGCGCGGGTGCCGCGCAAGACTGAGCCGCATGAGGCTCAGCGACGTCCCGCGTCCCACCTCGACGGTCGCGCAGGCGGCCTACGAGGTGTGCGCCACCTACAGCTCGCCGGCGCTGCTCAACCACTGCCGCCGCTCCTACGTCTGGGCCGCGGCCCTCGGCGACGAGCGCGGCATCGGCTACGACGCCGAGCTGCTCTACGTCTCGGCCATGCTGCACGACATCGGGCTCGTGGAGGCGTTCGACAACGCGACGCTGGCCTTCGAGGACGCCGGCGGCCACGTCGCCTGGGTGTTCGGCGCGGGAGCCGGCTGGCCGGCGGAGCGGCGCCAGCGTGCCCACGAGGTGATCGTGCGGCACATGTGGGACTCGGTCGACGTCGAGGCCGACCCGGAGGGCTACCTGCTCGAGGTCGCGACCGGGCTCGACATCTCCGGCCGCAACCCGCAGTGGTGGCCGGACGAGCTGCGCGCCGACGTGGTCGACCAGATCCCGCGCCTCGGCCTCGCCGCGGAGTTCACCGCGTGCTTCGCCAGCCAGGCGCAGCGCAAGCCGTCGAGCTCCGCCGCCTCGGCGATGGCGAGCGGCATCGCCGACCGCATCGCCGCCAACCCTCTCGACCGCGCCCCCGCGACCGACGGCTGAACACCAATCCGCAGGACCAGGTCCGATGATGACTCAGTTGCCGACGGACGTATTGCTGCGACGTCGGGCATGCACGATCATCGCTTCACAGACCTGGTGGTGCCGCGGTTCCTCGGCGTGGTGCTCGTAGGCGCCTAGGCGCGATCGCTGCACGACGCCCTGTTGCCGCGGTCAGGCGAGCGCCGCCGCTATCTCCAGATGCACGTCGGGGATCTGCGGGTGTCTCGAGCGGTCGCTCGGCCAGAAGGTGGCGCCGTCCTCGGGCCAGCACGGGACGACGTGGACGTGGAGATGATCCACGGACTGACCCGAGTGTGGCCCGCTCGCGTTGAGCAGCACCACGCCCGTGGCTCCCAGCGAAGCGGTCATTGCGAGCGAGACCCGCTGGACCAACCGCATCGTGGCAGCCAGCGCGTCCGCACTCGCGTCCAGCACGCCCACGCTGTGCTCTCGGGGAACCACCAGCGTGTGACCCGGAGCGAGTGAACCGTCAGGGAGCGGCAGGAAGGCGACTGCGTCATCACCCCGTGACACCCAGAGCGCAGCACCGGAGGTCATCAGCTCGCAGAACGCGCACGCCGTCTCGGTCATCGAAGATCCCCCTGCGTCATCGGGTATGGCCCGAGGATTGTGACAGCCTCGTTCGCGCCGAGGAGTACAGCTGGGCCGCCACTTCGCACGTCGACGCTGCGCGCGTTGGCGCCCGTCCGCGGGTTGCCGCCCGTCGGTGAACGGGCCGGATCAGAAGGGTGGTTCGTCGACGGGGTGGTGGCGGGTCGGGATCCGCGGTGGTCGGCGGGGTCGTGGAGGAACGGCCGCGCGGGGATGTGGACGCGTTGGCCCCAGGCGGTGACCCAGTCGCAGGATCCGTCCGCCTTGCTGTTCTCGATGTGCGCGAAGCCGGCGGTCTTGTTCTGGTGGTCGGACAGGCACGCACCACCGGTGTTGGCGGTGTCCGAGGGTCCGTCGGGGAACGGGGTGGCGTGGTCCATCTGCATCCGGCGCGGGTCGCGGGAGGTGCAGCCGGGTGCGCGGCAGCCGCCGTCGCGGGCCAGGACATAGGTCCTGAGCGGGTCCGGCAGGTAGGTCAGGGTGCCGTAGTCGAGCAGGTGACCGTCCACCGGATCCGTCACCATCCGCCGGAACGCGTTCGCGTAGCCGGCCAGCTCGCGTCCGATCTCGGCGGGGACGGGCTGCCCGTCGAGCAGGCAGTGCCGGTCGGCCTCGCCGCGCAGCGTCTGCAGGTCGATGACGAGCTGCACCTGCACGTTCCCGGGCTGCGGCTGCCAGTCGATGTCACCGGTCTGGCTCGTGGTGCCGAGGATCCGGGCGGCGAGCGCGTCGGCGCGGCACGCCCCGATGAGGACTCCGTCCGCGTCGTCGACGGCGGAGAGGACGACGTCGCGGTCGCTGGACGCCCACACCGCACGCTCGGCATCGTCGCCCGCCGCGACGGCCGCGTCGCGGACCTCGTCGGCTGCTGTGCGTCGCTGCGCCCGGAGGGCGTGGGCGTCGGTGTCGAGGGTTGCCTTGATCGCGGCGATGGTGGGGGTGTCGTGGACCATGCCGAGGTAGGACATGCCGTCCTCGAGCTCGCGGGTCCACACCGAGCGCTGCTCGCGCGCTCGCCGGTAGCGCGACGCCGCGTCCGGGTCGTAGTCGGCGATGGCCTTGGCGACCTGGTTCCCGAACTGCTTCGGGGTCATCCGCTTCGCCTTGGGCAGCGTCACCCGCTCCACCGCGGCGAGCGCATCCGGGTCGGTGCAGGTGCGGGTGCGCTCGACGAGCTCCCGGCAGTGGCCCTCGCTGATCTCACCCGCGGCGAGCGCGGTGAGGAACGTCGGGAACGTCGCGGTGAGCACCCGCGCGCGTTCGATCGCCATGCCCGCGGAGTACGGGGAGGAGCGTGTCGCGAGCGCGAGCTCCTTCTCCACATGGATCTCCGCGACCAGCTCGCTCGAGGACTCGACACCTGCGAGCGCGACGCGCGCCCGGGCCTTGAGCGATGCGGCGTACGCATCGACCCGCTCGGCTGCCTTGAGGTAGTCGAGGACCGCAGCCTTCGACGACAGACCCATCGGGTCGATCGACTCCAGCAGCAGCAGATCCGCCCCCGACGGCGCGGAGCTCAGGTGCTCGAGGAGGTGCTCGTCGGTCAGCGGCTCGACCTCCTCGGCCGGCGGATCGGACTCCCACCGCTCCAGCAGAGCCGAGTCCAGCCGCGCCATCGCCCGGCCGTACGCGACCTCCTCCGCCGACGGGAACGGCGCCGGTTCGGCGTCGTCCCACGAGCGGGAGGGAGGGGTCGAGGTCATGGAGAGATAATAGAACACACGTCCGACAGAGGCAAGACCCGAATCGCGATTCCTCAACAATCACAGGGGGTTGCGCGATCGGCACGTCTGCGTCCCGTAGGACGCAGGTCCGCCGTCGCCCACGAGTGTGTGCGGCCGTGACGTCGCAGTCAGCTGGCGGCGCGGTCCTCGGCGAGGCCCAGGCGGATCCGGGCGGCGGCGAGGTGCGGGTTGGTGCGCTTCTCGTCGGGCACGGCCGATCAGCACGCTGCGCAGGGCCCGCGCCGAGATCGACGCCGACAGGTCGGTGGTCGGCAGGCCGGGCAGCGCGAACATGCGGCGCGACCAGCGGGGGAGCAGCGCGAATCCGGTGACGGTCAGCGTCGTCCACGCGGGGCGGGCCGGGGTGAGCCACGCGATGCGCGTCGCCATCGGCGGCCACAGCAGCCCGCGTGCCGCCTCGCGCGCCTCGGGCGTCACCTCGAGCCGGGGCCGCACGGCCTGCATGTAGTCCTCGAGCTGCGCGACGGTGCGCGGCACGTCGTCGACGACGCAGCCGATCAGCCGCGCGGCGATCACCTGCTCCTCGACGAACGCATCGGCCTCGGCGTCGGTCATGGGCGCGCCCGAGCGCCGGTGGCCGGCCAGCCACGAGTCGACAGCGCCCGCGTGCACCCACAGCAGCCAGTCGGGCCGGTCGAGGCGCAGCGCGGCGTGCACCTTGCGCACCCGGGCAGCTGCGGCCTCCGCCTCGGCCTCGGTGCCGTACGTGATCGCGTTGACGTACGACCCCGTGCGCGCGAGGCGCCCCCACGGGTCGTCGCGCGTGCCGGTGACGCCGTAGAACCCGAGCATCACCTCGGGGTGCAGCGACTGGAGGAACAGCGCGCGGATGCCGCCGAGCACGGCGGCCGGGTCGTGGTGCACCCGCCACGACAGGCTCTCGGGGCCGAACAGTCCGGGATCCGGAGTGCTCCGGTCGAGCGACTCCATCGTCACCCGCGCCCCCTGGATGCCCGGGGCGCTGCGGGGCGCGGCCGGAACAGGGGCCGGAGCGGCTGCGGAATGCGGTGACGTGGTCATCAGGTATCCAGAGTGCCTCGCGAACCGCCCGCGCGCACGGCGGTGCGGCGAGCCTCCGGGCCGGGCGGATAGGCTCGACGGGCCAGAAGCAGTCGCCAGACCAGGTTCGGAGTGCCCCGTGGCCAGCATCGACGCCGTCATCGCCCGCGAGATCCTCGACTCCCGCGGCAACCCCACCGTCGAGGTCGAGGTCGGTCTCGACGACGGCACGGTGGCCCGCGCGGCCGTCCCCTCCGGCGCCTCCACCGGCGCCTTCGAGGCGGTCGAGCTGCGCGACGGCGGCGAGCGCTACGGCGGCAAGGGCGTCGAGCGCGCCGTGCTCGCGGTCGAGGACGAGATCGCCCCCGAGATCCTCGGCTTCGACGCCGCCGAGCAGCGCCTCATCGACCAGGTGATGATCGACCTCGACGGCACCCCCAACAAGGAGCGCCTCGGCGCCAACGCGATCCTCGGCGTCTCGCTCGCCGTCGCCCGCGCGGCCGCCGACTCCGTCGGGCCTGCCGCTGTTCCGCTACGTCGGCGGCCCCAACGCCCACACGCTGCCCGTCCCGATGATGAACATCCTCAACGGCGGGTCGCACGCCGACTCCGACGTCGACATCCAGGAGTTCATGATCGCGCCGATCGGCGCCGAGACGCTTCCGCGAGGCGCTGCGCTGGGGCGCCGAGGTCTACCACGCGCTCAAGTCGGTGCTGAAGAAGGAGGGCCTCTCGACCGGGCTCGGCGACGAGGGCGGCTTCGCCCCCAACCTGCCGAGCAACCGCGACGCGCTCGACCTCATCGCCGCCGCGATCGAGAAGGCCGGCTTCACCCTCGGCACCGACATCGCGCTCGCGCTCGACGTCGCGGCCAGCGAGTTCTTCGACGACGGCGTCTACACCTTCGAGGGCAAGGCCACCACGGCCGAGGAGATGTCGGCGTACTACGCGACGCTCGTCGCCGACTACCCGCTCGTCTCGATCGAGGACCCGCTCAACGAGGACGACTGGGAGGGCTGGAAGACCCTCACCGACGCGCTCGGCACCCAGGTGCAGATCGTCGGCGACGACCTGTTCGTCACCAACCCGGAGCGCCTGCAGCGCGGCATCGACGCCGCCACCGCCAACGCGCTGCTGGTCAAGGTCAACCAGATCGGCACGCTCACCGAGACCCTCGACGCCGTCGCGCTGGCGCACCGCAGCGGCTACCGCTGCATGATGAGCCACCGCTCGGGCGAGACCGAGGACACCACGATCGCCGACCTCGCCGTCGCGACCGACTGCGGCCAGATCAAGACCGGCGCCCCGGCCCGCTCGGAGCGCGTCGCGAAGTACAACCAGCTGCTGCGCATCGAGGAGGAGCTCGACGACGCCGCGCGGTACGCCGGTCGCGCCGCCTTCCCGCGGTTCCGCGGCTGATCGGGCGGTCGACGGGCAGATGAGCGGACCGGCCGAGCGGGCAGCGGCGCGCCGTGCGGCGCGCCGCGACGGTGCTGCGCGCGCCGGCCGACCGCCGGTACGCCGTCCCGCGGCAAGGTCACCTCGGCCGCGTCCGCCGTGCGCGACCGCCCGACCCTGACCGGCCGGGCCGTCGTGCTCGCCGCCGTCCTGGGGCTGCTCGTGTTCACCCTCGCCGTGCCGCTGCGCGAGCTGTTCCGCCAGCGCGCCGACATCAACGCGCTGCGGGCGGAGAACGCCGCCACGCAGCTGCGCGTCGACGAGCTGACGCCAGCGCCAGGAGCGGCTGCAGGACCCGGCGTACGTCCAGTCGCTGATCCGCGAGCGGCTGCACTACGTGCTCCCGGGCGAGGTCGGGTACGTCGTGCTCGACCCGGCCGAGGCGCCGGCGCCCTCCGCGCGCAAGGCGGAGGCAGTCGCGCACCCCGTGGTACGGCACGCTCTGGCAGGCGATCGAGACGACCGACCAGGCCGGGGTGCCGGCGCAGGTGGCGCCCGGGATCCCGGTGCGGCCGGACGCTCCGCGATGACCGACGAGGTCACCGCGGGCGCACCCACGCCCGCCGACCTCGCGGCGGTGGCCCGCCAGCTCGGCCGCGAGCCGCGCGGCGTGCGCGCCGTCGCCCACCGGTGCTCGTGCGGCGACCCCGACGTCGTCGAGACCGAGCCGCGGCTGCCGGACGGCACGCCGTTCCCGACGATGTACTACCTGACCTGCCCGCGCGCCGCCGGGCTGATCGGCACGCTCGAGGCCGGCGGCACGATGCGCGAGATGCAGGACCGGCTCGCCGACGACCCCGAGCTCGCGGCGGCCTACCGCGCGGCGCACGAGGACTACCTGGCCCGTCGCGAGGCGATCGCCCACGTCGAGGAGATCGACGGCATCACCGCGGGCGGCATGCCGAGCCGGGTGAAGTGCCTGCACGTGCTCGTCGGCCACGCGCTGGCCGCCGGACCCGGCGTGAACCCGTTCGGCGACGAGGCCCTGGCGATGCTGCCCGACTGGGGCGCGGCCGGCCCGTGCACGCGCGAGGAGCCCGCGTGACGGTGCGGGTCGCCGCGATCGACTGCGGCACCAACTCCATCCGACTGCTCGTCGCCGACGTCGACCCCGACGCCGGCACGCTCGTCGACCTCGACCGCCGCATGGAGATCGTGCGGCTGGGCGAGGGCGTCGACGCGACCGGCCGGCATCGCGCCCGAGTCGCTGGCGCGCACGTTCGACGCCGTGCGAGCGGTACGCCGCCGTCGTGCGCGACGCTCGGCGCCGAACGGATCCGCTTCGTCGCGACCTCGGCCTCGCGCGACGCGGAGAACCGCGACGAGTTCGTCGCCGGCGTGCTCGCGCGCATCGGTGTCGCGCCCGAGGTCGTGAGCGGCGACGAGGAGGCGCGGCTGTCGTTCCTCGGCGCGACGCGCGGTCTCGCGGCCGGTGCGGAGGCGCCGTACCTCGTCGTCGACATCGGCGGCGGCTCGACCGAGTTCGTGCTCGGCACCGACGAGCCGGTCGCGGCGCGCAGCGTCGACGTCGGGTGCGTGCGGCTCACCGAGCGCCACCTGCGCCACGACCCGCCCACGCGCGAGGAGGTGGCCGCGATCGTCGCCGACGTCGACGCCGCCATCGCCGAGGCGGCCGAGGTCGTGCCGCTCGCCGAGGCCCGCACCCTCATCGGGCTCGCCGGGTCGGTGACGACGCTCACAGCGATCGCCCTGGGCCAGTCCGAGTACGACGCCGAGGCCATCCACGGCGCCCGCGTGAGCGCGGCCGACGTCGCCGCCGTGTCCGACCGCCTGCTCGCCCTCGACCACGCCGGGCGCAGCGTGATGCAGGTCATCCACCCGGGGCGCGTCGACGTGCTCAATGCGGGAATCCTCGTCCTGCGCCGTATTCTGGACGCCACCGCGCTGCCCGACGTGCTCGTCTCCGAGCACGACATCCTCGACGGCATCGCGTGGTCCCTGGCCACCTGACCTGCCCGTTCTCGACCCGCGAAGGAACCCCGTGACGCTGCACGACGTCCCACTGACCATGCTCGACGGCCGCGCCACCACCTTCGGTGAGTTCTCCGGGCGCGCCGTGCTCGTCGTCAACGTCGCCAGCAAGTGCGGCCTCACGCCGCAGTACGCCGGCCTCGAGACCCTCGCCGAGACCTACGCCGACCGCGGCCTCACCGTCCTCGGTGCCCCCTGCAACCAGTTCATGGGCCAGGAGCCGGGCACCAACGAGGAGATCGCCGAGTTCTGCTCGACGACGTACGGCGTGACCTTCCCGCTCACCGACAAGCTCGAGGTCAACGGCGCGAGCCGGCACCCGCTGTTCGTCGAGCTGACCGCCGCGGCCGACGCCGAGGGTCACGACGGCGACGTCCGCTGGAACTTCGAGAAGTGGCTCGTCTCCCGCGACGGCGCGGTCGTCGCGCGCTTCTCGCCGCAGACGCAGCCCGACGACCCGGCCGTGATCGCGGCGATCGAGGCGGCGCTGGCCGCATGAGCACCTCGTCCACCGCACGCCGCCTGCTGCAGGGGAGCCTGGCCGTCGTCTCGGCCGGTGTCCTCGTCGTGAGCATGGGCGGCTGGTGGACGGCCAACCACTTCGACGAGCAGATCCAGCGCACCACGGTCTTCTCGCCCACCGACGACGACCCGTCGCCGGAGGCGCGTCCGACGATCGACCCGCGCGCGGGCGACTCGGTGAACATCCTCGTGGTCGGCAGCGACAACCGCGACGGCCTCTCCACCGAGGAGCGTCGTCGGCTGCACGTCGGGTACAAGGACTACGGCGAGCGCACCGACACGATGATGATCGTGCACATCGGCAAGGACACCAGCCACGTCACCGTGGTCGGCCTTCCGCGCGACTCGCTCGTGACGATCCCGGCGTACAAGGACAAGGACGGCGTCCGCCACGGCGCGATCCGCACGCGCATCAACGAGGCGTTCCCGCGCGGCGGCGGCCGGCTCATGGTGAAGACCGTCGAGCAGGCGACCGGCGTGCACATCGACCACTACGTCGAGGTGAACTTCCGCGCGTTCCTCGGGATGGTCGACGCCCTCGACGGCGTCGACGTGTGCCTGGCCAAGCCGCTCAAGGACAACCCGAAGTACACCAAGCTCGACCTCCCGGCCGGCCGCAACACCCTCAAGGGCGCCGAGGCCCTCGACTTCGTCCGGTCGCGGCACATCGACAGCGACTTCGGCCGCATCGAGCGCCAGCAGCAGTTCATCACCGCGATGCTGCAGAAGGCGACCGGCACCGGCGTCCTCACCAACCCGGTGAAGCTCAACGAGTTCATCAGCTCGGCGCTTGAAGAACACCAAGGTCGACGAGACCCTCAACCGCGACGCGCTGCTCGACCTCGCCGGCCGGATGCAGGGCATCAAGTTCAACGCGATCGAGTTCCCGCGCATCCCGATCGAGGACGCCGGCTACACCGACCCCACCACCGGCATCACGTCGCTGGTGAAGTGGGCCGACGCCGGTGCGCAGCGGCTCTTCGAGGCGATCCGCACCGACACCCCGATCACCGCGTCGGCGAAGGCCGCGGCCAAGGGCAGCGACGCGATCGCCGCCACGGTCGACCCGAGCGCGATCACCGTCTCCGTCGAGGACGCCAGCGGCATCGCCGGCACCGGCAAGGCGGTCGCGAAGGCGCTCGACAAGATCGGCTACCGCGTCGACGGCAAGCCGACCACGCGCGCCAAGGTCGCGACGGCCACGGTCATCCGCTACGACGCCACCTACACCGAGACGGTGAAGACGCTCGCCGCCACCTTCCCGGGCGCGGTGCTCAAGTCCATCCCGGGGCTGGGTCGCACGATCGAGGTCCGGGTCGGCAGCGGCTACACCGGCGTCACCACCCCGACGATCGTCTCGGCCTCCAAGGCGGCCAACGGTGCCGTCGTGGCCAGCGACACCGTCTGCTCCACCTGACGTCGGCCCGATCTCTCCTGAGGAGAACGGGTGGCCGACGAGGTCACACCGGTCTCGGGAATGCGGTCGCCGGTGTGGTGCGCGGCACCCGTCCGAGGCGGCTTTCCGGCGGGCGGGCTCTGGTGAGGCAGGCCTAACCTGGAGGCATGAGCCCTAGCGAGAACGGCACCCCTCCGCGGATCCTCGTCGTGGGCGGTGGCTACGTCGGGATGTACACCGCGCTCCAGCTCGGCAAGAAGCTCCAGCGCGGCGAGGCGACCGTCACCGTGGTCGACCCGCGCTCGTACATGACCTACCAGCCGTTCCTGCCCGAGTGCGGCGCCGGCTCGATCCAGCCGCGCCACACCGTCGTGCCGCTGCGCCAGACGCTGCGCGACGCCGAGGTCGTCACGGGCTGGGTCACCGGCGTCGAGCACGCGCGCAAGGTCGCGACCGTGCAGCCGCTCGAGGGCGCGCCGTACGAGATCGAGTACGACCAGGTCGTGATGGCGCTCGGCTCGGTGCCGCGCACGCTCCCCATCCCCGGCCTGGCCGACTGGGCCATGGGCTTCAAGAACATCGAGGAGGCCATCGCGCTGCGCAACCGCGTGCTCGAGTGCCTCGACATCGCCGAGACGGCGACCGACCCCGAGATCCGCGAGCGCAACCTCACCTTCGTCTTCGTCGGCGGCGGGTACGCCGGAGTCGAGGCGATGGCCGAGACCGAGGACCTCGCGCGCTACGCCACGCGCTACCTGCGCAACGTCTCGCCCGACGACCTGCGCTTCGTGATGGTCGAGGCGTCCGGCCGGATCCTGCCCGAGGTGGGCGAGGACATGGGCCGCTGGACCGTCGAGCAGCTGCGCGAGCGCGGCATCGACATCAAGCTCGAGACCCGGCTCGAGTCGACCATCGACGGTCACGTCGTGCTCTCCGACGGCACGCGGATGCTCTCCGACACCGTCGTGTGGACCGCCGGCGTGAAGCCCAACCCCGTGCTCGAGGCCACCGACCTGCCGCTCGACGAGCGGGGGCGTCTCGTGTGCTCCGCCGACCTGCGCGTGGTCGGTCTGGACGACGCGTGGGGAGCCGGCGACAACGCCGCCGTGCCCGACCTCACCAAGCCCGGCGAGTTCTGCTCGCCCTCGGCCCAGCACGCGGTGCGGCAGGCGAAGGTCCTCGCCGACAACGTCGTCGCCACCATGCGCGGCTTCGACCCGAAGCCCTACAAGCACCAGCACAACGGATCGGTCGCCTCGCTCGGCCTCTACAAGGGCGTCGCCCAGGTGAAGGGCATCAAGATCAAGGGCTTCCCGGCCTGGTTCCTGCACCGGACCTACCACATGACGAAGGTGCCGACGACGCGTCGCAAGGTCGCCGTGGTGACCGACTGGACCATCGCGTTCCTGTTCAAGCGCGACGTCACCAGCCTGTGGAGCACGCACGAGCCGCAGCGCGCCTTCGCCGCCGCCGCCCGCGGCGACCTGCCCGGCGCGAGCTGACCCGTCGCGAGGCGCCGCGGCCCCGTCGCTAGGCTCGCCGCATGACGCAGAGCCTCGCGATCACGGTCCTCGGCCACGACCGACCCGGCATCATCGCCGAGGTCACCGGCGTGCTGGCCGACCTCGGTGGCAACCTCGAGGACTCCTCGATGACCCTGCTGCGCGGGCACTTCGCGTGGACGCTGCTCGTCGCGTCCGACAGCCCCGCCGAGGACGTCGCCGCACGCCTCGCGCCCCTCGTCGCCGAGGGGCTCGTGGTCTCCGTGCTGCCCGTGCCCGACCCCGCCGGCGCGCAGGTCGAGGGCTCGGCGTACCTGCTCTCGGTGCACGGCGCCGACCGCCCCGGCATCGTCTCCGGCCTGACCTCGGTGGTGGCCGAGGCCGGCGGCAACATCACCGACCTCACCACGCGCCTGGGCGGCGGGCTCTACCTGCTCGTGGCCGAGGTGGCCCTGCCCGCCGACGCCGACGTCGCCGCGCTGAGCGCACGCATCGGCGAGGTCGCCTCCGACCTCGGGGTGCGCGCCACGTTCCACGTCGCCGACACCGACGTCCTGTAGGTCGCGCCGTGAGCATCGTCGACGGGCGGATCGTCATGCCGCCGTTGCCCGAGGGGCGGGTGCTGCCCGTCGTCACCGTGCCGGCGGACGTGCTCTCGACGCCGTGCGTCGACGTCGATCCGACCGATCCCGAGGTCGTGCAGCTCGCCGCCGACCTGCTCGCCACGCAGCGGGTCTCACCCGGCTGCGTCGGCCTCGCCGCCAACCAGGTCGGCGTCGGCTGGCGGGTCTTCAGCCTCGACGTCTCCGCGCACCCCAAGGCACGCACGACCCACGGCGAGTACGTCCTGGTCAACGCGCGCATCGAGTCGGCCACCCGCAACGAGAAGTCGCGCGAGGGCTGCATGTCGGTGCCCGACTTCACCGGCGACGTGAAGCGCGCCTCGCGCCTCGTCGTGCGCGGGCTGCTGCCCGGCACCGGCGAGGAGGTGGTCCTGGAGACCGACGCCTTCGAGGCCCGCGCCCTGCAGCACGAGCTCGACCACCTCGACGGGTACGTCTTCCTCGACCGGGTCGCGGGAGCGCACGCCGTCTTCGCGCGCCAGACTTACCTCTAGGCGGTACGCCGTCGCCGCACGCCGGGCCGGGCTCCCTCCGGCCCGGTGCTGCGGCCCGGTGCCGCTGCCCTCGTAGCCCAACTGGCAGAGGCACGCTGCTTAAACCAGCGACAGTGCAGGTTCGAACCCTGCCGGGGGCACTGTGTTTCTTTCGCGCTGCGCGCGTGCATCGCCGGCGCTTCGCGCGGCCGTGTCTTCTTCGCGCTGCGCGCGTGCATCGCCGGCGCTTCGCGCGGTCGGGCCTGCGGCGGACCCCTCCTTCGTCGGGGCCCACCTTGGCCCGACGGCGATGCGGGTCGGGTGGCTGGCTGCGCGCTCTGCGCGCTTGCCGGGGTGCGCTACGCGCCGGCCTTGCGGCAGCCTGCGCTCTGAGTGCCGGACGTGCGAGACGCCCTGACCCGCGTCGCGGTCAGGGCGTCTCGGGGGTCGGGTTAGCGGTTGAGGATCGAGAGGAGGCGCAGGATCTCGAGGTAGAGCCAGACGAGGGAGGCGCACAGCGACATGCCGAGCGACCACTGCCAGCGGCGCGGGGCGCCGGCCTGGATCGCGCGGTCGGCGTTGCCGATGTCGGTGAGCAGCGACCAGCAGGCCAGCGCCACGCCGAGCAGGCACAGGACGATGCCGATGCCGGGGACGCCGTAGAAGCCCCAGCCGTCGCCGACGCCGAACAGCACCGCGACGACGTTGGCCAGACCGATGATGAAGTAGCCGATCATCATCGCGACGAACAGCTTGCCGCCCTTGGACGCCTTCTTGCCGAACGGCGTCGAGTAGACCGCGAGCGTGCCGACGGCGCCGGCGAAGGTGCCGATCACGGCCTGCGTGATGAGCGCGATGTTGCCGCCCTGGCCGGTGGCCGCGTGCGTGAAGGCGCCCATCATGAGGCCGAGCAGCGCGCTGTAGCCCAGCGCGAGGCCGGCGCTGACCGGCGAGCGGCGGGCGACGTAGATGCCGGCGCCCATGAGGACGACGATCAGCAGCAGGTAGAGAGCGAGGTTCGTGCCGAGGTACATCCACCCCGGGACGGCGGCGATGATCGCGACGGCGAGGCAGGCCACCGTCGAGACGATGACGTCGGGGAGCTGGACGCCCGGCTCCGCAGTCGTGGTCGGGCTGGTCGGGTCGACGTGCGGCGCTGACTCGAGCGCCTTCTCGACCTCGGCGAGCATCTGGTTGGCCACTGCTACTCCATCGTGTGCGGGGAACGGTGACTCCGACGTAGGAAGTCGGCGTCGTCAATCGATGGTAACCGGACACACGCCGTTCGCCATACCGACGAGGGCCCCGCATCCGGGTGGATGCGGGGCCCTCGTCGACCTGGAGGAGGTGGGGCGGCTGGGGTCAGCCGAGCTTGCGGTGCGCACGAGCCATGTCGGCCTCGTGCACGATGGCGGTGGCGAACCCGTGCGAGATGCCGTGCTCGTCGCGCAGCCAGTTGACCTTCTCGTCGAAGCGGGAGAACGACGGGCCGTCCTCCAGCGCCCGCATCCACTCCTTGAGGTCACGGCCGGTGGCTCCGGGGAGTCGCTCGACGAGCTGCTGGTGGGTCTGCTCGGAGTGACGGATCATCGCGTCTCCTCGGTGCTCAGGCGGGGTTCGTGGGTCCACGGTATCCCCGGGAGCGCCCGCGATGGCAGGTCTTCTCGGCGATTGTTCTGCGCCGCCTAGGCTGACCGGTCATGAGCCCTCCGGACCGGTACGCCGCCGACCTCGAGCGCACGGTCGACCGGCTCCGCTCGCTGGCGCTCACCCGCCTCGCCGCGCCGTTCGAGCCGGAGCCGACGAGGGCCGACGCCGCCCGGGATCTCGTGCAGCGCCTGGCCGACCGGGCCGCCGACCTCGCCGGCGAGCCGCACCGCGACGTCCCCCGTCTGGCCGACTCGGCGGTCGGCGACCAGCTCGCCGTGGTCGGCCACGACCTCGCCGACGCGGCGCTGGAGGCCGCTCGCCCGGACGTGCTCGAGGCGGCTGCCGAGGACCTGCTCGCGCTGCGCCGCCGCCTCTAGCCCCGAGATGTGCCGCGACGACGAGGCCTACCTCGTCCACGCGGCACCTCTGCGCCACCGCGTCGACGGTCAGGCGGAGGGCAGGGCTGGGATCTCGCCCGAGCTGGCGATGCCGAGCGCGGCCAGCACCTCGGGCAGCAGCGCGTGGGCGCAGGCGGTGTAGCCGGCCGCCGAGGGGTGGAACCGGTCGGCGGAGAAGAACCGCTCGGGGTCGGAGTCGAACAGCTCGCCGAGCTCCTCGCCGAGCATGACCGGTCGACCGCCGTGCTCGAGCGTCGCGATCCGCTGAGCCGCCGCGAGCTCGCGCGACATCCGTCGGGCGTACTGGCGCAGCGGCACCGCCAGGGGCTTGACCGTGCCGAGGTCCGGGCACGTGCCCACGACGACCTCGCAGCCGGCGGCGCGCAGCCGCTCGACCGCGTCGCCGAGCAGGCGCACCGAGTGCTGGGGGCGCACGTGGTGCGTGAGGTCGTTGGCGCCCACCATGATCACGGCGACGTTCGGGCGTACGGCGAGGATGCGGTCGACCTGCGCCGCGAGGTCCTTCGACTGCGCGCCGACGACGGCGGTGTTGGTGAGCAGCACGGGGCGGCCGGCCGCGGCCGCGAGCTCGCGGGCGATGACGGCGCCGGGGGTGTTCTCGGGCTCGTCGGCGCCAAGGCCGGCAGCGCCGGAGTCGCCGAGCACGGCCAGCCGCAGCGAGGTGCCGCGGGCGGTGGACTCGCCGGGCGGCAGGTAGCGGCCGTCGGCGTACGGCGGCGCGGTGGTGCGCGGCCCGATCGCCCTCTTGGCCAGCGCCGCCTGGACGACCACGATGCCGATCGCCGTGCCCGCCAGCGCCGTGCCGACCCCGAGCAGGCCGCCGCCGCCCTTGGCCGCGGCCACCGCGATGCGCCGCACCCGCTCGTCGCGGATCGGCGGGACCGGGATGGTGGGCATGGCCCCATGATCTCAGTGCCCACCGACCCGCCGCGCCAGGAAATCCCCGCGGACCCGTATGAGGACATCGGCGTCCGCTCTGCGGTGCAGCGGGGGCGCGAGGAGCGGTCAGACCGTCGGGCGGGCGGCCAGGAAGGCGCGCAGAGCGTCGCGACCGCCGCGGCGGATCTCCGGGCCGTGCGTGAAGCCGACGGCGTCGTAGTCGAGCTCGCCGAGCCGCGCGGCGCTGCGCTCGTTGAGCGCGACGTCGTAGCAGTAGAGCGCGACGCCGATGCGCACCTCGCCCTTGTAGAAGTGCACGGCGTCGCCGGTGACGAGCGTGCCGCTCGGCTCGTGCAGCCACGACGTGTGCCCCGGCGTGTGGCCGGGGGTGTGGAAGGCCCGCAGGCCGCCTTCGATGCTCTCGCCGTCGGCCACCGTCGTCGTGACCGCGACCTTCGGGTAGTGGCCGAGCACCTCGAGCACGCCGCGGCCGCGGGTCTGCGGGCCGATCGGCGGCACGCGGCCCTTGCGGAGGTACGGCGCGTCGAGCTCGTGCGCCACCACCGGCGCGCCGGACTTCCGCGCGACCCAGGCGAGCCCGCCGGCGTGGTCGTTGTGCGCGTGCGTGGCGATGATCCGCGTGACCTGCGAGACGTCGCTGCCCAGGTGCGTCAGCCCCCGGCGCACCCGGTGCCGCGTGTAGGGCAGCCCGCCGTCGAGGAGGGTGACCTGCCCGTCGTCGGCCACGAACGCGAACGCGTTGATCGCGTCGTCGGTCATGACGGGGATGCGCCACACCCCGGGGGCGATCTCGTACGCCGGCTGCCTGGCCACGGACGTGACGCTAGTGGCCCGTCCTCCGGTTAGGGTCACGGACATGCAGGTCTACGACAACGTGGTCGAGCTCATCGGGAACACGCCCCTGGTGCGGTTGAACTCCGTCACCGCCCACCTCGGGCCGGACGCGCCGACGGTGCTCGCGAAGGTGGAGTACCTCAACCCGGGCGGCTCGGTGAAGGACCGCATCGCCACCCGCATGATCGAGGCGGCGGAGGCCTCCGGTGCGCTCCAGCCCGGCGGCACCATCGTCGAGCCGACGAGCGGCAACACCGGCGTCGGTCTCGCGCTCGTGGCGCAGACCAAGGGCTACCGCTGCGTGTTCGTGTGCCCGGACAAGGTCAGCCTCGACAAGCAGAACGTGCTCAAGGCGTACGGCGCCGAGGTCGTGGTCTGCCCCACCGCGGTCGACCCCGAGGACCCGCGCTCGTACTACGAGGTCTCCGACCGGCTCGTGCGCGAGATCCCCGGCGCGTGGAAGCCCGACCAGTACTCCAACCCGAACAACCCGCGCTCGCACTACGAGACCACCGGCCCCGAGCTGTGGGAGCAGACCGACGGCCGCATCACGCACTTCGTGGCCGGGCGTCGGCACCGGCGGCACCATCAGCGGCACCGGGCGCTACCTCAAGGAGGTCAGCGGCGGTGCGGTCAAGGTCATCGGCGCCGACCCCGTCGGCTCGGTCTACTCCGGCGGCACCGGGCGCCCGTACCTGGTCGAGGGCGTGGGCGAGGACTTCTGGCCGACGGCGTACGACCGCGAGCGTGTGCGACGAGATCGTCGCCGTCTCCGACCGCGACTCGTTCCTCGTCACCCGGCGCCTCGCGCGCGAGGAGGGGCTGCTGGTCGGCGGCTCGTGCGGCATGGCCGTGCAGGCCGCGCTCGAGGTGGCCGCGCGCGCGTCGAAGGACGACATCATCGTGGTGCTGCTGCCCGACGGCGGCCGCGGCTACCTGTCGAAGGTGTTCAACGACGACTGGATGGCCGACTACGGCTTCCTGCAGACCTCGAGCGACCGCACCGTCGGCGACGTGCTCCGGTCGAAGTCCGGCGCCCTGCCGGAGTTCGTGCACACGCACCCGCAGGAGACCGTGCGCGAGGCCATCGACATCCTGCGCCACTACGGCGTCTCGCAGATGCCCGTCGTGAAGGCCGAGCCCCCGGTCAAGGCGGCCGAGGTCGTCGGGTCGGTCGTCGAGCGCGACCTGCTCGACGCGCTGTTCGGCGGCCACGCCGAGCTCGCCGACCCGGTCGAGAAGCACATGAGCGCCGGGCTGCCGATGATCGGTGCCGGCGAGCCCGTGTCGGCCGCGGTCGCCGCGCTCGAGTCGGCCGACGCCGCGATCGTCGTCGACGACGGCCTCCCCACCGGCGTGGTCACCCGTCAGGACCTGCTTGGGCTACCTCACGCACTGAGCCGTCCGCTCAGGGTCGGCTCGGGGTGGGATGGGGGACCGGCACGGGTCGGACCCCGATGCCGGGTATGGGCGCGCTCCCTAACGTCGGGGCATGACCTCCACCGGACCGGCTCCCAGCCTGCTGGCGCTCGCCCTCGAGGCCTGGGCCCGGCTGCCCGAGGAGCTGGTCGGCAGCATCGTCCCTGCTCAGCGGGGTCCGGGAGCGCTCCCACCCAATCCGGTCGAGCACCGCGCAACGGGAGCGGCCAGTCCCTAGGCTGTCGACCGGAAGCGGGGGTCGATTCGCCGGTCCGGCGGCAGATCCCGCGGCATCGGAGACGTCTGATGGACCACGCGCGGGAACGGGCGGCTGAGCTCGCGGCCGACATGGCCGGGGTGCTCTACGCGCTGCGCGTCGAGCCCGACCCCGGCTTCGAGTACATCTCTCCCTCCATCGAGTCCCTCATCGGATACACCCCCGAGCAGCTGATGGCCTCCGATGTCCCGACCCTGGTGCGTCTCGTGCACCACGACGACCGCGGCATGGTCGACCAGATCGTGTCAGCGCCGTACGACGAGGTCATCGAGCTGTCGTTCCGGTGGATCGCCGCGGACGGCTCGGTCGTCTGGGCCCGCCACCGGGCACGCAAGGAGCGGCGGCCGGACGGGTCGGTCGTCCTGTTCGGGGCGGCGCAGGACGCCTCGGCGGAGGCGTCGGCCAGGGCGGCCCTCGCCGAGTCGGAGCTGCTCTACCGCCTCGTCGCCGAGAATGCCGCCGACATCGTGTTCCGCGTCGACGCGAGCGACCACTACGAGTGGGTGTCGCCCTCGGTCGCCGATCGCCTCGGGTGGCGGGTCGAGGAGGTCATCGGCCGGTCGCCGTTCGACCTGGTGCACCCCGACGATCTCGCGACGCTGAGTGCTGTCGGTGCCGACGCGGCGTCGGGCCAGGTGGCGAGCTACGAGGCGCGGATCAGGCGGGCGGACGGCGGCTACTCCTGGTTCTCGATCGCGTCGCGCCCGGTGCTCGACGAGACCGGTGCCGTGCGCGGCCGCGTCGGTGGCGCGCGCATCATCGATGCCGAGGTCGAGGCCCGCGAGGCGCTCGTCGAGTCGGAGCACCTCTACCGGCTGCTCGCCGAGAACAGCCTCGACGTCGTCTACCGCGCCGACCTCACCCACCACATCGGGTGGGTGTCGCCGTCGATCACCGAGGTACTGGGCTGGGAGCCGCGCGACCTCCTCGGCCAGCACGTGTCGGTGATCGCCAACCCGGACGACGTGGCGCGGGCGAAGCGCGTGACGCGGGAGCTCATCGACACCGGGGGAGACGCCGGCCAGATCGAGATGCGCTTCCGGACCAAGGACGGCCGCTGGCGCTGGATGCGGGTCACCGGCCGGGTGCTGCGCGACCCGGACGGCGTCCCGCAGGGCGGCATCGACGTGCTCCGCGACATCCAGACCGAGGTCGAGACGCGGCAGCGGCTGCAGCACGAGGTCGACCACGACCCGCTCACGGGCCTGGCCAACCGCAGCCGGGCCCTCGACCTGGTGCGCGACTCCCTCGACCGCGACGGCGCAGCCACCGTGCTCGTGGTCGGCCTCGACGACCTCAAGGCCGTCAACGAGGCGCTCACCTTCACCGCCGGCGACCAGGTGCTGCGCTCGGTGGCTGAGCGGCTCACCTCCGAGGTCGGCTCGCACGAGCTGGTCGCGCGCGTCGCCGGCAACGAGTTCGCGGTGCTGCAACCGGGGTTGTCCGACGCCGACGCCGCGGCCGCGCTCGCGGTGCGGCTGCTCGACGCGGTCCGAGGATCCGTGCGGATCGGCGTCCACGACCTCGAGACATCGGTGACGATCGGCATCGCGATGGCGACGACCGGCTCGGCGGAGGACCTGCTCAGCGACGCCTCGACGGCGCTGCACCAGGCCAAGAGCGGCGGCCGGGGGCGCTGGGAGTTCCTCGACCCCACGGTGTCGGACAGCGCGCGGACCAGCATCGTGGTGCAGAGCCGGCTGCGCGACGCGCTCGCGACCGGGCAGATCCGGGCCTGGTTCCAGCCCATCGTCGGCCTCGCCGACGACGCGGTGCGCGGCTACGAGGCGCTGGTGCGGTGGGAGCACGACGACGGCACCATCGGCGCTCCGGACACGTTCATCCCGACGGCCGAGCGCACCAACCTCATCGTCGACCTCGACCGCGTCGTCCTGCGCGACGCGCTCGACCTGCTCGCCCGGCTGCCCGCGTCGCAGCACGTCTCGGTCAACGTGTCGGCGGCGTCGCTGTCGGCGCCGGAGCTCGTGGCGGTCGTCGAGCAGGCGCTCGAGACGGCGTCGGTCGATCCGTCGCGGCTGCACCTCGAGATCACCGAGACCTCGCTCGTGCACGTGACCGACAAGGTGCAGGCCGCCATGCGCACGCTGGCCGCGAGGGGAGTGCGCTGGTACGTCGACGACTTCGGCACCGGCTACTCCTCGATCACCCACCTGCGCGACCTGCCGATCGCCGGCCTCAAGCTCGACCGCTCGTTCACCGCCGGTCTCGGCTCGGGCGACGTCGTGAGCGAGCGGCTCGCCGACGGCCTTGCCGGGCTCGCCGACGGCCTCGAGCTCGACACGGTCGCCGAGGGCGTCGAGACGCGCACGCAGGCCGAGGCGCTCGCCCAGCAGGGCTGGGTCCACGGCCAGGGCTGGCTCTTCGGCCGTCCTGTTCCTGCCGTGTCGATCCCCTGACACAAGCGGCTGCCGTGCGTCATCCTGGCGCCAGGTCGGAGGGGGAGCCATGAGCATCGAGCACACGACGATCGCCGGTGAGCCGGACGCGATCGAGGCATCGGGCGACGGGCAGCAGGAGTGGCGCGACCGCTACGCCGGCGCGATGGTCGTGGGGATCGCGCTCGTCGTGGTCGCGCTGACCTCGGTGCTCACCGTCCGCTGGTTCGGCGGCCTCGACCTCATCACGCCGGTGGGCAACGGGGTGACCGCGACGAGCGAGAAGCCGGGCTCGGTGATCGTCGGTACGCAGATCGTCGCGTACGGACCGTGGGACGCAGGGTTCGCCTACGACCCCGAGCCCGTCGACGTCCGGTCCATCACTCCGGTGATCGTGGAGAACTCGGCGGACGCCGACATCGTGCTGCTGCGGTGCACCGGCGACCCGGCCGTGGCGACCGACCCGCTCCATGGCTCTGCCTGCCCAGGAGGGGTGCCCCTGGCCCCCGGGCGGATGGTGCTGAACCTGCAGCCGCCCGACAAGATCGTCGCCGTCATCACGGCACGCAAGCAGGGCGTCGTGCAGATCGACGGGTTCCGCGTCGACTACTCCCTCGGGCCGCGCTCGACCGTCGTCGATGCCGGAACGAGGGTGACGTTCACCATCGGTGCCGGAAACGTCGTCACCGCGCCCCAGGACTCGGTGCCGACCTCCTGACACCGGACCCGCCGCCGGCGATCGCCTCCTGCGTGCCCTTCGTACGTCGAGGAGGATGCTGATCCGGTGGGAGAAGCGTCCGGCCGACCGTCGTCCGAGGCGGACCCGTCAGACCTCGACGTCCAGGCCGTCGCACAGCGACTGCGCGAGGAGCGGTCCGAGGTCAGTGCGCGGCTGGCGGCCATGACGCGGGATCTCGAGTCCGTCATCGCCGCGTCTGCGGACTCCAACGCCGACGACGAGCACGATCCCGAGGGTCAGACCATCGCCTACGAACGCTCCCAGCTGTCGGCGCTCATCCGCGCGGCCCACGAGCGTCTGTCTGGCATCGAGCAGGCCACCTCACGCCTGGAGCAGGGCAGGTACGGAAACTGCGAGGTGTGCCTCCAGCCCATCCCGGCTGCCCGGCTTGAAGCTCGCCCCACCGCGCGAACGTGTGTCCAGCACACCGACACCGACAACCGCTGACCCAGCACGCATCGGCCGTGCGACGGGGCGGGGCGCCGTCACCACGCTCGCGGCGGGCGGCATCTGCCGCCGGAGCACGACCGGCCCAGGCACCACGAACGGCCCCGCAGTCACGAGGGACAGCGGGGCCGTCGTCGGGTCGATCTCCTACAGCGGCGGGAGCGCCAGGCCGGTCTCGGCGTGGCAGTCGTAGCCGTTCGGCACCTTGTACAGGTACTGCTGGTGGAACGGCTCGGCGTAGTAGAACGGCAGGCCGTCGGCCGGGGCGAGCTCGGTGGTGACGGTGCCGTACCCCTTCTCGCGCAGGAGCGCGTCGTACGACGCCCGCGTGCGCTCGACGAGCTCGGCCTGCTCGTCGGTGGTCCAGTACAGCGCCGAGCGGTACTGCGTGCCGATGTCGTTGCCCTGGCGGAACCCCTGGGTCGGGTCGTGGTTCTCCCAGAAGACCTTGAGGACGTCGTACGTCGGCACCACGAGCGGGTCGTAGACCACGACCACGTTCTCGGCGTGCCCGGTGCGGCCGGTGCAGACCTCCTCGTACGTCGGGTTCGGCGTGATGCCGCCCTGGTAGCCCACCGCGGTCGTGTAGATGCCGGGGATGCGCCAGAACCGCTTCTCGGCGCCCCAGAAGCAGCCGAGGCCGACGTAGAGCAGCGACATGCCCTCGGGGAACGGGCCCTCGAGCGGGGTGCCGAGCACCGCGTGGGTGGCCGGGACGTCGAACGGGCGCTCGGCGCGGCCGGGCAGCGCGTCGTCGGGGGTGACCATGCGGGTCTTGGCGGACGAGCCGAACAGGGAGGAGAACATGCGACCAGCCTCTCGGGGGACCGCGATCACGGCAACCGCGGGTCCTGCCCCTCGTCCAACGGGCCCGGGGTGCCGGACCTTCCCGGCAGTCCTTACGGCCCGGTGACGGGGGAGCAGCCGCTGCGAAGGGTCGCCCGTTCGGCTCAACCTCGGGCCCCCGGTGCCGATGCCACGAGGAAGGAGTCCGCACCCGAGGAGTCGATCGATGAGCAGGTCCGTGCCTGGCACGCCCCCCGAGCCGGGGGCGGACGCCGACGTGCCGCACGACGGCATCTCGGACGCCGCCGTCACCGAGGCCGCCGCGACGGCTCCCGCCGAGCACCCGACCGGCGCCGGCGGTCCGGGCTCCCGCGCCCGGTCGAAGGACCGGTTGCGCGTCGCGGTCCCCGTAGCGCTCTCGCTCTCGCTGGTGATGCTCAGCCTCGCCAGCGTGCTCGCGATCCGCTCCTCGTCGGCCGCCGACGAGGCGACCTCGCAGCAGGAGCTCCAGCTCTCGGCCGCGGCCCGGCAGGCGGCCACCGCCGTCTCCCGCGAGATCGACGTCGTCCGCCTCTCGACCCTGCTCGCCGCCCGCACCGACACCCTCGCGACCGTGGCGGCCGCCGAGGGCAACGCTCCGAACGCCGAGCTCGCCGCCGCGCGCCTCCCGCTCGAGACGCTGGCCGAGCTGCGCCCGGGCCTGGTCTCCATCGCGCGGCTCCGCGGCGCCACCGGGCGCGAGATCGTCCGTGTCGTCGACGAGCAGACCGGTCGCACCGGCGTCTCGGAGACCGCCAACCTGTCCTCGGGCGCCACCGGCTCGCCGTGGGTCGCGCAGGCGCTCGAGCTCGGGCCCGGTGCCGCGCTCACCACCGACGAGCACGCCAGCAGCGCGCTGCTCGCCGACGTCGTCAGCACCGCCGTCACCGTCGGCTCGGGCGACCGCGCCGTCGGCGTCCTGGAGGTCGACACCCCGGTCGCGTGGCTGCAGCAGGCGGCCCAGGCCGTCGCCGGCGGCGCCGAGGTCGGCATGACGTCCGCCGACCAGATGGTCGGGGGAACCTCCACCGCTGCCGGGATCGACGCGAGCACCGCGGCGTACGGCGTGACCCGCTCCGGCGACGACGCCGTCGCCTGGGCGCGCACCTCCTACGACGCGGGCCTCCCCGGCCCCGTCTACCTCGACTGGGTCGTCACCATGACGGCCCCCACCGTCGCCTCCGGCCTCGCGGCCCAGTCGCCGCTCGCGATCGCGCTGTTCGTCCTGGGCCTCGCGCTGCTCGTGGCCGGTCTCGTCGGTGCCGTGCTGTGGAGCCGCCGCGTGGCGCGCGAGCGGCACGCCGCCCTCGAGTCCAGCGACCGGCTGCAGGAGCGGCTGGCCGACATGTCGGCCGCTCTCTCCCGCGTCGCGTCCGGCGACCTGGGTGCCGCGCTGCCCGTCGAGGAGTTCGAGGAGGGCGACCTGCGCGAGATGGCGGCGTCGTTCGACTCGACCATCGGGCGGCTGCGCGGCCTGGTCGGTCAGGCGCAGGAGTACGGCGTCGCCCTGGCGCAGGCCAGCGTCGAGCTGCGCGCGGGGGCGTCGCAGCAGGCGACCGCGGCCGCGGAGCAGAGCAGCGTGGTCGCCGAGACGACCGCGACGATCGAGGAGCTCGCCGCCACCGCGGCTCAGATCGCGCAGACCGCCGAGCAGGTCGCGCGGGCAGCGTCGGAGACGTTGCGCCTCACCGAGGAGGGCCGCGTCGCGGTCACCTCGTCGGTCGACGCGATGGACGCAGTCGGCGCGCGCGTCGACGCCATCAGCGAGCGCGCCGTGAGCCTCGGCGAGACCGGTCGCGAGATCGGCCGCATCCTCGCGGTGATCGACGACCTCTCCGAGCGCACCAACCTGCTGGCCCTCAACGCCGCCATCGAGGCGGCCCGGGCCGGCGAGCACGGTCAGGGCTTCGCCGTGGTGGCCGCCGAGGTGCGCCGCCTGGCCGAGCGCGCCCGCGCCTCGACCACGCAGATCCAGGGTCTCGTCACGCGCATCGCCACCGAGACCGGATCGACGGTGATGGTCGCGGAGGAGGGCGCTCGCGAGGTCGAGCGCGCCCGCGGTGTCGCGCACGACGCGGCCGAGGCTCTCGACCGGATCGCCGGCATGGTCGACGAGACCACCACGGCCACGCGTGAGATCAGCATCGCCACGCAGCAGCAGCGGTCGGCCTCCGACCAGGTGGTGCTGGCGATGGGTCAGGTCTCCGACGCGTCGCGGCAGTACGCAGTCGGCTCCAAGCAGGCCGCCGCCTCCGCGCAGGAGCTCGCTGCGCTCGCCGAGGCGATGCGCGGCACCATCGGCACCTTCCAGGTCGAGACCGAGCACGCCCACGACGACGAGCGCGAGCTCGTCGACCAGCTCACCTGACCGACGAGCCCCGTCCACGCGTGACGACGTCGACTTCTAGGTCGTCCTGATCACGCATCGACGGGGACACGACGGTGTCGGCGGCGGCGAGCAGCACCGGGTCGTGCGACGCGACGACGACCGCGCAGCCGCGGTCGGCGGCAGCGCCCAGGGCCTCCGCCACGAGCTCGGCGTTGGCCTCGTCGAGCTGGCTCGTGGGCTCGTCGAGGACGGCCAGCACCGGCTCGACGGCGAGGGTGCGTGCCACCGCGACGCGCTGCCGCTCGCCGCCCGACAGCGACCCGACGCTGCGATGGCGCAGCGGCGCGAGCCCGAGCAGGTCGAGCAGCGACGCGATCCGCTCGTCGTCCTCCGGCAGTCCGCGTGCGGCCCGCGCCAGCGCGAGGTTGCCCACGGCGTCGAGCGTGTCGACCAGGGATCCTCCCTGCGCCGCGACGGCCACGCCGCGGCGGCGTACGCCGGCCCGTGCGTCGCGGTCGAGCGCGCCGACGTCGGACCCCAGCAGGGTCACCGTGCCCGCATCGACCGGGGCGAGGCCGGTGAGCGCACGCAGGAGCGTCGACTTGCCGGAGCCCGGAGCGTCCCGGCGACCACGGTGAGCCGGCCCGCGCGCACCTCGAGGTCGAGCTCGTCGAGGACGACGACGCCGGCGTACCGCACGCTCACCCGGTCGAGCCGCGCGACGACCTCGCCGCCGGCGCGGCGCTCCGTGCCCCCCGGTCGCGCGGCGGTCGCCATCGCGGGTGCCGTGCCGCGCAGCAGGACGCCGCCCTCGGTCGCGGTCGCGACGACGCCGTCGAGCGCGCCGTTCTCGTGGCGCAGCCGGTCCGGCAGCCGGACCCAGCCGCGGTCGTCGACCACCAGCGTCACCGACTCGGGCTCGCGCGGGTGCCACTGCTCGGAGAGACGGCCGTCGCGGATGCGGACGACGCGGTCGGCGATCCGCGTCGCGCGCGGGTCGTGCGTGACCAGCACCAGCGTGGCGCCGATGTCGTGGACGGCCTCGGCGAGCACGTCGTAGACGGCATCGGCCGCGTCGCGGTCGAGCTCGCCGGTGGGCTCGTCCGCGAGGACGAGGCGGGGTCGATGCGCCAGGGCGGCCGCGACGGCCACGCGCTGGGCCTCGCCGCCGGAGAGCGTCTCGGGCCGTCGGGTCGCCAGATGCGCGAGCCCGAGCCGGTCGAGCATGTCGTGCGCCTGCGTGCGGGCGGCGCGCGTCCTGATGCCGCCGAGGCGCAGCTGGAGCGCCACGTTGTCGGTGACGTCGAGCTCGGCGCGCAGCGAGCGCGCGGTGCGCTGGTCGACGAGTCCGAGCAGGTCGCGGCGCAGGGCGGTTCGCACCCGCTCGTCGGCGCCGACGAGGTCGACGCCGGCCACGCGTACGTTGCCGCTGCTCGGAGCGACCTCGCCCGCGAGGACGCCGAGCAGGGTCGACTTGCCCGAACCGTTGGGGCCGTGGATCACCAGGCGCTCACGTTCGGGCACCAGCAGCGACATCCCGCGCAGCGCCGCGACGGATCCGGACGGCGATGCGTGCAGGCAGAAGAGGTCGTGCACCTCGACGGCCGCGCTCATCGCCGCACCGCCGACGGGCGTGACGGCCACTCCGAGCGCAGCATCCGTGCCACGGCCAGCGCGCAGACTGCCGAGTGCGAGCGCGACGCCGACGAGCAGCACCGTGGTCGTCCAGCCGGCACCGACCGCCGGCAGGAGAGGCGGCGTCGGCGCGACGCCGCCCGCGGAGAGCTCGACGAGCGAGGTCACCGCGCGCGTCAGCACCAGTCCGGCGACGGCACCGGCGACCAGCGCGGGCACAGCGGCGCCGACCGCCCGCAGCCACAGGCTGCGCCGCAGCGTCGAGGTCGCGACGCCGTCGGCCTCGTGCGCCAGCAGCTCGCCCTCGTCGTCGCGCCGCTCGCCGACGACCAGGAGCACGAGCGCGAGCAGGCCGACGCCGAGCGCGACCGCGGCGGCCACGAGCAGCAGCCGGCCCGCCCCCTGGCTGACGGCGTCCGACTCGAGCTCGGCGAGCCGCGCCTGCTGGGTGGTGACGGCGAGCCGGTCGTACGGCGCCGCCGCCAGCACGCCTGCGAGCGTCGTCGTCGCCCGACGCCCAGACCTCGTGCGCCCGACCGGATCCCGGCTCGACGTCGTCGAGGGCGGACGCGAGCCGCGCACGGTCGGCCACGACGAACCGGTCGCCCGTCGTCGGGAAGCGCGGCAAGGTCGCGACCACCACCGCCTCGACATCGTCGCCGCCGCCCAGGTCGAGGCGCAGCGTCGACCCGGGGGAGCCCGTCACCGGGTCGGTGACCACGGGGACCGGGCCGGCCGCGCCGACCGCAGGCCGCACGACGATCTGCGCGCCGCTCAGCTGGTAGCCGATCGCGAGGCCCTCGGAGTCGGCGACCACGTCGCCGGAGCGTGATGCCCAGCCGGTCCAGGCCGGACCGGCGACCCCGCCAGGCGCACCGAGCACGACCCGCCCGGCGGGCAGCTCCGTCGAGGTGCCGCCCTCGCCCACCTGGTGCGCGTGCACGGTGGCGTCGGCCGGGTTCTCGCGCAGCGTCAGGGCGAGCAGCGTCCGTCCGGGGCCGAGGTCGGGCAGCGTCCCCGTGAGCGCGTCCGCACCCAGGGTCAGGGGCACCGGTCGCTCCCGCCCGTCGGGTACGCCGACCCACGCCACGACGTCGACGCCCACGTCGGCGGTGCGCGTCCACGAGCGCACGGGGATCGTCAGCGTCGAGGCCGCGTCGTCGAGCGGCGTACCGGTGCGCGCAGCTGTCGCGGGCGGGGCGAGCAGCCGGCCGACCGTGGCCGCGTCGGACGCTCCGACCGTGCGATCCCAGCGGGGCACGTCGGCCAGCGCCGCCGGCTCGAGCCCGAGCAGCGCCACGGCGGCGCCGGTGGTCGCCGTCTCGCGGACGCCGGCGACCGTGCGCAGCACCGGGCTGGAACGCCCGGGCAGCGGTGCGGCAGCCACCACGTCGAGCGGGTCGGCGCGGGTGCTCCCGACGGCGAGCCGGGCGTCCGCGGGCACGTCGTACGCCGCGGTGTCGACGCTGCCGGCCTGCAGGGTGGCGCGGTAGGCGCCGGCGAAGACCACCGTGCCCACCGCGGCGGTCAGGAAGCCGACGGTGACGACGGTGCGCAGGGGACGGTGGACGCCGGTCGCGGCCGAGAGCCGGGCCGCGACGGCACCGACGGGCAGCCGGCGGCTGGTCCACGACGCCAGCGGCACCCAGAGCCGCGCTGCGACGAGTGCGGCGGCGAGCAGGAGCAGCACCGGGAGGAGCCCGGCGAGCGGGTCGCGAGCAGCACCGGCGACGCCGACCGCGCCGCGCGCCGCCAGCAGCGCCGCCACGAGCACCGCTGTTGCCGCCACGGCCTCGACGACGTGCCACGCGGTGGCTGCGCGCGTGGAGGGCCAGAGCAGCACGACGGCGGTGAGCACGACCGCGAGCGCGGCGAGGACGAGCACCGACGGCAGTGCGTCGAGCACCGCCCGGGTCGCCTCGCCGGCGGCGGAGGCGTGCAGCGGCTGCGCGGAGGTGGCGGCGTACGACGCGGTCCAGCCGAGCGCGAGCCCGAGCAGCAGCCCGGCCAGCACGGCGATCGCCGAACCGGCGAGCGCGAACGCGGTGCGGGTGCGCCGCGAGGCGCCGCGACGGCGCAGGAGAGCAGCAGCCTCGCGGTGGTCGCGACGCAGGCCGGTGGCAGCGACGAGGACGAAGCCGAGCACCAGGGCGGCGGACGCGCCGCCGATGAGGGCGAACCGGCCCTGCGACGTGGCGGCGCGGGCGTCCTCGCGCAGCAGCACGTCGTCGGGCACGGCGAGCACGAGGGTGTCGACCTCCAGGGCGAGCTCGTCGGCGACCGTGCGCGAGAGCTCGGCGTACGCCGGGACGCCCAGGCTGCTGATGCGGAGCGGGTCGATCGCGCCGACCCAGCCGGCGCCGCGCGGGAAGCGCGTCAGCGCCTCGAGTCGTTGCAGCGCATCGGGATCCGACGACAGCAGCACGTAGGCGTCCGGGCCGGGGTCGAACGTGCCCGGGAGCAGCAGCGGGTCGGTGCGCACCGCCGACCCGACGACGACGAGCCCGAGCGCAGGGTCGAGCGCCGGGGCGCGCGACGTGCCGGTGGCGACGACCTCGCAGCTGGTGGGCGTGCACGACGCAGGGAGGCGGCCGGAGGTGAGGCGCACCTGGGACTCCAGCACATCGCTCGCGCCGAGGCGGTAGGTCACGCCGGCCCCGTCCGAGATCTCGCCGAAGAGCATCTGCGCGCTGACCGGAAGGTCGGTGAGGCGGGCGAGCCCGGCGCGCACGGTCGCGTCGTCGCGCGCCTGGCGGTCGACGTCCTGCGTCCCGCCGTACGCCGCCACCACGGTGCGCTCGCCCGCAGGCAGCTGGGCGACGGCGTTCTGCAGGGTCTGCGCGGCCACGACCCGGCCGGTGGATGCCGCGAGCACGGGCAGCGCGAGCGCGAGCGCGACGCCGAGCGCGAGCAGCAGCCAGCCCGCCGGGTGCCGGCGCAGCCGGGCACCCGTGAGCGAGGCGACGACACCCACGCTGTGACCCCTCTCATCCGACTAACCGCTTGATACGCTACATCTGGTTAGTCCATCTGGGAACGGGCGGGAGGTGCGCATGGCCAACCACGTGGTCTCGGGCCAGCTCGTCCCGGACGCGGTCTCCGGCCACCTCGCCCTCGAGCTCGCCAACACCCGCGCCGGCTGGGGCGGCGCGAGCCCGCGCGAGTACCTCGTCTCCTACGACGCGCTCGCGGTCTGGGCCGGCGACGTGGGCCTGCTGTCCGCGTACGAGACCCGGCAGGTGCGCCGCCTCGGGCGCGATCAGCGGGAGGCCGCGGCAGCGGTCGTGGCCGAGGCGATCGCTCTGCGCGAGTCCTGGTACGCCGTGGCCACGGCCGGGCAGCGCGGCGTCGGGCTGCCGCGGCGCGACCTCGACGTCGTGGGCCGCGCTGCTGCGCGAGCGGCCGCCGTCTCGCGACTGGTGGTGCACGACGACGGCAGGGTGCTGCCCGACGGCGGCTCGGTGCCCTCCTCCGGCGTGCGGCTGCCCCTCGACCGCGCGGCCGCCGCGGCGGCCGAGATGCTCGCCGCCGGCGACCACGCTCACGCCGGCGCGTGCCCGGGCCGCGGGTGCGGCTGGCTGTTCTTCGACCCGGCGCACCGCCGGCACTGGTGCGTCATGGCGATCTGCGGCAACCGGGCCAAGGCCCGGGCGTTCGCCGAGCGGCAGCGCGCGGCGGCGGGGCTACCCTGACCGGGTGACCCACGAGTTCGAGACCCTCGCGATCCATGCGGGCCAGGAGCCCGACCCGACGACCGGTGCCGTCGTGCCGCCGATCTACCAGACCTCGACGTACGCCCAGGACGGCGTCGGCGGGCTGCGCAACGGCTACGAGTACTCGCGGTCGGGCAACCCCACGCGCGACGCGCTGCAGGAGTGCCTCGCCGCGCTCGAGGACCCGGTCGGCGCCGCTGCCGGGACCACGCGCGGCATGGCCTTCGCGTCCGGCCTCGCGGCCGAGGACACCCTGCTGCGCACCGTCGGCGCACCCGGCGGTCACGTGGTCATCCCGGACGACGCCTACGGCGGCACCTACCGGCTCTTCGCGAAGGTGCTCCAGCGCTGGGGCCTCGACCACACGCCTGCGCGGCTCACCGACGTCGACGCTGTCGCCGCGGCCGTCATCCCCGGCCGCACCTCGGTGGTGTGGGTCGAGACGCCCACCAACCCGCTGCTGCGCGTCGCCGACATCGCGGCGCTCGCCGACGTCGCCCACGCCGCCGGGGCGATCCTCGTGGTCGACAACACCTTCGCCTCGCCGTACCTGCAGCAGCCGCTGCTCCTCGGCGCCGACGTGGTGGTGCACTCGACCACGAAGTACCTCGGCGGCCACAGCGACGTCGTCGGCGGTGCGCTCGTCGCGCGCGACCCCGAGCTCGCCGAGCAGCTGGCCTACCACCAGAACGCCATGGGCGCGGTGGCCGGGCCGTTCGACTCGTGGCTGGTGCTGCGCGGCGCGAAGACCCTCGCGGTCCGCATGGACCGGCACTGCGCCAACGCGCGCGCCATCGTCGACGTGCTCGTCGACCACCCGAAGGTGAGCCAGGTGCTCTACCCCGGGCTCGAGGGGCACGAGGGGCACCACGTCGCGGTCAAGCAGATGCGCGACTTCGGCGGCATGATCAGCTTCCGCGTGAACGGCGGCGAGAGCGCGGCGCTCGAGGTCTGCGACCGCACGCGGCTGTTCACCCTGGGCGAGTCGCTCGGCGGCGTCGAGTCGCTCATCGAGCACCCCGGGCGCATGACGCACGCGTCCGTCGCCGGCTCCGAGCTCGAGGTGCCGGCCGACCTGGTGCGGCTGTCCGTGGGCATCGAGCACGTCGACGACCTGGTCGCCGACCTGGTGCAGGCCCTGGGGTGAGCCGGCCGTACGTCGTCTGCGCGGACACCGGCTCCACGTTCACCAAGGCGGCCGCGGTCGTCGTCGGCGGCGCCGAGGCGGGCCGCCTGCTCGCGACCGCGGCCGTGCCCACGACCGTCGGTGACGGCCAGGACGTGCTGACCGGGCTCGACGCCGCCGTGGCTGCCGTTGTGGCGCAGGCCGGCGGGGAGCCCGCCGAGGTGCGGGTGTGCTCGTCGGCCGGGGGCGGCCTGCGGCTCGCGGTCGTGGGCTACGAGCGGGTCGTCACGGCCGAGGCCGGTGCGCGCGTCGGGCTCTCGGCCGGTGCCAAGGTCGTGCACGTGTCCAGCGGCGAGCTCGACCGCGCCGGCATCGCCGCGCTGGCCGCCGCGCGGCCCGACGTCGTGCTGCTCGTCGGCGGCACCGACGGTGGCGACGCCGCGGTGCTCCGGCACAACGCGGCCCGCCTCGCGACGTCGGGACCTCGCGTCCCCTACGTCGTGGCGGGCAACGCCGACGCGCGCGACGACGTCGTCGCGACCCTCGAGGCGAAGCGCCGCACGGTCGTGGCGTGCGCCAACGTGCTGCCGCGCATCGGGGTGCTCGACCCGCACCCGGCGCGCGCCGCGATCCGCGAGGTGTTCGTGCGCCACGTGATCGGCGGCAAGGGGCTGACGCGCGGTCCCGCGCTTCGCCTCCCTCGTCCGCGGCGCCACCCCGGACCTCGTCCTCGCCGGTGTCGAGCTGCTCGCCGACTCAGGGGTGGGCGACGTGCTGCTCGTCGACGTCGGCGGCGCGACCACCGACGTCTACTCGGCACTGACGCCCGACGCCGAGGAGTCGTCGCTGCACCGCGAGGTCGTCGAGGTCATGTGGCGCGGACGCACCGTCGAGGGCGACCTCGGCATGAGGTGGAGCGCCACGAGCGTCGCCGACGCGGCACTGGCCGAGCGCCTCGTCGAGCCCGGCGAGCCGCACGACCGGATCCAGGCGCTCGCGCAGGTGCGCCACGACGACCCGTCGTGGTTGCCGGCCACCGACGCCGAGCGCGCCGACGACGCGACCTTCGCGCGGCTCGCGCTCACCGTCGCGCTGCGCCGCCACGCGCGCCCCGCCGACACCG
The DNA here is from genome assembly GCA_963827145.1 of uncultured Actinomycetota bacterium. GTDB lineage: Bacteria > Actinomycetota > Actinomycetes > S36-B12 > CAIYMF01 > Longivirga. The sequence continues at coordinate 443,307 of CAWGZO010000001.1, read as the reverse complement.
TCGACGGGCGCACGCCCGGACGCGACCTGTCGGCCGTGAAGGTCGTGGTCGCGAGCGGAGGCGTCTTCCGCCACGCCGCTCCCGCACTGCTTCAGGCGATGCTGGAGCCCGTCACCACCGATCACGCCGGCGGCTGGCGCGTGCCCACAGCGCCGCGGCTCACCGTCGACCAGCGCTACGTGATGGCCGCCGCCGGCCTGCTCGCCGACGACCACGGCGACGCTGCGGCGGCGCTGCTGCGCGACGCGCTCGTCGAGGTCGGCTGACGCGTCCGGCCTGCGCCGTCCTCCTGGCTGGCCCATCGCCGGTCGCCGGCGCGGCATAGTGGAGCCAGGCACCGCCCACCCGAGGAGCACCCATGAGCCAGGACTGGTCGCTGACCCCCGCCGCCGCGGCCCCGCCGCAGGTCAAGGGCAAGGGCATGATCTGGACCGGTGTCGCGCTGCTGGTCGTCGGCGTGGTGCTGATCGTGGCCGGCATCATCGGCGTGATCGCGGCGACGGCGAGCCTGATCAGCGGCTTCGGCTCGCCGGTCACCACGCCCACGACGGTGACGCGCACCCTGGAGAAGGGCACGACGTACGCCGTCTACGAGCTGTCCGGCCTCGCCTCGGGCACCGGCACCACCGAGGACCCGCTGCTGGCCACCGTGAGCCCGGCCGACATCACGGTGACCGGGCCCGGCGGCGTCGTCGTCGGCGTCAAGGACCCGGGTGCCATGACGCAGACCTTCACCAACGGCGGCAAGGAGTACTTCGCGGTCGCGACGTTCGACGCGCCCGCCACCGGGTCCTACGAGATCTCCATCGCCACCGAGGGCGCCGAGGTGCTCATCGCGCCGTCGTTCTCGGCGTTCGGGAAGTCGTTCGCCTGGATCGCGGCCATCGGGCTCGGCGGCCTGCTCGCGCTGATCGGCCTGATCCTGCTCATCGTCGGGCTGGTGCGCCGGTCGTCGTCGAAGAAGGCCGTCGCGCCGGCCGCGGGGCCTACGGCGCGACCGCCTACCAGCAGTCCGTGGCGCAGCCGACGGCGTACCAGCAGCCGGTGCCCGCGCAGCCGGCCGTGCCCCAGCCGGTGGCCCCGCCGGTCGCGGACGGCCCGGTCGTACCGGTGGCCCCCGAGCCCGTCGCTCCGCAGCCGGTGGCACCGCCGGTGGCTCCGCAGCCCGTCGCCCCGGTGAGCCCGCCGGCCGGCTGGTACCCCGACCCGGGCCGTCCCGGCGGCCAGCGCTACTGGGACGGCGCAGCCTGGACCGAGCACACGGCCTGACCCGTCGACGCGTGATCACGACGGTCTCGAAGGCGTCGTCATCACGCGCGGACGGCGTCGGCGTAGCAGGATCGGGGCGTGAGCACCCGGAGCAAGGCCGCCCCCTCGTCCGACCAGCTTCCCGTGTGGACCGCGACCGCGGTCGCCGAGGCCGTGCGCACCGGGTCGGTGAGCGCCGCCGACGCGACGCGCTTCGCGCTCGAGCGCATCGCGACCCGCGACGGCGACCTCGCCGCCTTCCAGGTCGTACGCCGCGAGGCCGCAGTGCGCGAGGCCGGCGCGGTCGACGCGCGCGTGGCGTCGGGCGAGACCCTGCCGCTGGCAGGCGTCCCGGTGGCGATCAAGGACAACATCCCCGTCGCGGGCGAGCCGATGCGCGACGGCTCGGCCGCCACCGACGCGACCCCGCAGCCGCGCGACCACGAGGTCGTCACGCGGCTGCGCGCCGCGGGTGCCGTCGTCGTGGGCATCACCCGGGTGCCGGAGCTGTGCGTCTTCGGCGCCACCGACTCGGTGTACGGCGTCACCCGCAACCCGTGGGACCGCGCGCGGACCCCTGGCGGCTCGTCCGGCGGGTCGGCCGCGGCGGTCGCCGCCGGGCATCGTGCCCATCGCGCACGGCAACGACGGCATGGGCTCGATCCGCATCCCCGCCTCGTGCACCGGGCTCGTCGGCATCAAGCCCGGCATGGGCGTGGTGCCCTGCGACCTCGGGGCGACCGACTGGTACGGCCTGAGCGAGAACGGCGCGCTCGGCCACCACGGTGGCCGACGCCGCGCTCATGCTCTCGGTGCTCGCCGACGACGCCGTCGCTCGCCCGCGTCGGCGACGCCGCCGACGGCCCGACCCTGCGCATCGCGGTCTCGACCAAGCCTCCGCTGCAGGGTCTCGGTGTCGACCGCGAGCACGTCAAGGCGCTGTTCGCCTCGGCCGCCGCGCTGCTGCACGCGGGCCACGAGGTCGAGCGGTTCGACCCGTCGTACCCGAACGCGGCGGCGATGGCCGGCCTCGCCCGGTGGTTCGCCGGGACGGCGGCGGACGCCGAGCACCTCGACCCCGACCTGCTCGAGCCCCGCACCCGACGCCACGCCGCGATCGGCCGCGCGATCCTCGACCGCGGCCTGCTCGACGACGCGCCTCGCGACGCAGTGGCGCGAGCAGGCGCTCGCGCTGCTCTCGACCTACGACGTGCTCATGTCGCCGGTGATGGCGCAGGCGCCCCTGGCGGCCAAGCGCTGGGGCGAGTCGTCGTGGCAGGCGAACATGCTCGCCAACACGCGCTTCGCACCGTTCGCTGCGGCGTGGAACGTCGCCGGCTTCCCCGCGATGTCGGTTCCGGCAGGCGTGCACCCGGGGCACGGCACCCCGATGTCGGTGCAGCTCGTCGCCCGCCCCGGCCGCGAGGCGATGCTCCTGTCGGTCGCCGCCGCGCTCGAGAGCCTGCGCCCCTGGCGCCGCGTGGCGCCGGCGTACTCCTGACAGAACGCGCGTCAGGGGAGGGCCCAGTCGATCGGGTCGGCGCCCTGACGGGCGAGCAGGTCGTTGACGCGGCTGAACGGGCGCGAGCCGAAGAAGCCGCCGGAGGCCGACAGCGGGCTCGGGTGGGCGCTCGCCACGATCGGCGTCGAGCCGAGCATCGGGGTGAGGCTCTGGGCGTCGCGGCCCCACAGGATCGCGACCAGCGGGCGCTCGCGGGCGACCAGCGCGCGGATGGCCTGCTCGGTCACCGCCTCCCAGCCCTTGCCCCGGTGCGAGCCGGCGCGTCCGGGCGACACGGTCAGCACCCGGTTGAGCAGGAGCACCCCGCGGTCGGCCCAGGGCGACAGGTCGCCGGTGCTCGGCGGTGCGACGCCGAGGTCGGCGACGAGCTCGCGATAGATGTTCGCGAGGCTGCGCGGCACGGGTCGCACCTCGGGGTCGACCGAGAAGCTGAGCCCGACCGCGTGCCCCGGCGTCGGGTACGGGTCCTGGCCGACGACGAGCACGCGCACCTCGTCGAACGGTCGCGTGAAGGCGCGCAGCACCCGGTCGCCGGCGGGGAGGTAGCCGCGGCCGGCGGCGACCTCCTCGCGGAGGAAGTCGCCCATGCGCGCGATGTCGTCGGCGACGGGCGCGAGCGCCTGCGCCCAGCCGGGATCGACGATCTCGCTCAGCGGACGTCCGGGCACGTGCTCATCCTGCCGCGCCGTCGGGCAGTGCGAGCATCCGGTTCGCGTACGCCGGGTCGCCGGTGACCTCGCGCGTCGGCGCCGAGCCATGCCGGCAGCGCGACCGCATCCTCGAGCTGCTCGGTGCCGGGCAGCTCGATCTCGAGCAGCCAGAGCACGCGCGGCTCGACGATGCGGTCGATCTCCAGGTGGTGCGCGCCGTGCGGCACCACCCAGCGCGTCTTCACCACGGCGCGCCGGTCGGGGTCGGTGCGGGTCAGCAGCGCGGCGTACTCGTCCTCGGAGACCTCGGACTCGTACTCCTCCACCACGCCGGACGACACCGCGACCTTCCGCGTGTGCGTCAGCTGGAGGCGCTCGCCGGTGGCGTCGCGCACGAGCCTGCGCCGTACGCGCTCGGCACCGCCGCGCGGGTCGACGAGATAGGTCTGCACGATCTCGGACGACGAGACGGCCGCCGACTCGAGCGCGGCGAGGTCGGGCTCGTCGAGCAGCAGGAACTTGCGCTCGATCTCGTACGGCGTCGTGCTCATCGCGGCGGCTCCTCGGGCTCGTGGCCCATTGTCCTCGCCACAGGCCTCTGCGGCTCCTGGTCGAGCGGTCAGGACCTGCGCGCGAGGTAGGTGAGGAAGACCGGCAGCGGCTGCGGCGGCTCGCCCGGGTTGGTGCCGCGGCCGAGCAGCAGCCGGTAGAGGCCGTCCTCGCCCTGGGTCAGCACGTCGTCGCCGCGCGGGTTGATCTCGATCGCCGTGTGCTCCTCGAGCAGCTCGGTCACGAGCCCCGCCCGGTGCGCGCCCATGACGACGTCGGCGATCGAGTGCGCGTAGCAGGTCGTGGTCGACTCGATGGTCGACTCAGGGTCGGCGTACGTGCCCACGCCGGTGTAGGTGAACGCCCCGCCGCCGCCGTACGGGAAGTCGACGACGAGGTCCGGCCGGATCGCCTCGATCATCTGGTACGCCGGATGGATCTCGATCATCACCAGCCGTCCGCCGGGGCGCAGCGCGAGTGCGACCTGGCGCATCCACAGGTCGAGGTCGTCGATCCAGCAGATCGCACCGACCGTGACGTAGACGAGGTCGAAGCGGCCGTGCAGCGACTCGGGCAGCGCACGGGCGTCGGTCTCGACGGTGTCGACCTCGACCCCGCATGCGGCGGCCAGCTCGCGGACGCGGCGCAGCGCGGTCGCCGAGAAGTCGGCGCAGGTCACGCGCGCACCGGCGCGCGCCATCACCACGCCGTCGGCTCCGAGGTGGGACTGCAGGTAGAGCACGTCGAGCCCGCGCACGCCTGCGAGCGGCTCGTCCGGGTCGGCCCCCGTGGCGGCGGCGATCGCCTGCTCCTCGAGCCGGGTCATCGACGACCCCCCTGCCACCACCTGATCGGAGTGGTAGTGCAGGTCGGTGTCGGTCGTGCCGTGGGTGGCTGCCGCCTGCTCCCAGTAGTCGAGGTTTCCTGCGAACTCGTCCTGCGTCCCGCTCATGACGCCGCAGTCTGCTCCTGCCGCGGCGCTCGCGCGCTTGAGGGTTTCGGGCATCGTCGCCGAGAGCAGGAACGTCACCATCAGCACGGCCGCGCCCACCAGGAACGCCACCTCGAACGAACCCGTGCGGTCGACGATGATCCCCGCCACCAGAGGGCCGACGACGGCGCCGACGTCGCTCATCATCTGGAAGGTCGCCACGACCGGCCCTTCGCGACGGCCGCCGGTGACGTCGCCGACCACGGCGGCGGGTGCCGCGCCCAGGAACGCCGAGCCCGCGCCGAGGATGGCCATCGCGACGAGGTAGCCCCACGTCGCGCCCGTGAACGCGAGCGCGACGAAGCCGCCGGCCGAGAGCGCGATGCCGATCATGAGCGCGATCCGGCGTCCCTTGGTGTCGGTCATGCGCCCGGCCGGGCCGAGCAGCGGTGCCTGCGTCGCCGCCGAGGCGAACGCGCCGTACCCGGCCCACGCCTTGTCGAGACCGAGCCCGTTGACGACGAAGAGCGGGACGATCGCCGAGCGCAGGCCGAACGCGGTGAAGCCGTTGCCCAGGTTGACCGCGAGCGCGGTGACGTAGGCCCGGTTGCGCAGCGCCTTCTTGAGCAGCTGCCAGCCGGGCACCGGCTCGTCGTCGACCTTCGCGGCCGCGTCCTTCTCGGCCGAGCTGAGTCTTCGCGAGCGTGGTGATCACCACGACGACCGCGGCGCCCAGAGTCACGGCGTAGACGAAGAACGGCGCCCGGATCGAGATGCCGAGCACCAGTCCGCCGACCGCGGGGCCCATGACGCCGCCGAGCAGGAAGCCGCCCTGGAAGGCCGCAGCGGCGCGGCCGCGCTGGTCGGGCGCGGCGACGCGGAGCAGGAGCGCGAGCGCCGACACGGTGAACATCGCGGAGCCCAGGCCGCCGATGCCGCGCAGCACGAGCAGCTGCGTGTACGACGTCGACAGCCCGGCGAACGCCGACGACACCGCGACGATGCTCAGACCGGTGGCGAGGGTGATCCGCTCGCCCACCCGGTCGACGAGCCACCCTGCGGGCAGCGCGCCCAGCAGGCGCATGAACGCGAACACGCTGACGACCGCGCTCGCCCAGAACGCCGTGACCCCGAACTCGTCGGCGAAGATCGGGATGGCGGGGCCGACGATGCCGAACCCGAGGGCCACGCAGAAGGCGACCGACGAGAGCACGCCGACCTCGCGCGGCAGGCCCTTGAACCAGCCGAACCGGCCGAGGCCGCGCTCGTTCTCGGGGGCCGGCGGCACCGGCGGGGGAGCGACGCGGATCGCGCGGGATCGCCGACGGCGGGCAGACCGGTGGCGTCGTCCGTGCTCACGCGGCTCCTGCCCGATCCGTCACGTCGTGCATCCTCTCACCGCGCGGTCGGTGCTCCCGCCGCGCGGCCGTCGTACGCCGACGCCTCAGGCGGAGCGGCGGCGGCCCTGGCGGCGCTTGAGGTAGTCGCTGACGACGTAGTCGCCGAGCCGGTCGCCCTCGGGTGCCAGCACCCGGCCGCCGTTGCGTCGCGCGATGTCGTCGAGGAACCGCGCGAGCCGCGGGTCGTCGCCGAGGCGGAAGAACGACAGCGGCACGCCGCGACGCGTCATCTTGTCGACCTCGGCGAGGGTGAGCTCGATCGTCTCCGGGCCGCGGCGGCCAGGAGAACCACCACTCGCCGTCGCGGTCGAGGTGGGCGGTGGGCTCGCCGTCGGTCACGACGAGCACGACGGGCTCGGCGTCCGGGTGCTTGTCGAGGAAGCGGCCGGCCAGCATCAGCGCGTGCTGCAGGTTGGTGCCCTGGATGTCGTTGGCGTCGAGGTCCGGCAGCTCGTGCGGCTTGATCCGGCGGGCGAGGTTCGCGAACGCGATGATCTCGACCGCGTCGAGCGGGAACTGCGTGGTGGCCAGCGCGTGCAGCGCCATCGCGGTCGTCTTCGCGGTGCGCCACGTGTCGTTCATGACCATCGAGAACGACTGGTCGACGAGCAGCGCCACCGCGGCGCGGGTGCGGCGCTCGGTCTCGCGGATCTCGAAGTCCTCGGGCCGCAGCAGCGGGCCGTCGCGGTCGACCATCCGGCGGCGTACGGCGTTCGAGACGGTCTTCACCACGTCGAGCGGCTGCTCGTCGCCGAAGCGCCACTCGCGCGTGGTGCCCGTGAGCTCGCCGGCCGCCCCGGCGTCGCGCACGTCGTGGTCGCCGCGGGTGCCGCCCTCGAGCGAGGCGAAGACCCGACGCAGCGCGGTCTGGCCGATGCGACGGATCGCCTTGGCGGTGAGCTCGAGCTCGCCGCCCTTGCGCGTGAGGTAGCCCTGCCGCTCGAGCTCGCGCTCCACCTGCTGCAGCGCGCGCAGGTCGTCGACGGCCTGACGGCCGAGGGCACGGGCCACGGCGTCCTCGTCGACGTCCTCGAGCGAGGCCCCGGGGTAGTCCTGCTCCGATCGCCTCGGCCAGCGCGTCGAGGTCGGCGAGGTCCGCGAGCGCCTCGGTCGCGTCGCCCAGCCCGAGCGGCTCGTCGCCGCGCAGGCGCTGGCGACCGGTCCACGGCAGGTCGGGCCGCATCGCCCGCAGGTTGTCGTTGAGCCGGCCCATCTCCGAGGCGAGGTCGAGGTCGCCGAGCGCCTGCTCCATGAGCTCGGAGAGCTCCTGGCGCTGCTCGGGCGTCATCGACTCGAGCATCCGCTGCATCGCGGCAGCCTGGCGCGCGAGGTTGTCGAGCAGCTGCTCGACCGTCTCCGGGTTGTCCGGGAAGAACTGGCCGTGCTTGTCCATGAACTCGGCGAAGTCGGCGTCGGTGTCCTCGCCGCGCGCGTGCTTCTCCAGCAGCGCGTTGAGGTCGGCCATCATGTCCTTGAGCGCCTGCCGCGACTCCGCTGTCGGCGGGATCCTGCAGCGCCTGCTTCATGCCGCGGAACTGCTGGTCGAGCACCTCGCGCTGCAGCATGCTCCTTGAGCTCGTCGTACGCCGCCCGCGCCTCGGGCGAGCGCCACTCGTACTCCGCGAGCTCGCGCACCGCGCGCGCGGTCTGCGGCGGCAGCGCGTCGAGCTGGGCCTCCCGGAACCGCGCGTCGTCGGACGGGTCGGGGAACAGCGCCTGCTTCTCGGCCTCGAGGGCCTGGTCGAGCAGCTCCCGTGCCTGCTCGAGCATGCCGTCCATCCGGCCGGAGCGCTCGAGCGAGCGTCGGCGCTGCTGCACGCGGCGCAGCAGGTCGTCGAGGCCGCGCAGGCCGTCGGCGCCGCGCTGCATGAGGTCGCGCACCGCGTCGCGCACGCCCGCGCCGTCGAGCACCCGCTCGCCGAGCTCGTCGACCGCGCGGCCGGCGTCGTACGGCGGTGCCAGAGGGTCGGGGCCGTCGTCGTAGGCGCCGTAGCGGTAACCGCTCATCGTGACCGCCCCTGACCTACCGTGGGCGCATGACGACCACGACGCCTGCGGGCTGGTACCCGAACCCCGAGAACGCGACCCAGCTGCGCTGGTGGGACGGCGCAGCCTGGACCGACCAGGTGCAGGCCTCGGTCTCCGAGCAGGCGCCCGGCGAGGTGGGTGCGCCGCTCTCGGTCTACTCCGGCCCGCCGATCATCGTCGTGACGACCAACGACATGCCGGGCTACCGCATCACCGAGGTGCACGGCGAGGTCTTCGGCATCACCGTGCGCGCGCGCAACGCGTTCTCCAACATGGGTGCCGGCTTCCGCACGATGTTCGGCGGCGAGGTCAAGGGCTACACCAAGCTGCTCTCGGACAGCCGCCTCGAGGCCGTCGAGCGGCTGCGGTTCGCGGCTCACCAGGTCGGCGGCAACGCCGTGGTCGCGATGCGCTTCGACACCGGTGAGATCGCCGACCTCATGAACGAGGTCGCGGCGTACGGCACGGCGGTCACGATCGAGCGCATCGACTGACCCCGCGCACGTCACGCGGTCACGCCCCGCCGTAGACCGCACGGCCGCCGCCGGGCACCTCGTCCTTGGAGATGCGGCGCGTGAGGTAGAGGCCCTCGAGCGCGGTCTCGAGGCACGAGGCCACGACCCCGGGCGACTCCGCTGCGCCGTCCTCGCCCTCGAGCGCCGCCACGATCCGGCCGAGCCCGTCGAGCGGGCCGACGCGGCGCAGCACCTCGTCGCTGGTGACCAGGTCGCCGACCTCCACGCTGGTGCCCTCGTCGAAGCGCGTGATCAGCCCGGAGAGGTCGACGCCGCCGAGGCGCGCACGGAAGGTCTCGGCGATCGCGCGGCGCATGCAGGTGCACGAGCACCTCCTCCTCGCGACCCTCCTCGCTCACCTCGAACTCGACCTTGCCGCGCAGCGTGGGGACGACGGCCGGCAGGTCGCCGACGCGTGCGACCGCCGCGGTCTCGCCGGTGATCGCGGCGCGGCGCAATGCACCGGCGGCCAGGGACTCTGCGGCGGCGACGGCGAAGCGCGCGGAGACGCCCGAGCGGGCATCGACGGCGGGCGACTCGCGCACGAGCCGCGTGAAGCGCGCGACCACCTCGAGCAGGTGCGCCGGCACGAGAGCCTGCAGCTCGGCCTCCTGCCGCACCAGCGCGACCTCGTCGCTGAGGCGCAGCGGGTAGTGCGTGCGGATCTCGGCGCCGAAGCGGTCCTTGAGCGGGGTGATGATGCGCCCGCGGTTGGTGTAGTCCTCGGGGTTGGCGCTGGCCACGAGCAGCAGGTCGAGCGGCAGGCGCAGGGCGTAGCCGCGCACCTGGATGTCGCGCTCCTCCAGGACGTTGAGCAGCGAGACCTGGATGCGCTCGGCGAGGTCGGGGAGCTCGTTGATCGCGAAGATGCCGCGGTTGGTGCGCGGCACGAGGCCGTAGTGGACGGTCTCCGGGTCGCCGAGCGTGCGGCCCTCCGCGACCTTCACGGGGTCGACGTCGCCGATCAGGTCGCCGACGCTGGTGTCCGGGGTCGCGAGCTTCTCGCCGTACCGCTCGCTGCGGTGCCGCCACGACACCGGCGTGGAGTCGCCGTGCTCGGAGACCACGCGACGCGCCCACACGGTGACGGGGTCGTACGGGTGCTCGTGCAGCTCGCTGCCCTCGATGACCGGCGTCCACTCGTCGAGCAGACCGACCAGCGTGCGGAGCAGGCGCGTCTTGCCCTGCCCGCGCTCGCCGAGCAGGACGAGGTCGTGGCCGGCGAGGATCGCCCGCTCGAGCTGCGGGCGGACGGTCTCCTCGATCCCGACGACGCCGGGGAACGGGTCGTCGCCCGAGCGCAGGCGTGCCACGAGGTTCTCGCGCAGCTCGTCCTTGACGCTGCGGTGCTCGTGGCCGGAGGCCCGCAGCGCGCCGAGCGTGCGCGGGAGGTCGGCAGGGGCGTCGGGAAGGTGCGGGTCCGTCACCGCTCGACCGTACGTCCGCCTGCACGCCTGCGCACCCTGGTTCAGCGTCCCGCGGAATCCGCGTCGGTGCTGTGTCGCGCAGCCGACAGACGTCCGGTGACGGGCGCCTGTGTACTGCGGGTGCGCCTCCGGGCGCGGCGGTCGGAGCACGCGGTCCTCCCGTGCCCTCCGGCCCCTCCCCAGTCCGGCTCCGGCGCCTCCCCGCGCCGGGGCCGGCGGTGGTGACGCACCGTGCTCGCGTCGTTCGCAGCTCCACCCGGACGGGTGACCTCGTCGACCGGAGTCGATGGCCCCCGCGGCGTCATGATGACCGCATGGGAACGCGACCGCTGATCGGCGACGGGCTCGCCGTCGGTGACGACCTCAGGTCGGCCGCCGAGCACGCCGTCGCGTCCGCGCTCGCCCCGCTCGGCAAGACCCGCCCCGACCTCGCGTTCATCTTCGTGAGCGGCGGCGATCCCGAGGAGTCGGCCGCCGCCCTGCAGCACGCCTCCGATCTCGTGGGCGCCCGCAACAGCGTGGGCTGCACCGCGCACGGCGTCATCGCAGCCGGCCACGGGGTCGAGGGCGTGTGCAGCGTCAGCGTCTGGGTCGCCAGCCTGCCGGCGGTGTCGGTGCGCGCGTTCCACCTCGAGGTGCTGCGCACGACCGAGAACATCGCCGTCCTCGGCATGCCCGATCGTCGCGACAACGATGTCGTCGGGGTGCTGCTCGCCGATCCGTGGTCGTTCCCGATCGACGGGTTCGTCGACCACTCGCACGACGCGCTCGCCGGTCTTCGGATCGTCGGCGGGATGGCCAGCGGTACGACGCGCGCCGGCGACACCCGGCTGCTGCTCGACGGCCGCATCCACGACCGCGGCGCCGTGGGGGTGGTGCTGGGCGGCGACCTCTCGGTGCACACGCTCGTGTCGCAGGGCTGCCGCCCCATCGGCCGCCCGATGACCGTCACGCGCGTCAACGGCGAGACGATCCTCGACCTCGCCGGCATGCCCGCCCTCGAGCGGGCCAAGGACGCGGTCTCCGAGCTCCCCGACGACGAGCAGCCGCTCGCGGTGCGAGGTCTGCAGCTCGGTATCGCGATCGACGAGTACGCCGACGAGCACGGGCAGGGCGACTTCCTCATGCGCGGCATCGTGTCGGCCGACCACGTCTCCGGGTCGCTGAGCGTCGGCGAGGTCGTCGAGGTCGGCACCACCGTCCAGTTCCTGCTGCGCGACGCGGAGGCGGCCGACGAGGACCTCTCCGCGGTGCTCACCGGGTTCCGGTCGCGCCTCGGGCTCGAGGACCTGGCCGGAGCGCTGCTCTTCTCCTGCAACAGCAGAGGTCGGGCCATGTTCCCGACCCCGGACCACGACGTCTCGGCGGTGCGCCACGTGCTCGGGATCGAGAACGTCGCCGGCTTCTTCGCCGCCGGCGAGATCGGACCCGTCGGCGGGCGCAACCACGTGCACGGCTCGACCGCGACGGTCCTCGCCTTCGGTTCCTGACTCACGAGTCAGCAACGAGGCCGGGCGAACGGCGCGAACTGCTGGCCCTGGACCGGCGCCGTGTGGTCGGATGCCTGAGACATGATTTCTCCCGTCCTCGCGCTCGACGTCGGCGGCACGAAGATCGCCGGCGGTCTCGTGGCGCCCGACGGCGGCATCCTGCTGCGCGCGCAGGTGCCCACCCCGGTGACCGACGACCCCGGCGTCCTGTGGTCCGTGGTCGTCGACCTGGTCGACACCCTGCTGGGCGATCGCGGAGAGATGCCGTTCGGAGGTGTCGGCATCGGGTGCGGCGGTCCGATGACCTGGCCCCAGGGCCACGTCTCCCCGGTCAACATCCCGGCCTGGCGCGACTTCCCCCTCCTCGACCGCATGCGCGACCGCTACGGCATCGGGCTGCCCGTCGCGATCCACAACGACGCCGTCTGCCTCGCGCTGGCCGAGCACCGGTGGGGCGCCGGCCGTGGCCACGAGAACGTCCTCGGGATGGTCGTCTCGACCGGCGTCGGCGGCGGCATCATCCTCGGCGGTTCCCGCATCGACGGCTCGAGCGGGAACGCGGGCCACATCGGCCACGTCGTCGTCGAGCCGGACGGCCCGCGCTGCGACTGCGGGGGCCGCGGGTGCCTCGAGGCGATCGCGCGGGGTCCGGCGATCGCGGCGTACGCCGTGGAGCTCGGGTGGCGCGGTGAGCCCACGGCTGCCGCGGCGGCCGGGGGCGCGCGCGCCGGCGACGCCGCCTGCCGCGAGGCGTTCGCCCGGGCCGGTCGTGCTGCGGGCCGCGCGATCGCCTCGACCGTCGCGGTGCTCGACGTCGAGGTCGTCGCCATCGGCGGCGGCGTGGCACAGGCAGGCGACCTGTTCTTCGAGCCGCTGCGCGCGGAGTTCGCGGAGCGCGCCGGGATGGACTTCGTCCGGCGCTGCCGCATCGTGCCTGCCGAGCTCGGGCGCGCGGCCGGCCTGGCCGGTGCCGCGGCGCTCGTCCTCGACGGCCGGGCGTCGTACTCGCGCTACTGGGAGACCGACTGGTCCGAGCTCTGACCCTGCGTCCCGGCACAGCGGGACGTCCCGGTCAGACGATGGACTTGGTCTCGGCCTCCGCGGCCGCGTCCGCCGGCGACTGGGCCGCCGACTGCATCTCCTTGACCATGTCCTCGCGCGTGCGCAGCTTCTGCTCCGGCAGGAACAGCGCGAACACGAAGGCGACGAGGCAGACCGGGATCGCCCAGACGAAGACGCCGGTGAGCGCGGTGACGAAGGCCTCGCGCACGTTGCTCTGCAGCGGTTCGGGCAGCGAGCTGATGAACGCCGGCGACCCGGTGAGCGTGGACGGGTCGATGGTCGTGCCCGGTGGCACCGCCTCGATCAGTGCCGCGGCGAGCCGCGAGGTCATGATCGCGCCGAAGATGGCGGTGCCGAACGAGCCGCCCATCTGTCGGAAGAACGTGGCCGACGACGTGGCCGTGCCGATCTCGCGCGGCGAGACGGCGTTCTGCACCGCCAGCACCAGCACCTGCATCACCATGCCGAGGCCGAAGCCGAGAACGAGCATGCCGATCGCGATGCGCCAGTACGGCGCGTCGACGGTGACCCCGGAGAGCAGGTACATGCCGATGGCGGCGGTCATGGTGCCGGCGATGGGGAACAGGCGGTAGCGCCCGACGCGGGAGATGATGCGCCCGCTGGCGATCGACGTGATGAGCAGGCCCAGCATGAGCGGCAGCAGCGCCAGGCCGGCCTGCGTGGGCTCCATCCCGCGGGCGACCTGCAGGTAGACCGGCAGGTAGACGATCGCGCCGAACATCGCGATGCCGATGATGAACCCGATGACCGCGGCGATGCGGAAGACCGGGTTGGCGAACAGCGTCATCGGCACGATCGGCTCGGGGTGCCGCTTCTCCTGCCAGACGAACAGCGAGCCGAAGATCGCCGCCGCGGCGAGCAGTCCGATGATCGTGGGCGACGCCCACGGGTAGTTGCGCCCGCCCCACTCGAGGGCGAGCAGCAGGGTGACCACGGTGCCGACGGCGAGGGCGGCGCCGAGGAAGTCGATCGAGTGCTCGGACCGGGTGCGCGGCAGGTGCAGCACGACGCCGAGGATCACGAGGACGGCGATGCCCAGCGGCAGGTTGATGTAGAAGATCCAGCGCCACGACGAGTTCTCGACGAAGAAGCCGCCGACCAGCGGACCGAGCACCGAGGCCACGCCGAAGACGGCACCGAACAGCCCCTGGTACTTGCCGCGCTCCGAGGGCGGGATGACGTCGGCGATGACCGCCATGGCGAGCACCATCAGGCCGCCGCCGCCGATGCCCTGGATCGCGCGGAAGCCGATCAGCTGGCCCATCGTCTGCGAGGCGCCGGCGAGCATCGAGCCGATGAGGAACACCACGACGGCGGTCTGCAGCACCCGCTTGCGGCCGTAGAGGTCGGAGAACTTGCCCCACAGCGGCGTCGTCGCCGTCGCCGCGAGCAGGTACGCCGTCACCACCCACGCGAGCTGCTGCAGGCCGCCGAGCTCGCCCACGATCGTCGGCAGCGCGGTCGCCACGATCGTCTGGTCGAGCGCGGACAGGAACGTCGTGAGCATCAGCGCGCCCAGGACGACGGTGAGCCGCCGTCCGGTGAGCAGCGTGTGCGTGGGTGCGCCGGGCGCGTCGGTGGTCATGCGGGGTCCTCGGTGGTGGTCGGGCTGTCGGTCGCCGTGCGGCCGGCTGCGGTGAGGTCGCGGGCGAGCGCGGTGAGCAGGCGCGTGAGGTCGGCGCGGTCGTCGGCCGGCCACGTCTCGAGCACGGGCGTGAGGGCCGCGGCGCGGTTGGCCTGCGCTTCCGCGAGCACCTCCGCGCCGGCAGGGGAGATCTCGAGCACCACCGCGCGTCGGTCGCGCGGGTCCGGCGTACGGCGCAGGTAGCCCGCCTCGTCGAGGTCGCGGACGTGGCGGCTCACCGTCGACAGGTCGAGGCCGGCGAGCTCGGCGAGGTCGGACAGCCGGCACGTGCCGGCCTCGGCCAGGTGCCAGAGCAGGCGCACGCCGCCGGTGTCGATGCGGTCGGCGCGGGAGAGCCGGCGGGTGGCCACGGCGATCTCGTAGAGGGCCTCGACGACGGCCGCCTCGTCGCGCGCACGACGCGCGGACGACCGCTCGCGGGCGGGTGGTTGCTTGCATCACGCAAGCATCGTAGGTGCCGTGCGCTGATCGCGCGAGCTCAGCCGCGGATCGGCCCGCTCAGCGCGCGTGCAGGGTCATCGGCAGGCCGTGCTTGGGGCGCAGGGTGATCGCGGCCTGCATGGCCACCGGCGAGCCGGGCACGAGCTCGGGCCTCCACCGGCTCGCCAGCGTGGCGACGAGCAGCACCGCCTCGGTCCACGCGAACTGCTCGCCGATGCATCGCCGGTTGCCGAAGCCGAACGGGATCCAGGCGCCGCGCGGCTGGCCCGGCGCGGACTCGTCGTACGCGCCGTCGGCGTCGAGCCAGCGCTCCGGCACGAACGAGGTCGAGCGGTCCCAGAACCTCGGGTCGCGGTGCATGATCCAGGGGCACCCGAGCACGATCGAGCCGGACGGGACGTCCCAGCCGCCGACGCGCAGGTCGGTGAGCGTGCGCCGACCCATGATCCACGCGGGCGGGTAGAGCCGGATCGTCTCCGCGACCACGGCGCGGGTGAACGGCAGCGCCGGCAGGTCGGCGAATCCGGGCGCCCGCGTGCCCCCGGCGGGATCGGCCAGGACGGCGTCGAGCTCGGCGACCAGGCGGTCGTACGCCGCGGGGTTCGAGCTGAGCAGCCACCACGTCCACGACAGCGCCATCGCCGTGGTCTCGTGCCCGGCCAGCACCATCGTCATGACCTCGTCGCGCAGCTGCTCGTCGGTCATCGTCTCGCCGTAGCGCTCGGCGCCCTCGGCGTCGTGCGCCTCGATCATCCAGGTGAGCAGGTCCGGTCGTTCGACGCCGCGGGCCAGATCGGCGCGGTGCTCGCTGATCATGCGCTGCACCACGGCGTCGAGGTCGTCGACCTTCGCGAGCAGCCGGCGGCCCTGCGGCAGGGCCCGGACGATGCGCTCGTTGCCGAGCGCCGAGAGCTGGCCGAAGCCGGCCATGAGCTCCTCGAGCGTGTCGCCGAAGGTCTTGGCGTCGCCGGTGAGGTCGCTGTCGAAGAGCGTGCGGCCGACGATCGCGAAGGTCAGCGACGTCATCTCGTCGACCATCTCGACCTGCCGGCCGTCCGACCATGCGGCGCTGTGCCGCTCGGCCTCGGACACCATCTGGGCGGCGTACGCCTCGATGCGCTGACGGTGGAAGCCGGGCTGCGCGAGCCGCCGCTGGCGCAGGTGGAACTCGCCCTCGCTGGTGAGCAGCCCGTTGCCGAGCAGCGGCCGCGTGGCCTGCAGGCCGCGGCCCTTCATGACGTCGCGGGCGTGGGTGAGGAAGACGTCGGTGATCAGGTCGGGGTCCGAGAGCAGGTAGACGTCGTCGCCGGCCATCCGGAAGTGGGCCACCGGGCCGTGCGCGCGGGCGGCGGCCTCGAACAGCTGGTTGGGGGCCTCGCGCCGGCGGAGCAGCTCGAGCACGAACCGCGCGCCCGACGGGCCGGCCGGGCACGGCCGGGCTCTCGAGCCGGGTCGGCTCCGGGACCGGCGCGTCGTCGGGGACGGTGCGCCGGGCCGCGACGCGCGCCGCCGCCTCGCGGGACTCCTTGGCCGATCTCGCCGTGGTGCTCATGGCTCATGTCTACGCCGGAAGTGCGAGCGCGTCATGTCCGCGAGGTCAGAGCGACGTCAACGCGCCGGCCCGGTCGATGGGCCGCTCGGGCCGACTCGTCGCCGCGTACGACGGCACATCCGGGCGACGGATCCGACACACTGCGGGGGTGGTCGACACGGTGACGGTCTCGGACATCCAGGCGGCGCAGGCGACTCTGCGCGGCGTCTCGCGCGTGACACCTCTGCGCTCGGCGCGGTGGCTCGCCGACAAGGTCGGCGGCCCCGTCGACCTCAAGTGCGAGAACCTGCAACGCGCCGGGTCGTTCAAGATCCGCGGTGCCTACGTGCGCCTCGCGCGGCTCTCCGACGAGGAGCGGTCGCGCGGCGTCGTCGCGGCGAGCGCCGGCAACCACGCGCAGGGCGTCGCCCTCGCCGCCTCGATGCTCGGTGTGCCGACCACGGTGTTCATGCCGGTGGGAGCGCCGCTGCCCAAGGTCTCGGCCACGCGCGGCTACGGCGCCGACATCCGCTTCGTGGGCTCCTCGGTCGACGAGGCGCTGGTGGCGGCGCGGGCGTTCTCCGACGAGACCGGCGCGGTGCTCATCCACCCGTTCGACCACGCCGACATCGTCGCCGGCCAGGGGACGGTCGGCCTGGAGATCCTCGAGCAGCGGCCCGACGTGCGCACCGTCGTCGTGTGCACCGGCGGGGGAGGGCTGCTCGCCGGCGTCGCGGTGGCGATCAAGGCCGTGCGGCCGGACGTGCGCGTCGTCGGCGTGCAGGCGGCGGGCGCTGCGGCGTACCCCGGCTCGCTGGCGGTGCACCACCCGGTGGCGCTCGCGCACATGTCGACCATGGCCGACGGCATCGCGGTCGGCCGCCCGGGCGACATCCCCTTCGCGCTCGTCGACGCCCTGGTCGACGAGGTGCGCATCGTCGACGACGAGGCCATCGCCCGGGCGCTGGTGCTGACCCTCGAGCGCAGCAAGCTCGTGGTCGAGCCCGCCGGGGCGGCCGGCCTGGCCGCCGTGCTCGACGACCCCGCGTCGTTCGAGCCGCCCGTGGTCGTGGTGGTCTCCGGCGGCAACGTCGACCCGCTCCTGCTGCTGCGCGTGATCCGCCACGGCCTCGCCGCCGGCGGGCGCTACACGACCCTGCGGGTGCGCGTGCCCGACCGCCCCGGCTCGCTCGCCGGCCTGCTCGCGGCGCTCGCCGAGGCCGACGCCAACGTCGTCGAGGTCGAGCACGCGCGCATCGACCCGCGGCTCTCGCTCAACGAGGTCGAGATCGAGGTGCAGGTGGAGACCCGCGGGCTCGCCCACCGCGACGAGGTGCTCGCCGCCCTCGCCCGCGCCGGCTACCACGTCACCGTCGAATAGATGAACAAATAGAAACCGGGCTTGTCAGATCAGAAAGTCGGGTTTACAGTCGGTCTCATGAACGAGACCCCGAACCTCACGCCCGATGCCGGCACCGACCCCCTGCGCGACCTGCTCGCCCGGGTCGCCGCCGGCGAGGTGGGCCCGGACGAGGCGGCCCGGCTCCTCGACGAGGACCCCACCGCCCCGACCCACGACCGCTCCTCCGACCTGCCGGCCTTCCCCTCCGGCAGCGTCACCGCGGTGATGATCAAGGCGGGCGGCGTCAAGCTCACCGTCGTCGCCGACCCCACCGTCGACACCCTCGTGGCCGACGGCCCGCACGCCCTGCGCCAGGACGGCCCGACCCTCGTCCTCGAGGCGCCCGGCGCCGACGGCTGGAAGACGCAGGCCCCGCCGAAGTACCTCGGCTGGGTGCCGAACGTGGTCTGGACCGCCGGCCGCGGCGAGAAGGTCCACGTGCGGGTCAACCCGTCGCTGCCGCTGTCGGTCGACGCGACGGCCAGCTCGGTGGAGATCATGGGCACCCGCTCGTCGCTCACCCTCGGCGGCAGCGCCTCGTCGGTGAAGGTGCGCGACCACGTCGGCAGCATCCACGGCACGATGTCGATGGGCAGCGCCGAGGTCGTCCGGGACGATCACCGGACCCAGCGACCTCGGCTGCGAGCTCGGCAGCCTCGACCTGCGGCTGGGCCACGGCTCCGACGTGACCGTCACCGCCTTCGCCGAGATGGGCTCGCTCAGCGTCGCCGGCGGCTCCAACGGCGCATCGTCGTACGACGGCACGGCGAGCCGCACGGTCCTCGCCGGCGCCGGCACCCACCCGTTCGGCGTCACGGTGCGCATGGGCTCGGCCTCGATCGTGGTGGCGTCATGACCGCGACCTCGCTGCCGCTGCCCTCGCACCGCCCGCCGCGCGACTGCCCCGTCTGCTCGTCGGCGCTCGTCGTCACCGGGTGCGGCTGCCCGGAGTGCGGCACCGGCATCACCGGGGCGTTCCGGATGTGCTCCTACTGCGGGCTGTCCGACGACGAGACCGAGATGCTGCGCGTGTTCCTCGTGAGCCGGGGCAACATGCGCGAGCTCGAGAAGCACCTCGGCGTCTCCTACCCCACCACCCGCCAGCGCTTCGCCGACCTGCTCGTCAAGCTGGGCCTCGAGGACCCGGCCGCCACCAAGACCAAGGCCGACCGCGACAAGGTGCTCGCCGACCTCGCCGCCGGCCGCCTCACCGTCGACGAGGCCGAGGACCTCCTCCGCACCTCACGACCGCATAGCGACGTCGACGTGGGGCGCACCCTTCCCCGAGGGGATCAAGCCTGACCGCCCCGAGGGGGAGGGCGCCCCGCCTCGACCCCACCACCACGACCGAGCAACCTGCGACGCCTCGGCGTCGCGCACAGCACTCGCCGTACGCCTGGAGCGAATCCGGCGTGCGCCTGTCACAGCCACACGGAAGGCTCCACCGCATGACGCAACCATCGGGAGAGTCGGCGATCGTCGCCGAGGGACTCGTGAAGCACTTCGGCGAGGTGAAGGCGGTCGACGGGATCGACCTCACCGTGCCCTACGGCAAGGTCTACGGGCTGCTCGGGCCGAACGGCGCGGGCAAGACCACCACCGTGCGGATCCTGAGCACGCTGCTCAAGGCGACCGCGGGGCACGCGACCGTGGCGGGCATCGACGTCGCGAAGCATCCCGACGCCGTGCGCCGCAGCATCGGGCTCACCGGCCAGTACGCCGCGGTCGACGAGTACCTCACCGGTCGCGAGAACCTCGACATGGTGGGGCGGCTCTACCACCTGCCCAAGGAGCACGTGCGCAAGCGGGCGGACGAGCTGCTCGAGCGGTTCGAGCTCACCGACGCGGCCGACCGCCCGGCGCGCACGTACTCGCGGCGGCATGCGGCGTCGGCTCGACCTGAGCGGCGAGCCTCGTGGGCGACCCGAAGATCCTCTTCCTCGACGAGCCGACGACCGGGCTCGACCCGCGCTCGCGGCTGCAGATGTGGGACGTGATCTCCGACCTCGTGGCCGACGGCACCACGGTGCTGCTCACCACGCAGTACCTCGAGGAGGCCGACCTGCTCGCCGAGCAGATCGTGGTGATCGACCGCGGCAAGGTGATCGCGGAGGGCACCAGCGACGACCTCAAGACCGCGGTCGGCGGCGACCGCCTCGAGATCGTGGTGGCGCACGGCTCGAGCCTCGACGACGCTGCGGCTGCGCTGCGCGGCTTCTCCGACGGCGCGGCCACGGTCGACTCGGACACGCGCCGCGTCACCTCGCCGGTGTCCGGCGGTTCCACGGTGCTCGTCGACGCGGTGCGCGCGCTCGACGTGGCCGGCGTGAAGGTCGACGACCTCGCGCTGCGTCGCCCCACGCTCGACGACGTGTTCCTCACCCTCACCGGCCACGGCGCCGAGGAGGTCGCGGCCGAGGCCGCGCCGGCAGGCCGCGGACGCGGCCGGAAGGGAGCCTGACATGGCGACCGTCTCCGCCCCGACCACGTCGGTGCCCACCATGAAGCGACCGGCCTTCGGCTGGCTGTTCCACGACGGCTTCGTCGTGACCCGGCGCAACCTGATCCAGACCATGCGCGTCCCCGAGCTGCTGTTCTTCTCGCTCGTGCAGCCGGTGATCTTCGTGCTCATGTTCGCCTACGTCTTCGGCGGCGCCATCCCGGTGCCGGGCGACGAGTCGGGCGACGCCTACCGGCAGTACCTCGTGCCGGGCATCTTCGGCCAGACGGTCGCGTTCGCCGCGGCAGCCTCGACCGTGGGGCTGTCCGAGGACATGCACAAGGGGATCATCGACCGGTTCCGGTCGCTGCCGATGGCGGCGTCAGCGGTGCTGTTCGGCCGCACCACGGCCGACGCGCTGCGACAGATCCTCGTGCTCGTCGTGCTGTCGGTGACCGGGTACGTCGTCGGCTGGCGGATCAACGACGGCCTCGCCAACGCGGCGCTGGCCTACGCGCTGCTGCTGCTCTTCGCCTACACGGTGTCGTGGATCGGCTCGTGGGTCGGGCTCTACATGCCGAACCCGGAGACGGCCAACACGGCCGGCCTGATCTGGCTGTTCCCGCTCACGTTCCTGTCGAACGCGTTCGTGCCGCTGGCGGGCATGCCGCCGGTGATCCAGACGATCGCCGAGTGGAACCCGGTCTCGGCCGTCGTGCTCTCGGCGCGCGAGCTGTTCGGCAACCCGACGGGCATCGTGCCGCAGCTGGAGTCGGCGGCCTGGCCGATGCAGAACCCGATCGCCTACACGCTGATCAGCTGCACGGTGCTCATCGCGGTCTTCGCGCCGCTGGCCGTCCGCCGCTACCGGCGTACGACGGCCTGACGGGTCGCTGCTGCACGAACGACGACGGCCCCCGCGTCCTGATGGATGCGGGGGCCGTCGTGGTGCCGGGTGCCGGTCAGCCGACGTAGGGCTCCGCGCTGATGATCTCGACCTGCAGGGTCTTGCCGGCGGGCGTCTCGTACTCGACGGTCTCGCCGACCTTCTTGCCGAGGACGGCGGCGCCGAGCGGCGAGGTGGGGGAGTAGACGTCGATCGAGGCCGTCGCGGCCTCCTCGCGGCTGCCGAGCAGGAAGGTCTCGGTGTCGTCGAACGCCGGGAAGCGCACCGTGACGACCTGGCCCTGGGCCACCTCGCCCTCGCTGGCCGGCGGTGCGCCGATCTTCGCGTTCTCGAGCAGGTGGCGCAGCACCTTCACGCGCGCCTCGTTCTTGCCCTGCTCCTCCTTGGCGGCGTGGTAGCCGCCGTTCTCCTTGAGGTCGCCCTCCTCGCGCGCGGCCTCGATGCGCTTCACGATCGTCTGGCGGCGCGGACCGGAACGGTCGGCGAGCTCCTCCGTGAGGCGGTCGTACGCCTCCTGGGTCAGCCAGGTCTCGGTGCTGCTCACGGGTGATCGCCTTCGGTCGGGGGTGCAGGTCGCGCGGTGGCGCGGGGGACCAATCGTACGGGCAGCGCGCGCGCCCGGCGCCTCACGTGCCGTCGACGACGGCGACCTGCGGAGGGTTGGTGGTGCCCGGCGCGAACTGGGGCGGGTCGGTCGGCGGCGCCTCCGAGGGCGCGCAGCCCAGCACCTCCGCCGTGGTGGCGCGTGCGCGCGTGGCCAGCGGGTAGGTCGGCTGCACGTACTCGCGACCGCGCGTGATGGTGACGGTGGCGTAGCCGACGTCGGCGTGCGTGATGTCCTGCGCGCGGATCACGCACACGGTGTCGGTGAGCGAGTCGCGGCGCACCTCGAAGGTGATGTCGACCCGCGAGTCGTCGACCACCGAGAAGGCGAGCAGCTTGACCTGCACCGGCGGGGTGGCCAGCCGCCAGCCGATCCACGCGACGCCGACGGTGAATCCGATGGCGAGCAGGGCCACGAGCACGACGAGCACGCGAGAGGTCGGCTTCACGCCGTAGCGCGCCGTCATCTGCGGGCTCAGCTGGCTCACCGGGCTCCTCCGACCTCGCTGTGCGGCGGTGCGGGCACCGTCTGGGACACTGGCAGTGTCTCTCACCGCGATCTGGAGCCGACCGTGACCCTGCCGACCACGCCCGTGGCCGACCTGCCTGCCCCGGGCGAGCCGCTGCGCCTCATGGCCGTGCACGCCCACCCCGACGACGAGTCGAGCAAGGGCGCCGCCACGATGGCGCGCTACGTCGGCCGAGGGCGTCGAGGTGCTCGTCGTGACGTGCACCGGCGGCGAGCGGGGCGACGTGCTCAACCCGGCCCTCGTGGGCGACGCCGCGGTGCTCGCCGACCTCGCCGCGGTGCGACGCGCCGAGATGGACCGCGCCGCGGCGATCCTCGGCGTGCGGCCAGGTCTGGCTCGGGTTCGAGGACTCCGGGCTGCCCGAGCCCGACGAGGACGGCGTGACGCCGCCGCTGCCCGAGGGATGCTTCGCGCTGGTGCCGCTCGACGAGGCGACCGAGCCGCTGGTGCGGCTGGTGCGCGAGTTCCGTCCGCACGTGATGACGACGTACGACGAGAACGGCGGCTACCCGCACCCCGACCACATCAAGACGCACGAGATCTCGATGCGCGCGTTCGAGGCCGCCGGCGACCCGGCGCAGTTCCCGGGCACGGGCGAGCCGTGGCAGCCGGGCAAGCTCTACTACCACCTGACCTTCCACAAGGCTCGGCTCGTCGCGCTGCACGAGGCGTGCCTGAGCGAGGGCATCGAGTCGCCGTTCGGCGACTGGCTCGCGACCTGGGTCGACAAGCCCGAGGACGCCGCGCGCCTGACCACGATGGTGGAGTGCGCCGACTTCTTCGAGGCTCGCGACGACGCGCTCAAGGCGCACGCGACGCAGGTCGACCCGGACGGTCGCTGGTTCCAGGTGTCGCTCGAGGCGCAACGTCGCGTGTGGCCGACCGAGGACTACCAGCTCGCCCGGTCGCTGGTGCCCGACGTGCGCCACGGCGACCACGAGGACGACCTGTTCGCCGGGATGCGCGCCGGCACCGACCCGACCGCCGCGCACGCGTGACCGAGGAGCTGCTGTGACCGTGGACCTGACCGCCGCCCTCGCCGCTGCGGTAGCGGGATCGCCGTCGCCGACCCCGGTGCGCACCATCGACCCCGCGCGCGTGACCCCGGGTCTGCTCGGGCTCGGCGCCCTGCTGTTCCTCGTGATCGCCGGCTACTTCCTGGCGCGCAGCATGATCAAGCAGTTCAAGAAGATCGACTTCGACGAGGACGCCACGGAGCTCGGCATCGCTCGTCCCGAGCACCGCCCCACCGAGGAGCCGGTGACGTCCGAGGCCGCCGAGGCTGCGGACGCTGTCGAGGAGACGCCGAACGGCGCCCAGGCCTGATCCGTCAGGACGCGGTCAGTACTCGCCCTTGATGACGAAGAACGATCCGCGGATCGTGCCGGCGAGCTTGGACTTCTGCCGCGCGAACTTGAACCGCGACGCGAGCTCCTCGGGCACGTCCATGCCGTCGGAGAGCTTGAAGCCGACGGCGCGCTTGCCCGCGTCGGCGATCGTGTAGAGCACGTTGATCGCCAGCCCGGACTCGTAGAAGACGTACGCCCAGCGGATGCCGTCCACCTCGAACATCGTGGCCTCCAGCGGCGGCGACGCGATGACGAGGTCGCGCTCCTCCTTGAGGATGCGCGTCACGTACGCGACGACCTTCTTGGCCTTGGCGGCCGGCTCGACCGCGAACACGTGGCCGTACTTGGTCGAGAAGTAGCGCGCCTCGTTCGCGCGCAGGCCGGCCAGCGCGTCGACCACGGGCGAGGACTCCAGCCCCACGGTCGAGACGTCCTTGAAGTCGACGACGTACGTCACGTGATCCTCCGGTCTGGTGCGGACGCAGGGTGCGCCCGGACCATGCTGGCAGGCCGCACGACGATCGCGACGACCTGCGGGCAACTCGCTGGCCGGGACTCGGGCCCGGGTGCAGGATCGCAGGGTTGGGGTCCGACGCGGGCCGTCCTCCGTTCTCGTGAGGTGGTTCCGGTGGCCGTGGCCGATCGCGCGCAGGACGCCGCGGCGCCGGAGATCAGCACGGCCACCGGTCGGGTGCGCGGCGAGCGCGACGGCATCGTCGCGGTGTTCCGTGGCATCCCCTTCGCCCTGCCGCCGGTCGGCGACCGGCGGTTCGCCGCTCCCGCCCCGGTGCCGGCCTGGGCCGGTGCGCGTGAGGCCGTCGCGTTCGGACCACCGCCACCGCAGGGTGGCCACTTCGGCATGGAGGCACTGTCCGACGACGGCGACGGCGACTGGCTGACGCTCAACGTCTGGACCGCTGAGCCGGACCGCGCCTCGCGGCTCCCCGTTCTCGTGTGGGTGCAGGGCGGCGGCTACGTGATCGGCACGTCGGGTCTGCCCGAGTACGACGGTGCGCGGCTGGCGCGCGAGAACGGCGTCGTCGTCGTGACGTTCAACCACCGCGTCGGGTTCGAAGGCTTCGCGCAGATCGAGGGGGCGCCGGCCAACCGTGGGCTGCTCGACCAGGTCGCGGCGCTGGAGTGGGTGCGCGACAACGTCGCCGCGTTCGGCGGTGACCCGGAGCGGGTGACGGTGTTCGGCCAGTCGGCGGGGGCGGGGTCGATCGCGGCGCTGCTCGCCATGCCGCGGGCATCGGGGCTGTTCGCCCGTGCGGTGGTGCAGAGCGCGCCGGGGACCTTCTTCTCTCCCGAGCTCGCGGCCGACATCGCTGCGGCCTGCGCGGGCGAGCTGGGCCTGCGCGCCACGGTGGCCGACCTGTCGACGGTGGCGCCGGGCGAGCTGTGCCTCGCCGCCGACGTCGTCGGGGCGGACATGCTCGCGCAGGTCCACCGCTGGGGGCTGCCGGCGTACCGCTCCATCCCGTTCTCGCCGGTGGTCGACGGCGACGTGCTGCCGCGCACTCCGTGGCAGGCGCTCGCCGACGGTGCCGGTCGCGGAGTCGAGCTGCTCGTCGGGCACACCCGCGACGAGCACCGCCTCTTCACGGCGTTGGCAGGTCTCGTGGGCGACGACGGCGTGCCGGGTGGGGGATCTGCGCTCGACGTCCTCGCGCCAGGACCTGACGGCGCCCGGCGCTACCGCGACGCCTACCCGGGCGCCGACGTGCACCGGCTCGACGAGCTGGTGCAGTCCGACTGGCTGTTCCGCATGCCCACCCTGCACCTCGCCGACGCCCAGCTCGCCGGCGGCGGTCGGGTGCACGTCTACGAGCTGACCTGGCCGGCCCCGGGCATGGGCGGCGTGTTCGGGGCCTGCCACGGACTCGACGTCCCGCTGGTCTTCGGCAACCTCGACCGCGGCCAGCCCGCCGTCCTGATCGGGACGCCGCCGTCGCCGGAGGCCGAGCTCGTCTCCGCCGCGATGCGCACGGCGTGGACGTCGTTCGCTGACGGACGGCGATCCCGGCTGGCCGGCGTACGACGCCGCCTCTCGGCCGACGATGACCGTCGACGTCGAGCCGGCCGTGACTGCCTACCCGGAGGAGGCATCGAGGCTCATCTGGGCGGACCACCGCTTCTCCGCGCTGCCGCTGCTCGACGAGCCGGCCGCCCCCTGACGCAGGCACCGATCCTCACGCCGCCCGAACACGACCCTGACCGTGCCGCGCCGTCGTGTCCGGCAGAGTCGCGACGTGGCTGATCAGACGTCGAGCAGAGCTGGTGACGTGGTGAAGCTCGCCGCGCGATCCGTCGTCCTCCTGTGCGCGCTGGCGATCCCGGCCCTCGTGGCGTACGCCGGGGTGCGGCTGCTCGCGCTCGAGCTCGAGAGCCGGCAGCCCGACGGCGACCTCGAGGCGGGCGGGTACTTCGCGATCGCGGTGCTGCTCGTCGGGCTGGTGCTCGTCGCGTACCTCGTCAGCGGGTTCTCGGTGCTGGCGCTCTGGCGATGGGTCTCCGGTCGCCCCGTCGCGATCCTCGGCACGGTCACGCTCGCAAGCCTGATGGTCGTGATCGTCGGAGTCGCCCTGTCACTGCGCTGACGGGCAGGGCCATCGAGGGGCGGCGGGTCAGTCGGGGTCGGCGCGGCGCATCTGCTTGAGGCGGCCGCGGTGCTTCTTGGCGTCGATGCGCCGCTGCCGCGCCCGCGCCGACGGCTTGGTGGCCACGCGGGGCCGCGGCGGGGGCGCGGTCGCCTGGGCCAGCGCGTCGACCAGCTTGCGCTCGGCGGACAGCCGGTTCTGCCACTGGCTGCGCTGCTCGGACGCCGACACCGTGAGCACCCCGTCGTCGTCGAGCCGGCCGGCGAGCCGGTCGAGAGCGCGTTGGCGCAGGGTCGGGCTCAGCGCCGTGGTCGTCGCCACGTTGACGCTGAGCTCGACGCGCGAGTCGGTCGTGTTGACGCCCTGGCCGCCGGGACCCGACGAGCGCGAGAAGCGCCACGAGAGCTCCGACTCGGGGATGACCACCGAGCCGCGCACACGCAGGTCGCCAGGCATGGCCCCAGCATGCCGGGCCGAGCAGCCCAGCGGCGCAGGGATTGCGGCGCGCGGGCCCGCGTGGGCGCCGGTTACCGTGGTGGGGTGCTGGCGCTGCTGCGGACCCCGCGATGGATCGGGCTGACCGCTGCCGCGCTGCTGTTCATCGTGGCCTTCGGCGCGCTGTCGTGGTGGCAGTGGCAGCGGGCGCAGCGCGACCGGGTCGACGCGGCGCCCGTCCCGGCGGCGAGCGTGCTCACCGCCGACTCCCCGCTCGCGCCCTCGGCGTACGGCACCAGGGTCGAGGCGTCGGGCGTGTACGACGCGAGCGCGCAGGTGCTCGTGGCGCACGGGCCGTCGTCGTACTGGATCGTCACGCCGTTGCGGCCCGCGTCCGGCCCGGCGATCCCGGTCGCCCGCGGCACGGTCTCGGACGTCGACGACCCGGCCGTGGCTGCTGTGCCCAGCGGAACCGTGCGCGTGGTGGGCGTGGCGCAGCCCTACGAGGGCGACCCCGGCACGGCGTCAGGCCTGCCGGCCGGCCAGGCCGAGCGGATCACCGAGTCGGCGTTCGACACGACCTACCCGCTGACGCTGGGCTGGATCGCGCTGCAGTCGGCCGACCCCGCGCAGACCGGGGTCGCGGCGGTCGTCGCGCCCGTGTCGGCCGACTCCACGTCGTCGATCCGGCTGCAGAACGCCAGCTATGCGGTGCAGTGGGTGCTCTTCGCGGCGTTCGTCGTGTTCTTCTGGGTGCGGATGCTGCGCTACGACCTGCGCGAGGTCACCACGGCGCCCCCCGCCCCCGCGAGCGAACCCGTGCGTGAGATCTACTAGCCGTACGCCCTCGACCGCACCGGAGCGACCCTTGACGAACACCACGCCCCCCGCGTCCGCCGTCCGTGGCGCCCTGCTGCGCTATCGCGTGATGGCCTACGTCGTCGGCGTCATGCTGCTGCTGCTCGTCGGCGGCATGCTGCTCAAGTACGTGTTCCAGGTGATCGAGTCGACGTCGATCCTCGCCATCGGGCACGGCTGGCTCTACATGATCTACGTGCTGCTGGCGCTCGACCTCTGCTTCCGCATGCGGTGGTCGTTCTCGCGGATCCTGTTCGTGGTGATCGCGGGCACGATCCCGTTCCTCAGCTTCGTCGCCGAGCACAAGGTGCACGGCTGGGTGGTCAGCGAGACGACCGCCGCCGACGCGGAGCGCGCAACGGCTGCTGCCGCTGACCCGGTCGCCCCGCCGGCCGAGGCGTAGCCCGACCCATCAGCCGCCGGCGCCGCAGAGCTCGCCCATCTTCTGGGCCGCGTCGGTGATGGCCTGCTGGTCGCCGCCCTTGACCGCGTCGACCACGGCCTGCGAGCCGGCGAGCAGCTCGGCCTCCGCAGCGCCCGTCTTGCCCTGCGCCGAGGCCACGCCGACCTCCAGCTTCGAGAGCTGGTCCGCGGGGACGCCTGCGATGGCACCGGCGGCGTACCCCAGCGTGGTGCCGCACAGCTGCAGCGCCGCGAGCGAGCCGGCGAGGCCCGACGGGTTCGCCGCGGGGGAGGACGACGAGTCCTCAGGCGTCGGCGTCGCAGTGTCCGAGGCGCTCGCCGACGAGCTGGAGGTGTCCGTGCCGCTCGGGGTCGCGGGCGTCGAGCTGCTGCCGGAGCCGCCGCAGGCGGTGAGCAGCGCGAGCAGCGCCACGGCGGACGCGGCGATGCGGGTGCGGGTCATGGGGGTCCCTCTCCAGGCAGCGAGACGTGCGGGGCGGCGGCTGGGGGCCGGCACTGCCCTGACGCTAGCGTGCGGGCATGGCGGTCGAGGCGTCCAGCACCCGCGCGGGCCTCACGCCCACGGTGCGCGCCGGGCTGTGGTGGGCGTTCCTCGGCGTGCTGCTCTTCTCCTTCTCGCTGCCCATGACCAAGGTCGCCATCGGCGGTTTCGACCCGTATCTCACCGCGACCGGTCGGGCGCTCATCGCCGGTGCCCTGGCGGCCGTCGTGCTCCTCGCCCGACGCGTGCCGTTCCCCGCCCGGGAGCACCTGCGCCCGTTGACCTACACGATGATCGGCGCGGTCTTCGGATGGCCGATCCTGCTCGCGCTCGCGCTGCAGCGCACGACGGCGGCGCACGCGGCCGTCATCGCCGCGTTCATGCCGCTGACGACGGCGCTGTTCGCCGTGCTGCGCACGGGCGAACGCGTCTCGCGGCAGTTCTGGATCGCGGCCTGCGCCGGCACCGCGGCCCTGGTCCTCTTCGCCCTGAGCCGCGGTGGCGCCGAGGGCGGCGACCTCGTGGCCGACCTGCTCGTCGTCGGCGCGGTGCTGTTCTCGTCGTCCTGCTACGTGCTCGGCGCTCAGATCACGAAGGTGATGCCCGGCTGGCAGGTGATCTCGTGGGTCGTGGTCATCGCACTCCCGATCACGCTGCCGGTCTCGCTGCTGCTGTGGTGGGGCACGCACGCGTCGTACGACACCACGTCCGTCGAATGGGCCGCGCTGCTCGGGCTCGGGATCTCGTCGGTCTACCTCGCGTTCTTCGCGTGGTACCGAGGGCTCGCGATGGCCGGGGTCGCCTACGGCGGTCAGGTGCAGCAGCTGCAGGCGCTGCTCACGCTGCTGTGGTCGGCGCTGTTCCTGGGGGAGGTCGTGACCGCGGGCACCGTCGTGGCCGCGTGCGTCGTGATCGCCTGTGTCGTCTGGGCGCAGCGCAGCCGTAGCGTGGTCGACGTCGCCCCCGAGGAGTGAGCACATGACCGCCATGCCCGAGCCGGAGCTCGTGATCGGCCGGGACCAGCACGTCTGGGGGTTCGGCCCCGAGATGGTTCCGGTGGCGACGGTGCGCCCAGGCGCCGTCGTACGGCTGGAGACCAACGACTGCTTCCACGGCCAGGTCACCAGCGAGGACGTGCTCGCCGACGACCTCGACGACCGGGTGAACGCCGCGACCGGACCGCTGGCGATCGAGGGTGCGGAGCCGGGCGACACGCTCGCGGTGGAGCTGCTCGAGGTGAACCCGGGCCCGGTCGGTGCGGCGATGATCATCCCGGGCTGGGGCCAGCTGATCGACCAGGTGAAGGCTCCGGTGACGCGGCTGTTCCACGTCGAGGACGGCGTGGTGCGGATGAACGACACCGTGCGCTTCCCGGTGCGTCCCATGGTCGGCGTCATCGGGGTCGGTGCCGAGAGCTACGTCGGGTCGATCGACGCCGGACCCCACGGCGGCAACCTCGACAACAGCCTCAACGGCCCGGGTGCCACCGTGCTGCTGCCGGTGCGCGTCCCGGGCGCGATGCTCGCCATCGGCGACATGCACGCGTCGATGGGCGACGGCGAGATCTCCGGCACCGGCGTGGAGATCGCGGGCGACGTGCTCGTGCGCGTGAGCCTCATCAAGGCGAAGCAGACGCGCTTCCCGGTGACGGTGCTCGCCGACTCGTGGGTCACGCACGGCGTCGTCGACGACGACCTGCACGAGGCGATCCGGCTGGCGTGCGACCAGGCGGCCCACCTGCTCGTCGACGAGTGGGGCTTCACGATGGAGGACGCGTTCCTCTTCCTGTCGGTCGCCGGCGACGTCGGCATCGCGCAGGCCTGCCACCCCTGCGGCGGCAGCGTCATCGCACGAGTGCGCGTGCCCAGCATCGAGGCCTGCCCGGCGCCGTTCCGCCCCCGCGACTGACCGGCCCCTTCGTCGCAAGGGCGCCGTCCGCTGCGCGCCGTCAGCCGCCGAGCGCAGCGGGTCCTGCGCGGTGCGCGGTCGCCGCGCAGTCCGTCAGCCGCGACAATCGGGTGTGCCCAACCGTCTTTCCGGCTCGACCTCGCCGTACCTGCTGCAGCACGCGGACAACCCCGTCGACTGGTGGGAGTGGGGGCCGGAGGCGTTCGCCGAGGCGCGCGCGCCGCGACGTGCCGGTGCTGCTGTGCGTCGGGTACGCCGCCTGCCACTGGTGCCACGTGATGGCGCACGAGTCGTTCGAGGACGAGGCGCTGGCGGCGTACCTCAACGAGCACTACGTCGCGGTGAAGGTCGACCGCGAGGAGCGGCCCGACGTCGACGCGGTCTACATGACGCGCGACGCAGGCGCTCACCGGGCACGGCGGCTGGCCGATGACGGTGTTCGTCACGCCGGACGGGCAGCCGTTCTACGCCGGCACCTACTTCCCGCCGCAGCCGCGGCACGGGCTGCCGTCGTTCGGCCAGCTGCTCGAGGCGGTCAGCGCGACCGTGGACGCGCGACCGCGGCGCAGGTGCTCGAGGCCGCCGGCCGCATCACCGCGGCGCTCGTCGAGCAGCGCATGCCGCCGACGTCGGGCAGCGCTCGACCGCGCCGAGGTCGAGGCGCGTCTCGGCGCGCGCGGTCGACGTGCTGTCGTCGTCGTACGACGCGCTGCGCGGCGGGTTCGGCGGCGCGCCGAAGTTCCCGCCGTCGATGGTGCTCGAGCAGCTGCTGCGCCACCACGCGCGCACCGGCGACCCGCGCGCGCTCGCGATGGTCGACGGGCACGTGCGAGGCGATGGCGCGCGGCGGGATGTACGACCAGCTCGCGGGCGGCTTCGCGCGCTACTCCGTCGACGCCGACTGGGTCGTGCCGCACTTCGAGAAGATGCTCTACGACAACGCGCTGCTGCTGCGCGCCTACCTGCACTGGTGGCGGGCGACCGGCGTCGCCGCTGGCCGAGCGCGTCGTGCGCGAGACCGCGGAGTTCCTGCTGCGCGACCTGCGCTCGCCGGAGGGCGGCTTCGTCTCGGCGCTCGACGCCGACTCCGAGGGCGTCGAGGGCAAGGCCTACGCGTGGACCCCGCAGCAGCTCGTCGAGGTGCTCGGCGACGACGACGGCCGTTGGGCCGCAACGCTTCTGCGCGTCACGACCGCCGGCACGTTCGAGCACGGTGCCTCGGTGCTGCAGCTGCGCGAGGACCCGGACGACGTCGAGCGATGGACCGACGTACGGCGTCGGCTGCTCGCTGCGCGCGACGAGCGGGTGCAGCCGGGACGCGACGACAAGGTCGTGGCCGCCTGGAACGGGCTCGCCATCGCCGCGCTCGCCGAGGCCGGGCTGCTGCTCGACGGAGCCGACGTGGGTCGACGCCGCGCTGCGTGCGGCGCGACCTGCTCGTCGCCGTGCACCTCGACGAGCGCGGGCGCCTGCGCCGGGTGTCGCGCGACGGCGTCGCGGGCGCGCACGCCGGCGTGCTCGACGACCACGCCGTGCGTCGCCGAGGGGTTCCTCGTGCTGCACCAGGCGACCGGCGACGTCGCGTGGCTCGAGCTGGCCGAGCAGCTGCTCGACGTCGTGCTGCGGCACTTCCGCGACGACGCGACCGGCGGCTTCTTCGACACCGCCGACGACGCCGAGGCGCTGGTGCTCCGGCCGCAGGACCCGTCGGACAACGCGAGCCCGTCCGGATGGTCGGCGGCCTCCGGTGCGCTGCTGACCTACGCCGCGCTCACGGCGTCCGAGCGGCACCGCGCCGCTGCCGAGGAGTCGCTGGTCGCGCTGGTCGGGCTCGGCGCGCGAGCACCCGCGGTTCGCCGGCTGGGGGCTGGCCGTCGCCGAGGCCTGGCTGGACGGGCCGCGCGAGGTCGCCGTGGTCGGAGCGCCGGACGACCCGCGCACCGCCGCGCTCCTCGACGGCCGCCCGCCGGTCGACGGCACCGGGGGCCGTCGTGCTGGGCGGGCCGCCCGGCTCGGACGCGCCCGCTCCTGCGCGACCGACCGCTCGTCGACGGGCGCGCCGGCGGCGTACGTCTGCCGTCAGTTCGTCTGCGACGCCCCGACCACCGACCCGGCGGCGCTGGCCGCTCGCTGAGCCCCGGCCGGCGTCCCGTGATCAGGCCGTGAGCCGGTTCGCCCTCGGCGGACGGGCATTGCGTAACGGTGTAACTGTGTAATCATCGAGCCATGACCACATCTGAGGAGATCCGGGGCTGGCTCGACCGGCCGGCTGCCCGAGGACTGGTTCGACGGTGCGCCCGAGGTCACCGTCGACCGCGAGGAGATCACCGTCGTCGGCACGCTGCGCGCGCCCGACACCGCCGAGGGGGCGTCCGACGCCGAGCGCGCCGCCGCCGTCCGAGGCCGCATCAAGGGGTTCCGCGAGGACACCCGCGACCGTCGCATCGAGATCGCGCGCGAGATCGAGCACCGCACCGGCCGCAAGGTCGCGTGGGGCGTGCGCGTCGGCGACGACCGCGTGCTGTTCACGCACGCTGTCCGTGCCGGTGATGACGCCGGCTGCGCCAGCCCGAGCGCGTCGTGCTCGACACCCTCGTCGACGCCGGCGTCGCGCGGTCGCGCAGCGAGGCCCTCGCCTGGTGCGTGAAGCTCGTCGGGCAGCACAGCGAGGAGTGGCTCGGGCAGCTGCGCTCGGCCATGGACGAGGTCGAGCGGGTACGCCGCGCCGGCCCCGCCGGCTGATCGCACCAGCCGCGAACGACAGGACGGGCGCCGCGCTCCCCAGGGAGTGCGGCGCCCGTCCGTGCGTCGAAGGGTCGGCGGCTAGCGCGCGCCGTACAGGACGAGGCTGACGGCGATGTACTGCGTGATGAACCCGGCGAGGGTGAACGCGTGGAACACCTCGTGGAAGCCGAACCACGTCGGCGACGGGTTGGGCCGCTTGAGCGCGTAGACGACGGCGCCGGCCGAGTAGCAGAGGCCGCCGACCGCGAGCAGGATCACGACCGCGGGGCCGCCGGCCTCCCAGAACGCGGGCAGGTAGAACACCGCGACCCAGCCGAGCGCGATGTAGATCGGGGACGTAGAGCCAGCGCGGCGCCCCGACCCAGAACACGCGGAACAGCACGCCCAGCAGCGCCCCGCCCCACACGAGGATCAGCAGCGTGCGCTCCTGGTCCTCCGGCAGCAGCACCACGGCGAACGGCGTGTAGCTGCCGGCGATGATGAGGAAGATGTTCGAGTGGTCGAACCGCTTGAGCAGCGCCTTGGTCTGCGGGCTCCAGTCGAAGCGGTGGTAGACCGCGGAGACGCCGAAGAGCAGCACGGCGGTGACGCTGTAGAGCGCGCGGCCCAGCGGTACTGCGGCGGCGAGAGCGCCACGAGGACGATGCCGCAGACCAGCGCGACCGGGCGCCATGCCGGCGTGCAGCCAGCCGCGCAGGTGGGGCTTCACCGGGTCGAGCAGGTGATGCTCCTCCACCGCGGGCTCGGCCGACGTGGGGGCGGCGGTGCCGGTCCGGGTCTCGTTCACTACGCCAGAGTAACTTACGCAACCGTAGGTTTCTAGCCCGTGCTCCGTGATCCTCGTCGCGCCCTCTCCGCGCGGCCGGTCGCGCGCCGGTACTCTCGGCGTCGACCCCGGCGCCCGGCCGCGGTCGGCGATGTCGCGCACGGGAGGTGGGTCGAGCGGTGGCCGTGTCCGACCTCCTGTACGGCGTCTACGAGCGGCGGCTCAAGGCGAGCCTGGACCCCGAGCGCATCCCGCGCCACGTCGGCGTCATCCTCGACGGCAACCGCCGCTGGGCCGCGGTGCAGGGCAACAGCACCGCGCAGGGCCACCGCGCGGGCGCCGACAAGATCGCCGAGGTGCTCGCCTGGTGCGAGGAGGTCGGCGTCGAGGTCGTCACCCTGTGGCTGCTCTCCACCGACAACCTCGCGCGCCCGACCGGCGAGCTCGAGCCGCTGCTCGCGCATCATCGAGGCGACCGTCACCGACCTCGCGTCGCACGGCGACTGGCGCATCAACCCGGTGGGCGCGCTCGACCTCCTGCCGGCGCACACCGCCGAGACGCTGAAGAAGGCGCAGACCGACACCGAGGCCCGCACCGGGTCTCATGGTCAACGTCGCCGTCGGGTACGGCGGCCGGCGCGAGGTGGTCGACGCCGTCCGCGCGCTGCTCGCCGACGCCGCCGCGAAGGGCACGAGCCTCGACGACCTCGCGGCCGTCGTCGACGTCGAGCACATCGCCGAGCACCTCTACACCGCCGGGCAGCCCGACCCCGACCTCGTCATCCGCACGTCGGGGGAGCAGCGGCTCTCGGGCTTCCTGCTCTGGCAGAGCGCGCACTCGGAGTTCTACTTCTGCGAGGCGTACTGGCCGGACTTCCGCAAGGTCGACTTCCTGCGCGCCCTGCGCGCGTACGGCGCGCGCGGCCGCCGCTTCGGCACCTGACCGGCAGCGCATGGATCCCGCCGCCAACCCCGGCAGCTTCCGGCTCGCCGTCGTCCTGATCGCCACGCTCGCCGCCGTCTCCGGCGCCGTCGACGTCGTGTCGCTCGTCTACGCCGAGGTCTTCGTCGCCAACCAGACCGGAAACCTCGTCGTCGTCGCGGCCGCCAGCCTGTCGAGCGGCGACCGCGTGGCGCTCGCGGTCACCGCGCTGGTCTGCTTCACCGTCGGCGTCGTCGGTGCGGCGCTCATCCGTCGCGCGATGCGCCCGCGCTTCTCCCTGACCGTCGTCCGCGAGACGCAGCTCGCCGTCGAGGTGGTGCTCGTCGTCGCCGCCGCGGTGCTGCTCGCCGTCACGCCGTCCGACCGGGGGCTCCGCCTGCTCGCGCCGATCGGGCTGCTCGCCCTCGCCCAGGGCATCCAGGCGGTGCTGCTCACCCGCCTGCTCGGTCGCGGCGTGCGCACCGTCGCGGTCACCGGGCCGCTCACCGACGCCATCGTGCAGGGCGTCGACTCGTGGGGCCGGCCCTCCACGCCGGACGGCAACCGGCGGCGGCTCGTCCTCCTCGCCGTCGCCACGCCCGCCGGGTACGCCGCGGGCGCAGCCCTCGGTGCGCTGGCCGTCCGGTCCGGCGCGCACGTCGGTCTCATCGCCGCCGTGCTGCTCTCGGTCGTGGCGGCCATCGTCGCCCGCGGCGTCGAGCTGCGCGGCGCCGACATCGCCTGATCCCGGGCGACCGAGGCCGGCGGCGTACGCCGACCCTTGTCCGGTCATCGGACCCGCCGCGGCTCGTAACCGCCACGTCACACGACCCGTCGGCGTGTTGCGCGGGGGCGGCCGGGTGCCGGGCTTACGGTCGCAGTCATCGGGCCCGCGCCCGCCGGGCCCGCTCTCACGGGAGGCCCTTGTGCCCAACGCGCGCCGTCGTCCGTCGTCCACCACCGCCGAGATCCGCACGTACGTGCTCGACACCTCGGTGCTGCTGTCCGACCCGCACGCCCTCTTCCGGTTCGCCGAGCACGAGGTCGTGGTCCCGGTCGTGGTGGTGGTGGAGCTCGAGGCCAAGCGGTCGCACCCGGAGCTCGGCTACTTCGCGCGCAACGCGCTGCGGCTCCTCGACGACCTGCGGGTGGAGCACGGCCGGCTCGACGACCCGATGCCGGTGGGGGAGCAGGGCGGCACGCTGCGCGTCGAGCTCAACCACAGCGACACCTCGGTGCTGCCCAACGGGTTCCAGCTCGGCGACAACGACACGCGCATCCTCGCCGTGGCGCGCAACCTCGCCGCCGACGGCCGCGACGTCGTGCTCGTGAGCAAGGACCTCCCGATGCGCGTCAAGGCGTCGTCGGTCGGCCTCACCGCGGAGGAGTACCGCGCCGAGCTCGCCGTCGAGAGCGGCTGGACCGGCATGACGGAGATCGACGTGCCCGGCGCCGACGTCGACCGGCTCTACGAGGAGGAGCGCATCGACCTCGACGTCGCGCGCGACCTCCCGTGCCACACGGGTCTGGTGCTCGTCTCCGAGCGCGGCAGCGCACTCGGTCGTGTCACCCCGGACAAGCAGGTGCGCCTGGTGCGCGGCGACCGCGAGGCGTTCGGTCTGCACGGCCGCAGCGCGGAGCAGCGCGTGGCCCTCGACCTTCTGCTCGACCCCGAGGTCGGCATCGTGTCGCTCGGCGGTCGTGCCGGCACGGGCAAGTCGGCGCTCGCGCTGTGCGCCGGTCTCGAAGCGGTGCTCGAGCGCCGGCAGCACCGCAAGGTCATCGTCTTCCGCCCGCTGTTCGCCGTCGGCGGCCAGGAGCTCGGCTACCTGCCCGGCAGCGAGAGCGAGAAGATGTCGCCCTGGGGCCAGGCCGTGTTCGACACGCTCGGCGCGCTGACGACCCAGGAGGTCGTCGAGGAGATCGTCGACCGCGGGATGCTGGAAGTCCTTCCGCTGACCCACATCCGCGGCCGCTCGCTGCACGACGCGTTCGTCATCGTCGACGAGGCGCAGTCGCTCGAGCGCAACGTGCTGCTCACGGTGCTCTCGCGCATCGGGCGCGACTCGCGCGTCGTCCTCACCCACGACGTCGCGCAGCGCGACAACCTGCGCGTCGGCCGCCACGACGGCATCGTCGCGGTCACCGAGAAGCTCAAGGGGCACCCGCTGTTCGCCCACGTGACGCTCACCCGCAGCGAGCGCAGCCCGATCGCGGCGCTGGTCACGGAGATGCTCGAGGACCTGCCCGTCTGAGCCGTCGCCCGCCCTCCGCGAGGGGGTGCCGGACGCCGCGCCGAACACGCCGGCGGCTGTGGACAAGGCTGTGGCCCCCCTCACAAGCGCATGTCCGATTTGTCCTTGATTACGCGTGAATGCCTGTGGACAACGTCTGTAGTTGAGGGTGAGCGCGCGAGGTCGAGATGGCGCTTGTCGGTGCCAGTCGGCAGGGTGGTGCAGGTACGACCCCGCGTTCGGGGTCGGACGGAACCCGCAGCACCGGGTCCCGGTCGCACCTGACCGGGCGCTGGTCGCGACAGTCCTGAGCGGGTGGGCGCGTCTCGTCGAGATGCGCCGTCGTCCGATCCGGTACGCCGCCCCGGACGACCGTCGCGTCGTCCACGAGGGGCCCGCTGCCCGGCTCGCACCGAGAGTTCTCCGGTTCGTGTGCGACCAGGCCTGTGCCATGGGGTAGATCCGCGGCCGACGTCCGGAGCGTCGCCGCACGACGAAGGAAGTTCTGTGAGCAGCACCGCTGCGCGCACGACCCGCGCCCGCCGTACGGCGGTCATCGCGGTCACCATGATGACGGTCGGCGCTGCCGCCGTCATCGCGCCCACCTCCGCGATCGTCGCCGCCAACGCGGCCGGCGTCGCCCCCGCGGCCGTCTCGGCCTCGTCCCTCGCCGGTGCGGTCACGGCCGCCGGTGCCAGCGCGGTCGTCGCGACCTCCGGCACCACCACCCCGGCTCCGCGCACCACTACTGCATCGCGCTCGACCACGCGTACGGCCATCGCGCCGTACCGCGTCGGAACGAAGGCCTACAGCAAGTGGTTCGCGCGCACGTACATGGCGAAGCGCTTCGGCTGGAAGTCGCAGCGCCAGTACCAGTGCCTGGTCAACCTGTGGAAGCGCGAGAGCGGGTGGCGCCACAAGGCCCACAACTCGAGCAGCGGCGCCCACGGCATCCCGCAGGCACTGCCCGGGAGCAAGATGGCCTCGGCCGGACCCAACTGGCGCTCCAACCCCCGCACGCAGATCAAGTGGGGTCTCAAGTACATCAACGGTCGCTACGGAAGCCCCTGCGGCGCCTGGTCGCACTGGCTGAACCGGCACTGGTACTGATCCGCTGCTGATCCACGCAGACTCACGTTCGGCCCGGCACCTCCTGGTGCCGGGCCGAATGCGTTCGCGGTGGTCGTCCGGTCAGCTGGGCGGACCGACGGGGATGCGGGTGATGGTCGGCACGAGCGTCTCGGCGAAGAAGTCCTCGCCCTTGTCGTCGACCACGATGAACGCGGGGAAGTCCTCGACCTCGATCTTCCACACGGCTTCCATGCCGTTCTCGGGGAAGTCGATGACCTCGACGTGCTTGATGCAGTCCTGCGCGAGGCGGGCCGCCGGGCCGCCGATCGACCCGAGGTAGAAGCCGCCGTTGTCCTGGCACGCCTGGGTGACCGCCTTGCTGCGGTTGCCCTTCGCGAGCATGACGAGCGATCCGCCGGCCTTCTGGAACTGGTCGACGTAGGCGTCCATGCGACCCGCGGTCGTCGGCCCGAAGGAGCCGGACGCCATGCCCTCCGGCGTCTTCGCCGGGCCGGCGTAGTAGACGGCGTGGTCGCGCAGGTACGCCGGCATCGGCTCGCCGTTGTCGAGCATGTCCTTGATGCGCGCGTGCGCGATGTCGCGCGCGACGACGAGCGGACCGTTGAGCGAGAGTCGCGTCTTGACCGGGTACTTGGTGAGCTCGGCGCGGATCTCGTCCATGGGACGCGAGAGGTCGATGCGCACGACGTCGTCGTCGAGGTGCTCGTCGGTGACCTCGGGGAGGTAGTGCGCCGGCTCGGTCTCGAGCTGCTCGAGGAACACTCCCTCCGGTGTGATCTTCGCGAGCGCCTGACGGTCGGCCGAGCACGAGACCGCGATGGCGATGGGGCACGACGCGCCGTGCCGCGGCAGCCGAACGACGCGGACGTCGTGGCAGAAGTACTTGCCGCCGAACTGCGCGCCGATGCCGAACTCCTGCGTCATCGCGAGCACCTCGGCCTCCATCTCGAGGTCGCGGAAGGCATGGCCCCCAGCGGATCCCGAGGTCGGCAGCGAGTCGAGGTAGCGGGCGCTGGCGTACTTCGCGGTCTTGAGCGCGT
Organism: uncultured Actinomycetota bacterium; assembly: GCA_963827145.1. Taxonomy (GTDB): domain Bacteria; phylum Actinomycetota; class Actinomycetes; order S36-B12; family CAIYMF01; genus Longivirga. Next base: position 404,112 of record CAWGZO010000001.1, on the reverse strand, counting down.
ACTCCGCCGACGTGCCGCCGACCACGATGGCCAGGTGGTACGGCGGGCACGCCGACGTGCCGATGGTGCGCAGCTTCTCGTCGAGGAAGCGACGCATGCCGGCGGGGTTGAGCACCGCCTTGGTCTCCTGGAACAGGTAGGACTTGTTCGCCGAGCCGCCGCCCTTCGCCATGAACAGGAACTTGTAGGAGTTCTCGTGCCCGGCGGCGGTGTCGGCGTAGAGCTCGATCTGCGCGGGGAGGTTGTCGCCGGTGTTGCGCTCCTCCCACATCGTCAGCGGCGCCATCTGCGAGTAGCGCAGGTTGAGCGTCGTGTACGCGTCGTAGATGCCCTGGCTCAGCGCCACCTCGTCGTCGCCGGGGGTGAGCACCTGCTGGCCGCGCTTGCCCATGACGATCGCGGTGCCGGTGTCCTGGCACATCGGGAGCACGCCGCCGGCGGCGATGTTGGCGTTCTTCAGCAGGTCGAGCGCGACGAAGCGGTCGTTGGGGCTCGCCTCCGGGTCGTCGAGGATGTTCGCGAGCTGCTGCAGGTGGCCGGGGCGCAGCAGGTGCTGGATGTCGCGGATCGCGGTCGCTGCCAGCAGACGCAAGGCGGACGGCTCGACCTGCAGGAAGGTGCGGCCGCCGGCCTCGACGGTCGACACGCCCTCGGTGGTGAGCAGGCGGTACGGCGTCTCGTCGGGTCCGAGGGGCAGCAGGTCGGTGTAGGCGAACTCAGGCATGGCACGAGCCTACGACCGCCCATTCGCGGACGCAGTGTCACCGGGTGCTCACCCGCTGATGATGTCGGGTCCCCTATCGCGGGAGAACCGTGGAACATCATGGGGCGGAGGCGGTTTCGCCTGTACCGTCCGCTCGACACCCACGTGGGGGGCGGCCTTCCGGCCGTGCGGCGATGGGCGCTCCAGTACTCCGAGGATCGGTGACCGACAGATGCACATCCGAGGTGGACGGCGAGTCGCCGTGGTCGTCGCCGGCGCCGTGATGGCGGGTGGCCTGGTCGCGACCGCAGCTCCGGCGTGGGCCGACACCGGCGGTGTGGTGATCTCGGAGCTGCACTTCCACCCCGGCTCCGACCTCGACACCGACGATTTCCTCGAACTGGTCAACACCTCGGCCCAGGCCGTCGACGTGTCCGGCTGGAGCTTCAGCGCGGGGATCACCGGATCCCTGCCCGCAGGTTCGGTGATACCCGCGGGTGGCTACTTCGTCGTCTCGCCCGACGCTGCACGGTTCACCGCGCTGTACGGCGTCGCGCCTGACGCCGTCTACACGGGCAAGCTCTCCAACGGCGGCGAGGAGGTGACCCTGATCGACGCCGCCGCCGCGGTCGTCGACACCGTCACCTACGCCGACGCCGACCCGTGGCCGACCGCCGCCGACGGCACCGGGCCGTCCTTGGAGCTTCGCGGGCTGGCGTACGACAACACCAGGCCGGAGAACTGGGGCCCGAGCACCGTGGTCGGCGGTACTCCGCGCGCCGTCAACAGCATCGACGGCACGCCGCCGCAGCTCAAGGCGCGCGCCGTGACTGTCGCTCCCCAGCAGCCGGATCCCGGTCAGGCCATCGTCGTCAGCGCCCAGCTGCCGGCGGGCTCGGTGGCGACGCTGAAGTACAAGGTGATGTTCGCGGCGGACGTCGTCGTGCCGTTCCTCGACGACGACGCGAGCCCTGGTGGTGCGGGCGACGGGACGTACGCCGGCACCATCCCGGGGCAGGCGGCCGGTCGGCTCGTCCGCTGGCGCATCGAGGCGGCGGTCGGCACCAACGCCTTCGCCCACCCGGCCATCGGCGACACCGTCACCTACGAGGGTGTCGTCGTGCGCAACCCGGGCCTGACGACAGCGTTGCCCGTCTTCGAGTTCTTCATGGAGGACTCGGTGCTCGCCGACCTCCGAACCAACCACCGCTACGACAACGTCACCGGGCCGGCGGTCGTGGCCTGGAACGGTCAGGTGGTCGACAACGCAGCCATGCGGGTGCGCGGCAACACCTCACGCGCAGAGAACGAGGTCAACTGGAAGGTCGAGCTGCCCAAGGGCCGCATGCTCGACATGCGTCCGCTCATGCCGTACGCGCTCGACGAGTTCGCGGTGCAGTCCGAGGCCGAGCCGCTGGCCGACCTGGGCTGGAACACCGTCAACGGCGCCGGGGCGCGAGGTCTCACGATGTTCCCGGTGCGCGCGCAGCGGAACGGGGGCTTCTTCAGCGTCGCGCACATCATGGAGACCGAGGACGGCACCTGGCGCGACGCCAAGGGCGTCGACTCGTGGGCGATCTACAAGGGGGAGGGCGGCGCGCTGACCCGCACCGAGTCTCCGGCCGTCCTCGCGACCACGCTCACGACCGGATGTCCGCTGTGCATGCCCGAGCCATTGCTCGACAAGAAGTCGCGTGAGGACGAGGACTTCACGGACGTGTGGCAGCTCACCCAGGTGATCGACGCGCCGCCGAGCGCTGCGCAGCGCGAATGGATCCTCCAGAACGTCAACGTGCCGGTGATGGTCAACTACATGGCCATCAACAGCGTCATGCGTCACGCCGACTCGGGTTGGTACAACTGGTACGTCGCTCGTGACACGGACGGCACCGGCCGCTGGGAGATGTGGCACTGGGACCTCAACTGGATCTTCACCACGCCGGCGGACGACGGGAAGGGCACGTTCCTCACCCCCGACACCTCCAACCGGTTCACCCGGGCGATGCTCGCCTACCCGGACATCAGCGAGATGTTCTACCGGCGGCTCCGCACGCTGGCCGACCAGTTCCTGCTCCCGAACGGCAAGTACGAGGCCATGTGGGACGGGATCGCGAACCCGTACCTCGCCGAGTGGGACCTCGACAAGGCAGCCTGGGGCGGCTACAGCCCTGCGGCCGCCCGATCGGTCTTCCTCGAGGGACTGGCTGACCGGTACGCCGTGATCGCGGCCAACACGGGACCGGGCAAGCCGGTGCCCGCCTCGCAGGGCGCCGCGCCGAACGTCGTGATCAACGAGATCCAGTACGCGCCTGCCGGCGGTGACGACGCCGAGTTCATCGAGCTCACCAACCCGTCGGCTACCGAGTCGGTGGACATCTCGGGCTGGACAGTCGACGGCATCGGCCTCACGATCCAGCCGGGCACCGTGCTGCTGCCGGGCAAGCAGATCGTGTTCGTCAACAACGACAAGGTCTTCCGAACCACCTACCCCGCGGCCAACCGGTTCGTCGGCGGCGAGTTCAGCGGAGACCTCTCGAACACCGGCGAGACGATCCGGCTCGTGCAGGGCGCCCGCGTCGTGGACGAGGTCGCCTACGCGGCCACGGCTCCGTGGCCGACCGCGGCCGCAGGCACCGGTCCCTCGCTCGAGCTCGCCTCGCCGACGGCGGACAACGCCCTGCCCGAGAGCTGGGTCGCCACCTCGACGGTGGGCGGCACTCCCGCGGCGATCAACACGACCGTCGTCCCGCCGCCCACCCCGGTCCTGTACTCCGACTCGTTCACCGGGGCGGACGGTTCGCCGTGGGCGTCGGCCTGGGTGCCCAACGCGGCGTCCGGGTCGGCGACCCTTGTCGGCGGCACAGGGAGCCTCAGCGCCTCCAACGCGTCGGGGGCGTACGTCCGCACGCAGCTCTCCGGCGCCCCGTCCGCCGCCAGCACCGACCTCGTCACGTCCTTCCGGTGGAACAGCGCCAATCCGAGCGCCTACCTGTCGATCTACGCCCGCGGGTCCGGTGGCTGGCTCAACACCTACCGGCCACGCAGCGGCTACGGGATCGAGCTCACTCCGGGAAGCTCCACGGCCACGCTGAAGCGTGTGGTCAACGGCACCACGACGACGCTGGCCACCACCGCGGGCGCCCAGCAGGTCGGGAGCGGCAAGCAGTGGCTGCGCCTGCGCACGAACGGGAGCACGATCCAGTACCGGATCTGGCCCGACGGTGCGGCGGAGCCGTCCGGCTGGACGGCGACGGTCACCGACACGACCGTGACCGGCGCGGGCCAGGTCTTCCTGTCCCTGGTGCGGGGCAGCACGGCGACCGAGACGAAGTCGGTGCGGTTCGACGACCTGCAGGTCCGCGACCTCACGGTGCCCGTGTCCAGCGACACCACGCCGCCGGGTGCTCCGGGGACGTTGTCGGCGTCGGGGACGACGCAGACGCAGACGACGCTGTCGTGGGGTGCGGCGACGGACAACGTGGCGGTGGCGGGTTACCAGGTGACGCGTGATGGCGTGCTGGTGCCGGGCACGGTGGCGGGTCTGTCGTGGACGGACTCGGGTCTGGCTCCGGGGTCGACGCACACGTACTCGGTGCGTGCGGTCGACACCTCGGGTCTGACGGGTCCGTCCTCGAACACGGTGAGCGTCACGACCGTCTTGCCGCCGGTGGACTCGACGCCGCCGGGTGCTCCGGGGACGTTGTCGGCGTCGGGGACGACGCAGACGCAGACGACGCTGTCGTGGGGTGCGGCGACGGACAACGTGGCGGTGGCGGGTTACCAGGTGACGCGTGATGGCGTGCTGGTGCCGGGCACGGTGGCGGGTCTGTCGTGGACGGACTCGGGTCTGGCTCCGGGGTCGACGCACACGTACTCGGTGCGTGCGGTCGACACCTCGGGTCTGACGGGTCCGTCGTCGAACACGGTGAGCGTCACGACGCTGCCCGCCTCGACCGGCCTCTATGCCGACCTCTTCACCGGCGCCACCGGCTCCCCCTGGGCAGCGGCGTGGACGACGACAGCCGCGAGCGGCTCTGCCACCATCAACGCCGACGTCGGCAGGCTCGCCATCGCGAACACCGGTGGCGCGTTCGCACGTGCCCAGCTCTCGGCACCGGCGGCTGCTGCCGACACGGATCTCGTGCTGTCCTACCGATGGAACAGCGGCAACCGTCGCGCGTACTTCAGCGTGTTCGCCCGAGGATCGGGCGGCTGGGCCAACGTCTACCGCCCGGCCAACGGGTACGGCCTGGAGTTCAGCTCCGACAGCGCCAACGTGACGATCAAGCGCAGCGTCAACGGTGCCGTGACCAACCTGGCCACGACGACCGGCGTCCAGCAGGTCGGCACGGCCAAGCAGTGGGTGCGTCTGCGGGTGAAGGGCACGACCATCCAGTACCGCACCTGGCTCGACGGCGCTGCGGAGCCCGCGACGTGGCGGGCGACGGTCACCGACAGCACGGTGGTCAGCCCGGGTCAGGCGTATCTGTCCCTGGTGCGCAGCAGCAACAGCACCGAGGCCAAGTACGTCGACATCGACGACCTGCAGCTCCTGGCCAACTGAGCGAGCGGGTCGGGGAAGCCCTTCCTCCGCGACCTCACCCGGCGGTCGGAACGCGCTGTCGTCCTGCGCGGCGCTCCAGGATGTCCAGGACGCGCGCCGTACGACGGCAGCTGGGCCGCGACGTCCGGATCGGCGCCCCGGCCCACCTCGTCGAGCGAGACGAGGCGGAAGACGGTTGCTCGGACGAGGAGCTGCTGCCAGTCGCGGTCGTCGAGGTCGCGCGGGGCGATCTCGTCGACCAGCGACGCGGGTGCCTCCCACCACAGCAGCGCGTCGACGACCACCACCGCGTCGGCGTACGCCGCCGGGCGCCAGTACGGCGACACGTCGATGATCGCCGGCGTCGCCCCGTCGTCGAGCAGGACGTTGCCCGACAGGTCGCCGTGCACGAGCTGGCTCGGCAGGTCGACCGGTCCGCGAAGGCGCTCGAGCCGGTCGAGCAGCGGTCGCGAGAGTGTCCCGACAAGGACGTCCTGCTCGCCCCAGGCGACGCGGTCGGCGATCGCCCAGCGATGCGAGCGCGCCGCCAGGTGGCCGGGCTCGGCCTCCCCGGACACGGCGGCGTGGAATGCCCGGCCGGCCTCGACGACCTGCTGCCAGCGGCCCTCGGGGTCGGCGACCCCGGGGACGTGCTCGACCGCGGCCCAGCCGTCGACCGTCCAGCGCCCGTCGAGGGCTGCGACCGGCGCGGGCAGGCAGAACCCGTCGGGGAGGACGCGGGAGGCGAGACCGGCGAACCACGTCACCTCGCGGTCGTCGGCGTACGGCTTGAGGACCAGCGCGCCGGCACGGACGCTGGAGCCCTGACCGCCGTCGAGATGCACGACGTCCTCGGCCGCGACGCCGAACGCGGCGAGGACCTGCGGCGGTACGACCTGCTCGTGAGCGGTCACGTCAGTCGATGAGCTTGCGGCGCAGGACCCGGATCGCGAGCAGAGCCATGATCGCGGCGAACACGCAGAGCACTGCGACGCTGATGAGGTCCTCGACCGGCTGCCAGCCGAACACGGCGTCGCGGATGAGGTTCACGCAGTGGTAGAGCGGGTTGATCTCGGCGAGCTTCTGCACCCACTCGGGGAAGCCGCTCACCGGGAAGAAGACCCCGGAGAGCAGGAGCAGCGGGGTGATGAGCGCGCTCTGGACGTAGTTGAACGAGTCGATGCTCGGCACGATGCCGGAGAACCACTGGCCCATGAACGCGAAGCCCAGCCCGGTGAGGAAGCCGATGAACGGGATGGCGAGCATGCCCCACGACGGCGGGAGCCCGAAGAGGATGGCCACGAGCAGCGGCGCGCAGCCGTAGACGCCCGACTTCACCGCGATCCACGTCGCCTCAGCGATGAACAGCTCGGGGACGTCCACCGGAGTGGCGAGGATCCCGTCGTAGGTCTTGTTGTAGAAGCGCTTCACATAGGTGTCGAACATCCCCGCGAACACCGAGGAGAACAGCACCGCCGCGGCGACGACGCCGGTGCCGACGAACTGCACGTAGGGGATGCCCTGCACCGTGGTCACCAGCGCGCCGAAGCCGAAGCCGAACGCGATCAGGTTGATCGTGGGCTCGACGATGCTGGCGAACGTGGTCGAGGGCCACACCCGTCGGAACAGCGTGGTCTCGCGGGTGAACACTCCGGCGAAGGCCGTGGTCTCCACGGCCCGCAGCCGCTCGGGGTTGCGCTCGACGGTGGCCATCAGCCCTCCAGCTTCTCTCCGGTGAGGAGGACGAAGACGTCCTCGAGGTTCGCAGGTCGGCGTACTCCGTCACCCAGCTCGTCGAGCAGCTCCGAGGGCAGCGCCTCCGCCCGCAGGACCGACACGGCAGGGCCGGTACGCCGCGTGACGAAGCCGTGCTCCTGTGCCAGCGCCTCGACTCGTTCCAGGCGCGGTGGCGGCCCGTAGACCTCGAGCGCCTCAAGGCCGGCGTGCTCGGCGACGAGCGTGGCGGGGGTGCCGCGGGCGATGACCTTGCCGTGCGACACCACGGCGACGTCGTCGCAGAGGCGCTCGGCCTCCTCGATGTAGTGCGTCGACATCAGCACCGTGACGCCCTGCGAGCGAAGCCGGTCGATGAGGGTCCAGATGTCGCCGCGCACCTGCGGGTCGAGACCGACGGTCGGCTCGTCGAGCAGCACCAGAGCCGGCTCGTGCACGAGCGCCCGCGCGATCAGCAGCCGGCGGCGCATCCCGCCGGACAGCGTGGAGACCTTCGAGTCGGCCCGGTCGACGAGCTGCGCGGCCTCGAGCGCGGAGGCCACCGCGGCGTCGCGGCTGCGCCGCGGCACGCGCAGCAGGGTCGCCCACACCGTGAGGTTCTGGCGGCAGGTGAGCTCCTCGTCGAGGTTCTCGCGCTGCGGCACGACGCCCATCCGGGCGCGTGCCTGCTTGCTCTCGCGGGGGACGTCGTACCCCAGCACCTGGATGGTCCCGGCGTCCGGGATGGCCTGGCCGGTGAGCATGCGCATGGTCGTCGACTTGCCGGCTCCGTTGGGGCCGAGCAGCCCGAGGCACGTGCCCGCGGGGACGTCGAGGTCGAGCCCGTCGACGGCGCGCGTCTCGCCGAACGTCTTGACCACCCCCTGCAGCAGCAGGGCGGGGCGGTCCAGTCGGGTACTGGCCGAGGCGGGGGTGGGGGTCGTCACCGGGCCACCGTAACGACCCCGTCGACGGGATAACCTCGGGGCCATGAGCACCCCGGACCCGGTCGGCGACGCTCTGCGGCTGCGGGCGTCCGACGCCGACCGCGAGCGCGTCGCGGGCCTCCTGCGCGACGCGTACGTCGAGGGCCGGCTCTCCCCGGTCGAGCACGAGGAGCGGCTCGGGCTGGTCTACCAGGCCACGACGTACGGCGACCTCGTGCCGCTGCTCGAGGACCTCCCTGTGCCGCCGGGAGCGCTGGCCGTGCCCGGCGTCGGACAGGTCGTCGCCGTGACGCCACCGCTGCCCGGCGTGCCGGCGTCCGAAGGCGTGGTCGTGCTCGACCCGAGGCGAGCCGAGGAGGGCCAGCGCTACGCCGTCGCGTTCATGAGCGGAGTCGAGCGCAAGGGCGCGTGGGTCGTGCCGCCGGAGCTCGTCAGCGTGGCCGTCATGGGCGGGATCGAGCTCGACCTCACCGATGCGATCCTGACCTCGCAGGTGACCGAGTTCCGCGTGTTCGCCCTCATGGGCGGCATCGAGGTGACCGTCCCGGACGGCGTGATCGTGCGCAACGAGACGATCGGCATCATGGGCGGCAGCTCGACTCCCGCCGGCGAGGCGGCCCCCGGCGCGCCCGTCATCCGCGTCACCGGTCTCGCGATCATGGGCGGCGTCGACCTGAAGCGCCCGAACCGCCCCAAGCCCGGCAAGCTCAACCGCGGAAACCAGCCCCCCGAGCTGAGTTGAGTCGAGCTGCGCCGTGCTTGGTGCGGCGCGCGCCCGTGCGCGTGTAGCGCTCGAGCCGGCCGGGCGCGTGGGCAGTACGGCCGAAGCCTCCGCTTCGAGCTGTGTTCCGCCGCTCCAGGGCGCCTGACGCGTGCGCCCCGGCGCAGCGACGAGCTGGCGTCCGCCGCGAGCCCGAGGCGGCGCATCCCAGCGTCGTATGACGCGTGGTCCATCACGCCGCCTCGGGCACTCGCGCCGCCAGGGCCGCGACGCGGAGGCGGCCGCGACGCGAGGAGCGAGCGAACGACGCGACGAGCTGTGGAGCGGCCGATGCTCCTAACCGAAGTCGACTGATGCGTAGGTGCTCAGCTTGCTGAGGGCGTGCTCGCTCTTGACCTCGCGGATCGTGCCGCTCTTGCTGCGCATGACGATGGAGTGGGTCGTGGTCGTGCCGCCGTGGAAGCGCACGCCCTCGAGCAGCTCGCCGTCGGTGATGCCGGTGCCGACGAAGAAGACGTTGTCGCCGGTGACGAGGTCGTCGGTCGTGAGGACGCGCGAGAGGTCGTGGCCGGCGTCGATGGCGCGGGCGCGCTCCTCGTCGTCCTTCGGCCAGAGCTTGCCCTGGATGACGCCGCCGAGGCACTTGATGGCGCACGCGGTGATGACGCCTTCCGGCGTACCGCCGATGCCCACGAGCAGGTCGACGCCGGTGCCCTCGCGCGCGGCCATGATCGCGCCGGCGACGTCGCCGTCGCTGATGAACTTGATGCGCGCGCCGGCGGCACGGATGTCGTTGACCATGCTCTGGTGGCGGGGCCGGTCGAGGATGACGACGGTCAGGTCCTCGATGCGCTCGGACTTCGCCTTCGCGATCTTGGCGAGGTTGTCGGCGATCGGGGCCTCGATGTCGACGACGTCGGCTGCGGCGGGGCCGGTGACGAGCTTCTCCATGTAGAAGACCGCCGACGGGTCGTACATCGTGCCGCGCTCGGAGACCGCGAGGACGGCGATGGCGTTGGGCATGCCCTTGGCGCACAGCGTCGTTCCGTCGATCGGGTCGACGGCGACGTCGACCTCGGGGCCGGAGCCGTCGCCGACCTCCTCGCCGTTGTAGAGCATGGGGGCGTCGTCCTTCTCGCCCTCGCCGATCACGACCACGCCGTGCATCGAGACCGACGAGACCAGGGCCCGCATCGCGTTGACCGCGGCACCGTCGGCGCCGTTCTTGTCGCCGCGACCGACCCAGCGGGCGGCGGCCATGGCGGCCGCCTCGGTGACGCGCACGAGCTCGAGCGCCAGGTTGCGGTCGGGGGTCTCGGGGATGGTCGGACCGGACGTCGTCGTCATGCGCGCTCCCGAGATCGAGGGTGTGTCCGCACTGTAACGAGCCGGGCTGCCCGAGGAGGGCCCGGAGGCGACGACGAGAGCGACGCCACACCGCCCCCCGACAGCCGTGCGGGCGGTACGGTCCGGCGCATGACGCACTTCCGCGTGACCGAGGCGGCGGCGCTCCTCGGCGTCAGCGACGACACCGTGAGGCGCTGGATCGACGCCGACCGCCTGCCGGCCGTCCGCGACTCCGCCGGGCGCTGGTCGGTGCAGGGGCGCGACCTCGCCGAGTTCGCGGTCGCCAACGCGGTCGCGCCGGAGATCCCGGGCGCGGCCGTCACCTCGGCGGCCAACCGGATGGCCGGCCTCGTGACCCGCGTCGAGGTCGACGGCCTCGTCGCGCAGGTCGAGATCCAGGCCGGGCCGTTCCGTCTGGTGAGCGTCATGACCCGCGAGCGCTGCGACGAGCTGGGCCTGGCCCCGGGCTCGCTCGCGGTGGCGACCCTCGCCGCCCACGACCTCGTGGTCGAGGCGCCTCCGCTGCGCCGCTGACCGGCGTACGCCGGGGTCCGGGTCGAGGTCGGCGCGGACGTCGCCCACAATGGTCGGGTGACCGACGACCGCGCCGCCGAGCCGACCCCTGCGGTCGACGTCGAGCCGGTCGAGGCGGTCGAGGCGACTCCGCAGCCGGCCGCGCCGGACCCTGCCGAGATGCAGGCGCTCGCCGAGCAGCGCGCCGAGCGCGAGCGCAAGCGGCTGCGCCAGACCGTGCGCGACATGGTGCTGTCGATGGCCGTCGTGGCCGGCGTGGTGCTCGTGATCTTCCAGCCGTGGGGCCGCAGCACTCCCGACCCGGTGCGCGTGGTCGATCCGGCGCCGGTCGTCTCCGCGGCGCGCCAGGAGCTCGACTGGCCGGTGCTCGCGCCGGTCGGGCTGCCGAGCACGTGGCGCGCCACGAGCGCGCGGCTCGAGGTCGCGGGCGACGGCGAGGGCGTCGTGCAGACCGGCTACCTCTCGCCCTCGGTGAAGTACGTCGGGCTCTCGCAGTCGCAGACCAAGGAGACCGCGTTCGTCCGCGACCGCACGGACAAGGCGGAGGAGACCGGGTCGGCCACGATCGGCGGGCTGATGTGGACCCGGCTCGAGACCGAGGACGGCACGAAGCGTGCTCTCGTCCGCGTCGACGACGGAGTGACCTACCTCGTCACGGGCCAGGCCGACTGGCCGGAGATCGAGACCTTCGCGGCGAGCCTGCGCGCGGGCTGAGCCCTACTCCGCCGAGCCGGCTGTGCCGCGCGCGGCGTCCAGGCGGGTGCGCGCGTCGTCGAGCCAGCGCTGGCAGATCGTCGCGAGCTCCTCGCCGCGCTCCCACAGCGCGAGCGACTCCTCCAGGGTCGTGCCCCCCGCCTCGAGGCGGCGTACGACGTCGGCGAGCTCGTCGCGCGCCTGCTCGAAGATGGGGGTCGCGGGTGAGTCGGCCATGGGTGCAGCCTAGGGCGGTGCCCCAGCCCGTCGACGAACCCGCGGTGGAGTCGGCGCTGCTCGTCCTCGTGCCCGAGGCGGACGCGGTGGTGGCGAAACACCGGCGTGAGCTCGACCCGTCCGCGCGCAGGGGAGTGCCGGCGCACGTGACCGTCCTCTACCCGATTCCGGCGGAGCTCACGGTCGCGGAGCTCAACCGCGTCGCTGCGGCCATCCGCACGGTCGACCGGTTCTCGTGCGAGTTCGCCGAGACTCGCTGGTTCGGTGACGACGTGCTGTGGCTGGCCCCCGTGCCCGACCGGCCGTTCAGTGCCCTGACCCGGGCAGTCTGCTCGGCGCTGCCCGAGGTCTCGCCGTACGGCGGGCGCATCGCTCGCGCAGACCTCGTGCCGCACCTCACGATCGGCGACCGGGTGCGCGGTGCCGCACTCACCGACCTGAGAGCGGCGGAGGCCGAGGTGGCCGGGGCGCTGCCTGTGCGCGCCGACGTCCGCGAGGTCACTCGCATGCGCGGGCACGCCGCACCCGGGTCCTGGCAGGTGGTCGACCGATTCCCGCTCGGCTGAGCACCGTGCGAGTCGGAGCACGCCTCCGGGTTCGGCGAGGCGATGACGTGGCGGATCAGTCGCGGTGGGCGGGCAGCTCGCCGTCGGCGACGCGGATGCGCAGCGCTGCGCCCGAGCGGCACGTCGTCGGCCGCGCGCACGACAGCGCCGTCGGAGGTCTGCACGACGGCGTACCCGCGCTCGAGGGTCATCGCCGGCGACAGCGCGCGCACCCGCAGCCGCACGTGCTCGACGTCGTCGACGGCCCGCACCAGCCGCTGGTCGAGCGCGCGGCGCGACCGCTCGACCAGCGCGCCGACCTGGTCGCGCCGTGCGTCGACGAGCACGCCGGGATCCGCGAGCACCGGGCGATGGCGTACGCCGTCGAGCCAGGCGACGTCGCGGTCGATCCGGGTGCGGACCGCGCGCGCGGCACGGGCGCGCAGGTCGGTGACCGCGCGCATCTCCTCGACCATGTCGGGGACGACCCGTCGCGCGGCGTCGGTGGGGGTCGAGGCGCGGACGTCGGCGACGAGGTCGAGGATCGGCGCGTCCTTCTCGTGGCCGATCGCCGAGACGACCGGCGTGCGGCAGGCGGCGACCGCGCGGACGAGGCCCTCGTCGGAGAACGGCAGCAGGTCCTCGACCGAGCCGCCGCCGCGCGTCGACCACGATGACGTCGACCTCGTCGAGCGCATCGAGCTCGCGCACCGCCGCGATCACCTCGGCGACGGCCTTGACGCCCTGCACCGCGACCTCGCGCGTCTCGAACACGACCCCCGGCCACCGCCGGCGCGCGTTCTCGACGACGTCGCGCTCGGCGTCGCTCGCGCGCCCGCACACCAGGCCGACGCGGCGGGGGAGGAAGGGCAGGCGGCGCTTGCGGGCCGGGTCGAACAGGCCCTCCGCGGCGAGGAGGTTCTTGCGCGCCTCGAGCTGGGCGAGCAGCTCGCCGAGCCCGACCGGGCGGATCTCGTCGGCGCGGAAGCTGAGCGATCCGCGAGCCGTCCAGAACTCGGCCTTGGCGTGGACGACCACGCGCTGGCCCTCCGTGAGCGGCGGCACGCAGCGGTCGAGGACGAGCGTCGAGCACGACACCGACACCGACATCGAGGCCTCGGTGTCGCGCAGGGTCAGGTAGACGGTCGGGGATCCCGGGCGCCGGTTGAGCTGCGCGACCTGACCCTCCACCCACACCGCGCCGAGGCGGGCGACGTACCCCTCGACCGCGAGCGCGATCGTGCGGACCGGTGCGGGATGCTCCGGAGAGGTGTCGAGGGCCACACGCGGAGCCTAGGGGAGCGTGCCGACCGCTCCCCGCGGCGACGGCGGGAGGCCGACCCCGCGTGGCGCGCCTACGATGGAGCGGTGACTGCTGCAGAGACGACCGACTCCGTGACGACCAAGAAGGTGCTGCTCGCCGCTCCTCGCGGCTACTGCGCCGGCGTCGACCGTGCGGTGGTCACGGTGGAGAAGGCGCTCGAGCTCTACGGCGCCCCGGTCTACGTGCGCAAGGAGATCGTCCACAACAAGCACGTCGTGGAGACGCTCGAGCGCCGCGGCGCGATCTTCGTCGAGGAGACCGAGGAGGTGCCCGAGGGCTCGCTCGTCGTCTTCAGCGCCCACGGTGTCGCCCCGTCGGTCCACGACGAGGCCGCGGCGCGCAACCTGCGCACCATCGACGCCACCTGCCCGCTGGTGACCAAGGTGCACCACGAGGCCCGCCGGTTCGCCGACGAGGGCTACAAGATCCTGCTCATCGGCCACGAGGGCCACGAGGAGGTCGTCGGCACCACGGGCGAGGCGCCCGAGGCCATCACGCTCGTCGACGGCCCGTCGCACGCGGACGAGGTCGAGATCGGCGCCGACGAGAAGGTGGTCTGGCTCTCGCAGACGACGCTCTCGGTCGACGAGACGGTCGAGACCGTCGAGCGGCTCAAGCTGCGGCTCCCGCTGCTCGTCGACCCGCCCAGCGACGACATCTGCTACGCCACCCAGAACCGCCAGCTCGCCGTGAAGGACATCGCCGAGCGTTGCGACGTCCTCGTCGTGGTGGGCAGCGGCAACTCGTCGAACTCCGTGCGGCTGGTCGAGGTCGGCCTCGAGGCCGGCGCCGGTGCGGCCTACCGCGTCGACACCGCCGACGAGCTCGACGAGGCCTGGTTCGCCGGCGCGTCGACCGTCGGGCTCACCAGCGGCGCCTCGGTGCCCGAGATCCTCGTGCGCGGCGTGCTGACCTGGCTCGCCGAGCGCGGCTGGGGCGACGTCGAGGAGATCTCGTCCGCGGAGGAGCACCTGCATCTTCGCGCTGCCGCCGGAGCTGCGCCGCGACCTGAAGGCCGCGGGCAAGGCCTGAGCCGAGGGGCTCAGGAGCGCGCGCGGCGGACGAGCACGATCACCAGGCACACCACGGTGGTGCCCAGGATCCACGGCGCGTTGACCGCCAGGGTGCGGAAGAGCATGTACGCCTCGCGGATGAGCAGCGAGCCGGACGAGTCGAGCGTGAGCTGGCCGGCGGTGAGCGCCGCGACCAGGAACGCGATGGGCGGCATGATCGACCGCGGCCCAGATGTCGGCGCGGCGCACGGTGACGGCGGCGTAGATCGACGACACGGCGAGCGCGACGCCCGTGATGATGCCGAGCTTGTCGTTGATGAGCGCGTCGGCGAACGCGACGAGCACCGTGACCGCGATGACGACGACCGCGACGCCCGAGTAGGTGAGCCCGCGCCCGCCGCCCTGGACTGCCGGCGGCGTGACGGTGCTCGAGGGGACGGGGTCGGCGACCGCGGCGGCGCGCGGCACGTACGACGGGTCGATGGCCGGGATCGCGTCGAGCGTGGCCGGGCCTTCGGCGCCGGCCGAGCGGTAGAGGCGCCCGGTGTTCACGGGGGACGCGGGGGACGACGAGGCAGCGGGGTCGACGGTGCCGTCCCACGGAGCCGAGGCCGCGGCCGCCGCAGCTGCGGGGGCGACGTACGACGGGGCCGGGGGCTCCTCGGGCAGCGGCTCGTCGGCCGCGAGGTCGAGGTCGGTGGCGCCCTCGGTGTACGGCGAGGAGAACGCGACGTCGGCTGCCGGCTCGGGGTCGGGCGTGTCCTCGGCGGCAGGTGCGGGCGCCTCCGGCGCCGCCGCCTCGACCGCGCTCTCGGCGGGAGCGTCAGCAGGGGCCGGCGTCACGACCGGTGCCACGGGGGCGTCCGGGTCGTCGAACAGGTCGCCGAAGGACGGCGCCCCGGGGGCCTGATCACTGCTCACGGGGGTCAACCGTACGTGACGCCGGCGCCCTCGTCGGCAGTCGGCACGCGGGAGGACGGTCCGGAGTCGGTCAGGAGCACCAGCTCCGGGGCCCCGAGGGGGCGGGTGGTCGTGGTGAGCAGCCGCGGCTCGGGCAGTCCGGCGTCGTGGTCGTCGCCCTCGCCGACCACCCCGAGGTCGGCCAGCCGCCGCGCGGACACGAGCACCCGGGACTCGAGCGAGCCCACCGCGGAGTTGTAGGCGCCGACCGCCGCGTCGAGCGAGGACGCGAGCGCGCGCCAGGTGCGTGCCGAGCACGCCGATGCGCCCGTGCAGCTCGCGCGCGAGCGCGTGCACCTCGGCGACGTTGCGCGCCGCCGCCTCCTGCCGCCACGTGTGCGCCACGGCGCGCAGGATCGCGAGCAACGTGGTCGGGGTGGCCAGCACGACGTCGCGGTCGAATGCGTGCTGCAGCAGGTCGGGACGCACCTCGAGCGCCGAGCTGAGCAGCGCCTCGTTGGGCAGGAACAGCACGACGAGCTCGAGGGAGTCGTAGCGGCGCCAGTACTCCTTGGAGCCCAGCTGGTCGACGTGCGCGACGACGTCGGCGGCGTGCTTGGCGAGGAACCTCCGCGCGGTCTCGTCGTCGGGCGCCTCGATCGCCTCGAGGTACGCCGCCATCGGCACCTTGGCGTCGACGACGACGTGCCGGTCGTCGGCGAGGTGCACGACGAGGTCGGCGCGCAGCAGGTCGTCGCCCTCGGCGCGGGTGCTCGACTGCTCCTCGAAGTGCACGTGGCGCACGAGGCCGGACGACTCCACGATCCGGCGCAGCTGCATCTCGCCCCACTGCCCGCGCACGTCGGTGCGGCGCAGAGCCGAGGCGAGCCGACCGGTCTCGGTGCGCAGCGACTCCGTGCCGGTGGTGGCCGCGCGGATCTGGGCCGCGAGGTCGGCGTGGGCGCGGGCCCGCTCGGTCTCGGCGGCGCGCAGGTCGAGCGAGACGCCGGTCGAGGGTCTGCTGCACGGGCGCGACGAGGGCCGCGACGGCGGCCCGCTCGGCCGCCAGCGTGGAGGGCTCGGGCCGTCGCGCGGCGCAGGAGGACGACGGTGGCGGCGCCGAGCGCGGCGCCGAGGACGAGGCGCGACGACCAGGGGAAGGAGATCGTTCATGATCACGACTCTCCCCGGCACCTCCGACAGCGCTGTTGACCTTGACGCAGCGTCAACCTCTACCGTCGTGGCATGAGCTGGTCGATCGTCGAGGTGGCGCGGCACGCGGGGGTCTCCTCCCGCACGCTGCGGCACTACGACGACCTCGGGCTCGTGCGGCCGGCGTACGTCGGGACCAACGGCTACCGCTACTACGAGCGCGAGCAGCTCGAGCGCCTCCAGGAGGTGCTCGTGCTGCGCGAGCTGGGCCTGCCGCTCGACGCCGTGGGCCGCGTGCTCGACGGCACGCACGACCGCGTGGCGGTGCTGCGCGAGCACCATCGCGCCCTGCTGGCCGAGCGCGACCGGCTGGCGCGCCTGGCCGACACGGTCGCGCGCACGATCGCAGGAGAAGGAAGGAGGTGAGACCACGATGGAACCCCACGAGATGTTCGACGGCTTCGACGCCGAGAAGCAGAGGGCGTACGAGGCCGAGATCGTCGAGCGCTACGGCGCGGGCGCCCAGGAGCAGATCGACGAGTCCTGGCGGCGCATCGGCCGGATGGATCCGGCCGACGTCGCGACGGTCGACGCGCAGTACGCCGCCATCGGTGCGCGGCTGATCCCGCTCATCGACGCGGACGTGGCGCCGGACGACGAGCGCGTGCTCGACGTGATGGCCGACCACTACGCGATCGTCGACCGGTTCTGGACGCCGGACGCCGAGCAGTACGCCGGCCTCGGCGAGCTCTACGTCGACAGCCCGGACTTCCGGGCCCGGTACGACGCGGAGCACCCGCGCATGGCCGAGTACCTGCGCGACGCCATGGCCGCGTACGCGATCGCGCGGCTCGCGTGAGCGACGGGGTGGGGGCTGCAGACCCTGCCCCGCGTCCACGGCGTGGGCGGTGACGAGTGCGTCACGACCGGGCGCGCAGGCTCTCGTCGGCGCGACACCTGCGCTCGGTGTCCCTACCGTCCGATCCGTCGTACTCCTGCCGACGGGACGGTCACATGCGCGCTCTCCGCTCGATCCTCGTACTCGGCTCGGGGCTCGCCCTCATCGCCGCAACCTCAGGCTGCACGTCCAGCTCGTCGCCGGACCCGACTCCGACCCCCGCAGCCTGCGCGAACCCGACGGTGCCGACGGACCTGCCCGCGCCGGTCGCGTCGCTCGCCGCGTCGACGACGACGGCCGACGGCGGTCCCGCCGTCGAGACCTCGTTCCCCACCGTGCAGGGCCTGCCGTTCGTCGAGGTGCCCGAGATCAAGAGCGCCGGCGGGAAGCTCGCCACGACCCTCGACACCGCGACCGCGTCGTACACGGTGGCGGGCCGTCAGATCAGCGGTCTCACCTACCAGGGCCAGTTCATGGGACCGACGATGCTCGTCGACCCGGGTGACACGATCGAGTTCACGCTGACCAACTCGCTCACCGAGGACACGAACTTCCACACGCACGGCCTGCACACGTCGCCGATCACGACGTCGGACAACGTGCTCCGGGTGATGCCGGGCGGCACGGACAACAAGGTCGAGATCAAGATCCCCGAGAAGGTGGCACCGGGCACGTACTGGTACCACGCGCACCTGCACGGGCTGACCGAGGAGCAGGTGTTCGGCGGCCTGTCCGGCGCGATCGTCATCTCCGGGCTCACCGAGAGGCTGCCCCAGGACCTCCAGAGCATCCCCGACCACCTGATCGCTCTCAAGGACGTGCAGCTCAAGGGGAACGCGATCGTGTCGCAGAACATCGACTCGAACGCGCCCACCACGCGCCTGGTCAACGCCCAGGTGAACCCCGTCATCAGCGCGCAGCCGGGCTGCACCCAGCTGCTGCGGCTCGGAAACTTCAGCGCCGACATCTGGTACAAGATCAAGCTCGACGGCGCCAAGTTCCACGTCGTCGCCGAGGACGCCAACCTCGTCACGAAGGTCGAGGGCCACGAGGAGCTGCTGCTCCCGCCGGCCAAGCGCTTCGACGTCCTGGTCCGGTGGGAGGACGCGGGCAGCTACAAGCTGAGCACCCTGGCGTACACCACCGGCAAGACGGGCGACGACTACCCCGAGCGCGTGCTCGCCACGTTCAAGGTGGCCGGCGAGACGGTCGCACCTGTCGCGATGCCGACCACGATGGGCGAGCTGCCCAACGACCAGGCCCCGACGATGCAGGCGGACACCGTGGCGGCGCGCCGCACCATGGTGTTCAGCGAGGACAACAAGGCCGGCACGTTCTTCATCAACGGCAAGGCGTTCACCGACGGCGCCCCGGACGTCACGGTGAAGCTGGGCACCACCGAGGAATGGACGATCAAGAACACGACGCAGGAGGAGCATCCGTTCCACATCCACGTCAACGACTTCCAGATCATGTCGATCAACGGGAAGTCGAACGACGCGCTCTCGCTGCAGGACACCGTGAAGCTGCCGATCGGCGGCGAGGTCGTGATCCGGATGCGCTTCCTCGACTACGTCGGGAAGTACGTCTTCCACTGCCACATCCTGGCCCACGAGGACGCGGGCATGATGGCGACCGTCGCCGTCACCGAGGACGGCAAGCCGCCGTCGGTCGCCCAGCAGGACGCCTGGGGACAGCCGCTCCTCGACCACAGCTCGATGTCCGGCATGTGAGTCCGGTCGCACGCGAGGCCCGCGCCCTTCGGGGGCGCGGGCCTCGCGCGTCAGGAGCATGGCCCGCGGGCGCCTAGACTCCTGCCCTGTGGCTCTCACCATCGGAATCGTCGGTCTCCCCAACGTGGGCAAGTCGACGCTGTTCAACGCCCTGACCAAGAACGACGTGCTCGCGGCGAACTACCCGTTCGCGACGATCGAGCCGAACGTCGGAGTGGTCGGCGTACCCGACCCGCGGCTGGCGGTGCTCGCCGGGATCTTCGGCTCCGAGCGCCAGCTGCCGGCGACCGTGTCGTTCGTCGACATCGCCGGCATCGTCAAGGGTGCGAGCGAGGGCGCGGGGCTGGGCAACAAGTTCCTCGCCAACATCCGCGAGAGCGACGCGATCTGCCAGGTGATCCGGGTCTTCACCGACCCCGACGTCGTGCACGTCGAGGGCAAGGTCGACCCCAAGGACGACATCGAGATCATCAACACCGAGCTGATCCTCGCCGACCTGCAGACGGTCGAGAAGGCGCTGCCGCGGCTGGAGAAGGAGGCGCGGCTCAACAAGGACCGCGTCGAGAACCTCGCCGCCGCCAAGAAGGCGTACGACGTGCTCTCGGGCGGCACCACGATCTTCGCCTCCGGCATGGAGACCGAGCACCTGCGCGAGCTGTTCCTGCTCACCGCGAAGCCGTTCCTCTACGTCTTCAACGTCGACGTCGACGAGCTGG
Source organism: uncultured Actinomycetota bacterium (assembly GCA_963827145.1). Classification (GTDB taxonomy): domain Bacteria; phylum Actinomycetota; class Actinomycetes; order S36-B12; family CAIYMF01; genus Longivirga. The sequence goes on along the minus strand of CAWGZO010000001.1, from coordinate 384,393 downwards.
GCAACGCCGACCTGCTCACCGAGCTCCGCGCGCTCGTCGCTCCGGCCGAGGCCGTCTTCCTCGACGCGAAGACCGAGGCCGACCTCACCGAGCTCGACGACGACGAGGCGCTCGAGCTCCTGCAGTCGATCGGTCTCGAGGAGTCCGGCCTCTCGCACCTCGCGCGCGTCGCGTTCGACACCCTCGGGCTGCAGACCTACCTCACCGCCGGCCCCAAGGAGTCGCGCGCGTGGACCATCCCCAAGGGCGCCACCGCGCCCGAGGCGGCGGGCGTGATCCACACCGACTTCCAGAAGGGCTTCATCAAGGCCGAGGTCATCTCCTTCGACGACCTCGTCGCCACCGGCTCCGTCGCCGAGGCCCGCGCCAAGGGCAAGGCGCGCATGGAGGGCAAGGACTACGTCATGTCCGACGGCGACGTCGTGGAGTTCCGCTTCAACGTCTAGCCGTACCTGGCGATCGAGTCGAGGGCGTGCCCCGGGTGGGCATCCGACGAGTGAGTCACGATCGGTCGACGAGCGACGTCGTGCTGTGAGCTCGCGGGCCTCGAGGTCATGCATCGCGCCGCAGGGCCAGGGCGAGCCTGAGGACGTCGACGTCCCTGCCCTGCGCCAGCAGCTGGCGAGGGGTCTGGTCGTCGAACTGGTGACGCGGGCGGTTCATCCACCCCTCGACGCCCACGTCGTCGAGCACCGGGAGCAGCAGCGCGACGACGTGCTGCGCGGTGCTGGTGCTCATCGCACGGCCCTCCGGAGTTTCGGCTCGAGCACCCAAGCGCGCTCACCGTGATGAGGTGAGGGGCGGGCTGCTGATACATCGCGCGCCTGGATCGCGGGCCACGCTCCGGGCGGCAGCGCGGCCTAGTGTCGAGGCATGGATGCTCGCCTCAGCTTCGTGACCCTGGTCGTCCGAGACCTCGCTGCGAGTCGCGAGTTCTACCTCGGCGGGCTGGGGTGGTCCGCAGAGCTGGACGTGCGGGGGGAGGTCCTCATGATCCGGGTGGCCGACACGGTCGTGCTCTCCCTGTGGCAGGAGGACTCGGCGGTCGCAGAGCTGGGGCCGATCGACCGGGGCGACGGGACACTGCCGTTCACCCTCGCGCACAACGTCGGCTCCCCGGAGGCCGTGGATGCCGTGCTGGCCACGGCCCGCGAGGCCGGAGCCGCACTCGTCGGCGATCCCGTGGCGCGGGACTGGGGCGGGTACTCCGGCTACTTCGCGGATCCTGACGGCTTCCGGTGGGAGGTGGCCCACAACCCCGGCCCCATCGGGCAGTCCGTGCTCTGACGCCCTCTGCCGATCGGCCTCCTGGCGTTCACCCGGCGTTCAGCGACCCCCCGCAGGATGAGCGGGCCGTGCCCTGATGCGCGGTCGAGTCTTCCGGTGTGGCGTGAGGAGCTGGCGTGTCGGTCAGGGGCGTGTTCGTCAACGCGAAGGAGAAGCGGGAGCTGGCCGCGGGGGATGTCGTGTTCTCCGAGGGCGACGCCGGTTCGGAGATGTTCGGAGTCGTCGAGGGCTCCATCGAGCTGCGTCACGGCGACACGGTGGTGACGACCATCGGGCCGGACGGCACGTTCGGCGAGCTGTCGATCATCGACCAGTCGCCGCGCAGCCTCACCGCGGTCGCCGCCGAGCCCACCACGATCGTGGTCATCGACAAGCGGACGTTCCTGTTCCTGGTGCACGAGACGCCGACGTTCGCGTTCTCGGTCATGCAGTCGCTGGCCGACCGGATCCGTCAGCTCGGTTGAGCCGTACGTCAGGCGCTCTCGACCGCCTCGCCGCGCAGTCGCGGCGGTGAGGCGCGGTCCGGAACGACTCCATGCTTGTCGGCGTAGAACGCGCGCACGATCTCCATGTCGGCGGCGAGGTCGCCGCTCGGCATGAACGACGGGCCGTAGCCGCCCGTGCGCGTCGGACCGTCGAGGTAGGTCAGGACGATCGGGACGCCGGCGTCCTGCGCGATCCGGTAGAAGCCGGACTTCCATCCCTCCGCGCGGCCGCGCGTGCCCTCGGGCGCGATGACCAACGCGAAGGGTGACCCGCTCGCAGCCCGGGTCACCATGTCGGCCACCAGGCTGCCCGGGTCCTCGCGGTCGACCGCCACACCGCCGAGGCGGCGCATCACGCCGCCGAACGGCGCCCGGAAGAGCTCCTTCTTGCCCAGCCAGCCGGGCTCCACGCCCGTCGCCCAGGCGATGCCCAGCATGAGGGGGAAGTCGAGCCACGACGTGTGAGGTGCTGCGACCAGCACGCACGCGGGGTACGTCGGTGCCGGCTCGCCCTCGATCCGGTAGCGCAGCGCCCGCACCACCAGGTCGCCGATCTGTCGTCGCACTGGGCACCCCGTCTCCGTCGCGACGGCGCATCCGTCGTACCTGCGACGGTAGGGCCTCACCCCACAGGTCCGCACGGCGACCTGCGCGGGCCTACGATCGAGGTGTTGTCCGACCCGACGAGCAGGAGCACCCGATGAGCCGATGGAGCAAGGTCCTCACGGGAACGCTGGTCGTCGCCGCGATCGGTGTCGCCGCCTACTACGCGGTCACCACCTTCCAGGAGAAGAAGGCGCTGGCCGACGAGGCGGCGAACAACATCCAGGCCGAGCTCGACAACCTCGACCCGGTCACGCGCGCCGCCGTCGTGGCGAAGCTGTCCACCGACGCAGCCAAGAACGCCCGGGGCAAGAGCGCCTAGACCCTCGAGCACCGGCCGGGCACCCGTTCAGCGGTCGACCGGTTGGGCCTGGCGCTGTGCTCGCTTACCCTCGAGGTGCGCGGTCGCCCGGGCCGCCGCGACCCAGGGAGCTCCGCATGCGGCGTACGACGACGACGCGGGTGCTGCTGCCCGCGGTCGGCGCGATGCTGGCGCTGACCCTGCTCCCCGCATCCCCGGTGTCCGCGTCGGCACCGCGCACCTCGGGTGCGGTCGCCGCCGGGGCCAGCGCGAACGTCGGCACCGCCGTCGCCGCGCCGCGTGCCGCGACCCGCACGTACACCGTGGATCTGGTGCTCCTGCGCTCCACCTCGGGCGCCCGCAACCGTGCCACCCTCGCCGAGCTCTCCGCCGGCATCCGTGCCACCGACGCCTACTTCGCGCGGGCCACCGGCGGCCTCGTCCGGTTCAAGGTCGGCCGCACCAAGGGCTGGACCCGCACCACGATCGCCTGCTCGCCGACGGCCACCGCGCGCGCCGCGCGCAAGCTCGGCTGGGGCGGCTCCTCGCGCCGTCTGGTTCTCGGCTACCAGGCCCAGCGCTGCGGGTTCGCGGGCGTCGCGCAGCTGCCGGGCCGGTTCTCGCTGCTGGCGAGGGGTGCCGGCACCATCGCGATGGCTCACGAGCTCGGCCACAACCTGGGCCTCTGGCACTCGAGCCTGTCGCGCTGCTCGCTCGCCTTCACCAAGCGGTGCACGGCGGCGGTCGACGCCCGGCGGGCCGTGGAGTACGGCGACGCCACCGACCTCATGGGCGGCGGCGAGACCCAGGGGTCGGCGCGCCGGTTCGCCGTGCGAGCGATCTCCGGGACGCTGAACCCCTGGCACATGCGTCGGCTCGGCGCGGCCATGCCGGTCACGCGTGTCGACCTGGCTTCTGTGACGGCCCCGGTGAGCATCACCCTGCGCCCGCGGGTCGACCGCAGCGGCTGGAACGCGCTCTCGTTGGTGTGGGGCACGCGGACGTTCTGGCTCAGCTATCTCGCCGGCACCGGCGCAGCCAGCCCCTTCGAGGGTCAGGTCGGCTGGGTCTTCCCGCCCGCGAAGGGCCAGGTCGTCGTGCACGGGTCGGTCGGCGGGCGCAGCCTGCTCGTGCCGCCGACCCGGTCGTTCACGGCCGGCCCGGGCCTCGCAGACGGCGCCGTGCGCACGATCGGCTCCCGTGTGCTGAAGGTGCGCCTCGTGGGGTCGAACGCGGTCGTGACGATCAGCCCGCGCTGAGGCGAGTTCGACCGATCGTTGCCGTCCCGTTGCCCAAACGGGATCCCCCGGTCGGCCCAGCGTCGCTACCGACCGTTACCGTCGTCATGCGCGGACACGGGTGCCGCGTGAGCGGTTCCTGGGAGGTGCGCCGTGCTGCGCAGTCCGGTGCCGCGCCCGCGCGCCGCTCGGCGCGGCAGAGGGGCACGCGCTGCGGCCGTCGTTGCTGTCACCGGAGCCCTGGTCGCGTCCACGGTCACCACGGTGCAGGCGGCCCCTGGCTCGTCGACGTCCGCCGCCCGGCCCGCGGCAGGGGCGGTGGCGCTCGCGTCACCGCTCGCACCCAGCGTCGCGCGTGCCGGCCACCCGCGTCCCTGTGCGGCGGTACACCGTCGACCTCGTGCTCGCCACGGGCCCTCGCGGGCGCCGCGACCGCACCACGGATGGCCGACCTGCGGGCCGCCGTCCGCAACGTCGACGCCTTCTACAACCGCAACACCGGCGGCCTGATCCGCTTCTCCGTCGGACGCACCCACGGCTGGGCTCGACCGTCGACGTCGTGCGCCATCGACGTACCCCGTCAGCTGGCCCGTCGGTTCGGCTGGGGCGCGGTGCCGCGCAGCATCGTGGTCGCCTACCAGCCGACGTGGTGCTCGTTCGTCGGTGAGGCCGAGCTGTCCGGCCGGCACGTCCTGCTCACCCGCAGCTCCGCCACGACCGCGATGGCCCACGAGATCGGGCACATCCTCGGGCTCGGCCACTCGAACCTGTCCCGGTGCACCTTCGCCTTCTCCGCGCGCTGCCCGCGCAAGGTCGACAGCCGGCGGTCGCTCGAGTACGGCGACGCCACGGACGTCATGGGCGGCGCGGAGACCGGCGGTCGCATCAACCGCTTCGACGTGACGACGGTCGCGGGCACGCTCAACCCGCGCCATCTGCGGGCGCTCGGCGTCGGCCTCTCGAGCACGCACCTCTCGCTGACCAGCAGCACCCCCGTCACGGTGACCCTGCGCGCCCGCGTCGACCGGATCGGCTGGACCGCGGCGTCGATGACGTGGGGCGGCCGGACGTTCTGGCTCACCTACCTCGCCGGCACCGGCGTCGACGACCCGCTCGCGGGCACCGTCTACGCCACCCGCCCGTTCCGTGGCGAGGTGGTCGTGCAGACCCGACGCGGCAAGGGCAGCCTGCTCGTGCCGGTCTCGCGCACGACCAGCAGCGCGGGCATGCCCGACTGGACCCTCGCCGCACTCCCGAACGGTCGCACCCTCGAGGTCCGGGTGCTGGGGCCGAGAGCCGTCCTCACGGTGACGCCGCCCGACCCGGCGCGGCCGACCTCGGTGACCGTCGCCGCGGCGCACGCGGCCCTCGACGTCGCGTGGACGCGCGCCTCCACGACCGGGATCACCGGCTACGTCGTCGAGGCGCACGCCGGCTCGGCCGTGGTGAGCCGGACGGTGCCCAGGTCGGCGACGAGCGTGTCGCTCGCCGTCCCTCGCGCGGGCCAGCCCTACCGGGTGCGGGTCTACCCGCTGCGCGGCAGCGCCCGGGGCGCACCGGCGCAGGCGGCGAGTTCCGTGGCGTCGTGGCCGGCGGTCGCGGACATCCCGGTGTCGGTGCGCGCCGAGCCGCTGCCCGACGACCCGCTGCGCTGGCGCGTGGTTCTGGAGGCACCGCCGGCCGGATGGGGCGCGGTGCGCTCCGCGACGGTCGTGGCGCGCAACCTCAGCGAGCCCGGCTCGTTCGACCTCGAGACCGGGACGTCGATGTTCGACGCCGGCCCGGTCGTGCTCGACCAGTACGAGACGGGGCCCGGGCCCGTACCGCGTCACGTACACGCTGGTCTACCGCGACGGCGGCATCTACACCGGGCTGGTCTCCGCGTCCTACCTCGCCCCGCCTGACCCACCACGCAGAAGGGCCCGGCACTCGCGTGCCGGGCCCTTCTGGTCGTCGTGGGTCAGCCCACCGGCACCGGCGGGATGGTCGCGAGCCCGGCGGCGAACCGCTCCTCGCTGACCTCCTCGTCGACCATGCGGCCGTTGAGGTAGTCGTCGTACGCCGCGAGGTCGAAGTGACCGTGGCCGCACAGCGCGGTGAGGATGACGGTCTCCTCGCCGGTCTCCTTCGCCTTCTGCGCCTCGCGGATCGCGAGCGCCAGCGCGTGCGTCGGCTCGGGGGCCGGGACGATGCCCTCGGTGCGGGCGAACTGCACCGCGGCCGCGAAGCACTCGGTCTGCGGGACGGCCTCGGCCTCCATCAGCCCGAGCTCGTAGACGTGCGAGATCAGCGGCGCCATGCCGTGGTAGCGCAGGCCGCCGGCGTGGATCGGGTCCGGGATGAAGTCGTGCCCGAGCGTGTGCATCTTCATCAGCGGGGTCATGCCTGCCGTGTCGCCGAAGTCGTAGGCGTACACGCCGTGCGTGAGCGACGGGCACGACGCGGGCTCCGCCGCGATGATGCGCGGGCTCATGTTCCCGGCCAGCTTCTCGCGCAGGAACGGGAACGACAGGCCGCGCGAAGTTCGAGCCGCCGCCGGTGCAGCCGACGATGTGGGTCGGGGTGTCGCCGGCCTTGCGCCAGCTGCAGCAGCGCCTCCTCGCCGATGATCGTCTGGTGCAGCAGCACGTGGTTGAGCACGCTGCCGAGCGCGTAGCGCACCGTCGGGGTCCTGCGCCGCGACCTCGACGGCCTCGGAGATCGCGATGCCCAGCGAGCCGGTGTAGTTGGCCGGGTCCGCGCCGAGCCGTGCGGCCCGCCTCGGTGAGGTCGCGACGGCGAGCGGTGCACCTTGCCGCCGAACGCCTCGATCATCAGGCGGCGGTAGGGCTTGCTGTCGTACGACGACCCGACCTGCCACACCTCGCACTCGAGGTCGTAGAGCGCGCACGCGAAGGCCAGCGCCGTGCCCCACTGGCCGGCCCCGGTCTCCGTGGTCAGCTTCTTCACGCCGGCCTGCTTGTTGTAGTACGCCTGCGGCACCGCGGTGTTCGGCTTGTGCGACCCGGCCGGCGAGACGCCCTCGTACTTGTAGTAGATGCGCGCCGGCGTGCCGAGCGCCTCCTCGAGGCGGTGCGCGCGGAACAGCGGCGACGGGCCGCCACTGGCGGTAGACGTCGAGCACGCCGCCGGGGATCTCGACGTACCGCTCCTGCGAGACCTCCTGCAGGATCAGCTCCATCGGGAACAGCGGCGCGAAGTCCTCGGGGCCGGCGGGCTGCAGGGTGCCGGGGTGCAGCGCCGGCGGCGGCGGGCTCGGCAGGTCCGGCACGATGTTGTACCAGGGCGTCGGCATCTCGTCCTCGCCGAGCTCGTACTTGTGCCGGCGAACCGTGTCGTCCATCGTCGCGCATCCCTTCTCGCCGCGTCCGCGGCTGCCCAAGGCCCCGTGCTCGGCACGCTATCCGGGGACGGCCGCGGGCGCGCGGGATCCGGCGCGACTGGGCGCCGGTTCAGCGGCTCAGCGGGGCGGCGGGACGACGATCCGGGCTCGGCCGGCCTCGAGGTCGACGCTGCTGCGCGGCGGTGCGCCGTCGCCCTCCTCCTCGCGCTTGAGCTGCATGAACTCGTCGTGCTCGAGCTTGTGCCGCCGGCTCGGCGCGAGCGCCAGGCCGAGGGCGTCGAAGCCGATCTCCGCCACCTGGGCGCGGGCCGCCGTCTGCCCCCGGCGTCGCCGGCGACGGGTCAGCACCGACGTCCGCCACGCCGGCCACGATGAGGATCACCACGAGACCGGGCAGCGACATGGCCCACAGCGCGTCCATCACTGCGCCCCGTGGCCGGCGGCGATCTCGTGGATCCGGTGCGCCATCTCGATGTCGAGCTGCGTGACGCCGCCGGCGTCGTGCGTGCTGAGCACGACGCGCAGGGTGCGCCAGCGGATGTCGAGGTCGGGGTGGTGGTTCATCGCCTCGGCGACGACGGCGATCTCGTCGACGGCCCGGACGAGCACCAGGAACTCGGGGAAGGAGTACGACCGCGCGAGCTCGACCTCGTCGCCGGCCCACCCGGGCAGGTCGGCCAGCTGGCGGGCGATCTCCTCGCCGTCGAGTCGTCGGCTCACGGTTCCAGGGTCGCACGCGGACGCGACGGAGTCATGACCTGCGCGCGGTCGACCACCCGCGAGTGGCACAGTGGGGGCCGTGGTGCAGGCGACGCGGCTCAGCAGGGGCGGACAGCCCGAGGGACGGCGGCGATGACGACCACCCCGGTAGCGGCGGATCTGGCCGCCGAGGTCGACCGCGTGGTCGGCGAGCACGTGGGCGAGCTGGTGGCGCTGCGCCGTCAGCTGCACGCGCACCCCGAGGTCTCCAGCGCCGAGGTGCAGACGACGCGCACGGTCGCCGAGCGGCTGCGCATCGCCGGCCTGACGCCCACGGTGCTGGCCCGCGGCACCGGCCTGGTCTGCGACGTCGTCGGCGAGTCGCCGCTGCCGCTGGTGGCCCTGCGCGCCGACATCGACGCGCTCGCCATGGACGACCACACCACCACCGACTACCGCTCGCAGGTGCCGGGCGTGGCGCACGCGTGCGGGCACGACGCCCACACCGCGATCGTGCTCGGCGCGGGCATCGTGCTCGCGCGGCTGCTGCCCACCTCGGGCATCCCCGGCTCGGTGCGCCTCGTGTTCGAGCCCGCCGAGGAGACCGTGCCCGGCGGCGCGGTCGACGTCATCGCCGAGGGCTGGTTCACGGACGTCTCGTCGGTCTACGGGCTGCACTGCGACCCCAAGCTCGACAGCGGCTACGTCGGTCTGCGGGCCGGCGCCATCACGAGCGCCACCGACAAGGTGACCCTCGAGCTGCACGGTCCGGGCGGCCACACCGCGCGCCCGCACCTGACCGTCGACCTCGTCGCCGAGGCGGCGCGCGTCGCCCTCGAGCTGCCGGTGGTCCTCGCCCGCATCGCCGGTGCGCACGGCCGTGTGACGCTCGTGTGGGGATCGCTGCGCACCGGCGACGCCCCCAACGTGATCCCGTCGCGCGCCCTTCTGACGGGCACCCTGCGCACGCCGGACCACGCGGTCTGGGACGCGGCGCCGCGGCTCATCGAACGCGCGGTCGCCGAGGTGATGTCGGCCTCCGCCGCCACCTGGGACCTGCGGCACGACCGCGGCGTGCCGGCCGTCGTCAACGACGAGAAGCACACCGAGCTGATGGCGGACGTGGTGCGCTCGGTGCTCGGCGAGCACGCGGCCGTCGACACCGACCAGTCGCTCGGCGGCGACAGCTTCGCGTGGTTCCTGCAGGAGGTGCCCGGGTCGTACGCGCGGCTCGGCGTCCGCGACCCCGAGGCCTCCGGGCCCGGGTTCGACCTGCACGCGTCGACCTTCGACGTCGACGAGCGCGCCATCGCCCACGGCGTGCGCGTGCTGGTGCTCTCGGCCCTCGCGGCGCTGGTCGACGCGCAGTGACCGTGCCGACCCACGTGACCGCCGACGGTCGCCGGGTCGTCGTGGCGGCCGCCGTCGAGCGCCACGGCCGGCTGCTCGCGGCCCGCCGCACGCGCCCGGCCGCGATGGCAGGCGGGTGGGAGCTGCCCGGCGGGAAGGTCGAGCCGGGGGAGGACCCGGCGCACGCGCTCGTGCGCGAGCTGCGCGAGGAGCTCGCTGTCGACGCGTCGGTCGTCGGCGCTGTCCACGGGCCGCTCGCGCGGCGACTGGCCGCTCGACGACACCTCCGTCCTGCGGGTCATGCGCGTGCGCCTCGAGCAGGGCGACCCGGCGCCGGGAGTGGCGCACGACGAGGTGCGCTGGCTCGGGCCGACCGAGCTCGACGCGGTGGCCTGGCTGCCGGCCGACATCGCGCCCGCCGCCGCGGCGCTGCGCCACCTGGGCACGTGGGTCGACTTCCCCGCGCGCGGGGTCAGCGGCGAGGGCACGGTCACGCTGGTGGCGCCGCTGCGCGGACGGCGGCGGTCGGCGTCGTGGTCGACCGCACCCCGTTCCACCCGCTCGACCACGGCTGGCCGGACCAGCCGGGCGACACCGGGCTCCTCGCCGGCGCCGCCGTGCTGGACTGCCTCACCGGGGCGGTCGACGACGACGGCGCGTTGAGCGTCGGCTCGGGCATCGGCGTACGCCGGGGCGACCCGAGCCGCTCGTGGGCGGTCGTGCACGTCGTGGCGGCAGGGTCGGAGCCGGCTGTCGGCGATCGCGTCGCGCTCGAGGTCGACGTCCCGCGGCGGGAGGCCTTCTCCCGCGGGCACTCCGCCTGCCACCTCGCGGCCCTGGCGCTCAACGAGACGACCGCGCGCTTCTGGACGAAGGAGCCGTCGCGCCGCGACTCGCGCGGCTTCCCGTTCCTCGACCAGATCGCCATCCAGGTCTCGCGCATCACGCCGGACGCGGCGTACGACGCCTACCGGTGCGGGAAGTCGCTGCGCAAGGCCGGGTTCGACTCGGCGGCGTTCCTCGGCGACCTCGACGGCGCCGCGCAGGAGGCCGACGCCCTGCTCGCCGCGCTGGATCGCCGCCGGGGCGCGCAGCCGCATCGAGACCGACGGCGACCCCACGCTCGCGGCGCGCCGGCGCTGGGTCTGCGGCGTCGAGGGCGGCCCGGCGGTGATCCCGTGCGGCGGCACCCACGTCGCCGACCTGGCCGACCTCGGCCGCGTGCGCGTCTCGTACGCCGCCACCGAGGACGGCTTCGAGCAGCGCACCACCGTCGGCTGAGCACCCCGCGTCCGCGAGTCACTGACGCACGTGACCGCGAACCGCTGTGTTCCCGGTCACTTACGTCAGTGACTCGAGTCCTGAGGGCGGTGTCCTGACGGTCCTGGGTGCTTCTCGCGGTCGGGGAGGGTGCCCCGCGGCCCGTAGGATGGGCAGGTTCCCCTGTTCTCGATCCCGAGGTCACTCATGTCTTCCGCCGGCACGGCACTCCGTCACGACCTGCGCAACGTCGCGATCATCGCGCACGTCGACCACGGCAAGACCACGCTCGTCGACGCCATGCTGTGGCAGTCCGGCGCCTTCACCGCGCACCAGGCCGACGAGGGCTCGGTCCAGGAGCGCGTCATGGACTCGATGGACCTCGAGCGCGAGAAGGGCATCACGATCCTCGCGAAGAACACCACGGTCCGGTACATGGGCGAGGGCGCGCCCGAGGGCGGCGTGCTGTTCAACATCATCGACACCCCCGGTCACGCCGACTTCGGCGGCGAGGTCGAGCGCGGGCTCGAGATGGTCGACGCCGTCCTGCTGCTCGTCGACGCCAGCGAGGGCCCGCTGCCGCAGACCCGCTTCGTGCTGCGCAAGGCGCTGCAGAAGAAGCTCCCCGTCATCCTCGTGGTCAACAAGGTCGACCGTCCCGACGCCCGCATCGCCGAGGTCGTCGACGAGACCTACGAGCTGTTCTTCGACCTCGACGCGACCGAGGAGCAGATCGACTTCCCGGTCGTCTACGCCTCGGCGAAGGCCGGTCGCGCCTCGCTGAACCGTCCCGAGGACGGCGGCATGCCGGACAGCGAGAACCTCGTGCCGCTGTTCCGCACGCTCATCGAGACCGTTCCGGCGCCGTCGTACGACCCCGACATGCCGCTGCAGGCGCACGTCACCAACCTCGACTCCTCGCCGTACCTCGGCCGCCTCGCCCTGTGCCGCATCCACAACGGGACGCTCCGCAAGGGCCAGCAGGTCGCCTGGGCGCGCCACGACGGCACCATCGAGCGGGCCAAGGTCGCCGAGCTGCTCGTGACCCACGCGCTCGAGCGGGTGCCCGCCGAGTCGGCCGGTCCCGGCGAGATCGTCGCCATCGCCGGCATCGAGGACATCACGATCGGCGAGACCCTCACCGACATCGACGACCCGCGGCCGCTGCCGCTGATCACCGTCGACGAGCCGTCGATCTCGATGACCATCGGCATCAACACCTCGCCCCTGGCCGGCCAGAGCGGCAAGAAGCTCACCGCGCGCCTGGTGAAGAACCGCCTCGACGCCGAGCTCATCGGCAACGTCTCGATCCGCGTGCAGAACACCGAGCGCCCGGACACCTGGGAGGTCCAGGGCCGCGGCGAGCTGCAGCTCGCGATCCTCGTCGAGATCATGCGGCGCGAGGGCTTCGAGCTGACCGTCGGCAAGCCGCAGGTCGTCACCCGCGTCGTCGACGGCAAGGTGCACGAGCCGATGGAGCACCTGACGATCGACATCCCCGAGGACTACCTCGGCGTCGTCACGCAGCTGATGGCCCTGCGCAAGGGCCGCATGGAGCAGATGGTCAACCACGGCACCGGCTGGGTGCGCATGGAGTACGTCGTGCCGGCGCGCGGCCTCATCGGCTTCCGCACCGAGTTCCTCACCGAGACCCGCGGCACCGGCCTGCTGCACCACGTGTTCCACAAGTACGAGCCGTGGCACGGCGAGCTGCGCACGCGGCCGACCGGCTCGCTCGTCGCCGACCGCCGCGGGCCCACGACCGGGTTCGCGCTCGCCAACCTTCAGGAGCGCGGCACCCTGTTCGTGGGGCCGGGCACCGAGGTGTACGAGGGCATGATCATCGGCGAGAACTCGCGCTCGGACGACATGGACGTCAACCCGACGAAGGAGAAGAAGCTGACCAACATGCGTCAGTCCTCCGGCGACGTCCTCGTGCCGCTCATCCCGCACAAGCAGATGTCGATGGAGCAGGCGCTCGAGTTCTGCCGCGAGGACGAGTGCATGGAGGTCACGCCGGCCACCGTGCGCATCCGCAAGGTCGTGCTCGACCAGACCCTGCGCGGCCGTACGGCGTCGCGCGCGAAGAAGAACGCCTGACCACGTCGTACGACGGGCCCTGCCCGCCCCTCGCCCCGGTGTCCGCTCGACGGACGCCGGGGCGTCGTGCATCCAGGGGGCGGTGCATGCTCCGCGAGCCACGGCGCGGCGACGACGTGGTCACGGATCGGCGTCGGTCCGCCGCAGGGGGAACGACCTGGAGCAGGCCGTCCGTCACGTGGGGGACGCGTCTTCGTGTCGGAAGCGTCCCGATTCGCCCCGTAGCGGTCACGATCCGGTCACGGGGCGGGGCGGGGCTTTGTCCGCCCCGTTGGATGACATAGGTTGCGGCAGTCCCGAGGGGCGGGGATCTGCCGGAGACCCCGGTAAAGATCTGCCCGCCGTCCCTGGGAAGAATGTCAGGTCTTCCCGGAACCAGACAGGAAGGCAACAGGTTCTCCATGACCGTGCCCGTCGACATGCAGCCCGAGGCTCCCGCGACCCCTGAGGTCGTCGAGGAGATCCAGGGCCGTTCGCTGACCGCCATCGCGTGGGGTCGCTTCCGCCGCGACAAGGTCGGCATGTGGGCACTCGGCGTCCTGATCTTCCTGCTGCTGGTGGCGCTGTTCGCCCCGCAGATCTGCAGCCTCCTCGGCGTCGACCCGTTCGAGCTGAACCCCGAGGCCCTCGACAAGGAGAACGGCGGCGTCCCGCTGGGCTGCGGCCTGCCCAACTCGGGCTTCTTCTGCGGCATCAGCCGCGAGCACCCGTTCGGCGTCGAGCCCGGCACCGGTCGCGACCTGTTCGCCCGCCTGCTCTACGGCCTGCGCATCTCGCTGCTGATCGCCTTCACCGCGACGCTGCTCACCACGATGTTCGGCACCGTCTTCGGGATCATCTCGGGCTACCTCGGCGGGTTCTGGGACGGCCTGATCTCGCGGATCATGGACCTCATCCTCGCGTTCCCGTTCCTGCTCATCATCCTGGCGCTCTCCGGCGTTCTCACCCAGCGCCTCGAGACCTTCGGGCTGCAGGACAACGCGGCCCGCATCACCTACCTGATCCTCGTGCTCAGCATCTTCGGCTGGCCCTACCTCGCGCGCATCGTGCGCGGCCAGGTGCTCAGCGTGCGCGAGCGCGAGTTCGTCGAGGCGTCGGTCGCCATGGGCGCCGGCACGCGCCGGATCCTGTTCAAGGAGATCCTGCCCAACCTGTGGGCGCCGATCATGATCTACGCGACGCTCACGCTGCCGACGTACATCGCCACCGAGGCCGTGCTGTCGTTCCTCGGCGTCGGCGTGCTGCCGCCCACCCCGACCTTCGGCGCGATCCTCGCCGACTCCGTGAACTACATGAGCATCATCCCGTCGTACCTGCTCATCCCGGGAACGCTGCTCGCGATCGTCGTCGTCACCTTCAACCTGGTGGGCGACTCGGTCCGCGACGCGCTCGACCCGAGAGCGGCGAGGTCGTGACCCGATGAACGAGCTGCACGAGCGCTAGACACCCAGATTCCCGCAGCCGGAGGGCGAAGCCCCGAGGATGGCGGGTTGCAATGCCGGGGGAGACCCGGCGACACACCAGGAGGACACATGGGCAAGGCCAAGCCGGGTCTGCGCGTTGCTGTCGTCATGACTGCCGGAGCGCTCGCTCTCGCAGCGTGCGGCAACAGCGGCACCAACGACGCCACTTCGGGGACTGGCACCCCGACCGCAGGTGGGAAGATCTCCTACCTCACGAACGCTGAGCAGTTCGACAAGGTCGACCCCCAGCGCATCTACACCGGAGAGGACCTCGCGTTCTTCTCGGGCACGATCTTCCGTACGCTCACCGCGTACAAGTTCTCGAAGGACGCCGCCGAGGGCACCTCGATCGTCCCCGACCTCGCCACCGACACGGGCACGCAGACGAACGGCGGCAAGACCTGGGCGTTCACCCTGCGCGACGGTGTCGCGTTCGAGACCGGTGACCCGATCACCTGCGCCGACATCAAGTACGGCGTCTCGCGCACGTTCGCCACCGACATCATCACCGGTGGACCGACCTACGCGATCTCGATGCTCGACATCCCCAAGGACGACGAGGGCAACTCGCAGTACGCCGGCCCCTACAAGGGCACCGGTCAGGACCTGTACGACAAGGCCGTGACCTGCTCGGCGGACGGCAAGACGATCACGTTCAACCTGTCGCGCCCCGTCCCGGACTTCAACTACACCACGACGCTCGCCGCCTTCGCCCCCGTGCCGAAGGCTGCGGACACCGGTGAGAAGTACGACGACAAGCCCGTCGCGTCCGGCCCGTACAAGATCTCGGTGTACAAGAAGGGCAAGGGCGGCCAGATGGTCCTGGTCCGCAACGACAAGTGGACCCAGGCCAGCGACGAGTACCGCAAGGCCTACCCCGACTCGTGGGAGGTCGACTTCGGTATCGAGGACCAGGTCATCGACCAGCGCCTCATCCAGGGCGCCCCGGCCGACCAGACTGCGGTCTCGACGCTGCTCACCCCCGAGTCGCTTCCGGTCGTGTTCAACGACCCGAAGTTCGCGGACCGTCGCATCAACGAGTTCGACCCCTACGTCCGCTACTTCGCGGTCAACGTGAAGAAGGTCCCGAACCTCAAGCACCGCATGGCTCTGGCCGTGGCCCTCGACCGTGAGGCGCTTCGCACCAACGCCGGTGGCGCCTACGCGGGCGACTACGCCGATGGCGTGATCAAGCCCAACATGGGTCAGGACTACGCACCGACCGAGATGTGGAACGGCCTCCTCGGCCAGAAGATCCCGGACACCGGTGACGCGGAGTACGCGAAGAAGCTCATCGCCGAGTCGGGCGCCCCGATGCCGTCGGTGACCTTCGACTACCCCAACAGCCCGACCAACACCAAGGCTGCGGCGATCATCATCTCGTCGCTCGCCAAGGCGGGCATCACCGCGAAGGGCAACCCGATCGAGCCCGGGCAGTACTACGGCGTCGTGTTCGACCCGGAGAAGGCCCACGAGCTCATCAACGCGGGCTGGGGCCCGGACTGGCCGAACGCCTCGACGATCATCCCCGAGCTGTTCACCCCGACCGGTGGCTTCAACCTGTCGCAGTTCGACGACCAGGCGTTCAACGACGCAGACCGCCAAGGCCCTCGTCGAGCTCGACCGTGCCGCTCAGGCCAAGCAGTGGCAGGCCCTCAACACCGAGGCCATGAAGCAGGTCGTTGTGATCCCGACCCGCTTCGGTCGCGACCAGCGCCTGCCCGGTTCGAAGATCGGCAACGCGTACCTGTGGCCGGCCTACGGCTCGTGGCCGTACGGCGACATGTACGTCCGCTCCAGCTGATCTAGCTCGTCACGCACGCGAACGCGTGGGGGCGGGGCTTCTGCCCCGCCCCCACGCCTCGCGCGGCTAGTCTCTGGCGAGACGCCAGTCCGTAGGTCCCGGTCGGTCTCGCGCTATCGGAAAGGCACAGCCCCTTGAGCGGCTACATCGCACGGCGACTCCTCGGCATGATCTTCATGCTGCTGCTGCTGTCGCTGGCCGTCTTCCTGCTCTTCAGCGTGCTCCCCACGGATCCGGCACGCCTCACCTGCGGGAAGGCCTGCACGCCGGAGATCATCGAGGCCAACCGTCGCCGGCTCGGTCTCGACCTCCCCGTCTGGCAGCAGTACTGGGAGTTCCTCAAGGGCATCTTCGTCGGACGCACCTACGGCTCCGGCACCCAGACCTTCGAGTGCAGCGCCCCCTGCCTCGGCTACTCGTTCAAGCGCGGCGAGGAAGTCACCGTCCTGATCAAGGACCGCTTCCCCGCGACCATGTGGCTCGCGCTCGGCGCCTTCGTCCTCTGGATCATCGTCGGCGTCAGCGTCGGCATCTACGCGGCCCTGCGGCGAGGCAAGTGGCAGGACAAGACCGTCATGACGATCTCGCTGATCGGCTACTCGCTGCCCTCGTTCTTCATCGGCCTGATCCTGCTGTTCTTCGTGGTGCTGCGCTGGCAGCTGCTGCCCTACCCGTCGTACGTCTCGCCGTTCGAGGATCCGGTCCAGTTCTTCCAGACGATGATCCTTCCGTGGATCGTCCTCGCGATCCTCTACGCCGCGTTCTACATGCGGCTCACTCGCAACCAGATGCTCGACACCCTCGGCGAGGACTACATCCGCACCGCGCGTGCGAAGGGCCTGCCCGAGCGCATCGTCATCCGCAAGCACGGCCTGCGCGCCGGCCTCACGCCCATCGTGACCGCGGCCGGCCTCGACCTCGCCGGACTGCTCGGCGGCGCGATCATCACCGAGGCGATCTTCAGCCTGCCGGGCCTCGGCGCCCTGGCGATCAGCTCGGTCGTCGACGCCGACCTGCCGGTGATCGTGGGCATCACGATGGTGACCGCCACGTTCATCATCGTGGCCAACCTGATCGTCGACCTGCTCTACGCCGTCATCGACCCGCGGGTGAGGCTCGTATGACCACCGTCCCGGCGCCCACCACCGGCGCGTACGTCGAAGTCCGCGACCTCAAGGTCGAGTTCCCCACCGAGGACGGCCTCGTCCGCGCCGTCGACGGCGTCTCCTTCTCCGTCGACCGTGGCCGCACCATCGCGATCGTGGGCGAGTCCGGCTCCGGCAAGAGCGTCACGTCGCAGGCGATCATGGGCCTGCACGACCGCAAGACCGCGAACATCTCCGGCGAGGTGCTGCTCGACGGCGTCGACCTGATCTCCATGGCGGACGAGGACGTACGACGTCGTCGCGGCCAGGAGATGGCGATGATCTTCCAGGACCCGCTCTCGAGCCTGCACCCCTTCTACACGATCGCCAAGCAGCTCGTGGAGGCCGTGCGCGTCCACCAGGACGTGTCGAAGGACGAGGCGCGCAAGCAGGCGATCTCGATGCTCGACCGAGTCGGCATCCCGAACCCCGACCGGCGCATCGACGACTACCCGCACCAGCTCTCGGGCGGCATGCGTCAGCGCGTCATGATCGCGATGGCCCTGCTCAACGGCCCGTCGCTGCTCATCGCCGACGAGCCGACCACGGCGCTCGACGTCACGGTGCAGGCGCAGATCCTGCAGCTGCTCAAGGACCTCCAGCGCGACTTCAACACCGCGATCATCATGATCACCCACGACCTCGGCGTGGTGGCCGACGTCGCCGACGAGGTCGTCGTCATGTACGGCGGTCGCCTCGTCGAGCACGGCACGGTCGACGACATCTTCCACCGGCCCGAGATGCCCTACACCCTCGGATCTGCTCGCGTCGATGCCGCGCCTCGACCGCGTCCGCACCGCGCGGCTCGACCCGATCCCCGGCCTGCCGCCGTCGCTGATCAACCTGCCCAAGGGCTGCGTGTTCCGGCCGCGCTGCACCTACCACCAGCTCGTCCCCGACGGTAAGTGCGACACCGTGCGCCCCGACCTCGAGACCTCCGAGACCGGGCACGAGGTCCGCTGCCACATCCCCGCCGAGCAGCGGCGGGCCATCGCCGTCGAGCGTCTCGGCATCGCGATCGAGGAGACGGCATGACCGCCCCCGCCGCCGAGACCACGCCCACGAAGGCCAAGGGCGACCCGATCCTGCGGGTCAGCGGCCTCAAGCAGCACTTCCCCATCACCTCGGGCGTGCTGTTCAAGAAGGTCATCGGCGAGGTCCGCGCCGTCGACGGCATCGACCTGCACGTCTACCCGGGCGAGACCCTCGGCCTCGTGGGCGAGAGCGGCTGCGGCAAGTCGACCGCCGGCCGGTCCATGCTGCGCCTGCTCACCCCGACCGAGGGCACGATCGAGCTCGCCGGCCGCGACATCACGGGCCTCACGCGCAAGGAGCTCGTGCCGCTGCGGCGCGAGGCCCAGATGATCTTCCAGGACCCGTACAACTCGCTGAACCCGCGGCACACGGTCGGCACGATCATCGGTGCCCCGTTCAGCGTGCAGAAGGTCGAGCCGACGGGCGGGGTGAAGAAGGCCGTCCAGGAGATCATGGAGCGCGTCGGCCTCAACCCCGAGCACTACAACCGCTACCCGAACGAGTTCTCCGGCGGCCAGCGCCAGCGCATCGGCATCGCCCGCGCCATCGCGCTCAAGCCCAAGCTCATCGTCTGCGACGAGCCGGTCTCCGCCCTCGACGTGTCCATCCAGGCCCAGGTGATCAACCTCCTCGAGGACATCCAGGAGGAGTTCGGCATCGCGTACGTCTTCGTCGCCCACGACCTCTCGGTCGTCCGCCACATCTCCGACCGGGTCGCGGTCATGTACCTCGGCCACATCATGGAGATCACCGACCGCGACGAGCTCTACGAGCGCCCCCTGCACCCGTACACCCACGCCCTGCTCTCGGCCGTGCCGGTGCCCGACCCCGGCGGCACGGGCAAGCGCGAGCGGATCCTGCTGCAGGGCGACCTGCCCAGCCCGATCAACCCGCCCACCGGCTGCGTGTTCCACACGCGCTGCTGGAAGGCGCAGGAGCAGTGCAAGGTCGAGAAGCCCGTGCTGCGCGAGCTGCGCGTCGGGCACCAGGTCGCCTGCCACTTCCCGGTGGAGACCGTCGAGGGCAGCATCCTCGGCCCCAGCGACGACAACGTCGCGCCGATCCTCCCCGACACCGTCGACCGCCCCCAGGCCCTCGGCGTCGTCAAGGAGCTCGGCGGCGAGATGGGCAGCACCCACCTCCAGCCGACCCAGGACGACGGAGTCCAGAGGTAGTTCTCGGCGGCCCGGTGAGCGCGGCCCGGCGTTGCCTGCCCCACGGGGGTTGCTCAGGCGTTTCGTTGCTCTCCGCTTCGCTGTGCTTTCTGCCGCTCCAAGCTCCTCGCTGCGCTCGTCGCGTCGCGGCCGCCTCCGCTTCGGGCGCTGGGTCGGCGCCGTTCCAGCGTCGTATGACCGCGTGTTCGGTAGGCGCCTCCCTGTCGGGCTGCGGAGACCCCGGCTCCTTCGTCGCCGGGGCCCGTCTCCGCCCTCCGCGCCCTCCGCTTCGGCGTACTGCCCGGCGCAGGTTCCGCGCTGCTCTCCAGCCCGATGTGCCACGTCGGCGCTGCTCGGGTCCAGGCGCGTGCACCTCGCTGCACGCCACCGAGATGTGCCGCCACGACGATGCTGGGCTCGTCGACACGGCACATCTTCGGGAAAGCCCCGGAGGTGTGTGCCACGCGGAGTCTCAACCCTCCGCTGAGCACACACCTCGCAGGACGTGCCCGCAGGTGTGTGCTGTCCGGAGGTTGTGGCATCCGCTGGACACACATCTCGGGGGCCCGCCGCCCACAGCATGCGGAGGCCGAGCGCAGCGAAGGCCGCCACCCGAGCATCGAGACGAAGCGCTGGGCAGTACGCCGAAGCGGAGCGGCCGCGAGGGCGAAGCGTGGCCCCGGCGACGAAGGAGCCGGGGTCACCGAGCCCTCGCTGCGGCGCCACCCAACGCACGGGTCACCGACGCTGGAACTGCGCCGCCAAGGCCGCGAAGCGGAGGCGGCCGCGACGCGACGAGCGCAGCGAGGAGCTTGGAGCGGCAGCAAACACAGCGAGATGAGAGCAACGTGGAGCACGCGCTCCGGCTGGGCGGCTACGCCAATGAACGCGTCAGGAAGTCGAGCTCGAGCAGCAGCTTGTTCTCGGCTACCTCGACCTGGGGGGTCATGTGGGTGACGCCCGAGAGCGGGAGCACCTGGTGGGGGCGTCCGGCGGCGGTCAGGGCGGCTGAGAGCGCGAGCGTGTGCGCGACCACGACGTTGTCGTCGGTGAGGCCGTGCATGATCAGCAGCGGTCGGCGCAGCGACGGCGCGTCGTCGATGAGCGAGCAGATCCGGTACGCCTCCGGGTCGGTGTCGGGGTGGCCGAGGTAGCGCTCGGTGTACGCCGTGTCGTAGAGCGCCTGCACCGTCACGGGGGCGCCGGCGACCGCGGCGTGGAACCGGTCGGGGCGGCGGAGCACCGCGAGCGCCGCGAGGAAGCCGCCGAACGACCAGCCGCGGATGCCCACGCGCTCGCCGTCGGTGTCGTCCGGCCAGCGCTCGAGCACCGCGTCGAGAGCGGCCACCTGGTCGGCGAGCACGGGTGTCGCGTAGTCGCGGAACACGGAGCGCTCGAAGGCCGGCCCACGGCCCGGAGTGCCCCGGCCGTCGGCGACCACGACGCAGAAGCCCTGGTCGGCGAGCCACTGGTCCTCGCCGAACGCGCGCCCGACCGCGATGACCTCCTGGTGGTGCGGGCCGCCGTAGGGGCTGAGCAGCACCGGCAGACGCCGCGAGCCCGGCACGTGGTCGCGCGGGAACAGCACCGCCGTCCTGATCGCGCGCTCGCCGGCCTCGATGACGGTGACGACCGGCGTCACCTGCGGCCGCTCGGCGTGGTTCACGACGTCGTACGACGCGGAGCCGGTGACGACCCGGTGCGCGACGTCGAGCGACTCCAGCGTGCGCGAGACGAGGACGGACGTCCCGGCGGTGCGGCGGCCGATGGTCCAGCCCTCCTGCGGGCCTACCGGCTCGACCGCACCGTCCCAGCCGACGAGCGCGAGCGCGGACACCAGCGGGTCGGGCGCGGTCGCGACGAGCACGCCCGACTCGTCGACCTCCACCACGCCGCGGAGCTGCAGCCGGGCTGGGGAGAGCCAGTCGTCGCCGAGGTGCAGGCGGTAGGTGTCGGTCTCGTGGTCGGCGCGCAGCGTGAGCAGGCGGCCGTCGGGCGACCACCGGGTGGCCCCCGGCACGGCGTCGACCCAGGCGTCGTCGTGGATCTCCGCCACGACGGTCGTGACCCCGGTGGCCGGGTCGACCGCCAGCACGGCCTGGTCCTGCTGCGCCCGGGTCATCACCACGAGCAGCGGGCCGTGGCCAGGCTGCCAGGAGACCTCGACGAGGTAGGGGTAGCGGTCGTGGTCCCACCCGACCGTGGTCGTCGTGCCGTCGAGCCCCACGAGCTCGAGCGACACGTCGGCGTTCGCGGTGCCGGCGGCGGGGTAGCGGTGCGGCCGCGGCGCCTGCGCCGGGTGCACCGGGTCGGCGATCCACCACTCCTGCACCGGAGTCTCGTCGACCCGCTCGACGAGCAGCGCCGACGAGTCCGGGGCCCACCAGAACCCGCGCGAGCGGTCGAGCTCCTCGGCGGCGATGAAGTCGACCAGCCCGCAGGTCTCGAGCTCGTGCGCCGGCTCGGCCACGGCATGGTCGTCCGAGCCGTCCGACCCCGACGACCCGCAGCGAGCGGCCCGAGACGTAGGCGATGCGCGAACCGTCGGGCGAGGGTCGCGGGTCGACCACCGGGCCGGGTACGTCGAGGCCGCGCACCGCCGAGCCGGCGCCGAGCTCCACGGCGTACAGACCGCCGGAGAGGGCGAACGCGGCGACGGTCGCATCGCGGTCGGTGGCGTAGCCGACGATGCCGGCGTTGCCCTCGCGCATGCGCTCGCGCCGTGCGCGCTCCTCGGGCGAGAGCTCCTCGGCCCCGTCGTGCAGCGCGGTCGGGTCGGCGACGAGCCGCTCCTCGCCGGTCGTGGTGTCGAGCGCCCACAGCCGACCGACGGCGTCGGTGCCGGACGCCGACCGGACGAAGAGCACGCGGGCGCCGTCCGGGGAGATCGTGAACAACCGCGGGGCTCCGGCGGTGAATCCTCGCGTGCGGGCGCTCTGGCGGGGGAAGGACTCCTGCTGCATGGGCCGAGTCTGTCAGCCGCTGGCGCCGTCCGCCCTGCCGGTTAGGCTCGCCTGCGTGACCGACATCCAGGCCGCCCAGCGCCTCCTCCTCGTGCATGCCCACCCCGACGACGAGACCATCGGCACCGGCGCCACGATGGCCCGGTACGTCGCCGAGGGCGCCCACGTCACGCTCGTCACCTGCACCCGTGGCGAGGAGGGCGAGATCCTCGTCGACGAGCACGCGCACCGCGCGGCCCACCACGACGACACGCTCGGCGAGCACCGCGAGATCGAGCTGGCCAACGCCATGGTCGAGCTGGGCGTCACCGACCACCGGTGGCTCGGCCACGCGGGCAAGTACCGCGACTCCGGGATGATGGGCACCCCGGACAACGACGACCCCGCGTGCTTCTGGCGTGCCGACCTCCTCGCCGCCGCGACCGACCTCGTCGCCGTGATCCGTGAGGTCCGCCCGCAGGTGCTCGTCACCTACGACGACTTCGGGGGCTACGGCCACCCCGACCACATCCAGGCGCACCGGGTCGCGATGTACGCCGCGAGCCTCGCCTCCGCGCCGTCGTTCCACCCCGAGCTCGGCGAGGCGTGGGAGATCGCGAAGATCTACTGGACCGCGTTCCCGAAGGGCTTCGTGCCGCCAGGGCATCGAGGCGCTCAAGGCCGCCGGCGACACCAGCGACTTCACCCTCATGGACCCCGACGACCTGCCCTTCGCCTGCGACGACGACCTGGTCAGCACGGTGATCCACGCCGAGGACTTCTCCGACCAGAAGATGGACGCCATGCGCGCCCACATCACCCAGATCAGCGTCGAGGACGGCTTCTTCGCCCTCTCGAACAACATGGGCTCCCGAGCGATGGGCGTCGAGTTCTACCGCATCGTCAAGGGCACCCCCGCCGGCGCCCGCGACGACGAAGGCCGCGAGACCGACCTCTTCGCCGGCGTCTGACGCAGCCCCGCCGACCACCCCACCGAGCCCGCCCCCGCAGCCGGCGGAGGCCGGAGCGAAGCGATCGGCCGCCCCCGAGCATCGAGAGGCGCCGCGTCGCAGACCCAGCATCGTCAAGGCGGCGCCCCCCGGGGTTGAGAGCAGCGCGGCGCCTGCGCTGGGCACTACGCCGAAGCGGAGCGGCCCCGAGGGCGGAGCGTGGCCCCGGCGACGAACGAGCCGGGGTCACCGACAGCCCGAGTGCGGCGCCACCCAGCGCGCAGGGTCATACGACGCTGGGACGGCGCCGCCAGGGCCGCGAAGCGGAGGCGGCCGCGACGCGACGAGCGCAGCGAGCGGAGCTTGGAGGCGGCAGCAAACACAGCCGAAGCCGAGAGCAACGATCCGCCTGAGCCGCACCCACCACCATTCCGCCATGTAGAACGCCGTTACGAGGAACTCGGTCTCACGGTGAGCGCGTCTCACTCTCCGTGAAGATTGAGCCGGTCGGGGTACTCCAGACGGGTGAGGCTGTCCGATCGGATGAGGCCTTCCCTGCGTGTGTCGCTCACGATGAGTCAGCACCTTCCCCCGGGTGCGACTCGACAGGATCGGAGCGAGCGATGCGACGGATGGGTGTCACCCGGGCCACCGGCCAGGAGCTGGCGGAGCGGGACGCGAGCGTCTCCGCGCTCAGCGAGGTCGGCAGCGGTCTCACCTCGTCCAAGGCCGACGTCGGCGTCTCGCGCGAGCGGTCGCGTCGTCGTCGCCTGCTCGGTCTGTTCGCGCTGCTCATGATCCCGGCGGCGTACCTGTGGGGCCGCCTCGTCAGCGGCGACCCGTTCGACATCTTCAACATCACGCTGCCGCAGGTCGACCTGATGGTGCTGATGCCGGCGCTGTTCTTCCTCGCGCTGATCCTCGTGCTCGTCGGCAGCACCGTCGGCGCCGGTCGCTCGCCGCACGTCACCTACCGCCCCGAGCAGATCGACGTCACGCTCGACGACGTCAAGGGCATCGACCTCGTGAAGGACGACGTCGTCCGCTCGCTGCAACCTCTTCCTGGCCCACAAGGCCTTCGCGCGCCGAGATGGGCGGCACGCCGCGCCGCGGCCTGCTCTTCGAGGGCCAGCCCGGCACCGGCAAGACCTACCTGGCCAAGGCGATGGCCGCGCGAGGCCGGCGTGCCGTTCCTGTTCGTGTCGGCCACGTCGTTCCAGTCGATGTACTACGGCGCCACCGCGCGCAAGATCCGCTCGTACTTCAAGGCGCTGCGCAAGGCCGCGCGCCAGGAGGGCGGCGCGATCGGCTTCATCGAGGAGATCGACGCCATCGCGATGGCGCGCGGCGGCCTGTCGATGTCGCCGCTCCCGATGACGCGCACGGCGCGCGATGTGCTGCGGCGGGCCTCGAGGGGCTGCCGGCCGTGTACGCCGTCGCCGCGCCCGGCGGCGAGCGGCACCACGGTCGTAACCGCGCGGCATGACCAGCGAGGGCGTCGGCGGCGTGGTCAACGAGCTGCTCGTGCAGATGCAGTCCTTCGACGACCCGACCGGCATGCAGAAGCTGCAGACCTGGGTCGATCGACAAGATCAACCTGTTCCTCCCGGTGCACCGCCAGCTGCAGCGCCCGGTGCCGCCGACGACCAACGTGCTGCTCATCGCCGCGACCAACCGCGCCGACAACCTCGACCCGGCGCTGCTGCGCCCCGGCCGCTTCGACCGCCGGCTCACCTTCGAGCCGCCGACGCAAGGCCGGGCGCCGCGAGCTCATCGACTTCTTCCTCGACCGCAAGGCGCACGACGCCGAGCTCGACGACCGACGACGTCCGCGACAGCCTCGCCGCGGTGACCCAGGGCTACACGCCCGGTGATGATCGAGCACCTCTTCGACGAGGCCCTGGTCAACGCGCTGCGTCGCGGCGAGCAGCGCGATGACCGCGCCGACGTCGAGCGCGCGCGCCTGATCGAGGAGGTCGGCATGGGCCAGCCGGTCGCCTACACCGACCACGAGAAGCGGCTGATCGCCACGCACGAGGCCGGTCACGCCGTCGACCGCCTGGCTCGTGCGCCCCGCACCGCCGCCTCGAGGTGCTCACGCATCATCAAGCGCCGCGACGCCCTCGGCATGCTGGCCCACGGCGACGCCGAGGACGTGTTCACCCGCTCGCGCAGCGAGATGCTCGCCCTGATCCAGATCGCGATGGGCGGTCAGGTCGGCCGAGGAGCTGTTCTTCGGCGACATCTCCACCGGTCCCGGCGGGCGACCTGCTCTACGCCACCAACGTCGCGGCCCAGATGGTCGGCGCCGCCGGCATGACCGACACGCTCATCTCGTACGCCGCGGTCCAGGGCAGCGCGCTGTCGCGACACCAACATCGTCGGCCGCGTGCTCGGCGACTCCGACGGCCGCGACCGGGTCGAGCGGATCCTGCAGGAGCAGAAGGCGTACACCCGGGCGCTGCTCGGCGAGAACCGTCACCTCGTCGAGGCGCTGCGCGACGCCCTCATGGAGCGGCACGAGCTCATCGGTCGCGAGATCACCGACATCCTCGTCGAGGCCGACGGTGGTCGATCCCGCGGCCTGGTCGACCTGCGCGAGACGAGCTCCACCAGCACGCGCAGCCTGGTCGTGCACCCGGCCACCCGCGTGCCCGGTCCGCACGTCCCCGACGCCTGGCTGTGACCGCTCGGGTGCTGCGCCCGTAGGCTCGGCGCGTGCCCTCGTCACCCGCGGTCCGTCTGCCCGTCCTCGCGGCGCTGTTCGTGTGCGGCGTGGTCCTGGGGCTCGTCGCCGTCGGCGTCGTGGCGCTCGAGAGCACGATCCGCTCGGTGACGCTGCCGTGGGGCCTCGCGCTGGCCGTGCTCGGCGTCGCGTGCTCGGTGCGCGGCTCGGCGTGGCTCCTCGGCAGCCGGCGCGCCGGGATGGCCGTCCTTCTCGGGTGGTTCGTCCCCACGTTCGCGTTCTCGGCGGTGAACCCTGGCGGCGACGTCGTGCTCACCGACGAGCCGCGCACCTACGTCTACCTGCTCACGACGTTCGCGCTCGGGCTGGCTGCGGCCACGTGGCCGTTGCCCGAGGGCGCTGCCGAGCTCGGGGTGACGCAGCCCCGTCCCTTGCCCGATCCCGACGACGCGTTCGACGTGGACGGGGAGGGTCCGGCCGTGGTGCCCGCCCGCGCCCCGGGTGCGCTCGACCTCCCGGTGCCGCGCGACGACGTCGTGCCGGGGAGCGTCGTCGAGCGCGACTGATCGGCCCGGCAGGCGCGGGCTGCGCCGTCGCGGGGCTTCAGGGACCGGGGAGACCGGCCGATGCCATCTGCGTGACAGCCACGCCCCTGACCTGGTTCGACGACGAGCTCGTCGAGCAGGACGAGACCCCCCACGTCGACCATGTGGTCGTGCGTCTGGGCGCGGGGCGCTACGGGCTGAGCGCCCCCGACGTCGCCGAGGTGACCCCGCTGCTCGGGCTCACCCGCGTGCCCGGCACGGCGTCGTGGCTGTGCGGAGTGGGCAACTGGCGCGGGCACGTGCTGCCTGTCGTCGACCTGCGCCCGCTGCTGGGGATCCCGGCGACCCCGCTGCCCTCGAGCGCCCGGGTGGTCGTGGTCTCCGTCGACGACATCGAGGTGGGCATCGTGGCCGAGGCCGTCGCCGGCCTCGTGGAGGTGCCCGAGGACTGCGATCCGGCGCCCGTGACGCTCACCGGCCCCGCGGCCGACCTCGTCATCGGGCTCGCCGACGGCGGACCCGCCGGCCCGGTCGCCGTGCTGGCGACCTCCGCGCTGCTGGCCCTGCGGGGCCGCGCCGCCGCTCGAACCTGACCTCCGCACGCGGCCGACCGGGCGACCCCCGCGAGTCGGACGGGCCAAGCCCGCGGTTGCTCACCCCTTCAGGTGATGCCCGGACCTCCCGAAGCAGGAGTGGAGGCCCCCGCAGGGGCCCGACGTCGTACGGCGGACGCAGGAGCAGACGTGGAGTTCAGCAAGCGCATCGCGGTCCTCGCGAGTGTCGCCACCTGGGGGTGCGTGCTCACCGGTGTCGTGGCGGCCCTGCTCACCCAGTGGTTCGTCCCCGGCGCGCCCGTCGACATGGCCCAGGTCTGGGCCTGGACCGTCTTCGGCGCCGGTCTCGCCGGCATCACCACCGCGCTCGCCTTCCGTGCCCAGCGCACCGGACGCTCGCTGCAGCAGACCGTCAAGGTCGGCCGCGTCATCCTCGTCGCCAACGTCATCTACATCACCGGCCTGGCCTGCGCGAGCGGCGGCCTGCTCGGCTGCGCCTCGGTGCTGCTCGCGGTGACCGTGCTGTTCTCCTCCCTGCTGTTCTGGCGCTGGTCGCTCGCGCTGTTCGCCCTCCTGCTCTCGCTGAGCGTGGCCTTCACGGGCACGGTCACCCAGACGTGGACCGGATCGGCCATCCCGCTCGGGCTCGTGGCGCTCGCCGCGCTGCCCGCGATGGCGATCATCGGCGGCCAGGTCTACGCCTCGGTGTTCGCGTTCGAGAGCGCGTCCTCCCGCGAGCGCGCCGAGCTCACGGCCCGGGTCGACGCCCTCACCGAGCAGCTCTCGCGCGCCGCCGCCGGCGACCTGTCCACCCGGGTCGACGTCAGCGACATGGTCGAGGAGGGCGTCGAGGACGACACCGTCGTCGTGCTCTCGCAGTCGGTCAACGAGGCCCTCGAGAGCCTGCGCACGCTCGTCGAGCAGGTGCGCACCGGTGGCGAGCAGATCCAGGCCAGCGCCGGCGAGCTGCTCGCGACCGCCGAGGAGCACGCCGCGAGCGCCACCCAGCAGTCGTCGGCCGTCGCCGAGACCACCTCGACCATCGAGGAGCTCGCCGCGACCGCGGCGCAGATCGCCGACACCGCCGAGGCGGTCGCGCGGTACGCCGCCGAGACGCTCCGCCACGCCGAGGAGGGCCGCCAGGCCGTCTCGGCCAGCGTGCGCTCGATGGACCAGATCGCCGACCGCGTCGACTCGATCGCCTCCCGCGCGCTCTCCCTCGGGGAGAAGAGCCAGGAGATCGGCCGCATCCTCGTCGTCATCGACGACCTCGCCGACCAGACCAACCTGCTCGCGCTCAACGCCGCCATCGAGGCGGCCCGGGCCGGCGAGCACGGGCGCGGCTTCGCCGTCGTCGCCTCCGAGGTGCGCAAGCTCGCCGAGCGCGCCCAGGAGTCGACCGGTCAGATCCAGGCGATCGTCGCCCAGATCCAGACCGAGACCCACGCGACGATCCTCGCGACCGAGGACGGCAGCAAGGAGGTCCACGCCGGCGCCGCCCTCGCGCGCGACGTCGTCGAGGCCCTCGAGCGCATCTCCGGCATGGTCGACGAGACCACGACCGCGGCGAAGGAGATCTCCATCGCCACGCAGCAGCAGCGCTCCGCGTCCGACCAGGTCGTGGCGGCCATGACCCAGGTCTCCGACGTCTCGCGCCAGTACGCCGTCGGCTCCAAGCAGTCCGCCGCTGCGGCCGCGCAGCTCAACGTCCTGTCCGCCGAGCTGCGCGAGTCGATCTCGCGCTTCCGCGTGGCGTAGGGGACCGGCGATGAGCTGGGCCGACGACCCGGAGCTGGTCGCCACCTTCCGCGCGGAGGTGGAGGAGCGGCTCGCGTCGCTGCGCGACGGGCTGCTCTCGCTCGAGGGCAGCGCCGCGCCGCGGCAGCTCGTCGCGTCGCTGTTCCGCGACGCGCACACGGTCAAGGGCTCCGCCCGCATGCTCGGGCTCGACGCCGTCGTCACCCTCGCGCACCGCGCCGAGGACCTGCTCGGCATGCTGCGCGACGGTCGCGTCGCGGTGCGCCCCGACCTCGTCGACCTGCTGCTCGTGACCTCCGAGGCGCTCGGGCGCTCCCTGCCGGGTGCCGAGCGGCCGGTGGCCGAGTCGGCCCTGGCGGACGTCGTCGCGGCCCTCGACAGCGCGCTGGCCGGCGCCGACCCGGTCGCTGGTGCCGCGCCTGCCCGCCCCGGCCGAGCCCGAGCCCGTCGTCGCGGCCGAGGCCGAGACGGAGGAGGACGAGGCTCCCGCCGCAGCTCCCGTCGGGCAGGTCCCGCACGTGTCGGTGTCGCGCAACGGCGACAACGTGCGCGTGCCGACCCGACGGGTGCACGGCCTGCTCGACGTGGTCGGCGAGGCCGAGCTCGACGTCCGTCGGATCGAGCGGCAGGCCCAGGACGCGGTGGCTCTGCTGGCCGAGCACCACGCTCTGGTCCGCAGCCTGCGCCACTCGCTGCTCCAGGAGGGCGCGAGCACCGAGGTCGCCGACGGCGTCACCGCGCTCGTCGCCGTGGCCGACCGGCTCGCCGCCACGACCCGCGACCTGCGCTCGCGCACCGAGGACGCCGTCAACCGGCTCGCACGCGTGCGCGACGGGGCGATGGGGCTGGCGATGGTGCCCGTGCACCGCGTGGTCGCCGGCTTCCCCGCGCTCGTGCGCGACGTCGCGACGACGACCGGCAAGGACGTCGACCTGGTCACGACCGGTGCCGACGTCGAGCTCGACGTCCGCGTGCTCGACGGCGTCGCCGAGGCGCTGCGGCACCTGGTGACCAACGCCGTCGACCACGGCTGCGAGCCCTCCGCGGCACGCGCTCGCCGCAGGCAAGCCGGCGCGCGCCACCGTCACCGTCGTGGCGCGCCAGGCGGGCTCCACCGTCGTGCTCGAGGTGGCCGACGACGGCGCCGGCATCGACGACGACGCGCTGCGCGCCGCCGCCGTACGCCGTGGGCTGCTGCCCGCCGACGCGACGCTGTCCGGCGCCGCGCTGCACCAGCTGATCTTCGAGCCGGGCTTCTCGACCCGCGAGGACGTCACCGAGACGTCGGGGCGCGGCGTCGGTCTCGACGTGGTGCGCACCGCGGTCGACGCCCTCGGCGGCGCCGTCGAGGTCGTGAGCGAGCTCGGGGTCGGCACCCGCTTCGTGCTCACCCTGCCCGTCACCCTCGGCGTGGTGCGCTGCCTCGTGGTGCGCTGCGGCACCGAGCGCTACGCCGTGCCCATCCCCGGCGTCCTCGAGACCGTGTCGCTCGCGGACGCGGCGGTGCACGACGTGGCCGGCTCCCTCGTGGTCGTCCGTCACGACGAGCCCGTCCCGCTCGCCGACCTCGGCGACGCCCTCGGTGTCGCCGGCGGCCGCGAGCCGCGGGTGGCGGTGGTCGCCCGGCTCACCGGCGAGCCGCTCGCGTGGGCCGTCGACGAGGTCGAGGGCGAGCGCGAGGTCGTCGTCAAGCGGCTCGGCGAGTTCCTCGGCTCCGTGCCCGGCACGTCGGGCGCCACCATCGACGACGACGGCTCGCTCATGCTGCTCGTCGACCTGCGCGACCTCGGCACCCGCTGGACCGGCGCGCCCGTCGTACGCCGTCCGGAGCTCGACAGCGACGACGCCGACGAGCCCGCGGCGCGCGACCCCCGGCGCACGGCCTCGGGCGCCGGCCGCGCGAAGGTGCTCGTGGTCGAGGACTCCATCGGCGTCCGCGAGCTGCAGCGCACGATCCTCGAGAGCGCGGGCTACGACGTCGTCACGGCGGTCGACGGTCTCGACGGCGCGTCGCGGCTGCAGAGCTCGCCGGTCGACCTGGTGCTCTCCGACGTCGAGATGCCGGGGATGGACGGCTTCACGCTGACCCGCACCATCCGCAAGACGCGCGGGTGGGAGAACGTGCCGGTGGTGATCATGACCTCGCGCGGCGACGACGCCGACAAGCGCGCGGGCATGGACGCCGGCGCCGACGCCTACCTGCTCAAGAGCGAGTTCGACCAGCACGCCCTCGTCGACACCGTCCGACGCCTCGTCGGCCGGTGAGCACGTGAGCACGGAAGAGTCCAGGGAGTCCACATGTCCGACCAGCAGGTGACCGTCGTCGTCGCGGACGACAGCCCGACGCTGCGCCGCATCGTCTCGGGGGTGCTCGCCAACGCGGGCTTCGACGTGGTGCTCGCGGAGGACGGCGTCCAGGCCGTCCAGGCCGTGTTCCGCACCATGCCCGACGTCGTCGTGCTCGACGTCCAGATGCCGCGCGTGTCCGGGTACGTCGCTGCGCGCGTGCTCAAGGACGACTGGCAGACCGCGGACCTCCCGGTGCTGTTCCTCACCTCGCTCAACGCCGCGAGCGACCGCTACTGGGGCGCCCGCGCCGGCGCCGAGCGCTTCCTCACCAAGGACTTCGAGGCACCCGAGCTCGTCGACGCCGTGCGCTCCGCGCTGGCGGCAGCCGAGCGGGCACGTGGGGGCCGGGCGGCGCTCAAGGCCGAGCCGCTCGAGCTCAGCGACGACGACGTGATGGCGCGCGTGTGCGACCTGCTCGACCGCAAGCTGTTCGAGGCCTCGGTCACCCAGGACGTCACGACGATCGCCGCCGACGTGCACGGGTTCGAGGAGACGGTCGCGGCCGTGCTCGAGTCGATGGAGAACATCGTCGACTGCGACCTGGTGAGCGTCATGCTGCTCTCCGGCGACGGGATGGCACCGGAGGCGACGTACGTCTCGGTGGCCCGCGAGGTCACCCAGCAGCACTACCGCGAGTTCCTCGAGGCGGTCGCGGAGGCCGCCGACCAGGCCACCGGAGGCAGCACCTCGATCGGCGAGCTGCAGCCGCTGGTCGCCGACGCCCACGGCCGTCTCGGCGCGGCCGACACCGACGGCGTCGAGAACCCGGGCATGGCCACGTTCCTCTCGATGCCGCTGCGGGCGGGCGGGCGGCTGCTGGGGCTGCTCGCGCTGTCCAGCGGCACCGCGAACGCCTTCGGGGAGTCCGCGCTCACCACCCTGCGGCTCGTCGCACCTCCCGCGGCCGTCGTCATCGACCACGCGCGGCTGTCCGGGGTGCGGGTCTGACGCTGCGGCGTCGGCCCAGGTTCGTCGCCGGCCACCGCGGGTTAGGGTCGGGCCATGCGTGCGGAGGACGGTGAGCCGACGGCCGCCGTCGCGGCGGTCGAGCCGGACGTGTTCCGCGCGGTGATGAGCCGGTTCGCCACGGGGGTCACCGTGGTCACCTGCCGTCAGGACGGGTTCGACCACGCGATGACCGCGAACTCCTTCACCTCGGTGTCGCTCGACCCGGCGCTCGTGCTCGTCTGCGTCGAGGACGACTCGCGATTCCACGAGGCGATCACCGCCGTCGGGCGCTGGAGCGTGAGCGTGCTGTCGGAGTCGCAGCGGGGCCGTGCGGCGTGGTTCGCCACCCGTGGGCGCCCCCTCGTCGGCCAGTTCGACAGCACCCCGACGCACCGCAGTGCGGTCACCGACGCCCTGCTGCTGGACGACGCACTCGTGACGCTCGACTGCGCCACCACGGACGTCCACCGCGCCGGCGACCACGACATCGTCGTCGGCGAGGTGCTCGACCTGCGCCTCGCGCGCCCGGACGCCTCGCCGCTGCTCTACTTCGGCAGCAGGTTCGTGACCCTGCGGGAGCCCGGCACCACCTGAGGAACGTGCGGCGCCTCCGGAACGTCGGTTTCGTAGGGGGAGGCCTCCGCCTCTACCCTGGGACCACCCCCGACGCCCGCGTGGCCGGGTCCGACGTGCACACCGCCGTGCCAGGGCCCGCCCTGCGGGCATGCTCACGCAGACGTACCGACAGGATCCCCCTCGCCGTGACCGCGACGCCCTCCACGCCGCCGCCGACCCAGCAGTCCGCCCCCTCGAGCCCGTCCGCCGCGCGCGGGCGCGGCCTGACCATCGCGGGGATCGCCGTGGCGGCCGTCGTCACGGTCTACCTCGGCCTGGTGGCGGCGACGGGCGACGGTCTGCCGCGGGGCGCCCACGTGCTGGGGGTCGACGTCGGCGGTCAGACCGAGCAGCAGGCGGTCGCCACCCTGAACACCGCGCTGGCCGACCAGGTGGACGCCGACCTCGACGTCGTCGTCGGCGGCACCACGGTCACCGTCGTCCCCTCGGAGGCGGGCCTCGGGTTCGACGCCGACGCCACGGTGGAGGGGTACGCCGGGCGCATCTGGAACCCCGTCACCCTGCTCACCCAGTTCACCGGGGGCCCGACCATCGACCCTGTCGTCACGGTCGACGAGACCCGGCTCGAGGAGACCGTGGCCACGCTCGCGGCCGAGGTCGACAGCCCGGCGGTCGAGCCGACGATCACCGTCTCCGGCGCCAAGCCCGTGGTGAAGCCCGGGTCGGTGGGTTCGGTGCTCGACCGCGAGGCCTCGCAGCAGGCCATCCGCGACGCCTATCTCGTGAGCACCGCGCCGATCGTCCTGCCGATCGTGGAGTCCGACCCGACCGTCACCGACGAGGCTGCCGGCGAGGCGCTCGGCGTGGCCACGACGGCGGTCTCAGCACCGGTCACCGTCGAGGTCGACGGCATCACCGCCACCATCCCGGCGGCCACGATCGCCAAGGCCCTGAGCTTCCGGGCCCAGGACGGCGCTCTCGAGCCGACGCTGGACGGCGACGTGCTGCGCGCCTCCATCGCCGACGACATCGCCTCCATCGAGAGCCCCGGGCGCGACGCCGGCTGGAAGATCGTGGCGGGCAAGCCCGTCGTCGTGCCGTCCAAGGTCGGCCGCGGGGTCAACCCCGAGCTGCTGGCGGCCGACGTGGCCGCGGTGCTCACGGGCACGGACGCGGCGGCGCGCACCATCACCGCTCAGATCGGCACGATCGAGCCGGCAGCTCACGACGGAGAAGGCGAAGACGCTCGGCGTCGTCGAGGAGCTGGGATCGTTCCGGCAGAACTTCCCGTACGCGGCGTACCGCGTGCAGAACATCGGCCAGGCCGCGAAGTACATCCAGAACACGCTGCTCATGCCGGGCGAGACGTTCTCGCTCAACGACACCATCGGCGAGCGCACGCCCGAGAACGGCTACACCAAGGGCTTCGTCGTCGGCCCCGGCGGCGTGTTCGCCGAGGACCTCGGCGGCGGCGTCTCGGCCTCGGCGACCACCATGTGGTCCGCGGCGTTCTACTCCGGCCTCGAGCGGGTCTACACCCAGGCGCACTCGATCTGGATCTCGCGCTACCGACCGGGTCTCGAGGCGACGGTCGCCTGGGGCTCGTTCGACATGAAGTTCCGCAACGACACCAAGCACGCGGTGCTCATCAAGACCGTATGCGCAACACCTCGCTGACCGTGACGATGTACGGCACGAAGGTCTACGACGAGATCCGAGCCGTGTCCGGGCCGCGCGAGAACGTGCGCCCGTTCAAGACGATCTACAGCGAGAAGAAGGGCTGCCTGGCGCAGGGCGGGTCGCCCGGCTTCAGCATCGTGGTCACGCGCGTGTTCGTCATCGACGGCAAGGTCGTGAAGCGCGAGCCGATCCGCACCGTCTACCGCCCCTCGCCGACCGTGATCTGCGGACCCGACCCGTCGAAGAAGCCGACGCCGTCGCCCAGCGCGTCGGGGACGGGGTCGCCCAGCCCGTCCGGCACGGCGAAGCCGTCGCCCTCCCCGAGCAAGCCCGCCTGACGCTCGGCGACCGACGGGCAGACGTATCCACGGCTGCCAGCAGGTTCACAGGGAACTCCCAGGAAGCTCCGCTGCACTGACGGCATGACCGTCTCAGCGCCCCCGCCCGAGGCACGGCTGCTCGTCGTCGACGACGAGCCGTACATCGCCGACCTGCTCGCCACCGGGCTGCGCTTCGTCGGTTTCGAGGTGCGCACGGCCGGCGCCGGCATGGAGGCGCTCACGGCGGTGCGCGACTGGCACCCGGACGCGCTCGTCCTCGACGTGATGCTGCCGGACCTCGACGGGTTCGAGGTGACGCGACGCCTGCGCTCCGAGGGGCGTCAGGTGCCGGTGCTGTTCCTGACCGCGCGCGACGCCACCGAGGACAAGGTCTCCGGGCTGACGATCGGCGGCGACGACTACGTGACCAAGCCGTTCAGCCTCGAGGAGGTCATCGCGCGGGTGCGGGCGGTGCTGCGTCGGCAGGCGGCCGTGCCGCTGGACGACGGCCGCCTGCGCTACGCCGACCTGGTGCTCGACGAGGACGCGCACGAGGTCGTCCGCGGCGACCAGGTGCTCGAGCTGACGCCCACGGAGTTCGCGCTCCTGCGCTACCTCATGCTCAACGCCGGACGCGTCGTGTCGAAGACGCAGATCCTCGATCACGTGTGGAGCTACGACTTCGGCGGCGACGGGGGAGTCGTGGAGTCCTACGTGTCCTACCTGCGGCGCAAGGTCGACGCGCCGTTCGACGTCCCGCTGATCCGCACGGTCCGCGGCGTCGGCTACACGTTGCGCGAGCCCGCCGCATGAGCCGCCGCGCGCGGCTGCGGGCGTCGAGCGGGTCGCTGCGGTCGCGGCTCGTCGTGGTGGTGCTGGCTCTCACCTCGCTGGGCCTCGTGCTCGCGGCGATGGCAGGCACGCTGCTGCTGCGCCAGCACCTCATGGCGCAGGTCGACGAGCAGCTCGCCGGCGCGAACAGGTTCGCGACCCTCGGTGCCCCGCCTCCGCCCCAGTCGGACCAGAACCAGCGCGGAGCCCTGCCGAGCCCCTTCGTGCTCACCACGCTCGACGCGTCCGGCACCGTGGTCACGCAGCGGCGCGGCACCCAGACCTCCACCGCCCCCGCTCCCGACCTGAGCGGCCTCACCGCGGCCGAGGTGTCGGCCCGCGCGGGGCAGCCGTTCGACGTCGCCGGCATCGGCGACGCGGCGTACTCCTACCGCGCCGTCGCCGTCCCCTCCGCCGACGGCAGCGGGAGCACGGTGCTCGCGATCTCCACGGAGTCGATCGACGAGACCACCGGGCGAGCGCTGCTCGCGTCGCTCGCGGTCGGCGTCCTGATCCTCGGGCTCGTGGGCCTGCTGGCCGGCGGCGTCGTCGAAGTCGGGCTCCGGCCGCTGACCGAGGTCGAGCGCACCGCCGAGCGCATCGCGGCGGGCGACCTGTCGCAGCGTGTCCCCGACATGCCCGAGGGCACCGAGATCGGCCGGCTCGCCGACGCCCTCAACGGCATGCTCGCGCAGATCGAGACCGCGTTCGACGAGCGCACGGCGAGCGAGGACCGGCTGCGCCGCTTCGTCGCCGACGCGAGCCACGAGCTGCGTACGCCGCTCACCACGATCCGGGGGTACGCCGAGCTCGCGCGCAGCGGAGCCCTCGGCGACGACGTCGCGGCGCGTACGACCGCCGTCGCGCGCATCGAGGAGGAGGCGGTGCGCATGGGCGTCCTCGTCGACGACCTGCTGCTGCTCGCCCGCCTCGACCAGCACCGGCCGCTCGACCGGTCCGAGGTCGACCTCGTGCCCCTCGTGCAGGCGGCGGCCGACGCTCTGCGAGCGGCGGCACCCGACCGTGAGGTGACAGTGACGGCGCCGGACTCTGCGCTGGTGCTCGGCGACGGCCCGCGGCTGCGCCAGGTGCTCGACAACCTCGCGGCCAACGCGCGGCTGCACACCACCCCGGGCTCGCCGGTCTCGTTCGAGGTGACGGCGTACGACGGGGTGGCGCAGATCGTCGTGGCGGACGCCGGCCCTGGCATGTCGCCCGAGGAGGTCGAGCATGCCTTCGACCGCTTCTACCGCGGCGACCCGTCGCGCACCCGAGCCTCAGGAGGCGGTACCGGCCTCGGCCTCGCGATCGCGCACGCGGTCGTCATGGCGCAGGGCGGCCGGCTGACCCTCGTGTCCAGTCCTGAGCAGGGGACCGCTGCCGTGCTCGCGCTGCCGACGCTCGCGCTCTCCGACCACGGGCCCGCGCACCCGGTGCTCGTCCGGTCCTGACGGGGGCGACGTCCGGCCGCGTGCGTCCTCGCCGACCGGCCACCGCATTCCGGATGGCCGCACGGTTCCGGCGTTTCGGGCGCTGCGCCGTGCGCGATGGTGGAGACGTCGTGGGCGGCCGCACCTAGGGTCGCTCGCATGGACGACGCGCAGATCGACCTTCTCAGCGGGGTGCTCCGACAGACGGAGGACGTGATCGTCGGCGTCGATCCGTCGCAGCGCCACGACCCGACCCCGTGCGCCGACTACGACGTGGGGCGTCTCGTCGACCATGTCGTGGGGTGGGCCCGCAGCTTCGCAGCCAGCCTCTCGGGTGCCGAGCCCGAGGGCGACCCCGACGACTACCGGGCCGGCGGCGAACCGGCCGCGGAGTTCCACGCGGCTGCCGGCGCCATCATCGCCGCCTACCGGGCCGGCGGAGCGACGAGCGAGCAGCTTCCGTCGGGCATCGTCGTGTCCGAGTTCCTCACGCACGGGTGGGACCTCGCGCGCGCCACGGGTCAGGAGATGGCCGTGGACGCGTCGGCGGCCGAGTTCGCGCTCGCATCGGCGCGGAGCATGCTCCTCCCCGAGTACCGCGGTCCTGGCAAGTCGTTCGGGCCGGAGATCCCTGTCGAGGACTCGGCACCCGCGATCGAGCGGCTCGTGGGCTTCGTCGGCCGCGACCCGGGCTGGGCGCCGTCCGGCTGACGACCTGGCTGGTCTCAGGCGACGCCGGAGACGAAGACGCGCGCGAGCACGGCGGATGTGGGCGCCTCCGGCTGCACCGCGGCGCCCAGCACCAGCACGTGCAGGATGCCGGCGGCGTCCTCGACCGGGATGGTGAGCTCGGCGGCATACGTGGCGAGAACCTGCGCGAGCTCGGTGCGGGTCTGGTCGGTGAGCTGGGCGCGCAGGCCGCGCGCGGTGCGCGGGGTGGGGCCGGTCGTGGTGACCCGCATGACGACCGGCATCGCCGTGGCGAGATGCGCGAGCACGACGTCGATCGCGCGCGCGACCGCAGTCTCGAGCGACTCGTCGTCGATCTCGCCGAGCTGTTCGTGCACCTCGGTGGTGTCGGCCACGGCGGCCAGACAGGCGCCGAGCAGCGCCTCCTTGTCCGGGAAGACCCGGAAGATCGTGCCCTCGGCGATGCCCGCGGCCGCGGCGATGTCGGCGGTCAGCACGCCGGAGCCGTGGCGGACCACCAGGGGGAGTGCTGCGGCGACGATCGCGGCTCGTCGCGCCTCCGGCGACATGCGCGGCGCGCGCTCGCGGGGAGGGGCGGCGTCGCCGGGCGTCGCGGTCGACGCGTCACGCGTCTGCGCGGTGCTCGTCGGCATGCGGCTCCCGTCGGATGGCGCCCACGCCTAGTGAGCGATCACTCACTACCAGTCTAGCCACACCGCCGCGCGTCGGGGCGGATGAGCGCGGCTCGACCGCGCTGCCGCCGTCGCCCGCGTCATCGGCGTACGGCGACCATCCGGAGCCGGACGTAGTCGGCCCACCACCCCGGCTCCCCGTCCGGCCGGGAGGCGAGCCCGAGCTCGGCACCGCGGGCGTCGACGGCGCGGTCGAACTCGGCGCGCCGGGCCTCGGGCACGTCGGCGACCAGGGCGGCGCCGAACATGCGCGCCCACGAGCTCGTCGTGCCGCCCTCGGACAGCGGCGTCATCCGGTCGAAGCACTGCACGAGCGCGACGTCGAAGCCGTGGTGCTCCAGCCTCGACGCCATCCGGCCGGGGGTCGGGAAGGTCCAGCTCGAGGGGACGTCGGGGTCGAGCCCGACGGCGGCGCGCCCGGCTCGGATGGCCTGCGTCGTGCGCGCGACGTTGGCGCCGCCGCCCATCTCGGCCACGAGCCGCCCGCCCGGGCGCAGCACGCCGGCGATGCCGGCCACGAGCTCGTCCTGCCGCGGCATCCAGTGCATCGCCGCGTTCGAGAGCACCGCGTCGACGGGCCCGTCGGCGGCCGCCAGCAGCGCGGCAGGGTCCTGCGCGTCGGCCAGGGCGAACCGCACGTCCGGGTGCTCGGCACGCGCGAGGTCGACCATCGCGGGGTCGGCGTCGACCCCGACCACCTCCACCCCGGCGGCGGCGAGCTCGGCGGCCTGGTGGCCGGTGCCGCAGCCGAGGTCGAGCACGCGCTCGCCGGGGGCGGCCGCGAGCAGGTCGAGCAGCGCGGCGCCGTAGGAGGTGACGAACGAGAACGAGGCGTCGTAGCCGGCGGCGTCCCAGCGGTGCGTGGTCATGCCGGGATCATGGCGCGGTGTCCGCCCCTTGGGACAGATCATTCCGAATGGTGAGACGGTCCCGCGCGGCCGCGTCAGTTCAGGCGGGAGCGGGCCTGACGCGCGATGCGTCGGGCGGCGTCGGCCTCGAGCGGCATCGGGCCCTCGACGGTGTCGGCGTAGTCCTCGAGCACGCGCGACGCCTCGACGTAGCGGCCCACCGCGATGAGCGCCTCGCCGTAGTCGCGGCGCAGCCCGAGGTCGTGGCGCGGCAGCATGAGCCCGAGCTCGGCCGCCCACAGCCGGTGCCGCGCGCGCTCCGGCGTGGTGGCCCAGGCGCGGACGTTGCCGAGCACGCGGTCGATGGTGTCGATGGGGTCGTGCGGCCGCAGGTGCTCCGGGCGCAGCGAGCGCCCGGCGCTCGCCGCGATGTCGCGCGCCTTGTCGTAGGGCAGCAGCCGGCCGCCGGTGAACGGGTCGACGAGCACCCGGGCGCCGTCCGGGTCGCCGACGCCGACGACGAAGTGGCCCGGAAGCCCCACGCCGTACGCCGGGACCTCGGCGCGGCGCGCGACCTCGGTCCACACG
The DNA here is from genome assembly GCA_963827145.1 of uncultured Actinomycetota bacterium. Taxonomy (GTDB): domain Bacteria; phylum Actinomycetota; class Actinomycetes; order S36-B12; family CAIYMF01; genus Longivirga. The sequence continues at coordinate 344,739 of CAWGZO010000001.1, read as the reverse complement.
CGTCGAGAGCAGGATCGGCAGCCCGCGGCGGCGGCGCAGCACGTCGGGCAGCAGGCTCGACTCGAGGAGCCCGTAGTCGCGCCGCCTCGCCGGCGAAGTCGGACAGCGCGGCGCGCAGACGCTGGTCGTCGCGGCCCTCCGTCGGGCACGGCCTCGGCCAGGCGGTCGAGCGTCGCGAGCCCGTGCGCGACCAGCGCGTCGAGGCTGCTGCCGTCGACGTCCGGGATCGTCTCGGCCGAGACGAGCAGCAGCGCGAGGTCGAGGCGCACGTCGGCCGGGTCACCTGCAGCCCCGCCGGCCCGGACGACCTCGGCGAAGCGCTCGCGCGACGCAGCACTCACCTGACCGATCCTGCGCCCTGCGCCCGTCCGACGCGAGTCATCCGCCCGGCGTGTCCTCGACCGCGCCGGACCCAGGCTCAGTACGGCGACACCGCGTCCGGCGACGGGGAGCGGTAGACGTAGGCGTGGTGCACCGGCATCCCGAGGCCCTCGTAGAGCGCGCCGGCGGGCTCGTTGGCCCCGAGCGACTGCAGGTAGGTGCGGGGGCAGTCGTGCTCCAGCGACCAGCGCGCGAGCTCGCGCCATCACCAGGCGTGGCGATGCCGCGACGGCGCGCGCCTCGGGCACCGTGGCGATGCTCGTCACCCCGGCCCAGCGGCCGGAGGCGGCGCTCGTCGCGCTCGCCCGCCCGGTGCCGAGCAGCCCGCCCCGCGGGTCGCGGACCTCGACGAACACGCGCTCCGCCGGCCCGGTGAGGATGCGCGCGAGCGCGACGGGATCGAGGCCGGGGTCGACCAGCTCGAGCAGCTCGGGCGAGGGCTCGTCCATGCGCGACCACGTGGAGGTCCTCGGCCGGCGGTCGGGCCGCGGCGTCGAGCAGCACCTGCGGTCGGCGCCGTGCGCAGCACCGTCCGTCGGGCCGACCGCCCATCCGGCCGCCTCGAGCGCAGCGTCGTACGCCGACGGCACGGGCATCTGCATCAGCGCCGGGCCGCCGCGCTCGGCGTACCACCGCTCGACGGCGGCGAGCGCCTCCGGCAGCGGCATCCCGGGCGATCCCGGCCACGCGCACCGAGTTGGCGCGGCCGGTGACGCCGCCGGACCAGCGCAGCGTCCACTCGCCGAGCGGCGCGGTCTCGTGCGGCGGCCAGCCGCGCTCGGCCACGGCCTGCATGTCCTCGGCGGAGACCTCGGGCGCCACGACCTTCGCCGCGACGACGTCGGCCTCGGGCACCTCGACCAGGCGTCCGTCGCGGCGCTCGACGCGCAGGACACCGTCGTCCCACGCGTCGAGCCGACCCACGACGTCGGTGAGCGTGGTGGCGTCGTAGCGGTGGCGGAGGGTCACGCGACGGCCGACGTCGGCCCGCCCGATGCGCACGGCGAGCAGTGCGGCGGGGCGCCCGGTGGAGGGGCGGCCGGGCTCGTCGTTCCGCAAGTCGGGACCCTCCGTGCGACATCGTCGGCGTTGTCGCGATACTAGGACCGGCCGTCGGCGCTACCGTGCGTGCATCGGCCCCGCCCGACCCGGCGGGTTCGACCCCGATCAGTGAGCAAGCGTGGATCGAGAGGATCCGTCCGTGACCTACGTCATCGCGCAGCCGTGCGTCGACCTCAAGGACAAGGCCTGCGTCGAGGAGTGCCCCGTCGACTGCATCTACGAGGGCGACCGGATGCTCTACATCCACCCCGACGAGTGCGTCGACTGCGGTGCCTGCGAGCCGGTCTGCCCCGTCGAGGCGATCTTCTACGAGGACGACGTGCCGACCCAGTGGAAGGACTACACCGCGGCCAACGCGGAGTTCTTCGACGACCTCGGCTCGCCGGGCGGCGCCGCCAAGCACGGCCTCATCGCGAAGGACGCCGCGGTCGTCGCGGCGCTCGAGCCGCAGGAGCACGAGGGTCACTGACCCCCGCACGAGCCCGATCGACGCGCCGTCGCCCCTGGTGGGTGGCGGCGCGTCCTCATGACCATCCGAGAGGCAGCGCATGACCCGACTGGCCGACCGGCTGCCCGAGTTCCCGTGGGACCGGCTGGCGCCGTACGCCGAGGTCGCACGCGCGCACGACGACGGCGTCGTCGACCTCTCGGTCGGCACGCCGGTCGACCCGGTGCCGGCCGTCGGTGCAGGCGGCGCTGGCGGCGGCGTCGGACTCGCCGGGCTACCCGCTCACCGCGGGCACGCCCGCGCTGCGCGAGGCGATCAGCGAGTGGGCCGCGCGCACGCTGCACGCCGACGGTCGACCCGTCCGCGGTGCTGCCGACCGTCGGCTCCAAGGAGCTCGTCGCGCTGCTGCCGACGCTGCTCGGGCTCGGCGCCGGCGACACCGTCGTGGTGCCGGAGCTGGCGTACCCGACGTACGACGTCGGCGCCCGCGTGGCCGGCTGCGAGGTCGTGGTCGTCGGACTCCACGCACGCGCTCGGCCCGCAGCGGGTGTCGCTGGTGTGGGTCAACTCGCCGTCGAACCCGACCGGGCGCGTGCTGCCGGTCGAGCACCTCGCGAAGGTGGTGGCGTGGGCCCGCGAGCGCGGCGCGATCGTGGTGAGCGACGAGTGCTACCTCGAGCTCGGCTGGGACGCCGAGCCGGTCTCGGTCCTCGACCCGCGCGTGAGCGGCGGCTCGCTACGACGGGCATCCTGGCCGTGCACTCGCTGTCGAAGCGGTCCAACCTGGCCGGCTACCGCGCCGGGCTTCGTGCTCGGCGACCCGTCGCTCGTCGGGCTCGCTGCTCGAGGCGCGCAAGCACCTCGGGCTCATGGTGCCGGCGCCGGTGCAGGCGGCGATGGTCGCCGCGCTCGGCGACGACGCGCACGTGGCCGAGCAGCGCGAGCGCTACGCGCCGGCGCCGCGACCACCTGCTCTCGGCGCTGCTCGACGCCGGCTTCACGCGTCGAGCACTCCGAGGCCGGGCTGTACCTGTGGGCGACGCGCGACGAGCCGCTGCTGGGACACCGTCGCCTGGCTGGCCGAGCGCGGCATCCTCGTGGCGCCGGGCGAGTTCTACGGCGCCGCCGGTGCGCGGCACGTGCGGGTGGCGCTCACCGCCACCGACGAGCGCGTCGCCGCCGCCGTACGCCGCCTCGCCCGGTTGACGCCGTCGGCGACCCCGGTGTCGGGCACGTCACTGCGCCGATTCAGGACCTCCCCGGGACGCCCGGGAGCGCGCTCGGTAGCGTTCCAGGCACCCGGGGTGGTCGTCAGCGACGACCCAGCAGGCAAGGACCAGTGATAGCAGGACGACGGAGGCCGACGTGTCGGACGTGACCTTGAGCTACCCCGGCGGCGAGCTGCCGCTCGCGCGCGGTGCCCGCGACCGACGGCAGCGACGGCCTCGACATCTCGGCGCTGCTGAAGACGACCGGCGCACGTCGACCCTCGACGGCGGGTTCATCAACACCGCGTCGTGCACGTCGGCGATCACCTACATCGACGGCGACGACGGGATCCTGCGCTACCGCGGCTACCCGATCGAGCAGCTCGCGGCGCAGTCGACCTTCCTCGAGACGTCGTACCTGCTCATCTACGGCGAGCTGCCCACGCGCCGACCGAGCTCGCCGACTTCGAGGCAGCGGATCAAGCGGCACACGATGCTGCACGAGGACCTGCGCCGGTTCTTCGACGGCTTCCCGCGCGACGCGCACCCGATGCCGGTGCTGTCGCTCCGCGGTCAGCGCGCTGTCGACCTTCTACCAGGACTCGCTCGACCCGTTCGACCCCGAGCAGGTCGAGATCTCCACCGATCCGCCTGCTGGCCAAGCTGCCGACCATCGCGGCGTACGCCTACAAGAAGTCGCGTCGGCCAGCCGCTACCTCTACCCCGACAACTCGCTGAGCCTCACCGAGAACTTCCTGCGCATGACGTTCGGCGTGCCGGCCGAGCCCTACGAGGTCGACCCGGTCGTCGCGAAGGCGCTCGACCTGCTGCTGATCCTGCACGCCGACCACGAGCAGAACTGCTCGACGTCGACCGTGCGGCTGGTCGGCTCGTCGCACGCCAACCTGTTCGCCTCGGTGTCGGCCGGCATCAACGCGCTGTTCGGGCCGCTGCACGGCGGCGCCAACCAGGCGGTGCTGGAGATGCTCGACGAAGATCCACCGCAGCGGCGGCGGCGTGAACACCTTCGTCCGCCAGGTGAAGAACCGCGAGGACGGCGTGAAGCTCATGGGCTTCGGCCACCGCGTCTACAAGAACTACGACCCGCGCGCGGCGATCGTCAAGCAGGCCGCGCACGAGGTCCTCGAGACGCTCGGCGTCAACGACCCGCTGCTCGACATCGCGCTGCGCCTCGAGGAGGTCGCGCTGGCCGACGACTACTTCATCTCGCGCAAGCTCTACCCGAACGTCGACTTCTACACCGGCCTGATCTACAAGGCGATGGGCTTCCCGACGCGGATGTTCACCGTGCTGTTCGCCCTCGGCCGGCTGCCCGGGCTGGATCGCCCAGTGGCGCGAGATGATCGAGGACCCGGCGACCAAGATCGGCCGGCCGCGCCAGGTCTACATCGGCGCCCCCGAGCGCGACTACCTCGCCCTCGACGCCCGCTGAGTCTTCCGGCGCTGAGTCTTCTGGCCGCTGCGCGGCGGCATCGGCGGTCTGGCCGCTGCGCGGCGGCATCGGCTGCCTCGCGCGGCCGGCCGGGCGGCCCTCCTGCGTCGGGCGCACCCCGGCCCGGCGCCGATGCGGTGCTGCTGGCCGCTGCGGCGCTGCTTCTGGCTACTGCGTCGGCGCGTCGGTGAACCTGTGACGGGCCTGGTGCGTTCACTACCGGTGTGGGGGCGTCGCTGAGCGTGGTGCGGGACTCCGAGGAGGAGTTCCGGATGTTCGTCCGTGCCGAGCAGGCCGGGCTGTTCAAGGTCGCGCTGCTGCTCTGCGGCGACCGGGGTGTGGCCGAGGACCTCGTCCAGACGGCCTTCGTCCGCACCTACGCCCGGTGGGACCGGCTGCGCGACGAGAACCCGACGGCGTACGCCCGGCGGATCGTCGCCAACGCCAACATCGACCGGTGGCGGCGCGACAAGGGCCGCGAGGTGCTCACCGACGCGATCCCCGAGCAGTCGCGCGCCGACGAGGCCCGCCGGGTCGACGACCGCGACGCGGTGGTCAAGGCCCTCGCCGAGCTCTCCGAGCGCGAGCGCAAGGTCGTGGTGCTGCGGTTCCTCAGCGACCTGAGCGAGGCCGACACGGCCGCGGCGCTGGGGATCCCGCAGGGCACCGTGAAGAGCGTGACCAACCGGGCCGTGGCCAAGCTGCGCGCGAGCCGGCACCTGGACGGACGGGACGAGGTGACCGCATGAACCCCGACGGCTTCGACGACGTGCGTCTGCTGCTGCACGACGCTCGACCCCGGACCGCTGCCCGACCTCGACGTCGACCGCATCCTGCGCGACGGCGCCCGCGAGCGCCGCCGCAGCTCGCGCGGCCGCGTGGCTACGCCGTGGCCGCGGTCCTGGTCGTTGCTCGCGGCCGTGGCGGCGACGCTGCTCACGGTCGACGCGCCCGGAGGCCCTCGGCCCCGTCCGGCAGCCCGTCGCCCAGCGGCGCGTCCGGATCGACCTTCCGGCCCGGTGCCGCAGTCGCCCGACCAGTGGCTGCTCTACGCCCAGCCGCGCTGTCGACGAGGCATCGAGCGTGCACGTCGTGGCGCTCGCTCTGATCCCGGGTACAGCACCGCCACCGTCGACGCGGTGCTCGGGCGCGGCTCGGCCGACGGGACGGTCACCTTCGACGGACGTCACCTCGCGCTACGTCGCCATCGGCGGCGATACGTACGTCGAGCCTGCGGTGCTGGTGAAGCTCGGCGTGATCCGCGACGGGCGACGCGGGCGCAGCGCGTGGGTGCGGCTGGGTGCGCCCGACCGGTCGCGCTTCCGCGTGCCGGGCCGCGGCTCGGCGCTGTTCGACCTCGCCGACGCCTCGCGCATGTCGGCGACGTACGGGACGTCGCGGGTCGTCGACGGGATCGCCGACCACGGCGATCGACACCAACATCCAAGGGCTCGAGGCGCCGGGGGAGGTCCAGACGTTCTACCTGACCACCGAGGCGCCGTACCTGCCGCTGCTCGATCACGCGCGACGGCACGGAGATCGCGCGGTTCAGCGACTGGAACGCTCCGGTCGCGACGCCGGTCGCGCCGCCGGCGTCCGAGGTGGTCGACATCCCCGGCCTCTAGCGGGCTCGCGAGGTGGGGTCGCGTCAGTCGTTGGTGTGGAGGTGCTCGTTGAGGGTGCCCCAGGCGCCGGTGCGCTGGCGGGCCTCGAGCGCGCCGGTGACCGAGTGCCGCCAGAACTGCAGGCCGTGCGCGCCGGAGAGCTCGCGGCCGCGGGCGACCGTGCCGTCGGGCAGCGTGATCTTCGAGCCGGCGGTGATGTAGCAGCCGGCCTCGACGACGCAGTCGTCGCCGAGCGAGATGCCGACCCCGGCGTTGGCGCCGATGAGGCAGCGCTCGCCGATCGTGACGACCTCGGTGCCGCCGCCGGACAGCGTGCCCATGATCGACGAGCCGCCGCCGACGTCCGAGCCGTCGCCGACCACGACGCCGGCGGAGATGCGCCCCTCGACCATCGAGGTGCCGAGCGTGCCGGCGTTGAAGTTCACGAAGCCCTCGTGCATCACGGTCGTGCCGCTGGCGAGGTGCGCGCCGAGGCGCACGCGGTCGGCGTCGGCGATGCGCACGCCGGACGGGCACGACGTAGTCGATCATCCGCGGGAACTTGTCGACGCCGTGCACGGTCACCGTGCGGCCGTCGCGGCGCGCGTAGGCCTGCACGCCGGCGACGCGGTCGACCGGCACCGGGCCGACGGAGGTCCAGGCCACGTTGGCCAGCAGGCCGAAGACGCCGTCGAGCGCGACCGTGCGCGGCTGCACGAGGCGGTGCGAGAGCAGGTGCAGGCGCAGCCAGGCGTCGGCCGCGTCGACCGGCGCGACCGACAGGTCGGCGATCGTCGTGGTGATGCGTGACCGTGCGCACGCCGCGCAGGTCGTCGCTGCGGTCGACCTCGCCGAGCCCGTCGACCGCGACCGGCGTCGCCGACAGGGCCGGGCTCGGGTACCAGCCTCGAGCAGCGTGTCGCCGGCGTACGTCGCCAGCCCGATCGCGGAGGCGGGGGAGGAGAGCAGCGTCATGCGGCCCAACCTACCGAGCCGCCGGCCGCTGCGCACCGAGTCACGGCGCAAGTGACCGAACGGGCCCTCGCGGTCACTTAGCCAGTGACTCGACGCGGCGGCGGCGGTGATGGTCGTTAGGGTCGCGTGACCGTGCCCTGGACCTGACCGCCGACGTCGTCGACCTCACCGCAGCGCTCGTCGACATCCCGAGCGAGTCGCGCCAGGAGCAGGTGCATCGCCGACGCCGTCGAGGCGGCGCTGTCGGCGTACGACCACCTCGAGGTCGTGCGCGACGGGCACACGGTGGTCGCGCGCACGCAGCTCGGTCGCGCCGAGCGCGTCGTGATCGGCGGGCACCTCGACACCGTGCCCGTGAACCACAACATGCCGTCGCGGCGTACGACGGTCGACGGCGAGGACCGCCTCTACGGCCTCGGCACGTGCGACATGAAGGGCGGCGTCGCCGTCTCGCTGCGCCTCGCCGCCGCGCTGACCGAGCCGACGCGCGACGTCACCTGGATCTACTACGAGGCCGAGGAGATCGACTCGCGAGTTCAACGGCCTGCGCCGCCTCGCCGACGAGCGGCCCGAGCTGATCGCCGGCGACTTCGCGGTGCTCATGGAGCCGTCGCAACGGCGTCGTCGAGGCCGGCTGCCAGGGCACGATGCGCGTCGAGGTGCGCACCACGGGCACCCGCTCGCACAGCGCCCGGTCGTGGATGGGGCACAACGCGATCCACGACGCCGGCGAGGTGCTGGGCCGGCTGGCCGACTACGCGCCGCGCGCAGGTCGAGATCGACGGCCTCGTCTACCGCGAGGGCCTCAACGCCGTGGGCATCCGCGGCGGAGTGGCCGGCAACGTCATCCCCGACGAGTGCGTGGTGGCGGTCAACTACCGCTTCGCGCCGTCGCGCTCGGCGGCCGAGGGCGAGGCGCACCTGCGCGAGGTGTTCGACGGCTACGACGTCACCGTCATCGACGCCGTCGACGGCGCGCTGCCCGGTCTCGCGCACCCGGCTGCCGCGGCCTTCGTCGCGGCCGTGGGCGGCGAGCCGACCCCGAAGTTCGGGTGGACCGACGTCGCCCGGTTCAGCTCGCTCGGCGTGCCCGCGGTCAACTACGGCCCCGGCAACCCGTCGCTCGCGCACCACCGCGACGAGTTCGCGCCCGTCGCGCACCTGCACGCCGTCGAGGCCGGCCTGCGCGCCTGGCTGAGCTCCTAGTCCGTCGCGTCGTACGCCGTCGTCACGGAGCGGATGCCGGCACGGGGATCGGGGTGTCGCAGGTGCGCCCCGCGCGCACGCCGGCGAACCGGTCGGCCATCCAGGCCACCGCGTCCGGCCCGGCGGTGACTGCCGCCGCCTGGTGCGACACCCCGCCCATCCACAGCACCGTCAGCGCCGAGCCCGCGGCGCACCAGCGCTGCTGCAGCAGCGCATTGGGGCCGGGCAGCACGACCGTGTCGGCCGTGCCCTGCGCGAGGTAGGCGGGCATCGTCGCGGGCAGCACGGGGACGGTCTGGGCGCGCGCGGCTGCCGCCCAGTCCGGTCGCGTCGTCGGGTCGACCGCGAAGAACTGCTCGCCGAGGTCGCTGCGGACGATGCCCTCGATGGCAGCCGGGGTGACGCACTCGTCGGCCAGCCGTCGGTAGTTCTCCGCACCGGCGTCGGAGAGCACGCCGTCGAGCGTGACGCGCGGAGTCGCCGTCGGCCAGGAGACCGAGACCTCCGGGCCGATGACCCATCCGACGGCGCCGCGCCACTGCGCGGCCATGATCGGCAGGAGCTCGGCCGCGGGCGCGGCCGCAGCGACGCCGAGCAGCTCGAGCTCCGGTGCGAGCTCGGCGGCCAGATGCCCCGTCCACAGCGACGAGTGGCCGCCCTGCGAGTGCCCCCACGCCACCCACCGGGTGCCGGCCGCTGCGCCCGGGAAGGCACGCGCCGCGCGCACCGCGTTCACGACGTCGCGCGCCTCGGCCTGCGCCACCAGGTACTGCTCGGTGCCCGGCGTACCGAGGCCGACGTAGTCGGTCGACACCACGACCCAGCCGAGCGAGAGCATCTGCTCGAGCCATGTTCCCGTGTCCTGCAACGGATTCGACGATCGCGAAGGAGCGCAGGAGTCGGCCTGGCCGACGGTGCCGTGCGCCCACGCCACGACGGGCCGACCCCCGGCCGGAGCCGGCGAGCTGGGCACGAACAGCATCCCGCCGGACGCCGCCGAGACGCCGTCGGCGGTCTGCGAGACGTAGAGGATCCGGTACGCCGCGCCGCCGGGGACCTCGACGCCGAGCGGCTCGGAGCGCAGGAGCGTCCCCGGGGTGATGGGCAGCGGGTAGGGAGGCGTGTAGAACGGCGCGAGCGCCTGCTGGCGCTGATCGGTCTCCTCGGTCGACACCAGGGCGCCCAGGCCGAGCGCCGCGGCGACGAGCCCGACGATGACGAGCAGCGCCACGAGGGCGACGCGGACGCTGCGCATGCTCCGAAGGTCGCAGCCCGGAGGGTCGGGTTGCCAGTCGGAGCCGCGACGGCCGGGTCGAGGGGCGCGCATCGTGAGCGGCGTGTGAGGCTGATGGCTGTGACCGACGACCTCGAGCGCGCCTTCGCCGCCGACGATGCGCGCTCCCACCGCCGCTTCGTCGTCCTGACGACGCTGTCGGTGGCCTGCGGGGTCGGCGCGTTCGCCGTCTCGCTGTGGATGTCGTCGTTGCTCGTGCCCGTCGACGGGCAGCCGGTCGAGATCGGCGCCGCGGTGCTGCTCAGCGGCGTCCTGTTCGTCACCCTCGTGCCGCTGTGCATCGTCCTCGGCTACGCCGCCGCACGCGGCCGCACCCGTCGGCGCTGATCCTCCGGCGTACGACGGACCCCTCGCCTCCGGCACGGAGCCGGCGACGAGGGGTCCGAGGGTGCGACAGGTCGAGCGAGGTCAGGCGGTCGCGCCGCGCTTGAGCTGGCCGGCGACCGAGACGGTGCGCTGCGCGAGGTGGTCGAGCGCCGCGAACTCCTCCTCGGCCGGCTCGACGGCGCCGTTGAACGACACGTGCGAGACGCCGTAGGGGTTGCCGTCGTTGAACTTCACGGCCGGGTCGGTGTAGCCCGGGGGCACGATGATGCCGCCGAAGTGGTAGACCGAGTTGTAGAGCGCGAGCAGCGTCGTCTCCTGGCCGCCGCGCTTGGTGCCGGTCGAGGTGAAGCCGGCGTAGACCTTGTTGGCGAGCTTGCCCTGCGCCCAGAGCGGGCCGAGCGTGTCGAGGTACTGCTTGAGCTGCGCGGCGATGTTGCCGTAGCGCGTGGGCGTGCCGAACAGCACGACGTCGGCCCAGTCGATGTCGTCCGAGGTGGCGACGGGGATGTCGGCGGTGGCGGCGGCCGAGGCGGCCCAGGCGGGGTTGGAGGCGATGGCCTCGGCGGGCGCCAGCTCGGCGACCTTGACCAGGCGCACCTCGGCGCCGGCCTTCTCGGCGGCCTGCGCGGCGCGCGCGGCCATGGTGTGCACCGATCCGGTGGCCGAGTAGTAGATGACTGCGACCTTGACTGCGTCACTCATGGGGTGCTCCTGGAGGCTTTTTGTTGATCGTTCAACGAGATGATTAGTTGAACACACAACTATCCGGATCGCAAGTCGGGTCCTGCGAGTTCGCCGGGAGTTCACCGGGAACTCCCTGCCGACCCGGCGTGGGATGCCGACCAGCGGCGCCGACGGGCTAGCGTCGGGGGGTGACGTCACCCGCGACGCCGTCCGACGGCAGCCTCCCCTCGCGTCCTGAGCCCCCCGAACCGCTGCGCACCAAGGGCCCGGTGACCCTGCGCCGCGGGCAGGTCACCTCGTCCACCACCGACCAGCGGCTGCTCGACACCCGCGGCCCGAGCGACTGGGTGCACACCGACCCGTGGCGCGTCCTGCGCATCCAGGCGGAGTTCGTCGAGGGCTTCGGCGCCCTGGCCGGGCCTCGGCCCGGCGGTGAGCATCTTCGGCTCGGCCCGCACCAGGCCCGACGACCCGCAGTACGCCGACGCCGCCCGCGTCGCCGCGGCACTGGCCGAGCGCCGGCTACGCGGTCATCACCGGCGGCGGCCCCGGCATCATGGAGGCGGCCAACAAGGGCGCCTGCGAGGCCGGGCGGCACGTCGGTCGGCCTCGGCATCGAGCTGCCCTTCGAGCAGGGCATGAACGAGTGGGTCGACATCGGCGTCCACTTCCGCTACTTCTTCGCCCGCAAGACGATGTTCGTCAAGTACGCGCAGGCGTTCGTCGTCTTCCCCGGCGGCTTCGGCACCTTCGACGAGCTCTTCGAGGCGCTCACCCTGGTGCAGACCGGCAAGGTCACCTCGTTCCCGGTCGTGCTCATGGGCACGGCGTACTGGGCGGCCTCTGGTCGACTGGCTGCGCGACACGGTGCTGGTCGAGGGCAAGATCTCCGCGAAGGACCTCGACCTGCTCAAGGTCACCGACGACCCCGACGAGGCGGTGCGCATCATCGCGGCGTCGCAGTCGGGCGACGCGCACGTGAGCCCGCCGTCCGACTGGTACCCGCCCGTGGAGGCCTGATGCCGTCCGTCGCCGTCTTCTGCGCCTCGAGCGAGGACATCGCCGAGCGCTACCCCGTCCTCGCGGGCGAGGTGGGCTTCGCCCTCGCGCGCCGCGGCTGGACGCTGGTGAGCGGCGGGGGCTCGGTGAGCTGCATGGGCGCGGTGGCGCGTGCCGCCCGAGCCGGGGGAGCGCACACCATCGGCGTCATCCCGCGCGCGCTGGTCGAGATGGAGGTCGCCGACCACGGCGCCGACGAGCTGGTCGTCACCGACGACATGCGCGAGCGCAAGGGCGAGATGGACCGCCGCTCGGACGCGTTCCTCACCCTGCCGGGCGGCATCGGCACGCTCGAGGAGCTGCTCGAGATCTGGGTCGCGCGCTCGCTCGGCATGCACGACAAGCCGATCGTGGTGCTCGACCCCTGGGGCGACCTCCAGCACCTCGCCGTCCTCGTGAGCGGTCTGGTCGAGGCCGGCTTCGTCCGCGACGTCGCCGCGGCGCAGCTCGTCTGGACCACCATCGGTCGACGAGGCGCTCGCCGCCATCGAGCAGGGCTGGGCCGACGCCGGCCCGGGCCACGTCGCACAGCCCACCGCAGCCGAGTGGCTCGAGGCCGAGCCGTGACGGCCCCGGTGCGCCCGATCGGCGCGAGCTGGTCGGTCGCGACCAGCGCGGTGCGGTGCTACCAGACGTAGGGGATGAGGGCGTTCGGGACTGCTGCTCGGTAGACGGCGTACTGGGGGTACGTGGCCTGCAGGAAGCGCTCCTCGACCCGCCGCTTGAGGTCGAGCTCGACGGCCAGCAGGGCGGTGACGAGCAGGCCCCACGGCGTCGTGACGAGCGAGAAGCCGGTGGCGAGCAGGATCAGCCCGAGGTAGATCGGGTGCCGCACCACGCCGTAGACGCCGTCGGTGCGCAGCGGCCCGCCCTCGTTCGGGGCCGGCACCGCGGTGAGCGCCGGGCCGAGCCCCACGACGGCGAAGACGGCGACGATCGTGCCGGCCGCCATGACGAGCACGCCGATCGTGCCGATGGCTCCCGCGTAGGTGCCCCAGCCGCCCCACCCGAGGACGCCGACGACCGCGAGCACCGCGAGCAGCAGGAACTGGAGCGCGACCCAGCCGCCGCCGCGGCGACCGAGGTTCGGCAGTCCAGAGCCCATGGGGGCAGTCTGCCGCGCCGGCCCGGTCGCCGCGGGCGACCTGGTCAGCGGGTGAGCAGCGCCACGACGACCGGCACACCGACGGCGGCCGTCGCGGCACCGGTCGCCACCGCGACCGCGATGGCGCGCAGCGGGTAGAGGTGCCGACCGATGCGGGTCTCCCGCGCCCACCAGGCGACGGGTCCGTCGGCCGTGCTGGGCCGGCGGGTTCCGGTCACGGTGCTCATGTCAGCCCCCGGCCCCGCCGAGCAGCCCGCGCAGGCCCGAGCCGTCGCCGGGCCGCTCCGCCATCCGCTCCTTCAGCTTCTGGAGCGCCTCGGGCGAGAGCGCGCGGATCGTGGTCGCCGCGGTGCCCTCGGCGCGGACGAACGCGGTGTCGCCGACGGCGAGCGCGTCCGCCGTCACCGTCGCGCGGTCGCGGCGCACGGTCGTCGACGAGCCGACGGCGTACGTCGTGGTGAAGCCGTCGCTGCTGCGCACGGTGACCGACGTGGCGGTGGCCGCGGTGACCTCGCCGCGCTGGAGGTCGAGGGTGGTCGGGCCGTCGGCGCCCTGCACGGTGATCTCACCGTGGAGGAACGCACGGAGCCGCTCGCGCAGACGCTCGCGACCCGATGCCTGGTCGTCGGTCTGACCCGCGGCGGCGACGGTGCCGGAGGGGCTCGCGCCGCCGGGCGCCGCCACGGCGAGGCCGGTGAGGGCGGTCGCCCCGATCGCGCCGGCGGCGACCCAGGCGGCGGCGACGGCGGCCGACCGGCCGCGGGTTCGGGTGGTCGGGCTCATGGTGGCTCCAGGGGAGGCGGTGAGGGCGGCGCCCTCGGGTGCTCCCACCGTGACGCGCGGTGGTGCGGTGGCCGTGACCGTCGTGTTCGGGCTCGGTAAGCCCGTCCGTCGCGGCGTACGCCGGTCAGGCCAGGCCGCGCCGCGCGACGGCGGGCGGTCGCACGCCCTGGATCGAGGCGACCATGTCGAGCGTCGCGCGCGTGGCCGCGACGTCGTGCGCGCGGTAGACGACGGCGCCGAGCCAGGCCGACACCGCGGTGGTCGCGAGCGTGCCGGTCAGGCGGTCGGCGGGCGCGGCGACGTCGAGGGTCTCGCCCACGAAGTCCTTGCGCGACAACGACACCAGCACGGGCCAGCCGGTCGCGACGAGCTCGGGCAGGCGCCGGGTCGCCTCCAGCGAGTGCCGTGTGCTCTTGCCGAAGTCGTGGCCGGGGTCGACGAGCACCGACTCGCGAGCCACGCCCAGGGCCACGGCGCGCTCGGCCTCCGCGACGGTGCGCTCGACCACGTCGGCCATGACGTCGGCGTACTCGACGCGGTGCGGCCTGGTGCGGGGCTCGGCTCCGCCGGTGTGCGTGCAGACGAGGCCGACGCCGAACTCCGCCGCGACCGCGGCGAGCTCGGGGTCCCAGCCGCCCCAGGCGTCGTTGAGCAGGTCGGCACCCTCCGCGCAGACCACGCGACCGACCTCGGCCCGCCACGTGTCGACGCTGATGACCACGTCGTGCCTGGCCCGGATCGCCGCGACCAGCGAGGCGGTGCGCCGGATCTCCTCGGCCGCGTCCACCGCCGCGCCGGGGCCGGCCTTGACGCCGCCGATGTCGACGATCCCCGCACCCTCGTCGACCGCGCGGTCGACGGCCTCGAGCGCGGCGTCGTCGGCGAACGTGGCGCCCTTGTCGTAGAACGAGTCCGGCGTGCGGTTCACGATGGCCATGACGACGGTCTCACCGGTGGCGAACGTGCGGCGGCCCAGGCGCAGGGTCAACGCGGGACTCCGTTCCGGGGACTCGGCGACGGCCGGGTGGCACCGGCGTCGCGGGCGACCAGCGTGGCATGCTCGTCCCCTGGCCGCCCGTCGCGGGTGGTCGTCGTGTCGTGGAGGAGCGGGCTGTGACCCTGGCGTTCGTGCTGGCCGGCATCGCCGTCATCACCGTGGTCGCGCTGCTGGCGGTGGGCCGCCTCGGCGAGCTGCCCGAGACCGAGCCCGACCGCGCGCCGGTCGCCCTGCCCGACGACCGTCCGCTCCAGCGCGAGGACGTCGACTCGGTGCGCTTCGCGGTCGGCGTCCGCGGCTACCGCATGGACGAGGTCGACGACGTGCTCGACCGCCTCTCCGTCGAGGTCGCGGAGCGCGACGCGCGCATCGCCGAGCTCGAGCAGCGGCTCGCCTCCCGCGGCGTCCCGCGGCCCGAGCCCGAGACGTATGACGCGCCCTAGCCCGGATCTCGTCGTCGGCGACGACGGACTCGCGCGCTGCCCCTGGGGCGCCTCGACCCCGGACTACGCGGCGTACCACGACACCGAGTGGGGCCGCCCGGTCCACGGCGACGTCGCGATCTTCGAGCGCATCACCCTGGAGGCGTTCCAGTCCGGGCTGTCGTGGTTGACGATCCTGCGCAAGCGCGACGGGTTCCGCGCCGCCTTCGACGGCGTTCGACCCCGCAGGCGGTCGCGGCGTACGGCGAGGCCGACCGCGCCCGGCTGCTCGCCGACGCGGCGATCGTCCGCAACCGCGCCAAGGTCGACGCCACGATCACCAACGCCCGCGCCCTCGTCGGGCTGCTCGACGCGGAGGGCGAGGGTGCGCTCGACCGCCTGGTCTGGGGGTTCGCCCCGGCGCCCCGCCGTGCCCGGCTGCGGTCCTTCGCCGACCTCCCGGCCAGCACGCCCGAGTCCGTGGCGCTCGCCAAGGAGCTCAAGCGCCGCGGGTTCGTCTTCGTCGGCCCCACCACGATGTACGCCGCCATGCAGGCCATGGGCCTGGTCGACGACCACCTCGCCGGCTGCGCCGCCGGGGCCTGACAGCCGCTCCTCGGCGCCGCTCCACCCCCTGCGCGGGTGACCCGTTTGGGGGTCTGTCGGCGGATCAGGGATACTGGTCCCCGAGGAGAGCGCGCCGCCTCCCGGAGACGGCGCGACCGAAGCGAAAAGGGGTGCAGCATGGCTGCGATGAAGCCGCGGACGGGCGATGGCCCGCTCGAGGTCACCAAGGAAGGTCGCGGCATCGTGATGCGCGTCCCGCTGGAGGGTGGCGGACGCCTGGTCGTCGAGCTCACCCCGGACGAGGCCCGCGACCTCGGCGCCCAGCTCTCCACCGTGGCGGGCTAGACCCGACCCACAGCACGAACAGCCCCGGCCCTGCTCACGCAGGCGCCGGGGTTGTTGTGTTTCTGCGGCTGCAGGGGTGGCACGGGCGCTGCGTTGCTCTCGTCCCGGCTGTGTTTGCTGCCGCTCCAAGCTCCTCGCTGCGCTCGTCGCGTCGCGGCCGCCTCCGCTTCGCGGCCCTGGCGGCGCAGTGTTGTCTGCGCCTCCAAGCTCGTCGCTGCGCTCCTCGCGTCGGCGCCGCCTCCGCTTCGCGGCCCTGGCGGCGCAGTTCCAGCGTGCGTATGGCCCGTGCGTTGGGTGGCGCCGCACTCGGGCTTCGGTGACCCCGGCTCCTTCGTCGCCGGGGCCACGCTCCGCCCTCGGGGCCGCTCCGCTTCGGCGTACTGCCCTGCGCATGCGCGCGTTGCTCTCCAGCCTCGATGCGCCGCCTTGGCGATGCTGGGTCCCCGGGGCTGCGTGCTTGCGTCGGGGGGCTAGACCCTGACTGCTACGAGGAGGCCGTCTCCCATGGGGAGCATGGCGGGGAGGAAGCGTTCGTCTACGTGCTAGGGACGTCACCACGCCTCGGATCGCGATGGTGTCGGGGTCTCGCTGGGCGGGGTCGGCCACCTTGTCGTGCCAGAGGGCGTTGTCGATGGCCAGGACGCCGCCGGTGCGCAGCAGGCGGGCGGCCTCCTCGACGTAGTCGGCGTACTCCTCCTTGGCGCCGTCGACGAGCACGAGGTCGTACGCCGCGTCCGCGAGCCGGGGCAGCACCTCGAGGGCGCGGCCGGTGATGAGGCGGGCGCGCGAGGCGGGGATGCCCTCGGCCGCGAACACCTCGCGGGCGTGCCGCTGGTGCTCGGCCTCGATGTCGACGCTGGTCAGCACGCCGTCGGGCGTCATGCCGCGCAGCAGCCAGACGCCGGACACGCCGGTGCCGCCGCCGATCTCCACGACGTGCTTGGCCCCGACCGCGGCCGCGAGGAAGCGCAGGGCCGACCCGCCGCCGGCGCCGATCGGCACGCAGCCCGACCTCGGCGGCGCGCGAGCGCGCGTCGGCGAGCACGGCGTCCTCGGGCACGTAGCCCTGGGCGTACTCCCAGCTGGAGCGGAACGGGGCGAGCGCGTCGGTGTCCACGCGGCGAGGCTAGCGGGGGCGGCGCGCCCGCGGGGGCGGGAACCTGCGGCGGACGCCGGTCGTCGTGCTCAACGGGTGGTCGGGACGGACGTGCCGGCACCCCCGGCGAGTGCCCCGATCGGGGGACTCTCAGTCGATTCTCAGCGTCACCTCGTGCTCACGGGGTTTCGCGGGAGCGGGCACGGGAAGGCACCATGGACCTCACGACCGGTGGGCGCGGCACAGGCCTCGCCCTGCTCGACCGGGACGTGGCCGCCCTGGAGGTCCCTGACCAGATGGTCACCCCCCTGCCCGACCCCGACGCCCGCTCGGTGGCGTCCGCGCCCCCCGCGCCCTGGGCCGCACCGTCCTGGGACGACGTCGTCCGCGACCACGGTCAGCGGGTCTACCGGCTGGCCTACCGCCTGACCGGCAACAAGCACGACGCCGAGGACCTCACGCAGGAGGTCTTCGTCCGCGTGTTCCGGTCGCTGCAGCAGTACACCCCGGGCACGTTCGAGGGCTGGCTGCACCGGATCACCACGAACCTCTTCCTCGACCAGGTACGCCGCAAGGCGCGCATCCGGTTCGAGGGGCTCCCCGAGGACGCCGCCGACCGCCTCGCCTCGCGCGAGACCGGCCCGGCGCAGCTGCTCGACGACCGCACCTACACCGACGACGTCCAGGCCGCGCTCGACGCGCTGCCGCCGGACTTCCGCGTCGCCGTGGTGCTCTGCGACATCGAGGGCCTGACCTACGAGGAGATCGCCGACCTGCTCGGCATCAAGCTCGGCACGGTCCGCTCCCGGATCCACCGCGGGCGCGCGCAGCTGCGCGACTCGCTCGCCCACCGCACGCCCGCCACCGCGCAGCGCCTGCCGTCCCGGGGGCCCGTGTGAACGCACCGCGTCCCGGGCGCTGCCTCGGGGACAAGATCGCCGATCTCGCCGACGGCCGGCTCGACCCGGCCGCCGCCGAGCGGGCCTATGCCCACGTCGCGCTCTGCCCCCGCTGCCGTGCTGCCCTCGAGACGCAGCGCGAGGTGCGCTCGCACCTCGCGCAGTCCGCCGACCCCGCCGACGGGGCCCCGGACGACCTGATGTCGCGCCTGCGCGGCATCGCCGCCCCGCAGCCCTCGGCCGCGATCCCGGCGCAGCCGGCGGCCGGCCGCACCCCGGCGGGCGCTGCCGGCGTACGACCCGGCGTGGCCGCCACCTCGACCCGGCCCGTCGGTGCCCGGCGCCGCCACCGCACGCGGATCGCGATCGCCTCCGCGGCCGGCGCCGCAGCCCTGGCCGTGGTGGCCGCTGTCGGCGGCGGCTCGGCCGTCGTCTCCGGCCCGGCGCGCACGACCCCCTCGATCGCCCCCGTGGTCGACCGGCTCACCGACGCCCACGAGAGCAGCACCGACCAGATGCCGTTCTCCGGTCCCCGTATCGTCACGGCCGCGTTCACCGGGCCGTCGGGCTCGTCCGCACCCCAGCCGTGAGCCGCCGCGCACTGGTCGTGCTCGGCACCGTCACCGGCGTCGGAGTGCTCGCCCTCTCCAGCCTCGCCGTCCTGGGCTCGGCCCCCTCGACCGCCGAGGCCGACGGCTGGTCCGGCTGGACGGGCCGAGTCGACACCGCCGCCGTCTCGGACCGGGCCGCGATGACTCCCGACGACGACGTGGCGGTGGCCCTGCTGGCGAAGGCCTCGCGGGCCGCGTCGAAGGTCGCCTACTCCGGGCGCGCGGTCACCGTCGACCGGACGACGACCACCTCCACCGACCTCGTGCACGTGCCGGGTCGCGGCACGCTGGCCGTCGTGACCGGCCAGCCCCAGGAGTCGGCGCGCTTCGCCCCCGACGGCCGCTCCGGGTCGTTCGCCGACGCCGGACGCCAGCTGGCCCTGCTCAAGGTGAACTACCGCGTGCTGCGCCAGGCCGACCTCGACATGCGCATCGCGGGGCGCCCGGCAGAGGCGGTCGTGGCCGTCGACGCCGACGGCGCGCTCGCCGCGCGCTACTGGCTCGACCGCGCCACGGGGCTGCTGCTGCGCAAGGAGCTGGTGGGGCCGTCCGGCGTGGCCTGGAGCCGTGCCGGGTTCGACACGATCTCGTTCTCGGCGCCGGACGCCGACGTGCTGCCCAGCGCCGCCGCCAGCGACTGGTCGGCCCCGCTGGACGCCGCCGGGCTCAAGGCCGCGCGCCAGGCCGGGTGCGCCTGCCCCGACGAGCTGCCGGGCGGGCTGAGCCTGGTCGACTCGCGCCGCGCCGCTGCCGGCACGGTGGCCACCGAGGCGGTCGTGCACCAGCTGTTCTCCGACGGGCTCGAGAGCGTGTCGCTGTTCTCGTTGGAGGGCAGGCTGTCCAGCGACGACGCCGACGGCCTGCGGGCCCGCGGCTTCACCCGCACCGAGCTCGACGGCCGCTACGCGTGGGTGCGCGGCGGCGACTGGCGCTCCTCGCCCGCCACGGTGGTGTGGGACTGCGGCGACGCGGTGCTCACCCTCGTGACCGACGACGCCCAGCAGCCCCTCGCCACGGCCGCGGCCGTGCTGGCCGCCCTGCCGCCCGAGCCGGAGGACGAGGACTCCTCGCTCGTCGGCCGCATCGTCCGCGGCTGGGACCGACTCACGGGGGCGGCCGCGTGAAGAAGGTCGCGATCGTCGTCGGGATCCTCGTCGCGCTGCTCGCCGTGATCGGTGTCGGCGTCGACCGCGCGGCCGCCGCGGTGGTCGAGCGCACCGTGAGCGAGCGCATCGGTGCCGAGCTCGGCGGGTCCGGTGCCGTCTCGACCCAGGTGCACGGCGTACCGCTGGTGACCCAGGCGCTGCGCGGCTCGCTCGACCACGTGAGCGTGCAGATGACCGACGTCCCGGCCACCGCCGAGCTCACTCTCGACACCGTCGACGTCGAGCTGTACG
The DNA here is from genome assembly GCA_963827145.1 of uncultured Actinomycetota bacterium. GTDB lineage: Bacteria > Actinomycetota > Actinomycetes > S36-B12 > CAIYMF01 > Longivirga. Next base: position 324,816 of record CAWGZO010000001.1, on the reverse strand, counting down.
GCGTCTCCACCGCGGAGCCACGCACGGCCGACTCGGTGGAGGCGCTCGCCACGCTGAGCACCGAGCAGCTCCAGGGCGTGCTCGGCGACACGTGGACCGTGCGCACCGACGGCACCGACCTCGTGGTGTCGGTGGCCAACGGGCTCCCCGCGGAGGCCCGGGTCACGCCCGGCGTCCGCGACGGCGCCGTGGTGCTCGACCTCGTGTCGGTCAGCGTGCTCGGCCTCGAGGTCTCGGGCGACTCCGTGCCGGCCGTGATCCGCGACCGCGTCTCGGCCCTGGCGGGGTCCGTGGGCGACCTGCCCTTCGGGCTCGTGCCGGAGAGCGTCGTGGTGACCCCGACCGGCCTCGAGCTGCGGGCCACCGGCACGGACGTCGACCTCGAGGCTGCCCGCTGACGCCACGTGCGAGGCTGGTCCCCCGCGCGCCCGAACATCGGGGTGCCGGGTGGCGCCCCGCCGCACGGGGCACCAGGCTTGGACGTGCGCGCTCTCAGGGCATTCACATCTCGCGCGCAGCAGGCTCAGCGGAGAGGACCGCAGGATGACGACGTACCCCGGCGCTCCCGGACGTCCGGACGCCGACGGGTCGCGACCCGATCAGAGCCCTGCTGGAGAGCCGATGACCGACGAGCGCCACGTCCCCGACCTCGGGGGCTCTGCCGACAGCGACACGATCGTCGTGACGTCGCCGGACGCGGCCACCGCCGTCACCCCCATCGCCGACGCGGGCTTCTCCGCCCCCGACCCCGGCACCCGGGTCGACGGCCCCCCGGCCCCCGCCCTGGAGATGCCGCAGTTCTCCGCGCCCGAGGTCGTCGCCCACGACACCGCGGTGTACGCCGCGCCCGGCTACCCCTCGGCACCGCCGTCGGGCCCGGTCGACCGCGACGTGCCGGTCGCCTACGAGCCGCCCCTGCTCGGGTTCACGGACGTCTCCACCGGGCCGCAGCCGCCGGTCGCCGACCCGTGGGCGGCACCCGTGCAGCCGACCTCGCCGCTCGAGTACGGCGCCCCCGTCGTTCCCGAGCCGCGGCGCGGCACCGGCAAGGTCGTCGCCATCGCCGTGGCCTCCGGTCTGCTCGCCGGCGTGGTCGGCGGCGCCGGGGCGTACGCCGTGGCCGAGCGCATGGACTCCGGCTCGCTGACCTCGTCCGGCGCGGTCATCCCGCAGACCGACGCCGACCTCTCTGCGCGGCCCTCGGGCTCCGTCGCGCGCGTGGCCGCCGCCGTGCTGCCCACGGTCGTGCAGATCACCGAGCGCAGCGGCACCGGCAACGGCGGCGGCACGGGCTCGGGCTTCGTCATCCGCGAGGACGGCTACATCCTCACCAACAACCACGTCGTCGAGGGCGCGGCCGACGGCGGCTCGCTCTCGGTCACCTTCCAGGACGGCAGCACCAAGCCGGCGAAGATCGTGGGCCGCGACACCTCCTACGACCTCGCGGTCATCAAGGTCGACGCCGACGGGGCTCGCCACCGTCGACGCTCGGCAACTCCGACGGCGTGGTCGTCGGCGACACCGCGATCGCGATCGGCTCGCCGCTCGGGCTCGACGGCACCGTGACCTCCGGCATCATCAGCGCGCTCAACCGCCCGGTCACCGCGGGCGGCGAGGGCGAGAGCTCGTTCATCAACGCCATCCAGACCGACGCCGCGATCAACCCGGGCAACTCCGGCGGCCCGCTGGTCGACGCCGAGGGCAAGGTCATCGGCGTCAACTCCGCCATCGCCTCGCTGGGCCAGTCGCAGGGGCAGCAGAGCGGCTCGATCGGGCTCGGCTTCGCCATCCCGGTCAACCAGGCCAAGCGCGTCGCCGAGGAGATCATCTCCACGGGCCGGTCCACCCACCCGGTCATCGGCGTCAAGGTCGACCTGCAGTACGCCGGTGCTGGCGCCCAGATCTCCGAGGTCAACGCCGGCGGTCCGGCCGACCAGGCGGGCCTGAGGGCGGGCGACGTGGTCCTCGCGGTCAACGACCGGCAGATCGACGACTCGACCGAGCTCATCGTCGCGATCCGCTCCTACGCCCCGGGCGACACGGTGACCTTCCGGGTCAAGGACGGCTCCGGTTCCCGCGACGTCCGGGTGACACTGGGGTCGGACAGCTCGACCGGCTGAGGTCGCGTCGTACCCTGGAGCCCCGCGTCAGCGCGGGTGCCGACGGCGTACGCCGCGGTGCGGACGACCGGCGGCACGGGGAGGAGGCGCGCATGTTCGACATCGGCATGGGCGAGTTCCTCGTCATCGCCGTGATCGCCGTGCTCATCCTCGGCCCCGACCGGCTGCCGAAGGCCATCGCCGAGGGCTCGCGCTGGTTGCGCGCGCTGCGCGACCAGGCCGCCAACGCCCGGCGCGAGATCGTCAACGCCGCCGACCTCGACCCGGCGATGACCGACGACCTGCGCAAGACCATGTCGGACCTCTCCGAGCTGCACCCGCGCCGCCTCGCCTCGTCGATCCTCTCGGACGTCAACCCGATGACGGCCGCGACGCCGGCGGCGGCCGCGACTCCGCCCGCGCCTCCGGCGCCGGCCCGCGCTGCCGCGCCGCCGGCTCCTCCTGCCGCCGCCAGCCCTCCGCCGGCACCGACCGGCCCGGTGGCCGCGTTCGACCCCGACGCCACCTGACCGCGTCGGACGAACCACCGCGAACCGGGGCGAACGCTCCCGGTCGGTCATGAACGATCGCCGAAATCCGGTGCGTTGCCAGGCATGCCGTGCCACGCTCGCGCCGTCGAGACCGAGTGAGCTCGGCGGCGGGGCGCTCGCCCGCCCGCCGTCACCATGTATCAGGACGCGACCGTCGGCCCTCCTGGTACGGGGCGCGCGACCGTGCGCCCGCTGCCCGCCGACGACGGCCGGGCGCACGACTACGTCGAGGGGGCCGTGATGGCCGACGACTGGCTCGAACGGCGCAGGCTCCGGGTGACCGACCCTGCGCGCACGCCGTTCGCGATCGATCATGACGAGGACTCGCGGATCATCTACGTCCGCGGGGAGTTCCTGGTGGATCCGGCGGACGCCGCCGCGGTCGACCTGACCGGTGCCGACTACGAGCTGCTCCTGACCCCGGACACGGGGTGGCTCGAGGGGCTCGGACTCGCGCTGTACCGCTACCTCGGGTCCGAGCCGCTGCACCAGCACGTGGCGAGCCTGCGCGCCCAGGCCATGGCGGCAGGCGTCGCGGCGCCCCGCATCGACCTCCACTACGTCCTCACCGGCGAGCCGAAGGCCGGCGTCCCGCGCGGCGGGCCTGCCGATGCGCCGACGGACCCCACCGCCGCGCCGGTCGCGACGTGGGCCGATCCGGTGCCGCCCGCCGTCGCCGTGCTGGACACGGGGCTCGCGCTGCAGTCGATCGGCGCCCAGGCGCCCGCCGGTGTCGGCGCGACGCGCGTCGCCTACCGCGATCCTGAGGACGTCGACACGTTGCACCCCCTGCTGCCCAACGGGCAGCCGGCCGCGACCCTCGACGTCGAGGCCGGGCACGGCACCTTCATCACCGCGCTCATCAACCGCATGACGGGCGGCGCGGTGCGCGTCGCGACGCTCAAGGTGCTGGAGCCGGACGGCGTCGGGTCCGAGGAGTCGGTCGTGCTCGCGCTCAAGCACCTGCGCCGGCTGTTCCCCGAGCCGACGGTCGAGGTGGTCAACCTGTCGCTCGGCGGCTTCACCGACGACGGCGGATGGGCATCGCCCGCCGATCGGGCAGCGCTCTTCCCGGCCGGCCTCCGGGATCGGATGCCGCTCGCCCTGGGCGCCGAGCTCGCCGTGTGGGCCCAGAAGTACCCCGCGACGGTGTTCGTCGCCTGCGCCGGCAACGAGAGCGAGGATGAGCGCCCGTTCTGGCCTGCCGCCGCCGCCCGGGAGTCGTGGGCGACCGATCCCCCCACGGCGCCGGTGGTGATCGCGGTGGCGTCGCTCACCTCGGCGCTGACCAGGTCCGCGTTCAGCAACATCGGCGACTGGGTCACGGTCAGCACGCTGGGCGAGGACATCCTCAGCGAGTTCCCGGACGGCGACTATCCGGTGGCGGAGAACCTGAACCGCTCGTTCGGCGTCGGTGGCGCCCACTGGGACGGTACGTCGTTCGCCACGCCGCTGGTGGCGGCCGAGATCCTGCGGATCGCCGCGCTCGACGTCCGAGCAGGACGGGTCGAGCCCGGTGGGGCGCTGGCCGCGGCCCGCAGCTTCCTGGCCGGCCTCGTCCCGGCGACGGACCGCGGGTGCGGCCTGGTCTACGACCCCCGCGTGCAGGGTCCGATGATCGATCCCACCGCCGGTTGACGATCGGGGCTGCCGCCGTCACGCGCCGAAGGCGACGAAGGCCGAGGCGACCGCCGAGGCCATCGGGTCCGCCCGGTAGGCCGCCTGGGCGGTGGCCAGCGCCGCCGATGCGTCGGACCCCGCCGCCAGCTCCCGGTGGAGCCCGACCATGAGCTCGGTCGTGGCCTGGTCGGGCACGGGGAGCAACGGCGCGACGACGGCCGCGGCCCCCAGCGCCAGCAGGGTCCACGACAGGCCGAGGGTCTCCTCGGCCGTCGCGGCGCGGCCCTCGCCCGAGCTGCATGCCGACAGCACGATGGTCTCCGGGACGTGCGCGAGCGACTCCAGCTCGTAGCCGGTGAGCGGGCCGTCCGCGAGCTCGAGCGCCGAGAACAACGGGTTGTCCGTGCGCAGTCGACCGTGGGCGGCGAGGTGCAGCACCGATGCCGTGGCCGCGGCGTCCAGGACCGCACCGACCTGGGCCTCGGCTCCCGACAGTCGACGTGCCCTCGCGTGGACGCGAACGACCCCGTCGACCTCGGCCTCGGCTCCGAGCAGCCCCGGCCCGGCCACGGCGACGACCTCGGGCCTCGCGGGGCGGGGCACCGACCGCGCGGCGCACCAGAGCGCACCGGACGGCGCGACGCTGAGGGGGCGGGCGGCGAGGGACGGCAGGGCGGCCCACGGCACACCGGTGAGCGCTCCCGAGGGGCACACCACCAGCGGGCCGTCGTCCGCCGGTCCCAACGCCGGTGCGAGCAGCTCGTCGAGCCGTCCCGCTGCGACACCCACGGCCTCGGCCGTGGCGCGCAGTCCCTGGCTGGTCCCGAACCCCGTGAGCAGGCGGCGCAGGCCGAAGCGCAGCGAGCCCACCGCGTCCTCGGTGGCCGCGGCAGCGCCGAGGTCCAGCAGTCGAGGCCGCCCGCGGCCGATGACCACCGCCCACATCCGATCCTGGGCGCGCACCAGATGGACGAAGCGCTCGCCGTCGAGCGTCGACCGGATCTCCGCGACCGTCGCCGGCTGCCGTGTCATCGTCGCGCGCGCGTCGCGGTGGCTGAGCCGGCGTACGTCGGCCTCGCTGCGTGCCAGCAGGTGCCTCGACGGGGTGCCCTCGCCGTCGAGACGGCTCTCCTCCTCGGCTCGCGCCGCCCAGCGGAGCCGGGACAACGCCGTGGCCAGCTCGGGGTCGCGGGGCGCGACGGCCGAGCGGAATCGCAGGGAGGCAGCGCGCCCCCGCTCGGCCCAGCCGAAGACCCGCTCGGGCGACGCCGACCGCAGGGCGAGGTCGAGGCCGAGCTCGACGACGGCGGTCGCGTGCGTCGCCGACGCGGCTCGCAGCTCGGTGGCGCCGAGCAGGCCTCGCTGCTGCTCCACGACGGCCCACGCGCGGCGCAGCGCGGCGTCGGCCGCGGTCGCATCGCCGTCGGCGTCGGCGAGCAGCGCGCGCGCCAGCCATGCCCTGCTCCTCACCTCGAGCTGCCCGGCACGCTCGAGGCCGGTGAGCGGGCCCAGCAGGGTCCGCGCCCGGACCAGGTCGCCGGAGGCGAGGCACGCGCGTCCGCCCGTGATCCGCAGGTCCGCAGCCTGCGCATCGCCGCCGGTGTCTCGTAGCCGCGCTGCGGCGTCGGTGATGCGGCCGAGGTCGCGAGCGGTCGGTCGCTGCCGGATCCGTGCCGTGAGCAGCACGTAGTCGGACTGCGCGACGGCCTCGGTCCGCTCGGCGCGCGCGAACATGCTCCGAGCCCGTTCCGCCTCGGACTGCGCTCCGTCGTGGTCCGGAGGATCCGAGAGCAGCAGGCACGTGGCGAGCTGCAGCCGGGTGTGCGCCTCGACCCCGTCCCACGAGCGACCCTCCAGCCAGGCGACCGCGGTGCGCGCATTGAGGAGGGCCTCGTCGACGAGACCCACGCCGAGGTAGGCGTCGACGCGCGCCATCCACAGCTCGGGCCGCTCGACGTCGACCCACTCGGCCTCGGCCTGGTCGAACAGCGCGAGGGCGCCGGGGATGTCGCCGGACTGCTCGAGCGCCACACCCATGTTGAACAGGGCGTCCGTGGCGTCGAGGGTGTCGCCGTTGTCCAGGTAGTAGCGGCGGCTCCAGGCGAGGTCGCGCAGGGCGCTGTCGGTGTCGCCGAGCTCGGTCGACATCAGCGACCGGTTGTGCCGGAGACGTGCCTGCCAGACGTCGTCGTGCGAGCGGACGAGCACGCGCAGCGCTGCGTCGTACTCGGCGTACGCCTCGCGGAAGCGCCCGGTGCGGTGGAGCACGAGCGCGCGGATCGTGCGGACCCGAGCCGCACGGACCCCGCGGAGGACGGACAGCGCATGGTCGGTCGCGGCGAGCGCGGCGCGGTAGCGGCCCAGGTCGAGCAGGACGAACGCCAGGGTCATGCGCACCTCGGCGGCGACCTCGACGGCGCCGGCGCGGTCAGCGACTGCGAGCCCCCGGCGCAGTCGGCGCTCGGCCTGCGCCGGCTCGCCGAACGTGCGCAGCGCCAGCCCGGCCGCGCGGTGCGCCACCGCCACCTGGCGCACGTCCTCCGGCGTGCGGGGCCGCGGGAGGCTCGCGACGATCGCGTCGGCGGCCTCGAGCGCTGCCCTCGGGTCGCGACCGACGAGGTCGAGCGCCTCCTGTGCAGCGTCCGCCTCGGCCATCGACGCCCTAGAGCGTGATCCAGGACGTCGTCACGCGCCGACCGTCGGCGCTGGTGAGCTCGAGACGCATCGGCCCCGGCTCGACGCCCTCCGCCGTGAATCGTCCGTCGGCCGAGATCTCCACGGCTGCACGGGATTCCGACCGTACGACGACCACCTCGCCGATCGCGCCGACGGCGAGGCCGCTCAGGCGCAGCAGGTGCGTGCCTGGGTCGCTCTCGACGTCGAGCTCCACCGTGACCGAGCCGCACTCGAACGAGAGCATGCGGACGTCCGACACGACGGCGCGGGTGAGCACGGCCGGCGCGTCGACCGCGGAGTCGGCGACGAGCGCCGCCAGCTCGGCATCGAGGTCGCGCAGCGCGAAGGCGGCACGCGCCGCGTCCAGCACGTGCTCGGGCGGTGGTTCGGCCTCGGCTGCGATCGCGCGCAGCCGTGCCTCGAGGTCGTCCTCGGCAGTGCTCACGACCCACCTCCTCCCGTCGTGCGGCCGGCATCGGTGAGATCGACGTCGGCCGGCTCGAGGGCGCCGGAGTCGACGGCGAGGGTGCGCAGCTGCGCCAGGCACCGCGCACGCGTCGGGCCGATGCTGCCGATCGGCATCTCGAGGGCCGCGGCGACCTCGGCGTACGCCGGCGGCGGATCGGCGAGCAGCACCCGCAGCAGCCGGCGGCAGCGGTCCGGCAGCTGGTCGAACACCTGCCAGAGCACCGCGTCGCGCTCGTCGGCGATCAGGGCGGCGTCGATGGGTGCGCGGGGGTCGGGGACCTGGGCGAAGACCGTGTCGGTGACGACCGACGGCTCGCGCTGCGAGCGGCGCAGAACCGCGAGGCACTCGCGGCGGGCGGTCGTGGCCAGCCAGCCGCCGAGGCGTTCCGGGTCCTGGATGCGGCCGAGGTTCTCGACCAGGCGGAGCCAGGTGGTCTGCACGACGTCGCCCGCATCGGCGGTCGAGAGCCGGTGGGCGCGGGCGGTGGCCCACAGCAGCCCGGTGAACCGGTCGACGAGCTGGTCCCACGCCGCGCTGTCGCCGTCGGCCGCGGCAGCGAGCAGCGGCGCGACGGGCTCGTCGTACGAGGCGGGACGGGGCATGGCACCTCCGGTGCTCGCCATTATGACCACCTCCCTGCGGCTGTCCCCCCGGTTTCCGGACAGGCCTCGGGGCCGGGACGCTGGCTGCGTCCCGGCCCCGATCACCGACCCCGTGGTGGCTCCTCAGCGGAACTCGTGCGTGGTGGGGGTCGTGAACGATCCGGCGTAGTGGCGCTTGATCACGGGCATCCACTCCGGGTCGTCGTACGGCGGCACGAACGTGTCGGTCCACCGGGTGTGCGTTCCGGTCGGCGCGACCTGCACGAGCCCGCGGCCGTTGTAGACCTGCGTCGGGCCGCTGGCGGGGGTGTAGGCGAACGTCGGCGCCTCGCCCCCGACCTGCTGGCGCAGCTGTCGAGGCGGCCACCGCAGGAACTGCCGCACCGAGCTCGACCAGGCCGCGGCCGTTGTAGACGAACTTCGGGCTTGCCGCCGGCGCGTACGGGAAGGTGGGCGCGAGCCCGCCGACCTGCTGGCTGACCGTCGACTCGCCGACGCGGACGCCGGTGAGCCCTGCGGTCGCGGCGGCGACCTGGCTCGCCCGCAGCTTGCCCTCGTGGGTGGCCTGCCGCTCGATCGCCGAGGAGATGCGGGCCCGGTCGATCGCAGCCGCGGTGTCGGCGCGGTGCTCGACGAGGTCGTGCTGGGTGATGACGGTGCTCGAGCTCGCGGTGCCGGTGGTGGCCGACGATCCGAGGGTCGAGGAGATCCGCGGGACGACGACGGCGGAGACGGCGAGCACTCCGACGAGGCCGATCCCCACGAGCAGCGGCGTGCGGTTGATCTGCGGTGCGGGGGTGGTGGTGATCGTGGACATGGTGGTTCCTCTCGAACAGGTGCGGGACAGGGGTTCGGTGGTGCTGTGACGCGCAGGGGCGTCGGGGCTCAGGCGATCGCCGGGGTCGAACGGCGGATCAGCTCGAGGAGGCCGGCGAGCCGGATCGGCGGGCGCCAGTGCGGCGTACGGCCGGGCAGGACGGCGGTGCGGACGAGCGGGGCGGCAGGGCGGGTGCGGCCGAACGCGATCGCGCGGGTGGTTCCGGGGTGGAGTCGCATCGCTGCTCCCGTGGTGTGCCCCGATCGACGGGGTGGTGGGTCGGACACCAGGAAGAGCAGCGGGACAGGCGCCTGATACGTCGGCGCGGCAGATCGGGTCTAGGCGAGCAGGGCGGGGCGCAGCGGGAGGTCGGGCTCGAGGATCTCGAGCAGCCACTCGGGCATCGCGTCGGCCTCGGCCTGCCAGGCCTCCTCATCGACGCCCGTGGTCGCCTGGCGGTAGGACAGCGACCGGGTCAGCGGGCCGACCCTGATCGCCAGCTCGACCTGGCGGCGCAGCGTGCGCCGGTCGGCGACGTCGGTCCACGCCTCGGTGTAGGCGTCGGCCACGCGCGGGAACAGCGGGTCGTCGACCTCGAGCCCGTGGTGGAAGGCCATCGAGCGCATCGTCGCCAGCATCGTGCCGAACGGATGCCCCACGCACGAGTCGCCCCAGTCGATGAACACCGGGCCGTCGCTCAGGATGTTCGAGTCGTGCAGGTCGTCGTGCTGCAGGGTCGGCGCGATGCCCGCGCCGGCGAGCTCGGCGCAGGCCTCGGCGTACGCCGGGAGCACCGCGCGCAGCCGCGCGGCGTCCTCGGACGTCAGCCGACCCGGGGGACGTTCGCCCTCGAGCGCCTCGATGGTGCGCTCCAGCACCTGCGGCATCCGGGCGGGGCGCAGGTCGTCGACCCCGACCTCGATGAACGCCTCGGCGTGGGGCTCCAGCGAGCGTTGCAGCGACCCGTAGAGCGCGAGGTAGCCGGTCATGACCTCGGGAGGCGTCCGCCCGCCGTGCGCGATTCGCGAGATGTCGCCGCCGTCCGGGAGCAGCACCAGCCCGTGCTCCACCGACGTGGCCACGGGACGGGGCGTGTGCGGTGCGTCGAGGTCCGCGAGCAGTGCCAGCAGTGCGACCTCGAACCGTGCGCCATCGCCAGGGGCCTTGAGCCAGAAGGGATCGCGGTCGGTCTCGATGCGCAGCACCGTCGACCAGGGACGGACGTGCGGGTGCGACCAGCCGATCCTCTCGAGACCGCGCTCCGCCAGCGCCCCGTCGGCCCAGGCCAGGGCCGACTCCTGCCATGCGGCGTCGCGCCAGCGCTCGGGCGTGGGTAGTCGCGTGGTCATGCCGCCATGGTGGCGGAGGTCAGAGCCGTCCCGCAGGTGTGATTCCGAGCGACAGCCCGGCGAGCCCGCGCGAGCGGGTGCTCAGCCCCGTCGCGATCTCGCGGAGCACCGTCGAGGCGGGCGCGTCGGGCTGGGAGAGCACCAGCGGGCTGCCGTTGTCGCCGCCCTCGCGCAGCGCGACGTCGAACGGCACGCGCCCGAGCAGCGGCACGTCGGTGCCGAGCTCACGGCTCAGCGTCTCCGACACCAGCTGGCCGCCGCCGGAGCCGAACAGGTCCATGGGCTCGCCGCAGTGCGGGCACGGGAAGGCCGACATGTTCTCGATGACGCCGCCGACGCGGGTCTTGGTCTGCTGCGCCAGCATGCCGGCGCGGATGGCGACCTCGGCGGCCGCGGTCTGCGGCGTGGTCACCACGATGACCTCGGCGTTCGGCAGCAGCTGCGCCACGGAGATCGCGATGTCGCCGGTGCCCGGCGGAAGGTCGAGCAGCAGGACGTCGAGGTCGCCCCACCACACGTCGGCGAGGAACTGCTGCAGCGCGCGGTGCAGCATCGGGCCGCGGAACGCGACCGGCTGCGAGACGCCGCCGGGCTTGAACGGCAGCATCGAGATGACGCGCACCCCGTAGGCCTGCGGCGGCATGATCATGCCCTCGACCATCGTCGGCGCGCTCGGTCGCGCCCAGCATGCGCGGGATCGAGTGGCCGTAGATGTCGGCGTCGACGAGGCCGACCGAGAGGCCGTCGGCGGCCATCTGCACGGCGAGGTTGGCGGTCACCGACGACTTGCCGACGCCGCCCTTGCCCGAGGCGATGGCGTACACCCGCGTGAGGCTGCCCGGCTTGGCGAACTGGATCTCGCGCTCGTCGTGCCCGACGAGCAGCGTGCGCAGCTCCTTGCGCTGCTCCTCGCTCATCACGTCGAGCTCGACCTCGACCCGCTCGACGCCCGGCACCGCGCCGACCGCCTCGGTCACGCGCGAGGTGATGGTGTCGCGCATCGGGCAGCCGGACACCGTGAGCCAGACCGCGACCCGGGCCACGCCGTCGACGACGTCGCGCGACTTCACCATCTTCAGCTCGGTGATGGGGCGGTGGATCTCGGGGTCCTCGACCGTCGCGAGGGCGGCGTCGACCAGGTCGAGCAGGGTCTCGGGCATGCGTCGATGGTACGTGGGGCGGGACGAGCGCCGCCTACGCGGTCCGGCCGCCGGGCAGCCCTCTCAGGACTCGACGGCGTCGACCGGCTCGGCGGCCTTGGCCTTCTTCTTCTTGGTCGACTTCGCCTCGCGCTCCTCGCGGTCGTCGAGGTCGTCGAGCGAGGTCGCGCAGCTCGCTGCGGACGAAGTCGCGGGTGGCGACCTCGCCGAGGGCGATGCGCAGCGAGGCGATCTCGCGGGTGAGGTACTCGGTGTCGGCGATGAGGCGCTCGGTGCGGGTCGCGGTCGTCCTGGTACTGCACGCGGTCGCGGTCGGCCTGGCGGTTCTGCGCGAGCAGGATCAGGGGCGCGGCGTACGACGCCTGCAGCGAGAGCAGCAGCGTCAGGAAGATGAACGGGAACGGGTCGAAGCGCAGGTCGTCCGGGGCCAGGGCGTTGAACAGGATCCAGGCGATGATGAACGCCGTCATGTAGCCGATGAAGCGCCACGACCCGAGGAACCGGGCGACCTCCGCTCCGAGAAGCGGCCGAACAGTCTCGGGGTCGACGGAGGGCTTGAGCGTGCGCGGCCGCGCTCGCGCGGCTGGTCGAGGCGGGGTCCGCGGACGCGCGTCGCGCTCACGTGCCATGGGTCACCGCCTCGTCGTCGTCGTCGTCGGGCTCGGAGTCCGAGTCGCGCCAGTTCTCGGGGAGCATGTGGTCGATGACGTCGTCGACGGTCACCGCGCCGAGCAGGTGGTCGTTCTCGTCGACCACGGGCAGGGCCACGAGGTTGTAGGTGGCGAAGTAGCGCGTCACCTGCGAGAGCGGCGCCTCGGGCCGATCGGCTCGAGGGTGTCGTCGAGGACCGCCGAGACCAGCGTCGACGGGCGGCTCGCGCAGCAGGCGCTGGAAGTGCGCGACGCCGAGGTACTTCCCGGTGGGGGTCTCGAGCGGTGCGCGCACGACGTACACCTGCGCGGCCAGCGACGGCGAGAGGTCGGAGTCTGCGCACGCGGGCGAGCGCCTCGGCCACGGTGGAGTCGGGCGGCAGGATCACCGGCTCCGGCGTTCATCATGCCGCCGGCGGTGTAGTCGCTCGTAGGAGAGCAGGCGGCGCAGGTCCTCGGCGTCGTCGGGCTCCACCTGCGAGGAAGCGCCGCGGCCTGCTCCGGGCGGCAGCTCGGAGAGCAGGTCGGCGGCGTCGTCGGGGTCCATCTCCTCGAGGACGTCGGCGGCGCGCTCGCCCTCGAGCGTCGGTGAGGATCTCGACCCGGTCGTCCTCGGGCAGCTCCTCGAGGACGTCGGCGAGGCGCTCGTCGTCGAGGTTGCGGCGGCGAGCTCGAGACGACGCTTGGCGCGCAGCTCCTGCAGGACGTTGGCCAGGTCGGCGGCGCGCAGGTTGTCCACCGTGGCCAGCAGGCTCTCGACGCCCTGCTCCGCGGGTCGGCGAGCGACGAGGCCCGAGACGGCCTCGCCAGTCGACGACGTAGGGTCTCGCCGCGGCGACGGAAGCCGCTGCCGGCCTTGCGCGACGAAGATCTTGTTGACCAGCCAGTCGCGGGTGCGCTCCTGCTGGATCGCCGACGTCCTGCACGGTGACCTGCTCGTTGCTGTCGAGCAGGGTGACCCGCTTGTCGAGCAGCTCGCCGAGCACGAGCGTCTCGCCGGCGCGCTGCTCGAAGCGGCGCATGTTGAGCAGGCCGGTGGTGACCACGGCGCCGGCGTCGATGTTGGTGACGCGGGTCATCGGGCAGAAGATGCGGCGCCGCGGCTGCACCTCGACGACGAGGCCGAGGACGCGGGGCGGCGTTGCTGCCGTGGCGCAGGGTCACGACGACGTCGCGCACCTTGCCGACCTGGTCGCCGCGGGGGTCGAACACGGCGATGCCGGCGAGGCGCGCGATGAAGACCCTCGTCAGCGCTCCGCTCATGCTCGCAGGGTATCCGCCGCAGGCCCTGCGACCTGCACGGGAAACGCCCGCGCCGCCGCTCGCGTGCGCTCAGGCCGAGGGCACGGTGAGCTCGATCCAGGCGAACTGGTGCTCGCCGTCGGGCGAGGTCCGCTGTGACTCGCGCCAGGCCTCGCCCGCGACGTCGTGCGCGACGACGCGCCAGAAGCGGCCAGCCTCCTCGTAACCTTCGAGGAACGCGATCGCCCACGGCCCGGGGTGCTCGCGGAGCAGGAGGCCCGCCGCCGTCCGGCCGACGCCGCTTCGCCGCAGGGCGCGCACCACGAAGAACGAGTGGATGAACTGGGGGCCCTCGGCGAGCGGTCGCGTCAGCGCGAACCCGGCCAGAGCACCGTCGGCCCGGATCAGGTGGGCGCCGTGGCCCGGCTCGGTGAAGAAGCGGTCGAGGCTGGGCACCTCGAACACGCCGTCCTCGTCGGGCAGCCAGCCCATCAGCCACGACAGGTCGTGCCGCTCGAGCTGGCAGAGCCGGTCGATGACGGGTCGGTGATCGGTGTCGACGCGCTCGATCGAGACGTGCGAGATCGCGCCGGGGGAGGGGTCCCGGTCCATGGCCGCGATCCTGCCGCACCGATGCCCCTCGACGCCGTAGCGCCGCGTACGGACCGTGCAGCGGCATGCCCGAGGCCGCCCGGGATGCGGCTACCGGTTTGACGGCGAGGCAGCGTGCGAGGTGTGGTGGGCGAGCGTCACGCGGCGCGCGTGCCGGAAGGAGGTGGGTCGATGTCGGTCGGAACGAACGGTGACGAGGTCGAGGCGACCCGCCGCGGTCCGGAGGAGGCGCAGGACGAGCTCCCGGGCGCTCACCCGGACGCCGCGCCCGACGACCCCGCCGCCGAGGCCGTCGATCCCGGCTGGGTGCGACACATCACGCTGTTCCTCACCGGGCAGACGGTGTCGTTGTTCGGCTCGTCGCTGGTGCAGTACGCGATCCTCTGGCACCTCACGCTGACCACGCAGTCCGGTCTCGTGCTCATGGGTGCGACGATCGCCGGCTTCCTGCCTCAGGCCGTGGTGTCGATCTTCGGCGGCGTCTGGGCGGACCGGCACGACCGCAAGCGCATCGTCATGGGGGCGGACGCGGTCATCGCGCTCGCCACCCTCGGGCTCGCTCTGCTGTGGATCCGCGGGACGCAGGATCTGTGGCTCGTCTACGCCGCACTGGCGGTGCGCTCGATCGGCGCAGGCATCCAGACCCCCGCGGTGTCCGCGCTCCTGCCCCAGATCGTCCCCAGCGCGCAGCTCATGCGCGTCAACGGCATCAACTCGAGCATCCAGTCCGGGTCCATGCTGCTGGCGCCCGCTGTCGCGGCCTGGCTGTACGCCTCGTTCGAGCTCGCGTCGGTGCTGCTCGTCGACGTCGTGACGGCGGTCATCGGGATCGGGTTCGTCCTGCTGGTGCCGGTGCCCCGACTCGTCCGGTCTGCGGAGCAGCTCGGCTACCTCGACGACCTGCGTGCCGGTCTGAGCTACGTCCGCGGGCACGTGCTCGTGCGACGGGTGCTGGCGTTCTTCGCCATCATCTTCGTGCTCGTCGTGCCGCCGTCCTACCTCTCGCCGCTGATGGTCGTGCGCACCTTCGGCGACGAGGTGTGGATGCTGACCGCGCTCGAGGTCGCGTTCGCCCTCGGCATGATCCTCGGTGGGGCGGTGCTGGCCTGGTGGGGCGGCCTGCGCGACCGCGTCGCCATGCTCGTCGGGGCCTCGATCGGCTTCGGCATGCTCAGCATCGGGCTGGGCCTGTCCACCACGCTGTGGGTGTTCCTCGTGTTCATGTTCCTGGCCGGGGTGTGCCTGCCGTTCTTCTGGACGACGTCGACGACGCTGCTGCAGGAGACGGTGGAGAACGAGTACCAGGGCCGGGTGTTCGGGCTGCTGGGCATCGTCATGGCGCTCGCGATGCCGGTGGGCATGCTGGTGTTCGGTCCCTTGAGCGACGTCGTCAGCATGCAGGCGCTGCTCATCGCATCGGGCGTGCTGACCGCGCTGATCGGCGTCGTCGTCCTGGTGCGCAACCCCGTCAGCGAGTCCAGCCACGACGGCGCCTCCTGAGGCGAGCAGTGCCCGGGCCGACGGCCGTACGGCGTCATCGGCTTGGATGAGGCGGTGAGCGACACGGCGTACGCGCCCCAGGGGATCGGACGGCCACCGGCCGGCGACCTCGCGCTGCTCCTGGTCGCCGTCCTGGCCATCTCGTCGTCCGCACCCATCATCGCCGCGACGGCCGCACCAGCCCTGGCGATCTCGTTCTGGCGCTGCCTGTTCGGCTCCGGCGCCACGCTGCCCTTCGCCCTGGCGCGCCACAGCCGCGAGCTGCGCGGGCTCAGCCGCGACGAGCTGCGGTGGACGGCGATCGCCGGCGTCCTGCTCGCCGCGCACTTCGCGATGTGGCTGCCGAGCCTGCGGTTCACCTCGGTCGCGTCCTCCACGGCGCTCGTGGCCACGCAGCCGGTCTGGGCTGCCTTCATCGCCCGCCGGCAGGGCGTCTACATCGCCCGGAGCGCGTGGGTGGGCGTCGGGCTGGCCCTTCTCGGTGTCGTGGTCCTCACGGGTGTGGACTTCGCCCTCGACCCGCGCGCACTGATCGGCGACGCGATGGCGCTCGCCGGCGGCATGCTCTCGGCGGCGTACGTGACCGCCGGGCACCGCGTGCGGCAGACGGTGTCGACGCCGACGTACACGACCGTCGCCTATGCCGTCTCGGCGCTCGCGCTGCTCCCTGTGTGCCTCGTCCTCGGCGTGCAGATGGTCGGCTTCTCCGCCGACGACTGGATCAAGATCCTCGCCCTGACGGCGGGTGCCCAGCTGCTGGGCCACACCCTCATGAACCTGGTCCTCCGGTCGACCTCGGCGACCGTGGTGAGCCTCGCCGTGCTGTTCGAGGTGCCCGGGGCGATCCTCATCGCGGCACTCTGGCTCGGGCAGGTGCCGCCGCTCGCGATCGTCCCCGCTGTGGTCCTGCTGTTCGCCGGGCTCGTGCTCGTGATCCGCTCCGGCGACCGGGCTCTGCCGACCGAGACGCCCCCCGTGTGAGCATCGCGGTCGGCTCGTTCGTAGGGTCGGTGCCATGAGCACCCAGAACCGCGCCCTGCGCTCGCGCCGCTCCAACCTGGCCGTGCCGGGCAGCAACCCCAAGATGCTGGAGAAGGCCAAGGGCCTCCCCGCCGACCAGGTGTTCCTGGACCTCGAGGACTCCGTGGCGCCCATCGCCAAGGCGGATGCACGCAAGAACGTCGTCGCGGCCCTCAACGAGGGCGGGTACGGCGCGAAGGTGCGGGTGGTGCGCGTCAACGACTGGACGACGCAGTGGACCTACCGCGACGTCATCGAGGTCGTGGAGAACGCCGGGCACGAACCTCGACTGCATCATGCTGCCGAAGGTGCAGACGCCCGAGCAGGTCGTCGCCCTGGACGCTGCTGCTCACCCAGATCGAGAAGACGATGGGCTTCGAGGTCGGCCGGATCGGCATCGAGGCGCAGATCGAGAACGCGCTCGGCCTGACCAACGTCGACGCGATCGCGGCGGCGTCGCCGCGCGTCGAGACGATCATCTTCGGGCCGGCCGACTTCATGGCGAGCATCAACATGAAGTCGCTCGTCGTGGGCGAGCAGCCGCCGGGCTACGACGTCGGCGACGCCTACCACTACATCCTCATGCGGATCCTCATGGCGGCCCGTGCCTACGACAAGCAGGCCATCGACGGCCCGTACCTGCAGATCCGCGACGTCGAGGGCTACAAGCGCGTCGCCGGTCGCTCGGCCGCGCTCGGCTTCGACGGCAAGTGGGTGCTGCACCCCGACCAGGTCGACGGCGGCCAACGAGGTCTTCAGCCCGCGGCAGGACGACTACGACCACGCCGAGCTCATCCTCGACGCCTACGACTACTACACCTCCGCCGAGGGCGGCGCCCGCGGTGCGGTCATGCTCGGCGACGAGATGATCGACGAGGCCAGCCGCAAGATGGCGCTCGTCATCTCCGCCAAGGGCCGCGCCGCCGGCATGGCAGCGCACGCAGCAGTTCACGCCGCCTGCGGCGTGAACTGCGTGTGGGCCCCCGCTGTCCGCGTCAGCGGGCAGTAGGGGACTTTGAAGCGCCCGAGGCCTAGGCGACGTCCGAACGACAGGCCCTCGCATCCCACTCGGGGTGCGAGGGCCTCGTCATGAGGTGGCGCCGTCCAGCCGCGGCAGGACTGCGGTGAGTCCGGCGCGTGCCTTGGCCCTCGTCGGCGGGCGTCCGGTCGAGAGCCACGCGAGCACCACGGGGCCGGCGACGAGCGACACCAGCTCGTCGCGCTCGGGTGCGGGCACCGGTGGCACGGCAGCGCGCAGCGCCGCGTGGAAGGGCTCGAGCAGGGTGTCGACGTAGCGCGCGCGCCGCGCGACCAGAGCGGCGTCGTCCGGCGGCCCGGACATCAGCGCGGCCAGGAACGGCGCGACCGGACGGTTGCGCAGGCGCCACAGCAGCGCCTCGAGCGCGGCCTCGAGGTCGGCCACCACGTCGCCGGTCGGGACGGGGTGCTCGGTGCCGGCCGCGACCTCGAGCAGGTCGTCGACGACGTCGTCGGGCGTCGGCCAGTGCCGGTAGAGGGTCGAGCGCGCGACGCCCGACTCCTCGTGGAGCCGCTGCGGGGTGAGCGACCCGACCCCCTCGGCCAGCAGCAGGTCGAGGGCGGCACGCAGCACCGTCTCGCGTGTGGAGTCCGCAGGCCCGGCAGGGCGGCCTCGGCGTACGGCTGGCGTGGTCGGCACGAGGCGAGGCTAGCGGTTGCACCGCGTCGATTAAATGCTACATTCTGTATTGCTAATACAAAATGTCTCGGAAAAGGAGTGCGCATGCGGCCGCACGTGGAGATCATCGACGAGCGCGACTACCTGTGGCACCCGGCCGAGCTGGTCCGCGGCGAGGGCGACGCCCGGCAGCGCAACCTCGCCTACGACGAGGAGGACGGCTCGGTCTCCACGAGCACCTGGTTCGTCTCCGACTGGGGCCGCCCTGCGGGCATCCACCACGCCGAGACCGAGTGGTACGTGCTCGAGGGCGAGGTGCGTCTCGGCGACGAGGTGCTGCGCCGGGGTGGGTACTTCATGGTGCCGAGGGGCGTCTGGACGCCGGCGCTTCGCGTGGCCGCCGGGCACGCGCGTACTCATCTTCCGCGAGTACGGCGACTGGGGCTTCGACGTCGCTCGAGCACGGCCCCGCCGCGACGGTCGACGGCCGCGAGCCTCGTCGTACGGCACTCGGCGCAGATGCCGTGGATCCCCGTGGAGATCGGCAGCCCGATGCGCTTCGACCTCGGCGGCTCGCCCGTGCCAGGTCTGTTCATCAAGCTGCTCTACCGCGACCCGGCGACCGGCTTCTACACGCGGCTGATCAAGGCTCAGGGCGGCTGGACCGAGCACCCGCTCGCGCACCATCCCTGCTACGAGGAGGCCTACTGCCTCGAAGGCGGGTTCCAGTACAACTACGGCGAGATGTGGCCCGGCACCTACTTCTTCCGCCCGCCGCTGATCCGCCACGGCGACTTCACCGCGGCGCTCGAGATGGGGTGCACGTGGATCGTGCGCTCGGACTCCGACCTCGTCGACTGGTACACCGAGGACGCCCGGGTGGAGATGCACGGCACGGCCGTGAACTGGGGCGAGGACTTCCCGGGCACCGCGGCGCCTCGCCTCCTGCAGCCGGTGCGGTCGCGCTCGCTGGGCGAGTGGAAGGACCCGTCGTACCAGTAGAGGTGATGTGAGGCGCATCTCTCCGCCCCCGTCTCGATACGGCGCCGGGGAGCCAGCGATACTCGGGGCAGCCACCACGTCGGGCCGCCACGCGAGCGCGGGCGGACCCGAGCGACGAGAGGAACGACCATGGGCCGCCTGGCGCAGACCGAGGGTCTGACCGACATCCAGCAGGAGATCCTGGCTGCGGTCCACGACTTCGTGGAGAAGGAGATCATCCCCAACGCCCAGGAGCTCGAGCACGCCGACGAGTACCCGGCCGACATCGTCGAGGGCATGAAGGAGATGGGGATCTTCGGCCTGATGATCCCCGAGGAGTACGGCGGCCTCGGCGAGTCGCTGCTGACCTACGCGCTGTGCGTCGAGGAGATCGCGCGCGGCTGGATGAGCGTCTGCGGCATCATCAACACCCACTTCATCGTGGCCTACATGCTCATGCAGCACGGCACCGACGAGCAGAAGGCCGACTTCCTGCCGCGGATGGCCACCGGCGAGATCCGTGGCGCGTTCTCGATGTCCGAGCCGCACTGCGGTCGCGACGTCGCGGCGATCACAGTCCAAGGCCGTGCGCGACGGCGACGACTTCGTGCTCAACGGCCAGAAGATGTGGCTGACCAACGGCGGCACCTCGACGCTGGTGGCGGTGCTGGTGCGCACCGACGCCGAGGTCGACGAGGGCGCCAGCGTCTACAAGAAGATGACGACCTTCCTCGATCGAGAAGCCCGCCGGGCTTCGGCGAGGTCCTGCCCGGCCTGACCATCCCCGGGAAGATCGACAAGATGGGCTACAAGGGCGTCGACACCACCGAGCTGGTGATGGACGGCTTGCGCATCCCGGCCGACCGCGCTCCTCGGCGGCGAGCCCGGCAAGGGCTTCTACCAGATGATGGACGGCGTCGAGGTCGGCCGCGTCAACGTCGCCGCCCGTGCGTGCGGCTGTCGCGATGCGCGCCTTCGAGCTCGGCATCGACTACGCCCAGCAGCGCCACACCTTCGGCAAGCAGATCGCCGAGCACCAGGCCGTGCAGTTCCGCCTCGCCGACATGGCGGTCAAGGTCGAGGCCGCGCACCAGATGATGGTCAGGGCGGCGCGCAAGAAGGACTCCGGCGAGCGCAACGACCTCGAGGCCGGCATGGCCAAGTACCTCGCCAGCGAGTACTGCAAGGAGGTCGTCGAGGACTCCTTCCGCATCCACGGCGGCTACGGCTACGCCAAGGAGTACGAGATCGAGCGCCTCTACCGCGAGGCCCCGATGCTGATGATCGGCGAGGGCACCGCCGACATCCAGCGGATGATCATCGGCCGCCGCCTGCTCGAGGACTACAAGCGCGCTGATTCTCTTGGCGCTGCGCCGGGTGGACGGGTCGTAGGGTGGAGGCATGAGCCCTGCTGGTCAGTCGAGCCCGTTCCAGGACGTCACGAAGCGACCCGTGCTGGCGTCGTACGACGACTACGCCGATGCGCAGAAGGCCGTCGACACGTTGAGCGACAACGGGTTCCCGGTGCAGAACACCGCGATCGTCGGCGTCGACGTCCGCATCGTGGAGTCCGTGCTCGGCCGCATGTCGTGGGGCCGCGCCGCGTTCTCGGGCCTCGGCACGGGCGCCTGGTTCGGCATCCTGATCGGCCTGTTCGTCGGACTGTTCAGCTCGACCACCGGCGGCCTGCTCCCGCTCGTCGGGCTCGGCCTGCTCTACGGCGCCGCGTTCGGCATCGTGTTCGGCCTGATCTCCTACGCCTTCACCCGCGGCCGTCGCGACTTCATCTCGCGCCAGCAGCTCGTCGCGTCGCGGTACGACGTCCACTGCGAGCAGTCGGTGCTCGCCGACGCGAAGAAGATCCTCGGCCTCGGCGGCGGCTGGCCGCCGACCGACGGCACCGCGACCGCGCCGACGCAGAGCGCGCTGGAGCAGGCCGCGGACACGCTGGCGGAGAAGGCCGACGAGGTGGCTGACGCCCTGCCGAAGCCCGACGGCGGAGTCCCTCCGGCGACGGCGTGAGCCGGCCGAGCCTGTGACGACCGTCGACTTCGAGGGCCGGCCGGGGCTCTCCGCGCTGTTCGCGCGGCAGGCCAAGGCGGCCTCCGCCAACGGCTCCGCCATGTACGCCGGGATCTGCCAGGCGGCTGCGCTCGACCTCGCCGGCGAGAGCCGGCTCGGCGACGTGCTCGCGCCCTGGGCCGGCTCGCGCTCGGGCGACATGCTCCCGCTGCGCGTCCTCGGCGCGGCCCACCGGCTCGTGCTCGAGCGGCAGGCGCCGCGGCTGGCGATGTACTTCCCGTCAGTGGGCGGCAGCGCGCCCGACGACGCCCTGGGGCGCGGTGCCTGCTACGCCGCCTGGGTCGACGCCCTCGTCGCCCACGCCGACCGGCTGCCCGCTCTGCTGGCGGGGCCGCCGCAGACCAACGACCCCGGCCGCGCCGCCGCCCTCGCGGGGGCGCTGCAGCTCGTGGCGTCGGCGTACGACCTGCCGATCCGGGTGCACGAGCTCGGCGCGTCGGCCGGGCTCAACCTGCTCGCCGACCAGGTGCGGCTGACCTGGCCCGGGGGCGCCATCGGGCCGCAGGGCTCGCCGCTGCACCTGTCCGGGGCGTGGGAGGGCGCGCCCGTGCCGCCCGCGGACGTCGTGCCGCACGTGATCGAGCGGGTGGGCTGCGACCTCGACCCGGTCGACATCACGACCACCGAGGGGCGGCTGCACCTCACGTCGTTCGTCTGGCCCGATCAGCTCGACCGGCTCGAGCGGCTGCGCGCGGCGTACCAGATGGTCGAGACCGTGCCGATCACGCTGGTGCGCGCCGACCTGCTCGAGCACCTGCGCACGCTGCACCCCGTCGAGGGCAGCACCCTCGTGGTCTTCCACTCCTCGACCTGGTTCTACCTCGACGAGGCGGAGCGGGCCGAGGCCGTCGCGATCTTCGACCGGCTCGGGGCGCAGGCGAGCGCGACAGCGCCCGTGGTGCACGTGGCGCGGGAGTACCTCGGCGACGCGTTCGCCTCCTCGCACGCACTGGTGCTGCAGTGGTGGCCGGTGCCCGGGTCGGAGACCGCGCACGCCGCGCACCCGGGCGACCCGGTGCAGTACGCCGACTCCCCGGCGCACGGCCTGCCCGTCACCTGGCAGCAGCCGCACCGCGTGCAGGAGCCGACCGCGGGGGCCTGACATCGACGGGCCACCCGCCAGGCGCCGGCGCTAGTGTCGACGTGCCTCGCCCGTGCGGACGACGGCATCACCCGTGAAACCAGGAGACTCTCGTGTCCGACGACCAGACCCCCGCCACCACCGACGCCGCCGACGAGGTCGAGGCCTCGATCGCCGCCGTGACCGACGGTGCGTTCACCCTGTTCGTCGCCGACTTCAACGACACCGACACCGCCTGGGAGGCCTACGAGGCCCTCAAGGAGATCGAGGACGGCCGCCACGTCGAGATCGAGGGCGTGCTCGTCGTGAAGCGCGACGCCGACGGCACGGTCGAGGTCCAGAAGGCCACCGACCACTCGACCCGTCGCGGCCTGGGCTGGGGCGTCGTCGGCGGTGTCGTGCTCGGCGTGATCTTCCCGCCGTCGATCATCGGCAGCGCCGTGGTGCTGGGCGCCGGCGGCGCCGCCATCGGCAAGGCCCGCGAGCTGCACCACAAGAAGGAGCTCGCCGAGGAGCTCGAGTCGGCGATCGAGCCCGGTCACTCCGGCATCGTCGCTCTCGTCTCCGACCCGGGCGCCGTCGAGATCCGCAAGGCGCTCGAGAAGGCCAACGCCATCGTCGAGTCGTCGGTCGACAAGGTCGTCGCCCAGGACATCAAGGCCGCGGCCAAGGAGTCCGAGGGCGAGGCGGAGGCCGAGAAGGCCTGACCCTCGGCACCCCGAACGTGCGCGGCCGTCCCCTCGGGGGCGGCCGCGCAGTCGTCAGGGGGAGAGCTCGTCGAGCACCGACCAGCCGGCGAGCGTCTCGAGCAGCAGGTCGACGCAGGCGAGCCGCTCGAGCTCGCCGCGGGTGGCCCACCGCACCTCGTCGGCGTCGTCGCCTGCGCGCATCGTGTCGAGCGGCCCGGTCACCGTGCAGCGCAGGTCGTCGATCACGTAGATGCCGTTGACCGGTGCGGCACGCTCCACGCGACCGACGACCTCGCCCGCCTGCACCTGGAGCCCGGTCTCCTCGGCCACCTCGCGCTCGACCGCCGCCGTGAGCGTCTCGCCGCGCTCGACCCGACCGCCCGGCACCGACCACAGCCCGCGCCCCGGCGCCCGTCCCCGGCGTACGACGAGCAGCCGCCCCTCGTGCACGACGACCGCGCCGACGCACGGGATCCGCTGCTCCATCACCCGACCAGTCTGGCTGCAGCACTTGACTCCGGCGCGTCGGCAGGACGACCGTCGGCACTCGGAGGTGCCATGGCGGATCCGGTGTGCGTGCGGTGCGACGGCCCGCTGGTGCCCCCGAACGGCTCCGACCGCTGGACCTGCGTCCACCACGGAGCCGTCGAGCCGCTGCACCCCGCGGTGCCGGCCGAGCCCCACCATCTCGCCGACACGGCGTCGTCGTCCGGCGTGCCGGTCTGGCTGCCGTGGCCGCCGCCGCGCGACTGGGTCGTCGCCGGAGTACGCCGCACCGCCGGCACGGGCATGGCTCGAGGTGTCGTGGTCGCGCTCACCGGTCCGGGCGTGACCGAGCGCCAGGCGGAGCTCATGGTCGTCGCGGAGGAGCCGGGCGTGGGCCTCGGTGCGGCGTACGCCGGCCTCGACACGACCGACCCCGGCCCCGAGCTCGCCGCGCTGCCGGCCGACACCAAGGTCACCGCGGACGGCCGCTCGATCCCGCTGTGGTCGCTGCCCGTGCTCACCGGCGACCGCGCGGTCTACGTCGGCGAGGCCGCGGGCTGCTGGCTGTGGGCGATCGTGTGGCCGGTGACGGAGTGGATGGTCGTGCACGACGACCTGCGGCTCGTCGACCTCCGGGCGCCCGAGCAGCGCCCGCACGCGGCCGACGTGCGCACCGGCGCGCTCACCCCGCGGCTCACCCGCTGACCCTGCGCTCGGCGTTCGCGTAGATTGGCGCCTCGTGTCGGCGTGGTTGGACCCCAGGTTCCTGGGATCGGTCTATCTCACGCTCTTCGTCATCATGGACCCGCCGGGCATCATCCCGATCTTCCTCGCGCTCACCGCGCGCCGCGGCGCCAAGGCGATGGCCAAGCTGGCTCTGCAGGCGGCGCTCACCGCGTTCGGCGTCATCGTCGCCTTCGCGCTCTTCGGCGAGCGGCTGCTGTCGTTCCTCGGCATCACGCTGCCGGCGCTGCAGGCCTCGGGCGGTCTCCTGCTGCTCATCGTCGCCCTCGAGCTGCTGACCGGGAAGACCGACGAGCCGACCGAGGTCGACGACGTCAACGTCGCGATGGTGCCGCTCGGCACGCCGCTGCTCGCCGGCCCCGGCGCGATCGTCGCGACGATCCTGTTCGTGCGCCAGGCCGACAGCGCGCCGGAGATCACCGCGCTGATCCTCGGCATCGTGCTGATCCACGTGACGATCTACCTCGTGATGCGCTACTCCACGCTGCTCGCGCGCGTCCTCAAGCCGACGGGCATCCTCGTCCTCACCCGGATCGCCGGTCTGCTGCTCGCGGCGATCGCCGTGCAGCTCATCGCCGACGGCGTCTTCGGCTTCATCGCCGACAACGGGTCCTGACGCTGCGATGACCGGTCAGGACACCCTCGACGGGATGCCCAGCAGGCTCTTCTCCTGCACGCCCACCAAGCTCGACACCTGGCTGTCGTGCCCGCGGCGCTTCCGCTTCACCTACCTGGAGAAGAAGCCCAAGGGCGCACCGTGGGCGCACAACTCCGTCGGCGCCGCGGTGCACAACGCGCTGCGCGACTGGTGGCTGCTGCCGCTCGAGCGGCGTACGGCGATCGCGGCCGCCGAGCTCGTCGAGCGCGGCTGGCTCACCGACGGCTTCCGCGACGACCGGCAGTCCGACGAGTGGCGCGGCCGTGCGGCCTCCATGACCGCGGAGTACGCCGCCGGCCTCGACCCCGAGGTCGAGCCGGTCGGCGTGGAGCGCACGGTGTCGACGGCGACGCACGGGATGGCGCTCTCCGGCCGCGTCGACCGCATCGACCGGCGCGCCAGCGAGGACGGCGGCGAGGAGCTCGTCATCGTCGACTACAAGACCGGGCGCCGGACCCTGACCGAGGACGACGCGCGCTCGTCGCTGGCCATGGCGGTGTACGTCGTCGCCGCGCGGCGCACGCTGCGCACCCGGTCGCGCCGCGTCGAGCTGCACCACCTGCCGTCGGGCTCGGTCGCGGCGTACGACCACAGCGAGGAGTCGCTCGAGCGCCACCTCACGCGGGCGGAGCGCATCGCCGACGAGGCGTCGACGGCGCAGGAGCTCTGGCGCGCGTCGTTGGGGGCGAGGGCGGAGGACGCGGCCGTCGGCGACGCGGACGCGATCGAGGCCATCGACGCCGTCCTCCCGCCGCGTCCGGACACGGTGTGCTCGTGGTGCGACCACCGGCGCTGGTGCCCGGAGGGTCGCGAGGCCTCGCTCGAGATCACCCCATGGAGCGGTCTCGCCGACTGACCCCTCAGGAGGGTCAGCGGACGAGGGTGGCGCCGACCGTGGTGTGGGTGGTGTCGGCGTCGATGACGACCTCGGCCGCCAGCCCTCGGACCAGGACGAACCCGCGACCGCCCTCGGGGCGGGGCGGGGTGCCGTCCCACGGGCCGGAGTCGTGGCAGGCGAGGCGGACGACGCGCGAGCCGTTCGCACGGTCGGCCTCGACCTCGACGCGCACCGGCGGTCGGCCGTGGCGTACGGCGTTGCCCACGAGCTCGCTGACGACGATCGCCACGTCGTCGAGCAGGTCGGAGACGGCGGGGTCGGCGTCGAAGTCGGGCCAGACCTCCTGCAGGAACGACAGCACCCCGCGGCGGGCGACGGGCGCCGACGCGGGGTCGTGGTCGAGATCGAGGCGGAGCTGGCTCACCATGGCCGTCTACCCGCGCGGAGTGTGCACGAAACCCCCGAGCACGGCGTCGATGACGGCGGCCGTCTCCGTGGGGCGCTCGGCGGCGGGGGAGTGGCCGGTCTCGGGCACGACCACGGCGATCGTGCCGAGCGCCTCGGCGACCGCGTCCTGCTCCTGGGTCGTCCAGGCGTCGTCCCAGGGGCCGTAGACGACCGCGACGTGCGAGCCCGTCCTTGGCCAGGGCGGCCAGCTCGTCGGTGCGGTCCGGGGTGTCGAGCAGGATCCCGGCCTTGGCGCGCAGCGCCCACGGGTTGTTCGACACGAAGCGGTGCCGCAGGAACGCTTCGACCTCGGGCGAGGGCGGCACCCAGCCGGCCTCGCGGTCGGCCGACTCCTTGACGTCGTACACCGTGGCCAGCGGCACGTGCGGCAGCGCTGAGCGCATCGCCCCGAGCCCGTCGTGGTGGCGGGTCGGGAGGGGCCCGGGCCCGCTGCACAGCAGGGTGAGCGAGGCCATCGAGGAGCCGCCGGAGGCGAGGGCCGCCTCGCGGGCGACCAGGCCGCCGAAGGAATGCCCGATCACGTGCACCGGCTCGGGCCCGAGGCCGTCGACCACCTCGAGCAGGTCGCCGGCCAGCGAGGCCAGGGTGTACGCCGCCTCGTCCTCCGGCCCGGCCGTCTCGTGCTGGCCGCGCTGGTCGTACGACACGACGGTCCAGCCCAGGGCGGCCAGCGGCTCGAGCATCGCGATGAAGTCCTCCTTCGACCCGGTGAACCCGGGGACCAGCAGGACCGTGCCGCGCGCGGGCGCCGACCGCGTCGCACCGGACGGCCGCGAGGGCGCCGCGCGAGGTGGTCAGCGAGGCCCGGCGTACGGAGTCCGGCAGGTCGACGAACGGAGGAGTGCTCACGACAGGCAGACTACGCAGGAGGACGTGATGCACGGACGCCAGCGGGGGCACCCGCGGCTCGACGACGGGAGCGAGATGGCGCGCACGGTGGCGGTCGCCAGCCAGAAGGGCGGCGTCGGCAAGACGACGACGGTCGCCTCGCTGGGCGTCGCCCTCTCCGAGCTCGGCGAGGAGGTCCTGCTCGTCGACCTCGACCCGCAGGCGTGCCTGACGTTCTCGTTGGGGATCGATCCCGAGGACCTCGAGCGCTCGCTGCACGACGTGCTCATGGGCACGGCGTCGGCCCGCGAGGTCGTGGTCGCCACCGACGACGGCGTCGACCTGCTGCCCGCCACGATCGAGCTGGCCCAGGTCGAGGCGACCCTGCTGACGCGAGGCAGCCGCGAGCACACGCTCGACGACGCGCTGGCCGAGCTGCGCTCGCACTACGACTGGATCCTGCTCGACTGCCCGCCCACGCTGGGGATCCTCACCGTCAACGCGCTCACCGCGGCCGACGACGTGATCGTGCCGCTGCAGTGCGAGACGCTCGCCCACCGCGGCGTGGGCCAGCTGATCGAGACCGTCCGCGACGTCGCGCGGGTCACGAACCCGCGGCTGCGGATCAGCGGTGTGCTCCCGACGCTGTACGACGGCCGCACGGCGCACGCGCGCGCGGTGCTCGCCGACATCGCCGAGCGCTACGACGTGCCGGTGCTCGACCCGCCGATCGCCCGCTCGGTGCGCTTCGCCGAGGCGCCGGCGATGGGCCGCTCGGTGCTCGCGACGATGCCGCACCTGCGCGGCTCCGAGGCCTACCGCGAGCATGCGCGTCGGCTTCTCGACGAGCGCCGCGCGGGGCAGGTGTGACGGCGCATCGTCGGGCGCTCGGCGCCGTGGGGGCCTGCGCGGCCGTGGTCGTGGCCTTCGGGCTCGCGGTGGGTGCGACGTCGCCCGCCGGTGCCGTGGCACCTCCGGCCGGTCGCGTGGTCGCGGCCACCACCACCCCGACCCCGACTCCGACGCCCACCCCGACACCGACCCCGACGAGCACGACGCCCCCGGCGCCCAAGCCCCCGGCCGTCCGCCCGGTGCCGAAGCACTCGGGCACGGGACGCCGGATCGTCTACAGCGAGAAGACGCCGCAGCACGTGTGGCTCGTCGACGGTCGCGGCCGGGTCGTCCGCGACTTCCCCGTGAGCGGGCGCAAGGACTGGCCGCGCGCCGGGAGCTACCGCGTGTTCAGCAAGTCGCCGCGCAGCTGGTCGTCGACGTACGGCGTCCGTTTCCGCTGGATGGTGCGCTTCGCCCACGGACGCAGCGCCGCGATCGGGTTCCACACGATCCCGCGCTACCCGTCGGGGCGGAAGACGCATCGCGTCGACCAGCTCGGCAAGCCCGTGGGACGAGGCGGGTGCCCGCACAGCGCGGACGCCGACGCGAAGTTCCTCTACCGGTGGGCCACGATCGGCACCAAGGTCGTCGTCGTCCGCTAGGTCCGCCGCGCGCGATCGTGGTCGGGTTGTCGCTTCTCACGCGGGAAGCGACACCCGCACCACGATCACGCGTTCGTGCTACTCGGCGGAGTCGCTGCTCTCGGTGGCACCGGTCGACGCGGCGCTCGCGCCACCGCGTCCGCGGCCGCCACGGCGCCGACGACGACGCGGCGCGCCGTCCTCGCCCGTGGTCGCCGACTCGGAAGCCGTTCCGGCGTCCGTGGTCGAGGTCGCCGTGGCGGTCGCGCCGGCCTCGTGCGAGGTCGTGGTCGCCGCCGAGCCCTCGGCAGCGCCGCCGCTGCCTCCGCTGCGGGTACGCCGACGCTGGCGGTCGCGCGGCGGACGCGGCTCGGAGTGCTCCTCGGACGACTCGCTGCGCGGCTTGTCGCCGTGCGACTTCTCGCCGCGGGGCTTGTCCGAACGGCTGCGGCCGGAGTCCTTGTCGCTGCGCGGCTTGTCGTGCTTCGCGCGCTTGCCCGCCGAGGCGCCGGTCTCGCCGAGGTCCTCGATGACCTCGGCGTCGAGGCCGGCCCGCTTCTGCGGAGCTCTTGGGCAGGCGGCCCTTGGTGCCCTCGGGGATGCCGAGGCCGATGAACAGGTGCGGGCTGGAGGAGTAGGTCTCGACCGGCTCGGCGAAGGACAGGCCGAGCGCCTGGTTGATCATCTTCCAGCGGTGCATGTCGTCCCAGTCGACCAGCGTGATGGCCACGCCGTCCTTGCCCGCGCGGCCGGTGCGACCGATGCGGTGCAGGTAGGTCTTCTCGTCGTCCGGGCACTCCCAGTTGATGACGTGCGTGACGTCGGCGACGTCGATGCCGCGCGCCGCGACGTC
This sequence comes from uncultured Actinomycetota bacterium, assembly GCA_963827145.1. Classification (GTDB taxonomy): domain Bacteria; phylum Actinomycetota; class Actinomycetes; order S36-B12; family CAIYMF01; genus Longivirga. The sequence goes on along the minus strand of CAWGZO010000001.1, from coordinate 295,609 downwards.
GGTCGCGACGAGGACGTCGACCTTGCCGTTGCGGAACGCGCGCAGCGCCTGCTCGCGGGCGCCCTGCCCGAGGTCGCCGTGCACGGCAGCGGCCGCGAACCCGCGGTCGACGAGGTCGTCGGCGACGCGCTGGGCGTTGCGCTTGGTGCGGCAGAAGATCATCGTCAGGCCGCGGCCGTCGGACTGCAGGGCGCGCGCGATGATCTCGTTCTTGTCGAGGTTGTGCGCGCGGTAGACGTGCTGCTCGATCGCGTCGACCGTGGCGTGCTCGCTGCCCGCGTCGATCGCGCGGATGTGCGTCGGCTGCGTCATGTAGCGGCGCGCGAGGGCGACGATCTTGCCCGGCATCGTGGCCGAGAACAGCATCGTCTGGCGCACGGGCGGCACGAGCGCGACGATGCGCTCGACGTCGGGCAGGAAGCCCATGTCGAGCATCTCGTCGGCCTCGTCGAGGACGAGCGTCTTCACGTGCTTGAGGCTCAGGTGGCCCTGGCGCGCGAGGTCGATGAGACGTCCCGGCGTACCGACGACGACCTCGATGCCCGCGACGAGCGCCTCGACCTGCGGCTCGTAGGCGCGACCGCCGTAGACGCAGAGGACGCGGACGCCGCGCAGACGGCCGGCCTTCTCGAGGTCGCTCGCGACCTGGATGCCGAGCTCGCGGGTCGGGACCACGACGAGCGCCTGCGGCTTGCCGCGGACGTTGTCGGGCTGCTCGTCGAAGCCCTCGTCGGTCGGGGCGATGAGGCGCTGCAGCGGCGGGGATGCCGAAGCCGAGGGTCTTGCCCGTGCCGGTCTTGGCCTGGCCGATGAGGTCGGTGCCGGCCAGGGCGAGGGGGAGGGTGAGCTCCTGGATCGGGAAGGCGGTGATGATGCCGTCGGCGGCGAGGGCGTCGACCGTGGCCTGCAGGACGCCGAGCTCGGCGAAGGTCTTGGGCTCCACGATCGGGGCGACCATGTCGACGTCCGGGGTGGCGTCGGCCTCGAGGTCGATCTCGGGCTCCACCGGGGTGGGGTCGAGGTAGTGCGCGGTGGTGCTGTCGGGCTGCGTGGGGTCGGTCTGGGTGGTCAGGGCCTGCTCCGTGGGTAGGCCGCGGCGCAGGGTCGTGACCCTGCGCACGGACGTTCCGGGGTCAGCGTGGTCGCGACTCCCGTGACGCGCCGTGCGGCCTTCGGATGAAGGCGCCGTCGGCGGGCTGGTCACGGAGTTGTGGTGAAGTTCGTCGGCCGTGACCGGTAAGGACCCTGCCATCCTACCCGCCACGGCCCTCGGGCAATCCCGCCCGCGGCACGCGAGCCGCGCCGGTACGCCGTACGCTCACGAGGCGTGAGCGACCACGAGTTCGACGACGCGTCCGGAACGGCCCTCCCGAGCGACTCCGAGGGGGTCCCGGCCTCGGCGCTCGTCGACGATCCGGAGTACCGCGCCGGCGTCATCGACCTGCTGGGCGTGCTCGCCTACACCGAGCTGGTCGCCTTCGAGCGGCTCGCGGCCGACGCCTCCCTGGCGCCCACGATCACCGACGAGGCCGCCCTCGCGCTCATGGCGACCGCCGAGATCCGGCACTTCACCCGCCTGGCCGAGCGCCTCGCCGAGCTCGGGGTCGACCCGGCGGTGGCCATGGAGCCGTTCCAGGAGCCGCTCGCCGAGTTCCACGAGAAGACCGCGCCGGGCGACTGGCTGGAGAGCCTGGTCAAGGCGTACGTCGGCGACGGCATCGCGACGGACTTCTACCGCGAGGTCGCCGCCTCGGTGGATCCCGAGACGCGGGCGCTCGTGCTCGAGGTGTGCAGCGACACCGGGCACGCGAACTTCGCGGTGGCGACGGTGAACGCGGCCATCGAGGCCGACCCGCGGATCGCGGGCCGTCTGGCCCTGTGGGGCCGCCGGCTGGTCGGCGAGGCGATGTCGCAGGCCCAGCGCGTCGCGGCCGAGCGCGACGGGCTGACGACGCTGCTGGTCGGGGGCGTCGGGCGTCAGGGCATGGGCCTGGCCGAGCTCGGCGCGATGTTCACGCGCCTCACCGAGGCGCACACCCAGCGCATGCAGACCCTCGGCCTGCAGGCCTGACTCTGCCGCTCCAGCTCCTCGCTGCGCTCGTCGCGTCGCGGCCGCGGTGTTTGCTGCGCCTCCAAGCTCCTCGCTGCGCTCGTCGCGTCGGCGCCGCCTCCGCTTCGCGGCGCTGGGTCGGCGCTGTTTCAGCGTCGTGTGACCCGTGCGTCGGGTGGCGCCTCCCTGTCGGGCGCGGAGGACCCACTCCTTCGTCGGGGCCCGTCCCCGCCCTCCGCGCCCTCCGCTTCGGCGGAATGATGCTCGTCCTCGGCCGCCGCGGGCTGGGCTCGTCACCTACGAGGCGCCGAAGCCGATCTTGCCGAGGACCGAGGCGCCGACCTCGACGTAGGCGATCTTGTCGCCGGGCACGACCACGGTGCGGCCCTTGTCGTCGGTGAGCACCAGGGGCGCGCCGTCCTTGAGCGCGTCCGCGACCAGGGCGAGGACGCTCTCGGAGCTCTGCTCGCTCTGGAGCACGACCTCGCGCGCGGCCTGCTGCACGCCGATCTTGACCTCCACCGTGGTTCCTTCCGTCGTCGTCCCAGGACGCCGTCGGCGTCCCCCAGGGTCTGCGCCCAACCTAACCGCCCGGCACGGCCCACGCCTTCCCGCCCCACGCCACGTTCTCTGACGGCGTAGCTCCGCTGCCGCCTGGCCCGCCCACCACGTGACGCGCAGGCCGAGCGAAGCGAAGGCCGCCCCGCGAGCATCGAGACCGAGAGCTGGGCAGTACGCCGAAGCGGAGCGGCGCGGAGGGCGGAGCGGGCCCCGACGAAGGAGCCGGGGTCCCGAAGCCCGAGGGAGGCGCCACCCAGCGCACGGGTCATACGACGCTGGAACGGCGCCGACCCAGCGCCGCGAAGCGGAGGCGGCCGCGACGCGACGAGCGCCAGCGAGGAGCTTGGAGCGGCAGATCAGCTCGGCGGGTGGCTCAGCGGGATCCTCGAGATGCCGCGCCAGCCCAGCGTGCTGACGAGGCGGGCCGCGTCGTCCTTGGCGAGGTGGCTGTCCTCGCGGAGCCAGTGGCGGGCGGCGGTCTGCGCGAGGCCGGTGAGGCCGGCGGCGAGCATCATGGCCTCGTCGCTGGTGAGGCCGGTGTCCTCGGCGATGACGCGGCTGACGAGCCGGGCGCAGGCGTCGTTGGTGCGGTCGACGCGCTCGCGCACGGCGGCCTCGTTGGTGAGGTCGGACTCGAAGATGAGCCGGAAGGCGCCACCGGGGTCGTCGACGAAGTCGAAGTAGGCCTGCACGGTGGCCTGCACGCGCAGCTTGTTGTCGGCGGTGGAGGCCAGCGCGTTCTCGACGGCGGCGATCAGCGCGTCGGACGAGGCGTCGAGCAGCGCGAGATAGAGCTCGAGCTTGCCGGGGAAGTGCTGGTAGAGCACCGGCTTGCTGACGCCGGCGGCCTCGGCGATGTCGTCCATCGCGGCGGCGTGGAAGCCCTGGGCCACGAACACCTCGCGCGCGGCGTCGAGCAGCTGCGCCCGGCGCTCGCGTCGGGGCAGCCGCTGGCCACGCACGGACGACCGGCCGGCGTCGGACACGACAGACATGGCGCACAGACTACTCACGGGTAACGCCGAAGCCCGTCAGTCGGTGGCGTCGTGCTCCTCGTCCCAGCCGATCTCGTGCTGCTGCTCGAGGGCGTCGGCCTCGTCGGCGTACGGCGTCAGCTCGGTCGCGAGGGGCTCGTCGAGGTCGAGGCCGACCGACTGCTCGACCAGATCGCCGGTGTCGGCGTCGGGGAGCGGGGTGATGGGGGTCGTGCTCATGCTGCCTCCTCGGGACGAGGTGCGGGCTGCTCGCCTCCCACGGTACGCCGATCGCGCGTTGAGCGGACCGCCCTGCTCGCCGCGACTCAGGACCGCCCTGCTCCGTACGGTGGAACGGTGCCGGGCGACCGCGACAGGGACCCACGGCGGCCCGAGCCGGCCGCCGTCGCCGCCGCGCTCGCGGTGGTGCCGGGGGTGCTGCTCCTCCTCGATGGCGACCGACATCGACGGCTCGCCGATGGCGGTGCGGATCGTGCTCGACCAGGACGCGGACGAGATCGAGGTGGCGGCCACCGCGCACCGGATCCTGCGGCTGCAGTTCGGCGTGGGGCTGGACCCCGCGCACATCCAGCTGGTCGAGGTGGACTGCCCGCCGCCGGGGGCCGAGGACACCCTCCCGGGGGTGCCGCTGCCGCGGCTGCGGCTGGTGGACGACGACACGCGTCAGGTGCTCGAGATCGGCGGCGAGGTCGGGCCGCTGCTCGCCGACATCGACGCCGAGGTCGGCCGCTACGACACCGAGGTCCTCGAGTCGGCGGTGCGCCACCCGGCGGGCGCGGGCGCCGTACCTGCCGCGGAGGAGCCCGTCGTGGACCTGACCCCCGGCCCCGCGCGCCTGACGATCGCGCACCTGTCCGTGGCGCCGGACGGGCTGACCACCACCTGCACCGTGACCCTGCAGCGCGGCGACCGGTCGTACGACGGCACCGTCGAGTGCACCACCGAGATCAGCGCCGTGCAGCACGCGGTTGCCGGGGCGACGGCGGCCGCGGTGGCCGAGGCTCTCGGCCCGCGCGTGCGGCTCGAGGTCGAGACGACCTCCGTCGTGCCCGTCGGCTCGCTCGAGGTCGTGGTCGTGCAGGTCGGGTGGGACTCGGGCAAGGGGTACGAGCGGCTGCTCGGGGCGGCAGAGGTGCGGGACGACGTACGCCAGACGGTGATCCGTGCGACCCTCGATGCCGTGAACCGACGTCTCGCCCTCCTCCTCGACCACTGATGTCCGCCGAGAACCTGCCCCGCACGCTCGACGACCTGCTCGCCGACCTGCCGGCCCCGTGGCCGCGCGACGAGGTCGTGCTGAGCAACGGCACCCTCGCGCTGCGATCAGCGTCTCCTGCCGGCGACGGCCCCCACGAGCCTGCGCTGTTCGTGCACGGCCTCGGGGGCAACGCGACCAACTGGACCGACCTCATGGCGCTGCTGCGCGGCCAGGTCGACGGCGTGGCAGTCGACCTGCCGGGCTTCGGCTGGTCGCCGCCGCCGCGCGACGGCGACTACACGCCGCGGCGCAACGCCGAGTCGCTCGCCGAGCTCGTCGAGAAGCGATTCGACGGCCGGCCGGTGCACCTGTTCGGCAACTCCATGGGCGGCGCGATCACGGTGCAGCTCGCCGCGCGACGCCCCGACCTCGTGCGCACCCTGACCCTCGTGAGCCCGGCGCTGCCGAAGGTCGGCGTACGCCGGACCAACGTGCACCTGCCCGTCATCGCCGCCCCGGGCCTGGGGACGACGCTGATGAAGCGCTACCTGACCCTCGATGCCGCCACGCGCGCCAAGGCCACCATCGACATCTGCTTCGCCGACCCGGCTTCCGTGCCGCTGCCGCGGATGGAGGAGGCGGTGCAGGAGGTACGCCGCCGCGACGCGCTGCCCTACGTCGTCGGACGCGTTCGTGCAGTCGCTGCGCGGTCTCATGGCCACCTACCTCGACCGCACGCCCGAGCGGCCCTGGAAGCTCGCCGAGGCGCATCACCTGCCCGACGCTGCTCGTCTACGGCCGCCGCGACAAGCTCGTCGACCCGATCCACGCGCACACCAAGGCCTTCCCCGACGTGCGGGTGCTCGTCCTGCCGCACGCCGGCCACGTCTCGCAGATCGAGCAGCCGGTCCTCGTCGCCGACGCCTGGCCGCCACGCTCCTCTAGCCCGACCGCCGGTCGGGACGGCGGAGGCGGCCGCCGCCGGTCAGGGCAGGGCGACCCGCACCGGAGCGCCTGCCGTCCGTCGCAGTCAGCAGCCGGTCAGGACGCGGCCAGGCGTGACGCGGGCTCGGGCAGCGAGCCGAGCGAAGCCGCGTCTGGACGGCGGATTTCGGTCTGACCGTCTCGCGTGACGGCGGCGTGCGGCCGGTACCGTGTCCGGGTGACCGAGACGGCGTCCCGCGACCTGCCTGCCCGTGCCCGCGTCGTCGTCATCGGGGGAGGTGTCGGCGGCACCTCGGTGGCCTACCACCTCGCGCTCGCCGGCGAGACCGACGTCGTCCTCGTCGACCGCGACGAGCTGACGAGCGGCTCGACGTTCCACTCCGCCGGGCTCGTCGGCCAGCTGCGCAGCGACCCGACGCTGACCGCGATGAACCGCTACTCCGTCGAGCTCTACCGCTCGCTGCAGGCAGGGCGAGAACCCGCCGGGCTGGGTCGCAGTGCGGCAGCATCCGGCTCGCCTCGTCGCCGGAGCGCTGGGAGGAGATCCAGCGCCAGGCCGGCTGGGCCGCGACCAGCGGCCTCGACCTGCGAGCTGATCTCGGCCGAGCGAGGCGCGCGAGCTGTTCCCGCTGATGAGCACCGACGGCGTCGTGCGGCGCGGCGTACCTGCCGACCGACGGCCAGGTCGACCCGTCGCAGCTCACCTACTCGCTGGCCGCCGGCGCGCGCGCGATGGGCGTCGCGATCCACACGCGCACACGGGTGCTCGGCATCGACACCGAGGGCGAGCGGGCTGCGGCGTCGCGTCACGCGGGTGCGCACCGACCGCGGCGACATCGAGTGCGAGCTCGTCGTCGACTGCGGCGGCATGTTCGCCGCCGAGATCGCGCGCATGGTCGGCGTCCGCGTGCCGATCGTGCCGATGTCGCACCAGTACGTCGTGACCGAGGCGATGTTCGAGCACCGCGAGACGCCGCTGCCGTCGCTGCGCGACCCGGACCTGCTCGTCTACTACCGCCAGGAGGTCGACGGCCTGGTCATGGGCGGCTACGAGCGCCTGTCGCTGCCGTGGACCGCGTCAGCGCCTCGTCGTACGACGCGCGTGCCGGCCGACTTCAACGGCCGGCTGCTCGCCCCGGACCACGACCGCTTCGTCGAGATCAGCGAGAACGCGGCGGTGCGCGTGCCGTCGATCGCCGACGTCGGGATCCGCTCGTTCATCAACGGCCCCGAGGCGTTCACGCCCGACAACGAGTTCTGCCTCGGGCCCGACCGACGTCGGCGGGTTCTTCGTCGCGGCCGGCTTCTGCGCGCACGGCATCGCCGGTGCCGGCGGCATCGGCAAGGTGATGGCCGAGTGGGTGCTCGAGGGCGCGCCGCCGATGGACCTGTGGCACATGGACGTCCGCCGCTTCGGCCAGTCGTACCGCTCGCCGTCGTACACGCTGGCCCGCACGGTCGAGAACTACGAGACCTACTACGACATCCGCTACCCCGCACCACGAGCGGTCCGCGGGTCGGCCGCTGCGCCGGTCGTCGGCGTACGCCTGGCACGTGGCCCACGGCGCGTCGTTCGGCGAGAAGTCCGGCTGGGAGCGGGTGAACCACTACGACGCGAACGCCGCCGACGGCGACGAGGCGTGGCGCCCGGACGGCTGGGCCGGGCCGCACTGGTCGCCCGCGATCGTGGCCGAGCACCGCGCGACGCGCGAGCGCGCCGCGCATCTTCGACGAGTCGTCGTTCGCCAAGATCGAGGTCAGCGGGCCGGACGCCGCGCGCCTGCTGCGAGTGGGTGTGCGACAACGAGGTCGCGCGCGGCGTCGGCTCGGTGACCTACACGCAGGCGCTCAACGCCCGCGGCGGCATCGAGTGCGACTTCACCGTGACGCAGCTCGACGAGCAGGTGTTCCTCGTCGTCACCGGCACGGCGTTCGGCAACCACGACGCCGCCTGGCTGCGCACGCAGGCGCGGGCGCTCGACGCCGACGTCCGCATCGCCGACGTCACCGGCGGCTGGTCGTGCTTCGGGCTCTGGGGTCCGCGGCGCGCGACGATCCTCGGCGCCGCTCACGCCGCACGACCTGGGCAACGACGCGTTCCCGTTCCTGACGATGCGCGAGACCACCGTCGGCGACGTGCCGGTGCGCATGGTGCGCGTGACCTTCGTCGGCGAGCTCGGCTGGGAGCTCTACTGCCCCGCGGAGTACGGCGCGACGCTCTGGGCGCACGCTGTGGGAGGCCGGTCGAGCCGCACGGGCTCGTGGCCGGCGGCTACCGCGCGATCGACTCGCTGCGGCTGGAGAAGGGCTACCGGGTCTGGGGCGCCGACATCGACCCCGCGCACACGCCGTACGAGGCGGGGCTCGGCTTCTGCGTGCGGCTCGACAAGGCGGGCGGCTTCCTCGGCCGCGACGCGCTCGTCGCGCAGAAGGAGGCCGGCGTGACGCAGCGGCTGCGCTGCCTCGTGCTCGACGACCGCACGGCCGTGGCGCTGGGCAACGAGCCGGTGCGCTGCTCGACGGCGACGTCGTCGGGCCGCGTCACGAGCGGCGGCCTCGGCTACACCGTCGGAGTCGTCGATCGCGTTCGCCTACCTGCCCGTCGACGCGCGCCGAGCCGCGGCACGCGCGTCGAGGTCGGCATCTTCGGCGAGCTGGGTCGGCGCCACCGTCACGGCCGACCCCCTCTACGACCCCCGCAGCGAGCGCGTCCGCGCCTGAGGCCGCGTGCACCTCGAGCGGTCGGCGAGGGTCGCGTCAGGGCGCGCAGGGTGAGGGGCTGGTCGGGGGAGCGGCGGACGAGGAACTCGACGCGGTCGGGGCGGAACAGGTCGCGGGCGAACTCCACGACGGCGCCGCTCGGCGTCGGTGGCGACGCGCTCGACCCGCATCAGCGGCGCGCCCTCGGCGCGACGCCGAGCGCGCTCGGCGGTCTGCGTCGTCCGCGAGCACCGCCTGCGAGGTGCTCCTCGGCGGCGACGGGCTCGCGGCCGTAGTGCGTGCGCAGCACGGCGTACAGCGACCCGGTGAGCGAGTGGTCGAGTGAGCCCCGGGCACGAGCCGCGCGGGGAACCACGAGCGCTCGACCGCCACGGGTACGCCGTTCGCCGAGCGCACGCGGACGACCTCGACGCCTGCGCGCGGCCGCTCAGGCCGAGGGCGCGGCGCGACGTCGGGCTCGGGCACGCCGCGGCGCGCGACGAGCACGCGGGCGCCGGCGCGACGACCGGCGCGGCGCACCTGGTCGGTGAGGCCGGCGAGGTGGGTGAGGTCGACCTCGACGCGCGGCTCGGCGACGAACGCGCCGCCGGCGCGGCCGGGCACGCGGACGAGCTCGCCCGACGACTCGAGCTCGGCGAGCGCCTGGCGCAGCGTCATCCGGCTCACGCCGAGGCGCTCGGCGAGGTCGCGCTCGCCGAGGAGCCGGTCGCCCGGGGCGAGCTCGCCGCGCGGCGATCGCGGTCGCGCAGCCACGAGGCGATCTGCACGTGGACGGGCGTGCCGCTGGTGCGGTGCACGACGAGGGGGGAGGACGGCAGCCCTCGTGCCATGGCTGCGTCCTCCCCCCTCGCTGCCGTGCGGTGCCGGCCGATCTACTTCTGGCCGTCCTCGGGGTGGTGCTGCGCGTGCTCACCGGTGAGGTAGCCGTCGTGGTGGTGCTCGAGCGCGATCTCGTCGGCCGAGGACACGCCCGCGGGCAGGTCGATCGTGTTCTTCGGCCCGGTGAACCACTTCTTGGCCGACACGTGCCAGCCGATCCACAGGGCGAGCAGCGACGCCGAAGAGCAGGATCGGTGCGTAGTTGACGAACTTCCACTCGAAGGCCTCGTTGCCCGGGGTGCCCGCCGGGGTGACCGGGAGGATGAAGTAGACCGAGATGATGACGATCTCGGCGACCGCGATCGGCGCCATCCACTTCCACTTGTTGCCCGAGGTTCCACGAGCCCTGCTTGAACGCGTCGCCCATGCGCCACCGCAGGAAGATCGGGATGGCGAACGCGACGTAGAGGCCGATGACCGCCGACCGACACGACGGCGTAGAACGCGGTCGGCACGATGATCGGGCTCCTCGGCGTGCCGATGTTGACCTCGATGAGCGCCGGCAGCGTGATGAGCACGGCGACGATCGACGAGATGATGCACCGCGTTGACCGGGACCTTGTTCTTGGACAGCGTCGCCCACCGCGAGGCACCAGGCACCGCGCCGTCGCGGCTGAACGCGAACAGCATGCGCGAGGTGCTCGTCATGCAGGCGGTCGAGCAGAAGAACTGACCGATGGCCGCGATGAACAGCACGGTGCCCGCCCACTGGCGAGCTGAGCGCCTGGTCGAAGATGACGGCGACGCCGCCACCGCCGGCGGTGACCGCGTCGATGTCCTGCACCGCGAACACGAACGCGAGCAGCAGCACGTAGCCGCCGATCGCGCGAGTAGAAGATCGAGCGCCAGATGCCCTTGGCGGCGCCGTCGGCCGCGCCCTGGGTCTCCTCGGACAGGTGGGCCGAGGCGTCGAACCCGGTGATCGTGTACTGCGTGAGCAGGAAGCCGAGCGGCAGGACGTAGAACCAGAAGAGCAGCCCGTCGGTCTCGCCGCCGTTGAGGCCGCCGGAGTTGTTGACGCGCGTCGGTGAAGACCTCGTTGACGCGACAGGTGCGACGTCCGGGCAGGAAGATCAGGATCAGGACGACGACCGCCGCGCCGACGACGTGCCACCACACCGAGACGTTGTTGATGATGCGCGAGCAGCTGGCTCGAGAAGATGTTGACGACGCCGACGAGGACCAGGACGACGAGGAACATGATGAAGACGCGCTGCAGCGAGTAGCCCGCTGCCCACGACTCGCTCACCGTGCGACATCGCGAGGTCGATGAAGGTCGCGCAGCCGTAGGCCACCGACGCGATGACGGCGATGAGGCCGATGAGGTTGAGCCAGCCGGTGTAGTAGCCGGCCTTGGCGCCGCCGAGCTTGGCCGCCCACCAGTAGATGCCGCCCGAGGTCGGGTAGGCCGACACCAGCTCGGACATGCAGAAGCCGATGAGCAGGATGAACGCCGAGATGATCGGCCAGCCCCAGGAGATCGCGATCGGGCCGCCGTTGTTCCACGCCGACGCCGAAGGTGGTGAAGCAGCCGGCGAGGATCGAGATGATCGAGAACGAGATGGCGAAGTTCGAGAAGCCGCTCCAGCTCCGGTTCAGCTCCTGCTTGTAGCCCAGGTCGGCGAGCAGCTGCTCGTCGGCACTCAGCTTCGTGGTGTCGGCCAACGTGTCCCCTCCTTCGGGAACCCCTTGCGGGATGACCACGGCGGCGCCGTGGCTTGTTCGGATTGTGTCGCGGCGCCGGGTCGACGCCGTACGACGACACGCTCATCGGGAACGTCCAGGAAACTCAGGGTGTCCTGGGCCGTCAGCCGGGTCTACGCACCTCCTCGAGGAGACGGCCGAAGTCGGGGCCGTCGAACTCGTCGACCGCGCGGTCGTACTTCTCCAGTCCCCAGGACCAGAAGTCGAAGTCCAGGTCGGACGTGCCGTCCTGGATCGAGGCCCAGAGCATCCAGCCGTACTTGCTCATGAGGCCCCACAGCCGCGCGCGTGCGGTGAGCGCGCGTCGAGGCGTGGCCGACGTACGCCGAGACCAGGCGCTCGAGGTCGTCCGGCGTGCCGGTCGCCTCGCTCCAGAGGTTGCCGATCTCGAAGAACGGGTCGTTGTTGCCGGAGTACTCGTAGTCGATGAGCCACAGGCGGTCGCCGGCGTCGATCACGTTGGCGGCGAGCAGGTCGTTGTTGCACGGCACCGACGGTCTGCGGCCGCACGCCGCAGTGCCGCGTCGATCGCCTTCACGTGCGGCGCGAAGTCGAGGTAGCGGTCGGGGAGGCGCAGCCCGCGCTCCGAGCACGAGCGAGAGGTACTGCGGCTGCAGCGCGCAGCATGTCGAAGTCGTTGACGAACGCGCGGCCCGGAGTGCAGCTGCGGCAGCACGCCGGCGATGCGCGTCGCTGTTCGCCGGGTCGAGCACGTCGTCGTTCGACCAGGTCGTGCCCTCGATGAAGCGCACGACGAGCACGCTGACCTCGGGGGCGAAGGCGATCACGTCGGGTGCGGCACCGGACTCCGCGGCGGCCGCGCGAGTTGGCGTGCTCGTTGTCGCGGTCGATCGCCAGCAGCGCGCTCTCGGGGGACGAGAGGCGGGCGACGTACACGCCCTCGGGGGTGGTGACCTTGAGGTTGCGGTTGGTGAGACCGCCCGAGAGGTCGCTGACGCTCTGTGCACGATGCGAGCTCGGGCACCGCGTCGGACGCGGTCGAGCAGGCGGGATCGATCGCAGCGTCGGCCACGGCGTGCGTCACCTCGCCCGTCCTCTCGCCCCCGAGACCCGTGGCGTCCGGGACGTTCGGCGGCAGCGCACGTGCGCGCTGGTCGCCGGGCTCCCGGCCCGATGGGGTCGGAGCGTAGACCCGTGAGGGGGCGTTGGGGGAGAGTTTCGGTCTAGACCGTTACGGCTCGGCGTTTCGTGCCCCGCGGCCCGGCCCGACGCGGCAGGGTGGGGCCGACCACCCTGGAGGTAACCGCATGGTGCACCACGCCGCTCCTGGCGCCCCGCTGTCCGTCGAGCAGCTCAAGACCGAGGTCGAGGACGGCCGGATCGACACCGTCATCGTCGGCCATCACCGACATGCAGGGTCGGCTGCAGGGCAAGCGCATCCACGCGCCGTACTTCATCGAGCACGTGCTCCCGCACGGCACCGAGGGCTGCAACTACCTGCTCGCCGTCGACGTCGACATGAACACGGTCGAGGGCTACCGCATGTCGAGCTGGACCGACGGCTACGGCGACTTCGTGATGGCGCACGACCTCGCGACCCTGCGTCGCGTGCCGTGGCACCCGGCCACGGTGATGGTGCAGGCCGACGTGCAGTGGCTCGACGGCGCGCGACGTCGTCGCCTCGCCGCGCCAGGTGCTCAAGAAGCAGCTCGCGCGCCTCGCCGACGCCGGCATGGGCGCCTACGTCGGCACCGAGCTCGAGTTCATCCTCTTCAACGACACCTACGAGGAGGCGTGGCTCGGCGGGCTACCGCGACCATGACGCCGGCCAACCTCTACAACGTCGACTACTCCATCACCGGCACGTCGCGGGTCGAGCCGCTGCTGCGCCAGATCCGCCTCGCGATGGCCGGCGCGGGCCTGCAGGTCGAGAGCGCCAAGGGCGAGTGCAACTTCGGCCAGCACGAGATCGCGTTCCTCTACGAGGACGCGCTCAAGACCTGCGACAACCACGTCGTCTACAAGACGGCGGCCAAGGAGATCGCGGCCCAGGAGGGCTACGCGCTCACCTTCATGGCGAAGTACGACGAGCGCGAGGGCAACTCCTGCCACATCCACCTCTCGTTCCGCGGGCTCGACGGCGAGATGGTGCTCGCCGTCGAAGGACGACCCCGAGAACGGCCTGTCCGACATGGGTCGCTCGTTCATCGCCGGTCAGCTCGCGCACATGCGGGAGCTCTCGCTGCTGTTCGCGCCCAACATCAACTCGTACAAGCGCTTCGCCCCCGGATCGTTCGCACCGACCTCGATCGAGTGGGGCCGCGACAACCGCACCTGCGCGCTGCGCCTCGTCGGGCGCGGCGCCGGGCTGCGGCTGGAGAACCGCGTGCCCGGCGGCGACGTGAACCCGTACCTCGCGGTGGCCGCGATGATCGCCGCCGGCCTCGACGGCATCGAGAAGGGCATGGAGCTGCGTCCGGCGTACCCCGGCAACGCGTACGCGTCCGACGGCCCCAAGGTGCCGTGGCGCCTCTCGGACGCGCTCGACCTGTGGTCGAGGTCGGAGTGGGTGGCCGAGACCTTCGGCGAGGACGTGCAGCACCACTACGCGAACATGGGCCGGATCGAGCTCGAGGCGTTCGGCCGCGCGGTCACCGACTGGGAGCGGTTCCGCGGGTTCGAGCGGCTGTGACCCCCGGCCGCGCGTCGCACGGCGGCGCTCGGCGATGATCGGCGTACGCCGGCACCACCCCGCACGCAGCACTCACGAGAGGCCCGGACCGTGACCGCCCTGCACGACGTCGTCAGCCCTGTCACCGAGGAGATCGTCGCCTCGGTCCCGTCGCTCTCGCTGGAGGAGACCGACGCCGCGATCGCGCGCAGCCGTCGCGCGTTCGAGACCTGGCGGCACGTCTCGCCCGGCGACCGCGCGCGGCTGCTGCGGCGCTTCTCGGCGCTCGTCGACGACCACCTCGAGGAGCTCGCGCAGCTCGAGGTGCGCAACGCCGGCCACACGATCGGCAACGCGCGCTGGGAGGCCGGCAACGTCCGCGACGTGCTCGCCTACTACTCCGGCGCGCCGGAGCGGCTGCTCGGCCACCAGATCCCGGTCGCCGGCGGCATCGACATCACCTTCCACGAGCCGCTCGGCGTCGTCGGCGTGATCGTGCCGTGGAACTTCCCGATGCCGATCGCGGGCTGGGGCTTCGCGCCGGCGCTCGCCGCGGGCAACACCGTGGTGCTCAAGCCGGCCGAGCTCACGCCGCTCACCGCGATGCGCATCGCCGAGCTCGGCGCTCGAGGCCGGGCTGCCCGAGGACGTCTTCCAGGTGCTCACCGGCAAGGGCTCGGTGGTCGGCGAGCGGTTCGTGACGCAGCCCCGACGTCGCGAAGGTCGTGTTCACCGGCTCCACCGAGGTGGGGATCCGGGTGGCCGAGGGCTGCGCGCGGCAGGTCAAGCCGGTCACCCTCGAGCTCGGCGGCAAGAGCGCCAACGTGATCTTCGCCGACGCCGACCTCGCCAAGGCCGCGGCGACCGCGCCGTACGCCGTCTTCGACAACGCGGGGCAGGACTGCTGCGCGCGCTCGCGCATCCTCGTGGAGCGCTCGGTGATCGACGAGTTCCTCGCGCTGCTCGAGCCCGCGGTGCTCGGCGTGCGCGTGGAGGACCCGAGCCTCGACACCGCCGAGATGGGTCCGCTGATCAGCGCGGGCCACCGCGACAGCGTGGCGTCGTTCATCACCGACTCGACCAACGTGGTGATCCGTGGCTCCGTGCCCGACGGGCCCGGGCTACTGGTACCCCGCGACCGTCGTGGTGCCGGCGTCGCACGACGACCCGCTCATGACCGACGAGATCTTCGGGCCGGTCGTCTCGGTGATGCCGTTCGACGACGAGGCCGACGCGATCCGGCTCACCAACGCCACCGACTACGGGCTGTCCGGGTCGATCTGGACCCGCGACGTCGGGCGCGCGCTGCGCGTCTCGCGCGCCACCGAGAGCGGCAACCTGTCGGTCAACTCGCACTCGTCGGTGCGCTACTGGACGCCGTTCGGCGGCTTCAAGAAGTCCGGCCTCGGCCGGGAGCTCGGACCGGACGCGCTGCACGCGTTCACCGAGGTCAAGAACGTGTTCATCTCAACGGAAGGCTGAACCCACGTGGACCGCTTCACCGACCGCACCGCCGTCATCACCGGTGGTGCCGGAGGCATCGGCAAGGCCACGGCGCTGCGCCTGGCGTCCGAGGGCGCCAACGTCGTCGTCGTCGACATGAACCAGGCGGCCGTCGACGCGGTCGCGGCGGAGGTCGGCGGCCTCGGGATCGTCGCCGACGTCACCGACGCCGAGGACGTCGCGCGCATGTACGCCACGGCGTACGACGCCTACGGCTCGATCGACGTGGCCTTCCACAACGCGGGCATCTCGCCGCCCGACGACGACTCGATCCTCGTCACCGGCATCGAGGCCTGGGACCGCGTGCAGCAGGTCAACCTCACCTCGGTCTACCTGTGCTGCAAGGAGGTCATCCCCTACATGCAGCGCCAGGGCAAGGGGTCGATCGTCAACACCGCGTCGTTCGTGGCGACGATGGCCGCGGCCACCTCGCAGATCTCCTACACCGCCTCCAAGGGCGGCGTGCTGGCGATGAGCCGCGAGCTCGGCGTTCAGTTCGCGCGCGAGGGCATCCGCGTCAACGCGCTCTCGCCCGGGCCGGTGAACACCCCGCTGCTGCAGGAGCTGTTCGCGAAGGACCCGGAGCGCGCCGCGCGTCGGCTCGTGCACATCCCCTTCGGCCGCTTCGGCGAGGCCTCGGAGATCGCGGCCGCCGTGGCGTTCCTCGCGAGCGACGACGCGTCGTTCATCACCGCGTCGAACTTCCTCGTCGACGGAGGCATCTCCGCCGCCTACGTCACGCCGCTGTAGGCGCCCCGCTGGTCAGGCGCAGCGTTGGCGACGCCCGCAGCCGCGGGGAGCGTGCGACGGCGTACGGCGTGGCAGGGTGAGTCCGTGACCTCGATCGAGCTCGACGCGCGCTGGACCATCACCGGGCACCTCAACGGCGGCTACCTGGCGGCCGTGTGCGCCCAGCTCGCCTCCGAGGCGTTCGACGGCGCCGCGCCGCTGACCATCAGCTCGCACTACCTCGCGCCCGCGCGCGGCGCCGGGCCGGCCGAGGTCGAGCTCGAGGTGATCCGCCGCGGTCGGCTCTCGACCGCGCGCGTGCGGCTCTCGCGCGAGCAAGCTGCTGCTCGAGTCGCTCGTGACCGTCGGTACGCCGGGCCTCGACCAGCCCACGCTCGAGCACGCGCCGCCGCCGGACATCCCGGAGTGGGACGCCTGCGACGACACCGGTGCGCCCGACCGCCGGCGTGCCCGGCATGGAGGTGCTGCAGCACGTCGAGCTTCGGCTGCACCCCGACGACAGCGGTGCCCTGTCAGGTGGTCCGGCGCTGGAGCGGGCGCACGCACGCGGCCGCCTCGCCTACCGCGACGGAAGCCCGGCCGACCTGTTCCTCGTCGCCGCCGCGTGGGACCTCCTGCCGCCGAGCCCGTGGTTCGCGCACATCTGGGGCCAGCTGCCCACGGTCGCTGCACAGGTCGTCCTCTACCCCGGCGAGCTGGTCGGCCCGCTCGTCCTCGAGGCCCGCTGCGACACCCTGCACGACGGCATCGCCGACGAGACCGCACGCGTGTGGGACGCCCACGGACGTCTCGTCGCCAGCTCGCGCCAGACCGCCGTGCTCGTGCCCGCCTGAGCGGTCGGCGTACGTCGTGGGTCAGGCGTCGACGTGGGCGCTGCGGCGCGCCGCGGCGGCGAGGGCCGCGAACAGCCGGCGGTCGTCGCTCATCTCCGGGTGCCACTGCACGCCGAGCACGAACGCGGCGTCGGGATCCTCGAGCACCTCGACGGTGCCGTCGGCCGCGTGACCGGTGATGCGCAGGGTGCCGGGGTCGGCCACTGCTTGGTGGTGGCTGGAGTTGACGACGAGCTCGGTGGCTCCGTGGATGCGTGCGACCAGCGAGTCGGGCGCGAAGGTGGCGCCGTGCTCGGTGAAGGTGCCGGGCGCCTCGCGGTGCGCGGTGCCGTAGCCGGCCGAGGGCAGGTCCTGGATCAGCGCGCCGCCGCTGGCGACGGCCATGACCTGCATGCCGCGGCAGATGCCGAGCACGGGCAGCCCGAGCTGTCGAGCACCGTGGTAGAGCAGCCGCTCGGTGGCGTCGCGGTCGAGCCGCGGCGTGTCGGTGGTCTCGTGCGGCTCCGCGCCGTACGACGCGGGCTCGAGGTCGGCACCGCCGGCGAGGACGAGGCCGTCGAGCTTCTCGAGCACGGCGTCGATGCTCGACTCGTCCTGCATCGGAGGCAGCAGGACGACCGCGGCGCCTGAGGTCTCGAGCGCCTCGACGTACGCCCGGTGCAGCAGGACGGCGTCGACGTCCCACGCACCCCAGCGTGCGCGCTCGCCGTAGCAGGACACCCCGATCACCGGTCGCATGGCGCCCATGATGCCCGGTTCCGCAGGCGAGTCACTGACGTAAGTGACCGCGAAGGGACTGATTCGCGGTCACTTACGTCAGTGACTCGGGTCTAATCGGCGCATGACGGAGCTGGTGCGGTTGGTCGAGGTCGTGGCCGGCGGGTGTGGGTGGCGCACTCGCGGCGGTACGACACGACGTCGACGGTGATCCTCGACGGTCATGGCGGCGCGCTGGTGATCGACCCGGCGTGGGACGCCGACGAGCTGGCGGCGATCCCGGCCGACCTCGCAGCGCTCGGCGTGCGCGCGGTCGCGGGGCTCGCCACCCACATGCACTACGACCACGTGCTCTGGCACCCGGACCTCGGCGACGTCCCCCGCTGGTCGACGCCGGGCACCGTGCGCGAGACGGTCGAGCACCGAGAGAGGGTCGTGCAGCCGCTGATCGGCGACATCCCGGACGACCTCGTCGACCTCGCGGCCCGCCTCACGCCGATCGAGGGCGAGCTGCTCGAGTGGAGCGGGCCCACCGCGCGCATCCACGTGCACCACGCGCACGCGCCCCACCACCTCGCGCTCGAGCTGCCCGACCTCGGTCTGCTCGTGGCCGGCGACATGCTCAGCGACGTCGAGATCCCGATGCCCGACGACCGCGACACCGACCTGGTGACCTACCGCGCCGGGCTCGAGTCGCTCGCCGACGTCGTACGCCGTGCGCGCGTGCTCGTGCCCGGCCACGGCTCGGTCAGCCACGACCCGGTCGAGCGGCTCGAGGCCGACCTGCGCTACCTCGACGACGTGGAAGGCCGCGGCGCGAGCGACGACGAGCGCATCGCCCTGCCCGGCATGACCGGGCTGCACGCGCAGAACCTCCAGCGCGCCGCGAACCGCCCCACCTGACCGTCGATGCGTGATGAGGACGGCTTCTAGGTCGTCGTGATCACGCGTCGACGGGTCAGGGGGCGAGGAGCGAGGCGCGGACGGGCTGGCCGCCCAGGCGGCCCTTCAATGTCGCGCGTGCACCCGTGGCCCGGGTGTCCCAGGTACCCGTGAGCCGACCCGTGATCGGCGAGCCGGCGACCGGGGTTCCGCGCCTCGTCGTCTGCACGACCCGCAGGTCGACCCGCACTCGGTTGCCGTAGCGCGACCAGCGCACGGTGCCCGACACCGCGAGGTCGTCGACGAGTCGGAAGCGGGTGAGCCGGAAGTCCACGACGTCGTAGCCGTCAGCGGTCCACCGTCCGCCGCGCAGCCCCACGCCGCCCACCTCGTAGGTCTGGATCCACCGGTCGAGCACGTCGGCGACCGTCTCGGCCGTGGTCGTCACCGCGCGCAGCCGCGAGGTCGACCCCGTCGAGCCGCGCAGCGGCGTGGCTGCCGACGACTCGGCGGTCGAGCGCCGGTACGCCGGAGCCGCGCGCACCGGCCCCACACGGGACGCGCACCGCGTGACCCCGCGCGGGATCGACGTCGTCGCCGTGCTGACGAAGCGGCGCAGGATCCCGTCGGCGCACGAGTCGATGTCTCCGACCGCGGTGACGTGGAACGAGTTCGCCACCACGATGTGCCGCGAGCGCGGCCACTGCCGCGCCACGATGTCGCCCTCGGCCGCGGTGGTGATGGTGTCGAGCTCGCCCGAGAGCACGAGCACCGGCACCCCGGCGGGATAGCGACCACCCGGCGGACGGACGGGTCCCTGCACGTAAGGCGCCGGCGCGGTCGGCCAGGTGCGGCACCATGCCTGCGTCGCCCAGTCGCTGCGCAGGTACTCCCGGATCGTGAACGGCGCGTAGGTGCCCGGCTTGGTGGCGACGCGACGATCGACGGCGGCGCGGTACTGCACGAGCCGCTGAGCCGGAGTGGCCCGCATGTCGTAGAGCTGGGGGTAGTCCGAGCAGCTCACCGCGGCGTCCGCGCCCTCGCTGTACTCCGACGGAGCCGAGCTGCCGCCGCCCGGGTAGAGGACCTCGGCCCACAGCCGCAGCAACGGCGCCTTGTCGCGGCGGGTCGTCCAGGCGCGGATCGCGGCATCGAGCTCGCGGTAGGTCACCGAGGTGTAGGTCGCGTTGAACGCGAGGTAGACCAGGCCGGGCCCGTCGAGCACGACCTTGTGCCGCTTGAGGTCCGCGCCGTAGACCCGGCCCCGGATCGGCTCGCGACGCACGGCACGCGCGAGCTCCGCGATGCGCGCGGTGGTGGTGCGGCCGAGGCGTGCGCAGGACGGCGTACGCCGGCAGACCGCGTTGAACGCGCGGCGGAGGGCCGGGCCCTGCGTCGGGTACCACGCCGACTCGCCGAACGTCGGGTACGCCGAGTCGAGCACCACGCTGCGCACCTGTGCCGGGTGGCGTCCCGCATAGACCTGCGCGAAGAACGTCCCGTACGAGTCGCCGTACACGTCGACCTTGCCGAGACCCAGGGCGGTGACGACCGCGGCGAGATCGTCGGCCGAGAGCGCCGAGCCGTAGAGGTGCGAGCGCGCCCCGAGGCGTGCGGCACAGCGTCGGGCGGCCGACGGGTAGGAGCCCGCGAGCTCCTGCAGCTCGGGGCAGTCGATGGGGGCCGAGAGCCCGGTGCCGCGCTGGTCGACCAGCAGCATGTTGCGGCGCTGCAGCAGGTCGCCGTACATCGCCGCGTAGGAGTATGCCGACCCCGTGGTGCTGTAGCCCGGACCGCCCTCGTGCGGCACCACGGTGCCGACGGCCGGTCGCGCAGCGTCGAGTGCGGGGACGAACGCGAAGCCGACGTCGAGCGTGCCGGGCACGGCACCGGTCGGGTCCCACGCCCGGGAGAGAGTGCCGCACAGCGCGCCGTCGAACACGTCGCACGGCAGCAGATCGAGCGTACCGACGCGTACGGGCGCGGCTGCCGGGGCTGTGTCGTCCAGCGCGCTCGCCGTCGGCACTGAGCCCGGTCGGGGCTCGGGACGCGGCGCCGCCGCGGCGCTGGACGGGAGCAGAGAGACCGCGACCGCAGCGGCGGCGAGGACGGGCAACCAGCGTCGAGTCGCATTCACGGGGCCAGCACAGCACTGCGCGGCCCCCCTGTCGATGCGTGACGACGACGACTTCTAGGTCGTCGTGATCACGCGTGGACGGGTCAGGGGGTGAGGCCGGTGCGGGCTATGCAGGTGGTGCCTTCCCGTGCGCAGAAGCGGGTGCCGCCGACGACGAGGCGGATCGACAGGTCGTTGGCCGACAACCCGGCGGCGTTGAGCTCCTTGCGCAGGTCGTCCACCTTCACCTCCGGCGGCGGGCCGAGGGCGGTGACCACGATCGTCCGGTTGACGACCTCCACGGTCGCGACCTGCCAGCCCGACTTGGCCGCCCAGGCCGAGGCGACCGGTCGCGCCTTGGTCGCGGTCAGCTGATCCAGCGCGACGTTCAAGGACCCGATCCCGAGCGGGATCGCCACGAGGATCACGAGGGCGACGACGATCGCGAGCGTCTTGCGGCCGAAGTCCGTGGCCTGCCGGCCCGCAGCCACTGCCGCGTCGCGCACCCGGTAGAAGCGCAGGAGCAGCGTGCCCGTCAGGACGATGGCCGCGACGTTCGTGCCGAACAGCAGCAGCGCCTGGGCGGCGTCGGCGTAGCGGGAGACGCCGAGGAGCAGGCCGACGACCGCCAGCGGAGGCACGAGCGAGATCGCGATCGCGACGCCGGGCAGCGTGTCGCTGATGTCGCGGCGCACCAACGCGAAAGCGCCCACGGTGCCGGTGGCCAGCGCGCCGATGAGGTCGATGAGTCGCGGGCTGATGCGTCCGGCCACCTGCGAGTTCGCGGCGTACGCGTCGATGTTCGACCCGAGCTGCCCGATGAGGAACGCGATGCCGATGACGACCAGTGCGCCGCCGACCACGTAGCCGATGCTGCGCCCCAGCGCCGACCGGTCGCCCAGCACGATCGCGAGCGCGATGCCGAGGATCGGGGTCATGAGCGGCGCCACGATCATGGCTCCGATGACCGTCGCCGTGCTGTCGGCCATGACGCCGGCGGTCGCGATGATCGTGGCGAGCACGAGGAGCACCCAGAACCTGCTCGCCGAGGGGCTGCGCCACGAGCGCTCGATGAAGAGCGCATCGGTCATGCGGTCGATGTCCTCGGTGGTGACCGTGGTCGGCATGGGGACTCCCTTCTCCCGTCCCGTCATCGTGCCCGCCGCGGCGGTCGTCGCACCGGGGGCGCGCCGGGCCTCGACCTTTCTGCGATCCCGGTGTCAACCTGGAGCGGCTCGCGCGTCCTTCCCTGACGATCGAGCCGAGCGGGAGCCGCCATGAGAGGCGCCGACGACAGCGTGGGGGTCCGCCGACCTCCCGCCGCTCGCCGCGCGCCGCGGTCACCGAGCCTGTTCCACCGTGCACTACCGGCGCCTCGTCGGTCTCGCCGGCCTCATGGTCGACGACCGCGAGACCGCCGAGGAGGTCGTGCAGGACGCGTTCGAGCAGCTCTACCGCAACGTGGGGACGCCCTGCGCGATCCGTACGCCGCCGTCGCCTACCTCAACCGCAGCGTCGTCAACGGATCACGGTCGCGGGTCCGTCGCCGCTTCACCGAACGCGCGTTCGACCCTGCCCGATGCCGGCACCGTCGACCCTCTGCCGAGAGCGCCGGCGTCGACATCCGCAGCGCGACGACCTCGTCGTCGCCGTGCGAGAGCTCCCGCAGCGCCAGCGCGAGGTCGTCGTGCTGCGCTACTACCTCGACCTCTCCGAGGAGCAGATCGCGGTCTGGCTCGGCGTCTCGACCGGCTCGGTGCAGCACCGCGCTCTGGAAATCGTTCGTGGATCGGTGTCAACCTTCAGACGGCTCGCGCGACTAAGCCCTGACATCGCAGCGAGGTGAGGGGATGCGCATGGCGGGCACCGGGCCCAGGACGGGGAGCGACGGCTTCCCGACCTCCGCCCGTGAAGCCGTGAGCACCCTGTTCCACGTGCACCACAGACGACTCGTCGGCCTGGCGTCCCTGCTGGTCGACGACCACGGCACCGCGGAGGAGATCGTGCAGGACGCGTTCGAGTCGCTGTACAAGCGCTGGGACCGGCTGCGCGATCCGCACGCCGCGGTGGCCTACCTCGACCGGAGCGTCGTGTACGGCGCCCGCTCATGGGTGCGTCGGCGGGTGACCGCCCGCAGCTTCACGCCGCCCGACGCGGGTGTGGAGGTGTCGGCCGAGCACACCGCGGTCGACGGCCGGCGCAAGGAGGAGCTCGCGGACGCGATCCGCGGGCTGCCGCAGCGGCAGCGCGAGGTCGTCGTGCTGCGCTACTACCTCGATCTCTCCGAGGAGCAGATCGCGGCCTGGCTCGGTGTCAGCACAGGGTCCGTGAAGCGACACGCCTTCCGGGCCACCGCTGCCCTGCAGAAGCGGATGGAGGCGTGGGCATGACCGAGCTCGAGAGCGCCATCGTCGCCACCTTGCGGGCCGAGGCCGAGGAGGCCGCGATGACCACCGACACCCCTGACCAGTTCGAGATCCTCTCCGACCGGCTCGACGACGTCGACGGCGCCGACCGCCGCCGCCGCAGGTCGTGGGCGGTCGTCGGTGCCGTGGCCGCTGCTGCGGCCGTCGCCGTGGCAGCAGTCGCCGTGCTGGGCCGGTCGGCACCGCCGCCGGCTGCGCCGGTGGAGCCTGCGACCGGGCCGCTGTTCCGTGCGACCGGCTTCCAGCCCGCGTTCTCCGCCAACCTGCCCGCGTGGGTCGCCGAGGTGATGACCGCGCCGACGGAGCAGACCGCCGACACCGTCACGTGGAACCGCTGCGAGGAGAGGCCGGTGTGCATCGGGCTCGACGCGTACACGATCCGCTACCTGACGAGGGGCAGCACCGAGCCGGCGACGTACGCCGGCTACCTCGCCCGCATGGAGGAGCTGCGCCGCGCCGGCGCCCTCGACGTGACGGACTCGCGCCAGACCACGGTCGACGGCCGCCCCGCCACCGTGTACTCGCTGCTCACCAACGGCGACACGGCGGACGGCATGGGCTGCTTCACGACGTTGCGCTGCCAGGACTTCTACACCGACAACCTCGCGCGCTACGCCGTTGTCGACACCGGCTCGGCACCGCTCGTGATCGGCATGCGCACCTTCGTCGAGAACCCGCAGGGTCAGGTGTGGATCGACCAGCTCGACGGGATGCTCGCGACGCTGCGGTTGTCGTCACCCGCCTACCCGGGCGTCTCCGAGCTCATCGGCACCTACGAGGCCACGCTGACGCAATCAGCCGCAGCAGCGCGTCCTCACCGACGCCGGGCTGGACGGGTTCACCCGGGGCATCTTCGTCGACGTGGCGGCGGGAGCGCCGAGCGTCCGGCTGAGCCTCTACGTCGACGCGATCAACCTCAGGCTGTACACCGTCGGCGCCGACGGCGTCGAGACGAAGATCGACGAGCACAGCTACGAGCTGGCCGACGGCCGCATCACGGCGACCGCGGACCGCGAGCAGGGCCGGGTCGAGACCCTCGTGCTCGATGCGCGCTCCACACCCGGCGGGATGCGCCTGGAGCTGGGTCGACAGTGCCGGCCCGGACTGGGACCCCGCGATCCCCAACGAGGCCTACGAGCGGGCGCTGTTCGCTGCCGCGGCCTGGGAGCGGACGAGCTGAGGCAGAGACGCAGCAGTGCGCTCAGCCGGCTCGTTCGACGACGGCGACGGGGGCGCCGTCGCGGTTGAGCAGCGTGACCCGCTGAGGGTCACCGGTGAGGTCGGTACGCGCGGACCGCACCTGGGTGAGGCTGCGCACGAGCCGGTCGTCGCGGGTGCTGGTGCAGGGACGCGTGATGATGACGGGAGCCCCGAAGCGGATGCCGTACTGGCCGCTGAGCGTCAGATCGGCCCGGGCCGAGCTGCACCCGTCGCCGGTCACGACCGAACCCGATTCGCCGACGAGCTGGAAGTCCACCGAGAGCGGGCGTCTCGGCGCCGAACCGTCGCCCAGCGACACGACCTTCCAGGTGCCCAGCAGGGCGCCCATCGACAGCGGAGGGATGCGCTGGAGCACCAGCACGATGCGCTCGGTGCTCGTCGCGGAAGACGAGCTGGTCGAGGCCGGAGCGGTCGTCGAGACCGACGGTGCGAGCGGCGTACATCGCGGCGCTGTGGCGTCCGTCGGTGCGCGCAGGCGCGCACACCGCCTGGGTCGTCCCCAGCCCCGAGAGCCGGACCTCGCCGTCGGGGGAGAGGGTGAAGTCGCCGAACTGGTCGTTGCAGCCGTCGCCGGTGAACGCCTGCAGCTGGCCGTCCATGACCGCGAAGTCGAACCCTCGGCGCTTGTCGACCGCGTCCTTCTCGAGCGGCATCGCCACCACGCTCCAGGAGCCGAGCAGCCGGTCCTGCGACGGCACGGCGAGCGGGACGGCCGTGCTGGTCGACGTCGGCGCCGTGCTCGGTCGCGCGTCGCCGGCGGGAGCCGTCGATCCGCAGGCGGCCAGCAGCAGCGAGGCGGCAACCACGGCGATGGTCGGCAGCGCGCGCTGTCGTGCGGACATGCGACCCCCCTCGGCCCCGACGTCGTACCCCTCGACGGTACCTGCGGCGGCGTCCGCGACCGGGTTGCGTCGTGCCCGCGGCGCCCGGCGGGTCGCCCGCAGCGTCGGTCAGCCGACCGCAGGTGCGTCGCGCTGGAGGACGAGGACCAGCGCACCGCTCGCGTCGGTGAACACGAGCTGGTCGAAGCCCGAGCGGTCGTCGAGACCCACGCGAGAGGCCGCCTGGAGCGCCTCGACGTGACGGGTGTCGGCAGGAGTCGAACAGGCCTTGGAGGTCTGTGCGACCTCGCCGACGGAGAACGCGCCGTCCGCCCCGAGGGTGTAGCCCGCCGAGGCCGTGTTGCAGCCGTCGGAGGTGGTCATCTGCGTCTCGCCGAACGTGACCTTCTGCTCGCTGGCGCCCGGCTCCTGCGGCAGCACGAAGACGCTCCAGGTGCCGACCATCTGAGCCGCCGTGGGCGCGGCGAGATCGGCTGCGGCGGCGCCGGTCGTACTGACCGCGCTCGGAGACTCGGACGAGGCCCCGGACATGCCGCACGCGGTGAGCAGCGCGGTGGCGGCTGCAGCGGCGAGGAGCAGCGAGGCGGATCGGCGACGGATGGACATGGGAGGCACCCCCGAGAGTCGGTTGCAGTGTGCTCATCGACGCTAAGCAGGGCCTCGCGGGCTCGGCAAACGACATGCGCATCACCGGTCCGCATCGTGGGACGCGTGTCCGAGCGGTGGACCCCGGTCGTCGGGAACAAGGGGGGACGTGCCACCGTTGACCTGCGCAGACGCCGTACGACCGGCGTGCCCGAACCCACGAGGAGACGACCGTGTCCCTGCCGCCGCTGGTGGAGCCCGCTGACGAGCTCACCGTCGACGAGGTGCGCCGCTACAGCCGCCACATCATCATCCCCGAGGTCGGCATGGCCGGCCAGAAGCGCCTCAAGAACGCCAAGGTGCTCTGCGTCGGCGCGGGCGGCCTCGGCAGCCCGGCGCTGATGTACCTCGCGGCCGCGGGTGTCGGCACTCTGGGCATCGTCGAGTTCGACACCGTCGACGAGTCGAACCTGCAGCGCCAGATCATCCACGGCCAGAGCGACATCGGCCGGTCGAAGGCCGAGTCGGCGCGCGAGTCGGTGCTCGAGATCAACCCGCACGTGAACGTGATCGTCCACGACACGCGGCTCGACAACGACAACGTGCTCGAGATCTTCGCGGGCTACGACCTCATCGTCGACGGCACCGACAACTTCGCGACGCGCTACATGGTCAACGACGCCGCGCGTGCTGCTGCACAAGCCGTACGTCTGGGGCTCGATCTACCGGTTCGAGGGCCAGGTCTCGGTGTTCTGGGACGACCACGGCCCCAACTACCGCGACCTCTACCCCGAGCCGCCGCCGCCCGGCATGGTGCCCTCGTGCGCCGAGGGCGGCGTGCTCGGCGTGCTGTGCGCGTCGATCGGCTCGGTCATGGTGCACCGAGGCGATCAAGCTCATCACCGGCATCGGCGACTCGCTGCTGGGCCGGCTCATGGTCTACGACGCCCTCGAGATGAGCTACCGCACCGTGAAGATCCGCAAGGACCCGAACGGCGACACCGATCACCGGGCTCATCGACTACGACGCGTTCTGCGGCACCATCTCCGAGGCTGCGGCCGACGCCGCCGTCGACTCGACGATCTCGGTGAAGCAGCTCAAGTCGATGCTCGACGAGCGCGAGGCGCGGCGAGCGCGACTTCGTGCTCATCGACGTGCGCGAGCAGAACGAGTGGGACATCGTCCACATCCCCGGCGCGGTGCTCGTGCCCAAGGGCGAGTTCCTCAACGGCAAGGCGCTCGAGACCCTGCCCGCGGACAAGCAGGTCGTGCTGCAGTGCAAGAGCGGCGCCCGGTCCGCCGAGGTGCTCGCCGTCATCAAGGGCGCGGGCTACTCCGACGCCGTCCACGTCGGCGGCGGCGTGCTCGCCTGGGTCAGCCAGATCGAGCCCGACAAGCCGTCGTACTGACGCAGAGCCACCCTGCAGGCCCCGGACCCGAGCGGTCCGGGGCCTGCTGCGTGCGGGCCCTCGACGGGCGCGATCGGCCGTGAGGCTTCATGCTCGCGGCATGGCGACGCGCGACTACCCGACGGCCGGACTGACCATCCACTGGGACAGCGAGGTGTGCATCCACTCCGGGATCTGCGCGGCCACGCTGCCCGCGGTGTTCCGACCGCGCGAGCGCCCGTGGATCGTCGCGGACGCCGCCAGTGCCGACGAGCTCGCCCGCAGCATCGACACCTGCCCCAGCGGGGCGCTGCGCTACACGCGCGAGGGCGCCGAAGCCGTGGCGTCGCCGGTCGAGGAGCCGGCGGTGCAGCCCGAGGCGGCTCCTCGCACCACGATCACCCTGCACGCCAACGGCCCGCTCGAGATCCAGGGCGAGATGACCGTCGTCGCCGCCGACGGCACGACGCTGCGCGAGAGCCGTCGCCAGTACTTCTGCCGATGCGGCAACGCTCGACGGCAGCAAGCCGTTCTGCGACGGCAGCCACGAGCCGCCGCTGAAGGCTTCGCCGACGACGGTCCCTCGGCGCACGCCGCCCCTGACCGGCGTTCGGCCATCGGAGGCGTGCGCGCCGAGCGGGGTCAGAGGGAGCCGACGCGCTGGAGCCAGTTGAAGCTCCAGTAGCCCGGCAGCGTCGGCAGCCAGAAGGTCAGCAGCCGGAACAGCAGGGTGGCCGAGACGGCCACGCCGGAGTCGAGCCCGGCGAGGGTGAGGCCCGCGACGTACGCCGCCTCCACGGCACCGAGGCCACCGGGGGTGGGCGCGGCCTGACCGAGGGTGGAGCCCGCGAGGTAGACCAGCGCGATGGCGGCCCAGTTCTGGTTGCCCCCGGCGCCGAACGCCTCGCAGCAGGCGATCATGCACAGCGCGAACGCGACGTTGAGCAGCATGATGCCGCCGATGCCCTCGACGATCTTCCAGGGGCGCTGGGCCACGGTGAGCAGCCGTGGGCCGACCTCGTTGAGGATCGGACGGGCGCGCGTGAGGATCGTCTTGCGCACCGGGCCGAAGAGCAGCAGCAGGCCGAGCGCGACCACCACGACGACGCCGATGATGATCGCTGCTCGCGGGGGCTCGAAGCTGATGTCGGCGTTCTGGCCGGCGAGCACCGCCGTGACCGTGAGCAGACCGATGTGCACGAAGAACGCGAACACCTGCGAGACGCCGACGCTCGCGGCGGCCAGCGCCGGGTGCAGCCCGGACTTCTGCAGGTAGCGCACGTTGACCGCGACCGCTCCCACCGTCGGCGGCGACACGAGCGTGGCGAACCCGGCCGCGAGCTGCGCGGCGAAGGTGCGGATGTGCGAGAGCTTCTCCGGCACGAAGCCCGACAGCGACAGCGACGCACCCACGAACGTGAGCACCGAGAGCGCCAGCGCGGCGAGCGCCCAGCGCCAGTCGGCCTGGCGCAGCGTGCCGACGAGGTCCTGGTTGGCCAGCTGGCGAGAGCAGCACGTACGCCGCGATCGCACCGGCGACGATGGTGAGCAGAGTCCGCGGCTTCACCCGGCGCAGCTCGAGCTGCTCGGTGTCGCCGGCCGAGGGCCGCAGCGCGATCAGCTCGTCGCGCAGCTGCGCGAGGACGTCCTTCTGCTTGCGCATCCGACGGCGCGTGTCGGGGGAGAGCGCGATCAGCTGGAGCGCCGGCAGCGCCCGCACGATGCGGTCGGCCCCGAAGATGCGCGCCCCGGTCGCCACTGCGCGCGGGGCGTCGGTGAGCAGCGCCGCGGTGCACAGCAGCTCGGCGAGGTCGATGCGCTCCTGCACGTCGCTGGCCGCGATCGTGCCGTGCTGCACGCCGGCCACCCACACGCGCCCGTCGGTGCCGCGGATCAGCTGCTCGGAGCTCAGGGCCCGGTGCACGATGCGCTCGTCGTGCAGCGTGCGCACGGCACGGAAGACGCCGTCGAGGTCGCTGTCGGTGACGGTCTCCGGGCTCGACCTCGTCGAAGGTGACCCCCTCGACGTGGTCGTACGCCAGCAGCGTCGAGTCCGGCCCGACCTCGGTCGCCGTGCGCAGCTTCGGCACGGAGCCGCCGGCCGCGGTGGCGGCGTACGACATGAGCGCGGCGTGCTCGAGCTGCGCGCGCATCGAGAAGCCGCGCGGGTTCGCGGGGTCGGTGCGCAGCCTCAGCTGCCGCCAGAACGACGGCGGCGATGCCTGCGCCCTCGAGGTCGCGGTCGAACACGACGACGCGCAGCCGCTCGCCGTCGCGGGTGCTGGCGGCGTACTGACGTCCGGTCGCGGTGCTCTTCGACGCGCGGAGCAGCGTGACCGGCAGCCCGGCGCGTTCGAGCGAGTCGGCGACCTCGATGCCGCTGGGGCGCGTGGTGGGCGTGCCGAGGATGTAGCGCGTCGCGAGGCCGACGGCCCAGCCGAGCAGGATCGACAGTCCGAGCACGGTCGCGGTCGAGGCGCCGGAGGTCAGCGTGCCGATCGCCGCGGCGAGCACCACGACCACGGCGGCGACGCCCCATCGGCCGCGGCCGAGCAGCCGGCTCACCGTGACGAAGGCGACGAGCCCGACCAGGACCGGGCTGAGGACGAACTTCTCGTCCGGCGCGTTGACCCCGGTGATGCCGACGAGCAGCTGCGGGCTGCCGTACGCCGCCACCAGGCCCGCGACGAGCACGGCCAGCACGATGCCGAGGAACGCGGCTGCCATCGCGTCGACGAGCTGGCGCCCGCGCCGGCGCACGATCATGTCGATGCCGGCGGCCACCGGCAGGAGCAGCACGCCGAGCCCGCCGACCAGGTTGAGCACGGTGCCGGCGATCGCGGGCAGGCCGGTGCTGGCCTGGACGAGGTCCTGCTCGATGCCCGCGCTCGTGGCGTTGAGGAAGTACGTGATCGCCACGGTGACGGCGAACGCGACGAGTGCGATCGCCAGGCGCAGGAGGTCGGCGGGACGTCGGACGCGGCGGGGGATGACGCCGTCCTCGATCACCAGGGTCGAGAACGCACCGCCGTCGTCGACGACGTCGACAGGGGTCGGTGCGGACATAGGGGTGATCGTCCCATCCCGGCGGCGGCTCGTCGTGCAGGCGGGCAGGATGCCACGCGTGACCTCCGCCTCCACACCGCCGAGCAGGCGGTCCGCGCCGCCGTCCGGCGGTGCGGCTGCGGGCCTGCCGACGCCGTACGCCGAGGCGGTGCTCGACCTCGTCGAGCGGATCCCGCCGGGCCGGGCGATGGCCTACGGCGACG
The DNA here is from genome assembly GCA_963827145.1 of uncultured Actinomycetota bacterium. Classification (GTDB taxonomy): domain Bacteria; phylum Actinomycetota; class Actinomycetes; order S36-B12; family CAIYMF01; genus Longivirga. The sequence continues at coordinate 265,391 of CAWGZO010000001.1, read as the reverse complement.
TGGCGGCGGCCCTGCAGCGCGGGGGCGGCCCGCGGCAGGTCGGCACGGTGATGGCCCGGTTCGGCTCGGGCGTGCCCTGGCACCGCGTCGTGCGGGCCGACGGCAGCCCCGCCGCCGGGCACGAGGCGGAGGCGCTGCGACGGCACCGCCGCGAGGGCACGCCGCTGACGGCCTCCGGCACCCGCCTGGACATGTCGCGGGCCCGCTGGCACCCGGACGAGGACTGACCCCGCGCAGGAGGTCGCGCGCCGCCGTGGCGGGTGCGCCGGTGTGGGTGGCTCGTGGTGGGATCGGGGCATGAGCACGACGGGGTCCGAGGTGGAGGCGGCGTTCGCCGGCCAGCTGCCCGATCCCGGCGCCGCACCCGCCGGCGGGTCCCCGCGCCTCGTCCTCGACCGCACCCCGCCGTCCACCGGCGCGGCCCCGGCGCTCGACGCCGAGCAGCAGCAGGTCGTCGCCCACCGAGCGGGCCCGATGCTCGTCCTGGCCGGCCCCGGCACCGGCAAGACCACCACCCTGGTCGAGGCGATGGTGGCGCGGCTCGAAGGCCCCGACGCCCTGCGCGCCGACCAGGTGCTCGGCCTGACCTTCGGCCGCAAGGCCGCGCAGGAGTGGCGCGAGCGGGTCACGGCGCGCATCGGCGGCGGCCTCTCGCCGACGGTGAGCACCTTCCACTCGTTCGCCTACGCGCTCGTGCGCGAGCAGGCCGACCCCGAGGCCTACCTCGAGCCCCTGCGCCTGCTCTCCGGCCCCGAGCAGGAGCTGCGCCTGCGCGAGCTGCTCAGCGGCGCCGTGCGCGACGGCCGCGTCGCCTGGCCCGACGACCTCGCCCCGGCGCTGGGCACGCGCGGCCTCGCGGGCGAGGTGCGTGCCGTGGTGGCCAAGGCGCGCGCGCTCGGCCTCGACCCCACCGACCTCACGGCGCTGGCACCGCACGCCGGCGCGCTCGGCCCGGCCTGGCGCGCGGTCGGCGAGTTCCTCGGCGACTACCTCGACGTCCTCGACGCCGAGGGCGTCACCGACTACACCGAGATCGTCCACCGGGCCGCGCTGCTCGCGCACGACCCCGTGGTGCAGCCGACTCTGCGCGACCGGTTCCGAGCCGTGTACGTCGACGAGTTCCAGGACACCGACCCCGCGCAGGTGCGGCTGCTGCGCGGCCTCGTCGGCCCGGAGACGACGTTCGTGGTCGTCGGCGACCCCGACCAGTCGATCTACACGTTCCGCGGCGCCGACCCGGGCGGCATCCTCGGCTTCCGCGACGCGTTCCCGAGCGCCGAGGGCGGCCCGGCTCCCACCGTCGTGCTGCGCTCCACCCGCCGCTTCGGCCCGGTGGTCCGCGACGCCGCCGCGCGCGTGCTGCGCACCGCGTCGCTGGCCCCGCTGCCCGCCGACATCCAGCGGCTGCACCGCTCGCCGGTGTGCGAGGGGGCGGCGTACGGCGACGGCACGGTCGAGGTGCGCACGTTCGACTCCGAGTCGGCGGAGGCCGGCCACATCGCCGACACGCTGCGCCGCGCCCACCTCGAGCAGGGGGTGCCGTGGAACGAGATGGCGGTGCTCGTGCGCAGCGGTCGGCGCTCGGTGCCCCCGCTGCGTCGCGCCCTCACCGCCGCCGGCGTGCCGGTCGAGGTCGCGGCCGACGAGCTGCCGCTGCACGAGGAGGCCGCGGTCGCTCCGCTGCTCACGCTGCTCGGCGTCGTCGTCGACGCGGGCGCGCTCGACGACGAGACCACGCGCGAGCTGCTGCTCTCCCCGCTCGCCGACGCCGACCCCGCCGACCTGCGCCGCCTCGGCCGCGCGCTGCGCCGCGTCGAGCGCGAGGAGGATCCCGAGTGCCGGCCCACGCCGTCGGCCACGCTGATCCGCGAGCTCGTCGAGCTCCTGGCCGCCGACCCCAAGGCCGTGCTGCCGATCTCCACCGCGTCGTCGGGTCGCGACGCGCGCGCCCGGCACGCGCTCACCGCCGTACGCCGCCTGGCCCGCCTGCTGCACGACGCGCGCGCCGTGGTCGAGGCGCAGGGCAGCGCCGAGGCGGTGCTGTGGTCGGTGTGGTCGGGCACGGCCTCGCGCGGCGGGTCGGGCTGGCCGCAGCGGCTCGAGGCGGCGGCGCTGCGCGGCGGCGACGCGGGCCGCCGCGCCGATGCCGACCTCGACGCGGTGCTCGCGCTGTTCGCCGCCGCCGAGCGCATCGAGGAGCGCTACGCCGGCCGTCGCGGCGTCACCAACTTCCTCGCCGAGCTGCGCGAGCAGCAGATCCCGGCCGACACCCTCGCGGAGAAGGGCGTGCGCGGCCCGGCCGTGCGCCTGCTCACCGCGCACCGGGCCAAGGGCCTGCAGTGGCGCCTGGTCGTCGTGGCCGTCGGTGCAGGAAGGCGTGTGGCCGGACGTCCGCCGGCGCGGCTCGCTGCTGCAGCCCGACCGGCTCGAGACCAGCGGCCTGGTCGACGCCCCGCCGCCCGCGGTGCTGCTCGCCGAGGAGCGCCGGCTGTTCTACGTCGCCTGCACGCGCGCCCAGGAGCGCCTCGTCGTCACCGCCGTGCGATCCGCGCTCGACGACGGGGCGCAGCCCTCGCGCTTCCTCGCCGACGTCCTCGGCCGCGAGCTCGACCGCGCCGACCACCTGCCCGGCCGCCCCCAGCGCCCGCTGTCCGTGCCCGGCCTCGTCGCGCAGCTGCGGTGCATCGCCGTCGACCCGTCGCGCCCGGCAGAGCTGCGCGCCGCGGCCACGCGGCGCCTCGCCGTGCTCGCCGGTGCCACCGGCGACGACGGGCACCCGCTCGTCGCCGTCCGCCGACCCGGCGCGCTGGTGGGGGCTGCTCGACCCCACGTCGTCGCCGGTGCCGGTGCGTCCGGCCGACGACCCGCTCGCGTTCTCCGGCAGCCAGCTCAGCGAGATGACCCGCTGCCCGCTCAAGTGGTTCCTCGGGCACGAGGCCAAGGCCGACGTCGCGCGCACGACCGCGCTGGGCTTCGGCTCGATCATCCACGTGCTCGCCGACGGCGTCGCGCGCGAGCAGCTGCCGGCCGACCCGGTCGCGCTCGAGGAGCACATCGACGCGGTGTGGGCCGAGCTCGGCTTCGAGGCGGTGTGGCAGTCGCGCGCCGAGCGGGTGGCCGCCGGCGAGGCCGTACGCCGGTTCCTCACCTGGCACACCACGCGCCCCGAGCGCACGTTCGTCGCGAGCGAGCACACCTTCGAGGTCGCGATCCCCGTGGGGGAGAACGGGATCGCGCTGCGTGGGTCGTTCGACCGGGTCGAGGTCGACACCGACGGCGGCGTGCACATCGCCGACCTCAAGACCTCCAAGTCGAAGGTGCGCGGCGACGACCTGCCCACGCACCCTCAGCTCGGCGTCTACCAGGTGGCGGTCCGCGAGGGTGCGCTCGACTCGCTGCCGACGGAGGTGCGCGACCGCGCCGGCCTCGCCGAGAGTGCGCCACCGGTCGTGGCGGGTGCCGAGCTGGTGATGCTGCGCCTGGGCAAGGACGACAACCCCGACATCCAGGCGCAGGGCCCGATCGGCGACGGCGTCACGTGGGTCGACGAGGCGCTGCACGAGGCCGACGCGCACGTGCGCGCCGAGTCGTTCCCGGCGCGGCCCGGGGAGTCGTGCCGGTTCTGCTCGTTCCGCCGTGCGTGCCCGGCGTCCGACGAGGGCCGGGAGGTGCTGCCGTGACCCAGCTCGGCTTCGACCTCGACGAGCTGCCGCCCTTCGGCCCCTCCGACCTCGTCGAGCTGCTCGGCATCCCGTTCAGCCTCGAGCAGCTCGAGTCGATCACCGCGCCGCTCGAGCCCTACGTCGTCGTCGCGGGCGCGGGCTCGGGCAAGACCACGGTCATGACCGCGCGCGTGGTGTGGCTGCTGGCCACCGGTCAGGTGCAGCCCGAGCAGGTGCTCGGCCTCACCTTCACCACCAAGGCCGCCGGCGAGCTGTCGTCGCGCGTGCGCGCGGCGGTGCAGCGGCTCTCCGACCGGCGTCGCCGGCCGCTCGCTCGAGGAGGTCGGCGAGCCCACCGTCGCGACCTACCACGCGTTCGCCGGCCGCCTCATCGCCGAGCACGGCCTGCGCATCGGGGTCGAGCCCGGCGCACGCCTGCTCACCGAGGCCGCGTCGGTGCAGCTCGCCCACCGCGTGGTCACGCGCACCGCGCGCGACCTCTCGACCCTCGGGTACGCCGTCTCCTCGATCGTCGAGAACGTGCGCGCGCTCGACTCCGAGCTCGCCGAGCACTGCCTCGAGCCCGAGGCGCTGCGCGCCTACGACCGCGACGTGATCGCCGAGGTCGACGCCGAGGCCAAGCCCTCGGCCGACTCGAAGAAGATGCGGGCCACCGCGGTCACCCGCATCGAGCTCTCGCACCTCGTCGACGAGTTCCGCGCCGCCCGCGCTGCGCGCGACCTCGTCGACTTCTCCGACCAGATGCGCTTCGGCGCCCGGCTCGCCGAGGAGTGCCCGGACGTCGGCGCCGCGCTGCGCGACCAGTTCCGCGTCGTCCTGCTCGACGAGTACCAGGACACCTCGGTCTCGCAGCGCCGCCTGCTGGTGGGGCTGTTCGGCGGTGGCCACCCGGTCACCGCGGTCGGCGACCCGCTGCAGGCCATCTACGGCTGGCGCGGGGCGAGCGTGGCCAACATCGACCGCTTCCCCGAGCACTTCGCCCGCCTCGACGGCAGCCTCGCCCCGGTGCGCACCCTCGCCGAGAACCGCCGCTCCGGCCAGCGGATCCTCGACGCCGCCAACGACCTCGCCGCGCCGCTGCGCGCGCTGCACCCGCAGGTGGCGCCGCTGGTCTCGCCCGGCGGCAAGGACCCCGGCGGCATCCGGGTGGCGCTGACCTCGACGTACGCCGAGGAGATGGCGTGGGTCGGCGATCGCGTGCGCGAGCAGGTCGACGCGGGCACGCCGTCCTGGCGAGATCGCGGTGCTGTGCCGCGCCACGTCCGACTACCCGGCGCTCGTGCGGTCGCTCACCGACCGCGGGCTCGCGGTCGAGGTCGTGGGCGTCGACGGCATGCTCGCGATGCCGGAGGTCGCCGAGGTCGTCGCGGTGCTCGACGTGCTGCACGACTCCACCGCCAACCCGTCGCTGGTGCGGCTGCTCACCGGCCCGCGCTGGCGGGTGGGGCTGCGCGACCTCGCGCTGCTCGGCGAGCGGGCGGCGTACCTCGCCGGCGGTCGAGGCCGCCTCGACGACGCCGACATCGCCGACCAGCTCGATGCGGCGGTCGCGGGCGTCGACCCGGCCGACGTCGTGTCGCTGCTCGACGCCCTCGACGACCCCGGCACGCTCGACTACGACCCCGAGGCGCTGCGCCGGTTCGGCCAGCTCTCGGCGGAGATCCGGCTGCTGCGCCGCAGCGTCGGCGACCCGCTGCCCGACCTCGTGCACCGCATCATCACGGTGACCGGTCTCGACATCGAGATGGCCGCGGCGCCCGAGCTGCTGCTCCTGCACCGGGCCGAGGGGCTCGCCTCCTTCGTCGACCTCGTCGCGGGCTTCGCCGACGCCGAGGGCGACGCCTCGATCGGCGCGTTCCTCGCGTGGCTCGCGATGGCCGCGCGGTTCGACCAGGTGCCCGAGCTCGACCGGCCGCCGTCGCCCGACGCCGTGCAGCTCATGACCGTGCACCGGTCGAAGGGGCTCGAGTGGCCGGTGGTGGTGCTGCCGTCGCTGACCGCCAAGGTGTTCCCGCCGCTGCGCGGCATCGCGCGCTGGACCTCGACCCCGCACGCGGTGCCCTACCCGGTGCGCGGCGACGCCGAGTCGCTGCCGGTGCTCGTCGGGCTCACGCCGAAGGAGCACAAGGCGTTCGTCGCCGACTGCAAGACGCACGACGCGCACGAGGAGCTGCGCCTGGTGTACGTCGCCGTCACCCGCGCGAAGCGGCTCGTCATCGCGAGCGGCTCGTGGTGGGGGCCGTCGCAGAAGTCGTCGCGCGGTCCGTCGCCGTACCTCGTGGCGCTGCGCGACCAGGCGCTCGCCGGCGCAGGCTCGGTCGACACGTGGGCCGAGGCGCCGGGCGACGACGACACCAACCCGGTGCTCGGCGACGTCGACGAGGTCGCGTGGCCGCCGCAGCCCGACGCCGACGTGCGCGAGCGCCGGCTGGCAGCAGCCGCCGCCGTGCGCGAGCACGTGGGGCTCGACGTCGACGGGCTGCGCGCCGAGCACGCGGCGCTGGCCGGCGCGACCGCGTCGTCACCGCTGCTCGGGCTCGACGCCTCCGACCTCGAGCTGGTCCGCGGCTGGGACGACGACATCGCGCTGATCCTGGAGGAGCGCCGCGCCGAGCGGTCCGCCACGCGCACGGTGGCGCTGCCCACCTCGCTGTCGGCGTCCGACCTCGTGCGGCTGGCCGCCGACCCGGAGCTGTTCACCCAGCGGCTCGCGCGCCCGATGCCCTCGGCCCCGGCGCCGGCGGCACGCCGCGGCACGCGGTTCCACGCGTGGGTCGAGCAGCACTTCGGCCTGCGTCCGCTGCTCGAGCCCGACGACCTCCCCGGCGCGGCCGACGCCGACCTCGACAGCGACGACGCGCTCGAGTCGATGCAGGAGGCGTTCCTGCGCTCGGCGTACGCCGACCGCGTGCCGGTCGCCATCGAGGTGCCGTTCACCCTCGTGCTGGGCGGGCGCGTGGTGCCGGGCCGCATCGACGCGGTCTTCAGCTCGGTCGACGCCGACGGTCTCGAGCGCATCGAGGTCGTCGACTGGAAGACCTCGACCAAGCACGACTCCGACCCGCTGCAGCTCTCGATCTACCGCGTGGCCTACGCCGAGCTCATGGGTCTGCCGCTCGAGCGCGTCGACGCGGCGTTCGTCTACGTGCGCGACGGCGCCGTCGTCCGTCCCGACACGCTGCTCACCCGCACCGAGCTCGAATCGCTCCTCGTCGCACAGCCGTGAGTCGGTAACCTCCCCCGGTGCAACGGGTGATGGTCGCGGGGATCACGGGGTCCGGGAAGACCACCTTCGCGCGCGAGCTGTGCCGCCGCACCGGGCTGCCCTACTTCGAGATGGACGCGTTCTACCACGGTCCCGGGTGGGAACCGATCCCGACGTTCGAGGACGACGTGGCCGAGGTCGTCGCGCAGGACTCCTGGGTCTTCGACTCGCACGGCTACAAGGAGGTGCGCGACCTCATGTGGTCGCGCGTCGACACCGTCGTGTGGCTGAGCTACTCGCGGCCCGTCGTGACGAGCCGGGTGGTGCGCCGCTCGGTCGTGCGCGCCCGCGACCGGCAGGAGCTGTTCAACGGCAACACCGAGGACTTCCGCGCGTGGCTGGACCCCGAGCACCCGATCCGTTGGTCGGTCACCGCCTACGCGTCGCGTCGCGACGACATGCTCGCGCGGTTCGCCGACCCGGCGTACGCGCACGTGCGCAAGGCACGGTTGCGGACACCGCGAGCCGCACAGCGGTGGCTCGACCTCGTGGCACCCGAGCCCGCGGGCTGACCGTCAGAGGGCGCGGATGATGTCCTCGACGCGGTCCTTGGCGTCGCCGAAGAGCATCGCCGAGTTCTCGCGGAAGAACAGCGGGTTCTGCACGCCGGCGTAGCCCGACGCCATCGAGCGCTTGAAGACGATGACGTTCGACGGCGTTCCAGACCTTGAGCACCGGCATGCCGGCGATGGGGCTGGTCGGGTCGTCCTCGGCGGCGGGGTTGACGGTGTCGTTGGCGCCGATGACGAGCACGACGTCGGTGTCGGCGAAGTCGTCGTTGATCTCGTCCATCTCCAGGACGATGTCGTAGGGCACCTTGGCCTCGGCGAGCAGCACGTTCATGTGCCCGGGCAGGCGGCCGGCGACGGGGTGGATGCCGAAGCGCACCGTGATGCCGTTGTCGCGCAGCTTGCGGGTGAGCTCGGCGACGCCGTACTGCGCCTGGGCGACGGCCATGCCGTAGCCGGGCGTGATGATGACCGAGCGGGCGGCGTTGAGGAGCTCGGCGGCCTGCTCGGCGTTGACCTCGCGGTGCTCGCCGTAGTCCTTGTCGTCGGCCGGCCCGGCCTCGATGCCGAAGCCGCCGGCGATGACGGAGATGAACGAGCGGTTCATCGCGCGGCACATGATGTAGGACAGGTAGGCACCCGAGGAGCCGACGAGCGCGCCGGTGACGATGAGCAGGTCGTTCTCGAGCAGGAAGCCCGATGCTGCTGCGGCCCAGCCGGAGTAGCTGTTGAGCATCGAGACGACGACGGGCATGTCGCCGCCGCCGATGCGAGGCGACGAGGTGCCAGCCGAGCAGCAGCGCGATCGACGGTGACCGCGACGAGCAGCCACAGATTCGGCGTGATGACGAACCAGACGGTCAGCGCGGCGAAGGCGACGAGCGCGCCGACGTTGAGCACGTTCTTGCCCGGCAGCATCAGCGGCTTGGAGTCGATGCGGCCGGAGAGCTTGCCGTAGGCGACGATCGAGCCGGTGAAGGTGACGGCGCCGATGAAGACGCCGATGAAGACCTCGGCGTGGTGGATGCCCAGCGTGCCCTGCGCCGTCGAGCAGTGCGGCCTCGGCCGGGTCGGCGCCGCCCTCGACGAGGAGGTAGCCGTTCCAGCCGACGAGCACGGCGGCCAGACCGACGAACGAGTGCAGCAGGGCGATGAGCTCGGGCATGCCGGTCATCTCGACGACGCGGGCGCGCCACAGCCCGATCGCCGCGCCGACGACCATGGCGATGCCGAGCAGGATCAGCCCGAGGCTGTCGATGCCGCGGTCGACCGCGAGCGCGATGGTCGCGACGAGCGCGATCGCCATGCCGGCCATGCCGTAGGTGTTGCCGGCCTTCGCGGTCTCGTGCTTGGACAGCCCGGCGAGCGCCAGGATGAAGAGCAGCGCCGCGACGAGGTACGCCGCCTGCGCGGCGGATTCGATCGGTCATCGCGCGTCAGCTCCTGGAGAACATGGAGAGCATGCGACGCGTCACGGCGAAGCCGCCGAACACGTTGATGCTGGCGAGCAGGATCGCGACGAACGACAGCGCGGTGATCGCGGCGTCGCCGTGGCCGATCTGCAGGAGCGCTCCGACGACGATGATGCCGGAGATCGCGTTGGTCACCGACATGAGCGGCGTGTGCAGCGCGTGGTGCACGTTGCCGATCACGTAGTAGCCGATGACGATCGCCAGGGCGAAGACGGTGAGGTGCACCCGCAGCGCGGCCGGCGCGGCCGCGACGAGCAGGAGCAGCAGAGCGGCTCCGCCGCCGACGAGGGCGAACCGCCGGTTCGTCGACATCGGCGCGGAGGCTGCGGCGACCGGGGCGGGCGCGGCAGCCGCGACCGCGGCGGGCGCTGCCGACACCTGCACCTGTGGCGGTGGCCAGGTCACCTCGCCGTCGCGCGCGACCGTGATGCCGCGCTGCACGACGTCGTCCCAGTCCAGGACGAGCTCGCCGTCCTTGGCCGGCGTCATGAGCTTCATCAGGTTGACCAGGTTGGTGCCGTAGAGCTGCGAGGCCTGCGCGGCCAGGCGGCCGGCGAGGTCGGTGTAGCCGAGGATCGTGACGCCGTTGGCGGTGGTGACCGCCTCGCCGGCGACGGTGCCCTCGACGTTGCCGCCGTTGGACGCCGCCATGTCGACGATGACGCTGCCCGGCTTCATCGCCGCGACCATCTCGGCCGTGATCAGCCGCGGCGCCGGGCGACCGGGGATGAGCGCGGTCGTGATGACGATGTCCATGTCCGGCACCCGCGAGGCGTAGAGCTCCGCGGCCCGGCGGTTGTAGTCGTCGGACATCTCCTTGGCGTACCCGGTCGCCGACACCTCGACGTCGGCAGCCGCCACCGCGAGGTACTCGCCGCCGAGCGAGGTCACCTGGTCGGCGACCTCGGGGCGCGGGTCGGTCGCGTAGACGATCGCGCCCATGCCGCCGGCCGTGCCGATCGCGGCCAGTCCGGCGACGCCGACGCCGGCGACGAGCACCTTGGCCGGCGGCACCTTGCCCGCCGCGGTGATCTGGCCGGTGAAGAAGCGGCCGAACACGTTCGCGGCCTCGATGACCGCGCGGTAGCCGGCGATGTTGGCCATCGACGAGAGGACGTCGAGCGACTGCGCGCGCGAGATGCGCGGCACCGCGTCCATCGCGAGCGCCGTGATGCGCCGCTGAGCCGAGGTTCGCGAGCAGGTCGGGGCTGAGCGCCGGGCTGAGCAGGCAGACGAGCGTCGCGCCGTCGCGGAGACCGTCGAGCTGCTCGTCCGAGGGGGCGTTCACGCCGAAGACGATGTCGGCGGCGGTGGCCTGGCCGAGCGTGGCCCCGGCCTCGGCGTACGCCTCGTCGGAGAAGTCCGACGCCACGCCGGCGCCGGGCTCGACGACCACGGAGTACCCGAGCGCGATCAGCTGCGCAACGGTGGCCGGTGTGGCGGCGGCCCGGGTCTCGCCGGGGCGCGCCTCCCTGAGGACTCCGATGATCACGCTGAGCTCCTCCTTCGCGCCGTTGCGCCCAGCGCGGCAACGGGTCTGGCCTCGCACGTCCGGGGCCCTCGCGGGCCCCTGCTTCGGCAGGCTAGTCGGAGCGGATCCGGTAAGGCGGACCTGGGTCGGAAGCCGCCCCGTGCGTCGCGTCACACGCGGCAGACAGCGGTCTCAGAGGTCGAGGTCGACCGTGACCGCGGCGTGGTCGCTCACGGGGAGCAGGTGCACCTGGGCGGTGGCCCGCGCGGCCTCGAGCTGGTCGGGCGTGAAGCCGTCGACGAGCACGTGGTCGAGCTGCACGCGCGGCCTCATGACCGGGTACGTCGCCGCCTTGAGCAGCGGCTGCCACCCCGTGACCATCGCCGGCATCCGGCCGGGCAGGTTGAAGTCGCCGAGGAGCACGAGGGGCCGGGGGAGCCCGGCGAGCCAGCGCCGCATCTCGCGCAGCTGCCGGATGTTGTAGCCGGGCACGAACGACAGGTGCGCGGTGACCACGGTGAACGGCCCGTGGTTGCCCTCGACGACCGCGGCGATGGCCGCGCGGGGCTCGTCGGGCACGGACATGAAGCGGGGCCGCGGCTCGGCCGGGATGAGCAGCGGCAGGCTCCACGGCGCCGGCGCGAACCGCGTGCTGCGCCAGTCGCTCACGGGCAGTCGCGACACGAGGCCGACGCCGTACAACGGGCCGACCCCGACGGGCGGCTCGATCTCGACGCCCGTGTCGTCCGAGCGGCGCTGCCGTCCTGCCTCGGCCGGCCGCAGCCGCGGGTTGGCCGCCACCTCGTGGTCGTCCGTGGCGTGCGCCCACTCGGCCTCGCCGGGGGTGCCGGCGACCGAGGGCGCGAAGTGCCAGTGGTCGGTGCTCATCGCCTCGGCCACCGAGCGCACCTGGTGCGTGCCGGCGCTGCGGGGCTGGTCGACGTCGACCTCCTGCAGGCCGATCACGTCGGCGCCGAGCATGGCGATCGCGTCGCGCAGCGGCCCGTCGCCCTCGACCACGGGCGGGCCGACGACGCGTCCGGCCTCGTCGCGGGCGGGCTGCGGGCACCCCGCCGAGCACGGTCATCCCGTGCAGCAGGTTGTACGTCGCCAGCCGCACGGTCATGGCTCCAACCTAGGTGCTCGCCCGAGAGGCTGCCTCCGGGCGGCGTACGGCGTCAGCGCTGGTCGCTCTCGAGCGCGAGCTCCTCGACCGGCTTCGGGCGCTCGCCGGAGCGGCGTCGCATCCACTCGCGGGCCGGCTCCTCGACGATGCGCCACATGAGCCACGCCAGCACGATCGCGCCGACGACGAGGCCGACGAAGCCCAGCGCGTAGAGCGGGCCGTCGGTGATGCCGGCCGCGCGCATGATCGCGCGCCACAGGCCGTACCAGACGGTGTGCACCATGTAGAGCGAGAACGAGATGTAGCCGCCGAGGATGAGCTTGTCGCGCGAGAGGAACTTCGACGGCCCGCGCGAGGTGAGCGCCAGCGCGCCGATCCACAGGATCAGGATCGGCACGAGCGAGAGGTGGTACTTCGGCGGCAGGTCGGCGGCGTTCGGGGTGTCGGGCAGGTCGCTGACCGTCCACTGCAGGGCGGGCAGGTTGCCCGAGCACCATCGCCATGATCACGATGACGATCGGCAGGGCGACCGACAGCGTGGTGGCGAGCCGCTCGACGCGCACCTTCGGGCCGTCCGCGTGCCGGCCCAGAGCCGCACGACGATGAGGTAGGTGATCGACCCCGCGGTGAACTCGGTGAGGATCCGGATCGTCGAGCCCCAGTCGCTGATGTAGTACGGGTCGCCGATGTAGGTCGTGCCGTACCAGAGCAGCGGGATCAGCACGACGACCCACGCGACGCACAGCCAGCGCGTGGAGAGCCGCTCGTGGAAGCGCCAGAGCACGAGGATGAGCAGCGGGAAGAGCAGGTAGGCCAGCCACTCCATCGACAGCGACCAGGCGGGGTAGTTCCAGCCGCGCTGCGGGTCGGGGCCCCACTCGTGGATCAGCAGCACCTGCTTGAGGTAGTCGACCGGGTTGAGCCAGTCCTTCTGCGTCGCGTCGCTCGAGCCGAACCGCGCCTGCGCGAGCACCGCGAGGCCGGCGACGTTGAGCATGACGAAGTGCACCGGCCAGATGCGTGCGAGGCGCAGCCACCAGAAGTGCCGCGTGCGCGCCCACGTGATGCCCGGGCCCATCTTCGTGAGGTACGTGTGGGTGAGGATCAGGCCCGAGAGCGCGAAGAACAGGTCGACGCCCAGGCGCCCCACCCGCAGGAACTCGTGCACCACCGGCACGAGCAGGCCGAGCACGGCCAGCGGCGCCTGGAAGTGGTAGAGCATCACCCAGACAGCCGCCACGAAGCGCACGCCCGTGAGCTGTCCGATGAAGCGCTGCATCCTGCTGCCTGCCCTGGTGTCCGTGCGTGTGGTCGTGCCTGTCTGCGTACGCCGCCGATCCTCCCACGGGGCGTCTTCGTCGCCCGGCACCCGCGCCCGGCATCCGGGCGAGGATCGGCCCGACGCGGCGGCTCCCGGGAATCGGTCGCCATCCGGGAATCCGTCGCCATACTCGTGTCGATCTCGGCCCTGGCCGTTCGTGTAGTGGGTGGAGGCGGGCGTCGGGCCCGTCGCAGCCGGAGGAGCAGACATGGCGTACTACCTCATCTTCTTCAACCAGCAGTGGGTCGGCGACCACCCCGAGGAGTGGTTCCGGTCGCGCGGTCCTCTCGCCAATGCGGTGACCGAGGAGATGAAGGAGGCGGGCGTCTACGTCTTCGCGGGCGGGCTCGTGGAGGAGCTGGACCAGGCGTTCAGCGCCGATGCGACCAGCGGCGAGGTGATCATCACCGACGGTCCGTACGCCGAGACCAAGGAGTGGCTCGGCGGGTTCGCGCTCGTCGACGTCCCCGACGTCGAGGAGGCGAAGGTGTGGGCGGGCAAGGTGGCCGTCGCCTGCGGGTGGCCCCAGAGGTCCGCGAGATGAAGTAGGGCTCCAGCGGCGGCCGACCCCGCCCTCGGCCCGGAGGCGAGATCGCGTCGTAGGGTCGGGGCCGTGACCACCCCGGACCTCGCTCCCGACCCTGCCGTCCGCGCGTATGTGACCGAGCGTCGCGCCGAGTTCGTCGCCGAGCTCAGCGACTGGCTGCGGATCCCCAGCATCAGCGCCGACCCCGAGCACGCCGGCGAGGTGTCGCGCAGCGCCGACTGGCTCGCGCAGCGCCTGCTGCGCGCCGGGTTCCCCGAGCGTGGAGATCTGGCCGACCGAGGGCCTGCCCGCGGTGTACGCCGAGTGGCCCAGCGACGACCCGGGCGCTCCGACCGTCGTGCTCTACGGGCACCACGACGTGCAGCCCGTCGACCCGGTCGAGCTCTGGGAGACCGCGCCGTTCGAGCCGCTCGTGCGGGCCACGGCGTACGGCGAGGAGCTGGTCGGGCGCGGCGCGATCGACGACAAGGGCCAGGTCTTCTTCCACGTGCTCGGCCTCGGCGCGCACCTCGCGACCACCGGGCGCACCTCGCCCGCGGTGAACCTCAAGGTGGTCGTCGAGGGCGAGGAGGAGTCGGGCTCGGTGCACTTCGCCGAGCTGCTCCGCACGCACCGCGACCGGCTCGACTGCGACGTCGTCGTGGTCAGCGACACCGGCGTCTTCGGCCGCGACGCCATCTCGGTCTGCGTCGGGATGCGCGGCATGGTCGAGGTGCAGCTCGACGTCGTCGGCCCGAAGGGCGACCTGCACTCCGGGTCGTTCGGCGGCGCCGTGCCGAACCCGGTGACGGTGCTCGCGCGCATGGTCGCGCGGCTGCACGACGAGAACGGGCACGTGACGCTGCCCGGCTACTACGACAAGGTCATCCCGCTCACCGACCGCGAGCGCGAGCTCATCGCGCGCCTGCCGTTCGACGAGGCGTCGTGGCTCGCCGACGCGCAGTCCGGCGCGACCGCACGGCGAGGCCGGCTTCACCACCCTCGAGCGGATCTGGGCGCGGCCGACCGCGGAGGTCAACGGGCTCTGGGGCGGCTACACCGGCCCCGGCGGCAAGACGATCATCCCGAGCGAGGCGCACGTGAAGCTCAGCTTCCGCCTCGTCGCCGGGCAGGACCCCGCCGACGTGCAGCCGGCCTTCGCCGCGTGGCTCGAGCAGCTGCACGCCGACGGCACGATCCCCGCCGGCATCACGGTGACGCCGCGCTACGACCGGCACGGCGTGCGCCCGTGCCTGACGCCGCTCGACCACCCGGCGCTGCAGAGCGTCACGCGCGCGATGGGCCGCGCGTTCGGCACCGAGGTGCTCTACACGCGCGAGGGCGGCAGCGGCCCCGAGGCCGACCTCGCCGACATCCTCGAGGCGCCCGTGGTGTTCCTCGGCGTCGGCCTGCCCGACGACCGCATCCACGCGCCGAACGAGAAGGCCGACATCGAGTTCCTGCTGCGCGGCGCCGAGGCGGCGGCGTACCTGTGGACCGACCTCGCCGAGACCTGGACCCGCTGAGCCGATGCCCGATCCCGGACTGCTGCGGCTCGCTGACCCTCGCGCGCGGCGACCTCGACCGCGCCGCGGAGCGACGCGACGACCAGGCCTGGCTCGACGCCGCCTGGGCCGACCCGGCCACCCGCGTGCGTGGTCGTACGCCGAGGCCGTGCGGCGACGCGTCGGCGCGACGACGGTGTCGCCGAGCTCGTGCTGGTGTCGCCCGAGGACGCGGCGTACGACGGGATCCGCGTGCTGCTCGCGGTCGACGACGGCGTCGCGTTCCTCGCCCTCGTGGTCGACGAGGACGCGCCCGAGGGCGATGTCGACGGCGTGCGCTGGAACGGCCTGCGCGAGGTCGGCGCGAAGCTCGGCGACCGCGACGCGGGGCTGCTCGTCATGGCCGTCGCGCTGGCCAACTGGCACGCGACCCACCCGCGCTGCCCGCGCTGCGGCGCGGCCACGACGCCGTCGCAGGCGGGCTGGTCGCGCACCTGCCCGGACGACGCCACCCAGCACTTCCCGCGCAGCGACCCGGCCGTCATCGTCCTGGTGACCGACGACGACGACCGCGCGCTGCTCGGTCGCCGCGCCGACTGGGCCGAGGGCTGGTACTCGACGCTCGCCGGCTTCGTCGAGGCGGGGGAGTCGGCCGAGATGGCCGTGGTGCGCGAGATGGCCGAGGAGGCCGGCGTCCTCATCGACCTCGAGCGGCTCGACTACCTCGGCTCGCAGCCGTGGCCGTTCCCGTCGAGCCTCATGCTCGGCTACCGCGCGCGCGTCGCCGCCGGCTCGGGCGAGGCGCGGCCCGACGGCGAGGAGATCAGCGAGCTGCGGTGGTTCACCCGCGACGAGCTGCTCGCCGGCGCCGAGGACGGCAGCGTGCGCATCCCGCCGCCGCTCTCGATCGCCCGGCGCCTCATCGAGCACTGGTACGGCGCCGAGCTCCCCGGCACCTGGTCGCGCCCGTAGGCCTAGGCGGCCGGCCAGGCGCTGCGCTGCGTGAGCCGGCAGTTGTTGCCCGACGGGTCGCGGAAGCCGCAGTCCATCCCGTACAGCTGCGGGGTCGGCACCTCGGTGAACTCCACGCCGCGCGCCGACATCTCCTCGTAGGCCTTCATGCAGTCGTCGGTCGTGAGGAACACGGTGCCCGCGAACCCCTTCGCGGTGAGCGTCCGCGACCTCGGCGCGCGTCGTGCTCGTCCATCACCGGCGGGCCGGGGATCGCCATGAGCACGATCGACGACGTCGTCCTGGTCGCGCGGTCCGACCGTGAGCCAGCGGAAGTTGCCCATCTCGGGGACCGTCACGTCCTCCTTGAGCTCGAAACCCACCTTCGTGGTCCAGAACTCGAGCGCCTCGTCCTGGTCGTGCACCCAGAGCTGGGCGGTGCTGATGCGGATCATGGGGTCCTCCTGGTCGGTCTCGTCGGTGCGATGCGACGAACCTAGGCAGCACGCTCAGGCGCCGTCTTCTCCGATCCTGCTGTTCACCGGACGCCCGTAGGCGCGCAGCACGCACATCGGGATCCGGGCCAGCGCGGAGGCCGGCGGGAACGAGGCGCGGTACGCCGTCGGCGTCATGCCGTACGCGCGGGTGAAGCTGGTCGTGAACGACCCGACGCTGCTCAGCCCCACGCGCATGCAGATGTCGGCGACCGAGTAGTCGGTGCTGCGCAGCAGCGTCGCGGCGCGCTCGAGCCGACGGGTGAGCAGGTAGGCGTGCGGCGACTCGCCGAACGCACGGCGGAACTCGCGGCTGAAGTGCGCGCGGCGACAGGTGCGCGGCCGCTGCGAGGTCGGCGACGGTGAGGCCGTCGGCGTACCCGGTGTCGGCGAGGTCGCGCGCACGCGTGAGGTGCCGCACGCGAGGCAGCTCCATGGCCGAGGTCACCGGGCCAGGGTAGAGGCGCACCCCGACGGCGTACGCCGTCAGCGCTCGTGCCGCCCGACGGGCTCGTCCGCGTCGCGCAGGTCGACCGTCGTCGGAGTCGGCCCCGTCGCGGACGTCGACCACGAGGTCGGACGCCACGGCCACGGACCGGCGGTAGAGATGGCCCCACGTCGTCCGGTGCTCGTCGCAGGCGGCGTGGTCGTGGTTGTGGAGGTCGGCGTCGGCCACGAGGATCCACGTCGCGGTCTCGCCGCACCAGGTGCAGAGCACGCGGATCACGCTCCCCTCGCGTCGCCCCCGCCCTCCAGTGCAGCACGGTTCGGCGCCGTCGCCGTGGTGACACTCCGTGACCGGCCACCGGGAGGGGCCGTGCTCGGAGCCGGTCGCTCGCGCCGTCGCCCGCGGCGCCGGTCCGCCTCGCTAGCCTCATGAGCGTCATGACCCGCCTGCGCGCCACTGCCGTCGTCGCGCCGGACGGCGTCCTGCGCCCGGGCTGGGTCGACCTCGACGGCGCCCGCATCGTGGCGCTGGGCGAGGGCGAGCCGCCGCCCGACCCCGCGGCGGGGCAGGTGCTCGACCTCGGCGACGTGGTGCTCGTCCCCGGCTTCGTCGACCTGCACTGCCACGGCGGCGGAGGTGCCTCCTTCGGCGCCGATCCCGACGCCGCCCGCACGGCCGCGGCCCTGCACCTCGCGCACGGCACCACCACGCTGATGGCGAGCCTGGTGGCCGGCCCGCCGACCGGCTGCGGCGCGAGATCGCGGCCCTCGCCCCGCTGGTCGAGGACGGGCTGCTGGTCGGGATCCACCTCGAGGGTCCGTGGCTGTCGTCGGCGTACTGCGGCGCGCACGACCCGGCGCATCTGAGGCCCCCGGACCCCGACGAGGTCGACGACCTCGTCGGCCACGACGCCGTGCGCATGGTGACCCTCGCGCCCGAGCTCCCGGGCGGCATCGATGCCGTACGCCGCATCGTCGGGCTCGGCGCCGTCGCCGCGATCGGCCACACCGACGCCGACCGCGCGACGGCGAGCGCCGCCATCGCCGCCGGTGCCAGCCACGCCACCCACCTGTTCAACGCGATGCGTCCGCTGCACCACCGCGACCCTGGCGCCGTGCTCGCCCTGCTCGAGGACGACACCGTGACGCTCGAGCTGATCCGCGACGGCGTGCACGTCGACCCGCACCTGAGCGCCTGGCTCGACGCGACGCTCGCCCCGCACCGGCTCGTCGCAGTCACCGACGCGATGGCCGCCGCCGGAACGGTCGACGGCCGATACCCGTTGGGCACCATGGAGATCGACGTCCGCGACGGCGTCGCCCACGTCGCCGGCACCACCACGATCGCCGGCAGCACCGCGACCGCCGACCGGCTCTTCCGGGCGATCGCCGGCGACCAGCCCACGGACGCCTCGCTGCTGCGGGCCGCAGCCCAGACCAGCACCAACCCGGCCCGCGTGCTCGGGCGCGCCGACCTCGGCGCGCTGGCCCCTGGAGCCCGCGCCGACCTCGTCGCGCTCGACTCCGCCTCGCTCCGCGTCACCGCCGTCGTCCGCGCCGGCGAGCTGGTCGCGACCGGCTGACCCGCACGACGACGAGAGCCCACGGACACGGGGTCCGTGGGCTCTCGACGAGGGATGGAGCGGGGTCAGGCGATGGCGGCGAGCCGCGCCTCGACCTCCTTGATGCTCGGGTTGGTGGCCGAGCTGCCGTCCGGGAACACGAGGGTGGGAACCGTCTGGTTGCCGCCGTTCACGGACTCGACGAGCGCTGCGGCCTCGGGGTCGCGCTCGATGTCGACCTCGACGAACTCGATGCCCGCGCGGCCCATCTGGGCCTTGAGCCGCGAGCAGTAGCCGCACCAGGTCGTGCTGTACATCGTGACCGCCATGGCAGGCGCTCTCCTTCGTCGTCGTGTGCCGGCCCCGCGGGCGGGGCGCCGTACTCGATCAGGCTCCCCGATCGTGCCGGGTTCAACCATCGCGGCTCCCGTGATGTTCCGCACCCCGGCGTCGCCCGTCCGGGCGCCCGCGCGCACCGGCCTCGGCACGTGGCTCCGGACGTCCGCACGCCCGGCGGCGAACATTGACGCCCCGTCCGCGCCGACGGCGCCCGGGCGTGGCAGCGAGCCAAGGGCGTGCGGACGGCCGGAGCCACCCCCAGGCCTGTGGGCGGGGTCGGGGGGAGGTGTGAGGATGGGCCGGTGACCAGCCGCGACGTTCCGGGGGCGGCCGCCGAGGGGCTGTGGGCCCCGAGGGCGGCGGCGCGGGCGGGTCGTCCGAGCAGGTGCTCGCCGCGCTCGATCCCGAGCAGCGGGAGGTCGCGCTCGCGGTCAGCGGGCCGGTGGTGGTGCTGGCGGGAGCGGGCACCGGCAAGACGCGCGCGATCACGCACCGGATCGCCTACGCCGCGCTCACCGGCCAGCACGACCCGCGCCGCACGCTGGCGGTCACGTTCACCGCGCGCGCCGCCGGGCGAGATGCGGCACCGGCTCGTCGAGCTGGGCGTCGAGGGCGTGCAGGCGCGCACCTTCCACTCGGCGGCGCTGCGGCAGCTGCGCTACTTCTGGCCGCGCGTGGTCGGCGGGCGGGTGCCCGAGATCCTGCCGAGCAAGGCGCGGATCCTGGCGCCGCTGCGTGCGTCGCGCCGGCTTCGCCGACTCGTCGCTCGCCCGCGACGTCGCGAGCGAGATCGAGTGGGCGAAGTCGAGCCAGGTCGTCGCGGCCGACTACGTCGGTGCCGCGGTCCGTGCGCGGCGCGAGGCCCCCGGCGCGCCTCGACGCACGAGAACGTGGCCGAGCTCTATGCGGCGTACGACGACCGCAAGACGGCCGACGGCTTCATCGACTTCGAGGACGTTCTGCTGCTCACGGTCGGCATCCTCGACACGCGGCCGGACATCACCGACGAGGTGCACCGGGCCTACCGCTGGTTCACCGTCGACGAGTACCAGGACGTCAACCCGCTGCAGCAGCGGCTGCTCGACCTGTGGCTCGGCGAGCGCGACGACCTGTGCGTCGTCGGCGACGCGAGCCAGACGATCTACACGTTCACGGGCGCGAGCTCGTCCTACCTCGTCGACTTCCGCACGCGGTTCGCGCACGCCACCGAGGTTCGGCTCGTGCGGTCCTACCGCTCCACGCCGCAGGTGGTCGGGCTGGCCAACCGGGTGCTCGCGAGCTCGACCGGCGCCGGAGTCGCGGCTCAAGCTCGAGCTGCGCGCCACGCGGGACGACGGCCCCGAGCCCGCGGTGACGGCGTACGACGACGAGCTGGCCGAGGCCGCCGGCGACCGCCGAAGGCGATCGCCGGTCTGATCGCCGCGGGCACGCCGGCGCGCGAGATCGCGGTGCTCTACCGGATCAACGCGCAGTCGGAGGTGTTCGAGGAGGCGCTGGCCGAGGCGGGCGTGCCGTTCGTGCTGCGCGGCGAGTCGGCGTTCTTCGAGCGCGGCGAGGTGCGCGAGGCGCTCACCCGGCTGCGCGGCGCGGCGCGCGGCGGCGAGTCCGCCGGCGAGCTCGGCGACCTCGTGCGCTCGGTGCTCTCGGCGATGGGCTGGAGCCCCGAGCCGCCGAGCGGCACGGGCGCGGTGCGCGAGCGCTGGGAGAACCTGCTGCGGCTGGTGAGCCTCGCCGACGACCTCGAGCGCACCGACCCGGAGGCCACGCTCGCCGACCTCGTCGCCGACCTCGACCAGCGCGCCGCCACGCAGTCGGCGCCGGCCGCCGACGGCGTCACCCTCGCGACCGTGCACGCGGCCAAGGGCCTCGAGTGGGACGCCGTGTTCGTGGTGGGCCTCGTCGCGGGCACGTTCCCGATCCAGTACGCCGACACCCCGGCCCGGGTCGAGGAGGAGCGGCGCCTGTTCTACGTCGCGTGCACCCGGGCGCGGTCGTTCCTCGCGCTGTCGTGGGCGCGCAGCCGCAGCGGTCGCGGGCGGCGCGAGCGCTCGCCGTTCCTCGACGCCGCGGTCGGTGCCGGCGGTCGAGCGCGGGCACCGGCGAGGGCGGCGTCGCACCGCGGCTCCGGCTCGCGCACCGGGGCGCGGACGCGTCGCGGCCCGGCGACCTGCCGGGTGTGCGGCGCGGCGCTCGTGACCGGTGCCGAGTCGGCGCGCGGCCGGTGCCGCACGTGCCCCGCGTCGTACGACGAGGCCCTGCTCGAGCGGCTCAAGGCCTGGCGCAAGCTCGAGGCGGCG
Source organism: uncultured Actinomycetota bacterium (assembly GCA_963827145.1). Classification (GTDB taxonomy): domain Bacteria; phylum Actinomycetota; class Actinomycetes; order S36-B12; family CAIYMF01; genus Longivirga. Next base: position 244,423 of record CAWGZO010000001.1, on the reverse strand, counting down.
CGCCGCTCGGTGCCGGCGTACGTCGTGCTCACCGACGCCACGCTCGAGACCGTGGCCACCGAGCTGCCCGCGGATTCCCGTGCGCTGCTGGGGATTCCGGGGATCGGCGCGCGCAAGCTGACCGACTACGGCGAGCAGGTGCTGGCGCTCGTGCGCGGCGAGGACCCTGCCGTGCTCGCCGACGACCCGGCCTGAACCGGACTCGACGGACAATTCGTCGTGCCCGACGGGTGAACGGGACACGACATGATCACGATCAGCGCAACTCGCCGGAAAAACTGTTTGCGTCCCGCACGCAGGCGTGCGTAACCTCACTCCTACGCGCGAGAGCCGCGCGACCCAGGCGATGCGACGCCCGGACCCGGAACGCAGAGGAGGTGGCTTCGAGATGATGAACAACTTCACCGACGTGGCCGCCTTCGTGCTGCCCTCCGTGGTCGCCTGCGCCGCGGCCGTCGCCGTCATCGGCGGCGCCGTCGCGCGTCGTCAGGCCCCGGCCGTCAGCGTCGCCGCCACCCGTCCGCACGCCACCGATCTCGGCCTCAGCTGGGCCGGCTCGGCGTTCGGCACCACCGGTGTCATGGCCAAGCGCACGCGCACGTCGTACGACCCGCAGTCTCGAGGATCCACCGGGTGAGAGCACTCACCCACAGGCACCTCGAGGCCGCGGATCCCGACAAGGGAACCGCGGCCTTCGTGTTTCCCCGGGCCCTTCCTCCCCGGGGATCAGCACCCAGCACCGCCAGCACCAGACGCTCCGCCGGACCACCCGAACCGTCGGAGCACAGCACGACACGAGTCCTTGCACGACATCGAGGACCGCGGAGATCCCGCGGTACGTGAAGGAGGTGACCGCACGATGAGCGTCCTGACCACGGACCTGACCCACACCCTCGGAGCACAGGCCCCGGAGTGGACCGACGCCAGCACCCCGTGCCGGTCGTACGACCCGGAGCTGTGGTTCGCCGAGCGTCCCGACGAGGTCGCGCTCGCCCAGGCCCTGTGCGGAGACTGCCCCCTGCGGGCAGCCTGCCTCACCGGAGCCCTGGAGCGTCGCGAGCCGTGGGGCGTCTGGGGTGGAGAGCTGTTCGAGCGTGGATCCGTCGTGGCGCGCAAGCGTCGCCCGGGCCGTCCGCGCAAGGACGACCACCTCGACCGGCGCGCTGCCGAGATCGCCCTCGCCGAGCGGATGGCCGAGCTCACCCGTGAGCTCGCCGCCGATCACGAGGACCTCGACGACGACCTCGCCGCCTGCGCCGTCCCGGCGCAGCGCGGTGGTGCCGCCGCATGAGCCGTCGTACCGAGACCGACGTCCCGACGCCGATCTCCCTCCCCGCCGTGACCCTCACGGCGGACCACGTACTCGGGCTGCCGCCCCGCGCGGCGCCCACCTCGACCCTGGAGTCAGACATGCATACCGTCCCCGAGCAGCTTGCTCGCAACCACATGCAGCACCGCCATCGCGAGGTGGAGGTGTGGCGCGCTCGCCGCGTCGCCCTCGCCCTGCGCAAGGCAGAGGCGGCCGAGCGCCGCGCACGCCTTGCTCGTGAGGCTGCAGTCCTCGCCGCGCGCGAGGCCGCCCTCGCCACCGTGTAACCCGGTGCGCGGAACAGACGGGCGGGTGACCCACCTCGAGGGTCACCCGCCCGTCGTCGTCTCTGCAGGGCGCCCGTGCGGCAGGATCGGAGTCCGTGCACCCGGACCGCACCGCGCTCGACACCGCCGTCACCGCCCTGCGCTCGCCCGACCTCGCCGCCGTGGTCGCGGTGGTGGCCTGGCCCGATCCCGATGCCGGCCGCGACGCGGCGGGCCGACCGCTGGCCGTCCTGGTGGCCGACCACGCCGGGGTGGCGCGCCTCGACCACGAGCACCCCGACGGCGCGCTGCTCGAGGGCCGGCACCCGCTGCCGAGCACCGACCCGATGGCCTTCCTGCCCTACGAGCTCGAGGTCGCCGACCCCTCGCCCGACCACGCGCGCAACGCCTACCCGCTGCCGTGGCCGCGCCTGGCCTCGTTCTTCACCGATCCCCGCAGCCCCGACCTCGCGGTCGTGCACACCGCCGGGCACTTCTTCCCCGAGCAGGGCGGGCACGCCGGCGAGCACGGGTCGCTCGACGTGATCCAGTCGCGCGCGCCGTTGCTGCTCTCCGGTGCCGGCGTACGCCGACGCGGGCTCGTCGACGACCACGCGCGGCTCGTCGACGTGATGCCGACGCTGGCGTGGCTGGCCGGGTGTCGAGCGCGACGACCTCGCGCACCTCGACGGCGTGGTGCGCGACGACCTCGTCGAGCGCGGCGCGACGCACGTGATCGGGCTGCTGTGGGACGGCGGGCATCCCGGCTCGCTGCTCGACCTGGCGGGGCGCGGCGAGCTGCCGAGCGTCGCCCGCCTGCTCGAGCGCGGCTGCGCGCTGGCCGGCGGCGCGGTCGCGGAGTTCCCGAGCCTGACGCTGGTCAACCACACGAGCATGCTCACCGGCGTCGGCCCGGGGCGGCACGGCGTGGTGGGCAACGTCTACTGGGACCGCGAGCTCGATCGCCGTGTCGTGCCCAACGACGCCGCGACGTGGCACACCACCGGCGAGCTCTACCGCGACGGCGTCACGACGCTGTTCGAGGCGGTGGCGGCTGCGCGGCCCGGCGTACGCACCGCCAGCGTCAACGAGATGACCGAGCGCGGGTCGTGGGCCTCGACCTTCGCGCTGGTGCGCGCCGCGCTCGAGCAGGGCGGCTCGGTCGACCCGGGCGAGGCCGGCAGCGCCCAGTCGCGCGACTTCCTCACCGCCGTGCGCGCGCTGCTGCCCGACCCGCTGGCCTCCGACCTCGTCACGCACGCGCGGTGCGGCGAGGACGACGACTACGCGTTCTACTCCGCGATCGACCTGCTCGGGCTCTCCACCATGGTCGGGCTCTTCTCGGCGGCCGACGTCGCCGACGTGCCGGCCCTGGCGTGGTGGTCGCAGTACACGACAGACGCCGGGTCACCACGCGGGCGGACCGCGGTCGGGCATCGCCACCGACGCCCTGCGCGACTGCGACGCGCGCCTCGGCGTGCTGCTCGACCACCTCGAGTCGCGGGGGCTGCTCGACGACACCGTCGTGCTGCTCACCGCCGACCACGGCTTCGAGGCCGCGGATCCCGGCGTACGCGGGACGTGGTCGCTGGCGCTCGCGGCCGCGCTCGATCCGTTGGGCGTGCCCTTCCGCGACGAGGGCCCGGGCTTCGTCTACCTGGGGGTGCAGCCATGACGGTGCTCGTGTGCGCGCTGTGCGGCACGTCGTTGGACGCCGACGCCGACGAGCAGAGCGGCATGGCCGCGCTCGCGTGGGTCGCGTCGCACGAGAACGGGCGCGACCTGCGCTACTGCCCGTCGTGCGCCCGCGACAACCTGCGCGCGATCGAGGGCAAGCTCGACGCCGAGTTCTGGTGACCGGCGCTCAGCGCATGGCCCTGCGGTACGCCGCCGGCGGCAGGCCGCAGTCGCGGACGAACCGCTCGTAGAACCGGCTCGTCGAGCCGAACCCTGCGCGCAGGGCGATCTCGCCGGTGGTCGCATCGGTCGAGATGAGCAGGCGCTGCGCCTCGGCGACCCGGCACTGCGCGAGGTAGTCGCCGATCGTCACGCCCATCTCGCGGCGGAACACCGCGGCCGCCGTGCTCGGGTGCAGGTGCACGGCGGCGGCGACGTCGGCGACGGCCAGCGGCTCGCGGAAGTGCGTCGAGATCGTAGGAGGCCATCACGGTGGCGGCGTCCTGCGCGCGTGCGGCGGCGCTGGGGTTGCCGACCGCGGCCGCGCGCAGCAACCAGGCGTGGGTCTCGAGCCGGACCGCGTGGGTCAGCGTCGGCGACGCGCCGATGTCGCGCTGCCAGGAGTCCATCGCGGCCTCGAGCAGCGGCGGGGCCTCGAAGGTCGAGAGTCCCCCGCGCAGCATGCCGCCGGTGAACGCGGCCGGCAGCGACCAGGCGAGCACGTCGACGAGCGGCACGGTGAGCCACGCGACCGCGACGCCGTCGTCGTGCTCGGCGACGCGGTGGGGGAGGCCGGCCCAGAACACCGCGCACGTCGCGGTCGGCCAGGGTCGTGGCGCCCGCCCGCGTGCTCGAGGACGGCCGCGCCGCCGAGCGGCAGGACGAGCTCGACGTCGTCGTGCCGGTGCGCGCGCGCCATCGCGGGCACGAGCGAGAGCCCGCAGGCGAGGCCGAAGACCTCGTGCAGCGGCGCGGCCGCGGTCACGCGAGGATCCGGGAAGGATCGGCCATGCATGGGAGAAGTATGCCCGGATTCGTCGCCACTAGCCTCGTCGGCATGACCGAGACCACCGCTGCCCCACGCGCCCGACGTCGACCTCGACCGCGGGCTGCTCACGCCCGAGCAGGTCGCGCAGTTCGACCGCGACGGCTACCTCGTGCTCAAGCAGCGCATCGACCCCGACCTGCTCGCGCCGGCTGCGGGCCGCGTCCGAGCGCTGGATGGCCGACGGGCGTCGCGCGCGGGCCCGCAGCCGGGCAGCGACTGGCTGTTCGCCGACCGGCCGACGGGCAAGGTCATGTGGCGCGTCGACTACATCCACGACAAGGGCGAGCCGGCCTCGCTCGAGCTGCTCGGCTCGCGCGCCGTGCTCGGCATCGCGGAGAGCCTCGCCGGCCCGGACTTCGTGCCGACGTACGAGTCGATGGTGCTCAAGGCCGCCGGCGACGGCGCCCCGGTGCCGTGGCACCAGGACGCCGTGCACGCGCGCCGCCACCGGCTGTTCAACGTCGACGTCTACCTCGACGACTCGCGCGCCGGTGCCGGTGCGCTGCACGTGATCCCGGGCTCGCAGGTGCGGCGTACCGATGCGTGCGCGCTGGCCGAGACCTACGGCTGGGCGCTGCCCGGCGCGATCGAGGTCGAGCTCGAGGCGGGCGACGTGCTCGTGCACGACGACATGGTCGTGCACGGCTCGCCGCCGGCCTCGGGCAACGCCTTGCGCCGCACGATCTACTTCGAGTTCCGCGCCGCGCAGTCGATCCTCGAGGACGGGCCGTGGACGCCGGAGTGGATGGACGCGCGGCTGCGGCTGGTGCCGCTCGCGCTCGCCGAGCGTGCCCGCTGGGTCGGTGCCGACGAGCGGTTCGAGTGGCGCATCGCGCCGGACCTGCGTCCCGTCGTGTCCGACGACGTCGAGGCCGAGCTGCGCGTGGTGCACACCGCGCACACGCCCGGCGAGTGGTGCAGCGCGGGCTGACCGGCGTACGACGGGAGCTAGAGCACCTGCACCGGCGGCGGTTCGCGGTGCCCGCTGCGCTCGGCGCCGATGCCGGCGACGACCACGAGCACGACGCCGAGCGCCTGCAGCGCGTTGGGCACCTGGCTGAGCACGAGCACGCCGATCGCGGTGCCGATCGCGGGCTCGAGCGCCATGAGCGTGCCGAAGGCCGCGGCGGTGAGGCGCCGCAGCGCCATCATCTCGAGCGCGAACGGGATCACCGGCAGCAGCAGCGCGAGGGCGACGCGACTGCAGCAGGATCGTCGGCGTGATCGAGCCGATCGCCTGCGGCACACCGACGATGGCCGAGACCGCGGCGGCCACGGGGATGCTGAACGCCAGCCCCTCGATGCCGCTGAACCGGTCGCCGACCGACTGCGTGAGCAGGATGTACGCCGCCCAGCCGCACGGCCGCGATCACGGCGAACAGCAGCCCGAGCGCGTCGACGCCGCCGGTCCACGGCTCGGTGAGCATGAGCACGCCGGCCAGCGCGAGCACCGGCCAGACGAGGTTGCGCCGGCTGTGGCTGCGCGCGACCGCGACGCCGAGCGGGCCGAGGAACTCGATGGCCACCGCCGGCCCGAGCGGGATGCGCTCGATCGCGGAGAGGAACGCGACGGTCGTGATCGCCGGTGACCACGCCGAGCATCGATCGGGCCGCGCAGCTCGCGCAGCGTGTAGTCGCGCAGCTTCGGCCGCACGATCGCGAGGAAGATCAACGCGCCGGCGCTCAGCCGCAGCCACGCCGTACCGCCCGGGCCGATCTGGTCGAAGAGTCGCGTCGAGAGCGCAGCACCGAGCTGCACGGACAGGATCGCGACCACGGCCAGCGACCAGGCAGGGACACGCTGGCTCACGCCGCGCATCCTCGCAGCCGTGCCGGGTCGGCCTCGACCCGGTTGCCGCGTGACGGGCGTCAGGCGACGAAGGTGGGGAGCCAGCGCTCGAGCTCGCCGCGCATGGGCACCGTGGCGTCCATCTGCGAGAGCACCGCGATGCCGCCGAGCCACGTGCGGTGGATCAGCATGTACGACGGCGGCAGGTTGATCTTGAAGCCGACGGAGAAGTCCGGGTTGCGCGGGTCGTTGAGCCGGTTGAAGTGGCTGCGCATCCAGTCGCGCGAGAAGTGGAAGAACTCGTGCTCGGCCGGCTCGGCGAACGGCATGAGCGCGTTGAAGAACACCTCGGTGTCGACCTCGATGTCCTTCTTGAGGAAGCCCTCGGCACGCAGGCCCTCGACCACGGCCTCGGCGTCGCCGGTCATCGCGAGGCGCAGCAGCGAGCCCATCGCCGCGGGCGGGCCCTCGGGCAGGCGCGCGACGGCGCCGAAGTCGAGGACGCCGAGGCGGCCGTCGGTCAGCACGCGGTAGTTGCCGGGGTGCGGGTCGGCGTGCAGCATCTTCGCCCGCGTCGGGCCGGACATGAGGAAGCGCAGGTAGAGCGTGCCGTAGTGGTCGCGCTCCTCCTGCGTGCCCTCGGAGATGACCTTCGCGAGCGAGTAGCCCTCGAGCCACTCCGACACCACGACCATCGGCGCGGCCGCCAGCACGTGCGGCACCACGAACTCGTCGTCGCCCTCGTACGCCGCGGCGAACTGGCGCTGGCTCTGCGACTCGATGAGGTAGTCGAGCTCCTCGGCCGCGCGGGCCTTGAGCTCCTCGAGCAGCGGCTTGATGTCGAGGCCGGGCGACAGCGAGGCGAACATGCGCGCCATGCGCGAGACCTGGTTGAGGTCGCCGAGCAGCGCCTTGCCCGCGCCGGGGTACTGGATCTTGACCGCGACGTCGCGGCCGTCGGCCCACACCGCGCGGTGCACCTGCCCGATGGAGGCGGCGGCGGCCGGCTTGTCGTCGAAGGACGTGAACCGGTCGCGCCAGTCGTCGCCGAGCGCCTCGGCGAGCACCTTGTGCACGGTCTCGGCCGGCATCGGCGGGGCGGCGTCCTGCAGCTTGGTGAGCGTGGCGCGGTAGGGCCCGAGCACCTCGTCGGGCAGGGCCACCTCGAAGATGCTCATGGCCTGGCCGAACTTCATCGCGCCGCCCTTGAGCTCGCCGAGGGTCTTGAAGACCTGCTCGGCGGTGCGCTGCTGGATCTCGCTCGCGACGGCCTCGGCGGGCTTGCCGCCGACCCGCTTGCCCAGACCCAGCGCGGTGCGCCCGGCGTACCCGATGGGCAGCGCGGCCAGGCGGGCACCGCGGGTCACGGCGCGGCGCGGGAGGTCGGTCACCCGGCCATTGTGTCCGCAGGTCGGCCCCACCCGCACCCGCAGAGCGGGTGAGGCGGCGCGGCGAGCACGCGCGGCGAGCGGATCCGCGACCCGCAGCTCGAGCTGGGCGTCGAGCGTGAGGGGCTCGTACGCCGCCCGCGCGCGGTCGACCACCGCGAGCACCTCGGTGACGGCGTACGCCGCGCACAGGGCCGTGAGCGGCGTGCTGACGGCACGGGCGCGCGGGTGCTGGAGCCGCAGCTGGTCGGCGATCGCCGGCCAGGCGGGGTCGAGCTCGGTGGCGCGCCGGTCGGCGCACCACAGGCAGGCCGACGCGCCCGGGCACCACGAGCGGGCCGACCCGCGCGGCCGCACCCGCCGTGGCCACGGCGAGGTGCGGGACGTCGTCGGCGAGCAGGTCGTCGGCGAGCTCGGGATCGGTCCACGGCAGGTCGCCGTCGGCGGCGCTGCTGAGCACGACGAGCTCGGGTCGCGTGCGGAGGTGCCGCCCGGAGGTGGGGTGCGCGCCCTGGCGGCGTACGGCCTCGGACACCGCCTCGCGCCACGAGCCGCCGGTCTCCCACGGGCCGAGCGCGGTGAGGTCGTCGAGCGCGACCTCGTGGTCGGGGCCCTCGAGCGCGACGGTGCCGATGCCGGCCGCGGCCAGCCCGAGCGCGATGTGGGTGGCGGTGGTGTCGCTGCCGCGCAGCGCGACCGTGGCGCGGGAGCGGCGGGCGAGCACAGCCACGGCCTCGGGCGCGCTGCGCGTGCGCGATCGCGGTGCTCGCGAGATCGGGTCGCTGGCGTTCACGGCGTACGCGCGACAGCGTGCGACGTCGGGGCCCGGGTCGTCGTCGAGGAGGCCGAGCTCGTGGAGCCGGTCGAGCACGGGGCCGAGCTCGGTGCCCGCGGCGAGCACGTCGTGGCGCCCGGTCTCGCCGTCGATGCGCAGCAGCGCGGTGGCGGCGTCGTCGGTGAGCCGGTCGACGACCACGGCCGTCTCCGGGTCGACGCCGATCTGGACGGTGCCGCGCCCGCGGCGCAGCAGCGGCAGTCCGGGACGCGGGCGGGGGAGGTGTCGGCTCATGCGCCGACCCTGCGACGCCGAACCTGTGCACGACCGCGGCGCTCCACAGCCCGCCTGCGTTACCCGTCCGACCCGCGCGGACGCTGGGCGTGCGTCAGAGGACGCCGCAGTGCTCGAGGTAGACGAGCGCGAGGGTCCGGGTGCAGGCGTAGCAGGTCGTCGACGGCGACGCTCTCGTCGGGGGCGTGCGCGGTGCGGGTGTCGCCGGGGCCGTACTGCAGCGTCGGCATCGAGCCGGCGAGCAGGCGCAGGTCGCTGCCGTACGGCGCGCCGTAGACCTCGGGCGCACGCGCTCCGGGCGTGGCGACGGCGTGCGGCGCGCGTCACGAGGTCGAGCAGGTGCGGTGTCGTCGGTGCGGCCGGGCGCGAACTGCCCGCCCCACCACTCCACGCGCACCGGGTGCTCGCGCAGGAACGGGTCGGCCGCGCTCACCTCGGCGACCGCGGCCTCGAGCGCCGCGCGAGCCTGCCGCCGGCGTCTCGTCGAGCGCGACGCCGAGGCGCCCCTCGGCGACGAGCAGGTCGGGCACGGTCGAGGCCCAGTCGCCGGCGTGCACGGTGCCGAGCGAGATCGGGTAGGCGATCGGCCAGCGCGCCATGAGCGGGTGCACGTCGGTGTTGCGCCGCGTCTCGAGCGCGAGCAGCGCGTCGAGCACCGGGCGCAGGTTGTCGATGGCGCTCACGCCCTCGGTGCGCCGCGACGCGTGCACCGCGCGGCCCGGCACGTGCAGCCGGAAGGTGAGCGCGCCGCCGTTGGCCGGCACGAGGTCGAGATCGGTCGGCTCGGGCACGAGGCACGCGTCGGCCGTGATGCCGCGGCGCAGCAGCGCGAAGGTGCCGAGTCCGCCGTCCTCCTCGCCGACCACCGGCGCGATCATCAGGTCGCCCGCGAGGCGTACGCCGGACGCGCGCACGCGCACGCGCCGCGATGATCGCCGCGACGAGCCCGGCCTTCATGTCGCAGGTGCCTCGGCCGAGCAGCAGCTCGCGACCGTCGCGCGTCACCTGCCGCAGCGTCGTACGGGTCGCCGCTCCACGCGTCGAGGTCGCCGGGCGGCACGACGTCGGTGTGCCCGTCGACGAGCAGGCTCAGCCCCAGCTCGGGCGCGTGCCCCGGCAGCGTGGCGAGGACGCCGTACGCCTCGTGCCGCTCGACCTCCATGCCGGGGAAGTCCGGGTCGGCGCGCAGCTCGTCGAGGTCGAGCGCCCACAGGTCGACGTCGAAGCCCTCGCCGTGCAGGACGTCGGCGACCACGTGCTGGATCTCGCACTCGGCCTCGCTGCCGCCCACGCTCGGGATCGTCACGAGGCGGTCGAGCAGCTCGAGGGCGGCGCCGCGCTGGGCGTCGACCGCGGCGAGCACGGCGGCGGTGATCTGCGCGTCGCTCGCGTGCGCGGTGCTCAGGCCGGGCGGTGCCGGCTCCGGGTCGGGCTGGGTCACGTGCGCGACCCTCTCAGACGCCGATGGCGCCCCGCCCGCAGTTCGCGGGACAGGACGCCATCGGGAGAGTCGAGCGGATCAGGCCTTGCCGAGGATCCGGTTGACCTTGGTGTTGCAGACGGGGCAGATGCCCTGCGCCATGCGGCGCCCGTTCTTCTCGACGACGACGCCGGTGAACTCGCGCTTCTCCTTGCACTTCACGCAGTACGCCTCGCCGGTGTAGCTCTCGTCCGCCATGGGGGTCTCCTCCTGGTGTGGGTACGTGCCCCGGCCGGTCGCCGACTCCCCGCTGGGGGATCCGGGCTCGGCCGCTGCACGGGCCACCGGGGTGGCCTGGGCTGGCTTCACCGTACGCTCACGCACGCCGTGTCTCGCGCAGGCGCGCAGCGATTCGTGCTCAGCAAGGTGTGACAAATGCCGCAAAGCACCGCAGAACGGTCGCCGAACCCCGCTGAGCGCCGCGCCGCTACCGTCGGGGCATGACCGCCGCCCCCGCCCCCGCCCTGCTCCCGGACTCGCCGTACGCCGCCCGCTGGAGCGCCGCCGAGCACCATCTCGAGGTCGCGGCGTACGACGACGGCGTGGTGCTGGTGACGCTGAGCCAGCCCGACCGGCGCAACGCGATGAGCGACGCGATGACCGCCGCGTGGCCCGAGCTCATGGAGGCGCTGCGCACGGATCGCGGACGTGCGCGCGGTCGTGCTCACCGGTGCCGGCCGTGCCTTCTGCTCGGGCGGCGACATCAGCTGGATCGGCGGCGAGCCCGAGGCGCTCGTGCCCGACCTGCGCACCCGGATGCTCGCCTTCTACCGCGGCTGGCTCTCGATCCGCGCGCTCGAGGTGCCGACCATCGCGGCGATCAACGGCGCCGCCGTCGGGCGCGGGCGCGGCGCTCGCGCTGGCCTGCGACCTGCGCTACGCCGCGGCCTCGGCCCGGTTCTCGGTGCCGTTCAGCTCGCTGGGCCTGCACCCCGGCATGGCCACGACCTGGCTGCTGCCCGAGGTCGTCGGGAGTCGCCGCGGCCCGCGACCTGCTGCTGACCGGACGCATGGTCGACGCCGAGGAGATGCTGCGCCTCGGGCTGGTCTCCTCGGTGTCCGGCGACGACGAGTTCGTCACCGGCGTGCTGCACGCCGCGCACCAGGTGGCGTCGGGCGCCCCCGTCGCGACGCGGCTCACGAAGGTGGCGCTCGCCGGTGGCGGGCACGCGACCTACGACGACGCGCTGCAGTGGGAGGCGCTCGCCCAGTCGGTGACGCTGGCGAGCGACGACCTGCTCGAAGGGCTCGCCGCCGTCCGCGAGAAGCGCCCGCCTCGCTTCACCGGACGCTGAGGTCGGCGGCACGGATCGCGTCGCGTCGGCACCGGCCGGGACCTCGCGCGAGCGAAGGGTCGCGCGACGACGCGTCGGTGCGCGTACCGTCGCTCGCATGAGCCAGTTCTCCGACCACGACCCGAACGGTCAGGCCATCCGCGCGGCCGGCGGTCTCGGCCACTACGACCGCAGCGGATGGCGTCGCTGGCTCGTCCCGGCCGTGCTCGCCATCGTTCTGGTCGCTGCAGCGGCGCTGGTCGTCGCCCTCGTCGCAGGCTGACCTGTGACGCCACCGCGGGCATCTCGCACCGGGCCGGCTGACGCCGCCGAACTCTGCGCGACCTGAGCAGCAGGAGGAGGAGCACGTGACCGCGTTCGTGCTCGTCCACAGCCCCGCCGTGGGTCCCGGCACGTGGGTGCCCGTCGCGCGCGTCCTGCATGCGCTCGGCCACGACGCCGTGGTGCCCGACCTGCGGCACATCGCCGGTGGGGGTCCGCCGTACTGGCCGGTGGTGGCGGAGACGGTGGCCGAGGCCATGGGGCAGCTCGACGAGCCGGGGCCCGTCGTGCTCGTGGCGCACAGCAACGCAGGGCTGCTGCTGCCGACCATCGCCGAGGGCTCGCCGCGCCCGGTGGCCGCGGCGGTGTACGCCGACGCCGCGGTGCCCGCGAGGCCCGGCCCGAGCGCTGCTGCGCCGGCGGGGATGCTCGAGAAGCTGCGCGCGATGGCCCGCCCGGACGGCCTGCTGCCGCGCTGGACCGACTGGTGGCCGGCCGAGGACGTCGCGGGTCTCGTGCACGACACCCAGGTGCGCGACGAGCTCGTCGCCGAGCAGCCGCGCCTGCCGTTGGACTACTACGAGCAGCTGCTGCCGGTGCCGGTGTCGTGGTGGTCGGTGCCGACGGCGTACCTGCAGCTCAGCGCGGCCTACGACGAGGAGCTGGCCGCGGCGCAGCGCTCGGGCTGGCCGACCGTGGTGATGACCGGGCAGCACCTGCACCAGGTGGTGGATCCGGTGGGGGTGGCCGACGCGCTGCTCGACCTCGTCCGCCGCGCCGCGGGCTGAGCCTGCGCGGCGGGGGCGGGATACGACGGGAGCCCCCGGGTCTCGCAGCCGCTGTCCGCCTTCCCCTTGCGGACACCGGCCCGTTCTCCCAGGGGCCCCGTCGGTTGAGGAACCTAGGCGCGCAGGTGAACCGCGGTCAACGTGAGCGGGCACCTGCCTGTGGACCGATCTGGGGACGACCTGTTGGCAACGCCGAGCGGTCCTGTGGACCAGGGGTGGACGGGCCTGGGGACGGCGCCGCGCCTCGATCGCCTCGACGGGGTGCCTGACCTGCACCGACGGTGTCCACGGGGTGTGGACGCAAGATTGTGGAGATCTTTCTCGTCACACGCAGGCGCCCGGCAGCCCCACGGCGCACGGCCGCGAGCCGCTGGCCGATGTCGGCCGCGGGTGTCCGTGGCGGGGGTTAGGTTCGTGCCGATGAGCCAGCACGTGGTCGAGATCCCCGGTCTGCCGGACGGTGTCGAGGTGCGCCGCAGCACCCGGCGCCGGCGCAGCGTCACGGCCTACCGCGAGGCCGGCCGCACGATCGTCGTCGTGCCCTCGCGCATGACGCGCGCCGAGATCGTGCCGTACGTCGAGGAGCTCGTCGGCCGGCTCGACCGCGCGCGAGGCGCGCGGCGCGCGCGCACCGACGACGAGCTCATGACGCGCGCGCGCGCGAGCTCTCGCGCCGCTACCTCGAGGGCCGCGCCGAGCCGGCCTCGGTGCGGTGGGTCGACCAACCAGCGCCGGCGCTGGGGGTCGTGCACCCCGGTCGACCGCACGATCCGGCTCTCCGACCGGCTCGCCGCGATGCCCGCGCTACGTCAGCGACTACGTCCTGCTGCACGAGCTCGCGCACCTGCTCGTCGCCGACCACGGCCCCGACTTCGAGGCCTGGATGTCGCGCTACCCGCGCCTGCTCGAGGCGCGCGCGTTCCTCGCCGGGGTCGACCACGCCACCGGCGCCGGGCTCGACCGCGAGGTCGACGACGGCAGCGACGACGAGCGCGCGGGGGAGGCGACGGCCGGCGAGGCGGCTCCCGTCGTCGACGTCACGCAGCCGCCGGCCGCGCTCGCGCGCCCGGCCCCGCGGTCACGGCGTACGCCGGACGTTCCGGGCTCCGCCACCCTCTGGTGACCCGAGACGTGTGCTGAGCGGAGCCCGCAGGCTCCGCTCAGCACACAGCTCGCGGTCAGAGCGAGGCGAGGGCGGTGGCGACGAGGCGGCGCACCGAGTCGTCGGTGTCGTCGGGCAGCGCGTCGACCGGCCACCAGCGCAGCTCGAGCGACTCGTCGCTGATCACGTGCTCGGCGTCGGCCGGGGCGAGGGCGACGTACTGCACGTCGAGATGCCACGAGCCGCCGTGGCAGCCGACGCGGTGCCGGTCGAGCCGCACCGGCGACGGCCGAGAGCTCGAGGCCGGCGATGCCGCTCTCCTCGAGCGCCTCGCGGGCGGCCGCGTCGCGCAGGCCGGCGTCGCCGGGCTCGCAGTGCCCGCCCATCTGCAGCCAGCGGTCGAACTTCGGGTGCAGCGTGAGCAGCACCGACGAGCGGTCGGCGGCCACGACGATCGCGCTGGCGGTCAGGTGCCCGTCGACGCAGGCTCGCCACATCGCGTCGTCGTGCTCGGCGAGGAAGGCGAGGTAGTCGTCGCGCAGAACCTCCTGCGCAGCACGGGATCCCGCGTCGCGCGGCTCCCACGCCGACAGCACGGCGACCGCGTCGTCGTGCAACGACGCGGCGTTCGCCTCGGTCACGCCGGCGGCTCGACCGGATCGGCCGGGTCCGCCGGGTCGTCGACCAGCAGGCGCGTCGCCGAGGCCCTCGAGCGCGGAGAGGTCGAGCGGCGCGGAGCGGCGGACGAAGTCCTGCGATCGCCTCGTCGCCGTCGAGGTCGTCGGGTCCGGGCAGCAGGTCGGGGTGCTCCCAGAGCCCGTCGCGCGCGTCGATGCCGCGCTCGCTGCGCACCGACTCCCACAGCTGCGCCGACTCGCGCAGCCGTCGCGGCCGCAGCTCGAGACCGACCAGCGTCGCGAACGTGCGCTCGGCGGGTCCGCCGGTGGCGCGACGGCGTCGCATGGTCTCGCGCAGCGCGACGGCGCCGGGCAGGCGACCCTCGCTGGCCTGCGTGACGACGTCGTCGATCCAGCCCTCGACGAGAGCGAGCAGCGCCTCGAGGCGGGCCAGCGCGGCGAGCTGCTCGGGCGTCTCCTCGGGCACGAAGACGCCGGAGGCGAGCACCTCCTGCATCGCCTCGGGGTTGCTCGGGTCGATGCCGCGCGCGGCCTCCTCGATGCGGTCGCGGTCGACGTGGATGCCGGCGGCGTACGCCTCGACGGCGGCGGTGAGCTGCGAGCGCAGCCACGGCACGTGGACGAAGAGGCGCTGCGCGGCGTTCTCGCGCAGGGCGAGGTAGAGCCGCACCTGGTCGAGCTCGACGCCGAGACCCTCGCCGAACGCGGCGATGTTGCGCGGCAGCAGCGCGGCCCGGCCGTCCTCGGTGAGCGGGATGCCGACGTCGGCGGCGCCGAGCACCTCGCCGGCGAGCGACGCCGAGGCCCTGGCCGAGCTGGGAGCCGAACATCATCGAGCCCATCTGGCGCGGCCATGCCCAGCAGCGGCGCGGCCATCTGCGCGAGCTCGGGCGGCAGGCCCTCGGCCGAGGCCGCCGGTCGGGCAGCATGCCGCTCATCGACTCGTTGACCTTGACCGCGACCGGCTCGACGATGCGCTTCCACGACGGCAGCGTCGCCTCGACCCACTCGCTGCGGCTCCACGCTCCGCCGCCCGAGCTGGTGGCCGGGAAGGTCGTGACGGGGTCGAGCCACATGCGAGGCGAGGTCGAGCGCCTGCTCCACCTCGCGGCGCTCGATCGCCGACACCGACGGGTCGCCCGCCTGCGAGACGACGCCGCGCGCGGTGTCGCGGGCGAGCTCCCAGTTGACCGCCGAGCCGTCGCCGCCGCCGGACTGCATCATCGCGCCGAGCTGCTGGAGCGCCGCGCCGATCTGCGTCATGTCCATCGACGCCGGGTCGAAGCCGAACGGCGTGCCGCCGGGCGCCGCTCGCGGGCTTGTTCTCGTCGTCGGGCTCGTCGGGCGTGAAACCGAACGGGACGTTGCCGCTCATCGGGCGTACCCCCTGGGGCGTCTGCTGCGGCAGGATGACTGCCATGAACGGGGTCATGTCGTCCACGGTAACCACGGGCGCGCGCGCGTGACGACCGACGAGGCCTCCAGCGGTACGCCTGCGGCGAACGAGCGCCGACCGAGGCGTCGGACCGCCGCTGCGCCCGGCCGCGGTGCCCGAGCCCGCGGTGAGCTCGCCGGCCGCGGCTCCGGACGCGAGCCCCGCCGAGCCCGCGGTCGCGCCGACCGCGGCGCCGAAGGCACGGCGTACGCCCGCCCCGAAGCCGGCGGCGAAGCCCGCCGCGAAGCCGGCTCGGACCCGGGCGACGTCGGCCGCCGCGGCCGGACCTCGTGGCGGATCCCGCGACCGCCGGCGACGTCGGCACGGCGGCTCCGGTCGTGCCCGTGCAGTCCCCGCGCAAGCCGCGCAGCCGCCGCAGCGGCGCGACCGTCGTGGTCACCGGCGCTGCCGGTGTCATCGGGCGCGCGCTGCTGCGCGCGCCTGAGCGCCGAGCCCGGCGGTCGGCAAGGTCGTCGCCATCGACGTGCGCCGCGACGAGACGCCCGGCACGGGCGAGGTCACCTGGCGCATCGGCGACGTGCGCGACCCCGTGCTCGCGCAGCGGGTGTCCGGGCGCCGACGCCGTGGTGCACCTCGCGGTCGACTGGTCGCTCGACACCCCGGTGGCCGAGCGGTCGGCGCTCAACGTGCGCGGCACGCAGACCGTGGTGACCGCGGCCGCGGCCGCCGGCGTCGCGCGCGTGGTCATCGTGACGGCGGCGGCGGTCTACGGCGCGCTCGCCGACAACCCCGTGCCGCTGGCCGAGGACGCGCCGCTCAACGCGCCCGCCGAGGGGATCCTCGCCGACCTGCTCGAGATGGAGCGCGTCGCGCAGGACGCACGCCGCGTGCACCCGGGGCTCGACGGTCACCGTCGTGCGGCCGGCCGCGCTCGTCGGGCCCGGGCGTCGACACCCTCGTCACCCGCCACTTCGCCGCGCCGCGCCTGCTCTGCATCAAGGACGCCGCTCCGACGTGGCAGTTCTGCCACGTCGACGACCTCGCGTCCGCGCTGGAGTACGCCGCCCTCGGCAAGGTCAGCGGCGAGGTGACCGTCGGCAGCGACGGCTACCTCGAGCAGTCGCGCGTCGAGGACGTCTCCGGCATGAAGCGGGTCGAGGTGCTCGGCGTCGCTCGCGTTCGCCACCGCCGAGCGGCTGCACCGCGTGGGCGTGACGCCGGCACCGGCGAGCGAGCTGGCCTACGTCATGCACCCGCTGGTCGTCTCGTCGACGGCGCTGCGCGCCGCCGGGTGGCGGCCCGAGTACGACAACGAGGAGAACCTGCGCGTCGTGCTGGAGCAGGTGCGCGGCGAGCACTCGATCGCCGGCCGCCGCATCGGTCGCCGCGACGCCACGGTGGCCGGTGCCTCGGCCGCGGGCGCGACCGTGGCGGTGCTCGGTGCCGCCGCGTTCGTCCGCGCCGCCCGCCGCGCTCGCGGGCGCTGACCCGCGCCGCCCGAGGCGGTGCGGCGGGCGGCGTACCCGCGCGAAACGTAGGGTGGCCCCCATGGAGGTCCTCGGCTGGCTGCTGATCCCGCTCGCAGCCCTGCTGCTGGGGCTCGCCTGGGCGGCCTGGCGCAGCCGCGAGCCCAAGCCGGTCGACCCCGAGCAGGGCATGGAGGAGCTCGCCCGCTTCCGCGAGGCGATGGAGAAGCCGCTGCCGCCGCTGTCGCGTCCGGCCGCTCGCGAGGACGACATCGACCCGGGGTTCGGCCTGTGAAGGTCGCACGTCGGCGCAGGGCGTGGCTGGTCGCGATGACGATCTTCGGCGGCGCGCTGCTCGTCGTCGGCATCGTGGTGCCGTTGCCGTTCGTCGAGCTCGCGCCGGGCCCGACGTTCAACGTCATCGGCGACTACCGG
This sequence comes from uncultured Actinomycetota bacterium, assembly GCA_963827145.1. Classification (GTDB taxonomy): domain Bacteria; phylum Actinomycetota; class Actinomycetes; order S36-B12; family CAIYMF01; genus Longivirga. The sequence goes on along the minus strand of CAWGZO010000001.1, from coordinate 227,016 downwards.
GGCGAGCCGGTCATCACGATCAGCGGCACCCCGACCTTCCCGACGGCGGGCAACCTCGACATGACCACGGTCAACGAGCGCGGCGGACCGCGCTCGGGCATCAACATCGGCCGCGTGGTGGTCGGCTGGGCCGATCCCGACGATCCGCGTGCTGCCGCGCAGCGCGCTCTTCCCGGAGGACACGCGCACCGACGCCGAGGTGAAGGCCGAGAACGTCCGCGCCTTCAGCGACAGCCAGGCGGACGCGATCGCGGCGTCGCTGTCCTACCTCGACCGGCCGTTCACCACGCTGGTCGTGGTGTCGTCAGTGCGCGGCGGGACGCCGGCCGACGGCAAGCTCGAGCCCGGCGACGAGCTCGCTCAGGATCGACACCACGACGATCACCGTGGTCGAGGACGTCGCGAAGGCGATGAGCTCGGTGGAGCCCGGCGACACGGTGACCGTGCGGTACAAGCGCGAGGGGAAGGAGGGCACGACCCGAATCACGACCACCGTCTCGCCCGCCGACCCGAACCGTGCGTTCCTCGGCATCACGATCGGCGAGACCTACGAGGCGCCGTTCGCCATCGACTTCTCGCTCGACGGCGTCGGCGGCCCGAGCGCCGGGATGATGTTCAGCCTCGGCATCGTCGACAAGCTCACCCCGGGCGAGCTCAACGGCGGGAAGTTCGTCGCGGGCACCGGCACCATCGCCCCGGACGGGCGCGTCGGCCCGATCGGCGGCATCGAGCAGAAGCTCGTCGGGGCCCGGCGCAGCGGCGCCACGCTGTTCCTCGCGCCGGTCGACAACTGCGAGGCGGTGCTCGCCACGACCATCCCGGACGGGCTCACGGTCGCGAAGGTGACCACGCTGACCGACGCGGTCGAGGCCGTCGAGGCGTACGCCGCCGGCAAGCCCGTGACGCCCTGCACCTGAGGCTCCGGCGTACGAGGCTCTAGGTCAGGGTGGCGGCGAGCGCGTCGGCCAGGCGGGGCACGAGGTCGGGGCCGATGAGCACCTGGAGGTCGTCGTCGTGGCCGCGGACGCGGATCGCGCACATGCGCCGACCGTCGCGGGTGACGACCACGGCCATGCGGACGTCCTGGCGCTCGGGGTGCGCCGCCACGGCGGCGTCGAGGGCCTCGGGGTCGTCGGGCAGCGACTGCTCGGCCGTCGGCGGGAGCACCAGGCGCTCGAGGACGAGCGCGGCGCCGCGCGACCTCGTCGGGCCACATCGTGGTGGCGAGCACGTCGTCGAGCGGCCGGTCGTCGACCGCGACCTCCTGCTCGATGGGGGTCATCGACTCGGGGTCGTGGGCCGCCGCGCCGAGCGCCTCGGCCAGCGCCGGCTCGAGCGCCACGAGCTCGGCGGTGCGGGCGAGGGCGAACATCCGCGGGTTCTGGTCCCACCCTTCGGCGGCCACGTGCTTCTCGACCTCGCGCACGAGCTCGACGAGGCGCAGGCCCCGCTGGGCCTCGGCGATGGCCTCGTGGTCGACGGGTGCCTCGCCCGCGGCTCCGGGAACGCCGACGGCGCTCGGATCGTCGGGCTGGTGAGGGACGTCCTGCTCGTGGTTCACGACGGCGATTGTGCCCCGACGGACCAGGAGGGCGTGGAAGTGAACCGCAACGTAGGGTGCTGTCGTGACGTTTGACACGCCGACCGGCGGGGGCGGGCGCGGCGGTCGCGCCGCCGTCGCCGAACCTCCGGCCCGCCGCAGCCGCACCCTCGTGACGACCCTGGTCGTCCTGGGCGTGCTCCTGTTCGCCTTCGTGATCTTCACGAGCTTCTACACCGACCTGCTCTGGTACCAGTCGGTCGACGCCTCCAGCGTGTTCACCACGCAGCTGTGGGTGCGCATCGGGCTGCTCGTGGGCTTCGGTCTGCTGATGGCGTTCGCCGTCGGGCTCAACATGTGGATCGCCTACCGGACGCGTCCGGTGTTCCGACTGATGTCGCCCGAGCAGGCGAGCCTCGAGCGCTACCGGATGGCGCTCGACCCGTTGCGCCGCCCCGCGATCATCGGCATCCCGCTGATCATCGGTCTGCTGGCCGGCGTCAGCGCGACGGCCGAGTGGAAGACCTGGCTGCTCTGGCGCAACTCCACGGAGTTCGGCATCACCGACCCCACGTTCAACATGGACGTGTCGTTCTACACGTTCACGCTGCCGTTCCTGCGGTTCGTGCTCGGGTTCCTGTTCGCCGCGGTCGTGCTCGGCTTCATCGCCGCCGCCGTCGTCCACTACATCTACGGCGGCATCCGGCTGCAGCCGGCCGACGACCGCTTCAGCCGGGCGGCGCGAGCGCACCTGTCGATCCTCGTCGGCATCTTCATCCTGCTCAAGGCCGCGGCGTACTGGCTCGACCGCTACGAGCTCTCGCTCTCCACCGACGACTACGTGCCGGGCGTGACCTACAAGGACGTCAACGCGGTCATCCCGGGCCTGACGATCCTCATGTTCGTCTCGCTGTTCTGCGCGCTGCTGTTCTTCATCAGCGCGTTCCGCGAGACCATGACCGTCGCGGTCGCCAGCCTCGCGCTGCTGCGTGGCCGCAGCGCTGGTCGTGGGCACGATCTACCCCGCGTTCGTGCAGTCGGTGCAGGTCAAGCCGCAGGAGCTGCCACGCGAGACGCCGTACATCCAGAACAACATCAACGCCACGAGAGCGTCGTACGGCGTCGACACGGCCGAGGTCGTGCAGTACCAGGCGAAGGACTTCGCCACCGAGGCCGCGGTCAAGGCGAGCGCGGGCACGATCGAGAACATCCGCCTGCTCGACCCGGCGGTCGTCTCGCCGACGTACAAGGCGCTGCAGGCGATCCGCAACTTCTACGCGTTCCCCGACTCGCTCGACATCGACCGCTACGTGATCGAGGGCAAGCAGCGCGGCACCGTGATCGCGGCGCGCGAGCTCAACCTCGCCGGCATCGGCGACAGCCAGCGCAACTGGGCCAACGACCACATCGTCTACACCCACGGCTTCGGCGTGGTGGCGGCGTACGACAACACCTCGAACGCGGGCAAGCCGGCGTTCTACGAGGAGAACCTGCCGCCCACGGGCCTGCTCGACGTGGAGCAGCCGCGCATCTACTTCGGCGAGAACTCGCCGGCGTACTCGATCGTCGGCGGTCCCGCCGACGGCCCCAAGCGCGAGCTCGACTTCCCGACCGACGACGGCCAGGAGAACTACACCTACACCGGCTCGGGCGGCATCCCGACCGGGTCGCCGCTCAACCGGCTGCTGTTCGCGGTGAAGTACCAGGAGCCGAACATCGTGCTCTCGGACCTCATCAACCCGGAGTCGCGCATCCTCGAGGTGCGCGACCCGCGCGACCGCGTCGAGAAGGTCGCGCCGTGGCTCGAGATCGACGGCGACCCGTACCCCGCGGTGGTCGACGGCCGCGTGCATCTGGATGGTCGACGCCTACACCACCAGCGACGCGCTACCCGAACGCGACGCCCACCAGCTTCGGTGACGCGACGACCGACACGGTGACGCAGCGCGCGTCGAACATCGCCGCGCAGTCGCGCAACCAGGTCAACTACATCCGCAACTCGGTCAAGGCGACGGTCGACGCGTACGACGGCACCGTGAACGCTCTACGAGTGGGACACCACCGACCCGGTCCTGCAGACGTGGATGAAGGCGTTCCCCGGGATCGTGCAGCCGCGCGCCTCGATGCCGCAGGGCGTCGTCGACCACGTGCGCTACCCCGAGGACATCTTCAAGGTGCAGCGCCAGATCTTCGCGAAGTACCACGTGACGGACCCGGTCGGGTACTTCAGCGGCCAGGACTTCTGGAACGTGCCGAACGACCCGACGAAGCCGACCGCCTCGACCGCGCAGCCGCCGTACTACCTGCAGGTGCAGATGCCGAGCCAGACGCGGCCGACGTTCTCGCTGACGACGACGTTCGCTCCGCAGCGACGCCAGACGCTGGCGGCGTTCATGGCGGCGAACTCCGAACCAGGGCCCGACTACGGCAAGCTGCGCGTGCTGCAGCTGCCGAGCAACACGACCATCCCTGGGCCGGCGCAGGTGCAGAACAACTTCGAGTCCGACCCGACGGTGGCCCAGCAGCTCTCGCTGCTGCGCCGCGGCGGCTCGGACGTCGAGCTGGGCAACCTGCTCTCGCTGCCGGTGGCCGGGGGAGTGCTCTACGTCGAACCCGTCTACATCCGGGCGACCGGCGCCGAGGGCTTCCCGCTGCTGCAGAAGGTGCTCGTCGGCTACGGCACGAAGGTCGCCTTCGAGGACACGCTCGGCCAGGCGCTCGCGAAGGTGTTCGGCACGTCGTCCGGGACGCCGACCAACCCGACCGAGCCGCAGCCGCCGAGCAACCTGACGGCGCAGGAGCAGCTCGTCGCGGCGATCGCGGCCGCTCAGGTGGCGTACGAGGACGGCCGGGCCGCGCTGGCCAAGGGCGACTTCGCGGCGTACGGCCTCGCGCAGGAGCGCCTCGCCAAGGCGCTCGACCAGGCCACGGCCGCGCAGAAGGAGCTCGGCCTCAAGGGCGCCGAGAGCCCGGCGCCGTCACCGTCGGCCTCGGTCGTGCCCGGCGACGCGACGCCGGCGCCCGACTCGACGCAGTCGACGACGACCTAGCGACCGTCCGTGCCTGCGCGGGCCGGGGGCGATTTGCCCGGCCCGCGCGGCCCGACGTAAGGTAGGCGAGACGTCGGGGAGACCCGATCGACGCGGGGTGGAGCAGCTCGGTAGCTCGCTGGGCTCATAACCCAGAGGTCGCAGGTTCAAATCCTGCCCCCGCTACCAACGCAAGAAGCCGGTCTTCGGGCCGGCTTCTTGCGTTTGGTAGCCCCTGCAGGATTTGGGAGGAGCACACACGGCGTGCCGTCCCCGCCGCGAAGCGGCCGTCTCGGTACGCCGTCCCACAACGACGGATCCTGCCCCCGCTACCACTGTGCCTGGCTCAGGGCCGAGCAGGCGCACGGCGGATGCCGATGATGATCAGGTAGCCGATCATCCAGAACTCGCCGATCGAGGCGGCGATCGTCAGGGCGTCGGCGACGCCGCCTGCCGACGGTGCCATGTAGGTCAGGAACGTGCTGAGGATGTAGCCCACGCCGCCGATCATCAGGAGCCAACCGAGGGCTGCCGGCATCCACCCCGATCTCCGCGCGAGCCAGCCCATCGGGATGAGCCAGAGGCCGAAGAAGAGGCCGGCGACGCTCCAGAGCTGATCGCTGACGAGGTAGAGCAGCTGCGCGGACTCGGCCGCAGACTCGGGATCGTCGAGGCCGCCGCCCGCCACGTCGATGGCGCTCGCGAGCAGGGCGGCGCTGACGAGGACGGCGACGGCGTTGACCATGCCGAAGACCGCGATGGCGCCGGCGGCGAACGAGTCGACCGAGCGGAACAGGCGGAAGAACCACAGGGCGCACAGCGCCTGGGTGAGCACGAGCCCGAGTTCGAGGATCACGCCGACCCGAGCGAGCCCCTCGTTCTCCACGAGGTTGGCCAGCGTGGCCGTGGGATCGCCCTCGACGAGGAGCCGGCCGCGTACGACGAGGAAGCCGATCCCACCGGTCAGCCCCACTCCGAGGTAGAGCAGGCCGTGAGGCGGGCCGTGCGCAGCAGCGCAGCGCGATCCGCCTCCAGGGAGCGGACGGCAGGTGCCGTGGTCGTGGTCATCAGAGCCTCCGGATCATGAGCCTTACGGTGTAAGTCATCCTTACACGGTAAGGTACGCCATGTCCATGAGGAGGGACCGATGACCGCAGGCCAGGTGCGCGACCCGCTGAGCCGGACACGTGTGCTGGCCACCGCGATGGCGGTCGCGGACGTCGACGGACTCGGGTCGGTGACGATGCGCCGGGTCGCCTCCGACCTGGGCGTGGAGGCGATGTCGCTCTACCACCACGTCCCGAGCAAGGAGCGGCTGCTCGACGGCCTCGCCGAAGGCCTCGTGGCCGAGATCGCGGAGGCCGTCGCCGCTCACGAGCCCGTCACCGGGTGGAGGTCGTCGTTGCGGGCTCGATGCCTGGCGGCGCGCGATGTGATGCTCCGCCACCGGTGGGGTCCGGAGCTCATGGGCTCGCGGACCGAGGCGCCCCCGGGCCTGATGGCGTACTTCGAGGCGGTGCTCGCGACCATGGTCGAGGGCGGTCTGAGCTATCACCTGGCGCACCGGGGCCTGCACGTCCTCGGCAGCATGGTGCTGGGATTCTCCCAGGAGCTCTTCGCCGTGCCCGACGGCGACGCCGACCCCGGCGCGGACTTCGAGGCGGAGCTCGCCGTCATGGCGGAGGCGTACCCGCATCTCACCGCGATGGTCGCCTCGGAGCTGCACGACAACGCCGAGGACCCGCTGGGCTGGTGCGACAGCCAGGCGGAGTTCGAGTTCTCGCTGGACCTCATCCTCGACGGGCTCGCGCGCCAGAGCGACACGCGCGCGAGCTAACGCCGTTCAGTCGCTCTGCGTCGTCGAGCGCGGCGAGAAAGCCCTCGAGCTCGGCGGCTGCGATCTGCGAGCTCTCGGTGTCCGACGGGAAGCCGCCGGTGCGGACGTCGGCGCGGAACTCGGTGAGTGCGCGCACCCGCTCCGACTCGATCTGACGGTGCAGCGCCGCGAGGTCGGCGTAGGCGCGGGCGTGGCGAGGCGTCCGCTCGCTCTCGCCGCAGATGTCGTCCTGGAACAGGAACTGCACGTCCGCGTGCGGGCCTGATCCCAGGGAGATGCAGGCGAGGCCCGTGCGCGTGTGGATCTCGCGCATCACGTCGGCGGGGATGAGCTCGCACTCCACCGCGAACGCGCCCGACTCCTCCAACGCCTGGAACTTCTGCCACAGCGCGAGCGCCTCCGGCGCGGTCTTGCCCACTGCGCGCACCCCGCCGTAGAGCGTGGACTTCTTCGGCACGAAGCCGAGGTGGCCCATGACGGGGATGTCCTCGTGCGCCAGGCGTCGTACGCCGTCGAGCCCGCGCGCGGTGATCACCGCGTCTGCACCGGCGCCGAGGGCCGCGAGCGCGTCGCGCAGCAGGTCGTCGGTGGTGACGGCGCCCGCGAAGTCGATCGCGGCGGTGAGGAAGACCTGCTGCGACCCGGCGCGCACTGCCGGCACCGCGGCAGCAAGGCAGACCACCATCTCGATGCCCGCAGCCTCAGCCGCGGCGGCCTCGGCGGCCGTGCCGGCCGTGACCTGCGCGAGCTGTCGGCCCTGCGCCTTGAGCCCGACGATGTCGGCGACCGTGACGGTGCGCACGGCCTCGCGGCCGTTGTAGTCGAGGATGCGCGGCATGCAGGCTCCCTGGGAGATGGGATCGCCAACCTAGCGCCACAGAACGTCCGACCGGCGGGGGTGGCGCGGCCGTGCTTGCCAGGGAGACGAATATGGAGCCGCACACCTCGGACCCGGCCAGCCGTGAGGAGCCCACCCCGTGAGCGTCACCCTGCCCGTCACCATCTCTCCCGTGCTGGTCGCCGAGCTGCTCGCCGAGGACGAGCGGATGCCGGTGTACGTGCACGTGATCGACCATCCGCAGGGACGCGTGCTCGTCGACACCGGGCTCACGCAGCTGCACCCGCTGGTGGCCGACATGGATCCGCTCCTCCGCCCGTGGCACGAGCACGATGTCGACCTCGACAGCATCGACCTCGTGGTCAACACCCACCTGCACTTCGACCACTGCGGCGGCAACCATCTCTTCCCCGGCCGGCCGGTCTACGTGCAGCGCCGCGAGCTCGAGGACGCCCGCACGCAGGACGACTACACGATCCGCGAGTGGGTCGATGCGAGTGGCGTCACCTACGTGCCGGTCGACGGCGAGCTGGAGATCCTCCCTGGTGTGCGGCTGGTCCCCGCGCCGGGGCACACGCCGGGCCTTCAGATCGTGGTCGTCGAGACCGACGACGGTCCGGTCGTGATCGGCGGCGACGTGGCCGTCTGGTTCGGCGAGCTCGACGAGCCCACGACCGAGGGTCAGCGCGTGGTGCTCGATCTGGACCCTGCCGAGGTCTGGCTCTCCCACGAGCACACGGCCTGGCGGCCGCCGCTCGCCTAGCGCGGCAGGCGCAGGCCGGTCATGCCGCCGTCGACCGTGAGCGCGGTGCCGGTCGTGGAGCCGGACAGCGGCGAGCCGAGGTAGGCGATCGCCTCCGCGACCTCGTCGGGCGTGACGAGGCGGCCGAGCGGCTGGCGGTCACGCAGCTGCGCGCGCGCAGCCTCGGGGTCGGGTGCGGAGTCGAGCAGCCGACCGACCCACGGGGTGTCGGCCGTGCCGGGCAGCACCGCGTTGACGCGGATGCCGTCGTGCACGTGGTCGGCGGCCATCGCGAGCGCGAGGGCGAGCACCGCGCCCTTGCTCGCGGAGTAGAGCGCCCGGTTCGGTACGCCGACCACCGCGACCACCGACGACGTCAGCACGACCGCAGCCGCCGGTGACTGACGGAGATGCGGCAGCGCCGCGCGCGTGACGCGTGCCATCCCGACCACGTTGACGTCGAGCACGCGGTGCCACTCGTCGTCGTCGTTCGCCGCGACGTCGCCCTGCGCGCCGATGCCCGCGTTGCTGACGACCACGTCGAGCCGACCGAGCGTCCCGACCACCTCCGCGACCGCGGCGTCGACGGCGGCCGCGTCGGTGAGGTCGCAGGCGATCGAGAGCGCGGCGTACGCCGGATCCGCAGCGTCGCGGTCGAGGACGGCCACGCGCGCGCCGCGCGAGGCGAGCAGCCGCGTGACCGAGGCGCCGATGCCGCTCGCCCCGCCGGTGACCAGCGCGACGAGGCCGTCGTAGTCGTTCATGCCGTTCTCCTGACCGGTCACAGGCGCGGGTCGACGTGGATCTTGGGGCCGGCGCCGATGCCGGCGGGTCGGATCGCCGGCGAGTGCCGCGCCGACCTCGGCGAGGCTCGACGGTGCCGGCCACGAGCGGACGCGGGTCGACGCGCGCCGTCGGCGTAGTGCTCGATCGTGTCGGCGAGGCCGGGCGAGGCGCTGAGGATGCCGACCGCCGTGACGTCGCTGAGCACGAGGTCGCGGGTGTCGACCAGGCTCGGTGCCCCCGAGAGCCCGATGAGCACCACGCGCCCGCCGGGCTCGACCTGGTTCGACCGCCCGTGCAGGGATCTCGGCGCCGAACGTGCAGTCGATGACCGCGTCGTACGGCTGCGTCGGGGATGCTCGTCGAGGGTCCACGTGCTGTGCAGGCCGATGCTGCGCGGCGAAGTCGACCGACGTGCGGCTGCGTCCGGCGAGGTGCACCTCGACGCCGTCCGACTCCGCGAACATCGCGGCGAGCAGCCCGATCGTGCCCGGCCCGTAGACGAGGATGCGTCCGCCGCGGCCGACGCCCGTCGCCTCGACGGCGCGCAGCGCGTTGCCGCCGGGCTCGACCAGAGCACCGGCCGTGTCGTCGACGGAGTCGGGCAGCGCGTGCAGCGCGGTGGCGGGCACGAGCAGCTGCTCGGCGAGCGCGCCCGGCCAGTCGCCGCGGATGCCGATCTCGAAGCGGTCGTGGCACACGTGCTGCCGGCCGGTCGTGCAGCGTCGGCAGCGGCCGCAGCCGAGCATGGTGTCGCCGGTGACGCGGCGGCCGACCCACGAGCCGTCGACGCCGTCGCCGACGGCGCTGACCACGCCCACCACTCGTGGCCGAGTCGCATCGGGAACGACGCGTGCCCCTGGTGCAGGTAGGCCATCTCGCCGGTGAAGAACTCGACGTCGGTGCCGCACACGCCGACGCGATGCACGTCGACGACGACCTGGCCCGCGCCCGCGATCGGCGGGTCGACCTCGATCACGGCCGACTCGCGCGGCGCGGTGACGACGAACGCCCTCATCGTCGCCTGCCGCACCGGTCACGGAGCCGCCTCGAGCCGCTGGCGCTGCGTGCCGAGCCCGTCGATGCCGAGCTCCATCACGTCGCCGGCTGCGAGGTACGTCGGCGGCGTCGATGCCGAGCCCGACGCCCGGCGGCGTGCCCGTGTTGATGAGGTCGCCGGGCTCGAGCACCATGAACTGGCTCAGGTAGTGCACGAGGAAGGTCGGGTCGAAGATCATCGTCGCGGTCGACCCGGTCTGGCGGCGTACGCCGTTGACGTCGAGCCACATGCCGAGCGCGAGCACGTCGTCGATCTCGTCCGGCGTCACGAGCCACGGCCCGGCCGGGTTGAACGTCTCCGCCGACTTGCCCTTCGACCACTGGCCGCCGCGCTCCATCTGGAACGCGCGCTCGCTGACGTCGTTGACGAGCACGTAGCCGGCGATCGACGTCGCGGCCTCCTGCTCGTCGGTCGAGGTAGCGGCAGCGCGGCCCGATGACGATGCCGAGCTCGACCTCCCAGTCGGTCTTGGTCGAGCCGCGGGGGATCAGCACGTCGTCGTCGGGACCGATGAGCGGTGTTCGGCGACTTCGTGAACAGGATCGGCTCGTCCGGGACCGCCTGCCCGGTCTCGACCGCGTGGTCGCTGTAGTTGAGGCCGATGCACAGGATCTGGTGCGGGCGGGCGATCGGGCTGCCGATGCGCTGGCCGGCCAGCGTCGTGCACCGCACCGGTCGCCACTCGCTCGTCCACGACCGCGCGCAGCCGCTCGATCCCGCCCGAGCCGAAGAAGGACTCGTCGTACGTCGGCGACCACGTCGCGAGACGTCGACGTAGGTGGTCGTCGCCGACGAGGACGGCGGTGCGCTCCTGCGCCGACCGGGCCGATGCGCATGAGCTTCATGACGTCTCCGTCGGGTCGGGGCCGGTGGTGCGGGTCCAGCCGTCGCCCTCGACGGCGACGGCCCAGCGCGAGGTGGGGAGGCCGACGGCGTCGACCTCGGCGAGGAACATCCGGCCGGAGAGCGGGAACTGCTCGCGCCGCTCCGGCTCGAGCTCGTCGCGCGCTGAGGTGATGAGCAGCCGATCGCGGGCGGGGCCGACGAAGGCCATCGCGGTGACGTGGGGCACGGGCAGCTCGACGACGTCGACGACCTCGCCGGCGGGGGAGAAGCACGTGACGCGCGAGGCGTTCCACCCGGCGACCCAGATGCGGCCGTCGGCGTCGACGGTCAGGCCGTCCGGCGAACCGTGCAGCTCGCCGACGAGCACGCGCCAGCCCTCGACGGAGCCCGAGGCGACGTCGTAGTCGGCAGCCCACACGGTGCCCGGGATGCTGTCGTTGACGTAGATCGTGCCGCCGTCCGGCGACCAGCCGATGCCGTTGGCCAGCGTGAGGCCGTCGCGCAGCACGGTGCTCGTGCCGTCGGGCTCCAGGCGGAACAGCTGCGCGTCGCCGGGGCGGTGGTCGTTCGTGAGACTGCCGGCGACGAGCCGCCCGGCGGGGTCGACGGCGGCGTCGTTGAGCCGCAGCTCCTGGGTGCGGTCGACGAGGGGTCGCGACTCGTGCCTCGTGCCGTCCGGCGACACGACGAGCACCCGGTCGTGCGCTCCGACCAGCAGCCCGCCGTCGCTGGTCGGCACGGCGAAGCCGACGGTGTCCGGCAGGTCGAGCACGACCTCGCCCACGACCTCGTCGGCCGTCGACGACGCCGCGGAGCACCTGCCCCTGCACGATGTCGACCCACGTGACGGTCGCGGTCTCGTCGTCCCAGCGCGGACCCTCCGAGAGCTCGTGCTGGCGCTCGCCGGCGAGGCGGACGTTGTGGCCGCTCACCTCCGACGCGCCCGGGTACGCTCCATGCTCCGAGGCTAGAGGACCGCTCACGCGACGGAGTGCCAACCCGATGACGCGCAGCCAGGAGTGGTACGCCGGCAGCGATCGCAACGCCTACATCCACCGGGCCTGGATGCGCCGCGGACTGCCGGCGGACGCCTTCGACGGCCGCCCGCACATCGCGATCGCCAACACCGCCTCCGACCTGACGCCGTGCAACGCGCACCTCGACGAGGTCGCCGCAGTCGGTGCAAGCAGGGCGATCTACGAGGCCGGCGGCATCCCGCTCGACCTGCCGGTGGTCTCGCTCGGCGAGACCCAGGTCCGGCCGACCGCGATGCTCTGGCGCAACATGGCCGCGATGGCCATCGAGGAGATGCTGCGCGCCAACCCGATCGACGGCGTCGTGCTGCTCGGCGGCTGCGACAAGACCATCCCCGCGCTGCTGATGGCCGCCGCGTCGGTCGACCTGCCGGCGGTCGTCGTGCCCGGCGGCCCGATGCTCACCGGCACCTTCCGCGGCGCGCCGCTCGGCTGCGGCACCGACGTGTGGCGGCTGTCCGAGGAGGTCCGCGCCGGCACGCTGACCGAGGAGGAGTTCCTGCGCTCGGAGTCCTCGATGATCCGCAGCCGCGGCCACTGCAACACGATGGGCACCGCCTCGACGATGGCGCTGCTCGCCGAGGCGCTCGGCATGACGCTGCCCGGCATCGCCGGCACCCCGGCCCCGGACAGCCGCCTGCTCGAGGCGGCGCACGCCACCGGGCGGCTCGCCGTCGAGCTGGTCGCCGACGGACCGCCGGCCGAGCCAGGTCCTGACGCGGGCGTCGTTCCTCAACGCGATCGTCGCGCTCGCCGCGATCGGCGGCTCGACCAACGCCGTCGTGCACCTGCTCGCCATCGCCGGCCGGCTCGGCGTCGACCTCACGCTCGACGACTTCGACCGCATCGGCTCCGGCGTGCCGCTGCTGGTCGACCTGCAGCCCGCCGGCCGCTTCCTGATGGAGGACCTCCACCGCGCCGGCGGCCTGCTCGCCGTGCTCGCGCGAGGTCCGCGACCTGCTCGACCCCGACGGCGCTCACCGTGACCGGCGCGCCGCTGGTCGAGCTACCTCGACGACGCGCGCGATCTGGGACGCGGAGGTCATCCGGCCGCGCGCCGAGCCGCTCATCGCCGACGCCGGGATCGCCGTGCTGCGCGGCAACCTCGCGCCCGACGGCGCCGTCATCAAGCCCGCCGCCGCGTCGCCGCACCTGCTGCAGCACCGCGGCCGGGCCGTGGTCTTCGACTCGCGTCGAGGACCTGCACGCCCGCATCGACGACCCCGACCTCGACGTCGACGCCGACACGCGTGCTGGTGCTGCGCGGCTGCGGCCCGAAGGGCTACCCGGGCATGCCCGAGGTGGCCAACATGCCGCTGCCGACGAAGCTGCTCGAGGCCGGGCGTCCGCGACATGGTCCGCATCTGCGACGGCCGGATGAGCGGCACGGCGTACGGCACCGTCGTCCTGCACGTCGCGCCGGAGGCCGCGGCCGGCGGCCCGCTCGCGCTGGTGCGCACCGGCGACGTGGTCGTGCTCGACGTGCCGGGCCGGCGGCTCGACGTCGACGTCCCGGACGAGGAGCTGGGCGGCCCGCGAGCCGTCGGCCGCCGCCGCCGCGGCTACGCCGCCCCGACGCGCGGGTGGGAGCGGCTCTACGTCGACCACGTCCTGCAGGCCGACACCGGCGCCGACCTCGACTTCCTCGTCGGCAGCAGCGGCGACCGCGTGGCCCGCGAGTCGCACTGACCAGACCGGTCAGCCGCGCAGCACCTTCTCCATGGGGCGGCCCTTCGCGAGCTCGTCGACGAGCTTGTCGAGATAGCGGATCTGGCGCATCAGCGGATCCTCGACCTCCTGCACCTTCACCCCGCACACGCTGCCGGTGATGAGGGAGACGTTCGGGTTGAGGTGCGCCTCGGCGAAGAAGTCCTCGAACGTGGTGCCCGCGGCGAGGTGCTTCTGCAGGGCCTTCTCGTCGTAGCCCGTGAGCCACTCGATGACCTCGTCGAGCTCGGCCTGGGTGCGGCCCTTCTTCTCGACCTTCGTCACGTAGTGGGGATAGACGGACGCCACACTGGTGGTGAAGATCCTGTGCACGACCCCGAGAGTAGCCAGAGATCCGGCCGCGATCGAGACGCGCGCGGACATCGAGCAGGAGGCACCGGATGGCGATCGATCCCCGAGGCTCGGACCTCAAGCGGCTGCTGGCCGAGGACGACGGCGGCCCGCTCGTGATGCTCAACCTGCTGCGCTTCACCGAGGGCGGTCGCGAGACGTACGCCGACTACGCGCAGCTGTTCGTCGAGCGGATCATGGAGCGCTACGGCGCCGAGCTCCTCTACTACGGCGACGGCTCGACGGTGCTCGCCGCCGAGCCTGGCCAGGAGTGGGACGCCGTCGTCCTCGTGCGCTATCCCAGCCGCGAGTCGTTCAGCCGCATGGTGGCCGACCCCGACTATCACGAGATCTCGCACCTGCGCAGCGCCGCTCTCGCCGAGGCCGTCCTGCAGGCCACGATCCCTGCCTAGCGCTGAGCCGGCGGCCGCGGCGCCGGGTCAGGGCAGGTCGCTGCGCAGGCGGGGGAGATGGGCGGCGAGACCGTCCATGAGCGACTCGTCGCCCTGGTACGGCGAGGTCGGTCGCGGCCAGGCGAGCACGACGTCGGTGAAGCCGAGCGTCGACGCGCGCTCGATGATCGCGACGATCTCCGAGACTGTGTCGGCCGCGGCGGCCGGCTCCTCGATGTTGAGCAGCCGCATGTAGCCCTCGCGGCGAGGGGCTCGTCGCGCTGCGGCGGCGTACCCGTCGAAGGTGCGCACGCTCTCGCCGACGGCGTCCCACCACTGCTCGGTGCGTCAGTCCGGCGTGCGACGGGCCGTTCGTGACCCAGCCCTCGGCATGCCGCTGCGCGAGCGCGCATGCCGCGCGGCCCGTTGGCGGCGACGACGAACGGCGGCCGCGGCGTCTGCACGCCGCCGGGGATCATGCGCGCGTCGACGGCCTCGTAGTACTCGCCCGACCAGTCGGTGACCGCCTGGCTCAGCAGCAGTCCCAGCAGCTCGACGAACTCCTCGAACCTGTCGGCACGCTCGCGTGGCGCGAGCACCGGGCCGCCCATCACCGAGGCGTCGTGCCCCGCGGTGCCGGCGCCGATCGCCACGGTGAGGCGCCCGCCCGACATCGAGTCGAGAGTCATGAGGTCCTTCGCGAACGGCACCGGGTGCCGCAGGTTCGGCGAGGTCACCAGCGTGCCGAGCCGGATGGTGCTGGTGCTCAGCGCGGCCGCGACCAGCGTCGGGACCGTGGCGAACCACGGGCCGTCGGCCATCGTGCGCCAGGCGAGATGGTCGTAGGTCCATGCGGTGTCGAAGCCGAGCTCCTCCGCGCGCTGCCAGCGCGCACGGTCCGCGCTCCACTCCAGCTCGGGCAGCAGGACGACGCCGACCCTCATGACGGGTCGATCAGCGCGGAGGGGTCGTCCGGGGCGTCGGCTGCGCAGGCGACCAGCGCGTCCTCGGGCACGAGGTCGAGCGCGGCGATGTTGGTGGCGCGCAGCACCACCGGCGCCTGCACCCCCGCGGCGTACGACTGGAACCACAGGCTCGCGCACACCGCCCAGCGGTCGCCGGGCACCAGCCCGGCGAAGCCGTACGCCGGCATCGGGGTGCTCAGGTCGTTGCCGATCGAGCGCTGGTGCTCGAGGAACTCCGCGGTCACCACCGCGCAGACCGTGTGCGAGCCGACGTCCTCGGGCCCGGTGGTGGTGAAGCCGTCGCGGTAGAAGCCGGTGAGCGGCTCGAGGCTGCACACCTCGAGCGGATCGCCGTGCACGTTGGCCTGCTGCTCCATACCGCCACCCTAGGGCGGTGTACGCCGCCGCGGTCAGCCCCGGATCTGAGAGGTTGGGGGCATGAGCGGGCACCAGCACGGCGAGCACGACCACGGCGAGCACGGCACGGACGGCCAGGAGCACGGGTCCGGCGAGCGACCGCGGTGGGACGCGGCGTTCTGGGACGAGCGCTACGGCTCCGCTCCGCAGGTCTGGAGCGGGCACGTCAACGCCGTCGTGCGCGACGAGGTCGCGTCGCTGCCGCCGGGGCGCGCCCTCGACGTGGGCTGCGGCGAGGGCGGCGACGCGCTCTGGCTCGCCGAGCAGGGCTGGCAGGTGCTCGGCGTGGACGTGTCCAGCGTCGCGATCGAGCGGGCAGCAGCGCGCGCGACGGAGGTCGGGCTCGACGCGCGCACGGCCTGGGAGGTGCGCGACCTCATGGAGTGGGCGCCGCCGGCGCGGGCATTCGACCTGGTCTGCGCGGCGTTCATCCACCTGCCGACCGACGACCGGCGCACGGCGTACGCCGCTCTCGCCGACGCCGTCGCGCCCGGGGGCACGCTGCTCGTCGTGGCGCACCACCCGAACGACATCGGGGTGGTGCCGCGGCCGCCGTACCCCGACCTGTTCTTCACCGAGGCCGATCTCGTGGCCGACCTCGCATCGTGGGACGGGGAGTGGGATGTCGTCACCGCCGAGGCGCGGCCACGGCCGGGCCGGCACCCGGAGGGCAACGACGTGACCCTGCACGACACGGTGCTGCGCGCCGTACGTCGCTGATCGCCGGGCGTCGACGCCGGAGCCGTGCCTACGGTGGTCGTGGGACCTCGGCGTCGAGTGCGTCGCGCCCCGACGGACGGCGAAGGAGACGTGTCATGAAGGTCAACGGCAAGGTCTGGGTCGTCACCGGCGGCGGCAACGGCATGGGGCGCGAGCTGGTGCTCCAGCTGCTGCGCAAGGGCGCACGGGTGGCCGCGGTCGACGTTCGTCCCGAGGGGCTGGTCGAGACGGCCGCGCTGGCGGCGGCAGGCGACCGGCTCTCCACGCACGTCGTCGACATCACCGACCGCGACGCCGTCGACGCGCTGCCCGAGCAGGTCGTCGCCGCGCACGGCACGGTGGACGGGATCCTCAACAACGCCGGCATCATCCAGCCGTTCGTCCCCGTCGCGGTGCTCGACCGCTCCGCCATCGAGCGGGTGCTCGACGTCAACCTCATGGGCACGCTGAACATGGTCAAGGCGTTCCTGCCCGCTCTTCTCGAGCGTCCTGAGGCGCACATCGCGAACGTGTCGAGCATGGGCGGGTTCTTCCCGTTCCCGGGCCAGACCGTCTACGGCGCGAGCAAGGCGGCGGTGAAGCTGCTCACCGAGGGCCTGTACGCCGAGCTGCTCGACTCGCAGGTACGCGTCTCGGTGATCATGCCGGGCGCCGTGTCGACCTCGATCTCGGAGAACTCCGGGGTCTCGATGGGCGCCGTCGACGCGGGCTCGTCGTCGATACCGATGACCTCGCCCGAGGATGCCGCGCGCATCATGATCGAGGGCATCGAGCGCGACAAGCTGCACATCTACGTGGGCAAGGACGCGCGACTCATGAGCCTGGCGATCCGCGTGGCACCGCGCCGCGCGATCGTCATGGTGCAGAAGCAGATGAAGAAGCTCATCCCGTCCGAGCCTGCGGCCCCGGTGTCCTGATCCGTCGCGCTGTCCGCGCGCGCCTGCCAGGATCGGCGGCATGAGCGATCCCCGGGCCGGGCAGCCGGCAACCTCGGCCGACCTCGTCGACGTCGCGAAGCTGGTGACGGCGTACTTCACGGTGCACCCCGACCCGGACGACCCCGGGCAGCGCGTGGCCTTCGGGACGAGCGGGCACCGCGGGTCGGCGTTCAGCGCGAGCTTCAACGAGGACCACATCCTCGCCACGAGCCAGGCGATCTGCGAGTACCGCGCGGCCCAGGGGATCGACGGGCCGCTGTTCCTGGGCGCCGACACGCACGCGCTCTCGGAGCCGGCCACTGTCAGCGCGCTCGAGGTGCTGCTGGCCAACGGCGTCGAGGTGCTCGTCGACTCGCGCGGCGGCTACACGCCCACTCCGTCCGTCTCGCGCGCGATCCTCGTCGCCAACGCCGGCGGGGCGCGCGCCGACGGCATCTGCGTGACGCCGTCGCACAACCCGCCCTCGGACGGCGGCTTCAAGTACAACCCGCCGGACGGCGGCCCGGCCGGCACCGACATCACCGGCTGGATCCAGGACCGCGCCAACGAGCTGCTGCGCGCCGGTCTCGCCGGAGTGAAGCGGGTGTCGCTCGCGAGCGCCTCGCCGGGCACCTACGACTTCCTCGACGAGTACGTCGGGTCGTTGGGCTCGGTCGTCGACCTGGACGCGATCCGCAGCGCGGGCGTCCGCATCGGTGCCGACCCGCTCGGTGGCGCGAGCGTCGGCTACTGGGGCGCGATCGGCGAGCGCTACGGCCTCGACCTGACCGTCGTGAACCCCGACGTCGACGCGACGTTCCGCTTCATGTCGCTCGACTGGGACGGCAAGATCCGGATGGACTGCTCGTCGCCGTACGCCATGGCCGGCCTCATCGCGCGGCAGGCCGACTTCGACATCGCCACCGGCAACGACACGGACTCCGACCGGCACGGGATCGTCACGCCCGACGGCGGACTGATGAACCCCAACCACTTCCTGGCGGTGGCGATCAGCTACCTCTACTCGCACCGCGACGGCTGGAGCCCGGACGCAGCCGTCGGCAAGACGCTGGTGAGCTCGTCGATGATCGACCGCGTCGTCGCCGGGCTCGGCCGACGGCTGCTCGAGGTGCCCGTCGGCTTCAAGTGGTTCGTGCCCGGGCTGCTCGACGGCTCGGTCGCCTTCGGCGGCGAGGAGAGCGCCGGCGCGAGCTTCCTGCAGCGTGACGGCTCGGTGTGGACCACCGACAAGGACGGCATCATCCTGTGCCTGCTCGCCTCGGAGATCTCCGCGGTGACCGGCAGCTCCCCGTCGCAGCTCTACCGCGGGCTCACCGAGCAGTACGGCGCACCGGCGTACGCCCGCATCGACTCGCCGGCGACACGCGAGCAGAAGGCGGTCCTCGCCAAGCTCTCCCCGGAGCAGGTGAGCGCGACATCCCTTGCGGGGGAGCCGATCACGGCCACGCTCACATCGGCGCCCGGCAACGGGGCACCGCTCGGCGGGCTCAAGGTCGTGACCGAGAACGCGTGGTTCGCCGCGCGCCCCTCCGGCACCGAGGACGTCTACAAGCTCTACGCCGAGTCCTTCCGCGGCCCCGAGCACCTCGCCGAGGTGCAGGCCGAGGCGCGGGCGGTCGTCTCGGCCGCTCTGGGAGGGTGAGCCCGTGATCCACCACATCTCCATCCCCGCGACCGACACGCGCCACGTGGCCGAGGTGCTCGTCGAGATCCTCGGCGGCGTGCTGACCGGCTTCGGCCCCTACCGCGACTCGTGGATCGCGTGGGCCGCCGACGAGGTGGGCGCCGCGATCGAGGTCTACCCGGTCGGCACCGAGCTCTACCCGCCCGACGGTGCCGGCCAGGCGCTGTTCCGCCACGACCCGTCGGCGTCCGGGTTCACGGCCACCCACGCGACGGTGTCGGTCGACCTGACGGCCGAGCAGATCGTGGCCATCGGCGAGCGCGAGGGGTGGCGGGCCGAGCGCTGCTCGCGCGGGCCGCACGACGTCATCGAGCTGTGGCTCGAGAACCGGGTGATGCTCGAGCTCATGACGCCGGAGATGACGGCCGACTACCTCGCCGCCGCCCCGCGCCGCTCCTGAGAGCAGCGCAGGGCCGGCGCGAGGTCGGCGTAGCAGCCTCAGGCCGCCGGCGTGCTCGCGAGGATGGCGTCGATCTGCCCCATCGCCTCGCGCAGACCCTCCTCCATGCCCATGGAGATCATCTGCTCCATGGCCTCGAGGGACGGGAACTGCGAGGCGATGGTGACCACGACACCGCCGGGTGACTCCTCGGCGATGTCGACCTGCATGAGGGTGCGGGGCAGCTCGTCGTTGGGTGTGCCGGACTCGTCGGCGAAGCCGTCCTGCACGCGCAGGCGCCGCGGGGCGTCGGCCTCGAGCACCTCCCAGTAGCCGAAGTGCGTGTCGCCCTCCGGCCCCGTCATCGAGTAGACGACGCGGCCGCCGGTCTGCAGGTCGTGCTCGTGCACGGTCGCCGGGTACGTCGGCGGCCCCCACCAGCGCTCGAGCTGGCGCGGGTCGCCCCACAGCTGCCAGGCGCGCTCGCCGCCGACCGCGAACTCGGCGGTGATGGTCATGGTGAACCGCTCCGGGTCCTTGTCGATGCTCGTGATGCTCATGCCGTTCCTCCTCGTGTGTCCTCGTCCAGGATCTCGTCGATACGTGCCAACCTCGCCCGCCACAGCTGCTCGAACTCGTCGAGCAGCCGCTGCGCACGGGCGATGGCCTCCTGCCGGCCGACCACCCGCTGCTCGCGTCCTTGCTTGCGCTTGACCACGAGCCCCGCCTCCTCGAGCACGGCGACGTGCTTCTGCACGGCGGTGACGCTCATCGGGTAGCGCCGCGCGAGCTCGGAGACCGAGTGCTCGCCGGTGATCGTGCGCCGCACGATGTCGCGCCGCGTCGCGTCGGCGAGCGCGTGGAAGAGGCGGTCGACCTCCGCGTCGCTCAGCTGATCTACAACCATAAGGTTGTAGGTTACGCGAGTCGCGCGAGATGTCAACCAACGGGTGAAGGACGGCAGGATGGTCGCCGTGGCGGACGACTGGAGCGAGCAGCGCCGGGCGGCGGTCGAGGCGAAGGCCGAGCTCGCGGCCCGGGCGCGGGCCGAGGACGTGGGCCGGGCGCGGGTGCTCGTCGCGGAGTTCGTCGCCGAGGCCCGGCGCCGTGGGCTCGAGACCTGCCCGCTGCTGGTGCGCGCGGGCGACTCGTCCGACACCTACCGCAGCGGCCTGGTCGGCTGGTACCTGCGCCGCGACGGCTCGCTGGGCGTCGCCGACGACGGCGAGATGTACGTGCTCTCGGCCCCGCGCAGCCTGCGCTCGCGTTTCCGGGGCGTCACGCTCGTGCCCGACGAGCCGCGGATGCAGGCCGGCATCGGCGGCCGCGACGGCGAGTCCGTCGCGCTGGCGACGCTGCTCGAGCTGCGGCTCGCAGCCGGCGACGACTGGCCGATCGTCCGCTGAGCAGACGGCGTACGCCGCCGCGTCAGAGCAGCAGCGCGACGCCGGTCGCGACGAGCCACAGCGACCACGCGACATAGACGATCGGGGTGAGGGTCGCGGCCAGCGACCAGCCCTCGCGCTCGAAAGGCCCGACGAACTCCAGCGAGCACAGTGCGAGCAGCGCGCCGATGACGATGCCGACGACGCCGATCCATGCCGGCACCGCGCCGGACTGCAGCGATGCGACGCCCACCAGGACGCTCCACGCGCCGGTGAACAGGTAGCCCAGGTGCTCGCCGACGGCGACGCCGAGGTAGCGGTTGAACGACTGGAACACGACCTCGACCGCTTCTCGCCGTGCCACTCCCGCCGGCGTGCCGTCGTCGGCGTCGGAGACCGCGCGCGCGAGGTACGGCACGAGGAACGGCCAGCGCACGAGGCCGAGGAACTGCACGACGGCAGCGAGCACACCCACGGTGGTGGCCAGCCCCAGCACGGTCGGGTCCGCACCGGCCATGGCCGCGGACACGAGCACCGCCAGCGGTGCGAGCAGCACCGCGGTCAGGGCGAACCCCCACCACAGGGTGACGAGCCGGTCGCCGCCCTCGCGGAACATCGCGAGCACCTCGGCGGTCGGACGGCGCAGCACGTCGGGGTAGTCGAAGCTCGACGCGAGCGCGGCGAACGCGACGTTGAAGGCGATGGGCAGCGCGACGAGCAGCACTGCCGCGACGACGGTGGCGCTCATCGGGCTGCCGCGGCGCCGACGAGCTCGACGGTCGCGACGGCATCGCTCGAGCGTCGACGCAGCAGGAGGGGCAGCGCGACCCCGGTGATGAGAGTGGCCAGCAGCGCGCCGCTCGCGCCGAAGACGACGAAGCCGCGGTCGGCGTCGACGATGACCGCAGAGGTGGCGAGCCAGCCGAGGCCCCAGGCCGCCGACGTGACGGCGGTCCAGGCGGCGACGCGCAGGGCGGAGCGGCGTACGACGAGGCCCTGGCCGAGCCCGATCGCGGCACCGGTGACCACGCCGCGCAGCACGAGGGCGCCGGTGGTGGTGCCCGCGTCGGTGAGCAGGACGCCGAGCGCGGTGCCGATCGCGGCAGCGACGACGGTCGCGACCCACCACGCGCGACCCACTCCGGAGGTGCGCAGGGCGAGCCACTGCGCGCCGCCGAGCACTGCGCCGGCGAGGGCGCCGCCGACCAGGCCCGAGCCTGGGGACGTGAGCGATCCGACGGTCGAGATGGTGAGCAGGCCGCCGAGCGGGAAGGCCAGGAAGGTGGGGAGCCAGCGCACGAGCGGGCGGGTCGAGGTCATCGGGTTCTCCAGGAATCGTTAGCGTACGGCGTACGCTATGGAGATAACGTACAGTGTACGCATGACGCCGTCAACGCCGCCCAGGACGACCGCCGCGGGCCCTTCGTCGGGCCGCCGACCGCGCAACTCGCTCACCGCAGACGCGATCCTCGACGCCGCGGAGCAGGTGGCCGCCCACGGCCTGGACGAGCTCACCATCAGGGCCGTCGCCGCGGAGCTGAGCGCCTCGCCGATGGCGCTCTACCGCTACTTCGCCACCAAGGACGAGCTGGTCGACGCGCTGCTCGACCGGGTGCTCGGCCGGTTCGACCCCGGTCCCGAGACCGACGACTGGCTCGCCGACCTCGCTGCGTTCACACGGGCGCACGGCCGACTGCTCGCCCAGCACCCGTGGGCCGTCACCGTGCTCTTCAGCCACCCCACCCCGGGGCTCAACGCCGTCGCCATCGGCGAGAGCGCGCTGTCGATCCTGCACCGCGGTGGGATCGGCGGCGCCGACGCGGTCGCGACGTTCAGTGCGCTGATCGCGCTGAACTACGGCTGGTCGGCGTTCGCCGTCGCGCGCGACCCGGCGCAGCCGGTAGCCGAGCGGGCGCCCGACATCGCGCCGCTCCTCGGCGCGCTCCCTGCCGACGCGTTCCCGTTCACTGCGGCCGTCGTCGTGCCGATGGCCGACTACGGCAGCCCGGAGCAGTACGAGCGCGCGCTCGGTCTGCTCATCGCCGGTATCGGAGGCTCGCAGCCGGGTCCGCCGCGACGGGGCCGCCGCGGCCGCGAGTGAGCAGGGCGCCCGCACTAGCATGCGAGCGTGCCAGCCAACGCCGTCGTCCGCGGACCCGCGGGCTCGGCAGGGATCGCAGCCGGCTCCGTCGGTGCGGTGCGCGCCGGCGTCGAGATCCTCGCGGCCGGGGGCTCGGCCGTCGACGCCGCGCTCGCCGCGAGCTTCGCCTCCGCGGTCACCGAGCCGGTGCTCTCCAGCCTCGGCGGCGGCGGCTTCCTGCTGCACGCACCCGCGAACGGCGAGCCGGAGGTGCTCGACTTCTTCGTCGCCGTCCCCGGTCTCGACGGTGCGGACGCGCAGCCGCAGGTGAGCACCGTCGTGGTCGACTTCGCGAAGGCGGGGCCGGCGGCCACCGCGAGCGAGCAGATCTTCCACGGCGGGTGGGGCACCGTCGCTGTTCCCGGCAACCTCGCCGGCTATCTGGACGCGCACCGGCGATGGGGGCGTCTCGACCTCGCCGACGTCGTCGCGCCGGCCGCCGCGCTCGCGCGCCACGGCGTTCAGCTCTCCTCGGTGCAGCGTCGCTTCGTCACCCTCGTCGCGGAGCTGCTGCTGCTCACCGACGAGAGCCGCGCGCAGTTCCTCGAGGTCGAGCAGACCGGTCGCTACGTGAACGCGGCGTACGCCGACCTGCTCGATGCCCTCGGCGCCGGCTCCCTGCAGGGCCAGACCGACGCGTCGTACGCCGACCCCCTGCTCGCGGCCTCCGTGGCCTGCGGTGGTCTGCTCACCGCCCGCGACCTCGCCGAGTTCGAGCCGCTGCTGCGCGAGCCGCGCACGACGGAGCGAGGTGCGGCTCGTGTTCTGACGAACCCGCCACCGGCCGCAGGCGGTGCCATCGTGCTCGACGCGCTCGGCCGGATCGCCTTGCCGTCACAGGGATCTCGACTGGTCGACTGGGCTGCCGCGGCAGCGGCGCAGGCAGACGCCGTGCTCGCGCACCGCGCGCCCGGACAGGTGCCGACGGGCACGACGCACGTGTCGGTCGTCGACGCCGACGGCACCGCTGCGGCGCTGACCACGTCGAACGGCTCGGGGTCGGGCACGGTCGTGCCGGGGTGGGGCGTCGCGCTCAACAACATGCTCGGCGAGGAGGACCTGCAGCCGGGGGAGCCGTTGGCGCCCGGCGCGCGCATGGGCTCGATGATGGCGCCGACCCTCATCCTGGAGCCGGACGGAGCCCGTACGGTCCTCGGCACAGGCGGGAGCGAGCGCATCCGGTCGGCCACGCTCGGTGTCGTCGCCCGCCTCGTCGACGAGGCTGCGCGCCTCGACGACGCCATCGCTGCGCCGCGCGTGCATGTCGGCAGCGACCACCAGGTGCACGTCGAGCCAGGGCTCGACGCCGTCGACCTCGAGGCGCTCACCGTGCTCGCCGCCGAGCGCGGCTGGCCGCCGCCCGAGCAGTGGCCCACGCGCAACGTCTACTTCGGGGGAGTGCACGCAGTACGCCGGGACGCCGCCGGCGCGATCACCGCGGTCGGCGACGGCCGGCGCGGCGGCTCCGCGGCCGTCGTGCACCCGGACGGACGCGTGGAGCTGGCCGACTCCGACGCCACCGGCGACTGACGCCGCGCGACCTGGTCAGACCGTGAGGCGCTTGGTCTCGTAGGCCCACAGCGCGATCTCGACGCGGTTCCGCGCACCGAGCTTCTGCATGAGGCTCGTGAGATGCGTCTTGGTCGTGCTCAGGCTGATGTGCAGCTCCTCGGCGATCTCGGCGTTGGTGAGCCCGCGTGCGACGGTGAGCAGCACCTCCTCCTCACGCGGCGTCAGCGGCTCGACCGGTTGCGCCGGCGGGGCGCTGGTCGGCGCGTCCGCGAACGCCGCCAGCAGCCGCACGGTGATGTTGGGGGCGATGAGCGCCTCGCCGTTGGCCGCCGCGCGCACCGCCTGACCGAGCAGCTCCGGGCCGGCGTCCTTGAGCAGGAAGCCGCGCGCTCCCGCCTTCAGCGCCTCGTGGACGTACTCGTCGAGGTCGAACGTGGTGATGACGACGACGGCCATCGGGTCCTCGACGTCGGGCCCGGCGAGCAGCCGCGTCGCCTCGAGGCCGTTGAGCTCGGGCATGCGGATGTCGAACAGGCACACGTCCGGGCGCAGCTGCTGCGCGAGCGCGACCGCGGCACGGCCGTCGGCGGCCTCGCCGACCACCTCGATGCCCGGCTGGGCGTCGAGGATCATGCGCAGGCCGGTGCGCACGAGCTCCTGGTCGTCGGCGACCAGCACGCGGATCGTCATGCGGCAGAGCCTGTCCGAGGCAGGTGCGCGCGCACGACCCAGCCGCGCTCGGGGCCGGGGCCGGCGGTGAGCGTCCCGCCGAGCAGCGCCGCCCGCTCGGTCATGCCGACGATGCCGAAGCCGTCGTACGAACGGCCGGCCGAGCACCGGCTCGCCGTCGTCGACGATGCTCAGGTCGACGCCGTCAGGGCCGCCCACGACCTGCACGAGGATGCGCTCCGCGCGGCGCGAGTGGCGCAAGGCGTTGGTGACGCCCTCCTGCGCGATCCGGTAGACCGCCGACTCGACGGCGGCGCCGAGCCCGTCGAGGTCGCCGGACGTGCGTACCTCGACGCGGCTTCCGCCGTCCGCGCGCGCGAGGCCGGGCAGCGCGTCGAGGCCTGCCTGGGGCGCGAGCTCGACGTCGTCGCCCTGGCGCAGAGCGCCGACCATCGAGCGCATCTCGGCGAGCGTGCGCGAGCCCTCGGTCTCGATGATCGCCAGTGCCTCGACCGCGGCCTCGGGCGAGGTCGCCGCCGACGACGCGACCTGCCTGGGCGCGGATCACCATCGCCGAGACGTGGTGCGCCACGGTGTCGTGCAGCTCGCGTGCGAGCTGCTCCCGCTCGAGCAGACGCGCCTGGTCGATCTCGCGCGCCCTCGTCGTCGACCAGAAGCGCACCGTCGCGCCGATGGCGGCGGGGATGGTGAGCACGAGGAAGCCGAGCAGGGAGTCGCCGATGCTCGTGTGGTCGCGGATCAGCCCCACCGTCGCCGCGGTGAGCGCGATGAGCGAGCCCCACGCCACCTCGCGCCCGGAGCCCCATCGGTAGAGCGCGTAGACCAGCACGAGCAGGAAGCCCATCGCGTACGGGCTCACGGATCCGGTGACCCCGGCGACGAGCGCGACGGTGTCGACCGCGATGGTGACGCCGAACCCGAGTGCCACCATCGCCAGCGGCTGCGTGCGCCTGTGCCACAGCGCGTAAGCCAGCACCAGCACCTCGAGCAGACCCACCGGTCGCCACGGGGCGTCCGGCCGGAGGAAGACCTCGATGACGTACGCGATCGCCACGAGCGCGAGCAGCACCCGGTCGCGCCAGACGCGCACCGGCGGGTCGGCGGCGCGAGGCTCGGCCCACAGGCTGCGGGCGACGTCGGTGATCACGCCACCAGCCTAGGGACCGGGTGCTGCTGCGTATCGGCCGAAAGAACCAGAGCCGCGCCGATCCATCGGCCGGGGAAGGACCGTGCTCCGCGGCCGATCCGACGCTGATCCCTCGCTCGCGACGATCGACGAGCTCGCCGACGAACCGTCGGCGCCGTCGTTCGGAGGACTCAGATGCTCTCGCAAGGCTTGTACCGGCTGGGCCGGGTCAGCGCACGACGCCCGTGGGTGGTGATCGGCGCCTGGATCGTCCTCGCGCTCGTGGTCGTCGGATCCTCGAGCGCCTTCGGCCGCGACTACGAGGACTCGTTCCGCGTGCCGGGACTGGACTCGCAGAAGGCCAACGACCTCATCGCGGCGGCCGGCACGGGCGAGGCCGGCATGAGCGCCCAGGTCGTCGTCACCCCCGTGGACGGCACGTCGACGTTCACCGACGACGACGCCGCGCTCGCGCGCCTCGCCGCGATCCAGGGGCGGCTGGCGGCGCTGCCGAACGTGCTGTCGACGACCGACCCGGCCGGTGCGCTCGACGCCGGGGGCGACGACCCTGCGGAGCAGCGGCGTGGTGAGCCCGGACGGCCGCGTGGCACTGGTGCGGCTGCAGTACGCCACCATCGACCAGCTGTCGCCTGCCGACTTCGCGGCGCTGAAGGCGCTGCTCGCCGAGCTCGACGCCGATCCTGCATCGCCCGTCCGCGTCGAGGCGGGCGGCGACCTGTTCTTCGCGTTCGAGACCTCGCCGGCCAACGTCGGCGAGCTCATCGGCCTGCTCGTCGCGGCCGTGATCCTGTTCGTCGCCTTCGGGTCGCTCATCGCGACGGTGATCCCGCTGGGCACCGCGGTGGTCGGCCTCGTCGTCGGCACGAGCCTCATGACCCTGCTGGCCCGGTTCATGGACGTGCCCAACTGGGCGCCGGTGCTGGGCGCGATGGTCGGGCTCGGAGTCGGTATCGACTACGCGCTGTTCATCATCTCGCGGCACCGGCACTACCTCGCCGAGGGCGAGACGGTGCCCGAGTCGGCGGCACGCGCCCTCGCGACCGCCGGTCAGCCGGTGGTGTTCGCGGGCGGCATCGTCGTGGTGTCGGTGCTCGGCCTCGCCGTCGCGGGCGTGCCGTTCATGACCGCGGGCGGCATCGCGCTCGCGCTCATGGTGGCCGTCATGGTGGCGGTGTCCGTCACGCTGCTGCCGGCGCTGCTCGGCCTGTCCGGCCATGCCATCACGCGCTTCGGGTTCCGGCGCAGCGGTCACGAGGACAGCGTCCGCTGGTCGCGCTGGATCACCCACGTCACGCGCTTCTCGTGGGCCTACGGGATCGCCGTCGTCGCGCTGCTCGTCGCCCTCGCCGCGCCGATGCTCTCGCTGCGCCCGGGGATCCCCGACGACGGCACGCTGCCGACGAGCCGGACGGAGCGTCAGGCGTACGACCTGGTGGCGCAGGGGTTCGGTCCGGGACGCAACGGACCCTTCGTGGTCGCGATCGACACGGCGTCGGACACCAGCGCGGTGCCGCGCCTCGTCGACGCGCTGCGCCGCGACCGAGGGGTCGCGTCGGTGGCGGAGCCGTCGCCCGCGTCGCCCACCGGCGTCGTCACCGTCGTCGCGTTCCCGACCACCGGCCCGCAGGACGAGGCGACGCGCGACACCGTGGAGCGGCTGCGCGCCGAGGTCATCCCGGCGGCGCTGCAGGGGAGCCCTGCACAGGCGTTCGTCGGCGGTCAGATGGTGAACTTCGCCGATGTCGGGATCCGGGTCAACGAGCGGCTCCCGTGGTTCGTCGGCGCGGTGCTCGCGATGTCGTTCCTGCTGCTGATGCTGGTCTTCCGCTCGATCCTCGTTCCGCTCAAGGCGGTCGCGCTCAACCTGCTCAGCATCGGTGCGGCGTACGGCGTCATGGTGATGGTGTTCCAGTGGGGCTGGGGAGCCGGGCTCATCGGCCTCACCGCGACGGTGCCGATCGTGTCGTTCATCCCGATGTTCATGTTCGCCATCCTGTTCGGCCTCTCGATGGACTACGAGGTGTTCCTGCTCTCGCGGGTCCGTGAGGAGTACGCCGCGACCGGCGACAACCGGGCGTCGGTCGTGCGAGGGCATCTCGAGCACCGCACGGGTCATCACGTCTGCGGCGCTGATCATGATCGCCGTCTTCCTCGCGTTCGTCGCGGGCGAGGACCCGGCCACGAAGATGTTCGGCCTCGGGCTGGCGACCGCGATCCTCATCGACGCCACGCTCGTGCGCATGGTGCTCGTCCCCGCGACGATGACGCTGCTCGGCGACGCCAACTGGTGGCTGCCGCGCTGGCTCGACCGCATCCTCCCGAAGGTCGAGCTCGACGGCGCCGACCCGAAGCGGGAGGAGTCCGTGCCCGTCGGGTCCTGACGGCAGCGTGCGCCGGCGTCCCTCGGGGCGCCGGCGCGCGCCTGCTCAGTGCCCGCGGAGCTTCTCGGTGAGGCGGCGGTCGCGCTTCGTCGGACGCCCGGCGCCTCGCTCGCGGACGATCGTGGCGGGCCGCTCCTCCTTCGGCGGCGGCGGGGGAGTGAGGTCGTCGTACTGCTGGACGGCGATGGCCGCGCTGGTGCGCTTCTCGATGAGCCCGGTGACCACGACGATGCGCTCGCCGCCGGGCGTGAGCGCGCGCACCGTGTCGCCCGGCTTGACCGGCTGTGCCGGCTTGGCGCTGGCGCCGTTGACCTTGACGTGCCCGGCCTTGCAGGCGGCGCTCGCAGCGCTTCGCGTGGCGTAGAGGCGCACGGCCCACGTCCAGGCGTCGGCGCGCACGCTGGTGGGGGCGGGGTTCGGCACGGTCGTCAGCCTAGGAGGGCGCGCGCTCCGCGGCGTGCACGGTCATCGACCGCAGCCACGGCCCGCCGAACGTGGTGGCCATCGCGACGTCGGCGGCGTCGCGTCCGCGCCCGATCACGACGCGTCCCTTGCGGCCGACGTTGTTGCGCGGGTCGAAGGTCCACCAGCGGTCGCCGAGCCACACCTCCATCCACGCGGCGAAGTCCATCTCGGCGCCGTCGTCGGGGATGTCGAGGTCGGGCAGGTAGCCGAACACGTAGCGGGCCGGGATGTTGAGCGCGCGGCAGAACGAGATGGCCAGGTGCGTGAAGTCGCGGCAGACGCCGAACCGCGTGCCGTTCACGTCGGCCGCGGTCGACCACGGGTTCGAGCTGCCGTAGGCGAAGGTGAGGTGCGAGTTCACGTGGTCGCAGATCGCCTGCACGCGCCGGTAGCCGGGCGGCATGGCGCCGAACAGGGTCCACGCCTCGCCGCCGAGCACGTCGGGCAGGCAGTAGCGGCTGGGCAGCGTGTAGACGCAGCGTGTCGTCCGGCAGGTCGTCGGGCGCGTTCTCACGCGCGTCGACGTCCGTCTCCTCGACCGCGTCGGGGACGACGACGTCCGCGGTGTAGCGGAAGCTCGAGACGCCCGCCGGCAGCACGACACGGGTGCACGGGTTGCCGTAGAGGTCGCGATAGCTGCGCAGCGCCATCGGCGGCGTGGACGACCAGCTCTCGGACTGCACGACGCACGAGGTCGGAGGCCTCGCGGCTGCACCTGGAAGACGGCCGGTGTCGCGATGGCGGCCTCGTAGGTGAAGTCGCACCCGACCGTGAGCCGCCGTTGTGTCACGTCGCACCATCTCACGGTTCCGTCCGGAGGGTCTGAGTACTGTCGGCGCGGGGCCGCTCGTCCACGCCCTCTGACGCGGGAGCGGTGAGCGCGGTGAGCGCACGGTTCGAGGTGCTCGACGTCAGCCCGACCCCGATGGGCGACGTGACGTTGTGGCGACGCCTCGACCCGACCACCGGCGGCGACGTCTACGAGGTGAAGCTCGGCGACGAGTACCTCATGTCGAGCCGGTTCACCGTCGCCGAGGTCGAGGTGGCGCGCATCGCGCTGGCCGCCCTGCCCGACCGCGAGCTCGACGTCGTCGTCGGCGGGCTCGGGCTCGGCTACACCGCGCAGACGGTGCTCGACGACCCGCGCGTGCGCTCGCTGGTCGTGGTCGACGCGCTCGAGGCCGTCATCGGCTGGCACGAGCGCGGCCTCGTGCCGGTGAGCGTCTCGTCGTCGAGCGACGCCGCGGTGCCGGCTCGTGCACGGCGACTTCTTCGCCCTGTCGGCCGCCGACGGCTGGGACGACATCGCAGCCCGGGCGACTGTTCGACGCCGTCGTCGTCGACATCGACCACTCGCCGCGGCACCTCCTGCACCCGAGCCACGCGTCGTTCTACTCCGAGGACGGCGTACGCCGGCTGGCCGGGCGGCTGCGGCCCGGCGGGGTCTTCACGCTGTGGTCGAACGACCCGCCCGACGACGACTACCTCGCGCTGCTGCGCACCGCGTTCGCCGACGTCGAGCTGCGAGGTCGTGAGCGTTCGACAACCCGCTGCAGGGCCGCGACGCCACGAACTCGGTCTACCTCGCCCGGTGAGCCGCGGCGCCGGGTCACGCGGGCGTACGGAATCTTGTAACCCCCTGTGGTCGCGAGAAGTCTCGGTTCTAGACTGGCCTGTGCCAGACACGGTCATACCTGGTATGCCTCCAGCCTCCCTCGCGCTCGTCGGCCGACGCCGACCCGGCGTCGTGCCCGTCGGCGGAGGCAGGTCGCGTAGGCTCGGCGATGGCGCGGCGCGGCTCGGCTCTGCTGGATCGGTCGGGAGTCCGATGCGTCCGGTCGATCGGTCGAGCGTGGTCGCGAGCATCTGCTCGAGCGCGGTCGCGCGCGAACCGTCGGGCGCGGATCTCCGCGCCGCGTCGATCGACCGGATGCGCCTGTCGTCCAGGGCGAGCGGTGCTCGACGACGCTCAAGTCGTGGGTCCGAGCGGGTCGATGCGGACGCCGCCATCGCCGAAGGTCGGCGCGGGTCGCCTGGCGTGGACGTGGAGTCCCGCGTCGAGGTTCGCGACGTCGGAGATCCGAACCGGTCAGCATCAGCGCGTCGGTCGACGACCCGCTCCGCCGAGGACTCGGCCGGCCAGCCGGCCGGTCGATGCGCGGTGCCGCGGGCGGTCGCGTCGACGTGCCGACGTTCCTCGGTGCGCAGCGCGTCGGCGATCAGCCGTGAAGCGTCCCCGGACCAGGCGAGCTCGTCCGCGAGGACAGACGCTGGCACGCCTGCGGCAGCGCTCGACGGTGGCAGCGCGATGCTGCGCTGCCCAGCGGCTGCGCGGATGGCACCCGGAGCAGGCCGGGCAGGTCGCGCAGGCCTGCGCGGCGTGCGCGCGCCGGATGTCGGGCCGCCTCGCTCGGGCGGGCTCACTGAGTCATCGCGCTGCGGGTAGTGCGGTCCGTAGAGCTCCGACGGGACTGGGCACGCTCGGCGCTGGGCTCCCGTACCACCGTCCGCGGCACGTGCGCTCGAGGTCGCGCACCGCTGGTCCGCGCACGCGCTTCGCTCGCTGCGGGCCATCAGTGGCGCTCGGAGTGGCCGCCGGACGAGGTCCATCGGCTCGGGCCCGTGACCACGCGGCGTCGATGCGGACCGGTGCCGCCTGCGTCGTGCCGCCGACGGCGACGTCCTCACGTGCATGACGGTGGTTCTCGCGACCAGTGGTGCTCGTCGCTGCCGTCGTACGGGCTCGGGAGCACGGACGGATGGCTGCGACTGGTTCCTCGCTGGGGATCGCCGCCGCCGGACACCAGTGATCGTGTCAACCGCGCACGTGCTCGTTGTCGTGGTGACCGCCGACCGGATCGACGTCGGCCATGAACTCGGCACGCGGCGGGTGGCCCGCCGAGACCTGCAGGACCTGAAGACCGACCGTGACGGACTCGGGTGGGCCCCTCACGCTGGTCCGTGCGCGACGGCACCCACCACCGGATCGAGTGTCTCGCCGCGTACCAGCGCGAGGGGGCCGCGCTCGCGCTCGGCGAGCGTCTCGCGCCGCCCTCGACTCGATTCCCGTCGTGCGGACTCGGACCCCACGTCTCGCTAGCGCGCGCTCTCGGGGGCGCGGGCGAGGGCGATGACGAGGTCGCGGACGACGTCCGGGTCGTCGAGGGTGTCGCCGTACAGCTCGCGGAGCTGGCCCATCCGGTAGCGCACCGTCTGCGCGTGCACGAACAGCTCGGCGGCGACGTCCTCGCGCCGGCCCTGGTGCAGCAGCCACGACCGCAGCGTCTCCTCGAGCCGCTCGGCGGTCGCCGGACGGAGCTCGGCCATCGGCGCGAGCACGCGCGCCCGCAGGTCGGCGTGCGCGGCGCGGTCGGCGTCGAGCACGAGGGCGGCGAGGTGGTCGTCGGTGTCGACGCACTCCGGCCGCGAGGCCCGAGCGCGCGGGTGCGCAGCGCCCGGTCGTACGACGCGGCCACCCGCGTCCACGGGCGCGACGGTCCGACGACGGCGTCGCGCCCGCCGAGAGCGCGCAGCAGCCGCGCGCGGCGCGGCGCGGCGGAGTCGGGGACGAGCAGCAGCACGAGGTCGGCGGACTCGTCGAGGCCGGGCAGCTCCGAGCGCGAGAGCACCGTGCCGTCCGGCAGCGCGGAGAGCAGGCCGTGCACCTGGCCGGCCGGGCAGCAGCACCGCGGTCAGCGTCGCGGGCGGCGTCCAGTCGGCGCGTGCGGCGGCGGCGAGCAGCACCTCGTCGGACGCGCCGGACGAGCAGCAGCTGGGTGAGCCGCTCGAGGTAGCGCTCGCGCACGCGACCCGTCGTCGCGAGCTCGTCGGTGTGGCCGGAGACGCTCGCAGCCGGACAGCTCGTCGATGTAGGCGAACACGAGCTCGGCGAACTGCGCGACGGTCTGCGCCGGCATGCCCGCGCCGGCGGCGACGGTCGACATCTCGCGCCACGCCACGCGCGCGCCGACGCGGTAGGCGGCGAGCAGCGCGTCCATGCTGCGACCGCTGCGCGCCTCGCCGCGACCGAGCGCGTACGCCGCCTCGAGCGCGGGCGCGAGCGGCGTGCCCGGGTCGGTGCCGACCGAGCGGGTGGCGAGCTTGAGGAACCCGCCGAGCGCGATCTGCACCGCGCCGGTGATGTTCTCGCCGAGGTCGCCCGCGAGGGCGCCGGCGTAGCTGGGCACCTCCACGATGACGGCTGCGACGGTCTCGCGCGGCGACCTCGGGCAGCCGCTCGCGCAGCGCCTGGGCCACCGCGGGGTCCAGCGTGAGCTCCGCGGCCGCGGGGCGCCGTCTCGAGCGTCATTCTGTTCTCGTTCGAACAAATCAGGGCTCTGAGCTTCACCTGTCATGGACAAGAGTTTAGACCGATGACCTCAACGATGCTGGACGCATGGCACCACGACCTGAGACCCCCACCTCGCCGGTGACGCTGCTCGACCGCGTGCGCGACCTCGCCGCGCTGGTCACGACGCCGCTCCTGCCGCAGGACTACCTCGACCTCATCGACCCGCTGCGGGTCGACCTCCACGCTGCGCGGACGCATCGTCGCGCTGCTGCCCGAGACCCGCGACGCCGTCACCGTCGTGATCCGCCCCGGCGCGCGGCTGGCGCGGGCACCGTCCCGGGCCAGTACGTGCGGCTCGGCGTCGACGTCGACGGCGTGCGCCAGTGGCGCACCTACTCGCTCACCTGGCCCGCCGACCGCGCCGACGGCTGCATCGCGATCACCGTCAAGGCCATCCCCGACGGCGTCGTCAGCAACCACCTCGTGCGCCGCGCGCGCGTCGGCACCGCTCGTCCACCTCGACCAGGCCTGCCGGCGACTTCGTCCTGCCGGACGTCGCGCCCGGCCAAGGTCGCTGTTCGTCACCGCCGGCAGCGGCATCACCCCGGTCATGGGCATGCTGCGCAGCGTCGCTCGACGAGCTCGACGACGTCGTCGTCGTGCACTCGGCGCCGACGCCGGCCGACGTCATCTTCGGCGGCGAGCTGCGGATGCTCGCCGGCGCGCGGCCGCATCCGGCTGGTCGAGCGGCACACCGACGACCGACGGCAGGCTCGACGCCGGCGCAGCTCGCTCGAGCTCGTGCCGGACCTCGCCGAGCGCGAGACCTGGGCCTGCGGTCCCGACGGGTCTGCTCGACGCGGTCGAGGAGCATGTGCGCCGACCGCGGGATCTGCGCGATCGCCTGCACATCGAGCGCTTCCGGCCCCGGTGCTGCGCGCCACCGGCGACGGCGGCACCGTCACCTTCACCGCGCAGCGGCACCGACGTCGACGCCGACGGCGCGCACGTCGCTGCTCGACGCCGGCGAGGCCGCCGGCGTGCTGATGCCGTCCGGGTGCCGCATGGGCATCTGCTTCGGCTGCGTCGTCCCGCTGCGCGAGGGCTCCGTGCGCGACCTGCGCGACGGCGCCGTCACCACCGCCGCGCCGGGCGACGGCGTGCTCGTCCAGACCTGCGTCTCGGCTGCGGCCGGCGCCTGCGACCTCGACCTGTGAAGGACCTCGCCTGATGACCACGATCCAGAACAAGCCCGACGAGCCCCGTCGCCCACCTCAGCGCCGAGGACATCGAGAACCTCGGCGCGCGAGCTCGACGCGATCCGCGAGCAGGTGCTCGCCAGCCGCGGCGAGCGCGACGCGGCGTACATCCGCCGCGTCATCGACGTGCAGCGCGCGCTCGAGATGGGCGGCCGCGGCGTGCTGCTGTTCTCGCTGTTCCCGCCGGCCTGGCTGCTCGGCACCGCCGGCCTGTCGATCGCCAAGATCCTCGAGAACATGGAGATCGGCCACAACGTCATGCACGGCCAGTGGGACTGGATGCGCGACCCGACGATCCACTCCACCACCTGGGAGTGGGACAACGCCTCGCCGTCGGCGATGTGGAAGCACTCGCACAACGAGCTGCACCACACGTACACGAACGTCATCGGCCGCGACAACGACCTCGGCTACGGGATCATGCGCGTCGACGAGGACCAGCGCTGGAAGGCCGTTCTACCTCGCCCAGCCGCTGTGGAACGCGATCAACACCTGCTTCTTCGAGTACGGCATCGCGGCCTACGACCTCGAGGTCGGCAAGTACCTCGCCGGCCGCAAGGACGCCGACCAGTTCCGGGCCGAGGCGCGCGTGGTGCTCGCGAAGATCCGCCGGCAGGCGACCCGCGACTACGTCGTGCACCCGCTGCTGTCCGGGCCGTCGGCGCTCACGACGCTCACCGCGAACCTGACCGCCAACCTCGTGCGCAACGTGTGGACGCACTCGGTGATCATGTGCGGCCACTTCCCCGAGGGCGTCGAGACGTTCGCGAAGACCTCGATCGAGGGCGAGACCCGCGGCGAGTGGTACCTGCGCCAGATGCTCGGCTCGGCCAACATCAACGGCAGCCCGCTGCTGCACCTCATGACCGGCAACCTGTCGTTCCAGATCGAGCACCACCTCTTCCCGGACCTGCCGAGCAACCGCTACCAGGAGATCGCGCCCAAGGTGCAGGAGCTGTTCGAGCGCTACGGGCTGACCTACGTCAGCGGCTCGATGCCGCGCCAGGTGGCGAGCGCGTGGGGCAAGGTCGTCCGGCTCTCGCTGCCGAACAACCTGCTGCGCCGCGCGTCGCGCGGCCTCGCCGAGGTCACCGCGCTGCCGGCGCGCCTGCTCGACACCGCGGGCAACGCACAGCGACCGGCGGCCTGACCCTCGAGGTCAGCGCAGGTCGAGCGCCGGACGCACGTCGACGAGCACGGCGCCGGGATCGTCCATCGCTGCCAGATGGCGTGCCGCCGCCGACTTGAGCGTGCCGGCGAGCTGGTCGAGCGCCCGGGCGACGGCGAGCTCGTCACCGATCTCCGGGACGTCCTCGTCGTCCGGGTTCCTGGTCGCGTGGCCGTCGGCGGTCACGACGGTGGCCACCTCGTCCTCGTGCAGCACTGCCCGGGCGAGGGTCGCGACACCGTCCTCGAGCACCTCGATGTCGACGGTCCAGCTGCGCACCCGCAGGGGCGTCGACGCGGTCGGCGCCTTCGGTGCGGAGACGTGCTCGGGCGTGGGGCGCTCGATGCGGCTGTCGCTGCGGAGGAACGAGACCTCCTCGGCGCCGGTGTCGTCCCAGCGCACGACGTACGGCGGCGTGCCGTCCGGGTGCCGCAGCTCGACGATCCGGCCCATGCGCTCATGTCCTGGTCGCCCGGAGGCGACGAACACCCGATCTCCCACGGCAGCCTTCATGGCGACCTCCCGAGCTCGGCAGGCGGGCCTGAGCCCGCAGGTCCAGTCTCCTCCTCCGGAGGGCGGATGGGAACCGGGCGGACGGCTGGTCCGGCGAGTGTGACGTAGGTCCAAGTCCGTGCATCGCGGGTCGTGGGGGAGTAGACCTGGCTGCGACGAGGAGGTGGGCCCCATGGCAGCGACCACGGTCGTCCCGACGGCGTACGACGGCACCACGAGCCCGGCGGTCCGCGAGGAGCCTGCGCCCGGCGTGCTGCTGAAGTCCTACCGACTGAGCCTGCGCTCCATCGACTGGACCGGACGCACGGTCGGAGGCACGGCCATCGGGTCGTTCCGTGTGCTGGGGCTCCCGCGCGACCGCACCGAACAGCTCGCGCGCGCGCAGTCGCAGGGCCTGCACGGCGTCGTCGACTGGTCGGACCGCATGGGCACGCACTGGGCCCATGGCGTCGGCGCGAGCAAGCGCTACGCGGCGTCCGGCGCGAAGCTCGCCGCCCGCGGGTGGGCGCGCGAGATGAAGTTCTTCATCACCCTGCACTGACGCGGCGGCGTACGACGACCGCTGCCGTGAAGGCTCAGAAGAGGTCCGGGCACAGCTCCGAGAGCGCGGCGTTGATCGGCAGCTGCTTGCTCAGCGACTCCCCGATCGTGCCGACGACGGCGGTGTACGCGTCGATGGCCGACTGGGGCACGGGATCGGGCTGCGCGAGGAGCGTCTGCATCGCGTCGTTGACCTGCGCGTAGTAGTCCAGGGCCGGCCCGGGGTCGCCGAGCCCGGGGACGCCCTTGCCGCGCAGGAACTGCAGCTTGGCGAGCGTGGCCGCGTAGGCCTCGGGCGTGTAGTCCGTGATGGTGCCGTTGCGCACCGAGTCGATGACGCTCTGGCTGCGCACCTGCGGGAAGATCTGCGCGTAGAGCGCGTACTTCGCGATCTCCTGCTTGGTCAGGCTCGAGCAGCCGTCCGCGCCGTCTCCGGTCGTGGGCGCCTCGGACGCCGCCGGCGTCGAGCCGGCGGGAGCGGGTGCGGACCCCGCCGACGTGGTGCTGCTGCCTGCACCGCAGGCGCTCACGGACAGCGCGGCGATCAGGACGGTCCCCAGGACGAGTCGCCTCATGCACGCACGGTAGCGACGCACCGGCCGGCCAACCAGTGCCCGTGCTCGGCGCGACACGCCAGGGCACGAGCGCCGCGCGCTGCGGAGCCTGCGCCCGCGGCGCCCATAGGCTCCCAGGACAGGATCGAAGGAGTTCACACGCATGCTGTCGACGCGTCGTCGACGGGGGTTGTCCCGGGGCCGTCTCGCCGCGCTCGCGTCGGTGACGGCTGCCGTCGTCGTGGCGAGCTCGGCGCTGGTCGCCGTGGCCCCGGTGACGGCTGCGGGCATCTGCGCCACTCCCGGCGGTTCGGGAGCGGGCGGCACCCTCACCGGCGTGGTGAACACCTACTACTCCGCCACCGCAGCCACGGTGTCCGCGGGCTCGACCAGCATCCCCGTCGGTGCCCCGATCGGTGCCGCCACCCCGATCGCCGCGGGCGATCTGCTCCTCGTCATCCAGATGCAGGGCGCCGACATCAACGCACCAACACCGACTCCTACGGTAACGGGGTGGCCGGGGCGCGCCTGCGTCCGGCTACACCGCCCTGGGCAGCTCGGGGCTCTACGAGTACGTGCTCGCCACCTCCGGTGTGGTCGCCGGCAGCGTGGGGATCAGCGGCACCGGTCCGGGCGCCGGACTGCTCAACACGCTACACGCCGGCGGCTGCGACGGCGACGACCGGCCAGCGCACCTTCCAGGTGGTGCGGGTGCCCGCAGTTCACGACCGCGACGACCAGCTCCACGCTGACCGCCGCCGCCTGGAACGGCTCGGCCGGCGGCGTGCTCGCGCTCGACACCACCGGAACCCTGACTCTCAACGGGACCGTGAGTGTTGACGGTCTCGGCTTCCGCGGCGGCGATCGGCATCCGCCGCAGCGGCGGTACCGGGCTCGCCAACACCGACGTCGCGGTGTCCTCGGGTGCCGGCGCCAACGGCACGAAGGGCGAGGGCGATCGCGGGCACCGCCAGCGGCGTCACCACCTCGCAACGGCTACCCGGGCGGCGACACCGGGCGCGGCGCGCCGGCCAACGCCGGCGGCGGCGGCACCGACGGACGGCCGAGCGCCAACGACGAGAACACGGGTGGCGGCGGCGGCGGCAACGGCGGTGCCGGCGGGCTCGGCGGCAACAGCTGGAACTCCAACGTGGCCCGCGGAGGGTACGGCGGAGTCGCGCTTCCGGCGACGGGCGGCGCGCGTGTTCCTCGGCGGTGGCGGAGGCGCGGGCACCGGCAACGACTTCACGGCTCCGAACTCCAACGGCGCCGCCGGCGGCGGCATCGTCCTCATGCGCGCGGGCTCGCTCGCGGGTGCGGGGACGATCACGGCCAACGGCGCGGCGGCGTACAACACGACGGCGAACGACGGTGGCGGAGGCGGTGGCGCTGGCGGCAGCATCGTGCTCACCACGCCGAGCGG
The DNA here is from genome assembly GCA_963827145.1 of uncultured Actinomycetota bacterium. Taxonomy (GTDB): domain Bacteria; phylum Actinomycetota; class Actinomycetes; order S36-B12; family CAIYMF01; genus Longivirga. Next base: position 188,286 of record CAWGZO010000001.1, on the reverse strand, counting down.
ATCGCTCGCCGGCGCCACGCTCGTCGCCAACGGCGGCCGGGGCGGTAACGCCTGGGCGACCCAGAGCGGGGCCACGAGCGCGCACGGCCCCGGCGGTGGCGGGGGTGGCGGTGTCATCCTCACCTCGAGCGCGCCGACGTCGACGAGCGTCGCCGCCGGGCAGAACGGCATCACGACCACCGGCAACCTCGCCTACGGCGCGACTCCCGGGCAGACCGGGTCGACCGGCACGGCGTCCCCCGCCTCCATCCCCGGTGCGAGCGGCGGCGCCGAGTGCGCCAACCTCTCGATCGCCAAGACCGGCCCGGCGTCCGTCTCGGCGGGCGGGACGCTCACCTACTCGCTGGCCGTCGCGAACGCCGGCCCCGCAGCGGCCACCGCCCTGAGCGTGGTCGACACCCTGCCCGCCGGCGTCACGTTCGTGTCCGCGGCGGGCACGGGCTGGACGTGCGTCAACGCGGGCAACGTCTCGGTGACCTGCACGAGGCCGTCGCTCGCCAACGGCGCCAGCGCCCCGGCCATCACCGTCACGGTGACGGCGCCGGCGCAGGCGGGCACCGCGCTCAACAGCGCGAGCGTGTCGGCCGACACCCCCGATCCCGTGCCGTCGAACAACACCTCGTCGACGAGCACCACCGTGCTGGCCAGCGCCGACCTCTCGATCGTCAAGACCGGACCCGCCACGGTGGTGGCGAACGCGACGGTGACCTACTCGCTCGCCGTGGCCAACGCCGGCCCCTCGGACGCGGCGTCCCTCACCGTGACGGACACGCTGCCCGTCGGCGTGACGTTCTTGTCGGCCGCCGGCACCGGGTGGGCGTGCTCCAACGCGGGCAACGTCTCCGTCACCTGCACGCGTCCTGCCCTGGCGACCGCGCACCTCCGCGCCGGCCATCACCGTCACGGTCCGCGCTCCGGCGCAGGGCGCATCGCTGACCAACGCCGCCACGGTCACGAGCACCACGCCCGACCCGGTGCCGGGCAACAACAGCTCGACGGTCGGCACGACCGTGGTCGCCTCGGCGGATCTCGCGATCGCCAAGACGGGCACGGCCACCGTCGTGGCCGGGGGCGCGATCACGTACGCCGTCACCGTCACCAACCTGGGGCCCTCGGACGCGGCCGGCATCACCGTGACCGACACGTTGCCGGCCGGCGTGACGTTCGTGTCCGCCGGCGGCACCGGCTGGGCGTGCACGAACGCGGGCAACGTCTCCGTCACCTGCACCCGGCCGGCTGTCGCGGCCTCGGCCGCGTGCGCCGACGATCGCGATCGTCGTGACCGCCCCCGCCCAGGCGACGTCCCTCACCAACACGGCGTCGGTCGCCAGCACGACCGCCGATCCCAACCCGGGCAACAACACCGCGACGGCACCCACCACCGTCACCGCGTCGGCCGACCTCGCGATCACGAAGTCCGGCCCGGCGACGGTCGTCGCGGGCGCGCCGATCGCCTACTCGCTGACCGTGCGCAACAACGGTCCGTCGGACGCAGCCGACGTCTCGGTGACCGACACGCTGCCCGCGGGGATCACCTTCGTCTCGGCCTCCGGCGGCGGGTGGTCGTGCAGCAACATCGGCAACGTCTCGGTGACGTGCACCCGGCCGGCGCTGGCCGCATCCGCGACGGCACCGGTCATCACCGTGACGGTCACCGCACCGGCCTCACGCTGCGACGTTGTCGAACTCGGCGTCGGTGTCGAGCTCGACCTCGGATCCCGACCCGGCCAACAACACCGCCAACGCCTCCACCACGGTGACCGCGTCCGCGGACGTCTCGGTCGCCAAGCTCGGGCCCGCGACCGTGACGGCGTCCGGTGCGCTGAGCTACCAGGTCGACGTGGCCAACGCCGGGCCCTCGGCCGCGGTCGCCGTCTCCATGGTCGACACGCTGCCTGCCGGCGTGACGTTCGTGTCCGTGACGGCGGCGAGCTGGACGTGCTCGAACTCGGGGAACGTGTCGGTGACCTGCACGCTGCCGAGCCTGGCGGCCGGCGCGAGCGCACCGCCGATCACCATCGTGGTGACGGCACCCGCGCAGCCGGCGACGCTGTCCAACACCGCGGCCGTCACGTCGACGACCGCCGACCCCGACCTGTCGAACAACTCGGACTCGGTGGCGACCGACGTGACGGGCTCGGCCGACCTGGCCATCGTGAAGAGCGGCCCGGCCACGGTCGTCGCCGACTCCTCGGTGACCTACCAGCTCGCCGTCAGCAACAACGGCCCGTCCGACGCCGTGGCGGTCTCGGTCAGCGACACGCTGCCCGCCGGCGTCACGTTCGTCTCGCGCCGGAGGCGGCGGCTGGTCGTGCACCAACAGCGGGAACGTGTCGGTGACGCTGCACCCGGCCCGGGCTCGCCGCAGGTGCGAACGCGCCGGTCATCACGCTCGTCGTCCGCGCGCCGGCGCAGCCGACCACGCTGTCGAACGTGGCCACCGTGGCGTCGACCACGAGCGACCCGGTGGGTGCCAACAACACGTCGTCCGCGTCGACGACCGTGACCGCCTCGGCCGACCTCGCGATCACCAAGACCGCTCCGGCGACCGTGGTGGCCGGCGAGCCGATCAGCTACTCGCTCGTGGTCCGCAACATCGGGCCCTCCGACGCGGACGCGCCCAGCGTGCTCGACACGCTGCCGCCGGGCGTCTCGTTCGTGTCGGCGTCGGGCGGTGGATGGACCTGCACCAATGCGGGCGACACCTCGGTGACGTGCACGCGCACCACTCTCGCGGCAGGTGCGACCGCGCCGACCATCACCGTCGTCGTCGACGCCCCGGCCCAGGCGGCGTCGCTCACCAACAACGCGTCGGTGTCGAGCACCACGCCGGACCCGGTGCCGGCCAACAACGCCGCCAACGCCACGACGACCGTGACCGCGTCGGCAGACCTGTCGGTGGCGAAGACGGCGCCGGCCACGGTGGTCGCGGGCGCGGCGCTCACCTACACCCTGCTCGTGGCGAACGCCGGACCGTCGGACGCCGCCGACGTCTCCGTCACCGACACGCTGCCGGCCGGCGTCACCTTCGTCAGTGCGAACGGCCCCGGGTGGTCGTGCAGCAACAGCGGCAACGCGTCGGTGACCTGCACGCGCGCGACCTTGGCCGCCGGGGCGAGCTCGACGATCACCGTCGTGGTCGCCGCACCGGACCAGGCCGGCAGCATCACCAACACGGCCGCCGTCGCGAGCACCACCTCCGACCCCGACCCGAGCGACAACGCCGACACCGCGACCACGACGGTGACGGCGTCCGCCGATGTCTCGATCACCAAGGCCGGACCCACCACGGTCACCGCCTCGGGACGCGTCACCTACACGCTCGACGTGGCGAACGACGGCCCGTCCGACGCCGTCGACCTCGAGGTCGTCGACACCCTGCCCGGCGGAGTCACGTTCGTGTCGGCGTCCGGCGCCGGGTGGACGTGCGCCAACGTCGGCGACGTCTCGGTGACGTGCACGCTGCCGCTCCTGGCCGCCGGCGGCACCGCCGCCACGATCACGATCGAGGTCGACGCGCCCGCGCAGGCGGCGTCGCTGACGAACCTCTCGACCGTCACGAGCGCCACCCCTGACCCCGTCTCCGGCAACAACTCGTCGTCGACGACCACGACCGTCGACGCCTCGGCCGACCTGCGGATCGCGAAGTCCGGCCCGCCGACCGTGACGGCCGCCGGGACGGTCACCTACCAGCTCGTCGTCGTGAACGACGGCCCGTCGGACGCGGTCGACGTCTCGGTGACCGACACGCTGCCGGCGGGCGTGACGTTCGTGTCGGCGGGCGGCACCGGGTGGAGCTGCGTGAACGCCGGCGACGTGTCGGTGACCTGCACCCGGCCGACGATCGCCTCGCTCAGCACGGCGCCGACCATCACGGTCGTCGTCGACGCTCCCGACCAGGCGTCGTCGCTGACCAACACCGCGACGGTCACGGCGACGACGCCGGACCCCGACCTGGGGAACAACACCTCGTCGGTCTCCACGGGCGTGACCGCTGCGGCCGACGTCTCCCTGACCAAGACCGGCCCGGCATCGGCGGTCGCCGGCAGCGACGTCACCTACACCCTCGCCGTCGCGAACGACGGGCCCTCGGACGCCGCCGGCATCACGGTCACCGACCAGCTGCCGGCCGGCTCCACGTTCGTGGCCGCCTCGGGCGCCGGGTGGTCGTGCTCGAACGCGGGCGACGTCTCCGTGACCTGCACCCGGGCATCGATCGGCACGCGCACCTCCGCCCCCGCCATCTCCGTGACCGTGACTGCCCCGGCGCAGGCCGCGACCCTGCTCAACACGGCCAGCGTCGCGAGCACCACCGCCGACCCGGACACCTCGAACAACGCCGACTCGGCGTCGACGACGGTCACCGCGTCGGCCGACCTGTCGCTCACCAAGACCGGTCCGCTCACGGTGGACTCCGGCGCATCCGTGACCTACCTGCTCACGGCGACCAACAACGGGCCGTCGGACGCGGTCGACGTGGCGGTCACGGACACGCTGCCCGCAGGCGTCACGTTCGTCTCGGCCGACGGCACAGGCTGGACGTGCACCGCGTCGGGCAACGCCTCGGTGTCCTGCGTCCGGCCGGCGCTCGCCGCCGGGGACGTCGCCCCCACCATCACCGTGGTGGTCACCGCGCCCACGGGATCGACGACCCTGGTCAACAGCGCCTCGGTGTCGAGCGCCACGCCCGACCCCGAGCCCGCGAACGACGACGCGTCGGTGTCGACGCAGGTCGCGGGCTCCGCCGACCTCTCGATCGTCAAGAGCGGGCCGTCGAACGTCATCGCCCGCGACTCGCTCACCTACACGCTCGTCGTCTCCAACGCGGGTCCCGACGCCGCCGTCGCGGTGGAGGTCGAGGACACGCTGCCGGCCGGCGTCGCCTTCGTCTCGGCGGCCGGCGACGGCTGGGCATGCACCGCCCAGGGCGACGTCAGCGTCTCCTGCACGCGTCCGACCCTGGCCAGCGGCAGCACCGCCCCGACCATCACCGTCGTCGTCCGTGCCCCGGCGGTGGCAGGGCCCATCGTCAACACCGCCTCGGTCGCCTCCGCCACCGCCGACCCGACGCCCGACGACAACAGCTCGTCCGCGCCCACGGTCGTCGTCCCCGGCGGTGGCGGTGACGACAGTGACGACGGCGACGACGGCAGCGGCGACGGCGACAACCCCGACGATCTCCCGCGGACCGGGGCGCCGGTGGTCCGCGACGCGACTCTCGCCGTGCTCCTCCTGCTGACCGGCGTCGCGCTCGTGCTCGTCAGCCGCCGGCCGCGCGGCCGCGACGACCTGTCCTGACCCGCCGCGACCGGTCCGGGCTCAGACCAGCGAGCGGCCGTCGGTCTCGACGGCGGGCGCGACCACGGGCTCGGGTCGCCGCGCGATCCATGCCATGACGACGGTGAGCGTCACAGCGAGCGCGACCACCAGCGGCGCGGGTGCACCGACGACGAGCCAGGCGACGATCACGGTCGAGAGCATGGCGAGGCCGGCCACGACCTTGACGTGGCGGGGCACGCTGCGGTCCTGCTCCCAGTTGCGCAGGTAGGGCCCGAGCAGCCGGTGCTCGCGCAGCCACGCCTCCATCCGGGGGGACGACCTCGTGAAGCACCAGAGCGCGATGAGCAGGAACACGGTGGTCGGCAGGCCGGGGATCGCGATCGCCACGAGACCCACACCGGCACTGATCGACCCCACGGTCACGTAGAGGCCCCGGGTCATGCGCACGTCACCAGACTAGGTCGCGCCCGACGCTCCCGCTGCCCGGCAGGTCGCCGGGGTGCCGGATGTGGCCGGTCGCACACTGCTGGGTCGCGTCTCACGACCCGGCGTCGACCTCGTCGTCGGGGTCGGTCGACGTACGCCGCTCGACCCCTGCCAGCTGCTCGTAGTAGTGCCAGCGCTCGTCGATGTCGGCCTGCGCCAGGTGCAGCAGGTGCTCGGAACGGTCGTGGTCGATCCGGTCCAGCGAGGTGTAGCGGGTCTCGTCGTGCGTGAAGTCGCTGAGCGGGATCGTCGGGCGCTTCGAGTCGAGGCTGAAGGGGTGCGCGCCCTCCTCCGGGCTCGGGTGGAACCGGTAGAGCGGCCAGTACCCGCTCGACACCGCGTCCTTCTGGTGCCCCATGGAGGTCGACATCTCGATGCCGTGGGCGATGCAGGTCGAGTACGCCAGGATCAGCGACGGCCCGGGCCAGGCCGCGGCCTCGAGGATGGCGCGCACGGTCTGCGTCTCGTTGGCGCCCAGGGCGATCTGGGCGACGTAGACGTCGCCGTAGGCCTGCGCCAGCAGACCGAGGTCCTTCTTCTTCGTGCCCTTGCCGGTCGCCGCGAACTTCGCCGAGGCGCCGCGCGGCGTCGACTTCGAGGCCTGGCCGCCGGTGTTGGAGTAGACCTCCGTGTCGAGCACCAGGATGTTGACGTCGCGGCCCGAGGCCAGCACGTGGTCGAGACCGCCGAAGTCGATGTCGTAGGCCCAGCCGTCGCCGCCCACGATCCAGACGGCGGTGGGCACGAGGGCGTCGGCGAGCGAGACCAGCGACGTCGCCCGCGGGTCGTCGTGACCCTCGAGCGCCTCGCGCAGCCGGGCCACGTCGACGCGGCGCTCGCGGATTCCGGGCTCGTCGGTGACGGCGGGCGGGTCGGCCGACAGGGCGGCGACCAGGTCGGCGGGCAGCTCGTCGGCGAGCGTCGCCAGCAGCCGGCGCGCATCCTTCGTCTGGCGCTCGATGCCGAGCCGGATGCCGAGACCGAACTCCGCGTTGTCCTCGAACAGCGAGTTTGCCCAGGCGGGTCCGCGACCCTGCTTGTCCTTGCTCCACGGCGTGGTCGGCAGGTTGCCGCCGTAGATCGACGAGCAGCCCGTGGCGTTGGCCACGACCATGCGGTCGCCGAGCAGCTGGGTCACGAGCTTGAGGTACGGCGTCTCGCCGCAGCCGGCGCAGGCGCCGGAGAACTCGAACAGCGGCTGGAGCAGCTGCGAGCCCTTGACCGTGTCGGCGCGCACCAGCGACCGGTCGACCTCGGGCAGCTCGAGGAAGTACTCGAAGTGCGGGCGCTCGACGGTCGCGGTGCTCGTCGGCCGGGAGCAGGTCGATGGCCTTGTGCGCCGGGTCGGCCTTGTCGCGCACCGGGCACACCGCCGACGCAGATGCCGCAGCCGGTGCAGTCGTCCGGGGCGACCTGGACGGTGAGCAGCGTGCCCGCGGGCAGCTCGTGGCCGCCGTACGTCTTGGACTTGAAGCCCTCCGGCGGAGCCGCGGCAGTCTCGGCGTCCCACACCTTCATGCGGATCGCCGCGTGCGGGCAGACGATCGCGCACTTGCCGCAGTCGATGCACAGCGACGCGTCCCAGATCGGGCAGCTCGGCGGCCAGCGCGCGCTTCTCGAGCGCGGCGGTGCCGGTCGCGAACGTGCCGTCGACGCTCATGGCGCTGACCGGCAGCGAGTCGCCATGACCGCCGATGAGGGCGGCGACCACGCTCATCGGGGGCTCGTGGTCGTGCGGCAGCTCGGCATGGTGCCCGTCGTCGGGCACCGGCACCTGGCGCAGGTTGGCCAGCGCCAGGTCGATGGCGCGGTGGTTGCGCTCGACCACCTGGGAACCACGACGGCCGTAGGACTTCTCGATGCTCTCCTTGACCAGCGCGATGGCACGGTCGGCCGGCAGCACGCCGGCCAGCGCGAAGAAGCACGGCTGCATGACGGTGTTGATGCGCGGGCCGAGCCCGGCCGCCTTGGCGATGGCGCCCGCGTCGACCACCCAGACCGCGAGGTCCTTCTCGGTGATGTGGCGCTGCACCGCAGGCGGGCAGGTGCGGCCACACGTCGTCGGCGGCGTACGGGCTGTTGAGCAGCACGGTGGCGCCGTGGCGCGCGTGCGCGAGCACGTCGACGCGCGAGAGCAGGCCGAACTGGTGGCACGCGACGAAGTCGGCCTGGTCGATGAGGTACGTCGACCGGATCGGGTCCGGGCCGAAGCGCAGGTGCGACACCGTCATCGAGCCGGACTTCTTCGAGTCGTAGACGAAGTAGCCCTGCGCCTGCAGGTCGGTGTTGGTGCCGATCAGCTTGATCGAGGTCTTGTTGGCGCCCACGGTGCCGTCGCTGCCGAGCCCGAAGAACATCGCCTGCACGGCGCGGGTCGGCACCTGGAACGCGTCGTCGTGGTCGAGGGACAGGTGCGTGACGTCGTCGACGATGCCGACGGTGAACCTGTGCCGCGGGTGCTCGGCGGCGAGCTCGTCGAACACCGCCTTCGCGTCGCCGGGCGTGAACTCCTTGGAGCCCAGGCCGTAGCGCCCGCCGATGACAGTGGTGCCGGACTCGCCCGAGAACGCCGACATGACGTCGAGGTGCAGCGGCTCCGCCGGAGCCCCGGGCTCCTTGGTGCGGTCGAGCACCGCGATGCGCGTCACCGTCGCGGGCAGCGCTGCGCGCAGGGCGTCGGCCGGGAACGGGCGGTAGAGGCGGACGACCGCGACGCCGACCTTCTCGCCGCGGCGTACCAGCTCCTCGACGGTCTCACGGACGGTGCCCACGGCAGATCCCATGACGACCACGACGCGGTCGGCCTCGGGGTGCCCGTGGTAGTCGACGAGGTGGTGCTCGCGACCGGTGCGGGCGCCGAGCTCGGCGAAGATGCCGGCGACGATGCCGGGCACCGCGTCGTAGTGCTCGTTCGCGGCCTCGCGGGACTGGAAGAACACGTCGGGGTTCTGGGCGCTGCCGCGCATGACCGGCGCCTCGGGGGTGAGGCCGTAGGCCCGGTGCGCGAGGACGTCCGACTCCCGTACGACGGCGCGCAGGTCGTCGTCGTCGAGCAGGTGGATCGTGGCGACCTCGTGCGAGGTGCGGAAGCCGTCGAAGAAGTGCAGGAAGGGCACGCGCGAGCGCAGGGTCGCCGCGTGCGCCACGAGAGCGAAGTCGTGCGCCTCCTGGACGTCGGACGCGCACAGCATCGCCCAGCCGGTCGAGCGGACGGCCATGACGTCGGAGTGGTCGCCGAAGATGCTCAGCGCATGGGTGGCCACCGAGCGGGCTGCGACGTGCAGCACGGTCGGGGTGAGCTCGCCGCCGACCTTGAACATCGTCGGGATCATGAGCAGCAGGCCCTGCGACGACGTGAACGACGTCGCGAGCGCGCCCTTCTGCACCGCGCCGTGCAGCGCGGCGGCGGCACCGCCCTCGGACTGCATCTCGACGACCTCGGGCACGGCGCCCCAGAGGTTCTCCCGCCCGGCGGCGCTCCACGCGTCGGCGAGCTCGCCCATCGACGAGGCCGGGGTGATCGGGTAGATCGCGCACACGTCGCTGAGCCGGTGCGCCACCAGCGCGGCCGCCTCGTTGCCGTCGATGCAGGCGGTCTGCTGGTGCTCGGGATGGTCCGGGACCTGCCCGGGGGCTACCTCGCTCATGGCCCCATTGGACTCCTCGACGGGGCCTGTCGCGCCCCGATCGCGCGGGCGGGGTCCGTGATGCTCGTCATGGCTCGCTGCGCCTAGGGTGCGGGGCATGTCGCTGCTCGACCACACGCCCCTGACGACCGCCTCCGAGGCCGAGCGGATCGTCCTCGAGGTCTACGGGATCCAGGGGTCGGCCGCCGACCTCCCCAGCGAGCGCGACCGGGTCTTCCGGATCGCCGCGACGGACGGCTCGAGCTGGGTGCTCAAGGTGTCCAACGCCCTCGAGTCGCGCGACGTCCTCGACGCCCAGCTCCAGGTCGCGGCGCGCGCGGCCGCGGCCGGCCTGCCCGTCCAGTCGGTACGCCGGTCGCGCGACGGCGCGGAGATCGCCGAGGTCGACGGCCACCTCGTGCGCCTGCTCGAGCACCTGCCGGGGACGCTGATGGCGGACGCGGCACCCTCGACGCCGGCGCTGCGGCGCGACCTGGGCGCGGTGCTCGGGCGGCTCGCCAACGCGCTCGAGGGGTTCGACCATCCGCACGCCCACCGCGACTTCCACTGGGACGTCGTGCGCACCGGCGAGGTCGTCGCCCGTCACCGCGACGCCGTCACCGACTCCTCCCGGCGCGCGCTCCTCGACGAGGTCGCCGCCCGGTTCGCGCGCGACGTCGAGCCGCGACTGGCGGCTCTGCCGCACGCGGTGATCCACGGCGACGCCAACGACCACAACGTCCTGGTCGACAGCGGCACGACGCACGCGCCGGCCGAGCGCTTCACGCGCGTCGTCGGGCTCATCGACTTCGGCGACCTGGTGCACTCGGTGGTCGTCGCCGAGGTGGCCGTGGCGGCGTCGTACCACGTCCTGGCGGGCAGCGATCCGATCGGCGCGCTCGCCGACATCACCGCCGGCTTCCACGCCGAGCACCCGCTGACCGAGGCCGAGCTCGAGCGTGCTGTGGGACCTCGTGCTCGCCCGGCTCGCGCTCAGCGGGGTGCATGCGGCCGTGCAGAGCGCGCAGCGCCCGGACGACCCCTACCTCTCCGTCGACGAGGACTCGGCCTGGCGCGCGCTGGCGCTGCTCGTACCGGTGTGCCCCCGGCTCGCGCTCTACCGCCTGCGCGCCGCGTGCGGCCTCGAGCCGCACCCGGCGGCTGCCGAGGTGCGCGCCCACCTCGCCGCCGCGCAGCCCGCGCCCCTGCTCGGCGTCGCGTGGTCGCAGCTGCGGACCTTCGCGCTCGACCTGTCCGTCGGCAGCGACCTGGTCGGCTCGGCCGACGCCGGCGCAGGTCCGGAGCGCTTCGACCGGCTGATCCGCCGCGACGTCGACGGCGACCCGGACGCCGTGGCGGTCGGCGGGTACGGCGAGGCCCGGTTGCTCTACACCGCGCCCGAGTTCGCCGACGCCCGGCGACCCCTGGGGCGAGCGGCGCACGGTGCACCTCGGCACCGACGTGTGGACCCGTGCCGGCACCGCGCTGCACGCGCCGCTCGCGGGCCGCGTGCACCTGGTGAACGACAACGCCGCTGCCGCTCGACTACGGCCCGATGGTGGTGCTCGAGCACACGACCGGCTCGGGCACGGCCGTTCTACTCGCTCTACGGCCACCTCGCGCCGGAGACGCTGACCCACCTCGAGGTCGGGCAGCATGTGGAGGCCGGCGACGTCGTCGGCTGGATCGGTGCGCCGCCGCGCAACGGCGACTGGGCACCGCACGTGCACGTGCAGGTGATCCTCGACCTGCTCGACCTCGGCGTCGACTACCCGGGCGTCGCACGGCCGTCGCAGCGCGACGTCTACCTCGCGCTCTCGCCGGACCCGGCCCTGCTGCTCGGGCTGCCCGAGCACCTCGCCGCCACGCCCGCGCGGCCGGTCGAGGAGACCTACGCGCGACCGGCGCCGCGCTGCTCGGCCCCAACCTGTCGGTGTCGTACGCCGAACCGCTGCGCATCGTGCGCGGCCTGGGCGCCTACCTCTACGACGACCTCGGGCGCGGCTACCTCGACTCGGTCAACAACGTCGCGCACGTGGGCCACTGCGCACCCGCACGTGGTCGCCGCCGGGGCGCGCCAGATGGCGGTGCTCAACACCAACACGCGCTACCTGCACGAGGAGGTGCTGCGCTACGCCGAGCGCCTCACCGCGACGCTGCCCGATCCGCTGTCGGTGTGCTTCTTCGTCAACTCCGGCAGCGAGGCCAACGACCTCGCGCTGCGACTGGTCCGGACGCGTCACCGGCCAGCAGGACGTCGTCGTGCGTCGACCACGGCTACCACGGCCACACGCAGGCGCTCATCGACGTCAGCCCGTACAAGCACGACGGCCGCGGCGGGCGCGGTGCGCCGCCGTGGGTGCACGTGGCGCGCGATGCCGGATCCCTACCGCGGCCCGCACCGCGGGTACGGGCCGGAGGTCGGCGCAGGCGTACGTCGCCGACGTCGCGCGGTCGCGTCGACGAGGCCGACGGCCTCGCCGGGATGATCGTCGAGTCGATGATCGGCTGCGGCGGTCAGGTCGTGCTGCCCGGAGGGCTACCTGCGCGGAGCCGCCGACGCGGTGCGCGCGGCGGGCGGCCTCGTGATCGCCGACGAGGTGCAGGTCGGCTTCGGCCGGGTCGGCCCGCAGTTCTGGGGGTTCGAGACGCAGGGCGCTCGTGCCCGACATCGTGACGATGGGCAAGCCGGCCGGCAACGGGCACCCGCTGGCGGCGGTCGTGACCACGCCCGAGATCGCCGCGGCGTTCGCCAACGGGATGGAGTACTTCAACACCTTCGGCGGCAACCCGGTGTCGGCGGCGGTCGGGCAACGCGGTGCTGGACGTGATCGAGGACGAGCGCCTGCAGGAGAACGCCGAGACGCTCGGCGCCCGGATCCTCGCCGGTGCCCGCGAGCTCGCGGAGCGGCATCGCGCTCGTCGGCGACGCCCGCGGCCTCGGGCTCTTCCTCGGCGTCGAGCTCGTCCGCGACCGCGCGACGCTCGAGCCGGCGCCCGAGGAGGCGGCGTACGTCATCGAACGGATGCGCGAGCTGCGGCGTGCTGGTCAGCATCGACGGGCCGTGGCACAACGTGCTCAAGATCAAGCCGCCGCTGGTCTGGACCGAGCGCCGACGCCGACCGGCTGCTCAGCACGCTCGACGACGTGCTCGCCGAGCCGGCGCTGCGTCGGGGCTGACCGGCGCGGCGAGAGGTCGCCCACACCGTCCGCGTCGTACGCCGCTCACGGACGACGACCCGCGAGGATGGGGTCGTGCAGCACTACCCGGACGCGGTCGACGTCGACGAGTTCCTCGTCTGGACGAGCCTGGCGCTGGGCACGCACGGGTTCACGCGGGAGTCGTCGCTCCCGCTCGTGTCGGTGTGCCGTGACGAGCTGATGTTCCCGTTCGTCGACGCGATCACCGCCCACTGGGGGCACTGCTTCGACGTCTCGAGCCTCGCCGGCCTGCCGCTGCTCGGCCGCACCGGCGTGCGTGCGGCGCTCGGGCACACCCCGGACGAGGACGGCCGCCACCGCCTCGTCGTGTTCGCCTTCCCGCACATCGGCGTCGACGGCTTCGTCGGCTCGGTGCACCGTCCAGGGGTTCCGGGGGAGACCACGGCGTGCGGGGCGATCGAGGTGGCGCGCACCGCGCTCGGCCGCGGGGTGTCCGGCGTGGTGCTCGACCCGCACGACATCGAGGAGTCGCTGCTGGTGGCGCGGCTGCGCGAGGTCCTCGGCGACGCACCCGTGCCGGGGCTCGTCGAGGTGACCGAGCTCGTGCGTCGCGCCGCCGTCGACGAGCTGCGGCTGCTGCTCTCCGACCTCGGTACTCCGCAGGTGCCGGTCGACGTCGCGCTCGTCTCCGGCGTGGTCCTGCACGGACCCGAGACCGACTCGGTGTCGGTGTGCTCGGCGAGTGTCGACGTGGCCGGCAGCACGACCTCGCTGAGCCTGCCGCGTCGCTGACTGCCCGGGCGCCGACCCCGCAGTGTCAGGCGAGGTGCGCCGCGAGCCCGCCGGTCGTGCTCGCCACGAGCCCCTTGATGACGCGGCCGCGCACGAACCCCGGCAGCGGCAGGTTGTGGCTGATGGTGAGCTCGAAGGTGACCTCGGTGCGGTCGTCGTCGAGAGCCACGAGCGAGTACGTCGCGTCCTGGGCGGTCTGCAGCCGCCCCTCCACCAGGTGCCAGCTCATGCCGTCGGCGCGGTGCTCGTAGCCGAGCGTGTAGCGGTCGGTGCCGACCGGCGTCGAGGCGGCGAAGCGCGCGGTGAGCGGCGTGCCGTCGTCGTACCGCGTGAGGATCTCGGCCTCGCGGATCTCCGGCACCCACTCGGGCTGGCCGTCGACGGCGCGGATCGTCGCGAGCACCTCCGCGAGCGGCGCGGCGACGACGACGGTGCTGGTGGCCGAGTCGGTGGGCACGGGTCCTCCTGGGCTAGACGGTGGCGGCGAGGCGGACGAGGGTGTCCATCTCGTCGTCGAAGGCGTCGACGAGCGTCTCCGGCGACGTCACGACCGCGGCGTCGACCTTGAAGCCCACGCGCACGACGCCGTCGTAGCTGAAGATGCAGACCCCGACGGTCTGGCGCCCGGAGCCGGGCACCCAGCCCAGCACGGCCTCGATGCGGGTGCCGGCCAGGTAGCGGCCGGTCATGCGGGCCCACGACGTTGGTCGTGACGCCGATCGCCTTGGCCGCGAAGAAGTCGACGACGAACCGCGCGATGTCCGGGTTGGTGCGGCCGATCGCGTTGATGATGCCGAAGGTCAGCATGGCCTCGGGCGACTGCTTGATGGAGTCCATGCGCCGCTTGGCCTCGGTCAGGCGCTGCAGGGGAGCGAGCCGGCTGGTCGGCAGCGGCAGCATGACGAGGGCGAACTTGTTGCCGAGCTCGCGAGGCAGCGGCTCCTCGCCGCGCAGGTTCACCGGGACCATCGTGGTGAGGTCCTCGGGGTCGCCGCCCCGGCTGACGCACGTAGCCGGCGATCGCACCGGACACCGCGCCCACCAGCACGTCGTTGACCGTGGCTCCCGCCGCCCGCCCGACGCGCTTGATGTCGTGCAGCGGCCGCGGCCGCGACCACACGGCGCGCTTCTCGACGCCGGTGTCGCCGTTGAGCACCGACTCGGGGTTCTGCCCGAGCAGCAGCTTGTCGGCGATGTGCCCGGTCTGCCGCGCCACGGTGAGCGCCTCGACGGCGTACGCCGGGTTCAGCGCCGACGGGAACTCGCCGAGCAGGGAACGCGCGCCCTTCATGCCCGCGGCCACCGGGCGCGTCACCCACGAGGCCGCGCTGAGCAGCGCCGCCGCCGCTCGGCGAGGTCGCGGCGACGACCGCCTCGGTGTCGGCCTCGACGAGGTCGCCGTCGGGGTCGGGGTCGGTGAGCGAGAGCAGCACCTGGGCCAGCGCGATGCCGTCGGCGAGCGCGTGGTGGAACCGGGCGACGACGACGTCGCCGCCCTCGTGGCCGTCGACGAGGTGCAGCTCCCACAGCGGGCGGTCGCGGGCCGAGCGGGCGCTGCATCTGCTCCTCGACGAAGCGCTGCAGCGTCGCGGTGTCGCCGGGCGCCTCGAGCGTGGCGCGGTGCAGGTGCCGGCTCAGGGAGAAGTCGAGTCGTCGTCCTCCCAGTGCGGCATGCCGACCGGGTTGGCCGAGTCCGACCGCGCGCTGCGAGAACACGGGGTAGCGGTCGACGAGCCGGCGCTGCACGACCGCCTCGACCCGCTCCCAGTCGGCCGGCACCGTCGAGCAGCATGATCGAGTCGATGACCATGAGGTTGTCCGGCCGGTCCATGCTCAGCCAGATGCTGTCGACCGCGCCCATGGTGCGTCGTCCGGCCACGTCGACTCCTCCCTGCGCCCTAGCGCGAAGCGTCGCACCTGGCGGCCCGTCCGGCACCCCCGACCCCTCGGTTGTCGTCAGGATCACGGGTCGGCCGCTCGCGGCGACACCGGCCCGCGACGCGGGTAGAAAGGTCGGTGGGCGGTGTCGGAACGGGGTGCAGGGGTGGCCATGACGGAGCAGACGTCCGAGCGGCGCTCCGGAACCCTCGCCGAGCAGGATCCCGACCGGATGCGCTCGTTGCTCGAGGCGACCGGCGACGCATTCTTCGTGGCGCGCGTCAGGCCCGACGTCGCGATCGAGTTCGTGACCGACACCATCGTCGATCTCGTCGGCTGGACGGCGCAGGAGCACTACGACGATCCCGACCTGCTGTTCCGGATGCTGCGCGCGGACTTCCACGCGGCGGTGCTCGAGGTCTTCGGGGGCCCGCCCGGCACCGAGTTCGAGCTCGAGCTCGTGCTGGACCCGCAAGGACGGCGGCGAGGCGTGGTCGCTGCACCGTGGTGTGGTCCGCCAGCGCGAGGACGGCAGCGTCGTGGTCGAGGGCAGCGGGCGCGACATCACCGCGCTGCACGAGGCGCGGACGCACCTCGAGGCGGCGGAGGCGCAGTTCCGGCTCCTGGCGGAGAACGCCTCCGACGTCGTCTACCTGCTGCACCCCGACGGCGTGGTGGAGTGGATCTCGCCCTCGGTGACACGCATCCTCGGCTGGCCGCGGGAGACGATCCTCGGGAACCGGCCGTGGCAGCTCGTGCACCCGGACGACGTCGAGCGCGCCCAGGCGACCATGGCCGACGCGCTGAGGACGGGGCAGGCCGGCACGCCGCTCGAGCTGCGGCTCCAGCACGCCGACGGCACCTACCGCTGGATGGCGGCGACCTCGAGCCTCGCGACGGTCGGGGACTGCCACCGGTTCGTGGTGACGATGCGCGACGTGACCGACCAGGTGACGGCGCGCCGGGCGCTCGCCGAGTCCGAGGCCCGCTACCGCTTCCTCGTCGAGGAGGGCCGCGACACGGTCGCGATCTACAACCCCGACTGGACCGTGCGCTGGGTGTCGTCCGCGGTCGACCGGCTCTTCGGCCTCGACGGGAAGCTCGGCGCGGACGCGCGCCCCGAGCTGCACCCCGACGACATGGCGCGCATGGGCGAGATGCGGGCCGGCATCGAACGCGGCGACGACACCGTCCGGGTGCGGGCGCGGCTGCGGGTCAGCCCCGGGCCGTGGATCTGGACCGAGTCCGTGGCGCGCCCGGTGCGTCAGCCCGACGGCAGCCTGTCGGCCATCCACGTGGTGACCCGCAACGTGCACGACCAGGTGCTCGCCGAGCGCCGTCTGGCCGAGAGCGAGCGCCGCTTCCGCCTCGCGATGCTCGAGTCGGCGCACGGCATGGCGATCGTGGGGCTCGACCACCGCTACCTCGAGGTCAACCCCGCGCTGTGCCGCATCCTCGGGCACGACGAGACCTGGCTGCTGGCGCACACCGTCGACGACGTCCTGCACCCCGACGACGCGGCCGCCGACCGGCAGGCGCGGCAGTCGCTGCTCGACGGCAGCCACGACCACATCACCGCCGAGCGTCGGTTCCTGCGCGGCGGGGGCGGGGTCATCTGGGGGCAGCACGCGATCGGGCTGCTGCGCGACGAGCGGGGCGAACCCGTCTCGTTCGTGGCCCAGCTGCAGGACGTCTCGCGCATCCGGCGGGCGATGCAGACGCTCGAGTACCAGGCCTCGCACGACTCGCTGACGGGTCTGCTCAACCGCAGCGAGCTCACCGACCGGCTCGCCGAGCGGCTCGCCGCCGCGGACGGCTCCGGCGGGCGACCGGCCGTGCTGTTCTGCGACGTCGACCGGCTCAAGACGGTCAACGACGAGCTCGGGCACGCCGCCGGCGACGCCCTCCTGCGGGCGACCGCCCAGCGGCTGACCTCCTCGGTGCGAGCCACCGACCTCGTGGCGCGCATGGGCGGCGACGAGTTCGTCGTGCTCCTCGACGACGTGCGGGACGAGCAGGAGGCCGTGACGGTCGCGGAGTCCATCCGTCGCGCCGTGGCCGGCCCGGTGCCGTTCGACGGCGGTGCCCTCGAGACGACGATGAGCATCGGCGTGCTGCTCGCCGGCGAGGGGTCGGACGTGGATGCCGTCCTGCGCGACGCCGACGCGGCGCTCTACGCGGCCAAGGAGTCCGGCCGCGACCGCGTCGCGGTCTTCCCTGCCGACGGCTGAGCCCGGCGCCGGGCAGCACCCCGGCCCCGTCGGTCGACCTCGCCTGACCAGAGGCGGGGTGGCACCATCAGGTCATGACATCCGGGTCCGACCGCAGCGACATCCTCGCCGGGCGCACGTTCGAGCTGGTGTCCCTCGGCGGGACGCCGGCCCTCGACGCGCCGACCGCGGTGCTCACCTTCGGCCGACGACGGCCGCATCCACGGCCGGGCCACCATCAACCGCGTGAACGGCTCCTACCGGGTCGACGGCGACGAGCTGCTCTGCGGCCCGATGGCGAGCACCATGATGGCGGGGCTCCCCGAGGCGATGGACCAGGAGCACCGGTTGCTGACCGCCCTGGGGGGTCCGTCGGTCCTGCGCGTCGTGGAGGACGGGGTCGAGCTCGTGGCGGCCGACGGCGGCGTCACGGTGCTGCGCGAGATCGACGGCGAGGACGAGCTCGCATGAAGCTGCTGCTGGGTCTGATCGTCGTCGCGCCGGTGGTGATCCTCGTGGTGGGCGCCCTCCGCGGGCGGGTCCAGATGCGCTCCTGCTGCGCCGTGCCCGCCGAGCAGGACGGCCGGATGGCGTCGGCGTACGCCGCGCCGGCGCGACTCGACACGGCGCATGATGCGCAAACCGTGCGCACCCGACCTCGCCGCGCACTAGCGTGCGCGCATGATCAGATTCCTCATCCGCACGGCGATCTACTTCGCGTCGGCGCTGATCGGCATCATCGCGGCCGACCTCATCCTCTCCGGCTTCTCGGTGTCCGGGTGGACGTCGTACGTGGTGGTGGCGATCGTGTACGCCCTCATCCAGGCGTTGATCTCCCCGCTGCTGGGTCAGATGGCCGAGCGCAACGCGTCCGCGTTCATGGGCGGGATCGGCCTGATCTCCGCGTTCGTGTCGCTGTTCGTCACGAACCTGCTGCTCAACAGCCTCACGATCGACGGCGCCGTCACCTGGATCGCTGCAGCGCGTCATCGTGTGGCTCTTCGGCGCGATCGCTGCGTTCATCCTGCCGTTCTTCGTGGTCAAGAAGGCGGTCAACGAGCGCCGCGACTGACGCCTGCTCGACACCGCACGCACTGCCGACGGCCGCCCCCGCGGGGGCGGCCGTTCGCATCCGGCGTACGACGTGCCCGATGATGGCCGCATGCCCGACGAGACCTACGACGAGGCGCTCGCCCGCGCCGCGACGATCTACCCCGGGCTCAAGGTCGGACGCCCCGGTCGCTCGCGGCTCTACCGCCCGACCAAGGCGGCGCTGCACCTGAGCCGGCTGCGCTACGCCATCGACGTCGACGGCATCGACAACGTCGACGCCGACCGGCCCGGCGATCATCGTCGGCAACCACCTCTCCGCGCTCGACCCCGTCGTGGGCGTGGTGCGCAGCCCGTGGCGGGTCGCGGCGTTCACGAAGGTCGAGGCCTACGAGAGCGGCATCGGCTTCTTCTTCCGGCTCATGGGCCAGATCCCGCTGCGCCGCGGCGACGAGGACTCCACCGCGTGGGCGCTCGACATGGCGCAGCGCGCCCTGGCCGACGGGTCGAAGGTGGCGATCTACCCGGAGGGCACGCGCGGCCCGGACCGCCGGCGCGATGTACCGCCTGCACCAGCGTCTGCTCGTCCCGCTGCTCGACCGCGAACCCCGACGTCCCGGTGCACGCGATCGCGACGACCTATCCGGCGAGCAGCGGGCTCCGTGCCGCCGCGCGGGTCCGGGTGTCGCCGCGGCTGCCGGTCGACGCGCGCACGATGTCCGGCGCCGAGATGACCGCGGTGCTGCGCGACGCGCTCGTGGAGCTGAGCGGGCTGCGCTACATCGACCGCTACGCGATGGTCGACAAGCGCCGAGCGGCCGAGGCCGAGGGTCGGACCGAGGACCTGACCGGGCTGAGCGTCGCCGGTGGCCCGGACGACGGCGTAGGCTGCCCCCACAACTCGATACCAGGGGAGCTCGGAGGAACGCCGGGCTGAGAGGGTGGCCGACCGCCACCGACCCTTCAACCTGATCCGGGTAATGCCGGCGGAGGGACGGTTCTCGCCATGCTCCTGTCATCCCAGCGCTCGTGTCCTGCACGGCCGCGCCGCGCTCACGGGCGCCGTCGTGATCGTCGGCTCGCTGCTGCTCGCCGCGCTGCGGCTCCGGCTCGTCGGGCACCCGCCGCCGGCGCGACGCCGACGAGCGTGCCGTCGTCGTTCGCGCCCACCACGGTCACGCTCGTCACGCACGACTCGTTCGCCCTGAGCGAGGACCTGCTCACGGAGTTCACCGCCCGCAGCGGCATCACGGTGAAGGTCGTCGCCGGTGGCGACGCCGGCGAGGTGGTCAACAAGGCCGCGCTCACCGCCGGCAACCCCGAGGGCGACGTGCTCTTCGGCGTCGACAACACCCTGCTCTCGCGCGCGGTCGACCGCCGGGGTGTTCGACCCGTACGTGTCGCCTGCCGCCGCCGACGTGGCACCCGAGCTGCGCGCGTCGGCCGCCGACGTCGTGACCCCGATCGACTACGGCGACGTGTGCGTCAACGTCGACGACGCGTGGTACGCCGCGAAGGGCACTGACGCCGCCGGCGACGCTCGCGGACCTCGCGCTGCCGGCGTACCGCGACCAGCTCGTCGTGGAGAACGCCGCGACATCCTCGCCCGGGCTCGCCTTCCTGCTGGCGACGATCGCGCGCTACGGCGAGGACGGCTACCTGGACTACTGGCGCTGCGCTGCGCGCGAACGGCGTGAAGGTCGTCAACGGCTGGACCGAGGCCTACGAGGGACGAGTTCTCCGGCGGTGGCTCGGGCACCCGGCCGCTGGTGGTGTCCTACGCGTCCTCGCCGCCGGCCGAGATCGTCTACGCCGCGGACCCGAAGCCCACGTCGCCGTCCACCTCGGTCATGACCGACGGCTGCTTCCGTCAGGTCGAGTACGCCGGTGTCCTGCGCGGCACGACCAAGCCCGAGGCGGCGCGCGCGGTGGTCGACTGGCTGCTCTCGCCGCAGGTGCAGGCCGACGTCCCGCTCTCGATGTTCGTGCTCCCCGCCCGTCACCGGGACGCCGCTGCCCGACGTGTTCGAGAAGTTCGCCGCGCGCCCGGCGCAGCCGCTCACGCTCGAACCGCAGCTCATCGACCAGCAGCGCTCGGCGTGGGTCGAGGCCTGGGACCAGGTGACGTTGCGCTGACCACGCTGACCACACCCTCGCGCCGCCCGGTGGCACCGGGCGGCGTGGGCGGGCGCGCGCTGGTGGGCCCGCCCGCCGCGCGCTGGTTCGCCGTGGTGCCCGCGGTCTTCCTCGCGGTCTTCTTCGTGTGGCCGATGGTCACCATCCTGGTCCGCGGGCTCGCCGGGGGCGGGGCGTCGGTCCTGACCTCGCCGCGGACCTGGGACGTCGTCGCCTTCACGACGATGCAGGCGGTGCTGAGCACCGCGCTGACCCTCGTCGTCGGGCTGCCGGCGGCGTACGTGCTGCACCGGGTGGCGTTCCGCGGGCGCCGGGCGGTGCTGACCCTGGTCACCGTGCCCTTCGTGCTGCCCGCCGTGGTGGTGGGGACCGCGTTCCGGGCGCTGCTGCCCGAGTCCTGGGACGGGACGCTCGCCGCGATCCTGCTCGCGCACGTCTTCTTCAACCTCGCCGTCGTGGTGCGCGTCGTCGGCGGGCTGTGGACGCACCTCGACGACCGCTACGAGCAGGCGGCGCGCACGCTCGGCGCCGGGCCGCTGCTCGTGCTGCGCACGGTGACGTGGCCGCTGCTGCGGCCCGCGGTCCTCGCCGCCACCGCGCTGGTGTTCCTCTTCACCTTCACGTCGTACGGCGTGATCGTCGTGCTCGGCGGCCCGACGACGACCACCCTCGAGGTGGAGATCTACCGCCGTGCCGTCACGCTGTTCGACCTCCCGGGCGCGGCCGCGCTGTGCCTGCTGCAGGTCGTGGCCGTCGTCGCCGTCCTCGTGGTCGCGAGCCGGCTGCAGCGCGCGGCTCGACGTCCGGCAGCGTCTCGCGCGCAGCGACGCCGCCCTGCACCGGCCGCGATCGGTCGGTCGATCGTGCGCTGGTCGGCGGCGTCGTCGTCCTCGCGGGTCTGGTGGTCGCTGCCGATGGCGGCGCTGCTGCGCGACTCGCTGCGGGTGCGCGACCGGTGGGGTCTGGACTGGTGGGCAGCGCTCTGGGGGATCCCGGCACGACCACGCGCGACGTCGTGGCCTGGGAGTCGGTGCGGGTCTCGCTCGCGTACGCCGCCGCCGCGGTCGTGATCGCCGTCGTCGTCGGCGGCGCCGCGGCGTGCGCGGTGGCGTACACGCGGCGCGGGCACGACGCGCTCGACGCCGGCCTGATGCTGCCGCTGGGCACCAGCGCCGTGACGCTCGGGTTCGGCCTGCTCGTGACGTTCGCCGTGGCGCCGCTCGACCTGCGCGGCAGCTGGATCATCGTGCCGATCGGGCAGGCGCTGGTGGCGATCCCGCTGGTGGTGCGCACGGTGCTCCCGGTGCTGCGTGCGCTCGACCCCCGGCAGCGCGACGCGGCTGCGTCGCTGGGCGCCTCTCCCTGGCGGTCGTGGCGCACGGTCGACGTCCCCGTGCTCGCGCGCGCCCTCGCCGTGGGGCGGTGCGTTCGCGGCCGCGGTGTCGCTCGGGGAGTTCGGGGCGACGTCGTTCCTGGCGCGCACCGACGCACCCACGGTCCCGGTGCTCATCGGGCGGCTGCTCTCGCGTCCCGGCGAGGCCAACGTGGGCCAGGCGGCGGCGCTGTCGGTGGTGCTCGTGGCCCTGACCGGCGCGGTCATGGCGCTCACCGAGCGCTGGCGCGCTCCGGGAGGAGGGCTGTGAGCGGCCTCGCGGTCCGTGGCGTCAGCCTCGCGCTCGGCGGTGCTCCGGTGCTGGACTCCGTCGACCTCGACGTGGCCCCGGACGAGGTGGTCGCCCTGCTCGGTCCGAGCGGCGTGGGCAAGTCGACGCTGCTGCGCGTCGTCGCCGGCCTGCTCGTCGCCGGACGCGGGCGAGGTGCGGTGGGACGGCGCCGACCTGGCCTCGACCCCCGCGCACGAGCGCCGCATCGGCCTGGTCTTCCAGGACGCCGTGCTCTTCCCGCACCGCGACGTGGCGGGCAACGTCGGCTACGGCCTCGAGGCCGCCGGGGTCCGCGGGAGCGAGCGCGACGCCCGCGTCGCCGAGCTGCTGACGCTGGTCGACCTCGACGGGTTCGGTCCGCGCGAGGTCGACTCGCTCTCCGGGGGGCAGGCGCAGCGGGTCGCCCTGGCCCGGGCGCTGGCACCGACGCCCCGGCTGCTCCTGCTCGACGAGCCGTTCGGTGCGCTCGACCGCGACCTGCGCGAGCGACTGGCCGTCGACGTCCGCAACCTGTTGCGCGCCGTGGAGATCCCGGCCCTGCACGTCACGCACGACGAGGCGGAGGCGTCGCTCGTGGCCGATCGGGTGCTGCGACTGGCCCCTGGTCCTACGGGTTCGCGGGTCGTCTAGGACCGGGGTCCTAGGACCCCACCAGTTCTTGGACGTGGTGCGACGAACCTGCGACGTCTCTCGGTGACCAGTGCGACGAGCCTTGCCTAACGTCGTCATCGCTGGGGAGCACATCTGAGAGGAACCACCACCATGACGAACGTCCGGATCGCCACCGCCGTCGCCGCCGCCCTCGTGCTCGTGGGTGGCACCGCGGCTGCCGCCGCGTCGCTGCCCGTGACCGGGGCCGGCGTGACCGCGCCGAGCACCACCACCAGCCCGAGCTCGGACGACCCGAGCGAGTCGCCGTCGAGCGACTCGCCGTCTGCCGAGCCGAGCGACGACAGCACCGGGACCCCGTCGCCCGAGCCGACCCCGTCGGCCTCCGACGACAGCGACGACCGCGACAACGACGACAGCCGTGGCCGCGACCACGAGGAGGACGACTCCGCCTCGCCGTCCGCCTCGCCGAGCGCGTCGGACGACGATGACGACGACTCCGACCACAGCGGCCGTGGCCGCGACGGCGACGACGACTCCGACCACAGCGGTCGGGGCCACGACGGCGACGACGACTCCGACCACAGCGGTCGGGGCAACGGCGGCGACGACGACTCCGACGACTCGGACGACAGCGGCCGCGACCACGACGAGGACGACGCCTCGCCGTCGCCCGAGCCCTCCTCGAGCAGCTCGAGCACGCCCGGCGACGACGACGGCACGGCCGACCAGGGCCACGGCGACAACTGACCCCGCCGTACGAACCGCAGTGCCCCCGGACCGCGCCGGTCCGGGGGCACTGCCATGCCGGCGTGCCGTACCCGCGTGCGGCGAGGTGCTGCGCGCACGGCGGGCTCGGTCTAGCGTGTCTGCGCAGCGCTTCGCCGTCGGGTCGGAGCAGACGTCGGGATTCGCAGGAGGATCCGTGGACTTCAACGACGACGCCCAGCTCGACACGAGCCAGATCGACGATCGACGCGGCGCACCCTCGGGCGGCGGGCGCAGCGGCGCTGCGACGGCGGCCGGCGGTGCGGCGGTGTACAAGATGGCGGGCGGCGGGGTGGTCGGCCTGATCGCGCGTCGTGGCCTTCGTCCTGATCTCGGGAGGTCTCGGCGGCACGGACTCCGCGCCGCAGAGCCCCTCGTCGAGCGGCGTCCAGAACCTCGCGGCGACGTGCCGCAGCGGTGCCGACGCCGACACGAAGCCCGAGTGCCGCATCGTCGCCGCGGTCAACAGCGTCCAGGCCTACTGGACCTCGGCGCTGCGCACGGGGTCGACGCCCTACCGCCCGGCGATCGACCGTGTTCTTCACGAACGCGGTGTCGACCGGCTGCGGCAACGCGACCTCCGACGCCGGCCCGTTCTACTGCCCCGCCGACGAGACGGTCTACCTCGATCTCGGCTTCTTCGACCAGCTGCGCCGCGACTTCGGGGCGCAGGGCGGCAGCGTTCGCGGAGACCTACGTCATCGCCCACGAGTACGGCCACCACGTGCAGCACGTGCTCGGGCTTCGACCAGCTCGTCGGCCGGGACCGGTCGGGTCCGGAGAGCGGCTCGGTGAAGCTCGAGCTGCAGGCCGACTGCCTGGCCGGCGTGTGGGCGCGCAACGCCGTGGCGACCGGCTTCGTCGACGCGATCACGCAGGCCGACATCGAGGACGGTCTCGATGCCGCGAGCGTCATCGGCGACGACCGGATCCAGCAGAGCATGCGCGGCCGGGTCAATCCCGAGGCCTTCACCCACGGCACGTCGGCGCAGCGGCAGCGCTGGTTGACGACCGGGTACCAGAAGGGCACCGGCAACGCCTGCAACACCTGGGAGGCCCGCTCCCTGTGAGCGTGGTGTGAGCCTGGGGCCCGCGTTCACCCGAATGCCGTCGTACTTGGACGTTTCTTGGACGAGTGCGACCGCTTCTTGGACCGCTCGGGGTCACTTCCGGCGCGCCGGTTGTCGAGGATGAGGGTGTCGCAACGAGCCGCTACCTCAGGAGCCCCGCATGAACCGCACCGGACGGCTGGTCCTCACCGGACTGGCAGCCACCGGAGTCCTGGCCACGGGGGGTGCGGCCGTCGCCGCCGGTGTCTCGGGCTCGACCGCAGCCACCGCCTCCGCGGACGCGTCGTCGTCGATCGCGGTGTCGGCGCTGCGCGAGCAGCTCGCCGGCCTGCAGGGCGAGTCGCAGGCCCTCCAGGCCGACCTCACCCGCGCCACCCAGCTGCTCGACCGCGCCAAGGCGGCGCAGGCCACCCGGATCGCGGCTGAGAAGGCCGCGGCGAAGGCGGCCGCCCGCGCGGCCGCAGCCCGCCGGGCCGCGGAGCAGGCGGCCGCGCGCCGCAGCACCCCCACCACGCACACCTCGACCGCCAAGCCGAAGCACCACGGCACCACGCAGGCCAGCGGCGGCGGCGAGCACGAGGACGACGACGATGACGACGAGCACGAGGGTGGCGACGATGACTGACCGCGGAACCCGCGCCCGCTGGACGACGGCCGCGCTCGTCGCGCCCGTGACGGCGGCCCTGTTCACCGGCACCACCGTGTGGGCTGCCGGTCACCAGCCGCCCGCCACGACGTCCGCCAAGCCCGCCGCGGCCCCGGCTGCGGCCGAGCCGAGCGTCGACCCCGCGGTGGCGGAGCTCCAGGCTGCCGTCGACGAGGCGCGCGCCCAGGTCGCCGACCTCCGTGCGAGCGTCTCCCAGCTGGCCAAGCAGGCCAACGCGGTGATCAAGGGCCAGAAGGCGGCCACCGTCGCCGTCTCGTCACGCTCGAGCTCGAGCGCCGGTTCGAGCAGCTCGCGCTCGTCGAGCTCGTCCAGCTCCTCGTCGTCGAAGAAGAGCACTCCGGCGAAGAAGACCTCGCCCCCGCCGTCGCAGGGCAGCACCGGCGCGTCCGGGTGACGGAGGCAGCGCTCGTGTCGCAGGACCTGCGGATCTCGTTCCGCTCGATGGCCTCGGAGATCCGCTTCTGGGTCGTCGCGCCCGGCGAGCAGGCCGAGGACCGCGTCGCCTCGGCGCGCGAGGTCGTCGAGCGGGTCGCAGCCAGCTGCACGCGCTTCGACCCGGACAGCGCCCTCATGCGGGCCAACGCGGCGGGCCGGTCGTGGTCCGTCGTCCCGCAGGAGTGCTTCGACGCGATCCGCGCGGCGTACGACGCCTACGAGCTCACCGAGCACCTGTTCGACCCGCGCGTCCTGCGCGTCCTGACCGCGTACGGCTACGACCGCTCGCTGCCGTTCGACACGCGGTCGCTCCAGCTCCCGGAGGCTCCGGTGCAGTCCCCCCACCGCCGGAGCCTCCGGGGACGTTCGTGGAAGCCGCGCTTCGACGCGGACCGTCTCGCCGTGCGGGTCGGCCACGAGCCGATCGACCTCGGCGGGATCGGCAAGGGCCTCGCCGTGCGCTGGGCGTCGCAGGAGCTCGCCGGTGCGGGCGAGGCAGCGCTGGTCGAGGCCGGCGGCGACGTCATGGCGCTCGGCGCCGGCCCCGACCGCGACGGCTGGATGATCGCCGTCGAGAACCCGGTCGGCGGCGACGAGCCCATCGCGGTGCTGCGCCTGACCGACCGCGCTGCATCGACCTCCTCGACGCGCGTACGGTCGTGGACCGTGGGAGAGCAGCAGGTGCACCACATCGTCGACCCGCGCACGCGCGAGTCGGCACGACGCGGACCTGCGGTCGGTCACCGTCGTCGGCGACGACACCGCGATCGCGGAGGTCTGGAGCAAGTCGCTGTTCATCGTCGGCCGCTCCGGCATCCGGGCCGCCGCCGACTCGCGCGGCCTGGCGGCGCTGTGGGTCGAGCAGAACGGCCGCATCGGAGTGAGCCGGGCCATGCGCCCGTACGTCGCCTGGCAGGTGTCCCATGCCGCGTGAGCACGACACCGGGGTCACCTACCGCGTCGGACTCGTCGTCGGCGTCACCGTCGAGCGCCGTCCTGACCAGCTGGCTCGTCGGCATCGGCGTGCAGTCGATCGCGGGCGACAAGATGGCGCCCTGGATCCTCGGCCGCGCCGCCGGCATCACGTCGTACCTGCTGCTCGTCGGGCTCGTGCTGTTCGGGCTCGTGCTGTCGCACCCGGCGCGCGCACGGTGGCGCCGACCCTCGTCGGCGACCCGCATCCGCGTGCACGTCAGCCTGTCGGTGTTCACCCTCGTCTTCACGGTGCTGCACGTCGTCGTGCTCGCGACCGACAAGTAC
Source organism: uncultured Actinomycetota bacterium (assembly GCA_963827145.1). GTDB lineage: Bacteria > Actinomycetota > Actinomycetes > S36-B12 > CAIYMF01 > Longivirga. The sequence goes on along the minus strand of CAWGZO010000001.1, from coordinate 161,192 downwards.
GCCGGCGTCGGCTGGTGGGGCGCGTTCGTGCCGCTCGGGTCGTCGTACCGGCCGGTGCCCGTCACCCTCGGCGTGATCGGGCTGTACGCCGGTCTCGCCGCCGGTCTCACGGCGGCGTTCTCCGGTCGCATCGCGCGGCGGGTGTGGTGGCCGGTGCACAAGGTCGCCGTCGTGTCGCTGGTGCTGGTCTGGCTGCACGGCGTGCTCGCCGGCATCGACACCCCGACCCTGCTCGGCATGTACGTCGTGACGGGCATGGTCGTGCTCGTCCTCGGCGTCAGCCGCTACACGACGCCGACGGCCCGTGACCGGGTCGACGAGCTCGCGGCCGTCGGCACGGCCGAGCTGAGCCACGACGGCATCGCCCGTCGGGACGGCCGGTCGGTGACCCCGATGACCGCCGAGACCCGGGAGCCGCGCGCGGTCGGCGCGGCGGGCGCGGCGCTGCTGGGCGGCACCGCGGTCGTCCCCCGGCAGGGCACCGAGTCGCTCACCGGCGTGACGCGGCACGACCTGCTCGCCCACCAGCAGGCGCACGGCTCGCGCCCGTCGTACCTGGGCCGCACCGCCGAGCTCGTCGACGCGCTCGAGCAGGTCCGCCTCACCGGTCGCGGGGGAGGCCACTTCCCGGTCGCCGCCAAGTGGCGCTCGGTGCTCACCGCCGGTCGTGCGGGGCGGGTCGTGGTCAACGGTGCCGAGGGCGAGCCGGGCAGCGCGAAGGACGCCGTCCTGCTGCAGACCCGGCCGCACCTCGTGCTCGACGGTCTCGTGAGCGCGATGGAGGCCGTCGGGCGCGGCCGACGGCGTCGTGTGGCTGCACGCGGGCGCCGACGCCACCGCGCGGTCCGTGCGCACGGCACTCGCCGAGCGTGCCGCCGCCGGGCTCGGCGACCCTCCGGTGCGCGTGCTCCTCGCCCCGGACCGCTACCTGTCCGGCGAGGCCACCGGCATCATCCGCACCCTCGAGGGCGGACCCACGCTGCCGCGCTTCGTGCGCGATCCCGCCCGGCCCTGGTCGGACGGGCACCCGCCCGTTCTGGTGCAGAACGCCGAGACGATGGGCCGCATCGGCCTCGTCGCGCTGCACGGCGCGGACGCCTACCGGCGCCACGTCGCTCGTCACGGTCGTGAGCGTCACGCACCGCGTCGTCACCGAGGTCGGGTCCGACGTCACGATCGGCGACCTGGTGGCGGCCGCGTGGACCTCGCCCGACGGGCTCGCACCGACCGCGGTCCTGCTCGGCGGGTACGGCGGCTCCTGGGTGCCGTGGAGCACCGCGCAGGGCCTCCGGCTCGACGTCGACGCCCTGCGCGCCGAAGGCCTGTCGATCGGCGCCGGGCTCATCGGCCCGCTGCCCGCCTCGGCCTGCGGCCTCGAGGAGTCGGCTCGGCTCGTGCGCTACCTCGCCGGGCAGTCCGCGCGGCAGTGCGGGCCGTGCGTGTTCGGCCTGCCCGCCGTCGCCGACCTCGCGCTCGACCTCTCGGCGGGGACGCTGTCCTCCGCCGGTCGCCGCCGGCTGCGCACGTTCATGCAGGAGATCAGCGGCCGCGGCGCCTGCCGCCACCCCGACGGCGCGCTGCGCATGCTCACCTCCGCGCTGACCGTCTTCTCCGCCGACGTCGAGCAGCACCGGCGTGGGCGCACCTGCGAGGCGCCGGCGTACGCCGTGCTCCCGATCCCCGAGGAGGACACCCGTGTCCGCCGCGCGTGAGTCCCGGGTGACGCGCACCGCCCGGCAGGCGCCGCACGCGCCAGGGGAGGCGCGGCTGCGCATCGACCCGTCGGTGTGCGACGGCGTCGGCATCTGCGCCCACCTCGCACCCGATCTCATCGCCGTCGACTCCTGGGGCTACCCGATCCTCGACCCCGCGCCGCTCGCCTCGAAGAGCGAGCTCCGCCAGGCCACGGCAGCCGTGAAGGCCTGCCCGCGCTCCGCCCTCTACCTCGACTCCTGACTCGCCGACCCCTGGTGGGGTGACGGCACCACTACTCCGTGTGAGTGGTTGGGCCGTCCGTGCGCTCCGGAGTGCGGGCGGCCGGTGCCGTTCCTGCGGCCGAGACTCTCGACCGCGACACGATCGTGACCCGAAGTGCTGGTGCGCCGGACGATGCGCGCCTAGGTTCGCCGGGACCGAGGACGACCTCCTCGGGATCCCGGAACACCTGGGGCGCCGGACCGGTGCCCCGATCATCTGGAGGACATGTGCGACGACCACTCGTCGGGCTCCTGGGCCTGACCCTCGTCTGCGGCACGGTGACGGCGGTGGGCACCAGCGCCAGCGCCATCGCGCCCACGAAGACCCGCGGCCCGTCGGCCGTCAAGCAGGGCCCGCACGACCTGCCGAACCCGCTCGGCGACAAGCAGCGCGCGCTGCGCTCCGAGGCCGTCCAGCAGGTGCTCGCGGGCACGGCCAAGGCCGCAGCAGCGCGGCGTCAGCACCGTCGCCGAAGGTGGGCACGGCGGCCGACTCGGCACCGGCCGACGCGCGGTCGCGCCGGCTCTCGCGCGGCCACGGCGGCGGCGCGCAGTACGTCGAGCTCGTCCCGCGAGACGACCGACAAGGTCTTCGTGATCCTCGTCGAGTTCGGCGACGAGCGGCAGCCGGAGCTACCCCGACTCGCGAGTCGGTCGACGCCCAGCGCTTCGACGGGCCGCTGCACAACCAGATCCCGAAGCCCGCCGTCGACGGACAACTCGACCGTCTGGCAGCCGGACTACTCGAAGGCCTACTTCACGAAGACCTACTTCGGCACCGGTCGCAACGTCGAGTCGCTCAAGACCTACTACGAGAAGCAGTCCTCGGGCCGCTACTCCGTCGACGGGCACCGTGAGCGACTGGGTCAAGGTGCAGTACAACCAGGCGCGCTACGGCCGCAACGTCTGCGGCGACATCGTGTGCAGCAACGTCTGGGCCCTCGTGCGCGACGCGTCCAACGCGTGGGTCGCCGACCAGAAGGCAGCAGGGTCGCAGCGACGCCCAGATCGCCGCCGACCTCAAGGCCTACGACAAGTGGGACCGCTACGACTTCGACGGTGACGGCAACTTCAACGAGCCCGACGGCTACATCGACCACTTCCAGCTGATCCACGCCGGCGGCGACGAGGCCGACGGCGACCCGATCTACGGCGAGGACGCGATCTGGAGCCACCGCTGGTACGCCTTCGCCAACGACTTCGGGCAGCACCGGCCCGGTCGACGCGCCGTTCGGCGGCACGCAGATCGGTGACACCGGCGTCTGGATCGGCGACTACACGACCCAGTCGGAGAACGGTGGCCTGTCGACCATCGCGCACGAGTACGGCCACGACCTCGGTCTGCCGGACCACTACGACACCAACGGCGGCGACAACGGCGTCGAGTGGTGGACGCTCATGGCCCAGAGCCGGGCGTGCAAGCCGGGCGACCAGGGCATCGGCACCCGCGCGGCCGACCTCGGCTCGTGGGACAAGCTGCAGCTCGGCTGGCTCGACACCCGTGCCTTCGCGGCCGGCGACAAGGCCACCCTCAAGATCGGTCCGCACGAGTACAACTCGGCGCTGCCGCAGGCGGTCGCCGTCGTGCTCCCGCCCAAGGACGTCACGACCGACCTCGTCGAGCCGGCCGCCGGGCACCAAGGACTGGTGGTCCGGGGCGGGTGACGACCTCGAACAACGCGCTCAGCCGCGAGGTCACCCTCGGCGCCGGTGCGGCGAGCCTCGACGTTCCAGGCCAACTGGAACATCGAGGACTGCGGTCCCGACGCGTGCGACTACGCCTACGTCGAGGTCAGCACCGACGGTGGCGACACCTGGGACGCGCATCGCCGGCAACATCACCACCGCCGACGAGGGCAACGGCATCGACGGCGACGAGCGACGGCTGGAAGCCGGCGACGTTCGACCTGTCGGCGTACGCCGGCAGCACGATCGGCCTGCGCTTCCGCTACCAGACCGACGGTGCCGTGGGCGGTATCGGCTTCTTCGCCGACGACATCACCGTCACCTCGGGCGGCGCGACGGTGTTCACCGACGGTGCCGAGTCCGGCGCCAACGGCTGGACCGCCGACGGCTTCGAGGCCGTGGGCGCCACCGATGACCCGCGCCTACGAGCACTACTACCTGGCGTCCTACCGGTCGTACAACTCCTACGACCGCTACCTCGCCACGGGTCCGTACAACTTCGGGTTCCTCGACAAGTTCCCGAACCTGGTGGAGCACTTCCCCTACCAGGACGGCCTGCTCGTGACGTACTGGGACACCTCGTACGGCGACAACAACACCAGCGAGCACCCGGGCGGCGGCCTCGTGCTGCCGGTCGACTCGCACCCTGCTCCGACCTACCGCGTCGACGGCAAGCCGTGGCGCTCGCGCGTGCAGGTGTACGACGCTCCGTTCTCGACGCAGCGCACGGACCGCGTGGTGCTGCACGTGAACAGCCAGGCGAGCGTGCTGCCGAGCCTGAAGGCTCAGCCGCTGTTCGACGACACCCGGTCGTACTGGGATCCCGCGATCCCGCAGACCGGCGTGAAGCTGCCCGGCGTGGGCGTGAAGATCCGGGTCCTCGACCAGGGCTCGAGCACCATGCGGATCCGCATCTCCTGACGCGGATCACGGGCACGACGTACGAGACGCAGGGCCGGGAGCGAACGCTCCCGGCCCTGCGCCGTGCTCAGGTGGTGAGGCGGATCGTGCAGCCCGCGCGCGTCGCGTCGTGCTCGAACCAGCGCCGCTCGTCGCGCTGCCAGGCGAGCATCTCGTCGCGCAGCTCGTCGCCGTCGCGCGCGAGCACGCGGCCCAGCCGGTCGGCAGGCGTGTCGACCCAGACCGCGACGGTGGCACGGGCGCGCAGGGGCGCCGCCGCGAGCGCCACGCCCTCGAGGATGACCACCGGAGCCGGCGCGACGCTGCGCGTCGGACCCCAGGCGCCGGCGTACCAGTCCCAGACGGGCTGCGAACCCGGCTCGCCTCGCGACCACGGCTCGAGCAGCCAGGTCTGCAGACGCCCCGCGAGCTGCCCGAAGGCAGCGACCCGGTCGTCGGTGCCGGCGACGACCGACCATCCCTCGTAGACCTCGTCGCCGTGCACGACGGGGACGTCGCCGACAAGCGGACGGAGCTCGTCGACGAGCGCCGCTGCGAGCGTCGTCTTGCCCGCGCCCGCGGGCCCGTCGACGCAGACGACCCGGACGCGGCCCACCGACGGCCCGGACCGCATCACGAGGGCCGCCACCGCCGCCGTATCCGCACTGAGCCCCACGGCACCACCCTAGGCACCGCGGTCCACCTCACATTCGGTGGCAAAACCCGACACGGGCTCGTGCTCGGACTAGGTTCGGAGCAGGGAGCCCGATCGGTCGGGTTCTGCGGTCCCTGGGAGGCGTGATGAGCCCGTCACCTGTCGAGTCGGGTCGTGAGGACCTCGGTCGCGTCCTGGTGCGCACCGCGGCGGAGCTGGCTGCCATGCCCTGGGAGGAGCTGCGCGGCCTCGACGGCGCGACGCACAAGGTGCTGTGGCAGTCCGGTGCGACCGTCATCGGTCTCATCCGGGTGGAGCCGGGCAGCACCAAGCCCGAGCACACCCACCACGGCGCGCACCACCACATGTTCATCACGAGCGGGTCGTGCGTGATGCTCGGGCAGCGCGTCGACGAGGGGTCCTACGTCTACGTCCCGCCGGGGATCCCGCACGCCGTCGACGAGGTCGGGCCCGAGGGTGTCGAGTTCTTCTACACCTACCGGCCGGTCGACGTCGGACCGGCTCCGGACGACGACGACGTCGTGGCGCACCCCGTCTGAGCGGATCGCCCGCGCTCAGACCTCGGTGTGCAGGTCGTAGGTCTCGACGGCGTTCGCGCTGACGACCTCGGCGTCGACGACGGCGGCGTGCGACCGTGCGAAGGAGTCCGAACGCACCCACGCGTGGAAGTGGTCGCGGGTGTCGAACTCCATCGTCGACATGAACTCGCCGTCGGGCGAGGACGGCGCCAGCAGCGTGCTGCGGCGCAGGCCGTCCACGCCCTCGAGGTGCGACATGCTCTCGGCGAACGCGGCGGCGAACTCCTCGCCACGGCCCGGCTCGACGCGGATCCGGTTGACCACCACGTACATCGGCCCGTCCTCCTCGGTCGCCGCGACCTCCGCGACCCTAGACCCGTGCACGCCACGGGGATCGGCGTTCCACGAAGTTCATGGCAGTCCGGGAGATCGTCCTCACGTCCGCGCGATGACCGGGCGCCGAGAGCCCCCTGCGCGCTACGTTCGTCGTCGTGGCCAAGAAGCACGACCCCGCGTCGGGTCCTCAGTTGTTGACGAAGAAGGAGTACGAGCGCGAGCTCGCACGCCTGCAGACCGAGCTCGTCGCGATGCAGGAGTGGATCCGGGCGAGCGGTCAACGGCTCGTCGTGATCATGGAGGGCCGTGACACCGCGGGCAAGGGCGGCATCATCCGGCGGATGACCTACGAGATGAACCCGCGCTACTGCCGGGTCGTCGCCCTGCCGGCCCCCACCGAGCGGCAGCGCACGCAGTGGTACTTCCAGCGGTACATCGCCGAGCTGCCGGCCGCGGGGGAGATCGTCATCTTCGACCGCTCCTGGTACAACCGCGGCGGCGTCGAGCGGGTGATGGGGTTCTGCACCGACGAGGAGTACGAGTACTTCATGCGCGTGTGCCCGATCCTCGAGAAGACGCCTGGTGCGCGACGGGATCATGCTCGTGAAGTACTGGCTGTCGATCTCCGACGAGGAGCAGCGCAAGCGGTTCCAGGGACGGATCGAGGACCCGGCGCGCCGGTGGAAGCTCTCCCCGATGGACATGGAGGCGCAGGCGCGCTGGGTCGACTACGCCGAGGCGAAGGACCAGATGTTCGCCTACACCGACACCAGGGAGAACCCCTGGTACGTCGTGGACGCGGAGGACAAGAAGACCGCGCGGCTCAACCTCATCTCGCACCTGCTCTCGCTCGTGCCCTACCAGCCCATCGAGCACGACGAGATCGTGCTGCCGCCGGTGCAGCACCGCGCGTACGTCCGCCCGCCCATCGACAGCCAGACGTTCGTGCCACGTCGCTACGAGGTCGGCAAGGCCTGATCTCGTCGTTCTTGCCGCTGCGCGCGGCCGATCCCGGGCGGCCCTCCTTCGTCGGGCGCACCCGGGCTCGGCGGCGATGCGTGCTCTTGCCGCTGCGCGGCGGCGATGCATCACTCGGTGAGGTGATGCTCGCCGCTCACCGCGAGTCAGGGAGCGGCGCGGTCCTACGGTGTGCGCGTGAGCCTCAGGGGCGTCGCGGCGGCCAACCCGCCGGCGCCGGGCGGCGTGCTCCGCCGCGACCGGCTCCTCGTGGTGTTGTCCGCCGTGTTCGCCGTCGCCGCGGTGGCCGTGGACTGGACCCGTCGGGGCGCCGGCGAGGACCCGCTGCCGACGTCCCGGTACCTGGCGGCCGCCTTCGCCGCCTTCGCCGCTGCGGCCGTCGTCTCCGCGATGCTCGACCGGGCGCGCCGTGACGTGGTGCGCCGCCAGGGTGTGCGCGCCCTCGCGCTCGCGGGCGCGCTGCTGTTCGGCGGTCAGGCGATCGGGTACCTGCTGACCGCCGGAGAAGCCGGCACCTTCGACAGCAGGGTCGAGTCGGTGCCGCTGCTGCTCGCGCTGCCGGTCGCGGGGTACGCGCTGCTGCAGACCTGTTGGCCGCGCGGCATGACGCGGCAGGAGAAGCGGATCGCGCTGATCGACTCGCTGGTGGCGGTGATGGCGCTGGCCATCATCTGGTGGCAGGCGGTGGTGCCCGGCTGGATCGACGACCCACGGTTCGACTTCTGGGTGCACCTCAACCAGGTCCTCATCTTCGGCACGCTGGCCGTGACGGTCGTCATCGCCGTGGTCTCCCGGCGGATCGGCTCGTTGCCGTTCACCCAGCTGGCGCTGCTGGTGTCCGGGTTGGCCGTCTACCTCGTCGCGGACTTCCTCGGCCAGGTCGTGCACGGGCTCGACGACACCACGAGCGTCACCTACTCGATCGCGGGATACATCGGTGCGATCGCTCTGCTCGTGGCGTTCGCGCACCGCCCTCCGGTGGAGGTCGAGACGCCGCGCGACCGGAAGGCCCGTGAGCTGCTCTCCGTCGCGCTCCCGCTGGTGCTCGCGCTCGTCGCCGGCGCGCTCGTGATCAGCGCCGCGGTGCCGAAGCTCGACTCGTTCGTGCCCGTCCTCGCGGTGATGACCTGGGCGCTGCTGCTCGTCGGCGTGCTGGTGGCGCGGCTCGACCTCGACGTACGAGCTGAGGCGGGCGCAGGAGTCCGCCGTGGCCGCGATCCTCGCCGACCGCACGCGCGAGGGCTGGTTCCGCGCCCTGGTCAACGACTCCACCGACGGCGTCCTCGTGCTCGACAAGCACGGGGTCGTCGTCTACACCAGCCCGCGCGTCGACGCCGAGTTCGACTTCGCGGCCGCCGACGGGTCGCCCAGCGAGTTCAGCGACCTTCTGGTGGAGCAGAGCGCGGCGGAGATCCGGCTCCTGCTGGCGCAAGCCTCGCTCGACCCGTCACGCGCCGGGCCTTACGACCTGATCCTGCGCGGCCGCGGCGAGCGAGCCGTCGAGGTCGAGGCGACCCTGCGCCCCATCACCGACATCGAGTTCGAGGGCTTCGTCGTCACGGTGCGCGACGTCAGCGACACCCGTCGCCTGCAGCGCCAGCTCGCCAACAGCCGGCGTCGCGACGAGCTCACCGGCCTGCTCAGCCGCGAGGCGCTGCTCGCCGACCTCTCGCTCGAGCTCGACGAGGGCGACCCCGAGCTCACGGTGGCGGTGGCGGTGCTCGACCTCGAACGGTTCGGCCGGCTCAACGACGGCCTCGGGCACGAGGCGGGCGACGAGATCCTGGTGGCCGTCGCCCGCACCTTCGAGCGGCTGCCCGAGGAGGTGCGCTCGGTGGCCCGGGTCGGGGCCGACTCGTTCGCGCTCCTGGTGGTCGGGGAGCATCCAGGGGCTGCCCTGGCCGAGGCGGTGGACATGTCGAGGGACGAGATGCGCGGGCTCCTGCTCAGCAGCGGCCGGGAGATCGAGCTGACCTTCCGGGCCGGGTACGTCCTGGTCGACGCCGCCGACGAATGGCGGGCCGAGTGGTACCTGGAGGCGGCCGACCTGGCGCTCGCACGGTCGAGGTCGTCGCGCAACGCGCTGCTCGTCGCCTACGACTCCGAGATGCGCGTCGAGACCGAGCAGCGCATCGTGGCCGAGCGGCAGCTGCGTCGTGCTCTCGCCGACGGCCGCATCGAGCCGTGGTTCCAGCCGGTGCTCCGGCTCTCCGACGGTGTGTGCCGCGGAGCCGAGGCTCTCGCACGCCTGCGGCGCGAGGACGGCACCGTCGCGCTCCCGGCCGAGTTCATCCCGCTGGCCGAGGAGATCGGGCTGATCCGGGAGCTCGGTGCCGAGATCCTCGAGAGCGCGTGCCGCCGGACCGCCGAGATCTCCGCGATGGTCGGAGAGCCCATGTACGTCGCGGTCAACGTCGCGGTCGACCAGCTCCAGCCCGAGTTCGTGACCACCGTGGCCGAGGTGCTGGCCCGTACCGGACTCCCGGCCCAGCAGCTCTCGCTCGAGGTGACGGAGTCGACGCTCGCGGACCGGTCGTCCTCGATCGCGACCGTGCTGCGCGACCTGCGTCTGCTCGGCACCACCGTCTCGCTCGACGACTTCGGGACCGGGTACTCCTCGATGTCGTACCTCGCGACCCTGCCGGTGGACGGGCTCAAGATCGACCGGTCCTTCGTCTCCACGATGGGCTCGTCGCCCGAGGGCCTGACGCTGTCCCGCATGGTCGTGCAGCTCGCGAACTCGCTGGACCTCGCCACGGTGGCCGAGGGGATCGAGACCATCGAGCAGGCGGACCTCCTGCGCGGCATGGGCTGCGAGTACGGGCAGGGCTACCTGTTCGCGCGGCCGATGGCGTTCGAGCAGTACCTCGAGTTCCTGCGCGGGCCGGTGACGGACCTGTCGCCCGTCGCCCCTTGACCGACGGCCCTCGGGCGCGCCACCCCGGCACCCGCTAGCGTGAGCCCGTCGGTCCACCCGGGTCCTCGACCGACGTGAGGACCACGCGAGGGCGGACATGAGCGACGAGCACCTGATCACCAACCACAGCGGCCGCACCGGTCAGCGCAACGGCATCGCGCTGGGCGAGGGCCAGATCCGACGGATCTTCCCTGCGTTCGTCCTCGCGATGTGGGTCACCGTCGGCGTGTGGGCCTCCCAGGGCCTCTGGAGCAGCGGCGCGACGCTGCTCGCCGTCGAGGCGCTCGTGGTCTGCCTGGTCGTCTTCGTCAACTTCGTCCTGGTCTTCAGCGTCGGGTACGCCGTATGCGCGCTGCTGCTCAACCTCACCGTGCTCGTCGTCGTGGGGCACCCCCTCGGCGCCGTCGTGGTCGGCGGAGTCCTGATGCTGTACGGCCTGCGCCTGCTGGTGTTCACGCTGTCGCGGCTGCGCCACCCGGGGTTCGCGGCGCGTCGCGCGGGCACCGCGGCTGCGCACGGCGCGCTGCCCGCGCCCATCAAGGTGCTGCTCTGGCTCCAGACCGCGACGCTGTTCACCTTCCAGGCGATGACGACCTACGCCCTCGCGCGCGGCGAGGTCGGGCTCACCCCGGTGGTCTCGGTCGGGGCGGCACTCATGGTCGTGGGGCTCGTCGTCGAGGCCGTGGCCGACCGGCAGAAGCAGGCCGCCAAGCACGCGGATGCGCAGGCGTGGGTCTCCACGGGGGTGTTCGCGCGGTCGCGGCACCCCAACTACGCCGCGGAGATCGTGGTGCAGACCGGCCTCGTCGTGTGCGCGGTCGGCGCGGCGCTCGCCACCGGCTCCTGGGGGTGGGCCTTCGCCGGTCTCGTGCTCTCCCCGGTCTACATCGTGCTGCTCATGCTGTCGGCCACCACCGGCGCCGAGCTCGCGAAGCAGGCGAAGTACGGCGACGACCCGGCGTACCAGGAGTACGTCGCGCGCAGCGGTGCGCTGCTGCCGCGCCGGGGCTGAGCCCTACCAGCCTTCGCGCAGGACGCGCTCGAGCTGGTCGACGACGAAGTCCGCGCTCTCGCGCGTGAGGCACATCGGCGGCTTGATCTTGAGCACGTTCGCGCGCTCGCCGGTGGGCTGCACGATGACGCCGAGCTCGCGCAGGCGCTCGCAGATCGCGTAGCACTCGGCGGTCGCCGGGTCGAGGGTCTCGCGGTCGCGCACGAGCTCGACGCCGAGGTAGAGACCCATGCCGTGGATGGCCCCGATGATCGGGTAGCCGGCGCTGCAGCTCGCCGATCCGGGCCACCAGGTGGTCGCCGACCGCCGCCGCGTTCGCCTGCAGCTGCTCGTCCTCGATCACGTCGAGCACGGTCAGTCCCGCGACGCACGACACCGGGCTCCCGCCGGCGGAGGAGAAGAACGAGCCCTGCGCCGCGAACGCGTCGGCGACCGCGCGGCTCGTGATCACGGCGCCCAGCGGATGGCCGTTGCCCATCGCCTTGGCCACGGTGACGATGTCGGGTCGGACGCCGTGCATCTCGTACGCCCACCAGTGGTGGCCGAGGCGGCCGTAGCCCACCTGCACCTCGTCGGCGATGCACAGGCCGCCGACCGAGCGCACGGCGTCGTACGCCTGGGCGAGGTAGCCCTCGGGCAGCATCACGCCGCCGGCGTTGCCGAACACCGGCTCGCAGATGAACGCCGCCGGCGGTCGGCCCTCGGACGCGATGCGCTCGACGAGCTCGCGCAGCTCGAGCGCGTAGTCGGCGCCCGGAGTCCGGACCGCGGAACCGCCCGCGGTAGGTGTTCGGCGCTGACGCGAGGTGCACCCAGTCGGGCCGGTTCTCCAGCGCCGTCGGGTTGTCGTAGAGCGACGTCGTCACGGCGTCGGAGAGCATCGTCCAGCCGTGGTACGCCTCGCGCACCGCCACGACGTCGAGGCGCCCCGTCACGGTCTGCGCGATGCGCAGGGCGAGGTCGACGGCCTCCGACCCGCTGTTGACCAGGAACACCGTGTCGAGCTCGTCGTGGCAGAGCGCGGCGAGCCGCTCGGACAGCTCGGCCACCGCGGCGTAGTGGAAGCGCGAGTTGGTGTTGAGCGTCTGCAGCTGGCGGTGCGACGGCGTCGGCGAGGCGGGGGTGCCCGTGCCCGATCGCGGCCACGTTGTTGACCATGTCGACGTAGGCGCGGCCGTCGGTGTCGACGAGGTGGTGTCGCCACCCTCGCTCGATCCGCACGGGCTCGCGGTAGTAGTGCTCCTGCACCCGCGCGAACGCGGCGTCACGCCGGCGCAGCAGGTCGGCCGTGCTCTCGCGCGGGGCTGCGACGTCGACGCCCAGCAGCGGCGACGGGTCCGGGCACAGCAGGAGCCAGCCGTCGGCCTCCGGCCTGGCGGCGTACGCCGGTGGCGTCAGCGCGGGCTCGACGCACAGCTGCACCGCCACCTCGCCGCCGCCGACCCGGCCGATCGGGGAGCCTGCGCCGACGGTGGCGCCGCCCTCGGGCAGGTCGGTGAGGCCGCGCACGGTCAGACGGCCGGCCGCGCCGTCGGCGACGAGGGTCGAGCCCGCCGCCGACACGACCGTGAGCGGCCAGGGCGCGGCAACCGTGGTGCCGGCGGGAACAGCCAGATCGACGCCGAGCGCGACCGTGGCCGGCGACTCGTCGGAGTCGAGGCGGGTGCGGGTCAGCCGCGCCTCGCCGTGCCGCGTGCTCGCCCAGCCGTTCGTGCTCGCGGCGGAGCGCAGGACGTCGGCCTCCGCCGTGGGCTGGAGGAACCGCCCGGCCGCCAGGGCGTCGCTGGTCGCCGAGAGGTCGACGACCGCGGGCGCGGGGGCGCCGGGGAAGAGCGGACCGGCGCCCGCGAGGGCGGAGAGCGCCGCGGCGTGCCGCGGGGCAGGCCCACGGCCGAGGGCGGCGCGCAGCGTCGCCTCGGCGAGGTCGAACGGCACGGCCCGCGCGGTGTGGAAGATGCGCCACTCCGACTCGAGCGGCCCGGTGGCCGACTCGTTGTCCGGGTCGAGCGCCGCCTGGTGCTCGCCGCTGGTGACCAGCACCGCGCCGCGCAGCACCATGAGCGGCCAGAGCGCGGCGAGGTCGGCGTCGTCGAGCGGCACGAGCTCGTCGAACGCGCGCACCGCCGGAAGCACGGCGAACGGGTCGTCCGGCGTGTGGCGCAGGACCGAGGCGCAGGTGACGGCGAGGTCGGCGACCAGCCAGCTGCGCATGAGGTCGCCGAAGTCGATGACGCCGTCGGGGCGGACGCGGCCGGCCTCGTCGAGCCGGCCCACGACGTTGTCGTCGGTGACGTCGCCGTGGATGGCCTGCACCCGAAGCGCATCGACGACGTCGGCGAGACGCTCGCCCGCGGCAGCGGTGCGGTCCGCGACGAGGGCCTGCCGCGAGCGGTCGGCCACCGAGCCGAGCAGCGCAGCCACGACGTCGGCGGCGATCTGCAGGTCCCACTGCACCGTGCGGTCGAGGCCGGGATGGTCGAACGAGGCCAGGGCGAGCGACGTGCGCGCCGCGAGGCGACCGAGGTCGGCCACGAGCTCTGGGGCGAGGTGGTCGTGCGTCGCGAGCGGGTGCCCCTCCACGAACGTGAGCAGCCGCACGGGGATCCGGTCGCCGCCGACCTCCACCTCGTACAGGTCGTGCCCGTCGACGCCGTCGATCGGCACCGGGGCCCCGAAACCGGCGTCGGCCGCGGCGATGTGGCGCAGAGCGGCGTTCTGGGCCTCGAGCGGAGTGCGGCCCCACGACCGGTTCGCCACCTTGAGCACGACGGAACCGCGCTCGGCGCGGATGCGGAAGTTGCGGTCCTGGTGGCTGCCGAGCTCGCTGGTCTCCCCGACGACGCCGAACAAGTCCTCGGCGAGGCGCGCGGCCATCGTGACGTCGACATCCGGCCGGGGGGAGACCTCGAGATCGAGGGGAGCCATCACGGTCCGTTCGCGTCGGGGTGGTCGGGGTCGGCGCTCGTCGGCGTACGACGCCCCCCGAACGCGGAGCCCAGCCTAGGCGGTGCGCCCGTCGGCCCCGGGCACCGACGGACGGCGCAGCAGCGTGCCGAGGCTGAGTGCCACGACGTGCAGGGCGGCGCCGACGAGCAGCAGGACCGTGGGGCCGAGTCCGATGAGCAGGCCGAGCACCGCGGTGGTCGCGGCGTAGATCGAGGTGCGCAGGCTCGCCGCTGTGGTGAAGACCTGGCTGCGGATCGCCGGGTCGGCCTCGCGGGTGCGGATGCGGAACATCGCGGTGAGCATGGGGCCGTCGCACGCACCGAGCGCGAACGCGGCCGCCAGCGTGACCGCGAACGTGGGCGAGAACGCGAGCACGACGAGCGCGATCCCCACCCCGAGCGTGGTGCGGGCGATGGCCCGGTCCGGGTCGCGCAGGGGTCGGCGAGCGAGCACCAGCGTGGCGAGCACGCCGCCGACGGCGGCCGCGCCGAAGACGAGGCCGGAGGCGGCCAGCGAGTCGGTCTGCGCGAGCGTCACCAGCGGGACCGCGACCAGGAACGCGGCCTGGCCCGCGAAGCCGAGGGTCGTGACGAACGTCGTCCAGGCCAGCGACGGCGTGCTCGCCAGCCCGGTGAAGCCGGTCGTGAGCTCCTCGCGCACGGGCTTGCGCGCCCCCGCTGCAGCACGGACGGCGAACGGCACGCGCGGCAGCACCAGGAGGGCCACGAGCAGGAGCGCACCCGTGAACAGCACCGGCCCGGTGGCGCCGAGCACCACGGCAGCGGCGGCGAGCGGCGGCCCGACGATCGCGCCGATGTTGTAGGTGGCGGCGTCCACGGCGTACGCCCGGTCGAGCGATCCGCCGCGGACCATCGCCGGCAGCAGCGACGTGAGGCCGCCGGTGAGCGCGGGGTGCGCGAAGCCTCCGACGGCCGCCGCGGCGACCAGCACGCCGAGCGACGCGGTCGGGAGCAGCACGGCCATCGCGATCATGACGGCGACGAGAGTGCCGGTGGCGAGACCGATGACGAGCCCAGGTCGGGCGACCCGGTCGAGCAGCGCGCCGACGAACGGACCGCTCAGGGCAGCAAGGCCGGTGAAGCCCGCGACGACGATCGCGCCGTCGCTCTCGGGTCGCGAGCTCGCGAGCGCCGTCAGCAGCAGCGCCGGGCCGAGCGCCTCCGTGGCCGCGCGCGCCGTGACCGCGAGCAGCGCGTACGGCGCGACCGCGGCACGACCGGGTGTCGCGGTCCGGGAGTTCACGCCGTCACGCTAGTCGTGCCGGCCCGGTGCCGATCACGCGTCCCGCACCTGCGCCGCCGGTCAGTCCGGCTCGATGGGGCGCAGGCGCAGCACCCGCGGAGGCTCGACGGTCAGCTCCGGGAGCGCGGCCACGATGGCGAGCACGTGGTCGGTGCGGTCGTGGGCGGCATGGGCCTCCGGCGTGGCCCAGACCTCGTAGAAGGCCAGGCGATCCGGGTCGTCGCGGTCGTCGTGGAGGTCGTAGCGCAGGCAGCCGTTCTCAGCGCGCGTCGGGGCGACGAGGTCGAGCAGCGCGGCGCGCAGGTCGTCCGCTCGCCCGGGTGCGGCCCGGAACTCCACCACCATCGCCAGCGGGTCGGTGTCGGTCACGTCGTCTCCCTCGCCTCGCGTCGTACGCGGTCGGTCCACCCTGCCACGGTCGTGCTCTGCGCAGCCCGTGCATCGACGACCGCGGCGCTCGGTAGCGTGACGGCCATGACCGACGTGGACACCCTGCGCGCCCGCATCGACGCGCTCGACGCCGAGATCATCGGCCTGCTCGCCGAGCGGCGCGCGGTCTCCCGCGAGATCCAGATGCTCCGCACCGGGTCGGGCGACGGGCCGGTCGCGCACGCGCGCGAGCAGCAGATCAGCGACGCGTACGCCGCCGGACTCGGCGACGACGACGCGCGCGAGGTCGCCCTCGCCATCCTCGTCCTCTGCCGAGGCCGTCACCTCTGATCGGGCGCCTCGGACCGGCGGCGCGCGTAGCGTGGGACACGGCGACGTCAGCGAGGAGCCGACCATGAGCACCGCATCGACCCGTCCGCCGAGGGTCCCACCGCCGTGGTTCGTCCACACCGCGTGGAAGGCGCACCGCGCGATGCACCGGCTCAGCGGCGGCCGGTTCCTCTGGACCACCTCGAACAAGCGGGGCTGGGGTGCGTTGCGCCTCACGACGATCGGGCGTACGTCGGGCCTGGAGCGCACCGTGATCATCGGCTACCTCGAGGACGGCCAGGACCTGGTGGGCCTCGCCATGAACGGCTGGGACGAGGGGCACCCGTCCTGGTGGCTCAACCTCGAGGCGCACCCGGATGCCGTCGTCCAGCTCTCGGGCGAGGAGCCGCGGCCGGTGCGCGCCCGCCTCGCGACAGGCGAGGAGCGCGACCGGCTGTGGGCGAGGTGGGCCGCCGTCGACGCCAACCTCGACGCCTACGCGAGCCGCCGGACGGTGCAGACGCCCGTCGTGGTGCTCGGGCCCCGGGAGACCGACGCCGTGCAGACGCCGTGATGCGCCCCTCACGCGGCGCTGCCGGCGCGGTCGTGGCAGCCGTGCTCGTGCTGGCCGTCGCGGGATGCTCGCGCTCCGCCACGACCGACGACCCCGG
The DNA here is from genome assembly GCA_963827145.1 of uncultured Actinomycetota bacterium. Lineage (GTDB taxonomy): Bacteria > Actinomycetota > Actinomycetes > S36-B12 > CAIYMF01 > Longivirga. The sequence continues at coordinate 144,614 of CAWGZO010000001.1, read as the reverse complement.
CACTCCTCTCGCGCTGGTGTCGGGCGACGGCGACGGCTTCGACATGGCCGCGGAGCTCACCGGCCCGGTCACGGTCGACGCCCAGGGGTGCGTGCGCCTCGGCGGCCTGCTCGCGCTGTGGCCGGAGGGCACCGGGTGGGATCGCGAGGCCGACAGGCTGAGGCTTCCGGGTGGCGCGGTCGTCGCGCGCGGCGAGTCCGTCGCCGGTGGTGGGGGCGAGGTGCCCGGCAGCATCGCCCGTGCCGCGCTGGCCGACGGTCAGCCCCTCGACAGGTGCGACTGGGTCGGCACGGTCGCGATGTTCAACCCGGGCAGCGACGTGGTGGCCGCGACGCCCTGATCGGCACCGCTCGCCTAGCGGGCGGTGAAGCCGAGGGCCCGGGCCTCTTCCCAGAGCTCGTCGCGCACGTCGGGGTGCGCGGCCTTCTCGATGAGGTGGGCGGCCTGGGTGTGGTCGTCGTGGCCCCAGATCTCCGCGATGCCCTGCTCGGTGACGATCGCGCTCGCCTGGAACGAGGTCACCGGCTCGTCGATCATCGGCACGATCGTCGAGACGTTCGCGCGCGGGTGCCAGGAGCGCAGCGCGATGATCGCCTGGCCGCCGATCGAGTGCAGGGCGCCGACGATGAAGTCGGTCTGGCCGCCGAACCCCGAGTAGATCTGGCCCTTGACCCGCGACGCGTTCGCCTGGGCGTAGAGGTCGACCTGCAGCGCGGTGTTGACCGACGTCATCGCGTGGTTGCGCGCGATGAGCGACGGCTCGTTCGTCGTCTCGGTACGGCGCATCAGCACGCGCTCGTTGCGGTCGACCCAGGAGTACAGCTCGGGGGAGCCGAACAGGAACGACGACACGAGCGGCGCGTCGGCGTCGAGCGCCCCGGCACGGTCGAGGTCGAGCACGCCGTCGCTGAACATCTCGCTCCACACGCGCAGCCCGCGCCGGTGGATCAGGCCCGAGAGCACGGCGTCCGGCACCGCGCCGATCCCGAGCTGGAGGGTCGAGCCGTCCTGGACGAGGCCGGCCACGCGCCGGCCGATCTCGGCGGAGACGTCGTCGATGGTCATCGACGGCGGCGAGGGCAGCTCGGCGTCCACCTCGACGAGCAGGTCGATGTCGTCGACGGCGATCTCGGCGTCGCCGAAGGTGTACGGCATCCGGGGGTTGGCCTGCGCGATCACGAGGGCGCCGCGCGCCTTGGCCGCCTCGATCGCGGCCGGGAGGATGTTGACCTCGATGCCGAGCGAGACCTTCCCGTCGACCGGGAGGCTGGTGTGCACGAGGACGACGTCGGGCGGGCAGGTGGTCGCGAACAGGCGCGGCACCAGCGAGAGCCGCGAGGGGATGTAGACCAGGTGGGCGCTGCGGCGCATCCCCGGGCCGACGAAGCAGGTCTCGAGCGTCACGCCCTCGCGGTCGGGCAGCCCGACCTGCGCGTTGAGCGCGTGGAGGCGGTAGACCGCGACGGCGGAGTCGAGGGCGGCCAGCGTCGCGTGCGGAGTCGCGAAGTTGCCGCTCACGACCACGCGCGGGTTCGCGGGCAGGCCCGAGAGGGCCGAGGGGAGGGCGTCGAGCGAGAGGGTGCGCATGACCGGTGGCGTCCTTGGGTCGTCGTCGTGCCGGTCCCGGTTCCGGTCCGGCAGCCTCGACGCTAGCGAGGAGCGGCCGTCGGCGGGGGCGAGTGGGGTCGACCCGCGTGTGATCTTCCGGACCTCGTCGGGGCTTGCCAGGAGGCCTGCAAGCGGTGTCATGACGTGCCGTGACCGGTCGCACCCCGCCCCGCATCGGACGTTCGGGCGATGGTGACGCTGCGGAGAGGTCGACGAGAGGTTCCGGTGAGGCACTAAGCCGAACAGGTGAGTGAGATCAGCATGTTCGTACCCCCTCGAACGGCCGATCTCCGGGCGCAACGGCCTGCAAGCGCTGTCACAGTAAGTGATCACCGCCCCCCGTACGGACCGAGAGGACCACCCCCGTGGCACAGGACCGAGCCCAGGCCCTCGTGATCGAGGACTCGCCCGAGATCACCCTGCTCGTGCGCAGCCTGCTCGAGAAGGAGGGCTACGACGTCGTCGCCACCCCCCAGGGCCGGCGCGGGGTCGAGTACGCGCGGGCCGAGCGGCCGGAGCTGGTGATCCTCGACCTGTCGCTGCCGGACACCGACGGCGTCGAGGTCTGCCGCGAGCTGCGCAGCTTCAGCGACGCGTACGTCGTGATGGTGACCGCCCGCGACGACGAGGTCGACAAGATCGTCGGGCTCACCGTCGGCGCCGACGACTACGTGACCAAGCCCTTCTCGCCCCGCGAGCTCGCCGCCCGCATCCGCGCGATGCGTCGCCGCCCGCGCATCCCCGCGCAGCGCGAGGCCCGCGACTTCGGGCACCTGGTCATCGACCCGAGCGCCCGCGAGGTCATGGTCGACGGCGACGAGGTCGAGCTCACCCGCATCGAGTTCGACATCCTCGAGCTGCTCTCGGGCAGCCCCCGGCGCACCTTCACGCGCGAGCAGCTGCTCGAGCACGTGTGGGGCGACTGGTTCGGCGACGACCACGTCATCGAGGTCCACATGGGCAAGCTCCGCAAGAAGCTCGGCGAGTCCGCGTCCCGCCCGCGCCACATCCGCACGCTGCGCGGCGTCGGCTACCGCTTCGAGCCGGCCTGACCTCGCTCCACGACCGAACGGAGCACGACCGGTGTACGGACTGATCAACGAGGCGATGCGCCGTCACGTCACGGACAGCGCGGGCGCCGACGCGTGGACCCGCATCGCCGAGCGCGCCGACACCGCCGAGACCTTCGCCGGTCTGCACTACTACGACGACGCGGTGACGTACGCGCTCGTGGGTGCAGCCAGCGCCGAGCTCGACACGCCGGCCGAGGACCTGCTGCGCGGGTTCGGGCGCTACTGGTCGAACCACGTCGGGCCGGAGAGCTACGGCGACATCATGGGCGCCACGGGCACCGACGTCGTCAGCGTGCTGACCAACCTCGACGCGATGCACGCGCGCATCCAGACCCTCTACCCGGACCTGCGGCCGCCGTCGTTCTCGGTGCGCGACCACGCCGACGGCGTCCTCGAGGTCGACTACCGCTCCGAGCGGGCGGGGCTCGCCCCCTTCGTCGTCGGGCTGCTCGAGGGCCTCGGCGAGCTCTACGGCACCCCGGCCACCGTGGTGCAGGTCGGTGCGACGGACGCCGGCGCCGACCACGACACCTTCCTCGTCCGGCTCAGCGGCTGACGTGACGGTCCGCCTCGCCACCGCCGACCTCGACCGGCTCGCACCGTTCGGGGTCCTCGTCGACGACGCCGGGACCATCGCCCACGTCGGTCCGTCGCTGCGGCGGCTCGCACCGGACCTCGCGGGTCGGCTGCTCTTCGACGAGGCCGAGATCGTGCGCCCGCTGGGTCTGAGCGATGTGGCGGGCCTGCGCGGTCTGCAGGACTCCCTGGTCGTGCTGCGCCTGCGCGCGCTCGACCTGCCCTTCCGCTTCCAGGTCGTGGCCTCGCAGGAGCCGGCCGGGCTGCTGCTGGTCGGGACGCCGGTCGTCGCGACCTCCGAGGAGCTCGAGCGACGCGGCCTGTCGGCGACCGACTTCTCTCCGGTCGACCAGACGCCCGACCTGCTGCTGCTGCGCCGAGGGCAGGAGCGCAGCCTGCGCGACCTGCGCAGCCTCAACGTCGAGCTCAGCGACACCGCTCGCGAGCTGCGGTCGGCGAACCGCGCGCTCGGGCGTGCCGAGGCGCAGTACCGGCGCCTCGTCGAGCTCCAGCCGCTCGTCATGTACGTCGACCACCTCGGCCCGTCGCCGCAGGCCGACTTCGTCTCGCCCGGCGTCGAGTCGTGGCTCGGCTACCCGGTGCGCGACTGGATGGAGCAGCCCGGCTTCTTCTTCTCGATCCTGCACCCCGACGACCGCGCCGAGGTGTGGGACGCGCACCTGCGCGCCGAGCGCGACGACTCGCCCTTCGACCACGAGTTCCGGCTGCTCACCGCGGACGGACGCACGGTCTGGACCCGAGCGGTCGACAGCGTCGTGCGCGACGAGGACGACCCGGTCGGCAAGCGGATCGGCTTCATGCTCGACGTCACGACCGCGAAGGCGGCCGAGCTCGAGCTGCGCGAGACGATGTCGCGGCTCACGACGCTGCTCACCCACATGCAGGCCGGGGTGCTCGTCGAGGACGCGCAGCGACGCGTCGTCATGGTCAACGACACCCTGTGCGGGCTCTTCCGTGCGGCGGTGCGCCCGTCCACGCTGGCCGGCCTCCCGGCGAGCGCCGCCGTGTCGCACCTGGTGCAGAGCGCCGACGACCCGGCCGCGTTCCTGCGGCGTACCGACGACCTCCTGATCCGGCGCTGGCCCGCGGTCGCGGAGCCGATGGAGCTCGCCGACGGTCGGGTGCTCGAGTTCGACTTCCAGCCGATCGTCGACGACGGCCGCGACCTCGGCGCGCTGTGGATGTTCCGCGACGTGACCTCGCGCGTGCAGTACGAGGAGGCGCTGGCCCGGGCACGTGACGAGGCGATCGCGGCGTCGGACGCCAAGTCGCAGTTCCTCGCCTCGATGTCGCACGAGATCCGCACCCCCATGCACGGCGTGCTCGCCACGATCGACCTGCTGCAGACCACGCCGCTCGACCCCGAGCAGCGCGAGCTCATCGACGTCGTGAGCGGGTCGGCGGCGGCGCTCGTCGAGATCATCAACGACATCCTCGACCTGCAGAAGGTCGAGGCCGGCCGCATCGAGCTGGCCGACGAGCCCTTCTGCCTGCGCGGGCTGAGCCACGCCGTCGTCGACCTGCTGACCCCGCAGGCACGCGGCAAGGGTCTCGACCTGTCGCTGCACCTCGACCCGGCCATCCCGGCGCAGGTGGTGGGCGACCCGATGCGCCTGCGCCAGGTGCTGCTCAACCTCGCGGGCAACGCGGTGAAGTTCACGGCGCGAGGGCTCGGTGCTCATCGACGTGCGCTGGACGCCGACGGCGGACGTCATGGGTGCGCTCGACGTCGCCGTGCGCGACACGGGGTCCGGGATCCCGGCCGACCGCCTCGCCGACATCTTCGACCCGTTCGTCCAGGCGCGCAGCGGGCAGGAGGGCACCGGGCTCGGGCTCGCCATCGCCGACCGTCTCGTCGGGCTCATGGGCGGGCGGCTCCAGGTCGACAGCGTCGAGAACCAGGGCACGACCTTCCGGTTCCAGCTGCGGATGCCGGAGGCGGGGGCCGAGGCGGGCGCCGACAGCCCCGCGGAGCAGACGGCCCCGCCCGCGCAGGCGGACCGCATCGTGCTGGTCGTCGACCGCAGCGAGGCGAGCCGCGGCCTGCTCATGCGCCAGCTCGCCCGGATCGGCGTGCCCGCACGCGCGGTCGGCTCCGGCGAGGAGGCCCTCGAGGCGCTGGGGCACGGTGCGCCGTACGGTCTGGTGCTCGTCGACGTCGGCATGCCCGGCCTCGACGGCGCGGCGACCACGGCAGCGATCCGCGAGCTCCCGGACCGTCGCGCCTCCCGCGTGCCGGTGATCGGACTGGTCGCCGGCGACTCGCTGCGCGACCGCGAGATCTGTCGCGACGGCGGCCTCGCCGGGCACCTGGCGAAGCCCGTGGACATCGGCGAGCTGCGTCAGGTGGTCGACCGTTGGCTGGGGGTCGAGGCCGAGCGGGCCGTCACGGTCGAGGTCTCATGACGACCCCGGAGCGGTGCACGTCCGGCAGGACTCCGAGCCGGGCGCTGTCTACCGTGGACGGCGTACCAGGCGAAGGAGTCCAGCGGTGAAGGGCGTCATCTTCAACCTCGTGGAGGACGTCGTCCGCGCCGAGCAGGGCGACGACGTCTGGGACGAGGTCGTGGACGAGGCAGGCGTCACCGGTGCCTACACCTCGCTCGGCAGCTACCCGGACGCCGACCTCGTCGCTCTGGCGGCCACCGTCGCGCGTCGCAGCGGCACCGACACCTGTGCCGTGGTGCGCCACATCGGTCGCCAGAGCATCGAGCCGCTCGCCGCGCGCTACCCCGAGTTCTTCGCGCCGCACGACGACGTGCGCTCGTTCCTCATGACGCTCAACGGGATCATCCATCCCGAGGTGCGCAAGCTCTATCCGGGTGCGATCACCCCCGAGTTCGACATGCGCACCGACGACCCCGACGTGCTCGAGATGGTCTACCGGTCGGCGCGCGGCCGGTGCGACCTGGCCGAGGGGCTGATCCTCGGGGCGGCCGAGCACTACGGGCAGACGATCGAGCTCGACCCAGCCGATGTGCACGCACCGCGGCGACGACCTGTGCGTGCTGAGGGTGCGTACGACGTGAGCAGCACCGCCGAGGCGGCGCCGACGACACGCGTCCCGCTGACGGATCCCGACGTGGTCGCGACGGTGTCGCGCCTCGAGCGGCGCGCCGCGCGCGAGCGGGCCTCGCGCCTCGAGGCGGAGGCCATCGCCGAGGCGCAGCTGCGGCGCAGCTACAACCACGCGCGCGAGGTCGAGCTGCTGGCCGCGATCGCGGTGATCGTGAACGAGTCCCACGACCTGCCCATGACCTACACGGCAGCGGCGAAGGCGATCCGACGGCACTGCGGCTTCGCGGTCTCGCACGTCCTCGTGCCCGACGGCGCCGGCGGCTTCGTCACCTCCGACATCTGGGACGCCGACGGCGACCACCTCGACTTCCTCGACCGCGTCATCATGGCCACGGTCGAGCGGCGGTTCGTGCCGCCGGAGGGTCTGCCAGGGCAGGTTGCGGCGTCGCACCTCGCCATCTGGCTGCCGGACCTCACGGTGGCCGGCAACTTCCCGCGGCAGGCGGAGATCACGTCCGGCTCGGCCTGGGCCCTGCCCGTGATCGCCGGTGTCGAGGTGGTGGCGGTGCTGGAGTTCCTCGACCCCTCCGCCCGCGCCGTCGACGAGCGGCTGCTGACGATCGCGCCCTCCCTGGCGGCCCAGCTCGGCCACGCGGTCGAGTCGGAGCGCAGGCGCGAGCGCGTGGAGACCGACCGGCGGCGGCTCGAGGAGCTGGTCGCCGCGCAGGCCGACGCGCTTGCCGCCGCGCAGCGTGAGGGGGCAGCGGCCGGCGCCGCCCGCGCTCGCGCTGCTCTCGCACCTCGCCCACGAGATCTCCGAGAGCACCGCAGCGCTGCGGCGTACCGACACCTCGCCCGACGACCACGCCGTGCTCGACCGGCTCGACGACGCCTCCCGCCGGCTCCTGGTCATGACCGAGGGGACCGAGCGGCGGTTCACGGGCGAGCGCAGCCTCGTGCGTCCCGCGGAGCTGCTCTGCGACCTCCTCACCGGTGCCGGCGTCGGACGCGACCGCACGACCAGCCTGTCGGTGGCGCCCGGGGCCGACGTGGTGCTCGAGCTCAACGCGCCGCTCGTCGAGCGCGTGGTCGCCGCGCTCGTCGACAACGCCGTCCGGCACGCTGCGCCGGGGCCGGACCTCGTCGAGGTCGACCGCCGCGACGACGAGCTGGTCGTGCGCGTCCTCGACCGCGGGCCGGGCTACAGCTGGGACCAGAACGGGGCGCGCCCGCAGGGGCCTTCGGGTCTCGCGCAGGCGGCGCGGCTCACCACAGCCCTCGGCGGCTCGCTCACGGTGACGCCCCGACCGGACGGCGGCACCGTTGCCGAGGCGCGCTTCGCGGCGCGCTCCGGCGCCGGCCACGAACCGCCGGTTGCGGGGTCGCGGGTGCTGGTGGTCGACGACAACGGGATCAATCGGCGGCTCGCCGCCGCGATGCTCGCGCAAGGCCGGCTTCGAGGCCGACGTCGTCGACAGCGGCGAGGCCGCGATCGACACGCTGTCGCGAGACGAGGTACGGGCTCGTGCTCATGGACGTCCAGATGCCGGGTCTCGACGGCCGCGAGACCACTCGTCGGTGGCGGCGTACGCACCGACGCGGCGACTCCCGCGGACGTCCCGATCGTGGCGCTGACCGCGCACGTGGGGCAGGACGAGCGTGACGCGTGCGCCGAGTCCGGCATGGACGACTACCTGAGCAAGCCGTTCGGCATCGAGGCGCTGGCGTCGATGTGCCGCCGGTGGTTGCAGGCCGATCAGGCGGGCAGCGGCGAGGCCAGGTAGTCCCGCAACGCCTCGGCGGTCAGCGCCGCCACGGCCTCGATGTCGCCGTACATCTCGTCGTAGTCCGCGTCCGAGGCGGACTTCACGGCGTTCTCGAACTCCTTGGTGGCGTAGCGCACCGAGGTCGCGCCGAGCATGGCCGCAGGGGAGCCGAGAGCGTGGGCCCGCTCGCGCGCGAGGTCGAGATCGCCGACCTCGAGGGCGTCGCGGATCGCGGCCAGGCGGGCGGGCAGCTCGTCGAGGAACGCCTGCACCGCCTCGCGCACGACGTAGGGGTCGCCGAGCTCGTCCACGAGCGCGTCGAGGCGCGCGTCGTCGAGGACGAGGGGGAGGTGCTCGGTCATGGTCGTCTCCGGTGCTGGTGGGCCTCCAGTGTGCTGGGCGCGGGCCGCGTGAGTCGACCTGCGAGAGGTGCCGGAGAGGTAGCTCTGAGCGGCCCGCGACGAGCGCGCACCTGATGCGTCGGCCGGTGAGCCGACCGACCGCGCGAGCGGGGCTGCGCCCGCCTACCATGGCCGGGTGCTCCGACCCGCCGCTCCGGCCCGCGCCCTCCGTGGTGCGCTCGTCGCCGTCGTCGGGCTGGGCATCGCGACCGCCGGGCATGTGTACGCCGGCGGCTCCGCGGCGCCGACGCCGCTCGTCGTCCTCGTGGCTCTGCTCGTGACCGCCGCGTCGATGCTCGCCTCCCGCTCCCGCTGGACCGCCTCGCGGCTCGCCCTGGTGCTGCTCGGCATGCAGGTCGCCGTGCACGCGGCGCTGTGGTTCGAGACCGGCTCCCGCGAGGTCGACGGCCGGCTCGCGGCCCTGGCGGCATCGGGCACCACGCACGCGCACACGGCGGGCACCGGGTCGTCCTCGGTGTCGATGGTCGTGGCGCACGTGGTCGCGGTCGTCGTCGCCGCCGTGCTCATCGCGGCGATCGACGGGGCGGTCTGGCTCCTGCTGGCTCTTGCCCGGCGGATCCTGCGCACGGCGGCGGGCATCGCCGCTCCGGTGCTGCGGCTGCGTGCCGTCGTCCTGCGTCGCGCCGTCGCGACCGGGGTCCTGGAGCTGGGCGCCGTAGGGCGACGCGGGCCTCCGGTCGTCGCTGCGCCCGCCTGAGCCGCATCGGTCGGCGGGCGCGCAGCGCGTGCCCCCGTCCCGACCAGCTCCGAGGTGCCCCATGTCCCGTCCGTCCCCCGGCGTCGTACGCCGCAGAACGTCGTCCTCCCGCCCCCTCCGCCACCGGCTGCTCGCGCTCGGGGTCGCCGGCCTCGTCGTGGTCGCGCCGGTCGCCCTCGCCGCGCCCGCATCCGCCCACGACAGCCTGACCGGGTCGACCCCGTCCGCCGGCTCCACGCTGACCGCCGCACCCGAGCGCGTGAAGCTCACCTTCACCGACGAGGTCAAGAAGATCGGTCTGACCGTGCTGGTCAAGGACCCGTCGGGCGCCTCGGTGACCGACGGCGAGCCGACCATCGACGGCACCGCCGTGCTCCAGCCCGTCGCCGCGTTGACCGTGTCCGGCGAGTACACGGTCGCCTACCGGGTCGTGAGCTCGGACGGGCACCCGATCAACGGCCGGTTCACCTTCACGCTCGACGTGCCGAGCCCGTCGCCGTCGGCGACGCCCAGCGAGACCGCCACGCCGGCCGCGTCGTCGGCCTCGCCGACCCCCGTGTCCGCGTCGCCGTCGGCCAGCGAGAGCGTCGTGGCCGCCAGTCCCGCCGCGTCCACGTCGGACGCCGGCGGCGGCTCCACCTGGCTGCTCGTCGGCGCGGGGCTGATCGTCGCCCTCGTCGTCACCGGCGTGGTGCTCGCGCGGAGGCGTTCGGCGTGACCGCGTCCGTGACGGCCGCACCCGGCACCGGGGGTGTCACCGCCCTCGGCCCGGTGCGGCCGTCACGGCTGCTCGCGACGTCGGCGGCGATCGCCGTCGTCGTCGCACTGCTGCTCCTGTGGGTCGGCGACGGACGTCCCGCGGCCAACCTCGACGGCCTGCCCGACCCGGGTCCCGGCACGGGCTGGGGGCTGCCCGTGGCGCGCGTCATCGGCGACCTGGCCGCGGTGCTCACCGTGGGGCTGCTGCTGCTCGGCGCTGTGCTGGTGCCTGCGCGCGACGGCGAGCTGCGCGGCGAGCGGCTGCGGTGGACCCGCGCAGCCCGGTGGGCGGGCCTGGTGTGGGCGGGCGCGGTGATGGCGCTCGCACTGCTCACGCTGTCCGACGTGCTGGCGACGCCGGTCTCGCGAGGTGCTCGACCCGGCGCTGCTGTGGAGCTTCCTCGTCGACATCGACCTGGGTCGCGCGCTGCTCGTGCAGGCGCTTCTCGCACTCGCTGTGGCGGTCTGCGCAGGTCTGGTCACGACGACCACCGGTGCCGGGCTGGTCGGGCTGCTCGCCGTGGCGGCTCTCGTCCCGCCGACGCTGACCGGCCACGCGGGCACGTCGACCGAGCACACCGTCGCGGTCACCAGCCTCATGGTCCACGTCATCGGGATCTCCCTGTGGTGCGGTGGTGTCGTCGCGCTGGTGCTGCTCGGCACCAGCGACCGGCGGTCGTACCCGATCGCCGTCCCGCGCTTCAGCACGATGGCGCTCTGGTGCGCCGTCGCGGTGGCCGCCAGCGGCGTGGTGAGCAGCCTGCTGCGGCTCGCGACGCCCGGCGAGCTCGTCACGACGTGGTACGGCCGGCTCGTGGTGCTCAAGGTCCTGCTCATCGGAGTCATCTCCGCGTTCGGCGTCTGGCACCGTCGCCGCCACCTGCCACGCCTGGCCGCCGAGCCGACGCGTCTGCAGTTCGTCCGCGTCGCCGCGATGGAGGTGCTCGTGATGGCGGCGACGATCGGCGTCGCCGTGGCGCTCTCGCGCACGCCGCCCCCGGTGCCCGGCGAGGCGCCCCTGGAGTCGCTGTCGCCGGCCCGCATCCTGCTCGGTTTCGACCTGCCGCCCGCGCCGACGATCCCCGGAATGCTCTGGGACGAGGCCCGGCTCGACGGCTTCTGGTTCACCGTCGTGGTGATCCTGGGCGCCCTCTACGGCGTCGGCCTGCGCACCCTGAAGCGCTCGGGCGACGCGTGGTCCCTCGGGCGGACGATCTCGTGGTACTCCGGCCTGGCCCTGCTGCTGCTCACGACGAACGCGGGGCTCGCGACGTACTCGCACGTGATGTTCAGCGCGCACATGGTGCAGCACATGCTGCTGAGCATGGTGATCCCGATCTTCCTCGTGCTCGCGGCGCCGGTGACGCTGGCGCTGCGCACGCTGCCCCGCCACCCGGGCCAGGTGGGCCCGCGGGAGTGGCTCAACTCGTTCATCCACTCGCGCTACGTCCAGGTGATCTCGAACCCGATCGTCGTGTCGGTGATCTTCGTCGGCAGCTTCTACGGGCTCTACTTCTCACCGCTGTTCCCGTGGCTCATGCGCAGCCACTGGGGCCACGTGTTCATGGGCGTGCACTTCCTGCTCGCCGGCAGCCTGTTCTTCTGGAGCCTCATCGGGATCGACCCCGGGCCGAAGCGGCCCCCGTTCCTGGCCCGCATGGTGATCATGCTGGTGGTGATGCCGCTGCACTCGTTCTTCTCGATCGCGCTCATGACCACGTCGACCGTGCTGGCCGAGGAGTACTACGCGGGGCTGCAACGGCCGTACGCGACCGACCTGCTGGCCGACCAGCACCTCGGTGCTGCGATCGGCTGGGCCACCGGCGAGATCCCGATGATCATCGTGATGGCGGCGATGTTCGTGCAGTGGATGCGTGCGGACGAGCGCGACGCGAAGCGGCTCGACCGCAAGCAGGACCGGGCTGCCGCGACGGGGCAGGGAACGGACGAGCTGGCCGACTACAACGCCTACCTGGCGTCGCTGGCCGAGCGGGACAAGCGCGGTCCGGGGCGCTGACGCGCCGGCCGGTCAGTCGCGGTCGAGGGCCCAGATCGAGACGAGGGTCCAGCCGACCAGCAGCACCGCGACGACGGCGACCATCGCGGAGAAGGACTTGTCCATCACCGCGAACAGGGCCACGAACACCGCCGCGAGGAGCAGCCCGACGATGCTCGCGCTGACGGGGTGGTCGCCGTGGGCGTCGTGGCTGTCGTGGGCGTCGGTCGATCCGGTCATGGGGAAAGGCTAGCGTCCCGCACGGCTCATGCCGCAGCGGGGGAGTCGGGGATCGTGCTCGCCCGCTTGTCGAGCACGGCGGCGGTCACCCAGGCGGCTGCGGCCGCCAGCACCGCGGCGGAGATCGCGGCGCCTCCGCCCGGGCCGACGATGATGCCGGCGAAGATGAGCCCGGTGAAGATCAGGCGGGTGAACGCGGTGACGCCGCAGGCCGTGCCGATCGCCAGGGCCACGGTGGGCGACATGCCCGCCACCTCGACGAGCAGCATCGCCACCCCCACGCCGATGAAGATCGCCGGGAACACCGGCCCCCCGCGGAAGCCCGCACCCAGGCACAGGGCGTACCCGAGGCACTTGGCCACGACGAGCACGAGGATGACCGACTCCGAGGTCTCTGCCACCAGGCTCGGAAGCGCCGCCTGACCGCTGAACAGCACGTCCTTGCCGCTCGCGCCGAGGGCTTCCGCGCCCAGCGCCACGAGTCCGAGGAGCAGCGCCCCGAGCAGCAGCGTCGGGCCGGTGCCGAGCCGGGGCCGCAGGTGCAGCACGCGTGCGGCCGACCCGCGCACGACGCGCACGATCAGGGCCACGACCACGCCCACGAGCACCGCGAGGACGAGGTCGACCAGCCGCGTGGAGGTGTACGCCGGCAGCCCGGGAACCGCCAGCGACTGCACCGGCAGCCCGGCCCAGTCTCCGACGCCCAGGAAGATGACGTACCCGACAGCGGCTCCGACCAGTCCGGGCAGCAGCGCGGGGATCAGCGAGGCGCCGGCCGCGATCCCGGCCTCGAGCATGAGCACCCCGGCCACGAGCGGCCCGCCGAACACCGCGGACACCGCCGAGAACGACCCGGCGAGGGCGACGACCGTGCGGCCCTGCTCGGGCAGAGTCCAGAACCGGGCCGCGATCACACCGATGGCCGAGCCGAGGGCGATGAGCGGCGCCTCGGGGCCGAGCACGGCGCCGAAGGCCAGGGAGGCGATCGCGGCCAGCGCGATGCTCGGGAGGAAGGCCAGCGGCGTCGGCGAGACCCCCAGCCCGTCGAGCGGCTCGTGACCGCCGTCGCCGGGCAGCAGCGTCCGCGCGCCCCACACGAGCAGCGCGCCGGCGACCGGGAGCGCGAGGAGCATCCACCAGGGCGGGGCGGCGTACCCGAGCGACTCGGGCCACCTCTCCCAGAGCAGGACCTCCAGCTCGTGGATCAGGCCGAGGAGCAGCACCGCGGCGAACGCGGCGGGGATGCCGATGAGCGCGGCGATCCCGATCATCGTGAGGAAGACGCGGCCCTCGATCGCCGCCGTGCCCGGCTGCGCCCCGCCTGCCGGTGCTTCGTCGCTCACGGCGTCACGCTAGCGAGCCCGCGCTCAGGTGGGCGGGTCGACCATGCGGCGCGCGAGGTCGGCGAGCTCGGCGGCGGGGTCGTCGGTGATCCCGGTGTGCACCGGGCGAGGGCTGCACCACCGTGCTCCGCGGCGCGACGAGCCAGCGGAACCGGTCGCCCTGCGAGCGCAGGCCGCTCGCGCCGGCTGCCGGCGTCGCCGCGGACGACGGCGCCGATCGACTCGAGGTGGGTCAGCACGGAGCCGACGTCGAGGCCGGGGTCGAGGGCCAGCGCACGGTCGAGGTCGGTCGTGGTGCGTGCGTCGAGGAAGTCGAGCGCCTTGCAGTAGACGACGACGCCCACGTTGACGAACTCGCAGCGCTCGACGCGCGGCACGACGCGGAGCACGGCCCACTCATACGGCTGCGGCACGGGCCACCTCCACGGCGTCGAGCCACGGCGCGGGGTTCGCCCGCGCGGGCCATGAGGACATCGGCGTACGCCGACCGCACGGCGTCGGGCGAGTCGAGCCCTGACTCGGGGGCGAGCCACTCGTCGGGCACGCGGGCCAGGACGCTGTCGAGCAGGTCGTCGGTGACGAGCGGGGCCAGCGCCTCGTGCGCGCCGGCCAGCGGTGCGGCGACCGGCAGCAGGATGTGGTCGGCCGCGGTCGGGTAGGGCTTGGCGGCCGCGGATGCCCGCGCCGACCAGTCGTGGTGGAAGTAGAGAGCCGCGCCGTGGTCGATGAGCCACGGCTCCCCGTGCCAGCGCAGCAGGTTCGGGTTGCGCCAGGAGCGGTCGACGTTGAGCGTCAACGCGTCGAACCACACGACGCGGGCGGCCAGCTCGGGGTCGACGCCGTCGGGGCGCTCGATCCCCAGCGACCCGGGCAGGAAGTCCATGCCGAGGTTGAGCCCGTCGCTGGCCCGCAGCAGGTCCTGGACCTCCTCGTCGGGCTCGGCGCTGGCCAGCGTGCGGTCGAGGTCGACGAGCACCAGCTCGGGGACGGGCAGCCCGAGCTCGCGGCCGAGCTCGCCCGCGACCACCTCGGCCACCAGCGCCTTGAGCCCCTGCCCGGCACCGCGGAACTTCAGCACGTAGGTCCCCAGGTCGTCGGCCTCGACGATCCCCGGCAACGACCCGCCCTCGCGCAGCGCGAGCACGTACCGCACCGCCCGCACCCGCCGAAGCCCCGATCCCACGCCAGCCACCGTAGCGCCGCCCCCGCTCCACCCCAGGCCAAGTTCACCCCCGCGAACTCCAACACCCCAGCAGGCTCCAGACCCGCCGCGCCCGAGGCCCGATCCTGGAGCACGCAGGGGTGCTGGAGCGCGAGGGGGTGAACGAAGCCGAGCGAGCGCCCCCCGGAGCGAGCCACCGCAGCCCGCGAAGGCCGAGCGAAGCGAAGGCCGCCCCCGCGAGCATCGAGACCGAGCGCTGGGCAGTACGCCGAAGCGGAGCGGCGCGGAGGGCGGAGCGTGGCCCCGGCGACGAAGGAGCCGGGGTCACCGAGCCCGACAGGGCGGCGCCACCCAACGCGACGGGTCATCCGCCGCTGGGACGGCGCCGACCCAGCGCCCGAAGCGGAGGCGGCCGCGACGCGAGGAGCGAGGAACGAGCGACGAGCTTGGAGCGGCAGAAGCACCGTCACACCCCCCGGGAATACTCCGTGGTTCGTCCGGAGTTGTGCGACCGCCCGCGCTTCTCGTGTCCTCGACCCCTACCCGGAGGGTCCCCCCGTATGTCCACGACTCCCGCCACGGGCGGATCCGGCGCCTCGTCGGTCCCGTCGCCCGACCCGCTGCGCTGGAAGGCGCTCCTGGTCATCGGCATCGCCCAGCTCATGGTCGTCCTCGACGCCTCGATCGTGAATCTGGCGCTGCCTTCGCGCCAAGGCCGACCTCGGCATCAGCGACGCCGACCAGCAGTGGGTGGTCACGGCGTACACCCTCACCTTCGGCGGCCTGCTGCTGCTCGGCGGCCGCATCGCCGACTACGCGGGCCGCAAGCGCGTCTTCATCATCGGTCTGCTCGGGTTCGCCGCCGCCTCGGCGCTCGGCGGCATCGCGCCGACGGCGGGGCTGCTGTTCGCGGCCCGCGGGCTGCAGGGCGCGTTCGCCGCGCTGCTGGCGCCGGCGGCGCTGTCGCTGATCACGGTGACCTTCCACGAGCCCAAGGAGCGCGCCCGCGCGTTCGGCGTCTACGGCGCGATCGCCGGCGGTGGCGCCGCGATCGGACTGCTGCTCGGCGGCGTCCTCACCGAGTACCTCTCGTGGCGCTGGTGCCTGCTGGTCAACATCCCGATCGCGATCATCGCGGCGGTGCTGGCTGTGCCGTACGTGCGGGAGAGCCGGGCCGAGGGCGACGCGAGCTACGACGTCGTCGGTGCCGTCACCGCCACGCTCGGACTCGTCGCGCTGGTGTACGGCTTCACCAAGGCCGCGCCGAGCAGCTACACGGAGTCGGCGAACTGGACCGAGCCGAGCACCCTCGTGTGGTTCGCCCTCGCGGCGATCATGCTCGTGACGTTCTTCGTGGTGGAGACCCGGGTGTCGAACCCGCTCGTGCCGATGCGCGTGCTGCATCAACCGCAACCGCGGGGCGTCCTACCTGGTCTCGCTGATCGTGGGCGTCGGTCTGTTCGCGATGTTCCTGTTCCTGGGCCTGTACCTGCAGGTGGTGCTCGGCTACTCGCCGATCACGGCCGGCTTCGCGTTCCTGCCGTTCAGCGTCGGCATCATCGTCGGCGCGGGCATCGCCAGCCAGCTGCTGCCGCGGGTGGGCCCGAAGCCGTTGATGGTCCCGGGCCTGCTGGCGGGTGCGGGCGGCCTCGCCTTCCTCTCGCTGCTCGAGCCGGACTCGAACTACTGGACGCACGTCCTGCCGGCGATGCTCGTGATCAGCCTGGGCATGGCGTTCACCTTCATCCCGGTGTCGACGACGGCGCTGCACGGCATCGGAAAGCACGACGCCGGTGTGGGGTCGGCGCTGCTCAACACCTCGCAGCAGGTCGGTGGCGCGGTGGGCACGGCGCTGCTCAACACGGTCGCAGTGGCTGCGACCACCGCCTACCTGGCGGCCAACGCCGCGAGCGGGCAGGGAGCCCTTCCGGCCGCGCTGACCGAGGGCTACACCCGCGCGTTCCTCGTGGGCGCCGGGTTCCTGGTCGCGGCGGCGATCGTCACCGCGTTCATGATCACGATCGGCAAGGACGCCGCGGCCGAGGACGACGAGGCCGACGCACCCGCCGTGCACCTGGGCTGAGCACGTCGCACGCCCGAGGGCCGGTCACCGTCGCGGTGGCCGGCCCTCGGCGTGCGACGGGACCGTGCCCGGCTCAGGCGACGCCGGCGGGGCGGAACTGGATGCTCACGCGGGGGCCGACGGGCTGCGCCGTCTTGGGCACCGCGTGCTCCCACGTGCGCTGGCACGAGCCGCCCATGACGAGCAGGTCGCCGTGCCCGAGCCGGAAGGCGCGGCTCGGCCCGCCGGTGCGGGGCCGCAGCAGCAGCGAGCGGGGCGAGCCGAACGACACGATCGCCACGAGCGTGTCCTCGCGCGAGCCGCGGCCGATGGTGTCGCCGTGCCACGCGACCGAGTCGCGGCCGTCGCGGTAGAGGCAGCAGCCGGCGGTGGTGAACGGCTCGCCGAGCTCGGGACGGTAGAAGGCCGACAAGGCGCTGCGCGCGTCGGCGAGCACCGGGTGGGGCAGCGTGTCGGGCGCGTCGTACCAGGCGACGAGCCGCGGGACGTCGACGACGCGGTCGTACATCCGCCGGCGCTCGGCGCGCCACGCGATGCCCTCGACGAGCGCGTCGAGCACGGAGTCGGAGCCCTGGACCCACCCGGGGCGGTGGTCGACCCACGCACCGTGCTCGAGCGGCGTGCGCGTGACGGTGCCGGTGAGCGGGCCGAGCCGGGCCTCGTCGGCGAGGTCGAGCAGCGACGCCTGCAGAGCGAGCGACATGGCGCCCAGGCTAGCAGGCGGTTCGAACACCTGTACGACGACCGAGCTCCCGCGTGTCGGGCGCGCGGGCCGCGCTGCGCCGACAGACTGTGCCGGTGACCATGACGCTGGCGATCGACTGCGGGGGCACCGGGCTCAAGGGCTCCGTGCTCGACGAGTCGGGCACGCTGCGCGCCAAGGCGATCCGCGTGCCGACGCCGTACCCGCTGCCGGTCGACCGGTTCCTCGACGAGCTGGCCGCCATGCGCGACGCGCTTCCCGCTGCCGACCGAGCGACGGTCGGCATGCCCGGGATGATCCGCCACGGCGTGGTCATCTCGACGCCGCACTACGTCACCGAGACCGGTCCGCGGTCGAAGGCGGTCGCGGCGCTGGTCGACCAGTGGACCGGGTTCGACGCTCGCGCCGCGCTGACCGAGCGGCTCGGCATGCCGACCCTCGTGCTCAACGACGCCGAGGTGCACGGCGCCGGCGTCGTGTCCGGTGTCGGGCTCGAGCTGGTCCTCACCCTCGGCACCGGGCTGGGCTGCGCGCTCTTCGACGGCGGCGCACTCGCCCCGCACCTCGAGCTGTCGCAGGCCCCGGTGCGCTGGGGGCTGTCGTACGACACCTACATCGGCGACCGCGAGCGCAAGCGGCTCGGGCCGGCGTTCTGGTCGCGACGGGTCCGTCGCGTCGTTGACGCCCTGCGACCCGTCTTCCTGTGGGACCGTCTCTACGTCGGTGGGGGCAACGCCCGCGTGATCACCGCGGACACCATCGCGGCGCTCGGAGACGACGTCGTGATCGTGCCCAACAGCGCGGGCATCGTCGGAGGGGTGCGGGCGTGGGAGCTCGCACCCTGACGGGCCGCTGACGGATCGGAAGGGCGGATCGAGTGGGCAAGCAGTCGCTGCTGCACGACAGCTACGGACCGGTGGAGTCCCGGGTGCACCGGGGCAAGGAGCTGCGCAAGCAGGTGTCGCGCACGTCGCAGGGCGGGTACGTGCCCGCGCCGGACCGGCGCGACCCGATCGAGGTGCTCGAGGAGCAGGCAGCCACGCGCGTCCAGGAGCTGCTGCCCATCCGCTACGGCCGGATGGCGTCGTCGCCCTTCGCGTTCTTCCGCGGTGCTGCCGCGGTCATGGCGATGGACCTCGCCACGACGCCGGTCTCCGGCATCAAGGCGCAGCTGTGCGGCGACGCGCACCTGGTGAACTTCGGCATCTACAACTCGCCCGACCGCCGGCTCGTGTTCGACCTCAACGACTTCGACGAGACACTGCCCGGGCCGTGGGAGTGGGACGTCAAGCGCCTCGCGGCCTCGCTGGTCGTCGCCGGGCGCGACAACGGCTTCTCCGAGGAGGAGACCGTCAAGGTCGTGCGCGGAGGGATCGAGCAGTACCGCCTCGCGATGGCGGGCTTCGCGGGCCAGCGCAACCTCGACGTCTGGTACTCCCGCATGGAGATCGACGCCGTGTTCGCCGACCTGCGCGACCGGATGGACAAGCAGCGCTCCAAGGTCGCGAAGCGCAACATCGCTAAGTTCGCCTCGCGCGACAACCTGCAGGCGTTCGCGAAGCTGACCACCGAGGTCGACGGCGTACCCCGGTTCGCCTCCGCCCCGCCGCTCGTCGTGCCGCTGCGCGAGCTCGCACTCAGCCCGGAGTTCTCCAGCGCCGACGTCGACGCGTGGGTCGCCGAGGCCTCGCGCCGGGTGCTCACCGACTACCGCCGATCCGTCGACGACGACCGTCGACACCTGATCGGGCAGTACGAGTTCGCCGACCTCGCGCGCAAGGTGGTCGGCGTCGGCAGCGTCGGCACCCGCGCGTGGATCGTGCTCATGCTCGGCCGCGACGCCGCCGACCCGCTGATCCTGCAGTTCAAGGAGGCCGGCTCCTCGGTGCTCGAGCCCTACGTCGGAGCGAGCCAGTACGACCAGGGCGGCCACCGCGTCGTCGCCGGGCAGCGGCTCATGCAGGCGACCAGCGACATCTTCCTCGGCTGGTACCGCGGCAAGGGCATCGACGGGGTCGACCGGTCGTTCTACGTCCGCCAGCTGCGCGACGGGAAGGGCAGCATCGACGTCGCGGCCATGGATCCGGGGACGCTGCGCGCGTACGCCGGGCTGTGCGCCTGGACCCTCGCGCGCGCCCACGCCCGCTCCGGCGACCGGGTCGCGCTCGCCTCCTACCTCGGGAACAGCGACTCGTTCGACGAGGCGATGGTGACGTTCGCGCACCTGTACGCCGAGCAGAACGAGCGCGACCACGCGGCGCTCGTCGCCGCCATCGCCGACGGTCGCATCACCGCACTGTCGGGGGTGTAGCCGTTCGTCCGATCGGGGTGCGGCGCCCGGGACCCGCTCCTACGCTCGGGCGCACGCACCCCGAGGAGGACCGCCATGGCCGGGAAGTTCGTGCTCAAGAAGGACGCCGCGGACAAGTTCCGCTTCAACCTCGTCGCCGGCAACGGCGAGATCATCGCCAGTCGCAGGCCTACAAGTCCAAGGAGTCCGCGCTCGCCGGCATCGAGTCGGTGCGCAAGAACGCGGCTGATGCCGAGGTCGACGATCAGAGTTAACTGCGCCTCCAAGCTCCCTCGCTGGCGCTCGGTCGCGTCGGCGCCGCCTCCGCTTCGGGCGCTGGGTCGGCGCCGTTCCAGCGGCGTGTGACCCGTTGTCGGTAGGCGCCTCCGCTGTCGGGCGGGGAGGACCCCGGCTCCTTCGTCGCGGGGCCCGTCCCCGCCCTCCGCGCCCTCCGCTTCGGCGTACTGCCTAGCTCCCGGTCTCGATGCTCGGAGGGCGGCCTTCGCTTCGCTCGGCCTTCGCCGGCGGTGGGTGGCGGGCTACGGTGGCGCTGCTCGCGGGCTGGCGGTAGGTTCGTTGTCGCTCGGTGGTGTGCCGTGGCCGGTTCGGTGGAGGGACTTGTCGATGGTCGACGTGCGGGCGTTCCGGGCGTTGCGGCCGGGGGTCGGGGCGGCGGAGCGGCTGGTGTCGCCGCCGTACGACGTGGTCGACGTCGAGGAGGCCCGGGCGTACGCCGGGGGCGATCCGGACTCGTTCCTGCGGGTGTCGCGGCCGGAGATCGACCTCGGGCCTGGCGTCGATGCGCACTCCGACGAGGTCTATGCGCTCGGGCGGCGGAACCTCGACGAGCTCGTGGCGCGCGGGGTGCTCGTGCGCGACGAGCGGCCGACGTTCTCGGTCTACCGCCAGGTGATGGGCGACGTGCGCCAGACCGGCATCGTGGGCGCGGTGTCGGTGGCCGACTACGACGCGGGTCGCGTCAAGACCCACGAGCACACGCGGCCCGACAAGGAGCTCGACCGCGTCCGCCACATCGACGCCCTCGACGCGCACGACGAGCCCGTGTTCCTGCTCGGGGCCCGCTCGGCCGACGTCGACGCGATCGTCGGTCGGGTCACGGGTCGTGCGCCGGCGATCGACCTGGTCGCGCGCGACGGCGTGGAGCACACCCTCTGGGTGGTCGACGACCCCGCGGAGGTCGACGCGCTGCGTCGCGCCCTGGGCGAGGTGGGCGACCTCTACGTCGCCGACGGCCACCACCGCAGCGCCGCCGCGTCGCGGGTCGCAGCGGCTCGGGCCGGGACGGCCGGCGAGCACGACGCGTTCCTCGCGGTCGTGTTCCCGCTCGACTCCGTGCACGTCATGGCCTACAACCGCGTGGTCGCCGACCTGCGCGGGCGTACGCCGGAGCAGCTCGTCGCCGAGGTCGCCACGGTGCTCGACCTCGTCGAGCACAGCCACGCCGTGACGCCGTCGCAGCCGCACGAGTTCGGCATGTACGTCGACGGCCGCTGGTTCGTCGCTCTCCGCACCCACCGGCACGGTCGACGAGTCCGACCCGCTCGCCCGCCTCGACGTCTCGCTGCTGCAGGACCGCGTGCTCGCACCCCTGCTCGGCATCGGCGACCCGCGCACCGACGAGCGGATCGCCTTCGTGGGCGGCATCCGCGGGGTCGAGGAGATCGAGCGCCTCGTCGACAGCGGCCGCGCTGCCGTGGGCTTCGTGCTCTTCCCGACCTCCACCGCCGACCTCGTCGCAGGTGGCCGACACCGGCCAGGTCATGCCGCCGAAGTCGACGTGGTTCGAGCCCAAGCTCGCCAGCGGGCTGTTCGTCCACCCGCTCGACGGCTGACCGCTCAGCCCAGCAGCGCCCGCGCCGCCAGCACGTGGAACTCGGTGGCCAGCGCGATGTCGTCGACGTGCACCCGCTCGTCGCGGTTGTGGTAGCCCTCCTCGACGACGCGCGTCGGCGTCGAGACGAACGGGCTGTAGCCGAACGCCGACGTGCCGAACTCGCGCCGCAGGTAGACCGAGTCGGTGAAGCCCGGTGCACAGCACGGGCAGCAGCACGCCGCCGGTGCGCTCCGCCTCGTACGCGGCCACGAGGTCCCAGAGCGGTCCGCTCGGGTCCGAGGCGTTGCCGTGCACCGCGGCCTCGGGGTGGCTCAGCTCGTAGGCGAGGTCGTCGCCGAGGCGTCGGCGTACGGCGTCGAGCACCTCGGCCTCGGTGGTGCCGGGAAGGATCCGGCAGTCGAGCTCGACGCCCGCGCGCGCCGGCATGACGTTGCGCGCCGCCGACCCGTGCAGCATGGTCGGCGCCATCGTGATGCCCGCGACGGCGGGGATCGTGTGCTCCCAGCTCTCGTGCAGCCGCGCCGCGGTGGCGATCGCCTCGGCCAGGCCGAGCCGGTCGACGGCGCCGTCGCCGAGCAGCGCGTCGAGCATCGAGCGCACGGCCGGGTGGTCGGCCGGCTCGGGCATGCCCTGGCCGACGCGGCGCAGGACCTCCCCGAGCAGGGGTACGGCGTTGGCGCCGATCGACGGCGTGGAGGCGTGGCCGGCCTCGCCGAGGGCGTCGACGCGCACCGGGCAGGTGCCCTTCTCGCCCATCGCGACCTCGACCACGAGTCGGCCGTCGCCGAGCCGGAAGGGCAGGCCGCCGCCCTCGTTGAGCGCGTAGTCGGTGGCGATGTCCGGGCGCTCGGTCACGAGCCAGTTCATGCCGACCTCGGCCGACCCGTCCTCCTCGTCGGCCACGATGACGAGCAGCAGGTCGCCGGTGCCGCGCCAGCCGCTGCGGGCCAGCGACGCCATGGCGACGGTGCGGGCCGCGACCTCGTTCTTCATGTCGATCGCCCCGCGGCCCCACAGGAAGCCGTCGTCGTCGACCACGGCACCGAACGGCGGGTGGACCCAGTCGCGGGGGTCGGCCGGCACCACGTCGCTGTGCCCGACGAAGGCGAGCGACGGTCCGCCGCCGGTGCCGCGGGATCCGGGCGATGAGGTTGGCGCGACGCGGGTCGCGCGCGACCAGCTCGACCTCGACCCCGGCGCCCTGCAGGTGGGCGGCGAGCACCTCGGCCACCGCGGTCTCGTTGCCGTTCGTGGAGTCGATCCGGATGATCTCGGCGGCGAGCCCGATCGCCTCGT
The DNA here is from genome assembly GCA_963827145.1 of uncultured Actinomycetota bacterium. Classification (GTDB taxonomy): domain Bacteria; phylum Actinomycetota; class Actinomycetes; order S36-B12; family CAIYMF01; genus Longivirga. The sequence continues at coordinate 121,706 of CAWGZO010000001.1, read as the reverse complement.
CGTGACGGATGTCTCCCGCCGGCAGGGCCGGTTCCGCTGGCAGCGCTGCAGTCATGGGGGCACGCTACTTCCTGAGTCCGGGAGTGCCCGGAGCTCGCGGGGTCTCGGGGTCGCGCCGTCCGTCGATGTGTCCTGGGTCACGCTCGGGCCCCAGTCGGCAGGGTCGGCGACGACACCCCGCCTGTTCCTGGCACACTCTGCCCCGGACTTGTCGAACCGACGATGGACGGGCTAGGGAGCCATAGATGGCGACGACCGGCGTTGACTCTCCAGGGCGGGCTTCAGATCGGGGCCAAGACCCTCCGCACCGACCGATGGTGGATCCAGCCGGCGTTCACGTTCGTCGCCCTCACCGCCTTCGTCGTGTACTCGGCCTGGCGCGTGTTCAGCAACCAGTACTACGTGTACGAGCCGTACGTCTCGCTCTACTACTCGCCGTGCCTGGTGACCACCTGCGAGCCGGGTGCGCTGCCCGGCGGCCCGATCTCGTGGTGGACGCTCTCGCCGGCGCTGCTGGTGGCGTGGATCCCGCTGACGTTCCGCTTCAGCTGCTACTACTACCGCAAGGCGTACTACCGGTCGTTCTGGATGTCGCCGCCGGCCTGCGCCGTCGCCGAGCCGCACGGCAAGTACACCGGCGAGCGTCGTCTGCCGCTGATCCTCAACAACGTGCACCGCTACACGTTCTACCTGGCGCTGGTGCTCAACGTCGTCCTGACCATCGACGCGATCGCGGCCTTCCGCAAGCCCGAGGGCGGCTGGGGCTACATCGGGCTCGGCACCGTGATCCTGACGGCCAACGCGGCGGCGCTGTGGTTCTACACGCTGTCGTGCCACTCCTGCCGCAACGCGGTCGGCGGTCGCATCACGCACTTCTCGAAGCACCCCGTGCGCTACAAGATGTGGACCTTCGTCTCGCGGATCAACGCCCACCACATGAAGTGGGCCTGGATCTCGCTGTGCACCGTCGTGCTCGCCGACTTCTACGTCTACGCGCTGGCCTCGGGCCTGCTCAGCTCCGACCCGCACATCTCCTTCTGATCGACGCAGCACGCCGCAAAGGACTCTCATGACCGAGCTCGAGCGCCACTCCTTCGACGTCGTCGTCATCGGTGCCGGAGGCGCCGGGCTGCGCGCGGCGATCGAGGCGCGCCAGAACGGCAAGCGCACCGCGATCATCTGCAAGTCGCTGTTCGGCAAGGCCCACACCGTCATGGCCGAGGGCGGCATCGCCGCCGCCATGGGCAACGTGAACTCCAACGACAACTGGCAGGTCCACTTCCGCGACACCATGCGCGGCGGCAAGTTCCTCAACTCGTGGCGGATGGCCGAGCTGCACGCCAAGGAGGCGCCGCAGCGGGTCTGGGAGCTCGAGACGTACGGCGCGCTGTTCGACCGCACCAAGGACGGCAAGATCAGCCAGCGCAACTTCGGCGGCCACGAGTACCCGCGCCTCGCGCACGTCGGCGACCGCTCGGGCCTCGAGCTGATCCGCACGCTGCAGCAGAAGATCGTCTCGCTGCAGCAGGAGGACTTCCGCGAGACCGGCGACTACGAGTCGCGCATCAAGGTCTTCCACGAGGTCACGATCACCCGCCTGCTCACCGCCGACGGCCGCATGGCCGGCGCGTACGGCTACTACCGCGAGACCGGCGACTTGGTCGCTCTTCGAGGCCCCCGCGGTCGTCCTCGCGACCGGCGGCATCGGCAAGACCTTCAAGGTCACCAGCGGCTCGTGGGAGTACACCGGCGACGGCCACGCCCTCGCGATGCGTGCCGGTGCGACCACGCTCAACATGGAGTTCATCCAGTTCCACCCGACCGGCATGGTCTGGCCGCCGTCGGTGAAGGGGATCCTGGTCACCGAGTCGGTCCGCGGCGACGGCGGCGTCCTCACGAACTCCGAGGGCAAGCGCTTCATGTTCGACTACATCCCGGACGTGTTCAAGGACGAAGTACGCCACGACGCCCGAGGAGGGCGACCGCTGGTACACCGACCCCGACAACAACCGCCGCCCTCCGGAGCTGCTGCCCCGTGACGAGGTCGCGCGCGCGATCAACTCCGAGGTCAAGGCCGGCCGCGGATCACCGCGCGGCGGCGTCTACCTCGACGTGTCGAGCCGGCTGCCGGCCGACGTCATCCGCAAGAAGCTCCCGTCGATGTGGCACCAGTTCAAGGAGCTGGCCGACGTCGACATCACCAAGGAGCCGATGGAGGTCGGACCGACCTGCCACTACGTCATGGGCGGCGTCGAGGTCGACCCCGACACCGAGGAGACCAAGCTCCCCGGGCCTGTTCGCCGCGGGCGAGGTCTCGGGCGGCATGCACGGCTCGAACCGCCTCGGCGGCAACTCGCTCTCCGACCTGCTGGTCTTCGGCCGTCGCGCCGGGCTCGGTGCGGCGGAGTACGTCGACCGCATCGGCGACGCCCGCCCGTCGGTGAGCGACGAGGCGCTGGCCGAGGCCGAGGCCGAGGCGCTCAAGCCGTTCGTCGTCGAGGAGGGCGAGAACCCCTTCGTCATCCACGCCGAGCTGCAGCAGACGATGAACGACCTCGTCGGCATCATCCGCACCGAGTCGGAGATGCTCGAGGCGCTCGAGCGGCTCGACGACCTCAAGGCCCGCGCCGCCAAGGCGAAGGTCACCGGCGGTCGCGCCTTCAACCCCGGCTGGCACCTGGCGATCGACCTGCGCAACATGCTGCTGGTCGGCGGAGTGCGTCGCCCGGGCGGCGCTCGAGCGTCAGGAGAGCCGCGGCGGCCACACCCGCGACGACTACCCGGTGATGAGCCCCGAGTGGCGTCAGGTCAACATCGTCTGCCGGGCCGAGGGCGACGGGGTGGCCATCGAGCGCCAGCCCATCGAGCCGATGCGCGAGGACCTCCTGGCCCTGTTCGAGGTCTCCGAGCTGAAGCAAGTACCTGACCGAGGCCGAGCTGCCGGAGGGTGAGCACTGATGGGGTACAAGGCCAAGTTCAAGGTCTGGCGCGGCGACGACACCGGCGGCGGTCTCGAGGACTTCGAGGTCGACGTCAACGAGGGCGAGGTCGTCCTCGACATCGTGCACCGGCTCCAGGCGACGGACGCTCCCGACCTCGCCGTGCGCTGGAACTGCAAGGCCGGCAAGTGCGGCTCGTGCAGCGCGGAGATCAACGGCCGTCCGCGCCTCATGTGCATGACGCGCATGAACACCTTCACCGAGGACGAGACGATCACCATCACGCCGATGCGGACCTTCCCGGTCATCCGCGACCTCGTCACGGACGTCTCGTACAACTACGAGAAGGCCCGGATGGTGCCGGCGTTCGCGCCGCCCGCCGACCTCGAGCCCGGCGACTACCGCATGGCGCAGGTCGACGTCGAGCGCTCGCAGGAGTTCCGCAAGTGCATCGAGTGCTTCATGTGCAACAACGTCTGCCACGCGGTGCGCGACCACGAGGAGAACAAGACCACGTTCTCCGGCCCGCGCTTCCTCATGCGCATCGCCGAGCTCGACATGCACCCGCTCGACACCGTCGACCGTCGCGAGATCGCGGTCGAGGACCACGGCCTGGGCTACTGCAACATCACCAAGTGCTGCACCGAGGTCTGCCCCGAGCACATCCACATCACCGACAACGCGCTCATCCCGCTCAAGGAGCGCGTCGCCGACCGCAAGTACGACCCGATCTTCTCGATCGCGAGCCTGTTCAAGAAGAACAAGGACCGCGAGGCACCTCCGGCGACGCCCAAGGGCTGATCCCGTCCTCCTGCTGCCCACCAGAGGGCCGCTTCCCGACCCAGCACCGCCCGGGAAGCAGCCGTCCGGTGGGCAGCGGTGCGTCCGGGGTCAGGCGAGCTCGGCGGCCGCCCTCGAGCCGCTGCGCAGCGCGCCCTCCATGAGGCCGCTCCACTCGCCGGCCGTGTGCTCGCCGGCGAATCGGAGCACGCCGAGCGGCGCCGCTGCGAGCTCGGCGTCGCCGGGCCGCGCGGCGAGACCGTCGGCCAGGTAGGCGCCGCGCGCCCACGGGTCGTCGTGCCAGGTCGTGACGACCGCGGTGGCGAGGTCGAGGTCGAGGTCGTCGCGGATGTCCGCGAGGCGTGCCGCCCAGGGCGCCGGGCCGGCATCGGTGTCCAGCGCCGCGACCGCCGAGGGCGAACCGGCGAAGCCGTTGAGCACCGGCAGCACCTCGCCGCCGTCGCCGTACGCCGTCCAGCACCAGAACCGGTCCGGCACCGACAGCACCGCCGAGGTGGGCGCGGGCGAGCGCAGCCCGACGTGCACCTTGGCGGCGTTGCCCATGGCGAGCCGCTCGAGCGCCTGTCGGCGGTCCCAGGGCAGCGGCGGGAGGATCTCGAGGTCGCGCAGGACGGGCAGCGGGAGCGCGAGCACGACGGCGTCGTAGAGCTCGGTGCCGGCCGTCGAGACGACGAGCGCGCCCTGCGGGCTGTGCTCGACGCGGCGTACCGGGGTGGAGAGGCGGACGCGGTCGCCGAGGTGCGCGGCCATCGCGACGGCGAGGCGCTGGTTGCCGCCGGCGACCCGGTGGCTCGGCAGCGGCTCGAACGAGGCGACGTGGTCGACGACCCGGGCGGAGAGGTCGGTGGCGTCCCAGGCGCAGGAGACCTCGATGCGGGAGCGGACCGCCTCCGCGACCTCCGGACGCACGTCGAGGCGGTCGATGAGCTCGGCGACCGCGGAGCCGTCGTGGCTGTCCATCCGGGCCAAGGCTCCCGCCGCGGTCCGCATGTCGCCGACCGTGACGCCGTCGACGCCGCGGGGTTCGCGGACGTAGTAGCTCATGCCGGTGTCGACGAGCCCGAGGCCGAAGCGGTCGAGCCAGGCGCGCATCGTGTCGTAGCCGGCCAGCACGAACTCGGCGCCGCGCTCGATGACCGGTCCGTCGCCGCCCGGGCCGTCGAGCGGCTCGGACCACACGCGGCCGCCGACACGATCGCGGGCTTCGAGCACCTGCACGTCGACACCTGCGTCGACGAGGTCGACTGCCGCCGCCAGGCCGGCGAAACCGGCCCCCACCACCGCCACGCGCGTCATGACCCATGCCTACCAGACCGGCGCCGCCCGTCGGGCCCGCCGATGCAGCGGGGTGCGGTGCCGGCAGCCCTGGGCGCGGGTAGCGTCGCCCCATGACCGAGCACCGGCGCCCGGGGGAGCGCGAGCCGCAGACGTCGACCGCAACGCGCGTGCGGGTCGAGCGGTACGGCGCGCCCTCGGTGCGCGGCGCCGCCGACCACGTCGTGGTCGAGGAGCCGTTGCGCGTGCACGTCGAGCACCGCGGGGTGCAGCACCTGCTCGGCTCGACCATGCGGACACCCGGCCACGACCTCGAGCTGGCCGTCGGTCTCGCCGTGGGCGAGGGCGTGGTGCGGCGGGGGTCGGACGTCCTGGCGGTGCGGCCCTGCCGCGACGGCCGCGGCGTGCTGGGCAACGACGTCACCGTGGCCCTCGACGACGCGGTCGAGCTCGACCTCGGCGGGCTGGGCCGCGTGCAGACGCCGTCGAGCGCGTGCGGCCTGTGCGGCCGCGACGAGATCGACGCGATCGTCGCCGCGGCTCCGACGGTGCGCAGCGCCGTCGTGGTCGACCCCGACGTGCTCGCCGCGCTGCCGGACGCGATGCGCGAGCGGCAGAGCGTGTTCCGGCGTACCGGAGGGCTGCACGCCGCCGCGCTCGCCTCGGCCGACGGGGAGATCCGTGTCGTGCGCGAGGACGTCGGCCGGCACAACGCGGTCGACAAGGTGGTCGGCCGGGCGCTGCTCGACGACCTGCCCGCCGACGTGCTGGTGGTGAGCGGCCGCGCCGGGTTCGAGATCGTGCAGAAGGCGGCCATGGCCGGGATCCCGGTGGTGGCCTCGGTGTCGGCGCCGACGTCGTTGTCGGTCGAGGTCGCGCGCGCGTGCGGCCTGACGCTGGCGGCATTCGTGCGCGACGGCCGGATGACGGTGTACGCCGGCAGCGAGCGCCTGGTGGAGCCGGTGCAGGAGGCTGCCGCATGGTGACCCGGGCACCGCGCGACGACTCGACGCAGGACGCGCCACGGGTGCGGGGGCCGAAGACGGCCGCGGCGGGCAACGGCGCGGTCGGCAGCATCGTGCACGAGGTCGTCACGAAGCTCGGCGTCACGCGCACGACGACGCTGTTCCACGCCAACCAGAAGGACGGCTTCGACTGCCCCGGGTGCGCGTGGCCCGACCCCGACCATCGGCACGCGCTCGAGTTCTGCGAGAACGGCGTGAAGGCGATCGCCGAGGAGGCCACGCCACGCAAGGTCGGGCGCGGAGTTCTTCGCCGAGCACCCGGTGGCCGAGCTGGCCGAGCGCAGCGACCACTGGCTCGGCCAGCAGGGCCGGCTCACCGAGCCGATGCTGCTGCGCGAGGGCGCCACGCACTACACGCCGGTGACGTGGGACGAGGCCTACGACGTCATCGCCGAGGAGGTCGCTGCCGCCGGGTCGCCCGACGAGCTGGTGTTCTACACCTCGGGGCGCACGAGCAACGAGGCCGCGTTCCTGTACCAGCTCGTGGCGCGCATGCTCGGCACCAACAACCTGCCGGACTGCTCGAACATGTGCCACGAGTCGAGCGGTACTGCGCTCTCGCGCACCATCGGGATCGGCAAGGGCACCGTCTCGCTCGAGGACGTGCACACCGCCGACCTCATCGTGATCTGCGGCCAGAACCCCGGCACGAACCACCCGCGCATGCTCACGGCGCTGGAGAAGGCGAAGAGCGGCGGCACCCGCATCGTCGCGGTCAACCCGTTGCCGGAGGCGGGGCTGCTCGGGTTCAAGAACCCGCAGAAGCCGTCGGCGTACCTCGGCGCCTCGACCCCGCTGGCCGACCGCTACCTGCAGATCCGCCTGGGCGGCGACCAGGCTCTGTTCGCCGCGGCGGGGCGGTTGCTGCTTGAAGCGGAGGACGCGGCGCCCGGCACGGTGCTCGACCACGGCTTCATCGAGCGGCACACCAGCGGCTTCTGGGAGTACGCCGCCCACGTGCGGGGCCTCGACCCGGCGGCGATCGAGCGAGCGACGGGTCTGACGTGGGCGCGAGATCGAGGCGTTCGCCGAGGACGTGCGGACGGCGAAGTCCGTCGTCGTGTGCTGGGCCATGGGCATCACGCAGCACCGCGACGCCGTGGCGACGATCCAGGAGTTCGTCAATCTCCTTCTGCTGCAAGGGCAATCTGGGTCGTGCCGGTGCGGGTCTGTGCCCGGTGCGCGGGCACTCCAACGTGCAGGGCGACCGCACGATGGGCATCTGGGAGAAGATGCCCGACGCGTGGCTCGACCGGCTCGGCGCGGAGTTCGCGTTCGAGCCGCCGCGCCGCCACGGCTACGACACGGTCGACGCGATCCGGGCCATGCGCGACGGGCAGGTGCGCGTGTTCATGGGGCTCGGCGGCAACTTCGTGCGGGCCACGCCGGACTCCGACGTCACGGAGCGCGCGCTTCGCGGCACGGCGCTGACCGTGCAGGTCTCGACCAAGCTGAACCGGTCGCACGCGGTCACCGGCCGGCGGGCGCTGATCCTGCCGACGCTGGGGCGCACCGACCGTGACCGCACCGGCGGCCGCGACCAGGTGGTGTCGGTCGAGGACTCCATGGGCGTCGTGCACGCGTCGCGGGGCCGCCTGCGACCGGCGTCGGAGCACCTGCGCTCGGAGGTCGACATCGTCGCGGCCCTCGGTCGTCGCCTCCTCGGCGACCGTGCCGACTGGGACGCGATGACGCACGACTACGCCGTGGTGCGTGGGCACGTCGCGCGCGTGGTGCCCGGGTTCGAGGAGTACGAGGACCGCCTCGCCCGGCCCGGCGGTTTCGTGCTGCCGCACGGCCCGCGCGACGACCGCCGCTTCGACACCCCGGACGGGCTCGCGCACTTCACGGTCAACGAGGTGCGCCCGCTCGAGGTGCCGCCTGGTCGGCTGATCCTGCAGACCGTCCGCAGCCACGACCAGTTCAACACGACGATCTACGGCCTCGACGACCGTGCGCGCGGCATCAAGGACGGGCGGCGCGTCGTGTTCGTGAACCCCGACGACCTCGCCGAGCTCGGCATCGCGGACGCGTCGTACGTCGACCTCGTGAGCGAGTGGGAGGACGGCGACCGGCGCGCCGAGCGGTTCCGCGTGGTGTCGTATCCGACCGCGCGCGGGTGCGCGGCGGCGTACTTCCCGGAGACCAACGTGCTCGTGCCGTTGGACAGCGTCGCCGAGGGCAGCAACACCCCCACGAGCAAGGCCGTCGTGGTGCGGCTCGAGCCCGTCTGACGCTTGTCGCGCAGCTACTCCGAGTGTCGGAGTGAACGCTGAAAGTGCTTGTGGATAACGGGCTTTCGCGGTCGAGTCACTGTCGGAGGTGGTCTCTAGAGTTGCCGTCATGACCACCTCCACGACCTCGATCCGGCGCGGACTTCGCCGCGATCGTGGCACGCATGGAGGTCGAGGCCGCGCGCCCTGTCGCGGATGGCCGCGGACGGGGCGTGGAACGCAGGTGCCAGCTCGCGGTGACCGCGGACCTCGTCGGTGTCGCTGCTCAAGACCGGTGACGCGCTCTCCGCCGTCGCGTCGGGCGGTGTCGGGGTCGTGCACACCTCGGGTGCGCTGCCCGCGGGTCACGTGTCGACGAAGCGGTGGCTCGAGGTCGCGACCGGGATGTCCGGCGCGGTCGGCCGGGGTGAAGGTGGCGCGGTCGATGTCGTTGCGCGACGGCTTCGCGCGCACGCGCATGGCGTGGCTGTCGGGGAAGTTGTCCGACGACATGGTCCGCGTCATCACCACCGGGATCCCGCTGGCGCTGCAGCGGCTCAACGTGGCCGAGCAGCCCGCGGTGATCGACCAGATCGAGGCGCAGATCGTCCCGTATGCGATGGACCACTCGATCGCGCAGGTGCAGACGAAGCTCAAGCAGCTGCGTCTCACGATCGACCCCGACGGCATCGACGAGCGGTCGCTGGCCGCCTACGACGACCAGCAGCTCCACCTCGTCCCGGTCGGAGACGGCTACGAGGTCCGCGGCTACCTCACCAAGGAATCCGCCGCGGTCCTGCTCACGGTGCTGGAGCAGAAGATCGACGGCTGGTTCCACGACGGGTCCCTGACCCCGGAGCAGCAGGCCGGTCTGCGGTGACGACGTCATGTCCACGGGACGGCGGAAGATGCGCCGCCCGCGGCTCAACGCCGATGCCTTGATCGAGGCCTGCCAGGACCTGCTGGACTCCGGGGCGCTCGGCAGCAAGCACCAGCAGCGCCCCCACGTGCTCGTCACGGTGGACGGGGCGGAGTTCCGCGCCGGCCTCGGCGGCCTGCTCCACCTGCCCGGAACCGACGCCGAGCCCATCACCGCGGCCACCGTCGACCAGTACCTGTGCGACGCCGACGTCACCACGATCCTCACCCGCCCCGCCGACCCGGCGACGCGGGCCACCACGACCGGCGGTGGATACGACTGGTTGCACGACGCGGCCCGCGAGGTCCTCTACGTCGGCCGCACCCGGCGCACCTCACCCCCGAGACTGCGCAAGGCCCTCGCCATCCGCGACCAGCACTGCGTCTTCCCCGGCTGCCGCGTCGACCCCAGCCGCTGCGACGCCCACCACGTCCGCGAGTGGACCAAGGACGGACTCACCGATCCGTCGAACATGCTGCTGATCTGCAAGGCCCACCACACCCTCGTCCACAAGCAGCGCTGGACCGTCACCCGCAAGCCAGGTGTGAGGGACGGACAACCCGACGGCTGGGTCTTCACGCCCCCACCACGACGACGGCCCTGAGCCGCGGCAGCCGCGACCGGGGCGCACCACCCCTCACCCGAACGCCCCACCCACCGCGCACGTACACGCACGTCCGCGCGATATCCCGCGGCATGAGGGCGCGGCGCCTCAGGACGATTCCGGCTGTCCCCGCGTGATCGCCAGGGTCGCCAGCAGGTCCTCGTGCAGTTCGAACCAGGTGCCGTGGAAGGAGTCCCCGCGAGGTCGGTCGATCCAGGCGCGCTCTCCCTTGTCGACCACGTTGAGAGCATGGGCCAGGCGCTCGGGATACCCCCGGAACCGTGCCAACTCGGCTTCCAGCTCCGAGCACAGCGGATGGACGCGTCGCTGCAACGAGCGCAGGTCGGCGAGGACGCGGTCGTCCCAGCGCCAGTCGCTGTGGTCGTTGGCCGCGAGCGGGTCACCCGGCAACGGTCGGATCTGCCAGTTCGTGACGGCGGTCAGGAACCGGCCATTCACCTCAACGAACCGGTCGTGCACGGACGCGATCTGCGGTCGAAGTCTGGTCTGAGTGAGTTCGTCGGCCAGGAGGCGCTCATGCTCGGCGTGGCCCAGAGCCGTCAGGGTCCAGCCGCCGAGGTCAGCGAACCCGACTCGCTCGACCTGACCGACGGCCTGGTGGTCGAGCAAGGACTCGCTGACCAGGTCCTGGTCCAGCCCGAATCGTCGCGCGACGGCCATGTCCCCGGCCATCCCCATCAGCCGGAGCGCGTGCAGGATCAGGAGGTCCGACGCGGAGTCGTAGGGCACGGAGCGATGGTAGGCAGCCAGAGTCGGCACGATCGAGGTACGGCGTTCCCCTGGCAGCGAACGCCTGCCGCGCAGATGCGCCGATAGTGCACTCCCTCGCCAGCCGATGCCCATCGCAGCAGGCAGTGGCCGCAACCTCCGGAGCGGACGGTCTGGTCGTGCCGGCTGTTCGGGAAGGACGGGACAGCCTCGCAGGACGGGAGGATCCTGGCGGTATGCGCTGGTTCATCCGGGACTACCACGACGACGACCTCGAAGCCGTGGTGCGGCTGCTCGACGCCACCTCGGCGCACCAGGGGAGCGTGTTCGGCCTCGCGGAGGTCATCGCAGCCCTGCGCGACGACCAGCCTGCCGTCGTCGCGCAGCGCGACGACGAGGTCGTCGGTGCGGTGGTCGCGACCGTCGCCGGCGACCGCGCGTGGGTCACGCGCATGGCGATCGCCGAGGAGTGGCGCGGACAGGGCATGGCCTCGGCCCTGCTGCTCGGCCTCGAGCGCGCGCTGGTCGATCTGCGCGTGCGGCTGCTGTCCTACGTGCTGCCGGAGGAGGAGCAGCTCGCCGACGGCCTCGCCAACGCCGGCTTCACCCGTCGTCCGGCGGTGGCGTACTTCGACAAGGTCGTCTCGAGCGAGGCCGCGCACGCCGACGTGCTCACCGAGCTCGGCGGGCAGGTGCTGCCGAGCCGGCTGTGGGACGACCTCGCCGGGATGCACCGCGAGAAGGACCTCATCGAGCGGCGCGTGGTGGCGCCGCTCGACCGGCCCGAGGTCGCGACGCGCCACGGCGTGATGCCGCCGCGGGCGGTCGTGCTGTTCGGACCGCCCGGCACCGGCAAGACGTCGTTCGCGCGTGCGATCGCCAGCCGCCTGGGCTGGCCGTTCGTCGAGGTGCTGCCCAGCGCGCTGCTCGCCGACCCGAGCGGCCCGTCGGCGGCGCTGCGCGCGACGTTCGACCGGATCCGCCGCCTCGAGCGCGTGCTGGTCTTCATCGACGAGGTCGAGGAGATCGCCGCGGTGCGCGGGGGGCGGCCGGTGGGGCCGGCGCACGGCCTCACCAACGAGCTGCTCAAGGTGGTGCCGGCCTTCCGCCAGCACGACCAGCGGCTGCTGGTCTGCGCCACCAACGACCTGCGGGCGCTCGACCCGGCGTTCACCCGCCCTGGGCGCTTCGACTACGTCATCCCCATCGGTACGCCGGACGCCGCCGCCCGCGAGGCGATCTGGTCGCGCTACACGACGGCGGCCGACGTCGACCTCGACCTGCTGGTGCGCAGCAGCGAGTCGTTCACGCCCGCGGAGATCGAGCACGCGGCGCGCACCGCGTCGCAGGCCTCGTTCGAGCGAGCCGTGTACGGCGGCTCCACCGACGAGGGCCCGACCACCGACGACTACGTCGCGGCTCTGCGCGGCGCGCGGCCGTCGGTCGACGCGACGGTGCGGGCGTCCTTCGAGGCCGACGTGCGCGACCTGGCCCGCTTCTGAGCCGGTCGACTGTGACGAGCGCCGCGCGGCGGTGCGTCGGGTCGAGTCGCGCCGAGGAGGGCTGACAGGATCGGGACGTGCCCCTGACGCGTCCCGCCCCGATGACGGCCCCCGGGCCGCGCGGCGGCGAGATGCTCCGGGCGATCGGCCCGATCCGCCGCGATCCGTTGCGCTTCCTGGCCGACATGCGGGCGGCGTACGGCGACGTGCTGCAGTTCCCGATCCCGGACCCGCCGACGTACCTGGTGACCGACCCCGAGGCCGTCCGACGCGTGCTCGTCACCAACGCGAAGGCCTACGGCAAGCGCACGCTGCAGTACACGACGCTCTCGCTGGTCACCGGCGAGGGCCTGCTCACCGCCGACACCGAGGCGTGGCGGCCGCAGCGCCGCCTCGTGCAGCCCGCGTTCCACCACGGCACGCTCGAGCTGGTGGCCGACCACGTGCGCACCGCCACCGACAAGCTGCGTCGCCGCGCTGGAGCGAGCGCGACGGCGCGATCGTCGACGTCGACGAGGCGATGATGCACCTCGCGCTCGAGGTGGTCGGCCACGCGCTGTTCGGCTCCGACCTCTCCGGCGACGCCGAGCGGCTGGCCGACGCGACGCTCGACGCGCTCGACATCGTGGTGAAGAAGGCGCGCACGCCGCTCGCGATGCCGCTGCGGGTGCCGACCCCGACCAACCTCGTGCTGCGCCGCGCGGTGCAGCCACCTCGACGACGCGGTCGAGGCGATGCTCGTCGACCGTGCCGCGCATCCGCTCGCGGAGGGCGAGCCGCCGCGCGACATGCTCGACCTGCTCCTCGCTCGCGCACGACGACGACGGCACGCACGCTCTCGCGGCAGCAGGTGCGCGACCAGGTGGTCACCTTCATCGTCGCGGGCCACGAGACCGTGGCCAGCGCGCTCACCTGGGCCTGGCACCTGCTCGCCGAGAACCCCGAGGCGGCCGACCGGCTGCGCGCCGAGGTCGACGCCGTCTGCCCCGGCGGCTCGCCGCGGTTCGCCGACCTGCCGCGGCTTCCGTACGCCGCCGCCGTCATGGACGAGGTGCTGAGGCTCTACCCGCCGGCCTGGCTCGTGACGCGGCGGGCGCGCGAGGCCGACGTGCTCGCCGGCGTCGACGTCCCGGAGAACTCGCTGGTGATCCTCAGTCCGTGGCTGGTCCACCGGCACGAGTCGGCCTGGCCGGACCCCGAGCGAGTTCGACCCGACGCGCTTCCTCGACGCGGACGGGTCGCGCCGTCGCGACATCGCGACGGATGCGGCGTACCTGCCCGTTCGGCGCCGGGCCGCGGCTGTGCATCGGCCGCGACATGGCGCTGCTCGAGGGCACGCTCGTGCTGGCCGGGCTGATCTCGCGCGTCGACCTGCGCAGCGTCGGGCCCGCGCCGCGGGCGATGCCGCTGGTGACGATCCGCCCCGAGGGCGGCCTGCCGATGCGCGTACGCCGCCGGCGTCAGCCCTCGCCCGGCTGAGCGTCGCCCCGCCGGCCCGGAGGCAGCGGGCGTGCCAGGAGCACCACTTGGTCCTTGCCCGTCTTCTTCGCGACGAGCATCGCGGCGTCGGCGTGGCCGACCAGGTCCCGCGCGTCGCTCTCCGTGGGGGCCGGAAGGCCGTCGGCGAGCGCGACGCCGATGCTGGCCGACAGGCTCCCGACGTACCGACCGCCCGACGGCGTGCCGGGGGTGCGCAGGGCGGCCAGCATCCGCTGGGCGAGCGCCTCGGCCTCGGCGGCGTCGGCGATCTCGTCGAGCAGGACGACGAACTCGTCACCGCCGAGCCGCGCAACCGTGTCGGCCACGCGGCAGCAGCCCGCGAGCCGCTCGGCCGCAGCGCAGATCATGTCGTCGCCCGCGTCGTGGCCCTCGGTGTCGTTGACGAGCTTGAGCCCGTCGAGGTCGACGAACAGGACCGCCATCGGCTGCCCCCGCCGGTGCGCGCGGCCGAGCGACTCGCGCAGGCGGTCGAGCATGAGCGCGCGGTTCGGCAGCCCGGTCAGCGAGTCATGGGTGGCCTGGTGGGCGAGCTCGAGCTCGTGGGTCTTGCGCTCGGAGACGTCGACGAACGAGACCAGCGCGCCGCCGCCGGGGCCGCGGAACGGCTGCACCTGCGCCGCGGTCCAGGTGTCGTCGCGGCCCGGGACGTCGACGGCCGCGACGGCCTCCGCCGCCGGCGAGCGTGCTGCGGACCGCCGTCGGCGACGACGCCGATGCCCGGGGTGCCGTGCGCGAGCAGGTCGAGGAACGCGAGCGCGTCCGCGCCGACGTCGGGCCCGCTGCCCGGCCCCTCGCCGAACGGGCCCTCCTTCTCGTAGCGCGCGTTCACCGCGCGCACGCGCCCGTCGACGCCGATGACGACCGTGCGGCCGCCGCAGGGCGTCGAGCAGCGCCTCGGCGAACGCCTGGCGCTCGGGCAGCTCGCGCTGGGTGCGCAGGGCGTCCGAGACGTCGCGGTTGACCGCGACCGCGCCGGCGAAGCCGGTCTCCGTCGTCCTCGCAGCGGCGTCACCGACGCCTCGACCTCGACGACGCGTCCGTCGCGCGTCACCTGGCGCACGGCATCGCGCCAGCGCTCCCGTTGGGGCAGCTGGCCCCACGCGACGTCGAGCTCCGCGGAGCCGTGCGACACGGTGGTGAACAGGTCGCCCAGCGTGACGACCGAGGGCGTCGGCGCGGTCGATTCCGTAGAGCCGCTCAGCACCGCGGTTCCACTTGGTCACGACGCGGTTCTCGTCGACGGCGACGACGGCGTCGGCGACCCGGTCGAGGATGTCGGCCTGCCGTGCGACCCGCCGCTGCAGCGCGGTGCGTTCGAGGGCGAACGAAGCGACGGCGGCGACCCGCCCGAGCAGCTCGACGTCGTCGGCGTTGAAGGGTGGCGCGTCGCCGGTGCGGGAGGCCAGCAACGAGCCGAGCGCGCGTGTACCTGGCCGGGCACCCGGAGCCCGACCGTGTGCGCGGATGCCGTAGCGCTCGATGTGCTCGAGGAACCGTGGAGGGATGTCGAGCCCGGCCTCGAGCAGATCGTTGAGGACGATCGGCTCGGGAGAGGTCGCTGCCTTGCCCGTGAGGCTCGAGTCGAGGCGCAGCGTCGTGCTCGCGAGCGGCATCGCGCAAGGTCGCCGCGGCGCCGGGATCCCGGGCGGAGAAGGCGGCGATCCGCAGGTGGACGTCGTCCGGCTCCACGACGTAGAAGTGGGCGTGATCGGCGATGCCGGCGTCGCAGATCAGCTGCACGATCCTGGCCAACGACAGGCTCGGGTCCTCGGCCGAGCCCAGCAGTGCGTCGAGAGCGCGCGGCACGAGGGAATGGCTATCGACCTGGTGTTCCATCATCCCCCCGGCGCTGCGAGCCCCCGCTCGATGCTGCTAGGACGTTACGCCCTCGACGTCGGGGCGTCGCGCCGCGCCACGGAGGATCAGGAGCCCTTCTGGCTCGCCCACTGGCGGACGATGTCGCGCACCGAGAGCATCCCGGCCACCTCGCTGCCGTCGAGCACCACGAGGTGGCGGAAACCGCCGCGCATCATGGCTTCCGCGGCCTGCGCCAGCGTCCAGGTGGGCGTGGCGTAGACGATCTCGGTCGTCTGGTGGTCGTGCGCCGTCTCGACGTCGGGGTCCTCGCCCGCCGCGATCGAGCGCAGGATGTCGCGCTCGGTGATGATCCCGGCGCCCGAGGCGTCGGAGTCGACCACCACGGCGGCGCCGACCTTGCGACCGGCCATCGCCGCGCTCACCTGCCGCAGCGTGTGGCCCGGCCCGACCGTGAGCACGTCGGTGCTCATCGCCGTGGCGACTGCCGTGGTCTCGTCGATCTGCATCTCGGGCTCCTCGTCGCATCACCCGGGTCCGTGCTCCGACCCTGGCAGCGCCCGGTGGCGCGCGCAATCACAATCGCACAACCCGTGCCCTCGACTCTCGGGGACACTAGGGCGCATGACCCGGGGCTGGACCGACGCGCGAGCGCTGCTCGTCGCCGTCGTGTGGATCCCCGCCGTGCTGTGGTGCGACCGCTACGTCGACCTCGCCGGGCAGCTCGTCCTCGGCGCCATCACGTGGGCGCTGCTGCTGTTCTGGCTGTCGCACGAGTCGCGGCTCGTGCGGGCGCAGACCGCCGTCGTGATCGCGATCGCGGCGGTCATCGAGCTGGTGTTCTCCGGCTGGCTGGGCGTCTACGTCTACCGCCTCGAGCACGTGCCGATGTACGTCTTCCCGGGGCACGGGCTCATCTACCTCGCCGCGCTCACCTTCGGCCGCCTCGACGTCGTACGCCGCCATGCCACGCTCGCGGTGCGGCTCACCATCGTGGTCGCGGGGGCCTGGGCGCTGTGGGGCCTGCTGCTCTCGCCGCGTCGCGACGTGCTCGGCTTCTTCTGGTACCTCTGCCTGCTCGCGTTCCTGCGCTGGGGCCGCTCGACGCTGCTCTACGTCGGCGCCTTCGTGATGGTGAGCTACCTCGAGATCCTCGGCACGGCGTGGGGCGTCTGGGAGTGGATGCCGGTCGACACGATCATGGGCTGGGTGCCGATGGGCAACCCGCCGAGCATCGCCGCAGGCGGCTACGGCTGGTTCGACCTGTACGCCGTGCTCCTCGCGCCGAGCCTCGTGCGCTGGTGGGACCGCCGCCGCGGCGTGCGCCCCGACGTACCGGGCGCCGACGAGGATCAGGACAGCGCGGCGATCACCGCGTCGTGGAGCAGCCCGTTGGACGACACGCCGCTGCCGCGGTCCGGCCCGTCGACGCCGTCCACGCCGGAGAACCTGCCGCCGGCCTCGGTGACGATCACCGACACTCCTGCGACGTCGTAGAGGTTGAGCTCGGGCTCGCAGGCGACGTCGACCGCGCCCTCGGCCACGAGCACGTGGCTGTAGAAGTCGCCGTAGCCGCGCACCCGCCAGACCGAGCGCAGCAGCGAGTCCCACTGAGGCTGCTTCTCGGCAGGCGCCCACACGACCTCGGAGTAGCCGAGCGAGGCGTCGGCGAGCTCGTGCACCTTCGACACGTGGATCTCGCGCACCTCGGGGCTGCCGGGCTCGGTGACCCACGCGCCGCCGCCGAGCGTCGCCCACCAGCGTCGGCCCAGCGCGGGCGCCGAGACCACCCCGAGCACGAAGCGCCCGTCGACGTCCTGCAGCGCGATCACGGTGGCCCACACCGGAACGCCGCGCACGAAGTTCTTGGTGCCGTCGACCGGGTCGACGATCCACCGCCGCCCGCCCGTGCCCACGAGCTCGGGGTACTCCTCGCCCAGCACGCCGTCCTCGGGGCGGTCCGCGGCGACGAGCTCGCGCACGAGCAGCTCGACCGCCTTGTCGGCGTCGCTGACCGGCGTGAGGTCGGGCTTGGTCTCGACCACGAGGTCGCGCGCGTTGAAGCGGTCCATCGTCACCGCGTCGGCCGCGTCGGCGATGCGCAGGGCCAGGGCGAGGTCGTCGGCGTACGCCGGCGCGGGGGTGTTCGGCACGCCCCGACGCTATCGGCTCGGCGCCGCGCGCCAGGAACCGCTCCGCGCGCCGGTTCGTCGGCCTAGGGTCGGGGGATCCGCGCCTGGGGGGCCAGGGAGGTCTCGTGTTCGACACCATCACCGGACTGCCGATCCACCCGCTCGTCGTGCACGCCGTCATCGTGCTCGTCCCGCTCTCGGCCCTCGGCGCCATCGCTCGTCGCGCTGCGCGCGCGGTGGGACCGCCGCTACGGCTGGCTGGTCGTGCTCGGTGCGCTCGTCGCCACGGGCTCGTCGTTCGTGGCGAAGGAGAGCGGCGAGGCGCTCGCGTCGCGCGTCGGACTCCCGGAGGACCACGCGGAGATCGCGGAGCTGATGCCGGTGTTCTCCGGGCTGATGCTGATCGCCGTCGCCGCGCTGTGGTGGTACGACCGCGGAGGCGACGACCGGCGTACGACGATGCGCACGGTGCTCGCGGTCCTCACGATCATCACCGCCGTGCTCGCGCTGCTCTGGGCCGTGCGCGCCGGGCACTCGGGGGCCACCGCGGTGTGGAAGCCGATCGTCGACAACACCACGCCCGGCACGCTTCCCGAGCGACTAGGCGCGGGCCGTCAGCCTGAGCTGCCCGGCAGGAGGCTCTTGGTGAAGAACGTGCTGCCGCACAGCTCGCCGGACGACGTCAGCGCGTAGTCCGGGATCGTGCCGACGCGTGTCCAGCCGAGCCGCTCGTAGACCTCCTCGGCGGGGCTGCCGGTCTCGGTGTCGAGCACGAGGCGGTGCCGCCCGTGCTCGTCGGCCCACGACTCCAGCGCGTGCATGAGCGCAGCGGCGCAGCCGGTACGCCGTGCTGCGGTCGACACCAGCAGCTTGGAGACCTCGGCGCGGTGCAGCCCGTTCGGCTGCTGGGCGAGCACCAGCCGCACGCAGCCGACGATGCGCCCCGACGGGCCGCGCGCGACCCACGTGAGCGCGTGCGGCTGCTCGAGCGCGGCACGCCACCACTCGGCCGCGTCCTCGAGCGGGAGCGGTGCCACGAAGTTGACGCTCGCCCCGCCCTCGACGCAGTCGACGAGCACGTGCGCGAGGTCGCGGACGTCGTCCTCGTCGGGGTCGTCGAGCAGCTCCACCTGCAGCGTCACAGGTTCTCCTCGGTGCGTCGTCGGGTCAGGCGTGCGGGTCGTTCAGCTCGCTCGGGTCGAGCTCGGCCGGCGGCGACTCCTCGCCGCCGGCACGGCTGCGCAGGAGACGCCGCAGCGAGTCGAGCCGTGCCGGGCCCCCCGAGCCGGCGTGCCCCTCGGACACCCAGGCGTCGAGAGCGCACTCGGGCTCGTCGTGCGTGCACCCGCGCGGGCACGCCTCCGTGCCGGCCCCGAGGTCGGGGAACGCGAGGATCACGCGCTGGGGGTCGACGTGGGCGAGGCCGAACGAGCGCACGCCCGGGGTGTCGACCACCCAGCCGCCGCCGGGCAGCGGCAGCGCCACCGCCGACGTCGAGGTGTGCCGGCCGCGACCGGTCACGTCGTTGACGCGACCGATCGCGCGGTCGGCGTCCGGCACGAGCGCGTTGACGAGCGTGGACTTGCCGACGCCGGAGTGCCCGAGCAGCACGGAGACGTGGTCGTGCAGCCGCTCGCGCAGCAGCTCGACGTCGAGCGGGTCGGTGCCGTCGCGACCCGTGACCACGTAGGGCACGTCGAGGGCGCCGTACTGCTCGAGCAGGTCGTCGGGGGAGTGCAGGTCGCTCTTCGTCAGCACCAGCAGCGGCGAGAGCCCAGAGTCGTACGCCGCCACCAGGCACGCGGTCGATCATGCGCGGGCGCGGCTCGGGGTCGGCGAGCGCGGTGACGAGCACGAGCTGGTCGGCGTTGGCCACGAGCACGCGCTCGATCGGGTCGTCGTCGTCGGCCGAGCGTCGCAGCGCCGTGGTGCGCGGCTCGACGCGCACGACGCGGGCGAGGGTGTCGGGCTTGCCGCTGAGATCGCCGACGACCGCGACGCGATCGCCCACGACCACGCCCTTGCGCCCGAGCTCGCGCGCCTTCACGACGTAGATCTCGGTGCCCGGGTCGTCGGGCGTGCCGAGGACGACGGTGAAGCGTCCGCGGTCGACGGCGACGACGAAGCCCGCGTCGGCGTCGTCGTGCGCCGGGCGCTCCTTGCTGCGCGGGCGCGACTTGCCGCGACCCGGACGGATCCGGACGTCGTCCTCGTCGAGGTCGCGGCGCTTGCTCACGCGGCGCGGCTGCCCTGGTCGAGCATGGACTGCCAGAGCGCCACGAAGTCGGGCAGCGTCTTGCCCGTGGTCGCGACGTCGACGACCTCGATCCCGGGCACGGCGAGGCCGAGCACCGCGCCGGCCGTGGCCATGCGGTGGTCGTCGTAGGTCTCGAAGACGCCCGCCGTGCAGGGCGCGCGGGCGGATGAGCAGCCCGTCGCCGGTCTCCTCGACGTCGCCGCCGAGCCGGGTGATCTCCTGCGCCAGGGCGGCGAGGCGGTCGGTCTCGTGGCCGCGCAGGTGGCCGATGCCGCGCAGCCGCGACGGCGTCTCGGCGAGCGCGCACACGGCGGCGAGGACGGGCGCGAGCTCGCCGACCTCGTGGAGGTCGGCGTCGAGACCGACCAGCCGCTCGCCCGCGCTGACCCGCAGGCCGTCCTCGGTGCGCTCGACGCGCGCGCCCATCTGCGCGAACAGGTCGCGCAGCGCGTCGCCGGCCTGCGTGGTGCTCGTCGGGCCACGCCGGCACCGTCACCGAGCCGCCGGTCACGATCGCAGCGGCGAGGAACGGCGCGGCGTTGGAGAGGTCGGGCTCCACGGCGCGGTCGAGCGCGCGCAGCGGGCCGGGGTGGACGCGCCACGTGGCGGCGGCGGGGTCGGCGGTGTCGACGTCGACGACCACGCCGTGCTCGCGCAGCATCGCGACGCTCATGTCGATGTGCGGCATCGAGGGCACGGGCGCGCCGCGGTGGCGCAGGAGCGAGGCCCTCGTCGAAGCGCGCGGCGGAGAGCAGCAGCGCGCTGACGAACTGGCTCGAGGCCGAGGCGTCGATCGTGACCTCGCCGCCGCGCACGGCGCCGGTGCCCTTGACCGTGAAGGGCAGGGTGCGGCGTCCGTCGTCGTCGATCTCGACGCCGAGCGCCTCGAGCGCCTCGATCACGCCGCCCATGGGGCGCACCCGCGCGCGGGGGTCGCCGTCGAACCGCACGTCGCCGTCGGCCAGCGCCGCGACCGGGGGTGCGAAGCGCATGACGTTGCCGGCCAGTCCGCAGTCGACGTACGCCGGCCCCTGGAGCGGCCCGGGCGTCACGCGCACGTCGCCGGTGCCCTCGAGGCCCTCGATGCCGGTGCCGAGCGAGGCGAGCGCCTTGCCCATGAGCAGGCTGTCGCGGGCGCGCAGCGCGCCGGACACCGTGGACGGCCCGTCGGAGAGCGCCGCGAGGACCAGCGCGCGGTTGGTCAGCGACTTCGAGCCCGGCACCGCGACGACCGCCTCCACCGGAGAGGTCGCATGCGGCGCCGGCCACGGATGTTCGTCAGATCCCACGAACCGAAGAGTAGTCGGAGCCCGCTCGCACGTCGCTCCCGCCCGGTTACAGGCCGGCGGCGGCTCGCGTCGAGCAGCGGCCTAGGCGGCACAGCTGGTCCGCGATGGAGCGAGGATGGGCGGTATGCGGCGTGCGAGCGAACCCGGACGACCTCGTCGAGGAGTTCGAGGTGGTCGAGGCTCCGGCCAAGGTCCTCGAGCCCGACTGGAACGTGGCGCCCACCAAGGAGGTGTACGCCGTCGTCGACCGACGACCGCGGCACTCCGAGCCCGACGCTCCGGTGCGCCGCGAGCTCGCGGTCGTGCGGTGGGGTCTGGTGCCGTCCTGGGCGAAGGACCCGTCGATCGGCAGCCGTCTGATCAACGCGCGGATGGAGACCGTCGCCGAGAAGCCGGCGTTCCGGAAGGCGTTCGCGCGCCGCCGCTGCCTGCTGCCGGCCGACGGCTACTACGAGTGGTACACCCCGCAGGACGGCCCGAAGAACGCGAAGGGCAAGCCGCTCAAGCAGCCGTTCTTCATCCACCCCGCCGACGGCGGCGTGCTCGCGATGGCAGGGCTCTACGACTTCTGGCGCGACTCCACGCGCGCCGACGACGACCCGCTCGCGTGGCTCATGACCGCCACGGTGCTCACGACCACCGCCGAGGACGCGGTCGGGATGATCCACGACCGCATGCCGCTGCTCGTCGAGCGCGATCGGTGGGCGCAGTGGCTCGACCCGGCGTACGACGGCAGCACGGGCGACCCGCGCGACCTGCTGGTGCCGGCGGCCCCGGGCCGGCTCGACGCCTACCCGGTGTCGACCGCGGTGAACGCGGTGCGCAACAACGGCCCGGAGCTCGTCGAGCCGATCGCCGCGGAGGGTGCGCCCGAGCCCGACGGCGCCGACGACAGCACGCTGTTCTGACATGGCCGTCGCTCCCGACCCCGTGACGGTGCTCGTCCCGACGCCGGTGGGCGAGGCGCGCCTGCACGTCCACCGCGTCGCGCGGCCGCGGGCCCTGGTGGTGCTCGGCCACGGCGCCGGTCGCGGCACCGACACCCCCGACCTGCTCGGTCTCGTCGCAGGACCTCGTCGCCGCGAGATCGACGGTCGTGCTCGTCGACCAGCCGTGGGTGCTCGCGGGGCGCAAGGTCGCCGCGCCGCCGCCCACCCTCGACGTCGCGTGGGTGGCGGCGCATGGGCGCCGTGCGCGAGGCAGTCGGCGCGGGTCGGCGTACGCCGCTCGTCGTGGGCGGCCGCAGCGCGGGCGCCCGGGTGGCCTGCCGCACGGCCGAGGCGGTGGGTGCCGCCGCCGTGCTCCTGCTCGCGGTGCCCCTCCTGCCTCCTGCGTCGCGGGCCGACGACGCCCGCCGCGAGAAGGCGCTCGCGACCCGGCTCGGCGAGCTGGCGATGCCGCACGAGGCCGGGATCCCCGTGGTGGCGGCGCAAGGGTCGCGCGACGCGTTCGGCGGCGCCGACGAGCTCGCCGAGGCGGCGGGCCACCTGCTCGAGGTCGTCGAGGTGGCCGATGCCGACCACAGCCTGCGCACCCGGGCCGGCGGCCCGGACCCGCGGCCGACTCTGCTCTCGGCGGCCCTGCGCGCGGTGGTGCTCGCCCGCGGGGAATGACCCGCGAGGCCGCGGCGTTCCATCCCCTGGACCGGCGAGAGCCGGCCCGTCCCGCGGCCCGCAGGCCGCGGTCGTCCGCGCAGAGAGGTGACCTGGGTGCTCGTGCTCACCGCGTCCGAGAGCCGTCTGGAGCTGCCCGAGCAGGTCGGGGGAGCGTCCGCGGCACTACGCTCGACGGTGATGACCCAGGACCCCAGCACCATCCCGACCGACGACGCGGCCGAGGCCGCTGACGAGGCGCGCCCCGTGGTCGACCAGGCCACCGAGACCGACGACGAGCGCCGCGCCCGGTTCGAGCGCGACGCCCTGCCCTACCTCGACCAGCTCTACGCCGGTGCGCTGCGCATGACGCGCAACCCGGCCGACGCCGAGGACCTCCTGCAGGAGACGTTCGTCCGCGCCTTCTCCGCCTTCCACCAGTACCGCGACGGCACGAACCTCAAGGCGTGGCTGTACCGGATCCTCACCAACACGTTCATCAACGGCTACCGCAAGAAGCAGCGCGAGCCCCTGCAGTCCAACTCCGACGACGTCGAGGACTGGCAGATGGCCAAGGCCGAGGCGCACACCTCGACCGGTCTGCGCTCCGCCGAGGCCGAGGCGCTCGACCACCTGCCCGACTCCGACGTGAAGGACGCGCTGCAGTCGATCCCCGAGGACTTCCGCATCGCGGTCTACCTCGCCGACGTCGAGGGCTTCGCCTACAAGGAGATCGCCGAGATCATGGGCACTCCGATCGGCACCGTGATGTCCCGTCTGCATCGTGGCAGGAAGCAGCTGCGCGACCTGCTCGAGGACTACGCTCGCGAGCGCGGGCTCGTGCCCGCGGAGCCCGTCACCGGAGGGTCGGCCTCATGAGCTGCGGCAACCACCACGACACCCCGTGCGGCGAGGTGCTCGACGCGGTGTCGGCGTACCTCGACGGCGAGATGACCGCGCACGACCGCGAGCGCTTCGCCCAGCACTTCGACGAGTGCAGCCCCTGCCTGCACGAGGCGGGCATCTACCAGGAGGTCAAGCTCCTGGTGCACCGCTGCTGCGGCAACGAGCAGGTGCCCGACGAGGTCCGCGCCAAGGTCATCAGCCGGATCCGCACCGTCTCGGTCACCTGGACCGTCGAGACCCCGGGCGACTGACCAGCCGCTACCCGCGTACGACGAAGGCCCGCTCCCCAGCTGGGGGCGGGCCTTGGTCGTACGTGCTCAGGTCTCAGGCGTTGGGACGGTTGCCGTGGTTGGCACCGTTGCCCTTGCGGCTGCGACGCTTGCGTCCGCGCTTGCTCATGTCGGCTCCTAGCTCGTGATGTCCGTCGGCGGGCGCTGACCCCGCACCGAGAACGGTGGTGCCGGCGCCAGTCCTGGGAGAAGTCTCCCACACCCCAGAACCCCCGAGGAACGAGGCGTGGAGGGCGGGCTCCCGCACCCGAGCCCGCCCACCACAGCAACCGGAGGCCGAGCGAAGCGAAGGCCGCCCCAGCGAGCATCGAGACCGGGAGCCGGGCAGTACGCCGAAGCGGAGCGGCCGCGAGGGCGAAGCGTGGCCCCCGACGAAGGAGGGGGTCACCGAGCCCTCGCTGCGGCGCCACCCAACGCACGGGTCACCCGACCGCTGGAACGGCGCCGCCAAGGCCGCGAAGCGGAGGCGGCCGCGACGCGACGAGCGCCAGCGAGGAGCTTGGAGCGGCAGCTAACCGGCCAGGCGCCGGTTGACGGCGGCGAGCACGGACCGTGCCACGGCGTCCTCCTCGTCGCCGCGCACCAGGGCGCTGCCGCAGAGGACCTGCTCGCCGAGGCGGGGGATGGTGAGGGTGAGCACGGTGACGGCGACCTCGCGCAGGCCGATCTCGAGCAGCTGGGCGCTCTCGATCTGCGCGGGGATGCCGAGCAGCTCGGTCATCGCGGCCAGCGTGGCGGCGGCGACGATGCGCGGGCGGTGCACCGGGGCGCCCGGGCCGGTGGCGTGGCCGGAGAAGACGCTGCCGCCGATGGCGAGCGCCACCTGCACCTCGCTCTCGCCCTCGGAGCTCTTCACGGTGATGCTCGTGAGGGCGGGGCGGGTCACGGCCGGCTCCTCGTCGCTCTGGCGCGAGCTGTGCTCGGAGGTGTCGCTGGAGTCGCCCGCCTCGACGGCGTTCTCGTCGGCGATCTGCACGACGCTGACGATCCGGTGGTCGATGTCGAGGTCGAACTGCGCCATCGCGACGGACTGGACGTCGCGGACGACCTGCTTGGCCGGCTTGCCCGGCTGCGCGAGCACGTGGACCTCGGTGGGCCGGGCGTCCGGGCCGGTGACGACGCTGGCCGCTCGGATCCCGGGGATCGCGCGCAGGGACTCCTCGAGCTCGGGGAGCAGGCGCAGGGCGGTCATGGGGTCCTCCGGTAGGGCGGTCGGGCCTCTGGCTGGGGTCGCATGCGTTGTCTACAGGGTGTGCGGGGACGGGCCGTCGCCGGGTCGAGGTCCGTCTGACAGGACGGTAAGCCCCGCGACGAGGAGACGCTGCCGTGGCGCGCCGACGCCGGCGGACGCGCTCGGCGGGTGGCGAAGGTCGTGGGTGGGGAGCTCGGTCACCGCGCGCGGGCCGTCCGAGCCCGGCGTGATGCTCGTCACCACCTCGTGCAGGCCGGTGCCGCCGGGGGAGCCGCCAGGGGCCGGCGGCTCGACCCCTCCGCCGCCTCCGCCGCCTCCATCGCCGTCGGGTCCGCGGTCGCCGGGCTCGGGGCGTGCGGCGCCGGTGGCCCCGGCCCACGCGGCGGCGCTGTCGGCCACTGCCTGGTCGGCGGAGCGCTCGGCGTCGACGAGCGCGACGAGCAGCCCGGGAAGCACCTCGGCCAGGTGGTCGCCGATGCCCCGCATCGACTCGCGCTGCCACCAGCGCAGCGTGCGGGCGGTGGGGCCGTCGAGCGTGCCTGCCGCCTCAGCAGCGGCGATCTCGGCGTCGAAGCGTGCCGTGGCCGGGTCGCTGCGGGCAGCGAGCAGGGCCCCCAGCAGGTCGGCGTACGCCGAGGCGCGGTCGGCGCCTGAGCTGGTCATCCCGCACCCCCCTCGAGCGCGCGAGCCCCGGACAGGGCTGTGACGAGCCGACCTTAGGTTCTCGGTCACCTTCCGTCAGGGTCCGACGCGCATGCTGACCCGTTCGAGGGACGCGGTGACACCGTGTGATCACCCGTCCGGCGTACGGGGGTCTCTCAGGGTCACGATCCTGAACATCCGGTCACAGGTGGGAGAAAACGGACACAGGAGGCTTGACGACACAGGGACCCCGCCTGTCACAGTGAGCATGACCACCCCGCAGCGGGTCGGCGACGCTGCGTGACGGAGACCCCGCCCTGGCGCGCCGCGCTGGCGGGGCATGCTCATGACCGGACAACTGAACAGCGGCAGGAACGGGATCGGCAGCCGAGGAGAGGGACGGCTGCCACGGGACGGGTGCACCCTCGGCGCGCCCGTCGCGAGGTGGGAACTTCGGATGGACCCGGCACGGAGGGTGGGAGCCCGATGTGCCGGCAGCACGTCGCGAAGAGGAGCGGAGAGTGCGCAGGCGACTAGCGGTGCCTGTGACACACATTCGCGAGGAGTTGATCCACCACATGAAGAAGATCGTCAAGGTCGTCGAGCGCATGCTCTCGACCGAGGCCGGTTGGAGCTGGGGATGATTCTCCCGGTTTCTGACTGACTGAGAAGTTCAAGTTCGGGCCTCTGCTGCCGATCCCGATCCTGCCGACACTGTGTCCGGCGACGACTGCGCCAAAGGGGGCCCCTCGATGCGCGATCTGCCGATCGCCGCACGGCTGTACGTGGCCGCGGTCGTGGTCGGCGGGCGCCCTGCTGGTGGTGCTGCCGCCATGGACTGCCGCTCGACCAGTGGTGGACCGTCCTCCCGCTCGGCGGCGTTGATCGTCGTTCGCGCACCGGTCTCCGCAGCCCGCTGCGCCGCGGGGCGATGCCGCGCCAGAAGATCGACATCTGCGTCAGCGCAGCCGGTGGCGATGGCCTCGGTCCTCCTCCTCGGCCCGCTGGGCGCGCCGCTCGTGGGCGCGCCATGGCCTTCGCCGCCCGGGGCGGCCTTGGTCAAGCGGCTCTTCAACGGCGGGATGGGAGCCATCCAGTCGTGGGTCGCCGCGCTGGCCTACCTCGCCGTCGGCGGCGAAGCTGCTGCGTCACGGGTGACTCCATCGACGTCCCGCGCACGCTGCTCGCGGTCGTCGTCGCGACCCTGGTCATGGAGGTCGTCAACGGGCTGCTGCTGGTGGTCGCTCATGTTCCTCATCGAGCGGCGCCTCGCCGGTGCGCGTGTGGTTCGGCACCATGGCCGAGTCGGCGCTGCCGATGTTCATCTACTCGATCTTCGGCCTGCTGCTCGCGGTGGTCTGGTCGTACGTCGGTCCGATCGCGGCCGTGCTGGTGCTCGCGCCCCTCATGGTCGCGCGCTGGGTGTTCACGCAGTTCGCCGCCCGTCAGGAGGCGTACGAGGCCACGATCCGATCGCTCATCCAGGCGGTCGAGATGAAGGACTCCTACACCCGCGGCCACTCCGAGCGCGTGTCGCGCGCGTCGGTGCTCATCGGGCGCGACCGCCGGGATGCGCGAGGACCGCGTCGAGAGCCTGCGGTACGCCGGCATGCTGCACGACGTCGGCAAGCTCGGCGTGCCGACCACGGTGCTGCAGAAGGCCGGCAAGCTCACCGAGGCCGAGTTCGAGTCGATCCAGAAGCACCCGGCGCGCGGTCGTGAGATCACCAAGGACCTCGAGTTCCTGGGCGAGGCGATCGAGGGCATCCACCTGCACCACGAGCGCATCGACGGCCGCGGCTACCCGCTCGGCCTCAAGGGCTCGGAGATCCCCGAGTTCGCGCGCATCATCGCCGTGGCCGACGCCTTCGACTCGATGACCACGACGCGGTCCTACCGCGGCGCCCGCACGATCGACGACGCCGTCCACGAGCTGCGCCGCTGCAAGGGATCGCAGTTCGACCCGGTCATGGTCGAGTGCCTGGTCGAGGCGATCGACGCGCAGGGCTGGGACGCGTCCGACACGATCCCGAGCGACCTGCCGTCGCCGCACGCCGACGCTCCGGCCTTCGGCAGCGACGACGACGACCCGACCGCGGCGGCCGAGCTCGGCCTCGGCGTCCCCATGGCAGTCCCGGACGACGTGTCCGAGCTCGACGGCGCCGGAGTGTCCGACTCGTCGGAGGAGCGCTCATGACGCCCGAGCGTGAGCTGCGCGCGGCCGGGCCGCTCCTGGTCGCTGCCGGCCTGGCCGTCGTCGCCTCGGTGGCGGTCACGGCGTCGGCCGGCCTCGTCGGCGTCGACCTGTGGGTGTGCGTCGCCTTCGCGGCGTTCATCGCGCTCGGCGAGGTCCTCCGGATCACCCTGCCCGGTGGACGGCAGACCGCCCCGCTCGCCGCCGCAGGCTCCCTCGCCTTCGCCCTCCTGCCCGACGTTCAACGGCAGCCTGATCGCCCCGACCGCATCGCTCGCGGTGGCCCTGGCCGTCACGGTCGCGACGATCGGCTCCGTCGTCGGCGCGTTCCCGCGTGCCCTCGTCGGTCGGGGCATGCACCTCGACGAGCTCGCGCGCCGCGTGCTCACCACGTTGTTCGCCGCTGCCTTGTTCCGTCCTGCGCTGCCCTACCTCGAGCCCGAGGGCAAGGGCGACGTCGCCTGGAAGCTCGCCCTCGGCATGACGCTGGCGGCCGCGCTCGCCGCCGTCATCGATGCGGTGCTGGCCGCAGCCGTGCGCTCGAGCCAGTCGCGGGCGCCGTTCCGGATCGCCGTCGTCGACGAGTTCCGCGCCCTCGTCGGGATCAGCTCGGCGATCGCCGCCACCGGCGTCCTCATCGCCCTCGCCGCGCCGATCATGGGCCTCTGGGCGCTGCCGGTCTTCGCCGTCCCGCTGCTGCTCACGCAGTTCTCGTTCCGCCGCTACGCCACCATCGAGGGCACCTACCTGCAGACCATCCGGTCGCTGTCGAAGGTGACCGAGGTCGGCGGCTACACCGAGACCGGCCACTCCCGTCGCGTGAGCCGCCTCGCGGTCACCGTCGGCCGCGAGATGGGCGTCAGCGAGCGCGACCTCACCGACCTCGAGTACGCCGCGCTCATGCACGACATCGGGCAGCTCTCGCTCACCGAGCCGATCCCCGGCGGCGCCACCACCATGGTCGCCCCGGTGCACCAGCGCCGGATCGCCGAGCTCGGGGCCGAGGTCATCCGCCAGACCGGGGTGCTCGACCGCGTCGCCGACATCGTCGAGCGCCAGGCCGACCCCTACCGCCCCTACCGCGGCCAGCTCGACGCCGACCTGCCCATCGAGAGCCGCATCATCAAGGCCGTCAACGCCTACGACGACCTCGTCGGCGCGTCCCTCGAGAGCGACCGCAAGCTGCAGGCCGTCGAGCGCCTCCAGCTCGGCATCGACCGCGAGTTCGACCCCACCGTGGTCGACACCCTGGCCCGCATCGTCGAGCGCCAGACCGAGTACGCGTACTGATTCGCCTCCAAGCTCGTCGCTCGCTCCTCGCTCCTCGCGTCGGCGCCGCCTCCGCTTCGCGGCCCTGGCGGCGCAGTCCCAGCGTCGTATGGCGCTTGCGTTGGGTGGCGCCGCACTCGGGCTTCGGTGACCCCGGCTCCTTCGTCGCCGGGGCCACACTCCGCCCTCGGGGCCGCTCCGCTTCGGCGTACTGCCCAACGCTCCGTCTCGATGCTCGAGAGACGGCCCTCGCTCCGCTCGGCCTCCGCTTGCTGGGGTGGGCGGGCCTCGTGGGGCCGTGCGAATGCTGAGTTCACCCCTGAATCTCTGAACACCCCTAGATCCGTGAGATTCCGGCCGTCCTGGGGCCAGATCTCGCGGATCGAGGGGTGTTCGAGAAAACAGGGGTGAACGAAGCCTGCGCGCGGGCGGGTGGAGCGCGGCGAGGTTCCTGCGCTGGGCCGTACGCCGAAGCGGAGGGCGCGGAGGGCGGGGACGGGCCCCCGACGAAGGAGGGGGTCCTCACCGCCCGACAGGGAGGCGCTACCCGACGGACGGGCCATATGCCGCTGGGACTGCGCCGACCCGGCGCCCGAAGCGGAGGCGGCGCCGACGCGAGGAGCGCAGCGACGAGCTTGGAGGCGCAGAGAACATGCCAGGATGGGCCGTCCGCGTCGCCCAGCCTGGAGGATCCGTGCCTGCCGAGATCACTGCCGAGATGGTCGCGAACGTCGTGCAGATCGTCGTGGCGGTCGACTCCGAGGTCGCGGCCGGCGACACGCTGCTGCTGCTCGAGTCGATGAAGATGGAGATCCCCGTGCTCGCCGAGACCGGCGGCACGGTGACCGAGATCCGGGTCCAGGAAGGTGACGTCGTCCAGGAGGGCGACGTCATGGTCGTGCTCGGCTGAGCACGGCGTCCTGCCGCTCGCCGCGCGACCCCGCCGGAGGCTCAAGCACGGCCCCCCTCCGGCCGATGCCCTAACCGTGACGCAGACCGTCGAGCCCGTCGCGGCCGCACTGGCACCCGAGAGCGGTGCCCTTGCCGCCGTCCCCGCTGCCCCTGCACCGGCCCCGGCCCCGCCCGTGTCCGTAGTGCCGTTCCTGCGTGCTCTCGTGGAGAGCGGGGGCTCGGACCTGCACTGCAAGGTGGGCTCGCCGCCCCGGGTGCGCGTCGACGGCGTCCTGCGCAAGCTGCAGGTCGCCGACCTGCGCCCCGAGGACACCGAGCACTTCGTCCGCGAGGTGCTGCGCGCCGACCTCATCGAGCAGTTCACCCGCACCAACGAGGCCGACTTCGCCTACGGCATCGACGGCGTCGGCCGGTTCCGCGTCAACGTCTTCCGCCAGCGCGGCAGCGCCGGCCTGGTCTTCCGCCGCGTCTCGATCGGTGCCATCCCCCTCGAGGACCTCGGTCTGCCCCAGGTGCTCGCGCCCGCTGTCGCTCGAGCCGCGCGGCCTCGTGCTCGTCACGGGCCCGACGGGCTCCGGCAAGACCACCACCCTCGCGGGCATGGTCGACAACATCAACGCGCACCGCGAGGTGCACATCGTCACCATCGAGGACCCCATCGAGGTCCTGCACCACGACAAGCGCGGCATGATCAACCAGCGCGAGGTGCGGGTCGACACGAAGGACTTCTCCACCGCGCTGCGCGCCGCGATGCGCCAGGACCCCGACGTCATCCTCGTCGGCGAGATGCGCGACCAGGAGACGGTCAAGGCGGCGCTGTCCGCGGCGGAGACCGGTCACTTCGTCATGTCGACGCTGCACACCACCGACGCGCAGGAGACCATCACCCGCGTCATCGACTTCTTCGCCCCGCACGAGCAGGCGCAGATCCGCCTCTCGCTCGCCGGCTCCCTCAAGGGCATCATCTGCCAGCGCCTCGTGCCGCGCGCCGACGGCCTCGGCCGCTGCGTGGCGATGGAGGTCTGCATCAACACCGGACGTGTCGCCGACGCGATCGCCGACCCGGACAAGACCTCCAACATCCACCAGCTGGTGATGGAGGGCGGCTTCTACGGGATGCAGACCTTCGACCAGCACCTCACCGCGCTGTTCCGCGACGGCGTGATCACCCTCGACGCCGCGATGGCCGCCTCGACGAGCCCGCACGACCTCATGGTCGAGCTGCGTCGTCTCGGGCTGGTGGCGTAGTTCCTGCGCCTCCAAGCTCGTCGCTCGTTCCTCGCGCCTCGCGTCGGGCCGCCTCCGCTTCGCGGCCTTGGCGGCGCAGTTCCAGCGGCGTATGACCCGTGCGTTGGGTGGCGCCGCAGCGAGGGCTCGGTGACCCCCTCCTTCGTCGGGGGCCACGCTTCGCCCTCGCGGCCGCTCCGCTTCGGCGTAGTGCCCTGCGCCGGTCTCGATGCTCGGACTGGCGGCCTTCGCTTCGCTCGGCCCTCAGCGGCTCGTTGCTCGTGGGTCCGGGGCTGCGCCGCGCTTGCGGGTCGTAGGGTCTCGGCATGGTGGCTGTGGGGTCTGAGGCGTCTCTGGAGTTCCTGGTGACTGAGGCTGATACGGCGATGGCGTTGGGGAGCGGGGACGTTCCGGTGCTCGCCACGCCTCGGGTGCTGGCGTGGCTCGAGGCGGCGACGGTGGCGGCGCTCGCTCCTGATCTCGAGGCCGGGTCCACGTCGGTCGGCACTCGCGTCGAGATCGAGCACCTGGCGGCGACCCCGGTCGGAGCCACGGTGGTCGCGACGGCGTCGGTGTCGTACGTCGACGGACGCCTGGTGCGCTTCGAGGTGGCCGCCGAGCACCGCACGCCCGACGGCTCCCTGGCCGTGGCCGCCACCGGTCGCGTCACCCGCGTGGTCGTCGACCGCGAACGCTTCCTCGGTCGGCTCTAAGGCTCGGTGTACGTCGAGGCCGCGACCTCAGGAGGCCGCGACGACCTCGCGGCGCCAGACCTGGAGGACGATGCCGGGCGCGGGCTCGCGGTCGCGCTCGGGCGCGCGCTCGAAGCCCAGCCGCTCGTAGAGCCGGGTGGCCGGCTCGTTCCAGTCGATGGCGCTGAGCACCAGGGCCGCGCGCCCCCGCCTCGCGCGCCCAGTCGTCGCACGCGGCCACGAGCGCGTCGGCGACGCCGGTGCCCCAGGCAGCCTGCAGCCACGCCCAGATAGCGGAACTCGACCTCGTCGTCGCGCGCGTCCTTCGAGTGCGACGTGCCCGGGGGGCAGATCGTCACGGTGCCCACGAGCACGCCGTCGCGCTCGGCCACCAGGACCGGGTGCTCGTCGGCGCGGCCGGCCACGTCGGCCAGGTGGACGCCGTACCCCTCGTCGCGCTGCAGGTGCCCCCCGGCCCGGTAGGCGCCCACCACGAGCTCGCCCACGGCGGAGTGCTCCTCCGGCCGCACCGGGCGGATGACGAGGAGGGAGGTCCGGTCGTCCGGCATGTGGTCGGCAGCCTGCACGCGGCCCATCATCCCCTGGTAGCGTCGCACGGGTTCGTCCAGGGGGAAGCTGGACGAGCGTCGCGGGCACCACGCCGAGTTCTGCCCCGGTGGCCGCGTCTCCGACCAGCATCCGCTTGTGGGGCAGGAGTGGGGGACCCAATTCCGGGCGTCGCCGCCAGCGACGCCCTCGGGGTGAAGCCGCGCAGGCGCGCGGCCGGCCAGCCTCCGACGGCCGAACCCGACAGCTGACCCCGCAGGCGTGGCCGGAGGTCTCCTTCATGACGTTCTCGTCTCGTTTGCCTGGGGCCTCGCCCCGACGCACCGCGATCGCCGCCGGCATCGTCGCCGCCCTCGGGGTGAGCGCGCTCGCCGTGGTCCCCGGTGTCGGCGACGCCGGCCCGACCGGCACAGCATCCGCCGCCGTCGCGCCCGCCACGTCCGTCGCCCGCTCCTCGAGCGCCCTCAGCCGTGGTCTTGCCGCGCTGGCGCGCTCGGGGGCTCTCTCGGCGTCGTCGGTCCCGGCCGCGGCCGTGGCCACGAAGGTCGCCACGTCGCGCACCCCGGTGCTCGAACCCGGTGCCCGTGGCAAGGCCGTGAAGCGCCTGCAGCGCAAGCTCGGCGTCAAGGCCACCGGCTGGTACGGCCCGATGACCCTCAAGGCGGTCAAGCGGTTCCAGCGCGCCCACGGCCTGCCGGCCAAGGGCTACGTCGGCCCGCGCACGTGGGCCCTGCTGCTCGCGAAGAAGAAGCCGCGGTCGACGACCGCCAGCCGCTCGACGCGGTCCGCGGTCACCAACGGGCGCGTCTGCCCCGCTCCCGGTTTCACCTCGTGGGGCCAGGGCTGGGGCGCCAACCGCGGCGATCACCGCCACCTCGGCGTCGACATGATGGGTCGTCGGGGTTCGCCGATCCTGGCCATCGAGGCGGGGCGGATCATCCGCGAGGGTCGACAGAGCAACGGCGCGCTGCGCATCGTCATGCAGGGCGTCAGCGGCTCGAAGTTCTACTACGGCCACATGTCCAAGGACCTCGTCCGCGCCGGCCAGCGGGTCTCGCGCGGCCAGGTCATCGGTCTCATGGGCGACTCGGGCAGCCCGGGCGCCGTGCACCTGCACTTCGAGTACTGGAAGTCCGGCGGCGAGTCCGACGCCGTCCCGGCGGAGAACCTGCTGCGCAGCGTCTGCTGACGCGCGACGTACGACGAGGGCCGACCCCATTCGGGGTCGGCCCTCTCGTCGTCCAGGTGCGCGCGTCGCAGGCTCAGGTCGCGGCCAGCACCATGCCCACGGTGTCCGGAGCGGTCTCGACGAACCCGTGCCGGGCGTACAACGGTCGACCCGGTACGTCGGCCATGAGCGTCACGTACGCGCCTGCAGGTGCGCGGTCGCGGATGGTGGCGAGCAGCGTGGTGAGGATCGCGGCCCCGATCCCGCGACGTTGGTGCGTCGGCAGCACGGCCATGTCGACGATGTGGAAGTACCACCCGCCGTCGCCCAGCACGCGTCCCATGCCGACCGTCTCGCCCGACTCCTCGTCGACGACGTGCACCGCTGCCCACGCCCCGTGCAGCCCTGCGCTCGCCTGCTCGACGGACTTCGGCGACAGGCCGCTCTCGGCCCGCAGCCGCCGATAGTCCTCGAGCGCGGGCGGTCCCTCGACCATCCGGAGCCCGGGTGCGAGACCCTCAGACACCGGTCGTGCTGCGCGGGTAGGCGATCGCGGGGTCGGTGAGGACGTTGACGAGGTAGGGGATGCCGGAGGCGAAGGCGCGGTCGAGCGCCGGCGCCGATCTGCGCCGGGTCGGTCACGGTCTCGCCGCCGCCGCCGAGGGCGGTGACGACCTCGTCGTAGCGCGTGCCGGGCCGCAGCTCGGCGGCGACGTCGTAGGAGTACAGGAACTGCATGGGGTGCTTCTCGAGCCCCCAGATGCCGTTGTTGCCCACGACCATGACGACGGGCAGGTCGTGCCGCACGAGCGTGTCGACGTCCATGAGCGAGAAGCCCGCGGCGCCGTCGCCGAGCAGCAGCACGACCTGGCTCGACGGCCGCGCGAGCCGCGCGGCGATGGCGTAGCCGAGTCCGGTGCCGAGGCAGCCGTACGGGCCGGGGTCGAGCCAGCCGCCGGGGCGCGAGGGCTCGACGTACTTGCCCGCGTAGGACACGAAGTCGCCGCCGTCGCCGATGACGACCGCGTCGTCGGCGAGGCGCGGCAGCAGGTCGCCGTAGATGCGCGCCGGGTGGATCGGGTCGCGGTCGCTGCGCAGGTCGTCGGCGTCCTTCGCCGCGGCTGCGCCGGCGATGCCGCGCAGCTTCTCGGCCCAGGCGTCGTACGCCGGGCGCCGCAGCAGCACCTCGACGCCCTCGCGGACCGCGTCGAGCACGAGGGTGAGGTCGCCGGCGGCGTGCGCGGCGAGGCTCGCGTGCCGCGAGACCTGGTCGGGGGAGTCGACGACGTGCACGACCTTCGCGGGCGTCGCGCCGTCCTTGCCGCCGAAGACGCCGTACCCGAGCCGGAAGTCCAGCGGCGTGCCGACCACGACCACGAGATCGGCCTCGCCGAACGCCGTGCTGCGCGCCCGGGTGACGAGCAGCGGGTGGCCGGCCGGCACGACGCCGCGGCCCATGCCGTTGGCGATGACGGGGATGCCGAGCGCCTCGACCAGGCGCAGCGCCGCGTCCTCGGCGCCGCCGGCCCAGACGTCGCCGCCGAGCACGAGCACCGGGTGCTGCGCCTCGCCGAGCAGGCGCACGATCTCGTCGACGTCGTCGGGGTCGGCGGGCTGCGCGGTCACGACCGCCGGCGTCGCCGCAGGCACGTCGGCGTAGGAGAACAGCACGTCCATCGGGACGTCGAGGAACACCGGCCCGCGGTGCGGGGAGCCCGCCGTGGTGAACGCGTCGGAGACTGCGGTGCCGAGCTCGGCGGTGGCGTGCACGGTCGCCGCGTGCTTGGTCACGGGGGCGACCAGCGGCGGCTGGTCGAGCTCCTGCAGCGCGCCGGTGCCCCAGCGGTTGTCGGGCGAGCGCCCGCCGAGCACGACGAGCGGGGAGCCGTTGAAGTGCGCGGTGGTGATGCCGCTGACCACGTTGGTCACGCCGGGCCCGGCGGTGACGACGGCGAGGCCGGGGGTGCGGGTGAGCTTGGCCGTGCCCTCGGCGGCGAAGACCGCGGTCTGCTCGTGCCGCACGTCGACCAGCCGCATCGGGCCGGCCGCTGCGCCGGCGTCGGCGCCCGCCTTGCCGCCGACCGCGGCGTCGTAGAGCGGGAACACGTGCGCCCCGGACAGCGTGAACATCGTGTCGACGCCGTGCGCCAGCGCCGCCGTGACCGCGTGGGTGCCGCCGTGGCCGTTCAGGGTGGGGGTCTCGTCCGTCATGGGCGCCAACCTACCCGCGGGTAACGGGCGCGGTGGAGGGGTCCGGCGAGGTGCTCAGGACCTCGCCGCGACGTCGAGGTCGACGACCTCGCCGACCACGCGGAACCCGAGCCGCTCGTAGACGCCGTTGCTCGTGGGGTTGGCCGCGTCGGTGAACAGCATGACGATGTCGGCCGCCTCGAGGAGCTCCGCCGTCACCGCCGACGGTGACCGCGGCGCCGTACCCGCGGCGGCGGTGCCCGGCGGGCGTGTAGACCGGACCCGACGCGGGCGACGACCGTGCCGCCGGCGTCGACCAGCGGGGCGTGGCCGGCGAAGGACACCGGCTCGCCGTCGACGACCCAGAACCGGTTGCCCGGCAGCCGGGAGAGGAACGACTCCCGGGGTCGGGCAGGAACGTGCCGGCGTCGACGGCGAACTGCTCGATCCAGGCGGCCCCGAGGTCGAGGTCGTCGAGCGTCGCGGGGCGGACCGAACCGGGGATGCCGACGGGCGGCACGAAGCTCGTCCAGAACGAGGATGCGCTCCTGCGTCGCGACCGAGGTCGCCCAGCCGGCGCGCTCGGCGACCCGCCGGGCCACAGGCGTCGGGCCGACCAGGCCGGGCGGGACGTCGCCGAGGGCCACCACGTCGTCGGCCAGCGCGTCGGCGGCCTCGGGCGGCATCGGGCCCGAGCAGCAGCCGGTACGGCGCCGTGCGCAGTCGCCGCGCCGACCACCTGGCCGGCCTCGTCCTCGACCAGCCACCAGATGCTCGCGCTCGTAGCGGCGACCCTGCGCGACTCCGGTGGCCACCGACCCGAGGACGTTGCTGCGGACGGGGTCCGCGGCGCGCCAGGCCTCGGTGGCGGCCAGGAACTCCGCGGCGCTCTCGACCCGCCGTGCCCGCATCGCCGTCCCCTCGCTCGTCCGAGCGGCGATCCTCCCGCGTGCGCCTCTGGCGAGTCGACCGCGTTCCGCCGCGGCGGGCGCGACCGGGCACGGTCGGCGTACGGCCTAGGGTTGCGGCATGGCCCGGTTCGACGACGTCGCGCGCGAGCGCACCGACCTGTCCGAGGCCGACCTCGACCACCTGCGCGGCCTCGTGGCCGACTGGACCCTGCTCTCGGACCTCGCCTTCGCCGACCTCGTGCTGTGGCTGCCGACCTGGCACGGCGGCGGCTTCGTGGCCGCCGACCAGGTGCGCCCGACCACCGGCCCGACCGTGCTGTTCGACGACGTCGTGGGCCAGTACGCCGCCCGCGGCCGTCGCCCGCTGCTCGACCGCGCCGTGGCGGGGCGCGTCGTCGTGGCCGACCGCGGGATCTCGGGCCCGGCGCCCGTCGAGACCATCCCGGTGATCCGGTCGGGACGGCTGCTGGGGGTCATCGAGCGGCACTCGGCGCTCTCGGGTCGGGCCATCGGACGCCTGGAGGCGTCCTACCTCGAGGCCGCCGACGAGCTGGCGGCGATGGTCGTCGACGGCACGTTCCCGCCCGAGCAGCGGCTCGCGCGCACGGGCTCGCCGCCGCGCGTGGGCGACGGCCTGGTCCGGCTCGACGCCGAGGGTCGTGTGCTGTTCGCGAGCCCCAACGCGCGGTCGGCGTACCACCGGCTCGGGCTGGCCACCGACCTGGTCGGCGTCGACTTCGCCCGCACCTCGGCCAAGCTCGCCCGGCGCCTCGGGCCCCGTCGACGAGGCGCTGGCGGTCGTCGCCTCGGGTCGCGCGGCCGGCGGCGCCGAGATCGAGAACTCCACGCGCGGTCGTGACCCTGCGCGGCGTGCCGCTGCACCGCGGCGGGCGCCACGTGGGCTCGCTGGTGCTCGTGCGCGACGCCACCGAGATCCGCCGCCGCGACCGGGCGCTGCTGAGCAAGGACGCGACGATCCGCGAGATCCACCACCGCGTGAAGAACAACCTGCAGACCGTGGCCGCGCTGCTGCGGCTGCAGGCGCGCCGCATCGACAGCCCCGAGGCGCGCGAGGCCCTCGACGAGGCGGTACGCCGCGTCGGCGCGATCGCGCTCGTGCACGAGACGCTCGCGCACACGCCGGGGGAGAAGGTCGACGTCGACGAGGTCGTCGACCGGCTCGTGGCGCTGGTGCGCGAGATGTCGCTGGCCTCGCGCGGGGTGACCGTGACGCGCACCGCGTCCTTCGGGATCCTGCTCGGCGGAGGTCGTGACCCCGCTGGCGATGGCCCTCGGCGAGCTGCTCCAGAACGCCGTCGAGCACGGCCGCGGCGCCGACGTCCGCCTCACCCCGCAGCGCATCGACACCGACCTCGTCGTCGAGGTCGTCGACGCCGGCCCCGGCATCCCGCCCGACCGAGACCCCTTCGCCACCGGCCGCCTCGGCCTCCAGATAGTCCGAACCCTCGTCACCGAAGAACTGGGCGGAGAGCTAGAACTAACCCCCGGCCCCGACGGAGTCGGCACCGTCGCAAGGGTCAGAATCCCGCTAGCCGACTGACCGCAGACGCATCAGCGCCGGACGAGTCGTCGAGCACCCAGCCCACCACCCGCAGCCCGCAAAGGCCGAGCGAAGCGAAGGCCGCCGACCGAGCGTCGAGACGGGGTGCTGGGCAGTACGCCGAAGCGGAGCGGCCGCGAGGGCGAAGTGTGGCCCCCGACGAAGGAGGGGGTCACTCGAGCCCTCGCTGCGGCGCCACCCAACGCAGGGGTCACGCGACGCTGGAACGGCGCCGCCTGGGCCGCGAAGCGGAGGCGGCGCCGACGCGAGGAGCGCAGCGACGAGCTTGGAGGCGCAGCAAACACAGCCGAAGCCGAGAGCAACGAGCCGCACGCTCCTCGAGCGGCAGGACTACTCGATCTCGCTCGAGTGGAGCGGCTAGAGACCAGCCCGAGCAGCGCGGGCGCGGGCGTTGCGGCGCTTCAGAGCGCGGCGCTCGTCCTCGGACAGGCCGCCCCAGACGCCGGCGTCCTGGCCGCTCTCGAGGGCCCAGGCCAGGCAGGTGTCGACCACCGAGCAGCGTCGGCAGACGGCCTTGGCCTCCTCGATCTGCATGAGGGCCGGGCCGGTGTTGCCGATGGGGAAGAAGAGCTCGGGGTCTTCGTCACGGCAGGCTGCCTCGTGGCGCCAGTCCATGCGTGTCCTCCTGGTGTTCCGGCGCGTGCGCGCCGGGGGTGGTTCCTGGGTCGGCCTTGTCGCGCCTTGTGAACGCGGTCACGAGCCTCCTCCGCGGGTCGATCCGGCCGTGGGGCCGGTCCGGGGGCGTACGGAGGAGTCGACGTCCTGGTCAAGGGACGGCCGACAGGTCTCGACCCTCACATAACGCGTGGGAGGTGTCCAGGGTTTCCCGGGAACGGGAGGTCGCATTACGCGGTGGGCTTGATCACACAGCGTGGTCGGCAGGGGTCGTCGCCCGCTCAGACGAGGATCCCGAGGGCGCGCGGGACGGAACGGAACGTGACGGACGACACGGGGCCCTGGGCGTCGCCGTCGATCTGCAGGGAGGTCGGACGGGCCGCGGTCATGGTCATCTCGGACTGGTCGTGCAGCGAGAGCAGGCCGCCGAACTGGTAGGAGGTGCGCCGCCGCAGGAACATGCGTCGCACGTGGCCGATCGCGTGGAACACGGCCATGCTGCGCGGCGCGAACAGGTCGAGCCCGGTGTCGAACGAGGCGCGCGGGCACGGGTCGACCGGGATCGGCCCGAGGAAGGTCCACGGCGAGGAGTTCTGGACGATGGCGAGGAACACGCCCTCGACGTCGGCGACGCCCGGACGCGACACGGTCAGCGCCGGCACGCGTCGGTCGGTGCGCAGCAGGAGCTGCGAGACGGAGGTGCTGAAGTAGCGCGCCGGCGTGGCCTCCGCCCCGGCGTCCCGCTGGCGCTCCATCTCCTCGATGATCTCCGCGTCGACGCCGAGCCCGGCGTTGCAGGTGAACCACCGCCGACGCCCGTCGAACTCGGCGAGGCCCAGGCCCACGGTGCGCACGTGCTTGTGCTCGATGGCCTCGATCAGGGCGCCGGTCGCCTCGACGGGGTCCTCGGGCAGGCCGACGCTGCGCGCGAACACGTTGGCGCTGCCGCCCGGCACGGTGCCCAGCAGCGGCACGTCGTGCCCGGGCCCGTCGGCCAGCAGGCCGTTGACCACCTCGTTGACCGTGCCGTCGCCGCCGAGGGTCAGCACCACGTCCATGCCGTCGCGGCGCGCCTGGCGCGCGAGGTCGGTGGCGTGGGTGCGGTGGGTCGTGTCGGCGACGTCGAGGTCGATCGACGCGGAGAGCGCGTGCACGATCACCTCGCGGGCGCGCGGGCTCGTGCTCGTAGCCCGTGGGTTGACCACCAGCAGCGCCCGCATGGATCCGAGGGTACGACGAGCCGCGCGCCAGCCGCCCCAGGCGGTGGCCAACGGCTCCACCCCGGCGTCCTAGGGTTGCTGCCGTGAGCGAGCAGCAGACCCCTGGCGCGCCCGCCGCGGGCCGACCGGGGCCGCTCGTGGCAGCCGTCGTCATCGCGGTGCTCGAGGCGCTCGCGCTCACGGCGTACGCCGTCGGCATCGGGGTCTCCGCCGTGCAGAACCCGGGGTCGGTCGCCGCGGCGCCGGTGGAGATCGTGCTCTACCTGATCTTCGCGGCCGGGCTCGTGGCGATCGCCCGCGGGCTGTGGGGCCGGCGCAGCGTGGCCCGGACGCCGTTCGCCGTCGCGCAGATGTTCGGTCTGGTCATCGGGTGGACCCTCACCCAGGGCGACGGAGACCTCGTGCACCGCCTCGGCTATGCCGTGCTCGCCGTGTCGGTGGTCGGCATCGCGCTCGTGATGAGCCCCGCGGTGGGCGAGGCGCTCGACTCCTGACCGGAGCAGCGGGCGCTCAGTCGTCCTCGGTGAGGCCGTCGCGCAGCTGCGCGAGCGACTTGGCCAGCAGCCGGGAGACGTGCATCTGCGAGATCCCGACCTCCTCGGCGATCTGGCTCTGCGTCATCCCGTGGAAGAACCGCAGCACGAGGATGCGGCGCTCGCGGGCGGGCAGCGCCGCGAGCAGAGGCTTGAGCGACTCGCGGTACTCCACGCCCTCGAGGTCGGGGTCGTCGGCGCCGAGACGGTCGGCGAGCATCGGCGCGTCGTCGTCACCGCCGACCTGCGCGTCGAGGCTGCTGGTGCTGTAGGCCTGCGCGCCCTCGAGACCCTCGATGATCTCGTCCTCGGACACCCCGATGTGCGCCGCGAGCTCGGCCACGGTGGGAGACCGGCCCGACTTCTGCGAGAGCTCCGCGGTCGCGGCGCCGATCGACATCCGCAGCTCCTGCAGCCGCCGCGGCACGCGGATGGCCCAGCCCTTGTCGCGGAAGTGGCGCTTGATCTCGCCCACGATGGTCGGGGTCGCGTACGTCGAGAACTCGACGCCGCGCTGCGGGTCGAACCGGTCGACGGCCTTGATCAGGCCGATCGTCCCGACCTGCACGAGGTCCTCGAGCGGCTCGCCGCGGTCGCGGAACCGGCGCGCGAGGTACTGCACCAGGGGCAGGTGGATCGTGACGAGCTCGTCGCGAGCGCGCCGGTGGGCGGGGCTGTCGGGGTCGGTGCTCGCGAGGACGTCGATGAGCTCGCGCTCGCGCTCGCGCTCGGCGTCGCCCCAGCGCGACGTCGTACGCGGAGCGGGGACGACCGCGTCGGCCTCGGGCGCGACCGCCGCCTCGCCCTGCTCGGGGACCGCTCCGGGTCCGCTCATGCGTCGACCGTCGTGCTCGTGCTGCGGGAGGTGCGCAGCACCACCGTGACCTCGGTGGCGTCGACCGTCGCGGTCACGTCGTCGACGAGTGCGGTGAGCACGGCCCAGGCGAAGGTGTCGGTGCGCGGCAGCGTGCCGCTGGCCGTGCGGGCGCTCAGCGCGATGTCGAGGCCGCCGCCCTCGTACGGCGTGAACACGCAGGTGATCTCGCTGCCGGGCACGGCGTCGCCGATGAGCATGGCGGCCACCTCGTCGACCGCGAGGCGGACGTCCTCGAGGCGGTCGACGCCGAAGTCGAGGCGTGCGCAGCAGGCGGTGGCGGTGGTGCGCGCGAGCACCACCCAGGCGCTCGACGCCGGGATGCGCAGGGTGATCGGTGTGCTCACGATCGCGAGGCTAGTGCCCGGCGCGTCGGACCGGGAGCTCACGCGCTCGTGGCGAGGGTCGAGAGGGCGTCTCCGGTGACGCGCTGCACGGTCCACTCGTCCATGGGCTGCGCACCGATCGATCGGTAGAAGCCGAGCGCCGGCTCGTTCCAGTCGAGCACCCACCACTCGAGCCGGCGGTAGCCCCGCTCGACGCACACCTGCGCGAGCGTGCCGAGCAGCCGCTTGCCGTAGCCGTGCCCGCGCAGCTCGGGGCGCACGTAGAGGTCCTCGAGGTAGACCCCGTGGGTGCCGGTCCAGGTCGAGGTGTTGAGGAACCAGAGCGCGAAGCCGCCGAGCGCCGCGCCGCGACCGGGATCCGCGTGCTCGACCACGTGCGCGTACGCCGCCGGCGCCCCGCTGGGCGTGGTCGCCGCCACCCCGTCGACGACGCCCCCGAACAGCAGGGCCGTGAGCTGCTCGACGGTGGTCTCGACCTCGTGCGCGGCGCGCTCGTAGTCGGCGAGCTCGCGGATGAGCGCGAGGATCTCCGGCACGTCGGCGGGGACTGCCGGACGGATGCGACCGGTCGGGGGGATCGGGGTCATGGGTGAACTCCAGCAGATGTCCTTGGGTTCTCGAGCAATCCATGCCTATCCTGACCGCGCCACAGTCTGTGGCGGCGGGGCCCGGCCGCCTTCGGTTCGCTCGGAGGTCAGTCATGCCTGCTCGTCGTGTCCGCGCCCTTGCCCTCGCCGTCGTCGCCGGCTTCGCCCTGGCAGCCGTGCCGCCCGTCGCCGTTCAGGCCGCGCCGTCCGCCGTGG
The DNA here is from genome assembly GCA_963827145.1 of uncultured Actinomycetota bacterium. Classification (GTDB taxonomy): domain Bacteria; phylum Actinomycetota; class Actinomycetes; order S36-B12; family CAIYMF01; genus Longivirga. The sequence goes on along the minus strand of CAWGZO010000001.1, from coordinate 78,980 downwards.
TCGCCCCCACGGTGAAGAAGGCCACCAAGCGCGTGGCCATGTCGATGTCGTGCACGACCTTCAGCACCCCGGTCGCCTGGAAGACCACGGCCGCCACGACGTACACGAAGGTGAAGAAGGGCAAGAAGACCGCGGTGAAGATCGCCTTCACGCCCAACTACCACACGGGTCCGGTGCCGATCGGCGCCAACTCGCTCAAGCCGGTGCTCTACCTCAAGGTCAACGGCAAGGCGAAGACCGTCGTCGGCACGACGAACCCGGCCGCGCTCGGGCCGAACACGACGCTGCCCGCCAGCAAGATCGCCTTCACCTTCAAGGTGAAGAAGGGCAAGAACTCGATCGTGCTCACCCGGCTCGTGTGGGACCACTCGCTGGTCGACACCACCTGCACCATGCCCGCCGCGGTGACGCTCGCCAAGTTCACCGGTGAAGTAGCCCGGCTCGCGCTCGTGCACCGGGCACGTCGTCCCTGACGCGCCCGGTGCGCCTGCCCGCGATGTGTGACCATCGCACTCGTGACGCTGCTGGGGAGCATCCTGCGCCGGGGTGTCCTCACCCGTGCGCTGCTGTCCTTCGGCGCCGCGTTCACCGCCGAGTGGGCGTTCACGTTGGCGCTCGGCCTGGTCGCGTTCGCCGAGGGCGGCGCGGTCGCCGTGGGCGTGGTCGGATTCGTCCGGCTGCTCCCGGCTGCGCTGCTGGCACCGTTCGTCGGTGCGTACGCCGACCGCGTCCCGCGCGAACGGGTGCTCATCCTGTCGAGCGTCGTGCGCGGCCTCGCGACGCTGGCCGCCGCGGCGGTGCTCGTCGCCGACGGCCCGGTCGTCCTGGTGTACGGCCTGGCCGTCGCGTCCACGGTCGCGTTCACGCCGTTCCGCGCCAGCCACTCCGCGCTGCTGCCGTCGTTGTGCCGTACGCCGGACGAGCTGACGATGGCCAACGTCGTGCGCGGCGGCCTGGACTCGCTCAGCGTCATCGTCGGGTCGCTCATGGCGGCGCTGCTCGTGGCCGCGGCCGACGTCGCCGCGGTGTTCGTCTTCGCCGGCGTGTGCGCCCTGATCTCGGCGCTGCTCCTGGTGCGCCTGCGCTACGAGCGGATCCCGGTGCCCGTCGCGGCCGGCCCCAACCTCGCGGCCGAGGTGCGCGACGGCATGGCGGCCGTGGGTGCCAACGCGGGGCTGTCCGTCGTGGTCGGCCTCGTGGTGCTGCAGACCGCCATCCGCGGCGCCTTCAGCGTCTTCGTGGTCGTGGTGGCGATCGACCTGCTGCAGGGGCCCGAGTCCGATGTCGGCGTCCTCATGGGAGCGCTCGGCATCGGGGCCCTGGCGGGGAGCCTGGCGTGCGGGCTGCTCGTCGGAAGTCGCGCGATGGCGCGCTGGCTCGGGCTCGCCGTGGTGCTGTGGGGCGCCCCGCTGGCCGTCCTGGGCCTGCTCGAGTACTGGGTGGTCGCGCTCGCAGCCGCGGCCACCATCGGCGTCGGCAACGCGCTGGTCGACGTCTCGGCCTTCACGCTCATCGCCAGACTCGCGCCCAACGACGTCCTCGCGCGCGTGTTCGGCGTCCTCGAGAGCCTCGGGGCGCTGGCCGTCGGCGTCGGCGCCCTGGTCGCGCCGGTGCTCATCGCGCTGCTGGGGCCGCAGCGCGCCCTCGTCGTCACCGGCCTCGTCGCGCCGGTCGTGTGCGCGCTGTGCTGGCGCAGGCTCCGGATCATCGACGGTTCCGTCGCGGTCCGCACCGCGGACATCGCACTGCTGCGCCAGGTGCCGATGCTGCGACCCCTTCCGGTGCCGGTGCTCGAGCAGCTCGCCGTCGGGCTCGACTCACGACAGGTAGAGCCCGGCGAGGTGGTGTTCGACGCGGGGGAGGAGGGCGACTCGTTCTACGTGGTGGTGGCCGGCAGCGTCGAGGTGCTCGACGGGACGCGCCGCGTGCGGGCCATGGGCGCCGGGGAGGGCTTCGGCGAGATCGCTCTCCTGGGCAGCACCACCCGGACGATGACCGTGCGGGCGGAATCCACCGTCGAGCTCCGCGTCATCCCCAGCCAGCTGTTCCTTCCGGCGGTCACGAGCATGACCGGCGCGCGCGCGGCCGCCGAGGCGACGACCCGTGCCTACCTCGAGCTCGACCCGGGCAGCGGCCCGGAGGACGACGACCCGACCCGTGCGGGGCTGGGTTAGACCACGTGCCCCGCGCTGGCCGGCTTCCCGTGACCGCCACGTCCGTGGGTGCAGGCTCCGGGTACGACGATCGCCCGGCTGGCGAGCCGCACCGGGCCGCCCTCGAGCCATACCGACAAGCTCGCCCACGCGCGCCCGGGGTGCGGGACGCCGGCGGCGGCATCGAGCCCGAGCTGCGGCTCGCGGATCCGTGCCGTGCCGTCAGCCTCGCAACGGAACTCGCCGGCTCCCGGGCTCGTCCCTGCGGTGTTCGCGAGCTCGATGCCGTCCTGCCACATCGTGATGTGGGCGATGAGGAACTCGCCGGGGACGCAGCCCTTGATCGTCGCCGAGACGTTCACCGCGGGCGCGGTCCCCTCCCAGGCGCCGGCGAGCCCGCTCTCGAAGATCGTGGAGGTGACCCGGTCGATCCTCGCGCGGAGGGGTCCACCGGAGGCCTCTGCCTGCGCGCTCGGCACAGCCACCACGGCGAGCCCCGCGGCCACTGCGAGCGCCATCATCCGCTGGGTCAGTCGTCGTCCCCGTCATGTCGTTCCCCCTCGACGTGTGCCGCGACGGTCGCCGAGGCGTCGCCGACGCTAGTGCGGCGCGTGCGGGCGGCGGAGGGCAACGTGAAAGGTCGGACGTCCGGACGCGACGAGGCCCGCACCCTCGCGGGTGCGGGCCTCGTCGTACGTCGGGCGATCAGGCCTTCTTGGTCTCCCAGAAGATCTCCGCGATCTCGTCGATCTTCGCCAGCAGCGAGTCGGCGACCGCGACGTCGAGCGAGCCCTTGGTGCCGCCGGCGCCGGCGAGCTTGGTGGCGTCGTTGAACAGCGTGTTGAGCTGCGGGTACTTCTCGAAGTGGGGGGCCTTGAAGTAGTCGGTCCACAGCACCCAGAGGTGGTGCTTCACCAGGTCGGAGCGCTCCTCCTTGATGGCCACGGCGCGGGCCTTGAAGACCTCGTCGTCGCTGGCGTGGTACTTCTCGATCGTGGCCTTGACCGACTGCGCCTCGATGCGGGCCTGGGCGGGGTCGTAGACGCCGCAGGGCAGGTCGCAGTGGGCGTGGACGGTGATGCTCGGGGCGAAGAGACGGCGCAGCATGGGGAGCCTTTCGTCGGTGTCGTGGATCGGGTCGAAGTCTGTCCGCGACACTACCCCCGGGGCCGGTGGTCGGCACCAGTGGAGGGCGTCGGGAGGCGGCTCGATGGGCGCGCACCTGCGGGTCGCGGTGGCCGGCGACTCGATGGCCCCGACCCTGCTCGACGGCGACTGGCTCGTGTGCCGTCGGACCGGCCCGGCGTACGCCGTCCGAGCGGGCGACGTGGTCGTGGTCGAGCGGCCGGACCGGCCCGGGCTGCTGCTGGTGAAGCGAGCCGTGCGCCGGGAGGCGGGCGGCTGGTGGGTCGAGGGCGACAACGCGGCCGCCAGCGACGACTCGCGGCTGTTCGGCCCGGTGCCCGACGCGCTGGTGCTCGCCCGGGTGCTGGCCCGCTACTGGCCGCGTCCGGGCGCCTGCCGGCTGCGCCTCCGCGGCCGGTGTGACCTTCCCGACGGCGACGCCCGGGTCGGGCTGTGGGACGATCAGGGCCCACGGGTGATCCCCGTACGGCAGCCGGCCCGGACCTGCGCACATGACGCGTCCCCGCCCGACCGCTGCGCCCGGTCAGCCCTGTCGACCCACTCGCGAAGGAATCCCCTGTGCACCCGGCACCGGAACTCGCGGGCACCGACGTCACCGGCACCACGCCGTACGACGACGACCCCGCCTTCCCGCTCCACCGCCTCGGCAAGATCGAGGTGCGCCCCACCGTGCGCGTGCGCGACAACGCGGGCCTCGCGCTCGCGTACACGCCCGGCGTCGGCCGCGTCTCGCAGGCGATCGCCGACGACCCGTCGCTCGGCGTGGCGCTACACCTGGCGCGGCAACGCCATCCTCATCGTCACCGACGGCACCGCCGTGCTCGGTCTCGGCGACATCGGGCCGCTCGCCGCGCTCCCCGTGATGGAGGGCAAGGCGTTGCTGTTCAAGGAGTTCGGCGGCATCGACTGCGTGCCGATCTGCCTCGACACGACCGACGTCGACGAGATCGTCGACACCGTGGCGCGCATCGCCCCGGCGTACGGCGGCATCAACCTCGAGGACATCAGCGCGCCGCGCTGCTTCGAGATCGAGCGTCGGCTGCAGGAGCGCCTCGACATCCCGGTGTTCCACGACGACCAGCACGGCACGGCGGTGGTCGCGACAGCAGCGCTCACCAACGCCGCGAGGGTCACCGGGCGATCGCTCGTCCGACCTCCGCGTGGTGATCTCCGGGGCCGGCGCCGCGGGCATCGCGATCGCCAACATGCTGCTCGCCGCAGGCATCGGCGACATCGCGGTGTGCGACCGGGGCGGGGTCGTCTCGCAGGACCGCGCGGGCCTCACCGACGTCAAGGCCGACATCGCCGCGCGCAGCAACCGGTCGGGGCTGTCGGGCTCGCTCGTTCGACGCGCTGCGGGGTGCCGACGTCTTCATCGGCGTCTCGGCGGGCACGGTGCCGGTCGAGATCGTGTCGACGATGGCCCCGCGGGCGATCGTCTTCGCGCTGGCCAACCCGGTGCCGGAGATCCACCCCGACGTCGCGCACGCAGGCGGGAGCCGCGGTCGTGGCCACGGGGCGCAGCGACTTCCCGAACCAGATCAACAACGTGCTCGCGTTCCCCGGCATCTTCCGCGGCGCGCTCGACGCCGGCGCCACCCGCATCACCGAGGGCATGAAGCTCGCCGCCGCCGACGCCATCGCCGGCCTGGTGGGCGACGACCTCGCGACCGACCACATCGTCCCCGACCCGTTCGACCCGCGGCTGGCGGCCACCGTCGCGGCGGCGGTCGCTGCTGCGGCGGTCGCGGACGGCGTCGTACGCCTGACCTAGGTGCGCCGCTCCTCGCGCAGCGGCCGCACGGCCGACGGCGGGACGCTCGTCTCGGGGTAGTCGCAGGTGAACTCGCCGCGGTAGTGGAAGATGCGGCCGAACCGGTGGTTGCTCACCTCGACGTCGATCGTGAACAGCTCGCGCTCGTCGTCGTAGCCCTCGTGCACCTCGGCGAACGCGGAGAAGGTCATGGGGAAGCGGAAGCCGACGAGTCCCTCGTAGAAGTGCTGGTCGGTGCCGCGCATGCGCAGCGTGCCGTCGTCGAGCACCGAGGGCTCGATCGTGACCGCGAGGTGCTGGTGGGTGCCGAGGTAGTCGACGATCCGCCGGCTCTGCGGGTCGTAGACCATCGTGGCGTCGAACCGGCGCCGGCGGTGGGGGCGCACCTCGAAGGTGCGCACGAAGGTCAGCGTCTCGCGGCCGAAGGTGTCGACGTAGGCGTAGTTCTCGATGGTGAACGGCACATCGTGGCCGCTCTCGGGGAACATGATGTGCCGCGAGGCGCCGAGGCGCAGGAACGGAACGGTCCACCACGGCCCGCGCTCGAGGTCGAGCATGACGCCGCGCCCCACGCAGCCGATCCCGTCGGCGCTGGTGAAGCCGAACCTGCGCTGCAGCTGCGGGTGCAGGCGCTCGAAGTCGGGGCCGAGGGCCGACTGGAAGATCGAGGTCATCCGTTCTCCAGGGTCGCGAGCGTGCGGGGCGGACGTGCTGCCAGGGCATCGGGGGGACGGCGCCGGCACCGGCGGGCGCGCGGCACGGTGTCGGGCACGGGCACGAGCGAGGCGACGGCGACCGCGGCGAGCCCGGCGGTGACGGCCGCCACCGGCCCGGCGCGACGCACGACCGTCGCCGCGACGGCTCCCGCGGCCGCGCGCAGGCCGAGATCGACGAACCCGGTGAGGTGCGCACGCTCGGGAGGCACGCCGTGCTCGAGCCAGATGCGCAGCGCGTCGAAGCTGCGAGCCGTCAGCCAGCCCACCACGGGCCGCACCGCGACGCTGTCGACGATCCGGCCGGCTTCGCCGAACGGCGGCCGGTAGTCGTAGCCCGTGAGGAAGCGGATTCCGTCGTCCGTCGGCACGTAGCGCCAGTAGGCAGACCCCTGCTGCAGCGGCGACCAGGACTGGTCGGCGGAGAAGACCAGGGCCGACGTGCCGGTGCCGTCGGCACGGCGGCGTTCACCCACCGTGGTGCCGTCGCCGGTGATCGTCGCGACCGGCGTGCGCAGCTCGTAGGCGAACACCCGCCGGCCGTCGGGGTCCTCGCCCACGAGCTCGATGCTGGTGAACCGCAGGTCCCAGCGCACGTGCGAGTCGAGGTCCTGCGTGGCGTGCCAGAGGTCGTCGGCGTCGGCGTGCACGAGCGTCTCGACGTAGATCCCCCTCACGATCGCCAGCCTAGGTCGCGGTCGCGGCGAGGGTGCACCGCACACGCGGATGCACCCGGGTGCCGATGCTCACTCGTCTGCTGCGGTCGGGCGCTCGGCAAGCGCGCGCTCGACGGCGGCCAGGCGGTCGCCGCGCAGGCCCACGGCGTCGTGCGCCCAGAAGGTGTCGGGGTAGACCAGCGCGCCGGTCACCGACGCGTCGTACGCCGGCAGCAGCACGCACTGGAACGCGGGTGACGGGATGCGCACCGAGGGCGCCGTGAAGCCGTGGGTCGCCGCTTCCACGAACCCGAGCCGGCCGTAGTAGCCGGGGTCGCCCTCCAGGAACAGCACCGGTGCGCCGAGGTCGCCGGCGATGCCGACGGCGGCCTCGACGAGCGCCCGGCCGATCCCCTGGCGCTGGTGGGTCGGGTGCGACGCTCAGCGGGCTGAGCACCAGGACGTCGACGAGGCGAGCGGGTGCGTCGACCCAGCCCCACGACAGGCCCACGTGGCCGACCACCATCTCGTCGAGCTCGGCGACGTAGGACGCCGTCCCCGGGCGCTCCGCGAGCGCGGTCCACAGGCCCGCGACTTCGGGTTCGTCGACGAAGGCGCGCTCGATCACCTCGAGCACCGCGGGTTCATCCTCGAGCCGCGCCTCGCGGACACCGGGGTGGCGCTCGATGTCGGAGAGTTCCCGCCCGTGACGGGGCGCGCCGGTCACACCGACAGCCCCCCGACGACGATCGCGACCACCCACAGCGCCACGAAGCCGCTCGCGGCGACCAGACCCGCGTACGCCGCCCGCGCCAGGATCGTGCGCACCCCGAGCATCCGGGCGCCGAGCGCGGCCAGGACGACGGCGACGAGCAGCAGCCCGAGGGAACTGAGCAGGCCGACGGTGGGGCTGCTGCTTCCTGACCCGTCGAGCCCTGTGCTGACGACGGTGGCGCAGCGTCGCCAGGCCGGCGGCTGAGCCGGCCGACCCCGCCGAGCACGGTGAGGACGCGTCCCGAGGTGCGGCTCTCGGACCGGGGCGGCTGCTCGCTCACGGCGCCAGCATGCCGCAGACCGCGCGGGCGGCCGAGGATCCGTGCCGGTACGTTGCTGAGCATGTTCGCCGTCACCGCCACGTCGTTCTCCGACGCCGACCCGCTGTCCGCGCTCACGCTGGGCGAGGTGCCCGACACCGAGGTGCCCGAGGGCTGGGTGCGCGTGCACGTGCGCGCCGCCAGTCTCAACCACCACGACCTGTGGAGCCTCAAGGGCGTCGGGCTGCGCGAGGACCGGCTCCCGATGATCCTCGGCACCGACGCGAGCGGCGTGCTCGACGACGGCACGCCCGTGGTCGTGCACGCGGTGCTCGGCGACCCGGCTGCCGGCGGAGGCGACGAGACCCTCGACCCGCGCCGCACCCTGCTCTCCGAGCTCCACCCGGGCACGCACGCCGAGACCGTCGCGGTTCCCGAGCGCAACATCGTCGCCAAGCCGGAGGAGCTCAGCTTCGAGGACGCCGCGTGCCTGCCGACCGCGTGGCTCACGGCGTACCGCATGCTCGCGACGAAGTCGGGGCTGCGAGTCGGCGACACGGTGCTCGTGCAGGGTGCGGGCGGCGGTGTCGCCACGGCCGCGATCCAGCTCGCCGGCGTCATGGGCTTCCAGGTGTGGGCGACGAGCCGCGACGAGTCGAAGCGGGAGCGCGCCCTCGAGCTCGGCGCGCACGAGGTGTTCGAGTCGGGCGCGCGACTGCCCGGCAAGGTCGACGCGGTGATCGAGACCGTGGGCGAGGCGACGTGGGCGCACTCGCTGCGCTCGCTGCGTCCCGGCGGCACCGTGGTGGTGTCGGGTGCCACCAGCGGTCCGAACCCGCCCTCGGACCTCAACCGGGTGTTCTTCCTCCAGCTCAACGTCGTGGGCTCGACGATGGGCACGCGCGACGAGCTCGAGGAGCTGCTCTCGCTCGTGGTCGACACCGGCGTACGACCCGACCATCGACGGCTCGTTCGACCTGCACGACGCGCGGGATGCCTACGCACGACTGGCATCCGGCGACGTCGTCGGCAAGCTCGTCCTCACCCACGGCTGACGGGTCGCACGGCCGCACGCTGTCGCGCTGGCCGACATGTCGCTGACCAGACGGCTCAGCGTCGATTGAGCCAGCGTCGTGCTGCGAGCACGACTACTTCGCGTCCGCCCACGAGGCGGCGATCGCGGTCTCGGCGACGAAGCGCACTCCGCTGCCGGAGCACCACCACGCGGCCGTCGACTGCAGCGAGCGCTTCGACCACCCCGACGACGTCGTCGGCCTGGTCCTCCGCCGTCTCCACGAGCAGCTCGTCGTGCAGGCAGAGCACGATCCGGGCGTCGTACGCCGTGAGGCCGGCGCGCACCGTCGCGGCCCAGGCCTTGAACAGCTCGGCCGCCGCGCCCTGCACGACGGCGTTGCGCGCGAAGCGGCCGTAGGAGTGCGCGAGCGTCGACTCGGCGCCGCCGGCCTCCTCGAGCCGCGGCCGCGAGGCCGGACAGGCGCAGCAGGCGGCCGCCGTAGGTGCGCAGGTCGATGCCGCGTCGCCCGTGGTCCTCGGCCGCGCGCAGGAACGCCATGGCCGTGGGGTAGGCGCGGTCCATGTCCTTGAGCGCCGCGCCCGCGGGCCCGGTGGTCTGGCCGTACATCGCCGCGAGCACCGCGACCTTCGCGGTCGGCCGGTCGCTGCCCAGGGCGCGGGCGACAGGGGAGTACATGTCGTCCTCGCGCGCCGCCTCGGCGAGCGCCGCGTCGCCCGAGACCGCAGCCAGCACACGGGGTTCGACCTGCCCGAGGTCGGCGCGCACGAGCACCCGGCCCGGACGCGGGTCGGACGGCGGGGCGCAGCTCGGCCGGCAGGTTGTGCAGCCCCGCGGAGGCCGTCATGCGACCCGCGCCCTCGGCCGCGCCCCACACGCCGCGCAGCCGGTCGTCGTCGCCGATGTCGCGCTCGGCCCAGCTCCAGCCGTACGTCGTCGCGATGCGCTCGGCCTTGCGCCACGACAGCAGCGCGGCGATCGCGGGTGAGGAGTCGGCGTACGGCTCGAGCCGCCACGACCGGGTGTCCGGGCACGTCGACGCCGATGCGTGCCAGCAGGTCGCGCACGAGGGCAGGGTTGCGCAGGTCGACAGGATCGCCGGGGAACTGCTCCCAGACGACGCTGTCGCGCGCACGGCGGGTGGCGGCCTCCTCGGCCTCGCTGCGCGGGCGCGGGCCCACGGTGGCGGTCAGGAACGCGTCGAGCGTGGGCCGGTCGATCGCCAGGCCGTCGAGCTCGAGCTCGACGCACAGCAGAGCCGCCATCGACTCCGAGAGTGCGACGAGGGACGGCAGCGGCGACGATCCGGGTGCCGGTCGACGGTCGGGCAGCGCCCGCACGCCGTCGGCCTGCCGCTGCTGGAGGGTCAGCGCCAGCTCGGCCCAGCGGCGAGCGTCGTGCAGGTCTGCCGCCCAGTGGCCGCGCAGCCACTCGCGGCTCAGGTGCCCGTCGGGGCGCACGGCGTCGGTCGCGTCGCCGTCGCCGGCGAGGTCGAGCAGGGTGAGCTCGCCCTCCGCCCGGTCGGGCGCCGCCAGGCCGAACGACGCCGCCCACACCGCGCCAGGGTCGTCGCGGTCGAGGCCGTGCAGCAGCCGGCCGACGGCGCCGAGGTCCCAGCACGCGCGGGGCCGGGCACCGGCGGCCACGAGCGGCAGCGCGGTCTCCCGAGCCGTCCACCACACCCAGCGGGGGCTGTGCTCGGCCTCGATACGGGCGACCTCGGCGTACGGCGTGGTCGTGGCGATCACCGTGGACCCGCCGTCCCAGGCGAGCCCCACCCCCAGATCAGGTGCGACGGCGAGCGCGAGCGGGGCCCCGGGCGTCAGCCCCGCGCCCGAGAGCTCGTCACCCGGCACCCGGTCCACCACCCGTTTCCGCTGAAGGGTCCCCGCGCTCACCCCGACCGATGACGGGAGAGTACGTACGCGTCCCTGGAGCGCTGGGACGCTTCCGCCCGCTCAGTCGAGGTCGGGGTCCTCGTCGTCGAGGCGTGCGAGCCAGACGGCCAGGCGCTCGACGGGGGTCTCGAACTCGGGGTTGAGGTCGACGAAGGTGCGCAGGCGCTCGGCCAGCCAGGCGAAGGAGACCTCCTCCTCGCCGCGGCGCGACTCGAGCTCCTCGATGCCGCGGTCGGTGAAGTACACGCCGACCTCAGGCGAACGCGGCCGCGACCAGGTCGGCCTGCTCGCGCTCGTGGACCTTGTGGGTGCCGACGGCGGTCGTGGCGGCCGCCGGGCGCGAGACCCGGCGCAGCGCGCGACCGTCGATCGTGGGCAGGTTGAGCGCGACGAACGGCCACGCGCCCTGGTTGGCCGGCTCCTCCTGGACGTACACCAGCTCGGCGTCGCGCGGGAACGGCGCGAGCGCGGTGGTGAGCTCGTCCACGGGCAGCGGGGCGAGCCGCTCGAGCCGCACGATCGCGACGTCGTCGCGGCCGCTGCGCTGACGCTCCGCGAGCAGGTCGTAGTAGACCTTGCCGGTGCAGATGAGCATGCGGCGTACGCCGGACGGCTCGACCGTGTCGTCGCCGATCACCGGCCGGAACGTGCCGGAGGTGAAGTCCTCCCGCGACGACGCTGCCGCCTTGAGGCGCAGCATCGACTTCGGGGTGAACACCACCAGCGGCTTGTGGTGCGGAGCGATGGCCTGCCAGCGCAGCAGGTGGAAGTACGACGCCGGCGTCGTGGGGGCATGGCGACCGTCATGTTGTCCTGCGCGCACATCTGCAGGTAGCGCTCGATGCGCGCGGAGGAGTGGTCGGGGCCCTGGCCCTCGTAGCCGTGCGGCAGCAGCAGGGCGACGCCGGAGAGCTGGCCCCACTTCTGCTCGCCGGAGGTGATGAACTCGTCGATGATCGTCTGCGCGCCGTCGGCGAAGTCGCCGAACTGCGCCTCCCAGAGCACCAGCACCTCGGGGCGGGCGACCGAGTAGCCGTACTCGAAGCCCATCGCGGCGTACTCGGAGAGCAGCGAGTCGTAGACGAAGAAGAACTGCCGGTTGTCGCGGTCGGCGAGGTACTTCAGCGGCGTGTGCTCCTCGCCGGTGACCCGGTCGACGATCACGGCGTGGCGCTGGCCGAACGTGCCGCGGCGCGAGTCCTGCCCGGCGAGCCGCACGCTGCGGCCCTCCATGAGCAGCGAGCCGAACGCGAGCATCTCGCCCATGGCCCAGTCGATCGTGCCGTCCTGCACGCTCTGCGCGCGACGGGCGAGCTGCGGCGCGAGCCGCGGGTGCACCGTGAAGCCCTCGGGCATCTCGACCTGCGTGGCCACGACCCGGTCGAGGGTCTCGTCGCTGATCGCGGTGGTGACCACAGCCGGGTACGGCGCGGGGAGCGGGTGCGACTTCTCGGTCGGGTGCGCCATGGCGTCGCGCGTCTCGGCGAACACGCGCTCGAGCTGCTCCTGGTAGTCGCGCAGCGCCGCCTCGGCCTCCTCGACCGAGATGTCGCCGCGACCGATGAGCGCCTCGGTGTAGAGCTTGCGCGTCGACCGCTTGGCGTCGATGAGGTTGTACATCAGCGGCTGGGTCAGCGACGGGTCGTCGGCCTCGTTGTGGCCGCGTCGGCGGTAGCAGACCATGTCGACGACGACGTCCTTCTGGAACGCCTGGCGGAACTCGAACGCGAGCCGCGCGACGCGGACGACGGCCTCGGGGTCGTCGCCGTTCACGTGGAAGATCGGGGCCTGCACCATGCGCGCGACGTCGGTGGCGTAGACCGACGAGCGCGACGACTCGGGCGCCGTCGTGAAGCCGACCTGGTTGTTGACCACGATGTGCACGGTGCCGCCGGTGCGGTAGCCGCGCAGCTGCGAGAGGTTGAGGGTCTCGGTGACGACACCCTGGCCGGCGAACGCGGCGTCGCCGTGCAGCAGGATCGGCAGCACCGAGAAGATCCGGCCTCGCGGCAGCAGGTCCTGCTTCGCGCGCACGATGCCCTCGAGCACCGGGTTGACCGCCTCGAGGTGCGACGGGTTCGCGGCCAGGTAGACCGGGATCGTCTCGCCGCTCTCGGCGGTGAACGTGCCGCTGGTGCCGAGGTGGTACTTCACGTCGCCGGAGCCCTGCACCGAGCCCTCGACCTCGAAGTCGCCCTCGAACTCGCGGAAGATCTGGCCGTAGGACTTGCCGGCGATGTTGGCGAGCACGTTGAGCCGTCCGCGGTGCGGCATGCCGATGCACACCTCGTCGAGCCCCTGCTCGGCTGCCGCGGAGAGGACCGCGTCCATGAGCGGGATGACCGACTCGGCGCCCTCGAGCGAGAACCGCTTCTGGCCGACGTACTTGGTCTGCAGGAACGTCTCGAACGCCTCGGCGGCGTTGAGACGGCGCAGGATGCGCAGCTGCTCCTCGCGCGGCGGCTTGTCGTAGCGCCGCTCGATGCGCGCCTGGATCCAGGCGCGCTGCTCGGGATCCTGCATGTGCATGTACTCGATGCCGATGGTGCGGCAGTAGGCGTCGCGCAGGACGCCGAGGATGTCGCGCAGCTTCTTGAACGGCTTGCCGCCGAAGCCGCCGGTCGCGAACTCGCGGTCGAGGTCCCACAGGGTCAGGCCGTGGCTCGCGACGTCGAGGTCGACGTGGCCGCGCTGCTTGTACTCGAGCGGGTCGGTGTCGGCCATGAGGTGGCCGCGCACGCGGAACGCGTGGATCAGCTCGTGCACGCGCGAGGTCTTGTCGAGGTCGTCGTCGTGCGCCGTGGCGATGTCGGCGGCCCACCGGATCGGCTCGTACGGGATGTGCAGCGCCGCGAAGATGTCGTCGTAGAAGCTCGTGCTCACCGAGCAGCAGCTGGTTGACCAGGCGCAGGAACTCCCCGGACTGCGCGCCCTGGATGATCCGGTGGTCGTACGTCGAGGTCAGCGTCGTGACCTTGCTGATCGCGTGCCGCGCCAGCGTCTCCTCGGCCGCGCCCTGCCACTCGGCCGGGTAGTCCATCGCGCCGACGCCGATGATCGCGCCCTGGCCCTGCATGAGGCGGGGCACGGAGTGCACGGTGCCGATGCCGCCGGGGTTGGTCAGGCTCAGCGTGGTGCCCATGAAGTCGTCGACCACGAGCTTGCCGCCGCGCGCCTTGCGCACGATCTCCTCGTACGCCGACCAGAAGGCGGCGAAGTCCATCGTGTCGGCGTTCTTGATGTTGGGCACGAGCAGCTGGCGGCGTGCCGTCGGGCTTGGCCAGGTCGATCGCGATGCCGAGGTTGACGCGCTCGTTGCTGCAGGACCGCCGGCTTGCCGTCGACCTCGGTGAAGCCGTAGTTCATCTCGGGCATCGAGCGCAGCGCCTGCACCAGCGCCCAGCCGATGAGGTGGGTGAACGACACCTTGCCGCCGCGGGCGCGGGCGAGGTGGTTGTTGATGACGATGCGGTTGTCGATGAGCAGCTTCACCGGGACGGCACGGACGCTCGTGGCGACCGGGACGGTGAGGCTCTCCTCCATGTTGGAGACCGTGCGAGCGGCGGCGCCGCGCAGCACCGTCGGCTCGACCTTCTCGGTCACCACCGGCGGAGCTGCGACCACCGGGACCGCGGCCGGGGCGACGGGCGGCACGGGGGCGGTCGGCGCCGCCGGGGGCACGACGTGCTGGAGGGCCTGCGGCGCGGTGTGGGTGGCGATCTCCGCGTCGGCGGCGACCTCGGCGGCCTCGACCTCGGCACGGTGGGCAGCGCGTACGGCGGCCGCGGCGGCGACGAGGTCGGCGCCGGCGTGCTCGGTGGGGACGTAGTCGGCGAAGAAGTCCCACCAGGCCGGGTCGACGCCCGACGGGTCGGTCAGGTACTGCTGGTAGATCTCGTCGACCAACCACTCGTTCGGTCCGAATGCGGCGAGCTTGCTGCTCTGCTCAGATTCCGACGTCGACATCGACGACCCTTCGCTTCGACCCATGGCTGAGCCCGGCATACGTTCGCCGGGCTGGACGTGCTCAGCCTACGCCCGCGCCGTGGCGCGCACCGCACGGGTCCGGGCCGGTGCGCGAGCGATCGGCGAGCGTCGCGGTCGGTGCGCCGAGCGGCGTACCGGTGACGGTGTCGTCGCAGGTCACAGGCCCATCGAGCGGCTCACCACGAGCTGCTGGATGCCGGTGGCACCCTCCACCACGCGCAGCATGCGGAGGTGGCGCAGGACACGCTCGACCGGACCCTCGCGCAGCAGCCCCATGCCCCCGAGGGTCTGCACCGCGCGGTCGGCGACGGTGTAGGCCTTCTCGGTGGCGTACATCTTCGTGATGGAGGCATCGAGCATCGGCTGCTCGCCCTCGTCGACCGCCCAGGCGAGGTGGTAGACGAGCCAGCGGACGGCCTCGAGGTCGGCCTTGCTCTCGGCGAGGGGGAACGAGACGCCCTGGAACTTGCCGATCGGCTTGCCGAACGCGGTGCGCTTCTGCGCGTGCGAGACCGCCTCCGCGAGGGCGAACTCGGCCAGGCCGAGCGCCTGCGCGCCGATGAACGCGCGGCCGGCGTTGAGGAAGTCCATCGCGGCGAGGAAGCCGAGCCCGACCTCGCCGATCACGTGGTCGGCGGGCACGCGGGCGCCGTCGAGGAAGATCTCCGCGGGGTGCGTGTCGGCGATCGTCCACTGCACCTTGCCGCGGGTGAGCTGGTCGCCGGGGACGACGAACGCGGTGATGCCGCCGGCGGCGCGCTTCTCGGCGTCGGTCACCGCGAAGACGATCGCGACGTCGGCGCGGTCGCCGTTGGTGATGTAGTGCTTGTGGCCGTCGATCACCCAGCTGCCGTCGTCCTGCTGCGTCGCGCGCGTGCGGATCGACTGCGCGTCGGAGCCGGCCTCCGGCTCGGTGAGGGCGAAGCACATCGACTTCTCGCCGCGCACCACCGGCTCGACGTACGTCGGCCACAGGTGGCGCGGCATGCCGAGCAGCATCGTCGACGGGCCGCTCGGGTTCGGCGGCGCGATGGCGGCCATGGCGTAGCGCAGGCCCGAGGCTGCGGCGTCCTCGACGAGCAGCGCCGTCCCCAGGGTCGAGAGCCCCTGGCCGCCGACCTCCTCCGGCATGTACGCGGCGTAGAAGCCCGCGTCGGCGGAGCGGCGTACGACGTCGCGCGCGGCGGCGTAGAGCACGTCGCGGTCGGGCGCGTACGACCACAGCTCGGGCTGCAGGCGCTCCTCGATCGGGCGCACCTCGTGGTCGAGGAACGAGGCGAACGACTGCCGGAGCGCGGTGAGCTCCTCAGGGATGCGGAAGATCCATGCCATGAGTCTGCCGTGTTTTCCGGCCGCTGCGCGGTGGCGTCGGGGTGCGTGGCCCGGTCCGGCGCGTGAGGCTGGGGGCATGGATCCGGACCGGGTGCTCGACGACGTGCCGCTCGACGCGCTCGACGGCCGCGTGGCGCTCGTGACCGGCGGGTCGCGCGGCATCGGGCTCGCGGCGGCGCGGGAGATGGCGCGCCGGGGCGCGACCGTCGCGCTCGTCGGGTACGACGCGGAGCGCGCGGCTCGCGCGGCGGACGCGCTCGTCGCGGAGGGGCTCGACGCGGTCGGCCACGGCTGCGACGTCGCCGATCCCGACGCCGTCGACCGGCTCCGCGACGAGCTCGGGCCGCTGGCCGAGCCCGACGTGATCGTGCTGCGCCGCCGGCGTGATGAGCGAGCGCACGGCGAAGACGCATGCGCACGACCCCGCAGGAGTGGCGCCGCGTGCTCGGCACGAACCTCGACGGCGTGCAGCACATCGTCTCGGCCTTCGCCCCCGCGATGATCGCCCGGCGCGACGGTCGCATCGTGACCGTGAGCGCGTGCATGGGCCGCATGAGCGGGCCGGGCACGGCGGGCGGTCTCGCCGCCTACCGCGTGAGCAAGGCGGCGCTCAACGCCTGGACGAAGAACCTCGCGGCCGAGCTGGGCGACGGCCGGCGAGGGGTGCTCGTCGACGCCACGTGCCCGGCGCACTGCCGCACCGACATGGGAGGCGCCGACGCCCCGCGCTCGGCGGAGCAGGGCGCGGCCACCGCCGTATGGCTCGCCGCCCGGCCCTCGGTGGAGGAGCCGGGCGGCGAGCCGGTGCCCACGGGTCTGCTGTGGGAGGACCGGGAGGTCGTGCCGTGGTGATCGCTCAGGTCACGTCGCGCCGCTGCGTGGTCAGCGCGGCGATGACGCCGAAGAGCACCGTGTAGCCGATCAGCACCAGCGCCCCGCCCCACACGGGCAGGTACGTCGCGCCGCCGAAGCCGGTGGTCTGCAGCACGCCGGACAGCGCACCGCCGGGCAGCCACTTGCCCCATGCGGGCAGGAACGCCACGACGAGCTGCTCGATGAGCAGCACCCACACCAGGATCCCGAGGATCGCAGCGATCTGGTTGCGCACCAGGGTGCCGACCGCGACGCCGAGCACCGCGAACAGCGCGCAGCCCAGCACCGCTCCGCCGGCGATCTGCCACAGCGCGTCGGTCGGGATGTCGGCGTGGGTCTTGAGCGGCAGCAGGGCCAGCGCCAGGCCGTAGCCGAAGATCACGCCGACCGCGCCGTAGATGGCGCCGGCGATCGCGTACGCCGCCATCTTGGCGACCATCACGCGGTTGCGCCGGGGCTCGGCGAGCAGCGTCGAGGTCAGCGTCTGGTGCCGGAGCTCCTGCGTCATGCCGAGAGCGCCGAGCACGATGGCGAACACGTACGCGCCGCCCGCGTTGGCGAACAGGTTGCGCATGCCCTCGGGCGTCTCGAGCGTCGGGATCTCCTGGCCGGGCTGCGCGGGCGCGAAGATCGACGCGGCGATCCCGATCCCGATGAAGATGACGACACCGGCGAGCATGCCGAGCCACATCTTCGTGCTCGTGATCTTGAGGATCTCCGCCGAGACGAGGTGACGGTGCGGCACCTTCACGACGGGGACGTCGGCGGTGACGGTCTGCGCGGTCATGACGGGTCTCCGTTGGTCAGCGAGAGGAAGACCTCTTCGAGGTCCGAGGTGGCGGGGCGCAGCTCGTGCAGCTCCGCCCGGGCGTCGAGCGCGGCGCGACCGATCATCGGCGCCTCGGCGTGCTCGACGAGCAGGCTGCCGTCCGCGTCGACCGTGACCTTGGCCTGCGGAGCGCAGGGTCGCGAGCGCGGCGGTCAGCTCGGCCGCCTGCGGGGTGCGGACCACGAGACGCTGCCCGAGTCGGTGAGGTCGGCGAGCGGGCACGCGCGGACGAACCGGCCGCGGGCGATGATCACGACGTCGTCGACGGTCTGCTCGACCTCGGAGAGCATGTGGCTCGAGACCAGGATCGTGCGGCCCTGCCCGGCCAGGTGGCGCAGGAAGGCGCGCAGCCAGGCGATGCCCTCGGGGTCGAGGCCGTTGGCCGGCTCGTCGAGCACGAGCACACCGGGGTCGCCGAGCAGCGCCGCGGCGAGCTGCAGCCGCTGCCGCATGCCGAGGCTGAACCCGCCGACGGCGCGGTCGCGCACGTCGCCGAGCCCGACCGAGCGCGAGCACGTCGTCCGCGCGGCGCTCGTCGATCCCGCCCGCGCGAGCCAGCACCCGAAGGTGGTTGCGCGCCGTGCGGCCGGGGTGGAATCCGGTCGCCTCGAGCGCGGCGCCCACGATCCGCGCCGGGGTGGGGGTGTCGTGGTAGGTCCGGCCGCCGATGGTCGCCGTCCCGGACGTGGGTGCGACCAGGCCGAGCAGGCAGCGCAGCGTGGTCGTCTTCCCGGCGCCGTTGGGCCCGAGGAAGCCGGTGACGCGGCCCGGCTCGACGGTGAAGGAGAGGTCGTCGACGGCGACGACCTCGCCGAACCGCTTCGTCAGGTGGTCGACGGTGATGGTGGAGCCGAGGCGGCCGGCGGCCAGGACGCCACCGGTCCCCGCGAGCGGGCTGGACTGTGTCATGACCCCACCTTGCCCCGGCGAGGTGGGCGGATCCAGTGCGTTGTGCCCTGAGCGCACCCGGAACCGACCCTGGACCGACCCCGAGAGGGCGCGACGGCCGATCAGACGCCCGGGCGCTCCGGCCGCGGCGGTCGGTCGAGCGGCTCTCCGTCGAGGTCGACCTCGATCTCGCGGGTGCCGTCGACGTACTCGTCCTTCAGCACGCGCCCGAGGCGCTGGATCATGCGGTGCGAGGCCTCGTTCTCCGGCGACATCACGGCGCTGAAGCGGTGGATGCCCTCCTCGAGCGCGCGCTCCTTGAGCACGGCGAGCATGAGGGTCGCGGCGCCCTGGCCGTGGATCTCGTCGGCGATGGCCACCGCGACGTCCGCGCACTCGGGGTCGTAGGGCAGCCGGATGAACCGCGCGTCGCCGAGCAGGATGTCGCTGCGGCTGCGGCGTACCCACCACAGGGCCAGCGCGACGTGGTCGTGACCGTCGACCTGGTCGACGAGCTTGTCGAGGCCGCGCTCGGACAGCGTGCCCTTGCCGGTGAGGAAGCGCAGGTAGCGGCTGCGCTCGGAGAGGCCCTCGAAGCCCTCGGCGAGCTCGGCGCGGTCCTCGGGGCGCAGCGGCCGGATCACGATGCGCAGCCCGTGGCGCAGGGTGCCCTTGACGAGGATGTCGGGGCGGTCGGGGTCGATCTCGTCCGGCGGGCCCCAGGTCAGCTCACCGCTCATGCCGTCCAGCATGCCGTACGCCGGCGCCTGCGCCCCTCGAGCGCCTGCGGCGACTGTGACGAGCGACGCAGCGCCCGGTGCGGTCGCCCGCTACGTTCGGGACGGACGGGCGGCATCCGGCACCCGGCGTACGACGGACGAGAGGCACCGCACCATGACGACGCGCGAGCAGTTCAGCGACGAGGAGTGGGCGACGGCCTCGGCGCTGCCGGGCCTCGTCGTCATGGCCTCCTGCCTGGCCGACGGCAAGATGGTTCCCTCCGTGCGCGAGATCGCCGCGGGGGCCGGGGCGCTCACCGCCGGCGCGCAGGCGCACCCCGAGAACACGGTGCTGCAGGCCCTCGTCTCGAACGAGACCAAGCCCGACCTCGGCGACTCCAAGCCCCAGAACGTCGAGGCGGCCGTCGAGCTGCTCGTCGCCGAGATCACCGAGAGCGCCGCCGCGCTGAAGGCCAAGCTGGGCACCGAGGAGTACGCCGAGATCAGCGGCGTCCTCGTGTCCGTGGCGCACGCGGTCGTGGAGCGCCTGGGCACCGGATTCATGGGCGGCGGCAGCGAGAAGGTCAGCGCCGGCGAGCAGTCCTTCGTCGACCGTCTGACCGCGATCCTCGCCTGACCCGTCGACGCGTGATCACGCGGAACCTAGAAGTCGTCGCTGATCACGCATCGACGGTGGGGCGAGGCCTCGGAGGGTGACGGCGACCAGGTCGCCGATCGTGTCGAGGTGGTAGCCGCCCTCCTGCACGGCCACCGTCGGCAGGCCCAGCGCGGCGAGGCGCCGACCACCCTCCTCGTACGCCGCGTGCGAGACCTGCAGCGGCGACTCGGGGTCGGCGGCCGCGGCGTCGACGCCCAGCGAGACCACCAGCGCCGTGGTGCCGTGCGCGGCGACGGAGTCGACGAGCCGGTCGAGCGCCTCGAGCCAGAGGTCGTCGCCGCTGCCGGGTGCCAGGGGCACGTTGAGGTTGGCGCCGGTGCCGGCACCGCGGCCCGTCTCGTCGGCGAACCCGGCGTAGTGCGGGAACCATCCGGCGCCCGGGTCGACGTGCAGCGAGGCGTAGAGCACGTCGGCTCGGTCGTAGAACAGCGCCTGCGTGCCGTTGCCGTGGTGCGCGTCGACGTCGACCACCGCCACCCGGTCGTGGCCCGCGTCGCGCAGCGCCTGCGCGGCGATGCCCGCGTTGTTGAGGTAGCAGGAGCCGCCGTACGCCGACCGCGTCACGTGGTGGCCCGGCGGGCGTACGAGGGCGTAGGCGAGCGCCTCTCCGCCGACCACGGCGTCGACCGCGGTGAGGGTGACGTCGACGGCGGCGCGCGCCGCCTCCCACGTGCCCGGCCCGACCAGCGTCATCGTGTCGTAGCACCAGCGCCCCGCCGCGGCGTGCACGGCGGTGGGCTCGCGCTCGGGCAGGCCGTCGAGCATGCCCGCGCTGGGGATCAGGTAGGGCACCACACGGTCCTGCCCCGGTTCCACGGGGAAGCCCGCCTCGACCCAGCGCTCCCACACGGTGCGCAGGTGGGCCACCAGCGCGGGGTCGTGCACGCGCAGCAGCACGTCGTCGCCGTACGCCGAGGCCTCGACGAACCGGTGCCCGGCGTCGCGCAGCGTCTGCTCGATGCGGATGGCGCGCTCGGGCAGCTCCGTGCCGGGAGTGCGCACCCCCACCCAGATCTCGGCGGAGGGCACGTGCAGGAGGCAGTCGGCGCTGCGGACGACGAGCGCGGGGGAGCCGGTCACGGCGGCAGGATCGCAGACCGGCGCCCGCGGCGAGCGCCGACCGGGCGACAACGGCGGCGCGGCGGGGCCGTCCGCCTCCCGCGAGGGCCTCGGGCTGCGGCAGGATGCGGGCATGGCCACGCCTGCTGACCTGGGGATCAGGATCGGGTCGCTCCCGTCGGGTCCGACCGCGTCCGTGGTCGACGTCCCCGGCGTCGGGCTCGGGCACGCCACGGTGGTCTACGACGACGCGCCCCCGCCGTTCGGCCGCGGCATCGCGCGCACCGGCGTCACCGTGCTCGACCTCGGCGGCGACACGTGGGCCTCGCCCGTGCCCGCCGGCGTCGCGCTGCTCAACGGTGCCGGCGAGCTGACCGCGCGCAGCCAGATCGACGAGTGGGGCCTGCTCGAGACCCCGGTCTTCCTCACCTCGACGATGCAGGTCGGGCGCGTGTACGACGCGGCCTGCCGGCTGCTCATGGCCGAGCAGCCCCGCATCGGTGTCGACGACGTGATCATCCCGGCGGTCGGCGAGTGCGACGACTCCTGGCTCAACGACCCCCGCTTCATGCACGTCACCGACGAGCACGTGGCCGCGGCGCTGGCCGCCGCGCGGGTGTCGGCGGGGTCGGGCGTGGCACCGGACCAGGGCGCGGTCGGTGCCGGCACCGGGATGTCGTGCTTCAACTACAAGGGTGGCATCGGCACCGCGTCGCGCGTGCTCCCCGACGGCCACGTGCTCGGCGTGCTGCTGCTGACGAACTTCGGTCAGTGGGACCGCCTCACGATCGCCGGCGTGGAGGTCGGCCGTGCGCTCGGCGCGCCTGCCCACCTGGCACCGCCGCCCGCCGGCTCGTGCCTCGGCGTCGTCGTCACCGACGCACCGCTCGACCACGCCGCGTGCGAGCGCCTCGCGCGGCGGCTCGGGCTCGGGCTGGCACGCACCGGGTCGACCGCGCACCACGCCTCCGGCGAGATCTTCCTCGGCGGTCGCCCTCGGGCTGCGCGCGCCGCGGGGCGAGAGCCCTGCCGCGGCGCCGTTGACCGGCCGTAGCCTCGACCCGTACTTCGAGGCGGCCGTCGACGCCGCCGAGGAGGCCGTTCTCGCGTCACTGCTCGCTGCTCACGACGTCACCGGCGTGGAGGGCCGCACCATCCCGGCGCTGCCCGTCGACGCCGTACGACGACTCCTCACCGAAGGGCCGACCCGATGACCTACCCCTCCGACGAGCCGATCCTGCCCGAGCAGGTCGACGACGCGACGCCCGAGGACGCGGGCTCGGAGCAGGATGCCGGGCTGGCCGCGCTCGACGCGCAGGAGTCGGCGGACATGGTCTCGGAGGGCGCGCCGGTCGAGGGGTCGATCCTCGAGGGCACGAAGGTCGACGCCTGGGTGCCGATGAGCGACGGCGCGTTCCTCGCGATCACGCTCTACCTGCCGCACGAGTCGGCGGGACCGCAGCCGTGCATCCTCGAGGCGCTGCCCTACCGCAAGGACGACATGACCTCGTCGTACCGGCCGGAGTACGTCCGGCTGCGCGACGAGTACCGCTACGCCGTCGCGCGCCTCGACCTGCGCGGCACGGGCAGCAGCGGCGGCCGCGCCACCGACGAGTACCCCGCGCAGGAGCAGCGCGACCTCGCCGAGGTGCTCACCTGGCTCGCCGCGCAGCCGTGGTGCGACGGCAACCTCGGCATGTACGGCACGTCGTACAGCGGCTTCAACTCCCTGCAGATGGCGGTGCGAGCGGCCGCCGGAGCTCAAGGCGATCATCGCGATCTACGCCACCGACGACCGGTTCACCGACGACGTCCACTACATGGGCGGGCTGCGCCAAGTGGATCGACCTCGTCGACTACTGCCACTACATGACGCCGATGAACGCGCTGCCGCCGGTGCCCGGCGTCTTCGGCCCCGCGTGGCGCGACGAGTGGCGCGCGCGGATCGCCGAGCACGAGCCGTGGCTCATGACCTGGCTGCGAGCACCAGCGGCGCGACTCCTACTGGCAGCACGGCTCGGTGCGACCGGGCTACGACCGCATCGAGTGCCCGGTGATGATCATCGCCGGCTGGGCGGACGGCTACCGCAACAACACCTTCCGCACCATGGAGAAGCTGGCCGAGGCGGGAGTGCCGCACCGGCTGCTGGCCGGCCCGTGGTCGCACGCGGCGACGTCGTCGTCGTTGCCCGGGCCCGCGCATCGACTCGGTGCCCGAGATGGTGCGCTGGTGGGACCGCTGGCTGCGCGGCATCGACAACGGCGTCGACGCCGAGCCCACCGCGCAGTGGTACGCCCAGCACTCGCACAAGCCCGAGCCCGACCTCGACATCGTGCCCGGCGTGTGGCGCGCCGACTCGTGGCCGTCGCCGCGCACGACGTGGGTGGAGCACGCGCTCGTCGGGCAGCTGCCGTACGCCGTGAAGCCGGACGTCGGCACCGCCGCGTGGATCTCGTGCGCCGGGCACCTGCCCTACGGCCAGCCGCTCGACCAGCGGCACGACGACGCCGACTCCCTGCGCTGGGACTTCGACCCCGACGGCCTCGAGATCGCGGGCAACGCGATGGTCGAGCTGAGCCTGTCCGTGACCGCGCCCGTCGCGACCGTGTCGGCGAAGCTCACCGACGTCGCCGCCGACGGCACCTCCACGCTCGTCACGCGCGGCACGCTCAACCTGACCCGTCGCGGTGGCATGGACACCGCCGAGCCGCTCGTGCCCGGCGAGGTCTACGACGTCGTCGTCGAGCTCGAGGCGACCGCGTGGCAGTGGCGACCCGGCCACACCCTGCGGCTCTCGGTCGCCGGCGCCGACTGGCCCAACACCTCCGCGCCGCCCGAGCCCGTGTCGATCTCCGTGCGCGGCGGCCGCCTGCTGCTGCCGGCGTACGAGGCGGACGGCACCTACCCCGCGCCCGAGTTCGAGCCCGGCGACCCGACCTCGTCCGAGTCCGACCACGGCGTGGTGTGGCGCGTCGAGCGCGACGTGCTCGGACGCCAGACCGCGTGCGTGGTCGACCACGGCTCGGCGTACGACGCGCCCTACGGCTCGGTGGTCGAGCACTACAAGGGCCGCGTGTCGGTCTCGACGCGCACCTTCGAGCAGATGGCCACGGCCGACGTGTCGTTCACGCTGCGCTTCACCGACGACGGCACCGGCGACCCGGTCTCGGTCAAGGCGCGCTCGCAGCTCGAGGTGCACGCCGGCCCGAAGACCTACGAGGTGTTCATCTCGCTGGTGTGCACGGAGGGCGACGAGATCGTCGGCGAGCGCCGCTGGGAGCGGTCCTTCCCCCGCGACCTCGCCTAGCGACCCTCCGTCGCCGTAACCTCGCGGGCGAGGTCCTTGCGCCTCGCACGGGTCGATCCTGGGCGGCTCGTCCCACCATCACCGAGGAGGAGCCATGGCACAGAAGGCAGTCGTCAGCCTCACCACCGGAGCCGAGAACCTCGAGAAGGTCACGGTGGCCTTCCTCGTCGCCGTCGGCGCCGCCGAGACGGGCCGCGAGACCCTCATGTTCCTCACCCAGGAGGCCGTGCGCCTCGCCCTCCCTGGGGCCGCGACCGGCGTCGGCTGCGACGGCTGCCCGACCCTCGAGTCGCTCGTCGAGCGCTACCGCGCCGCCGGCGGCCGCTACTTCGTCTGCCCCATCTGCGTCGACTCGCGCAAGATCGACGCGTCGACCCTCATCGACGGCGCCGAGCTCAACGGCACCATCCCGATGTGGAACTGGATCGGCGACGACGGAGCCACGACCTTCAGCTACTGACGCGACGCCGCGCGGGCACGACGACGGTGGGCATCCCTCAGAACGGTGGTTCTTCGAGCGGGGGAGGGGGATCGGGGTCCTGGTCGTCGGCGGGGTCGTGGAGGAACGGCCTGGCGGGGATGTGGATGCGTTGGCCCCAGGCCGTGACCCAGTCGCAGGAGCCGTCGGCGGCGCTGTTCTCGATGTGCAGGTAGCCGCTGGTCTTGAGCTGGTGGTGCGCCGAGGCACAGGCCGCCGGTGTTGGCGGTGTCGGACGGGCCCGTCGGGGAACGGGACGGCGTGGTCCATCTGCATGCCGGCGCGGGTCGCGGGTGGTGCAGCCGGGGACGCGGCAGCCGCCGTCGCGGGCCAGGACGTAGGTGCGCAGCGGGTCCGGGAGATAGGTCTGGTCGCCGTAGTCGAGCAGGTGCCCGTCGACGGGGTCCGTCACCATGCGCCGGAACGCGCGTGGCGTAGCCGGCGAGGTCGCGGCCGATCTGGGCGGGGACGGGTTGCCCGTCGAGCAGGCAGGGCCGGTCGATCTCGCCGCGCAGGGTCTGCAGGTCGATGACGAGCTGCACCTGGACGTCGGCCGGCGTGGGCCGCCAGTCGATGTCGCCGGTCTCGGCCGTGGTGCCCAGGATGCGCGCAGCGAGGGCATCGGCGCGGCACGCGCCGATGAGGATCCCTTCCGAGTCGTCGATCGCCGAGTGCAGCACGGCGCGGTCCGTGGATCCCCATACCGCCCGCTCGACGTCCTCGCCCGCTGCAGCGGCGGCGTCGCGGACCTTGTCGGCGGCCGTGCGTCGCTGCGCGCGCAGGGCATACGCGTCGGCGTCCAGCGTGGCCTTGATCGCGGTGATCGTGGAGGTGTCGTGGACCATGCCGAGGTAGCGACATGCCGTCCTCGAGCTCCCGGGTCCACACCGAGCGCTGCTCGCGAGCGCGCGTGTAGCGGGAGGCCGCGTCGGGGTCGAACCGGCGCGATGGCCGTCGCGACCTCGCGGGCGAACGGGCCCGGTGCGAGTCGCTTCGCCTTGGGCAGGAGCACGCGACCGATCGCGGCCAGCGCGACCGGGTCGGTGACCGGGCGGGTCTTCTCCACCAGGGTGCGGCAGTGCGCCTCCGCGATCGCACCCTCGGCCAGCGCGTCGAGGAACGCCGGGAAGATCGTGGTCAGCACCCGCGCCCGCTCGATCGACATCCCCGCCACGTACCGTGACGAGCGGGTCGCGGTCGCGAGCTCCGCCTCCACGTGCAGCTCGTCGAGGACCTGCTCCGACGCGGTCGCACCCGCGAGCGCCACCCGGGCCCGTGCTTTGAGCGCCGCGGTCGCCGCATCGATGCGCTCCGCCGCCCGCAGGTAGTCCAGCACCGCGTGCTCGTCGCCCAGCCCCGCCGGGTCGATCGAGTCGAGCATCAGCAGCGCGACCCCGACCGGCAACGACGACACCGACGCCAGAACCTCGACCTCGGGCACCGTCTCGACCTCGGCGAGCAGCCACTCCTCGTCGAGCAGCTCCTCACGACCCAACGACCGCCACGGCGCCATCGCGTCGTGGTCCGGGGAGGGCGATCGTCGTCATGGAGATATAATACGACACCTGTACGACAGGAGCAAGAGCCGAAGGTCGATTTCCCCAGGATTATCAAGGCTTCTCGGCCGGCGGCGCGACCACCGAGGCGAGCAGCAGGATGCCCACGCAGAGCACCGGCAGGATCCAGAGCGCCCGGCCCAGCCCGATCTCGTGGGCCACCAGCCCGATGAGCGGAGGGCCGACGAGGAACCCGCCGTACCCGATCGTGGAGACCGCCGCGATGCCGTCGGCGGCGCGCCCCGGTGTCTCGCCGCCGGCGCTCATCGCGGCCGGGAACACCAGCGCGACACCGGCGCCCCAGAAGACGACGCCGAGCATCGCGCCGTAGACGCCGGGCATCGCCAGCGTGGCGACGACCCCGACGAGCACCACGGCTCCGGCGAGCCGGATGGCCCGCACTCGGCCGAGGCGCTCGATGAGCGTGGTGCCCGAGAAGCGGGACAGCGCCATGGCCGCGGCCCAGATGCCGTAGGCGAGCGCGGCCAGCGCGGCTGTAGCCCCGCGCTCGTCGGTGAGGTAGAGGGCGACCCAGTCGGCGGCCGCGCCCTCGAGCAGGCAGCCGCACAGCGTGATGACCCCGATGAGCACCAGGCGCCGAGACAGCAGCCGCGGACGAGGTGCGCCGTCGGTGGTGACAGCTCGCCGACGCCTCCTCCGACGCCGAGGCGTCGGCCCCGATCGGTGCTCGGTCGTCGCGGAAGTACCGCAGCACGAGGGCGATGCTGCCGCCGCAGCCGACGAGCGCGGCCAGGGCGAAGTGGGCCGTGAGGCTCAGGCCGATGGCGGCCGCGAGGGCGCCGAGGCCGGCGCCGACGGCCAGCCCGACCGACCAGGAGCCGTGGTAGCGCGGCATGTAGTCGCGGCCCGAGCTGCGGTCGACGTAGGAGCCGTGGATGTTCATCGCGACGTCCCAGGAGCCGTACGCCGCACCGAGCACGAAGAGAACCGCACCGGTGGTGATCGCGTCGGGCGTCAGCGTGAGCGCCACGAGGCACAGCGCGCACACCGTGGCGGCGGTCACGACGACCGGTCGGCTGCTCCACCGCGCGGCGAGCCGGCCCACGAACGGCATCATGCTGAGCGAGCCGATGCCCATCATGAGCAGCACCAGGCCGATGGCGCGGGGGTCGAGCTCGAGCCGGTCGCGCGTGGCGGGCAGGCGCGAGACCCACGAGGCGATGACGGTCGCGTTGAGCGCGAACACGGCCGCCGTCGCGATGGCCGGCGTCCGCCACGGGGAGGCGTCGCCTCGCGGCGCATCGGCCACATGCGCGCGCGTGCGGCCAGGCTCCACCGCAGGGTCGTTCGTCACGTCCGCGATCCTGTCACGGACGTCGTCGGCTGCCACGACCCCCGACATGCGAAACGTGGACCGCCCCCGAGGGGACGATCCACGTTCGCGACGGCGCGAGGCCGTCGAAGTCCGTGAGGACTACAGGGGGGTGACGTTCTCCGCCTGCGGGCCCTTCTGGCCCTGCGTGACGTCGAAGGTGACCTTCTGGTTCTCCTCGAGCGAGCGGTAGCCCGACGAAGCGATGGCCGAGAAGTGCACGAACACGTCGGCACTGCCGTCCTCGGGGGCGATGAAGCCGAAGCCCTTCTCGCCGTTGAACCACTTCACTGTTCCGTTGACCATGACGTTCCTCTTCCGTAGCTGTTGCGGGGCGCGGACATCGCGCCCTGCAAGTTGCCGCTGGATGCGCCCTCAATCCCTGGATTTCCAGGGAGAAAGCGAGGACGCCCGGCGGAGTCGATCCGCGGGCGTCCGAAGAACGTTCGAGGAACTGCTGTAGCAACCTGGTCGACGGTACCACGCTCGGCGGGAGATCCCCCCGCCGAGCGTCCGCTGGTCAGGCGTCGGCGTGCTCGGGCTTGTCGTGGGGCGCGACGCCGAGGTAGCCGCGACCGATCATCTGCACCCACTGGTGCACGGCGTCCTCGTTGGGTGCGAACGGCCCCGGCGCGAAGTGCGGCGAGGTCAGTCCGCGCTGCACGAGCTCGCACGCGCGCCAGTCCTGCGAGTTGGTGAGGTCCCAGAACTCCACGGCGTACGTCGGGTCGATGTCGTCGCCGGGGAAGTACCAGCTGCACTCGATCCACGTGCGGTCGGGTGCGAGCGGCAGCACGCGGTGGGTCATCACGTAGTCCGGGTGCCCCGAGATCAGCAGGTTCGGGAACAGCTGCACGTAGAGCACCGAGTCCTGCGGCGCGCCCTCGATCGGCACGACCCTTCGAGCGCCCGTCGAGCGACATCGTCTCGTTGCCGTCCTTGAACAGCATCGTGCCGCCGATCCACGCGCCCGGTCGCACGAAGTTGTCGCCCGAGGTCGGGATCGAGACCTGGCAGAGCTCGGGGTGGATGAGCGGGCAGTGGTAGCACTCGTGGTAGTTCTCGCTCACGAGCTTCCAGTTCGCTGCGATCTCGTACGTGTGCCGCGCGCGCAGCACGAGCTTCTCCGGCGCGTACGGCCCCACGAGCTCCTCGAGCTCGCCGAGGTGATCCTCGAACGGCGGCGCGTCGCCCGTGGCGTTGACGAACAGCCAGCCGTGCCACTCCTGCGCGGGCAGCGGCACCAGCCCGTAGTCGGCCTTGTCGAAGAACTCGTTGTCGCGGAAGCCGGGTGCGCCCTGGAGCGAGCCGTCGAGCCGGTAGGTCCACGCGTGGTAGACGCAGAGCACCGACTTCGTCGTCGTGCACTGGTCGTCCTCGAGCAGCACGTGTGCGCGGTGCCGGCACGTGTTGGCGAAGGCGCGGATCGTGTCGCCCTCGAAGGTCAGCAGCACCGGGATGTCGCCGACCAGCAGCGCCCGCTGGGTCGCGCCGTCGGCCCGCAGCTCCTCGACCCGGCCCACGCACGCCCACGACCCCGCGACGAAGTTGCGGCGCTCCCAGTCGAGCACCGCCTGCGAGGTGTACGACTCCACCGGCAGCATCGTCGACTGGCCGAACGGCAGCAGCGCGCGGGACAGCCCGTCGGCGTCGACGGGGGCGATCGGCGACAGGGACGACACGTCGGACACGGTGCTCATCGGGTGCTCCTGCTGACTAGCGCGACAGTAAGGTCGAACTCGTGGCGAGACGGAAGGTCGAGGTGCGTCGCGAGGAGATCCTCGCAGCCGCCGAGGCCGAGGTGACGAAGCGCGGCTTCGCGCGCACGCGCGTCGCCGACGTCGCCGACGCCCTCGGCGTCAGCACGGCGCTGGTCTTCTACCACTTCGGCACCAAGGAGAAGCTCTTCGCCGAGGCCCTCGAGCACGCGGTCGCCCGCGACCTCGCGCGCCTCGACACCGTGGTGGCGAAGGCGACCGACCCGGTCGACGGCGTACGCCGGATCCTCGCGCTCTACTCCCCGCAGGGGAACGCCAACGGCTGGACGGTGTGGGTCGACGCCTGGGCCGAGTCGCTGCGCGAGCCCGAGATGCGCGACATGTCGCGCCGCCTCGACGTCCGCTGGAAGGACGTGCTCGCCGACCAGATCCGCCAGGGCGTCGACGCCGGCCTCTTCGTCTGCGACGACCCGGAGGGCGCGGCGTGGCGTCTCTCCGCGCTGCTCGACGGGCTGGCCGTGCAGGTGATGGTGCATCGCAACCTCACCAAGAAGCAGCTCGCCCTCTGGGTGCGCGGCACCGCGGGCCTCGAGCTCGGCATCGACCCCGAACGCCTGCGCTGATCGAGTCTCCCGCCGCGTCCGGTTCGTGAGTGTGTCGCGCCGGCCTCGCTCGTGCTTGGTGGCGAGGCCTGGCCGCGGCGCCCTCCCGCCCTCGGGGCGGTCAGGCTTGATCCCCTCGGGCGGGACGGCGCCGCGTCCGGCCTCGCTGCTCGGTCTCTTGAGCGATGCTCGTGCTGGCCCGTGAGCTGTGCAGGACGGTCGGGCCGCCTTGTTCCCCGCAGGGATCAAGCCTGACCGCCCGGAGGGGGACGAGGCGGCCCGGTCCGTCCGTCCGTGCCGTGGGCGAGCTGCTTCTCGTGAGGGTTGCTCGGGGGGTGGGGATGGTGCGCACGTCACACCATCCAGTTGGGCTCGTAGGACGGGTCGGTGAGCGCGGGGCGGTCGAGGCCGAAGGCGCTGACGTCGTACGGCGCGTGGTGCCGTCGACGGCGAGGTCGGTGAGCAGGCGGCCGAAGCAGGCGGCGAACTTGAAGCCGTGGGCCGCGCCGAGACCGACGACGACCTGCTCGTGGCCGGGCACGGCGGAGACGACGAAGTCGCGGTCGGGGGTGAGCGTGTAGAGGCAGCGCTTGGAGCGGGTGGCGGGGCCGGAGCGCCGGGAAGGTGCGAGGCCATGAACGGCGCCGAGGCGGTCGCGCATCGCGGCGTCCTCGACCATCGAGCGCTCGTCGCCGGTGACCGTCGGGCCGCCGCAGTCCTGCGCGGCCTTCACCGTGTCCTCGCCGTACGTCGGGAAGCCGTAGTACGACGGCTCGTCCATCCAGATCCACACCGGGAACCGGCCGGGGCGGAAGGGCTCCGGGTCGGCCGGCGTGAAGTAGGTGACCTGCTCCTCGGTGACGGTGAGCGGGAGGTCCCAGCCCAGCGGCGCGAGCAGCTGCGAGGTCCAGGCGTCGGCGCTGACCACCACGCGGGCCGCGGAGTACGCCGTGCCGTCGGCGAGCACGATGTCGACGCCGTCGGCGCGGGGGACGATCGCGCGCACCGGCGAGCGGTCGCGCAGGACCGCGCCGTGGGCGACCGCGCGGCGCTGCATGGCTGCGGTGCCGCGTGCGGCGGGCACGATCGCGGTGCGCTCCTGGTAGAGCGCGCGAGGTGCCCTCGGGCAGGGCGAGCTGCGGGTAGCGGGCGCGCGACCTCGTCGACGTCGAGCACCTCGAACGGCACCGAGCGCGCGGCCATCGAGGTCGTGTAGTCGTCGATGGGGATGACGGCGCCGGCGGGGAACAGGTCGAGACCGCCGGTGACCGTCACGAAGGACTCGCCGGTCTCGGCCTCGAGCGCGGCCCAGTCGTCGTAGGCGAGGAACGTGAGGTCGACGTACTCGGGCGTGTGGTAGCTGTGGCGCAGGATGCGGCTCGAGTCGTGCGAGGCGCCGCGCTCGTGGCCGAGCTCGAACTGCTCGAGCCCGATCACCGACAGGCCGCGGCGCGCGGCGTGCCACGCGGTCGACGAGCCGAGGGCGCCGAGCCCGATCACCGCGAGGTCGTAGGTCTCAGCCACGGGATCCTCCGTCGGTCAGGTCGCGCTCGAGGCGCGGGAGCAGCCAGCGCCGGATGTCGAGCGAGGCGTCCTCCATCGGGGCGTACCAGCCCTCGCGGTAGGAGCGCGACGACATGCCGCGCTGCACCGACTCGCAGATGCGCCAGTCCTGGCGGTTGGTGAGGTCCCACAGCTCCTCGGCGTCGCCGGGGTCGAAGGTGGGCTTGGCGACCTCGTCGGGCGCGAAGAGCAGGTCGCAGACGACCTCGGTGCGGTCGACCGCGAGCGGGCGCAGCACGAAGGCGGCCGCGTGCTCGGCCGAGAGCGAGAGCAGCAGGTTGGGGTAGACGAGCTCGCCCTTGTGGCGCACGCGCTCGTGCTCGTCGAGGTCCGGGAACGGTGCACGGTCGCTGGTGCCGCTCATCGTGAACGTCCACGCGCCCTCGCGGTGCGGTACGCCGTTCTCCCAGTCGAGGTCGGCGCCGCCGCCGCGCGAACGCGGGCACGAGGCGCGAGAGCTCGGGGTGCACCGGGCCGCAGTGGTAGCACTCGTTGTAGTTCTCCGCGATGACCTTCCAGTTCGCCGCGACCTCGTAGCGCAGACGACGGCCGAGCACGAGGGTGTCGAGCGGATAGCGGCGTACGTTGCTCCGGCACGGGTGCGAGCGCGTCGAGCAGGGGCGCCGCCTGGTCCGGGGTGCCGTTCAGCCAGAGCCAGCCGCCCCACGCCGCCGCACCCACCGGGTGCAGGGCGAACGCCGGCAGCGGCACGTCCTCGGTGTGCGGTGCGTGCAGCAGCGTGCCGTCGAGGGCGTAGGTCCACGAGTGGTACGGGCACCGCAGCGACTTCGCGGCGCACGGCGCCGGTGCGGCGGAGTCCGGCTCGACCGGCACGACCTGCGAGCCGCGGTGGCGGCAGACGTTGTAGTGCGCGTGCAGCGTGCCGTCCGCCGTGGTCGTGACCAGGACGGACTCGCCGAGCAGGTCGACGACCGCGAGGCGCTCGGGCAGCAGCGCCGCCGAGCCGGGCTCGGTCAGACCGAGCTCGTCGAGCCGGCCGATGCAGGTCCACTCGCGCAGCAGCACGCGCTCGCGCTCGACGCGATGCGTCGCGTCGTCGACGT
The DNA here is from genome assembly GCA_963827145.1 of uncultured Actinomycetota bacterium. GTDB lineage: Bacteria > Actinomycetota > Actinomycetes > S36-B12 > CAIYMF01 > Longivirga. Next base: position 46,585 of record CAWGZO010000001.1, on the reverse strand, counting down.
AGTGCTCGCGCGGCAGCGCCGCCTGCAGCTCGCCCACGCTCAGCTCTTCTTCCCGAGCCGCGCCTTGTCGCGCCACTGGGCGCGCTTGCGGTCGGCGAGCACCTGGTGCACGACGTTGCGGCCGGGCACGCCCGTCACGCCGCCGCCGCCGTGGGTGCCGGAGCCGGACTGGTAGAGGCCGCGCACAGGCGTGCGCAGATCGGCGTAGCCGGCGGCGGGACGCGCGTGGAACATCTGCCCCATCGTGAGCTCGCCGTGGAAGATGTTGCCGCCGATCAGGCCGTACTCGTGCTCGATGTCGTACGGGCTCAGGATCTGCCGGTGCAGCACCGAGTCGGTGAAGCCCGGAGCCACTGCCTCCATGCGCGCGAAGAGCCGGTCGGCGTACGCCTCGAGCTCGTCGTCGTGGCGCTCCTCGTTCCAGGTGTGCGGCACCCACTGCGTGAACATGCTCATCACGTGCTTGCCCTCGGGGGCGAGCGTGGGGTCGAACACGCTCGGGATGCAGATGTCGGCGAACGGCAGGGTCGACGGCTTGCCCGGCGGCGGCCTCCTGGAACGAGGTCTCGACCTCGTCGAGGCTCTCGGACAGCACGATCGTGCCGCCGTGCACCGCGGGGTCGAAGCCGGGCTTGCTGGTGAACTCCGGCAGGCGGTCGAGCGCGACGTTGATCTTCACCGTGCCGCTGCGCGACTTGTAGCGCTCGATGTCCTCGACGAAGTCGGCCGGCAGGTCGGCGCGGTCGACGAGGCGCAGGAACGAGATCTGCGGGTGCGTCGTGGTGATGACGGTCGGCGCGCTGATCTCGGTGCCGTCCTCGAGCGTGACGCCCGTGACCGCGCCGGCCTTCGTGGTGATGCGCGCGACCGGCGCCTCGGTGCGGATCTCCGCACCGAACGAGCGCGCCGCGGCGGCCAGCGCCTGCGTCACGCCGCCCATGCCGCCCTTGGGGAAGCCCCACGCGCCGATGCGGCCGTCGCCGAGGTCGCCGATGTGGTGGTGCGCGATGACGTACGCCGTCCCCGGGGTGCGCGGCCCGGCCCACGAGCCGATGACCGCGGACACGCTGAGCACGCCGCGCATCGCGTCGGACTCGAAGGTGTCCTCGATGAGGTCGGCGGCGCTGCTCGTGAGCAGCCGGGTGAGGTCGACGGCCTTGCGCTGGTCGACGTCGGTGAGCTTGCGCAGGAGCAGCGCCTGGCGGGCCAGGTCGGCCGGCTTGCGCGAGCCGACCTTCGGCGGGATCTCGTTGATGAGCGGGCCGAGGATCTTGCCCAGGCCGTCCATCCACTCGTCCCAGCGCTCGGCGGCGTCGGCGTCCTTCGCGGAGAACTTCGAGATCTGCTCGTGCCGCGCGCGCTTGTCGTCGGGCAGCTGCAGGTAGCGGCCGTCGGTGCGCGGCGCGAAGTACGGGCCCTGCGGGTAGACGTGGTAGCCGTGCCTCACCAGGTCGAGGTCGCGCACCAGGGTCGGCGGCAGCCACGAGACGACGTAGCTCAGGCTGGTGAGCGTGAAGTCCGGGCCGAACGGCTGCTCGCTGACGGCCGCGCCGCCCACGATGTGGCGGCGCTCGAGCACCAGCGTGCGCAGCCCTTCGCGCGCGAGGTAGGCGGCGGCGACCAGGCCGTTGTGCCCGCCACCGACGATGACGACGTCGTACTGCTGAGCCACCGGGTTGCCTCCACGCTTATTGACTCACGAGTCAGTAAGTATGCGGTGCCCGAGGGCTCGGAGGGAAGCACCCGAGGGGCGGCGTAACGGTCCGTCGTCGGCGCAGCCCTCGGGGTCACGGCCGCGTCACGGCTCGTCGGAGAGCGCCACACGCTCCGGCCCGTGCTCTAGCGTGCGTCGCCGGGGGGATCGCATGGAGCGCACGTCGAACGTCCAGACCACGACTCGCCGGTCCGTGCTCGCGGCGCTGGCGCTGCTCGGCGCCGGCTCCGCGCCGGTGCTGGCGGGCTGCGGCCGCGAACGCGGCTCCGGACCCGCGGTCCCGAGCGGGCCGAGCGGGCCGGTCCCCACGTCGACGGTCGCCCGGGTCGACGTCCCCCTCGCAGCAGCGTCCCGGGTGCCCGCGCTGGCCGACGGGATGCGCACCCTGGCGACCCGGCTGCACTCCGCCGTGGCGTCGCCGGCGGAGAACCTCACGCTCTCCCCGTTGTCCGTCGCCGTGGCCTTCGGGATGCTGCGGGCAGGTGCTCGGGGCGAGACCGCGCGCCGGCTCGACGAGCTGTTCGGATTCCCCGCCGACAGCCGCCCTGAGGGATCTCCGCACGAGGGCTTCAACGCCGTCACGGCCGCGTTGCTCTCACCGCCGCCGCCGGCCGTCGGCCGCGGCCCGGCGCCCGTGGTGGAGATCGCCAACGCTCTGTTCGTCTCGCCGGCGTTCGGCCCTTCGGTGCAGCGACCGTTCGTCGACCTGCTGGCGCGGCACTACGACGCGCAGGCGATGGCGGTCGACTTCGCGTCGCCCGGCGCCAAGCAGACCATGGACGCCTGGGCGTCGGAACGCACGCACGGCAAGATCGAGCAGCTCCTCGACTCGGTCGACCCTGCGCTGCTGCTGGTCCTCGCCAACGCGGTCTACCTCAAGGCCGGCTGGCTGAGGCAGTTCGTCCCCGACCAGACCGCGGAGCAGACGTTCGCCACGGCCGCCGGGCCGACCGTTCGAGCGCCGTTGATGACCGGCCCGCTCTACGGTCCGTACTCCGAGAACGGCCAGTGGCAGCGTGCCACCATTCCGTACGCCGGCGGGGAGCTCACCATGCGCGTCGTGCTGCCGCGGTCGGTGCTGCGGGGCATGCCCGCCCTGACGTCCTTGCTCGACGTCGCCACCGCGCCGACGACGGGGGACCGGCTCACCCTCGTCGAGGTCGTGCTGCCTCGGTGGAACACGCGCACCGACCTGGACCTGCTGACCGCGCTGACCATCACCGACCTGAGCGACCTGTCGGGGATCGCACCTGGAGTCTCGGTGGACGCCGCGGTGCACCGGGCGGCGATCACCGTCGACGAGACCGGCTCCGAGGCGGCAGCGGTCACGGCGATCTCGTTCGGTGTCTCGATGCCTCCTCGGCCCGACGTCGTGCTGCGGGTCGACCGGCCGTTCGTCTGGGCCATCGTCCACGAGCCCACGCAGACCCCCGTGTTCGTCGGGCACGTCGTCGACCCGACCGTGTAGGCGAGGGTCGGACCGCACGGGGGGCTCGCGCGCCCGTCGGTGAGGGAGTGCTCAGACTGCCCAGCAGGCGGTCGTGTGCTCGGTGCTCACGGTGAGCACCGGCAGCGACTGGGTGCGGCACTTGTCCTCGATGCCGAGGCGGGCTGCCTCGCCGGAGGCCACCACCGGGCAGCGCGGGTGGAAGCGGCAGCCGGAGGGCACCTTGGTGGGGTCCGGGGGCTCGCCGGTGAGCACCACCTGCTCGAGGCGCTCCATCTCCGGCACCACCGAGAGCAGCGCCTTCGTGTACGGGTGCTTCGGGTCGGAGAGCACCGCCTCGGTCGGCCCCTCCTCGACGATGCGGCCGAGGTACATCACCGCGACGCGGTCGGCGATGTTCCACGCCAGTCCGAGGTCGTGCGTGACGACGAGCAGCGAGAGCCCGAGCTCGTCGCGCAGGCGCAGGAGCAAGGCGAGGATCTCGCCGCGCACCGAGGCGTCGAGGCTGGAGACGGGCTCGTCGGCCACGATGATGTCCGGCTCGAGCACGAGCGCGCCGGCGATGACCACTCGCTGCCGCTGGCCGCCGGAGAGCTCGTGCGGGTAGCGCAGGAAGAACCGCTCCGGAGGACGCAGGCCCGCGAGCGAGAGCGCCTGCGCGACGCGCTTCTCCTCGGCCTCGACCAGGCCGTGGACGCGCAGGCCCTCGGCGACCGCTTCGTACACCGTGTGGCGCGGGTTGAGCGCGCCGGTCGGGTCCTGCAGCACGAGCTGGACGCGACGGCGGTAGGCCTTGATCGCCTTGGGGTTGTACGACAGCTGCGTCCCGTCGACGAGCACCTGGCCCTGCGTGGGGATCTCCAGGCCGAGCAGGGTGCGCGCGAGCGTGGTCTTGCCGCAGCCGGACTCGCCGACCAGCGCGACGATCTCTCCCCGGCCCAGCGCGAGGTCGACACCGTCGACCGCCCACGCGGTGCCGCCTCCGCCGCGGCCGCGGAACGAGACCGCGACGTCGTGCGCCTCGAGGGCAGGGCCGACGACGTCGGTCCCGAGGGTGCCCGGTTCGGTGCTCACGAGACGCCTCCGGGCACGAGCAGGCAGGCCGTCCGGCTCTCCCCGAGCTGGGTGAGCACGGGCTCGGTGGTCGTGCAGCGGTCGACGGCCAGCGGGCACCGCGGGTGGAACGAGCAGCCGCTGGGGAGGTCGCCGGGGAACGGCGGGTCGCCCGGCAGTCCGGCGGGCGCGTAGCGGAACCGCGTGTCGCCGATGCGCGGGAACGCGCCCGCGAGCGCTTCGGCGTACGGGTGCTTGGGGTGGTCGAACACCTCGGCGGCGGGGCCTTCCTCGACGATCCGACCGGCGTACATCACCGCGATCCGGTCGCACGTGCTCGAGAGCACGGACAGGTCGTGGCTGATGAAGATCATGCCGACGCCGAGGTCGGTGACGAGGCTCGACAGCACGGTGAGCACCTGCGCCTGCACCATCACGTCGAGGGCGGTGGTGGGCTCGTCCGCGACGATGAGCTGCGGGTCGCAGGCGAGCGCCATCGCGATCATGACGCGCTGCTTCTGGCCGCCGGAGAGCTGGTGCGGATAGGCGTTCGCACGGCGAGCGGGAAGACCGACCATCTCGAGCAGCTCGCCCACGCGTGTGGCCGCCTTGGCCGCCGACGTGCCCTTGCTGTGCAGGCGGATCGGCTCGGCCATCTGGTCGCCGATGCGCTGCACGGGGTTGAGCGCGTGCATGGCGCCCTGGAACACCACGGACGCCTGCGCCCAGCGCACGGCCCGGACCTTGCCCCACGACATGTCGAGCACGTTCTCGCCGGCGAGGCGCACCTCGCCGGTGACCTTGGCGGACTTGGGCTGCATGCGCAGGACGGTGCTGGTCAACGTGGTCTTGCCGCAGCCGGACTCGCCCGCGATGCCGAGGGTCTGGCCGGCGTCGACCGAGAGGGTCACGTTGCGCACGGCGGGCACGTCGGCGCCGCGCGAGCGGTAGGTGACCGACACGTCGTCGAACTCGAGCAGCGCCATCAGCTCGACTCCTCACGCGGATCGAGGATGTCCTCGACGGCCCGGCCGATGAGGTTGAACGCGAGGACGGTCAGCACGACGCACACACCGGGGGAGCCGAGGTACCACCACGCGCCCTGCGAGATGGCGCCGGAGGAGAACGCCTGCTCGAGGATCGAGCCCCACGACACCGCGGTGGGGTCGCCCAGGCCGAGGAAGCTCAGCGTGGTCTCCGACAGGATCGAGATCGAGACCGCGAGCGTGGTGTTGGCCAGCACGAGCGGCATGACGTTGGGCAGCACGTGCCGCGTCATCTGGTGCACGTTGCCGGCACCGAGCGCCTTCGACCGTTCGAGGTAGGGCCGGCCCTCGACCGACAGCGTCTGCGCGCGGATCAGGCGCGCGGTGCCGGGCCAGGAGGTCACGCCGATCACGATGATGATGACGAACAGCGAGCGGCCCAGGATCGTCGCGAGGACGATCGCCAGCGGCAGGTAGGGGATGACCAGGAACCAGTCCGTGACCCGGTCGAGGATGCTGCCGAACCAGCCGCGGTAGTGACCGGCGCTGATGCCGACGGTCGTGCCGATGAACATCGAGAGCAGCGTCGCGGCGAGCCCGACGAGCAGCGAGATCCGAGCGCCCCAGACGACGAGGGCCAGCACGCTGCGGCCGGAGTCGTCGGTGCCGAGCGGGTAGGCCCACGACGGCGGCTCGAACGGCTGGCCGGTGGCCTGGGTGATCTCGATGGTGCTGCGGGGGAAGAAGATCGGTGCGGTGATCGCGAGCACCGCGAAGATCACGAGGACCGCGAGACCGAGCATCCCGGACCGGTTGCGGGCGAACGCGGACGTGAACCGCTTGAGGGCAGCGCTACGGCGCGCCCGCACGATCGCGCGCGCCGAGAGCATCGGCGGCGGCGGGATCTCGGGAACGGCGTCGGCGCTCATGTGCGCACCCGCGGGTCGAAGTAGCCGTAGAGCAGGTCGGCGATGAGGTTGGCGAAGATGACGGCGGCCGAGAACAGCAGGAACAGCGCCTGCAGCAGCGGGATGTCAGGGCCGCGCAGGGCGTCGACGGTGAGCGACCCCAGCCCGTCGATGGAGTAGACGTACTCGATGGTGATCGCGCCGCCGACGACGAAACCGAGGTTGAGGAACACCAGGGTCATCGTGGGGAGCAGCGCGTTGGGCACCGCGTGGCGGCGGCGCACCATCGAGTCCATGAGGCCCTTGGCGCGCGCGGTCTGCAGGTAGTCCTGGCTGCGCTCCTCGATGATCGAGGCGCGCATGATCAGCGAGTACTCGGCGAAGTAGATGACTGCCAGCGTCGTGACGGGCAGCACCAGGTGCCACGCGAGGTCCAGGAGGCCGGCGGGTGTCGCGAGATCGACGCCGGGAGTGGTGAGACCGCCGACCGGGAACCAGCCCAGCCAGACCGAGAACACGATGAGCATGATCATGCCGAACCAGAACTCCGGCATGGAGTAGAGGACGAGCGTCGTGGTCGGTCGAGGTCTTGTCGAAGCGACCGCCGCGGTTCCAGCCGCTGCGGATGCCGAGCCAGACCCCGACGACGGTGGCGATGAGCGTCGCGGTCCCGACGAGCAGCAGCGTCGGGTAGACGCGGGGGCCGATGACCTCCCAGACGGGGGCGTTGAAGCGGATCGAGTCGACCCCGGACGAGAGCGGGTTCTTGAGGTACTCGATCAGCTGCTCGAAGAGCGGCTTGTTGAGGTTCGCGCGCAGCGCCTGGAGCTGCGACTGGTCGAGGTTGCGGCCGCGGGTGTACAGCGAGATCGGGTCGCCGGGCATCACGCGGAACAGGAAGAAGTTGAACAGCACGACGAACACGAGCGTGCTCAGCGCCGCCAGGGTGCGGTTGACCGCGTACCGCAACGTCGGGTTGGACGACCGCCCCGACCGCGCCGGGGCGCGGTCGGGGACGGTGCCCACGTCGGGCAGGAGTGCCACGAGCTCCTGGACCTACTCCCGGTCGTCGGTGTCGATGTCGCTGTTGCGGCCACGCCGCAGCGCGATGCCGACCCCCGCCGCGATCGCGATCAGGGCCGCGATGCCGATGATGACCGGCCAGTTGGGTCCGCTCGAGGTGCTGCCGCTCTCGTCGATCGGGCCCTGCTCGACCGTGGTGACCGGCTTGATGCTCTGGTACGACCACGTGCCGTACTGGAACAGCAGCGAGCCGTTCGGCGACGGCTGCGGGACGAACCCGGTGAAGCGGTCGGACCGGTAGGCCTCGTAGTTGTTGTAGTAGTAGGTCACCAGGTACGGCGAGTCGTCGTAGAGCTGCTGCTGCATCTGCTTGACGATCTCGGTGCGCTTGGTCGCGTCGGTCTCGACCGCCTGCTGCGCGTTGAGGTTGTCGTAGCCCTCGTCGCAGTAGAACGAGTCGGACAGGTTGGCGTAGATCGCGTCGCCGTCCTTGTACGACCGGTTCGCGCAGGTGAAGGTCGAGAGCTGGTAGTTCGGGTCGGGCTCGACGACCCAGCCCCACTCGAACATGTCGAAGTTGCCCTGGCCGATGATCTCGGTGAGGGCGTCCTCGGACACGACCTTGACCTCGGTCTCGACGCCGACGGCCGCGAAGTAGCCCTTGACGAACTCGACCGACTTCTGGGACGTCGGCGACTCGCTGCGCGCCAGCAGGCGGAACGAGAGCTTGTTGCCCTGGGCGTCGGCACGCACACCGTCCGAGCCGGCGGGGTAGCCGGCCGCGTCGAGCAGGCTCTTGGCCTTCTCCGGGTCGTAGGTGAACGGGTTGGCCGGGTCGAGGTGCAGGCCGGTGTACATCGGCGGGATGATCGTCGAACCCGGGCTGCCTCCGCCGCCGAGGACCTTGTCGACCAGTGCCTGGCGGTCGACGGCCCACTGCAGCGCCTGACGCAGCTTCACGTCCTTGAGCAGCGGGTTGCCGTCACCGATCGGGGTGCCGTCGTCGAGCGCCGCGCCGGTGTTGAAGGCGATCTCGTCGAAGCCGGAGTAGATGGCGGAGACGGTCGTGATCCCGGGGGTGTTCTCCAGCGACTTGAAGACGTTCGCCTCGAGCCCGTCGGCGAAGTCGATCTCGCCCTTCTTGAGGGCCTGGCCGAGCGCGTCGCCGTTCTTGTAGATCTTGAACACGACCTCGTCGACAGCCGGCTTGCCGCCGTAGAAGTTGGGGTTGGCCTGCATCCGGATGAACTGACCGGTCTTGCGCTCGATCATCACGAAGGGGCCGCCACCGACGGTCGGCGAGGCCTCGGTGCCCTCGTTCTTGTAGCTCTTGACCGCCTTCTCGTCGATCTTCTCCCAGATGTGCTGCGGGAGGATGTAGACGTAGAGCTTCTCCATGATCGGCGACGGCTTGGAGACCGTCAGGACGAGCGTGGTGTCGTCCGGCGCCTCGGCCTTGGTGATGTTCTCGACGTACGACCCGAAGTTCGTGCGCTCGTACTCGCCGTTGATGATCCGGTTGAAGGTGTACGCCGCGTCCTTGGCGGTGAGCGGCTTGCCGTCGCTCCACGTCACGCCGGAGCGGATCTTGTAGGTCCAGGTCTTCTTGTCGGCCGACTCCTGCCACGACTCGGCGAGGCCGGGCGCCGGCGAGAAGTCGGTCGGCCGAGTACTCCGTGAGCGTGGGGTACTCCATCTGGAAGATCTCGTACGCCTCGGCCACGATGCCCGTGAACGGGTTGGCCGAGTCGATGTCGCCGAGGATGCCGACCGTGAAGGTGACCTTCGACGGTGCCGGGGTCGGGCTGCTGCTCGAGGCGCCGGCCGGGCCGGCCAGGCCGACCCCCAGCGCGAGCGCCGCCGCGGCCGCGAGGGCCAGCGGTCGGGACAGTCGGGGGGTGCGTCGCGCGAACATGGGTCCTCCGTCGACGCCGGCCGGGCCCTCCACCCGGCTTGCTGACCCTCGGGTCAGTTCGGCGTGCCGCATTCCTACCCCATGCCCTGACCGATGAGTAGGCCTGTGACCGATTTGTTCCCTGTGTCTTCGGTGTTCCGCCTCGATCGCCGGATGAATTACGGTCCAGGCATGCCTACGCCGCCGATTGCGTCGACGCGCCCCGTCACCACCACCCTGCACGGCGTCGAGCGCACCGATCCGTACGCCTGGATCGCCGACCCCGACGAGCCCGAGGTGGCGGCGTACCTCGCGTCGGAGCGCGCCTACTACGACGCGCGGGTGGCCCCGCTGGCCGGGCTGCGGGCCGAGCTCGCGGCCGAGATGGTCGCCCGCGTGCCCGACGTGGAGCCCTCGGCGCCCTGGGAGAGCGGCGGCTGGCGCTACCGCCGGGTGATGGATGCCGGCCAGGAGTACGAGCGCCTCGTCCGCCGTCCCGTCGACGAGCCCGAGGTCGCGGAGGCCGTGCTGCTCGACCTGCAGGCGGTGCACGACGCCGGCGGCACGGGCTACGCGCGCGACGGCGTCGTCGAGGTCAGTCCGGACGGTCGCTGGCTCGCCTGGTCGGTCGACCTCGAGGGCGACGAGGTCTACGCGCTGCGCTTCCGCGACCTCCTGACCGGGGTCGACCTCGACGAGGTCGTGCCGCGCAGCTACTACACCGGCGCCTGGTCGGCCGACTCCCGCTCGTTCCTCTACACCGTGCACGACGCGGCCTACCGGCCCTACCAGGTGCGCTGCCACGTCCTCGGCACGTCGGTCGACGACGACGTGCTGGTGCTCGAGGACCTCGACGAGCGGCTCGAGCTCGAGCTGCGCCCGTCGCGCTCCGGGCGCTGGGTCGAGATCGCGCTGCTGGGCCGCGGCTTCTCGGAGTGCCTGCTGCTGCCGACCTCGGACGTCACGGCGGCGCCGCGGCTGGTGCGCGCCCGCGAGCTCGGCGTGGAGTACCAGCTCGAGCACGCCCCTGGCCTCGGCCCGGACGGCGCCGACGGCTTACGTTCTGGAGCTCGATGGCGACGTGCTCCAGGATGTGCCCCATCCAGGTGCCTTCATCCTCGGTGAGCCGCCGGATGAATCCGCCCGGCTTGCCGTAGGAGCAGCCGTGCTCCTGAAGCCCGGGCAGCGCGGAGATCAGGCCGTCGGTGAACGGCTTGCCGAGCTGGCGGACGGCCAGTCTTCCAGCTCACCGAGATCGACGTCGAGCCGGATGACGGGAAAATGGGCGTACAGACTGGGGCCGACGTAGACGGCCCGGTCGAGGATGCGCAATGTCGGAGCCTCCTTGGTGGTACGGTGCTTCGGTGTTGGACGGTCGGGCGGTCAGACGGTCAGGCGGTCAGACGGTCAGACGGCCGCTTCGCCACCGAGATGTCATCCCGAGCGGAGCGAGGGATCTTGCCGGCGCTTTCCGGAACCGCGGGCAAGGTCCCTCGCTTCGCTCGGGATGACGTCGGTACTCTCCGATCCGCCTGACCGCCGCTGACGCACCCTGACCGCCTGACCGCCCTACGCCCGCTTCGCGATCGCCGGCGCCGCCGCGGCCACCCTGGTGTGCAGGTTGAACGTGGAGCCCTGATCGAGGATGTGGAGTCGCAACCCGATCAGGCAGACCGGGTCGTTCTTCCGCACCTTGGCCATGGACGAGAACTCGAGCTCCGACGGATCCACGATGGTCAGCGCTCCGCCGCCGACCACCTCCAGGGTCTCGTCCGGCCCGATGAACGCGGCCGTGTTCTCGTCCAGACCGATCCCGCAGGCGAATGGATTGTAGGCCAGCGCGGTCAGGAGCCGGCCCAGCCGGTCCCGCTGCCGGAAATGTTGGTCTATGATCACGCGGTTGGTAAGACCCAGGCCGGCGGCGAGGGTGACGATCTTGGCCCGGGGGGAGGCGCCTTCTTTCCCGAAGGCGATCATGTGCTCGCAGAGGAAGGCGGCGCCCGCGGAGGTTCCGGCGACGTGGACGCCCTCGCGGTTTCGGCGCCGGAGCGCCTTGGCTACTTCGGTGCCGCCGATCATGGTGCTGAGCCGGAGCTGGTTGCCGCCGGTGAGGAAGACGCCCTCGACCTCGTCCAGCACGGCCAGCCATTCCTTCCGCTCGCAGTCGGCCCGGCTGGCGATCGGCAGCGACCGGGCCACCTTCACGCCCAGCGAGTGGAACAGCTCCTCGTAGCGGGCTCCCGTCTCCGCCAGCTCGGAGGCCGTGGGGATGATGGCGATCCGGCAGTCGGGTCCGCCACAGAGGCCGGCGAAGCGCCGCAGGATGGCGACGTCGCCGATCTTTTCCTCGGCGCCGCCGACCGGTACGATGAAGCCTCTGGTTTCGGCCAAACGGTTCCTCCGCAGGAAGTTGCGAGGAAGGAAGATACTAGGCCGGGGGTCTTGAGAAGAAAAGCGTGAACAGTGAAAAGTGAACGGTGAAAAGGTTACTCTCTCCCGTTCACTGTTCACTGTTCACCCTTCACGCTTTCCTATTCGAACGTCCCCCGCACCACCGCCCTCCCGCTCTGCACATGCCACCTCCCCCGCGCCATGACCTCGGCGATCCCGCCCGACTCATCCAGCACCACCAGATCCGCATCGTTCGCCCACGGCCAGTCGCCCCTTCCGCCCCAGCATCAGCACCCGGGCGGGATTGGCCGTAAACGCGGGAAGCACCCGCTCCAGCGCCTGCCCCGCGGCGAGCAGCTCCCGCAGCGTCGCCCCGACCGCCGCCGGCTCCCCCACGTCCATCTCCACCACCCGTCCGTCGCCGTCGAACACCGGCAGGCACCCGCCGCCGTCCGAGCTGACGGTGATCCGGTCGGCCGGCATCCCCGCATCGAGGTACCGCACCAGGCCCTCCGCCGCGCTGTAGGCGTCCTCGCCCTCGCGAACCGGAAACGCGGTGAGGTCGATCGTGCATCCCCGCTGCGACCAGCGCGAGCGCTTCGTCGAACAGCGCGCGCCGGCGGTTCACGTGGGTGGGATGGAAGACGGCCGCGGGGATCTCGGTATGGTCGAGCGCGTCGCGGATCGGGCCCAGACCGCGGGCGCCGTCGCCGACGTGGAGGTGAAGGATGCCCGCCTTCCCGCTCATCAGTCCGCCCACGTGCGCGTCGGCCGCGACGCGCAGCAGCTCGTCCTGGGTCGGCTGGCTGGAGCGGTGATCGCTGATCGCCAGCTCACCCACGCCGAGGATGAGGTCGATGAGCACGAGGTCCCGGCGCACGTCGCCGGTGGCGGTGGCCGGGGGCACGTGGTAGCCGCCGGTGAGGCACCACGCGCTCAGCCCCTCGACGTTGAGCCCGCGCGCCACCGCGACCAGCTCCGCCGGTGTCCGGATCGCGTCGTCGGTGCCGAGCACGCCGACCGCGGTCGTCACGCCGCCGCGGGTGAGCCGGCTGAGCGCCACCGGCGGCACCCGGGTATGCGGGCCGGCCTCGCCCCCGCCGCCGGTGAGGTGGACGTGGCAGTCGATGAGCCCCGGAATCACCCGCCGGCCGGCCAGGTCCACCTCGTGGGCGAACCCACGCGGAAGCGACGGCTTCTCGGCGCCGATCCAGACGACCGTCTCGCCGGCGACGAGGAGACACGAGCGGCCCCGGGGAGCGGGGTCGTAGAGGTCGGCGTTGAGGAGGAGGGTGAACATTGGAGAAGCGTGAAAAGTGAACGGTGAACGGTGAAAGGGAAGGACCCACCCTCTTCACTGTTCACTTTTCACTGTTCACGCAGTTTTACTTCGAGCCTGAACCCCCCCACCGCGCCCGTCAGCCTCGCCGCCGCATCCGCGAGGTGGCTCGCCGACGAGGAGATCTCCTCGGTGGAGGCGTTGAGCTCGCTGCGCCGCGGCCGCGATCTCCTGCGCCGCCGCCGCGTAGTCCTCGGTGCCGGCGGAGACCTCGCGCATCCGGCCCGCGATGCCCTCGATCAGTCCCTGCACCTCACCGGCCGACGCCGAGATGCCGCGGGTCCACTCGTCGTTCGCCTCGGCGTCCGCGGCCACGTTATTCAGGCCTTCCGCCGCCGAGTGCGCTGCGTCGCGGGCCGCCATGCCGCTCTTGCCGAGCCGGAGCAGCCGCTCGCGCGCGGTGCTGACCCGGGTGAGCACGGACTGCACCGTGTCGCTGGTGGAGGTCGCCGCGTGCGCCGCCTGCGCGGCGAGCTTCCGCACCTCTTCGGCCACGACGCTGAAGCCCTTGCCCTCCTCGCCCGCGCGCGCCGCCTCGATGGACGCGTTGAGCGCGAGCATGTGGGTCTGCTTGGCGATCGCCTTGGTCTGGGTGATGAACTTCTCGATCTCCGCCGACGCGGTGGCGAGCGCCTCCGCCTCTTGGCCGCGGCTTCGACTTCTTCGGCCAGCCGGCCAGCGCCGGCGGTGCTGAGATCGAGCCGCTCGCGATGTCCCCGGGCCAGCTTGGCCAGCGCCGCGTTCCGCTCCGCCGCCTGCCGGCGCCGGAGGCCAGTCCCTGGGTGATCGTCAGGATCTTGCCGGCGTCCTCCGCCGCCGTGCGCACCACCAGCGCCTGCTGGCTCGCCCGCTCGGTGAGGTCGCCGGTGGTCCCCGCCACCTCCTGGGTCGAGGCGGTCATCTGCTGGGTCGAGGCCGCGATCTGCTCGGCCATCGCCGCCGCGTCGTGCGCGTGCTGGCGGATCGCGCCGACCAGATCCCGGAGCTTGGTGAGCATCGCGAAGATCGTCCGGGTCAGCGGATCCTTGGGCGCACGCCCGGGCTTGGTGCTCCACGACGGCAGGCTCAGGTCGCCGTCGGCGATCCGCACCGCGACCGTGGCCGCGACCCCGGTCGGCGCCAGGATCTGCTTCACCAGCACCCAGATGACCACCTGCTCCAGCAGCACCGCCACCGCCGCGAAGACCAGCACGCCGCGCAGCATCGCCGCCGTGCCGCCCTGCCAGTGCAGCAGCCACGCCACTACGACCGTCAGCACCGCGACGACCGACAGCGCCGTCAGGTGGAGCTTGTAGAGGTACTTCCGCCGCGCGGAGGCCACGGGTTACGACGGAGTCCCGCGTGCCGCGGCCTTGGGCGACCGCGCCGTGCGGTGGCTGATGGTGGTGCGGGATCAGCGACCGGCGGCTGGCGAGCATCCGGTCCATCGCCTCCGCCGGCAGGGCGCGCGAGAAGTGGTAGCCCTGGCCCATGTTGCAGCCGAGCTCGAGCAGCGCCGCGCCCTGCTCGGCCATCTCGATGCCCTCGGCGACGGTCCGCAGCTTGAGCGTGTCGCCGAGCCCGATGATGGCGCGGGCGAGCGCCGCCCGCTCCGCGCCGAGGCCACTTCCTCGACGAACGGCTTGGCGATCTTGAGGATGTCGATCGGGAAGCGCTGCAGGTAGCTGAGCGACGAGTAGCCGGTGCCGAAGTCGTCGATGGCGAGCCGCACGCCGAGCGCCTTGAGCGCCTGCAGCCGCTCGAGCACGCGTCGGCGTCTGCTGCATCAGCACGCTCTCGGTGATCTCGAGCACGAGCGCGCCGCGGGTCGACGCCGGTCTCGCGCGAGCGCGTCCGCGCACGTCCTCGACGATGTCGCGGCTCGTGGCAGCTGCGCGGCCGGAGATGTTCACCGTGACGCGTGAGGCGCAGCGTCGGGGATGCTCGCGGCGCCAGCGCCGCGACCTGGCGGCAGGCCTCGCGCAGCACCCAGCTGCCCACGCGGGACGATGAGCCCGGTCTCCTCCGCGAGCGGGATGAAGTGCTGCGGCAGCAGGTGGCCGAACTGCGGGTGCTCCCAGCGCACCAGCGCCTCGACGCCGTCGATCGGCGCCGGTGGCGAGGTGCGACGATCGGCTGGTAGTGCGAGCACCAGCTCGCCCCGCTCGATGGCGCGGCGGAGCGCCGCGCTCGCAGCTCGAGGCGGTGGCGCACGTCGGACGTACATCTGCGACTCGTAGGCCTCGACGCGGCCCTTGCCGGCGCGCTTGGCCGCGTACATGGCGACGTCGGCGTTGCGGAGCAGCGTCGCTCGACGGTGTCGCCCGCCGACGGCGGTGGCGATGCCGATGCTCGGCGGTGACCGAACACCTCGTTGCCGCTCAGCGTGAACGGCTGCGCCATCGACGTCGCGCAGCCGCTCGGCGAGCGCCGCTGCGTCCTCCGGGCCCGGCGGCGTCCTCGATCAGGATGCGCGAACTCGTCGCCGCCGAGCCGGGCCACGGTGTCGGCCGCGCGGGCGCAGGAGCGGAACCGCTCGGCCGCCGACGACCAGCAGCCGGTCGCCCTCGGCGTGGCCGAGGCTGTCGTTGACCTTCTTGAAGTCGTCGAGGTCGAGGAAGAGCACGGTGATCGCGCTGCCGCTGGCGGCTGCGCGAGCGCGAGCGCGTGGCTCGACGCGGTCGCGGAAGAGCGCGCGGTTGGCGAGGCCGGTGAGCGGATCGTGGAACGCCTGGTGCAGCAGCTGCTGCTCGAGCCGCTTCCGCTCGCTGACGTCGCGGGTGTTGAGCACGATGCCGCGCACCGTCGGGTCGCCGAGCAGGTTGGTGGCGATGACCTCGGCGTGGAGCGAGGTGCCGTCGGGCTGGCGGAAGCGCCACTCGGTCGGGCGCGCTGACGCCGCGGTCGGCGGCGGCGTCGCGCAAGAAGGTCGCGGCGCGCGGTCGCGGTCGTCGGGGTCGAGCAGGTCGATGCAGCGGCCGGTCGACCAGCGCCGACGGGTCGTAGCGCAGCACCCGGGTCGCGGACGGGCTCACGTAGCGCGATCGTGCCGTCGGCGTCGATCGACGATGATCACGTCGGACGAGTTCTGCACCAGCGAGCGGAACCGCGCCTCGTTCTGCCGCGGCGGCGGTCTCGGCGAGCAGGCGGACGTTCTGCCGCACCGCCACGAGCTGCCGGACCACCATGAGGAAGGTCATGAGCACGCGCCCACGACGAGCCCGCTGACCGGGTCGGTCCACGGGCTGAGCGCCGCGGCACGAGCAGCAGGACGTACGGCGGCCGACCGCGCAGGTAGGGCAGCGGGCTCAGCGGCTGGGGCCGCGGCTCCTGGTCGGCTCCGCGGTCCAGCCGCGCGGCACCGGCCGCCGCCAGTACAGCTCGGCGCTGGCGATGAGCAGCAGGTAGGAGAGCAGGTACACGCGCGTCGGTCCAGGCTCGCGCTGCGCTCGCCGGTCTCGAGCGAGCACCAGGTCGAAGGTCGAGGTCGGCCACGATGCTGACGAGCGACGCCGCCCACGAGGCAGCCGAACGCGACCCGGTTGCCGTCGAGCGGGCCGCGCAGCAGCACCGTGGTGATGCCGAGCAGGACCAGCATGCTCGGCGAGCGGGATAGGCGAAGGCGAGCAGCGTCAGCGATGACGCCGCTGTCGCCGTGCGGCCGCGGCGGTCGGCCGGATGGCGAAGAACCAGATCACCACGCGCGCCGCCGACCAGCACCATCGCGGCGTCGAGGACCGAGCTTCCAGCGCTCGAGCCGGATGCGGCGGCTGAGCGGGAAGCAGAGCAGCGCCGGCGAGCATGAGGACGAGGTCGGTGAGGTAGAAGAAGTCGGCCCAGCGAGACCGGCGGCTTCGCGTCGAGTACCACGAGGTACCAGACCGAGATGCAGTTGCCGACGAAGACGCCGAGCGCGCCGAGCGCGAGACGCGGAGGGCCCGGCGGACGCCGGCGTCGAGCACCGGCGGCCGGGAGGCGAGCGAGTTCAGCGACCGCCACCGCGAGGTTGAGCGGCATGAACGCGACGTTGCTCACCAGGTTCCGGATGGTGGGCGTGCCCCAGTCGTTCCGCTCCCACACCAGGTAGCCCACGGCGTAGAGCAGCGTCACGAAGGTGGCGGTCAGCGCCGGGAATCTACGGCGGGCGGGCGCGTCAGCTGTAAATGGCGATTTCTCCGGGACGGTTCGGCAGCATGCGCTAGCAGCGTGGCATTCTGCAATTTCTGGCAGTGCCGAAGCCTGGTCGTAAGTGCAATGTGGATCAAGTATGTAGCTACCGGCCGGCCGAGCCGGGAGCCCCTGGGGGTGGGGTTGGCAACGATAGTGCCGCGGACGTGGTTAGGCGAGGGGAGGGTGGAAGGAGTGTCCGCAATATGTCAGCCTGAGCGAAGCTCGAAGGAGTCCCACCCGAGCATGGCCTCCTTCGCTTCGCTCAGGACGACGTGATGAGGCTCTACTTCATCGTCGCGAGCAGCCGGTCGAGCGCCGCGTAGCTCTCGTTGAGCCCGCCCTCCATGCCCGACTGCAGCATGCCGTCGCGCTCCTCGGTGGTGTGGAACAGCCAGACGTTGACGACCCTGGTGCGGCCGGCCCGGCGTCCTCGAGCGTCACCGTCTCGATGACGACGTAGCCCGGCATCCCGTCCCACTCGAAGGTCTGCACCACGCGCTTCATGGGGGTGACCTCGCGGTAGCGCCCCTCGAAGCCGTGCACCCCCTCGGGGCCGTGCTCGACGAAGCGCCAGTGGCCGCCGCGCACCACCTCCATGCGCTCGATGACCAGCTTGTTGCCGCGGCCCCACCACTGCGCGACCAGCGTCGGGGTCGGTGAACGCCTGCCACACCCGGTCGCGCGGCGCGTCGAAGACGCGCTCGACGCGGATCTCGCGGTCGCTGGGGGTGGTGACGCGCGGCGCCTGTTCGGGCTCGGTCCTTCTCGGCTGCGCTCATGACGGTGGTCCTTTCGTCCGTCTCCGAGGAACTCGCCGAGCCGGTCGAGCCGGGCCTCGAGCATCTGCCGGTACTTGGCGATCCACGTCTGCCTCGTCGCTCGAGCCGGCGGGGGCCCAGCCTGCAGGTGCGCACCCGGCCCACCTTCTCCGTCGTCACCAGCTTCGCCGTCCTCGAGGACCGCGACGTGCTTCTTGATCCCGGTGAGGGTCATCTCGAAGCTCGCGGCGAGATCGCTGATCGACGCGTCGCCGCGTCCGAGGCGCTCGAGGATGCCGCGGCGGGTGGGGTCCGAGAGCGCGGCGAAGGTGGCGTCGAGCTGGGCAGAATACTGAACCATATGGTTCAGTATAAGTCACGAAAGACCATGACGCAAGAGCCCCAAAGAAATGTCATCCTGAGCGCAGCGACGGAGGCCATATCCGTGCATGGCCTCCTTCGCTGCGCTCAGGATGACGCCTCCGCCAGCAGCGCCTGGAACCGCGGCAGCTTCCGGAGCGGGTTGAACGTCGGATCCACCCGGAGCCAGCCCGGCGAGAGGTAGTACGGGATCTCGAGCAGCGGCGCCAGCAGGTCCACCGCCTTCTGCGGCTCGCCGGTGAGGATGTAGATCCGGACCAGCTGATGCTGGAGGTACGGCCCGGTGTAGGCGTCCTTCGAGATCGGCAGCAGCGACACGCCCCGCTCGCCCTCGCGGATCGCCTCCTTCTTCCGGCCGGCGTACGCCAGGGCGAGGCCGAGCAGCACCCGGCGCTGGGCGTCGTCGGGCGTGCTCGCCAGGACGTCGCGGGAGGCGCGCACGGCGGTGTCGGCGTAGGCCCGCGCGCGGCGCATGTCACCGCGGTAGCCGTAGGTCTGGGCCCTG
Source organism: uncultured Actinomycetota bacterium (assembly GCA_963827145.1). Taxonomy (GTDB): domain Bacteria; phylum Actinomycetota; class Actinomycetes; order S36-B12; family CAIYMF01; genus Longivirga. The sequence goes on along the minus strand of CAWGZO010000001.1, from coordinate 28,037 downwards.
GAGATGGCCCAGGCGAAGCGGTCGCCGGCGAAGGCGGAGGGCGTCAGGCGGAGGAGCAGCTTCTGCTGCTCGTCATCCAGCAGCCAGGCCATGTCCCAGTAGTTGGCGAACTGGGCCACGACTCGGTCGGGTCCACCTCGGCGGGACCGCGCGGAGCACGGCCCGGGCGCCGGCCAGATCTCCTTTGCCGAGCAGCGCCATCGCCTTGTGTTGGTGGATCGAGATGCCGGTGGGCGCAAGCCCGAGGCCGCGGTCGGCGGCCGCAGACTCGCCTCGTCGTCCGGCGAAGCCAGAGGTAGGTCCGGGCCAGGCGGGTAGATCACCAGGGACGACCGCGGGTCGAGGACCTCGGCCCGCTTCAGGTAATCGAGCGAGTTCTCCCACCGCCCCAGGCTCTGCTCCGACAGCGCCGCCGCCGAGAGTCAGCTCGGCGTTGTTGGGGTCGGCCCGGCGCCCCATGGCGAACTGCTCCAGCGCCTTGGCGTACTCCCCGGTGATGAAGTCATAGTACGTGCCCAGCGCCAACCGCGGCTCCGCGGCGTCCGGCGCCAGCGCCAGGGCGCGCTGGGCCGCCGCGAGCGCCCGGGAGGCGCCTTCGGGCGTCGGAACCCCGTTGGCGTATCGGCTGGAGTAGACCTGCGACAGTCGGCCCCACGCCGCACGAAGCCCGAGTCGAGCGCCACCGCCCGCTCGTAGGCCGCGGCGGCGCGCTCCAGGGCGTTCTGCTCGATCTCGAGCATGCGCTTCGATGCGTCCTCGCCCCGGAGAAAGGCGTCCCAGGCCGCGAGGTTCCGGGTCGGGCCGCTCGTCGAGACGGGCCTTCTCCGGCGCACCCAGCGCGACGTCGAGCGCCTGGGCCACCTTGCCCGCGATCTCGCCCTGCACCTGGAACACGTCCGACAGCACCGCGTCGAACGGCTGCTGCCACCGGGTCGTCGAGCCGGCCACTTCGATCAGCTCGGGGCTCACCCGCACCCGGCTCTGCGCGCTGTCGGCCTTCTCCCAGCGCACCTTGCCGACCAGCAGGTAGTCCACGCCCAGCTCGCGGCCGATCTCCCGGAAGCTCTTGGTGGTGCCCTTGTACTCGGCGGCGCTCCGGTGCGCGATGACCTGGAGCCCGCGCAGCGCGGCGAGCTTGCCCGCGGACCTCGTCGGTCATCCCGTCGGCGAAGTAGCCGTCGGCCGAGTCGCCGAGGTTCTCGAAGGGCAGCACCGCGAGGCGCTTGGTGCCCGGCGGCGACGGCGCCGGCCCGGCTTCGACGGCTCGCGGCGTGCCGCAGCCAGCCGAACAGGACGCCGAGGCCGAGGACGAAGCCGAGGCCGATGAGGGCGACGGAGCGGTACCGGCGTGACGGCACTCGGCGGGGTGGGGGGCGCGGCGGCGGCCGGCTCGGTCGCGACCAGCGCGCGACCGAACTTGAGCGCGGACGAGAACCGGTCCGCCGGCGACTTGGACAGCGCCTTGGCGACGGCCTTCTCGACGGCCTCCGGCACCGTGTCCCGCATCGCGCGGAGCGGGCGGGGGACCTCGGTGAAGCGCCGCGCGATCGCCTGTTGTGGCGTGGGTCCGGTGAACGGCGGCTCGCCGGCCAGCATCTCGTAGAGCACGCAGCCGAGCGAGTAGACGTCGCTGCGCGCGTCGAGCGCGCGGGCGCCGGCCGCCTGCTCCGGGCTCATGTAGGCCGGCGTGCCGATGGTCGATGCCGGTCTCGGTGCAGCCGCTGTCCGTCGGTCGCGTCGCCGGTCGAGCGCCCGGGCGATGCCGAAGTCGGCGACCAGCGCGTGGCCGTCCTCGGTGAGCAGGATGTTCTCCGGCTTGACGTCGCGGTGGATCACGCCGTGGCGGTGGGCGTAGTCGAGCGCCTCCGCCGACCTCGCGGGCGATCCGGACCGCGTCCTCGATCGGAGAGCTGCTTCTCGCGCGTCGAGCCGGTCGCGGAGCGATTCGCCCTCGACGAAGGGCATGGTGAACCAGAGCTGCCCGCCGGTCTCCCCGGAGTCGAGCACGGTGAGGATGTGGGGATGCTGGAGCCGGGCGGCGGAGCTTGATCTCGCGAAGGAAGCGCTCGGGGCCGAGCGTGCGGGCGAGCTCGGGGTGGAGGACCTTGAGGGCCACCGGCCGGTCGTGGCGGAGGTCCTGGGCGAGGTGGACGGTGGCCATGCCGCCGCGCCCGAGCTCGCGGTCGAGCCGGTAGCGGTCGGACAGCGCGGCGCTCAGGCCGTCCCGCCGGTCGCCCATGCGGGGCCCCAGGGCTCAGGGAGTGGAATGTGGGGTTGATACGGTAAGTAAGCGAGGAGGCGCGGGGGTTCGCCAGCACAGGCAGGCGGCTCGGGCGGTCCCCCGGCCGCACCCTGGAAGTGGCCTCCGTGCGTGCACTTGAGATCGGCTTGACGACTCTCCGTCATCCATCCGGCGTTACCTGGATGAGGAGTAGACCCCATGCGCAGTCCCCGCAGCCTCTCGTCCCCATCGTATTCCCGATTGGCATCCAGCTTCACCCAGCACGTCGCCGTCGCCATCGCCGCGCTTCTGTTGGCGCTGGTCCTGCGCTGATGGCGTTCCGTCCCGAGGCGACGACATCAGCGCTTCGCACTGATCGGTCTTTGATAGGACGAGCCGGATCGTCACGTCGTCGAACGTGTCCTCGCCGATCAGGACGACCTCATCCGCGGTGAACTCCACGTCGCGAATGAAGGTGTCCGCGCCCTGCTCGAACGTCACGATACTGCCCGCCAGGGTCCACGTGCCCGCCAGGTCCTCGTCCAGGTCGGCGCCATCCTCTGCGCCCTCCGCCACGAAGATCTCGCCGGTCGTGGTGCCGTCGTCCGCCAGGTCAATGGACACGACGGCGCCGGTGCCAGCAGATCGGTCGTGCCGCGGCATCCGTCTCGTAGGTGAATGTCGATGCGGTGTACGATCCCGCCACGTTCTCCACGGTGGGACTGAAGTTGTCGTCGCCGCATGCCGTGGCGTGCGTGGCTTGGTCGGCAGAATCACCGTGCCATAGTGACGGGCGAACGCTTCGAGCTTCGGATTCAGTTCCGGATCGTACCAGTCGGCCTGCAGCACGCCGGCCTTGAGATTGTCGATCACCACCGTCTTGGTGACGCCACCGAAGTGACGGAAGGCATTCTCCAGGCACTGCAGGAACGCATCGGTCGTCTGCTGCTGCACCACTTCGCTGTAGGCCTTGCGGCTGTGACTGAGCACCATCCGGAACAGGTGGGGCCGACGCTTCTTCCCCTGGCCATCGACGATCCAGGCACCCTGGCCGAAGTCCACCTGCACTTCGTCACCAGGGTCCACTTCCATCCGGCGGAACGGCAAGTTCTGGCGGGGTTGCAGTCGTCTGACAAACCGCAGCACGCTGTGGTAGCTGCCGGTAAAGCCCTGCTCGCTTCGCAAATCCTGGAAGATGCGTTGGGCGGAGAGCCCCTGATCCAGCTTGCTCTGGATCAACTGCGCATGCGGTTGGCACACGCTTCGATGCCCCGGCACCTCCAAGTGCTCACTGGCTGGTTTTGACTCGGCAGGAATCGCCCCTGCTCAGTGGCTGGTTTTGACTCGGCATCCCTGTGCAAGTTGGCTGGTTTTGCCGCTGCCAACTCCAAGTGCTCAGTGGCTGGTTTTGGGCTCACAACCTTCTGGCGGATCAGCACTTGCTGCTGATAACCACCCTTGCACATACTTCCGCACCGTCCCACGATCCAGCCCCAACTCGCGGGCGATCCGACGACGAGACCATCCTCGTTCCCACAACAGACGTATCGTGCTCACTTCCACCGGCTTCAATCGGTTCGACATGGTGATTCCTCACTGAGGTCTTCCTCAGATAGGAACTCACCACGATCCGCCTTCTCATCTTTGGCCGGTTTTCAATCTACTTGCTACTGCTCAGCACTGGCTGGTTTTGATGATCGCTGACCAGCAGCTGTGCTGCAAACAATAAATCTGGCCATGTACGCAATAATCCGAGTTATGATTTCAAAAGTAGCAGAAGCATGCTCACAGGGGTCTTGGCGAGAATACTGTGAGGAAGACGCGCCGGCATGTGAATCCAGGTACCACCTGTAGCAGATACCTTATCCTCACCGAGGCCGACCTCGGCTTCTCCCTTCAGAAAATGCAGGATCGCTGGTGTAGATGCAGTATGCTCTGAAAGTTCCTGACCGGCGGCGAAGCCAAATAACACGGCCTTCAGCCGATCATCCTGATGGATGGTACGGCTGAGCGTACCATTGACCGGAGGCTCGATCTCAAGAGCCAGGTTATTCAATATGGTGTAGGCATTCATCGATTCGTCTCCCTGTGTCTGGTGGCAAGCCTCTTCGTCGAGAGGCGTTCGGTTGATATTTCACATAACGGTATGATCGGGCTTGTTGAACGAAGCAACTGGGCAAGAGTTACACGAGCAAAGGCAGCTTCCGCTGCAGCGTAGACCTTGTCCAGTTCCTGATGCAAGGGGCATAGTTTCGTATGCGATGCCAATCCCAACGGACATTGGTGAATACGTTCGAGGGATGCAACGGCATTCACCACATCGAGTATCGAGATCTTTTCAGGGTCACGATCCAGTGCATAACCACCACCTGGACCCGGTTGCGATCGCACGAGACCGGCTTGCACCAGATCCTGAAGAACAAGGTGCAAATATCGCCTGGGCACTTTCGTCCGGGCGGCAATCTGGTCGGCAGCAATGGTTTGCTGCTGGGTCACGTGCCAACCAGACTGCGGCTCGCAGAGCGTATTCGGCGGTTTTGGGCAGCATTCTATTTTCTCGTCAGTCTCTTGAAATACTACATATTGATATGTAGATTTCAAGTGGCATGGTTGTATCGCTATCGATGCGGTCCCTAAACCATGCCCCAGCCGTCAACGATCGTATCCATGGGATCGATTCGTCCTACCTTATGACGGCACCATTCCCCTTGAAGAGGCAGTCATGCTGAGTGAACAGACCATTGCTATCGTGAAAGCTACCGCTCCTGCTGTGATCGCCCATGCCGAAGCCATCACGCGAAGGTTTTATTCGCTGATGTTCGAAGGCAACCCTGAGGTCAAAGCCTTTTTCAACCAGGCACATCAACACTCTGGAAGCCAGCAGCGTGCCCTGGCCGGTGCGATCTGCGCTTATGCTGCCAATATCGATAACCTTTCAGTGCTTGGCTCCGCCGTCGAATTGATTGCTCAAAAGCATTGTTCGCTGGGCATTCAGCCTGAACACTACCCGATCGTCGGGAAATACCTGCTCATCGCAGTCAAGGACGTACTCGGTGATGCTGTTACCGATCAAGTGGCAGCAGCCTGGGGGGAAGCCTACGGCTTTCTGGCAGACATCTTCATCCAGCGGGAAGCAGAGATTTATCGAGAACAGGCTTCGGTACCCGGGGGATGGAACGGCTACCGTCGCTTCGTCGTTGAACGCAAGGTGCCTGAAAGCGAGAACGTCACTTCGTTCTATCTGGTTCCTGCGGATGGCAGCACGCCAGCAGCTTTCAAACCGGGGCAATACATCACCGTGCAGATTGATCACCCGGCAACGCCGACTTCCCCTACGAAACTACAGTCTGTCTGATCGTCCTGGCCTAAAGCATTATCGAATCAGCGTGAAGCGAGAAGATAGCCTTTCACCGAGCGCACCGGAAGGCTTGATTTCGAATTACCTGCACGACCATGTGAACAAAGGTGATCAACTGAAAATTGGCCCGCCCTGTGGCGAGTTCGTGCTCGATCCTGCGAAAGTCACTGCTAAGCCGATTGTGCTTCTCTCGGGCGGTATTGGCATCACGCCGGTACTCTCCATGCTCAAGAGTCTTGTGCACCAGCGTATTCAGACACCGGTGTACTTCATTCACGGTGCTCGTAACAGTCGCGTGCATGCCCTGGCTGGTGAGGTGCGTCACCTTGCTTCCGAATGTACCAATCTCCATATCCACTTCCGGTACGACGCACCTTTGGCGAACGATCTACAGACAGAAATGTTGTGACAGCACCGGGATCATTGATACGAAGTTACTCTCACAGTTATTCCAGGCAATGATGCTGAGTTTTACTTCTGCGGCCCCAAGCCGTTCATGGTTGGCCTTTATCAAGGGCTCAAGGATTGGGGAGTGGATGATAGCAGGATACATTTCGAGTTTTTCGGGCCTAAACAGGAACTGACCGCCATGAGTTCGGTGGGATAAACGACCTGTCATCTCTCATTCGACAATTGTCGAGTTCGCATCACCGTAGCAGGAGCAGCACGATGAAGTCACGGATAATTGCCATGCGAAGAATGTTGCTTAGCACAGCGAGTGTTCTTTGATGGCTGGTTGCCATCTGTGCTGAACCACCTGCAGGTTCCGGTTCGAAAGACAACAAGTCAAAGACATCCGATTCACAGGTCGAGGATAAAGACCGTGTCTCGGTAGTCGTAGCACGTGATCGCGAAAACGATGCAAGCGTTTATTCAGCGACCTCTGGACATGTTACACCACCGCTATTTCCGCAGTGATAAGGCGATTCTCCCAGCTCGGGCGATGGAAGATGTTTTCTCCGAGATCAAATCACAGTCCAAGGTGGAAGCACAGTGGATCTCGGTGAATATGAAGGCAATGAGCATTGATCACGAGCCGAAGACTGAATTTGAGAAGCGAGCCGCCAAGGAAATTGCTGCAGGCAAACCGATGTACGAGGTTGTAGAAGATGGCTACTATCGACGCGCCATTGCGATTCCACTCACGAGTGGCTGCATCGGTTGTCATGGAGGCATGTTCAAGGAGGTTTCCAAAACACCGAAATTTGCCGGCCTGGTCATCAGCGTGCCGGTGATCCGCGATTCAGACAAACCTAAATAGCGATGATAATTGTTGTGTTTCATTGTTGACGCTACTTTGCAAATAGTTCAGGCCAAGAGATATCTGAGCCAGTTAGAGATTGGCTTATCGATTCTCCCTCGCTTCACTGAGAAAAGCAGAACTATTCCCGCCAGCCAAAGACCTGCTTCAAGTGACTTCTTCACCGTTTGACGAAGGTTCCCTCGTAAATCACCGGTGCACCGGCTCGCCAATGAACCGTATCTCGTTGTGGTAAATTATGCTCGGTGAGAGGTTCCGCTGTATCACGATAGAACCCCGCACGACTCAATTCCTCAAGAAGTTGCTCCTCCGTGAGGAAACACTGCGGTTCACCGTTCCACGACGAGAAGACAAAGGTCTCGCCAGGATCGGGCTGCGCATCGGGTGGAAGTGTGTTGCGTGAAAACGTGAACAGAAAGAGGCCAGCACCAGGGCTGGATACCCGTGCAGCTTCTTTTACCGCATCACGAAATTCGACACCTGAGTGTGCGAGATTCCAGATGCCGTGGGCTACGACGAAATCGAAGGAGTCGTCTCGAAAGGGAAGTGGAGCCATGGGTGCCAGGACAAGATCAACAGAGATGCCAGCTGCGTCGATACGTTCTCTCGCCGCAGCAAGCATCGGCTCAGAGAGATCAGTCCCAGTTACCTGGAAGCCCATCTGTGCAAGTGGTATAGCATTGCGTGCTGCACCACAGCCAATATCAAGGCAGCGAGTTCCTTGCCCGGCTTTCAGGAATTGCTGGGCAAAAGTGAGCAGCGTGCTATTTGCCGAGGCACTGGTAAACCCTGCGACCGTATTTGGATCTTCCCACCGAGGAGACGTACGATTTGTCATTGCCAGGCCTTACCATGTGGAGCCACAACCCAGCGAATAGAAGTCACCAAAATGCGAGTCTGTTATCCATAAAGTCCCTGTTCCGAATGGATGATAGTGTCATTCCCATTTGTTTGATAGGATGACGTCTGTATTCTTGCCGGATGCTTAGGGCCACCTTCATGACAAAGAAACTAAAGAGCTTGAAGAACAATAAATCATCACCGCTTCCAGGGCCATATCAACAGTTCATTGGAAAAGTACCCTGATCTGGGAGCAGCTCATGAGCAAATTGCAGCCATTGTCGAAGATACTGCATCGTTAGATACCAAGACCGTCCTCATCAAGATTGGTATCTGCGTCGGTGCAGGTTTAGAGTCAGCATTGCGGAGCCATGTCAGGAGAGCCATGCAGAATGGAGCGACACAAGATGAGATTGAGCAATCGATACTGCTCGGGATGAATACAGTTGGTTTCCCAGAACAGTTGCTGCATGGACCTTGGCGATGAAGCAATTTGAACGAGGTGTTCAATAGCATATACTTCTTTGGCCCTGGAAGCACCACCACCTATCCGCTTTAGCAATCACTCTCGATTTAGTGGTCACTGTTGCATGCGAACCAACTTAACACCGAATGCGTGGCGCATCAACGTGTCGCACCATTCCTGTTCTTCATATCGATAGCGAATCTGAACGCTCGTACATCGCCCGACAGTACCTTCTCACGTGCAACGGACAAATCCATGGTGTTTTCGTGAACATACTCGTCGGTGATTGCTCTCTCCTGCACACTGATAAGCCTCGGCATGCGACGCCAGATCCTTGAAGTACTCGATCCAGTGTAGTTGGATCGAGCAGCTTATCCCAGACGGGCGGTAACGGTTCCAATTGGGTTGATGGCTGACCTTTTAGGAATTCCACTTGATCCAACGGTCGCAGAGGCATGGCACTGGGTGCGTTCGGTAGAGCCAGGGATGGGTCGTGCGAATGCCGGCCCGGGCGACCAGTCCATGACAACTGGTAATCCTGCCGCATCCAGGTGGTATGGGGAATGGTCGTGCGCATCCGGGCCAGGCGCGTGCACCGGACCTGCCCGTTTCGTGCCTTCGAAGTCATTCTCACTGAGAAAGTGCTTAGCAAGATTCCGAACGGTTCTCCTCAACATGACACTGCGTGCAATTGCTGTAATGCGGATGGCTGACCTGGTCGCTACTCGATCACCGACCTTGAGGCCTTGCTCATGACACGCCAGGCAATTGGAGACCTGTGCTGGTTAATGGCATGAGGTATCACGGGCGGGGTTGAGTCGTAAGCACGATTCGAGTTCGATCTGCAAGGTGACTTGTTTCATTTCATCAGTTCGAACGACAGGATCGAAGGGGCCGGGTTTGGCGACCGACCCAGAACACGGCGTGCGTGCGGCCCTCGGTCTCGAGGACGCGCTCGCCGTCGCCGGCCCGCAGGAAGATCGCGGGCGCCTCGATCGCGCGGTCGCGGCCCTCGCGGCCCTCGAGCGTCACGCGCGCGTCCTTTCCGTCCTTCTCGCGAATCTCGGCGCCCGTGGCGCGCGCGAACGTGAGCGAGTCGCCCGAGAAGGCGGCCGCGCCCTCGCCCGCGCGCACGCGGAACGAGCCGCTCGCGTTCGTTCGCGCCGCGAGATGATCGAGCACCCAGGTCCGCTGGCGGGCCGTCGCCGCCCTTGGCGCGTCGGCCGGGCGGGCGTTCCGACGACCGCGCCACGGGCGGACGCGCGAGCCGGTCCTCGGCTCGGGGTCGTCGGCGACCTCGAGGTGGGAGTCGGCGCCGACCGCCGTCACGCGGTACGTGGGCCGGTCGAGGTCGAAGCCCTTCATCTCGCGCGCGGCGCCCGAGAGTCGCGGTCCCTCGATGGCGACGCCGCCCGTCGCGGCGAACGAGGCGCGATCCACTCCGACGTCGCCGGGCGACGGGCGCCCTCGGGCGTCGTCGACGGGCGCGAGCGGCGACGGGCGGGAGTCCGCGGCGCCGGAGCCGAAGCGTGATCCGGTCCGGCCGCGATGCGCTGAGGGGCGGCGTCGGCGGGAAGGCGCCCGCACTCGACGCGTGCCGTGCCGACGAGGTCCGCGAGGGCGGCCTCGGGGCTCCGTCGCTCGGGCCGAAGAGGAGGCTCTCCGAAGCCGACGCGCGGACGATGCGATCCATCGGCTGCTCACCGGGGAAGGCGAGCTCGCCGCGCCACGTGACGAGGCTGCGACCGGTGAGCAGCATCGAGCGGACGCCGGCCGGCCGGGAACTCGGCGAGGAGCCTCGGGGCCGACGCCGTGAGCAGCGCGCCCGCGCGTCCTTGCCCTCGAAGCGGACGTCGCCGTCGGCCGTCATCCGCTCGAGACGCCGCCGTGCGGCGAAGTCGTGCGCACCCGCGCCGGCGCGGGCTTCGCGCCGGGCCGTCTCCGACGATCTTCAGCGCGACCGACTCCGCGTCGAGGCGTCCGCCCCCGTCGAGCTCGACGTGGACGCCGCCCTCCATGCGCGCGTCCGTCCACGGCTCCTTCTCGGCCCCGTGGTTGACGATCACCGTGGCCGCCCTTCGCCTGGACCCGGCGCGGCTTCATCGTGTTCGCGCCGACGGAGGGCGCGGTCGACTGGGCGTCCACGACGAGGTCCTGCGCGTCGAACTCCGTGCCCTCGAGGATCTCGAGCCCGCGCTCCGCCGCGCGGTCGAGGCGGAAGCCCTTGCCGCGTGCGACGTAGCCCGGCCCCTGCGCCTCGATCGGCGCCGAGCCTTCGGCCGTGCCCGCCTCGCGGTCCACGACGACGTCGGACGTTCGGACGACGAGCTTCTGGATCAGGTCGCGGATCTCGACGTTCTTCGAGAGCCGGATCACCGTGCGTTCGCGCGGCGTCTTGTCGCCGGGGGCCGAGAGCAGGGGCGTCGTCGTCTCGTAGCCCTCCTCCGCGGAGATTTCGAAGCGCTCGAGCCCGCGGCGCCCCGTCTTCGAGTTCGGCGCGCAGCGCGTCGACGTCGGCGCGGGTGTACGTCTTCGGATCTCGGTACAGGACGATCTGCACGCCGTTCCAGCGCAATCCCGGCGACCCCGCGGTGTCGCGCATCGTCGCCGGCTTGTGGAAGCGCACCCAGATCTTCGGCGCTTCGCGGCCGGCTTCTTTGCAGCGGCCTTCTTCGGCGCGCTCTTCTTGGCAGCCGAGGCGGCCTTCGCCGCAGCAGCGCGCTTCACGGTCTTCTTCTTCGCGACCGGCTTCTTCACTGCCTTCGCCTTCGTCGTCGTTTTCTTCTTCATAGCTTTTGCCATAGTTTGATTTCTCCGTAGTGCCCGAATCAGTCGAAACAAGTTCAGAGTAAACGCAAGGTGGGTTCATTTCGACTGGAAGTTGGTCAATTGCAAGCGATTTTTCCGTTTCACACCTCGATCCGTTGCACGACATCAACAGTTTCGACGAATTTCCACGATGCAAAGTCGTGCATCAACTCTCCAAACGCCAATCGAGACGTCGTGCGAAGTGCTTACGGGCGCTCGTGACGGCGAATCAGTCGACGTGATTCGGCGCTTGCGATCGCGTGCGATGAGTCGAGCAAACATCATTCAGGCGACAAGCCGGCCGTCGATGCGCGTCATCGAGCGCGCGAGCGGCGACCGCATCGGTGTCGTGATGACGTGTCTCGACATCACGCTCGCGAGATGCAATCGGCCAGTGATCGTCCACGCGCGCGTCGCCGGAGCGGGCGACCGCTCATTCGGTGTCATGGCGGATCGAGCGCGCGCTCTGCTCGTCGAGCCGCTGGTGATGGGCGGCGCCGAGGTCGATGGCGAGCGGCAAAGGTTAGCAATTCTTAACGTTTGGGACCGGCCGGCCGCCATCGAGAGTCGCTCGGGCGATCGGTTGCGCGCGACGGCGCAATCAGCCTCCAGCATGTGGCACCGCACAACGCCGAACACGCCTCTCGGCAGCAACATGCACCACGCGGATCACGATCCGATGCGGCGGCTCAGTACGCCTTGAGCGGGAAGTAGCGCAGGTAGAGCTCCTCGAGCCGGCCGCTCTTCTGGAGCTTGTCGAGCGCCTTGTCGAGCTGCTGGCGGAGCTCCTGATCGCCTTTGCGGACGGCGATGCCGATGCCGCCGCCGAAGTAGCGCTCGTCGGCGAAAGGGCCGCCGCGAAATTCGCAGCAGCCGTTCGAGGAGGTGCCCGAGAGCCAGAACATCAGGCTGAAGGCGTCGCCGAACAGCGCATCGGCCTCGCCTCTTGACGAGCGCCTCGCGCGCCGCCTCGGGCGTCTCGAAGGGCACGATGATGCTGTCGCGGAAGTAGAGCTGCAGATAGGCCTCGTGCGCGGTGCCCCCGACGACCGCGACGCGCTGGGACTCGAGCGTCTCGGGCGTCACGTCCGTCTCGCCCCAGGTCTTGCGCACGGCAAAGCGCGCCGGCGTCGCGTAATAGCTCCGGGTGAAATCGGCTTCCGCAAGGGATTTGGATGTAGCCGCGAGCGAGGCGATGACCGCGTCGGTCTCGCCTCGGCCGAGCTGGGCCAGCAGGCCCGCCCATTCGCCCACCTCGATATCGCAGGTCACCTCGAGCTCGAGGCAGATGCTGCGGGCAACGTCGACGTTGAACCCGGTGAGCGTGCCCTCCTCGTCGAGATAGTTGAAGGGCGGGTAGTCGCTGTCGGTCAGGAAGCGAATGACGGTGCGCGCGGCGGGTGCGGGCTCGGCCGTCGCCGGAGCCGCGCCCTCAGCAGGGGCCGGCGTCTCGCTCGCGGCATGGGCCATGGTGGTCGCGAGCGCGACCACAATCGCGGCCGCGAAGCATCGTGCCAGGCTGGAGATCGTGCGCATCGATCGCATTCTGAAGCTCATCCCGCAAAGTCTTCTGGACGATCCTTACCCGCTCGGGTCAACATTGACCATCGGGTAGAGGCCGCCATCGGGGCGACAGTGTGTCGGCGGTCTTTCGGGGAAAAGGGCTGCGTGGCGTGGCAAATGCGGTTGGCGAGAGCCTGCGCGACTACGCGTTTCTCTACGAGCTCGGATTCGACGAGCTGGCCATCGCTGAATGGCAGCAAACGGCGGAGCGGCAGAATATCCCGCTGCACGACGCACTCCGCTACGACGGCCGCATCGACGACATGGCCTATGTCCGGGCGCTCGGCCGCGCGCTCCGCGTGTCCGTCATCGAGCAGGCGCATCTGCCGCCTCTAGAGCTTGCTCTGGGCAGCGATCTCGCCCGGCCGCACGTCGCGGTCGCAACGCGAAGAGACGGCTCCACTCTCTATATATTGGATGGACTGTCGCGATCGCCGGGCGAGCTGCGCCGGCACATCGCCTCGCTCGGGCCTGTGGGAAATGTCGCGCTTGCCGCCCCGTCCGCGCTTCGCGAGGCGCTCGTGCGGCGCTCGGCCGACGCCCTCGCGGCTGCAGCGATCGCGCAAATCACCGGCATCGACCCCGCCTTCTCAGCGGCGCGACGCATGTGGCTCTGGCAGATCATGGGGCTTGCCGTCGCCATTGGACTGGCGGCCGGTGCGCTCATCATGTCGCCGGCCGTTGCCGTCGAAGCAGTGTCGATCGTGCTCGCCGCCATCTTCGCGTTCGTCGTGCTTCTGCGCCTTGCGGCGCTCGGGATCTGTCTCGCGGTCCCGCTGCATGCGACAGCACCCGTGCGCATGCCGGTCTCGACGCTGCCGGTGTACAGCGTGCTCGTGCCGCTCTTCCGCGAGGCGCGGGTCGTGCCGGACCTCGTTCGGGCGTTGAAGCGACTGAACTATCCGCGCGCGCGTCTCGACGTGAAGCTCATCCTCGAGGCCGTCGATACCGAGACGCAGGCGGCGGTTGCAGCTCTGCGCCTGGGGCCGGAGTTCGAGATGATCGTGGTGCCGGATGCGATGCCGCGCACCAAGCCCAAGGCGCTGAACTACGCCATGAACTTTGTGCGTGGCGACTACATCACGATCTTCGATGCCGAGGACATCCCGGAACCCGACCAGCTTTTGCGCGCGCTCGCCGTGTTCCGGAGCGGCGACGACCGGATCGGGGCCGTGCAGGCGCGTCTTGCCATCGACAACGCCGGTGACGGCGTGCTCGCCGGTCAGTTCACACTCGAATACATGGCGCTATTCGACGGCCTCTTGCCGGCGCTCGACTGGCTGCGCTTGCCGATCCCGCTCGGTGGCACCTCGACGCATTTCCTGACCGAGGTCGTGCGGCGGGCGGGCGGTTGGGATCCCCACAACGTCACCGAGGATGCGGATCTGGGGATGCGTCTCGCCCGCATGGGCTACACCTGCCGCACCATTCCCTCGCGCACCTACGAGGAGGCGCCCTTCCGGCTCGCCATGTGGGTGAGGCAGCGCACACGCTGGATCAAGGGCTGGATGCAGACGCTGCTCGTGCACACCCGTCAGCCCGTCCGGCTCGTGCGCGAGATGGGACTCATGGGCTCGGCTGCCTTCGTGACGCTGCTCGGCGGCACGATCCTCTCCGCGCTCGTGCATCCGATCTCGCTCGGGATCGTCGGGTGGCAGGCGATGCAGGGCGAGCTCATGCGGCTTCCAGGAACAGCGGCTGGCGACGCGCTCGTCGCCGTATCGGCCGGAAACCTGATGCTCGGTTATGGTGGGGCGCTGCTGATGATCGTCGTGTCTGCGGTGCGCCGGCGGGCCTGGCGGCTGTTGCCGTGGACGCCGCTCGTGCCGCTCTACTGGCTGCTCATCTCGCTGGCGGCCTATCGTGCGCTCATCCAGCTCCTGACCGACCCGCACAAGTGGGAGAAGACGGAGCACGGCTTGTCGAAGCGCAGGCGGTCGCCAACGTTCAATGGGAAGTGATCAGCGCGTCCGCCGATACATGTAATAGCGTCTGAGATCGCTGAGCGGGGGCGTCACGACCTCGAGACCCGGCACGCTCAGCTCCTCGTCGCTCAGCACGATGGCTCCGGGTGCCAACGCGGTCGGGAGCGTCGCCCCGATCGCCGCCGCCATCTGCCGGCCGTACTCGGGAATGCCGTTGCCGATATCGCTGTGAAGGAGTGCGACGCGTCCGGCGAAGTGCGCGCGCGGCTTTTGGCAACGTCTCCTCGATGGCGCCGAGGAAGGCGTGATCCTCCTTCCGGGCGGCTGTCGGGATGCGATTTGATCTCGCGATCGAAGATGTAGATATCGCGGCCGGGAAGCTTCTCGCGCAGGTGATCGAAGGTGCGCCCGTTGCCGAGGCCGACCTCGAAGACGACACCGTCGATGCCGCGGATCATCTCGCAGGCGAGGTCGAGACACTGCCGCTGGGCGGTCAGGCGGCGGATCATGGAATCGAGGCGGGACATGGGGTTACCTCGGAAGCGTCAGGTTCAGTGATAGGGGTCGGCCGCGTCGCGCAGGCCGTCGCCGAAGAAGTTGAAGGCGAGCACGATGACGATCACCGGCACCATCGGCAACAGCAGCCAGGGATAAAGGACGACCGCCTCGATGTTCTGGGCCTCCGCCAGCATGACGCCCCAACTCGTGACCGGCGGCCGCGAGGCCCAGCCCCAGAAACGACAGCGCCGTCTCACCCAGGATCATCGCCGGGATCGACAAGCGTGGCGCGGGCGATCAGATGGCTCATGAAATTGGGCAGCAGATGCCGGCCGATGATGCGGCGGGCGAGGCCCCCATCAAGCGCGGCGGCGAGCGCATAGTCCTCCTCGCGCAACGCCAGCAGCTTGGAGCGCACCGCGCGCGCCAGACCCGGCCAGTCGAGCAATCCCAGAATGATCGTGATGCCGAAATAGACCGACGA
Source organism: uncultured Actinomycetota bacterium (assembly GCA_963827145.1). Classification (GTDB taxonomy): domain Bacteria; phylum Actinomycetota; class Actinomycetes; order S36-B12; family CAIYMF01; genus Longivirga. The sequence goes on along the minus strand of CAWGZO010000001.1, from coordinate 12,613 downwards.
CCGGGCTCCAGGTCACCGGCAGCGCCGCCGACAGCGCCATCCACAGCGGCAGTTCCGGCAGCGATCGCAGGATCTCGATCGAGCGCTGGGTCAGATTGTCGACCAGCCGCCGAAATAGCCGGCCATGCCGCCGATGGTGATGCCGAGGACGAAGCTGATGGCAATGCCGATCAGCCCGATGGTCAGCGAGATGCGCGTGCCGTAGATGATGCCGCGAGAGCATGTCGCGGCCGAGCCGGTCCGTGCCGAGCAGAAAGAGCGTGCCGCCTTCCGGGGGGCAGACGAGATGAAAGTGGCTCTGACAAGTCCCCAGAAATGGTACGCCTCGCCGAAGCAGAAAAACCGCAATGGCTGAGGCTTCGATGTGTCGGGCTGTAATCGAGCTGCAGCGTCTCATGTTGGCCGCCCCCGTATAAGGGATAGACGAAGGGGCCGACAAACTCGCCCTCGTGAAACAGATGCACGGCCTGCGGCGGCGCAAATAGTGCGAATGTCGTGCCGCGTCGACAGCGCATAGGGCGCGATCACCTCGACGAACGAAGGATCGGGCGTAGCTGACGCAGCAGGATGACGCTGAGATACCGCGACTTGGCGGCGGAACTTCCACCACATCAGCTGCCACTGCGAGCGAGGTAGTAGCGCTCCTGGGCGGCGGTGAAGACCTCCGTCGCCGCCGGATCGAACGGCGCCGTCGATGACGTAATGCGGCAGGGCTCGCTCATCGCTTGATCCCGCCCGCAAGACGGATGCGCGGATCGAGCAGCGCCAGCAGCATATCCGAAACGAACATGCCGACGACTGTCAGCACCGCAACGAACATCAGGAAGAACCCGGCCAGATACATGTCCTGGCTGCGCAGCGCGCTCAGCAGCATCGGGCCAATCGTCGGCAGCGTCAGCACCACCGAGACGATCACCGAGCCCGAGACCATTTGCGGCAGCAGATTGCCGATGTCGGAGATGAACGGATTGAGCGCCATGCGCAGCGGATACTTGATCAGCAGCTGCCGCGGCGTCAGGCCCTTGGCCCGCGCCGTCGTCACATACTGTTTCTGCAGCTCATCCAGCAGATTCGCGCGCAGGCGGCGGATCATGCCCGCCGTTCCCGATAGTCCGATCACCAGCACCGGCACCCCCAGATGCTCCAGCACGGACAGGCTTTTGCCGAGCCCAGGGCGCATCGATATATTCCGGCGCCATCAGGCCGCCGATCGACGTGCCGAACCAGACGTTGGCCAAATAGAGCAGGATCAGCGCCAGCAGAAAGTTGGGCGTCGCGATACCGAGAAAGCCCAGGAGCGTCAAGCCGTAGTCGCCGGCGCTGTACTTGTTGGTCGCCGAGTAGACGCCGATCGGGAAGGCGACCACATAGATAAAGAGTACGGTCGCGAAGTTGAGGATCATCGACAGCCAGAGCCGGTCGCCGACGACGGTCGAAACGGGCTTGTCGAACTCGAACGAGTAGCCGAGGTCGCCCTGCACGAGGCCGATCACCCAATAGACGTATTGCAGCACGACCGGCTGATCGAGCCCGTATTGCCTGCGTAAGTACTCGATCTTCTTGGGGTCGACGTTCTCGCCCTGGGCCTGCAGGTCGGCGATGTAGGTGGTGAGGTAGTCTCCCTCCGGCAGCTGGATGATGACGAACACGAGCACGCTGATGACGAGCAGCGTCACCACCATGGTCGCGAGGCGCCGGAGGAGAAAAGGGAGCATTCAGAGGTCTTCCAAGCGAAGGGGCGCCGCCTTGCCGCCTCTCCCCATGGACACAAAGTGTCCATGGGGAGAGGGAGGGTGAGGGGCAGCGGCAATGATGGGATCAACCACAGCTTCGCATCGAAGGCACCTGCAATCGATGCACTGGCGAATAGCGATATGAGCTTGGCCCTCGTTTGGACGTGCAGCCGCCCCTCACCCTCCCCTCTCCCCGCTGCGCTGTGCTTTCGGGGAGAGGCCGGCTGGCGCCGTGCCGTGCCGCCATTGGGATCGATCATCGCTGAAGCCTACTCGATCCAGAACGTATCGGGCCGGTAGATGCCGAAGAAGGCGCCTGGGTCCCAGTTATAGAGACCTTCCTTGGGTACGTTCTTGAGCTTGTTGGAGACCACCACCGGCTGCGGCACCGCCGAGACGACGCCGATCGAGAAGACGTTGTCGGCCTGCGTCTTGAGCATCTTGTGCCAGATCGCCTCGCGCGCGGCCTTGTCGGAGGTCTTGAGCCAGGCCGCATAGTCGTCGGCGAGGCTCTTGGCGATGGGATCATCGATCGGCTCGCCGCCGTTGCCGCCCGTCATCGTGTGGAGACCCCAGAGCGGCCAGTTCTGCTGGTCATCGCGCGTCGGCGCCAGCTCGACGGGCGGATAGTCGGCCGTCGGCACGCCGTTCTCGTAGCCGGTCCAGGTGGACATCAGAGGTCGCCGGACGTCGCGCGGCTGCGCAGCACCTCGCGCGTCGAAACGTTCGTCAGGAGCTTGATGCCGATCTTCTTCCAGCTGTCGCGGATGAGCTCGAGCACGTCCGTCTCGTTGGTGTCCTCGCCCGCCGTCTCGACGACGATCTCGGCCAAGCGGCCGTCGGAGAGCTTGCGATAGCCTTCGCTGTCCTTTGCCGTCAGCCCCATCTCGTCGAGCAGGGCATTGGCCTGCTCAATGTTGAAGTCGGCCCACAGCGTCTGGTAGTCCGGCTTGAACAGTGGGCTCTCGGGCAGCACCGTATTGTTGCCGGGCACCCCCAGGCCGAAGAAGACCACCTGGTTCATCTCGTTGCGGTCGATGGCAAGCGACAGTGCGCGGCGGAAGCGGACGTCACGCATCAGCTCGCGCCACTCGGGGTCGGCCACATTCAGGTTCGGATATAGCGCGACCTGCGAGCCGCGTGCGTTGCGCCACAGGCGAACCTTGTAGTCCTCGCGCGCCTCGCTGCGCTTGAGCACGGTGTAATTGTTGAACTGCAGCGCGCGGGACTGCAACTCGACCTCGCCGGCGCCGACCTTGGCGGGGATCAGCTTGGAGGCCGCGATCGTCACCGCGACGCGATCGACATACGGGAGCTGCCGTCCCTCGCTGTCGATCCGGTGGAAGTAGGGGTTGCGCTCGAAGATGAAGCGTTCGGACGGCGACGGCGTGGTATTGACCCACGGATCGAGCACCGGGATCTCGGGGTTGTCGAGACGCGCGGTGCGGTCGCGATTGAAATGCAGGTCGACCCAGTCGCGGCGCTTGCGTTTCGCCACCAGCTCGTTGAGCTTCTCGGCCTTCACATAGCGCTTGTGGAATCGTTTCAGGTAATGCGCCGGGCGATAGATCATCAGCGGCGTTGCCGCCGCCAGCGCCGGCAGGAAGAACGGATTGGGCCTGTCCCAGGTGTAGCGGATCGTCTCCTTGTCGATGATCTCGACCTTGGGCGGCTGCCCCCTGACCTGCATCTCCATCGGCGCGCCTTCCGGGCTCATCTCCTTGTTGAGGACCATGTCCTCCCAGAAGTAGCGGAAATCCTCGGTGGTGAAGGGTTGGCCGTCCGACCAGCGATGGCCCTTGCGCAGCACGAACGTGAATTCGCGGCCCTCCTTCACCTCGTAGGACTTCAGGATGTCGGCCTGCAGCCGGAAATCCGGCGTGTATCCGACCAGGCGGGTATAGCCGAACGCCGACATTCGCTTGATGTCGCTCGAGCGCTCCATCAGCTGCGTTATCATTCCGCCGTGCCGGCCGATGACCCTGGTCGTCCCGTCGAAAGTCACGACCGAGGGCTCCAGCGGGACCCGCTGCTCGACCGGCGGCAGCTTCCCGGCCTTCACGGCCTCGGCGAACATCGGCGGATCGACGAGAGCCGGCAACTGGGCCCGAGCCGCGGCGCTCGCAAAACTCGTTGCCACGATCGCGGCAACCGCCAGTAGCCGGAACCACGCTCGCATCACGCCAGCTCCTTCACTTTGACGTCCACATGGGTTCGAACGAAATGGCCCGGTCCGACCTCGATCAGCGCGCACTGTACGCCGGCCGGCTCGTCGAACGGGCGGCGGCCAATTGGCCGGATCGGTCGCGGCTCCGTCCCTGATGGCGGCGAAATCGAGCTGGTGCTCGAGATCGGGTGACGGCGCCGAGGCAAGCAGCGCCCGCGTGTAGGGGTGGCGCGGATCGGCGAACAGCTCGCGGCGCGGCGCGATCTCGACCAGCCGCCCCGCGCACATCACCGCCACCCGGTCGGCGACGTAGTTCACCACGGCCAGGTTGTGCGAGATGAACAGATAGGTGAGGCCGAGCGTCGACCGCAAATCGTTCAGAAGGTTGAGCACCTGCGCCTGGGTCGACACGTCCAGTGCCGAGACCGGCTCGTCGAGGATCAGCATCTCCGGCGACAGGGTAAGGGCGCGGGCGATGCCGAGGCGCTGGCGCTGGCCGCCCGAGAAGCTGTGCGGATAGCGGTTGAGAAAGCGCGGATCGATACCGACGCAGGTCGAGCAGCTCCATGACGCGGCCCGCTCGCGACGCAGCCTTGTCGCCGATGCCCTGCACCCTCAGCGGCTCGGCGATGAGGTCGAGCACCGTCATGCGCGGGTTGAGCGAACCGTGCGGATCCTGGAAGATATACTGCAGGTGGCGGCGATAGGGCTGGCGCGCCGCATCATTCATCGAGCCAGGTCGACGTCGCCGTCGTCGGTGCGATAGACGATGCTGCCGCTGTCGGAGGTGACCGCGCCGACGATCATCTTGGACACGGTGGTCTTGCCGCAGCCGGTCTCGCCGACCAGCCCCAGGCACTCACCCTTGCGTACGGCGAAGCTGACCCGGCCACCGCCTTGACGGTGCGGGCGTTGCGTCGACTTCAGACCGAAGCTCTCGGCATGGATCGTGTAGCGCTTGGCGAGATCGGTCGACGGTCAGCAGCGCCGGCGCATCGGGGCGGATCACCGGTCGCGGTCTGAGCGGCGCGAGCGGCGCGCTCTGGCCTCGTCGGGCGTCGACAGCGGCATCAGGCGGGTCGCCGGGTCGGCATCGATCCGCGGGACGGCGGCCATCAACGCCTTCAGGTAAGGATGGCGCGGATCGCGGAAAATATCGTCGGCATCGCCCTACTCCATGACCTCGCCGCGATAGAGCACCACCACCTCGTCGGCCATGTTGGCGACGACTCCCATGTCGTGCGTGATGATCAGCATCGACATGTCCAGCTCGCTGCTGCAGATCCGCATCAGGCCGAGCACCTGGGCCTGCACGGTGACATCGAGGGCGGTGGTCGGCTCGTCGGCGACCAGCAGCGCCGGCTGGCACACCAGCGCCATCGCGATCATGGCGCGCTGCCGCAGCCCTCCCGACAGCTCGAACGGATAGCTCTTGTAGCCGCGCTCCGGATCGGGGAACCGCACCAGCCGAAGCATGTCGATGACCCGCGCGCGGGCGGCCGCGCCGCTGACGTCGGCATGCAGCTCGAGCGCCTCCTGGATCTGGCCGCCGACCCGGTGCAAGCGGCGACAGCGAGGTCATCGGCTCCTGGAACACGATGGAAATGCGTCCGCCGCGGATGCTGCGGAACTCGGTGCCGCGCACGTCGAGCTTGGCGAGGTCGATCTCGGTGCCCTTTTTGGGATCGCGGAAGATGATCGAGCCGCTGGTGATGTTCGCCGATCGCGGCAGCAGCCCCATGATCGCCTGCGCCGACACCGATTTGCCGGAGCCCGACTCGCCCACCAGCGCTATCGAGGATTTCGGCCGGACGCGGAACGAGAGATTGCGCAGGGCATGGATCGGCCCGGCCGGGGTCGCGAACTCGATCGACAGGTTCTGGACGTCGAGGAGGTTCTGCATGCCGCTATCCGGCCACGCGAGAGGCGGCAGGCCATCCGAACGCGGTCTGTGGCGAGAGCCAGCGCACACAAGGCCGGCGGCTCAGCCGGTCGAAGAACGCATCGAGGAACTGCCAGCTCGCCGCATCATGCACGAGATGATGGGTCAGGAGGCCGGTCGGCTCGTCCGCATCCGCCGTGCGGGCGCGGCGCGCTTTCAAATGCGCGATGACATCGTCCAGAACGCGACCCACGCCAGCAAACCCTCTTCCGCTCTTCCAGGCGATGATATCAGCATGGCAGTTCGTCTGTGTGAAGCCCGGCAGCGGTTGCGCCATCGCACGCGCCCCGAAGGTCGAGACGCCTTTGTGACCGAGCGAGGCGATGCCGGGAAAAAGGCGCGCGTCGATTCAGTGCGCCGCGTAATCGAATTGAGTTTTCTGTATGGCAGTGGCATGGAAGCCGGGCAGCGCCTGGGCCGACTGGCGTATGAAGTGGTTGGCGACGATCACCCGGGCGAGCATCACATCTGATGACGCCGGGACGATATTCGCGACACAACAAGCGGCTGATGATCTACTACCAGTGGGGTCTCGATGTGAACGTGCGCGTGCCCGACAGCGGTCGCACGAACCGGGCGATCTCTATTGCGTGCGCCACGGGTCACCCACTCAAAGCCGGCGTCGTCCCGTGTGCGCCGCGGGCCGTCTGTCAGATCAGAGCCGGCTGATCGGCCCGCAGTGGAACCTGCTGACGAAGTATCACAGGTCCTGGATCTGCCAGCCGTCGCGGGCAGGATCACCAGGGCCCAGAGCGGCCGTGGGCAAGAGTACGGCGCCGTTTGTGGCGCGGGCTTTTCGGCTCTGTTATCGAGCGGCCTTTGCGCCGGCCGAGATAGCCGAGGGCAAGGGGCTGGTCAACCCGGCCAATATTTCCCGGTACCGCTCGGCCTGCAAAGCCTTGCGCGATGCCGGCTTGTTTGTCGAAGATGCCAGCGGCCGCTTCACTGTCAGTCACGACGAAATCGCGCGGTTGCAATCACTTGCGCAGCAAATGAAGCGATAAAGAGGCTCGACCTTCGAAGGAGGGCACGGACATGAATCGCGACGCATTGGAACTCCAGGCCAATCAGATTGAACAGACGTTAGCGCAGTATCAGGCTCCGGCGCAGAGAAACTGACGGGGCGCGGCGACTTCGTTGCAGTGACCGGGCCGGGCACAATTCGTTTTCAGGCGGCTTTCATCGCACCTGACCATCTGGCGACGTTGCGCAGCAGTCCGAAACACGGCTTCGCGGGCAGCGACATTCTGGCCTAGGCCCGGCAGGAATTCGTGGCTCACGCGGTTTCGCGCCATTAGACACTTAGCACACATTCGGCAAGGATCCCGCCGTGGACATACTCCGTTGGCTCGACCTGGACTCGCAAATGCTCACCGCTCTGGTCATCGGTGCGGTCGTCCTGCTGATCGTCGTCGTGCTGGCGGCCCGGTCGCTGTTGCGTTCACGGCTGGTGGTGATCGTCGGCGGGGCACTGGCGGTGGGCGCGATCGCACCGGGTGTGTTCGGTGGGCTGGGCAACTTGCTCGGTGGTTTGCTGGGCGCGCTGATTCCAGTTGACCGTGATCGTGTTTGGAGGTGTCTTCGCGTTGCTGACCATGTTGAATCGCAACCCGGAGTTGCGCGAATGGCTGCGCCCGCTGCTGCCGTGCCGCCGCCGATTGAGCCGAGTCTGCCGCCAACGTCCATTGAGACACCCGCCTGGCAACCGCGCCAGAACACGGTCATCGATATGCCACGCCGCGATCAGTCGCCCGCTCCGCCAGCGGCGGCGACGACCAGGCGCACGACTCGCCGCAAATCGCGGGCACGCTATTGGGGCTTTTGAGATGAACCGCCGAACAGGGATCGCGACTTGCTCGATTGGCCTGGGACTGGCGCTCGCCGTGTTGACGAGCTGCTGCTGATCCCTGCTTCCTGTCGCAGCCCGATGCGCCGAATTGTCGGGCCGCGCAGGGCGGGGCTGAGGCCACGCTGAACGGCCATCCGGGGTGCGCAAGCGATCGAGGCCACACCGCAGCGCGGTGATGATCAACGCCGCCTCAACGCAGGCCGCACTCGGTGTACAGGCTACGGCGCAGGCCTTTGCCGGTCAGGCGACGGTGCAATCCAGAGCTCATCAGCGCCACGCTGGTCGCCGCGGATGTAGCGGCCACGAAGGCCGCGATCGACGCCAGCGGCGATCTGGGGCGATCACAAGTCAAGGCCGTGGGCGCGCCGATTTTGGACGCGTTACTGATCGGCACGCTGGGGGCCGGGCTGGTCTTCGGCGTGTGGTACAGCCGGCGCGGCTTGCAGGCAGGAACACGGGCGTTGGACTTGCGGGCCTCGGCCTTGCGCTACGGGCCGGATGGAATTGATCTGTCGATCGTGCGACGGCTACCCACCGGTGAAGAGCAGGTGATTAATCTGTCACAGTTAATCGGGCCGTATGCGACCACGGATGGCAAGGAGGTGCGCGAGGCGATCGGCGCGCTCAATCTGCCCGATCAATTCAAAGCGTATGCATGGCTGGAAGCCCATAAGCATCAGAAGGGTCTCGGTGTGGCCGCGGTGACTGGCCAGTGGCCGGAAATGGACGGCCCGGAGGCTGAGCCGCTGGCTGCGCTGCCCGCCGCAACCGTCAATTACCCGTACACCATCGCTACTGTGAGCGGCACGCAACAACCGGTGTCAGGCTGGCTGGATGAAGTGGATCAGTATCTGCTGGCTGCACCGCAGGAGGGCTAACATGACGATTACGCCGCAGCACTTTACCCAGGCCCATCACTTCATGGCCGCGTTCGAGCAACGTGCGCCGCGCGCCAATTGCCTATGCCGGACATCCGCGATGTGCTGTGGCGCAGCGCAACGGCCGCACCTACGCTATTTCGATCTTCCCGCAGCCGGTCGGGGAGAAGCTGGAGGCATACGAAGACGCGGATTTCTGCATCAGATCAGCACGGCGCTGAAGGGCGTGCCGGTGCGGTATTCCAACCACACCGGCTTTCGACTGATTGCCACGCATTGATGGCTATCGCAACGCCGCCCGGTGCCGGCTCGCCTATCCCGGTCATCTGCCCGGCCAGGTGCGGCTGGGTCTCGATCAGCCGGGCCGCGAAGTGGTCAAGCCGTGGGACGCAGTCGGCCACGGCCTGATCGTGGGCATGACGGGCGCAGGCAAGACGTCGATGCTGCGCGTCATCGTCGCCGAGGCGCTGGCCGATGGCTGCCGCCCGGTGCCTCGGCGACCTGCACGACAACACCTTCCCGATGCTGCGCGGCCATCCGGCCTTGCTGGCCCCGATCGGTCACAGCCCGGTCGAGTACATCGAGCGGATGCAGATCATCCGGGGCTTGAAGGACCAGCGCCAGGCACAGTATGCGGCGCTGCACGCCGGGGCGTCTATCCCGACGATCTGGACGAATACAACGCCGCGGTCGAGCCCGCACAGCGCCTGCCGCGCATCGTCGCGGTCTTTGACGAATTTTCGACGGCCTGCGATCAGGACAATGGCCGCGAAGGGCGAATTGGCGCATCTGGCGTTTCAGATGGCGACCGAAGTCCGCAAGTTCGGCATCAACTTGATCTTCACCGGCCAGTCGATCAACGCCGATCTGGTCGGGCCGATGCGCGATCAAATCACCACGCGCGTCTGCTTCCGGGTGGCGCGCCGGAGATCAGCCGCACGGTGGTGTTCCGGCCGGGCGCGGAGTTGATCGATCAGCCGGGGCACGGCCTGACCCTGGAGGGCAAGATGCCAGCCTACTACCTGGACAAGCGGTGATGATCGATCTCCGCGCGATCAGTTTCTCCCGCCGATCGCGAGGCGATGGGCACGGACACAGTGCGCACCGATGTCACCATCGCTGTGCCGCCGATCACGACGGCAGCCACTCGTCCGACCATTCGGTTGACCCCCGATGAGCGGCGCATGGTGCAGGCGGCGCAGGCGGCAGCCGGCTGGTTTCGTGTGCGGGGTGAAAGCAACATCCCGGATGCGACCGGCCTACCGCGAGATCGAGTCGAAAACATCGCCAAAGCCTGGGTCAAGGCTGGCTGGTTGACCGAGGTCATCTACGAGGATGGTGTTCGCAAAGGCCGCCGAATAGTCGAGCGGATTTTTTCGGACGAATCCCCAGGAAGACCTTAATCCGGTCAGTCCGGTAAATCCGACAGGCATTTTGAGGGTCGGATTTACCGGATTAAGGCCCAACCGAATTAACCGGATTAACCGGATTGAGCCTGATCTAGTCGGATTTATGGGGTGAACGATGTAGCCAAGCCGTGAATCTGAGGTGGGAACGATGTTCAAGCAAGTCATGGTTACTCACGAAGCGCCCTTAACCAGGCGGCAGCGGATTCTGAACGTGATCCGCAGATTGATGGGCGCGCGATTGTCGCACCCGGGCTGGTCATTCAGGTGGAGGTAACGAATGAATGGCCCAGGCTGCTACCGGAACCGAAACAACCCGTGACGAGGACTCAGCCATGAATGAACTGCAAATGCTGGAAATAATTTGGCTCTTGCTCAAACTGGTGTGTTTCATGCTCGGCCTGTCGGCCGGAATGTTGTTGGGGCATGCGGTGGTGTGGCGTCCGCTGGATCGTGCGCTGCAGGCCGAACTCATCTGGCGAGGCGCACTATCCGTTCAAGCCGGACCGTTGGTATCAGTGCCACAGCCGTCCGTCACCTACTCGGTTGCGATCTGGCTGGCTGCGTTGTGGCAAGTGCTACGGTCAACCGTTCGATCGGGGGTGCGCCATGCTATGCTGACCTGCTGAACATGGTGTTGGTCGGTGGCCTGGTCGGCCTGATACATCACTGGGGGTGCCTGCCGGCCTGGCGATTGCGTCGACACTGAGGGCATTGGCCATCATAATCGGGACTGTACGCAGCAATTCGCGCCCGCAAACGGACGGCTGATTTCCTCGCCCAACTTCGCGACGGCACGGTGATGCTGACTGCCGCCGTCCATGTAATGCAGGTGAAAGCAGGCCGACCATGAATCGACGCACTCAACTCTGTCTGGCGCTATACGGGCTGGTCGTCATAAGCCTGATGCTGATCACGCCGGCCGGTCGCCCACTGCGTGCGCAGTCGGCCACGCCGGGCCTGGTTGACTATCTCCGTGCGCAAGCGACGGCCAATGCCATGGCGACGCAGTCCGCCTATCAGCAGCAACAAGCGGCAGCGGGCGCAGCGCAAGCGGCCGCTGGGTTGCAAGCGCAAGCGGCGGCCGCACAAGCCCAGGCCGCGGCGGCTCAGTCCCTGGCGGCGGCGGCCTATGCTCAAGCGACGGCGGATGCCAGTCGCAGCAGGCCCGTTTGGCGGCCCAGCAAGCCACGGTGGATGCGGCTGTGTTGCAGGCCACGGTCATCGCGCAGCAGACGCGCACCGCGCTGGAAATCAGCGGTCAACAAACGCGCGAGGCACTGTCGGTTGAAGCGACTCGCACCCGCACGGCGTTGGAGTCCCGTGCGACGCAGGGCGCACTTGATGCGACACGCTCAGCAGTCGCACTGCAAGCTACGGCCGAGAAGCGCGATGCCGAGGCGGTGGGGACACCTGTGTATGCCGGTCTGGAAGCGACCCGCGTCGCCAATGCCTCACTTGAGGCTCGCCAGAACAACCGTGTCAACTGCGTTGTCCGTCGTCGTGAGCGTGCTTGGTCTGGCCGTGATCCTCGTCGCGCTATTGTTGCTGGGTCGCTGGTTCAAGCGGCAGTGGTGGCAATTGGGCCGGCCACAGCCGATGAGTCCGACGATGGGCGGTGGGGCGTCAACGGCCGCACTGCTGGTCATCGATGCGGCCACGGGCCAGACCGCGCCGCGCGTCGGTCACATCGACATCATTCTGGACTCGGCCGCTGCACCCGATCTGGAACAAGCCTTCCATGCCGTGGCCTATTAAACTCCCGGCCCTGCGCCGGCCACGCTCGCGGCGCTTGACTGAGGCCTACCAGATCAGCGGCGCGATCCTGCTGACACTTGATCAACTGGGGTTGGTCGAGCGCGATCACGCACTGAGTTTTCGCCGCGTCGCCTTGCACAACGAGCGATATCTCGTCGCCGAGATCGACACGCGCGCGTTGTCGCCGGAACTGGTGAAGGCCCTGCGCCGCTACCGGCTGACGGTGCAGTTGAGCGCGGCTGTGCAACGGCCGGTAGTCGCCGTGTACCGACAGGACTGGATCGAGTTTGTGGTTGACCTCGGTGCGCCGCCACCCACGCTAACGGGTTGGCAACGGTTTGTGACCAGCGCGGTCGACCTGTTTCCAGGAAAACATCTATTGGGCGCCCACCGACCGGGCGTAATCTTTCACGCGGAGGCATTACCATGAGCGACAAATTGACCGACTTCATCGCCCTCGATGCCGGCTTCGGCAATACCCGGCTGTATGGCCCCAAAGGCAGCGTCGTGCTGCACTCGCTGGTGGCCACGAACGGCACGCAGGCCGTCAGCCAGTGGGCGGCGGGCGGCCTCAAGCGCGCCAGCCAGGCGAAAGACCAGGCCGCTGTTGATCCACACCGGACATGGGCGACTACTACGTCGGCCCCGGCGCGCACGAGGTGGGGCGGCCCGTCGAGAATCTCGACCTCGATCGCATGACCGGCCCGGAGACCAAAGCCCTGCTGTATGGCGCGTTGACGCAGTATCGCCCGCCCGCGCGGACCAACGTGATCGTGGCGCTGCCCATCGCGCTCGCGCAAGGCGAGGGCGGCGAACAGGTCAAGGCTCAGACGAAGGCCCTGCTGCAGGGCGCGCACACCTGGTGGGTGGCCGATCCCGA